>NZ_CP058316.1:1200000-2400000 GCF_013389665.1 Microbacterium oleivorans | reverse complement strand
CGTCGTCGGCTCGTCCAAGGCGATCCGCTCGCTCGCGAAGCTGGCGGGCTACCCGGTGCCGGGGTGGTCGGGGATCGAGCGGATGACGCTGCCCCGGTCCGCGCTCGGATCGTGGATCCCGCGCCTCGCCCGCCTCCCCGCGTCGGCGCGCCAGGAGCTGCCGGGGATCACCGCCGACCGTACGTTCCAGATCGTCGCGGGAGCGGTCGTGCTGCACGAGGCCATGCGCGCGTTCGATGTCGACGAGCTCGAGGTCTCGCCGTGGGCGCTGCGCGAGGGCGTGCTGCTGCGCTACATCGAATCGCTGTCGTGGAGTGCACCGCCGGCCTGACCGGCACCCACGAGACCGGTTCCCCCGGCGGGCACCGACGCCTCGAGGACGACGTCGCCGGAGCGCTGGAACACCCGGGCCGTCGGACCGAGGGCGATGATCCCCAACCCCCCGCGCGCCGGATCCTCGCGCAGCTCCCCGGGGCTGATGACCCGCACCGTCAGCCCGCCGTCGGCGGCGCTGGTCACCTCGATGAACGCCGTCCTCTCGGACGCGTGTTTGACCGCGTTGACCAGCCCCTCGGCCACGACCGCGACCACCTGCACAGAGACGAGCGGGTCGGACATCGCGGACTTCGCCCCCGCGTCCACCCGTGACTCGACGGCCAGCACCGGCTGCCATGCCGCGACGGTCTCGTCCAACCCGGCGACCCTTCTCGTTCCCGGCCCGGTGGTGCCGAGCGCGTCGGTGAGCGCGTCGGCCACCGCGGCTTCGAACTCCTCGATGTCCGACGCGGTCGCGAGATCATCGTCCACCCGGGCAGCGAGCACGACACAGGTCCCCTGCACCCGCCCGTGGAGGACGTCCGACGCGTGGACGAGCGACTGGCGCGTCGCCGTCGAACGCTCGGCCGCCGAGCGGACGACGGCGCGCAGCGCGCGTCCGAGACGTCGCGCCTCGACCCGGCCCCGGTGCACGGCGTCGGCGCACAACGCCGCGATGACGGCGATCCCCGGCAGGGCGATGATCGTCACGAGCGGGACGAGCCCCCCGGCGCCCGCGACCGCCGCCCCCGCCCCTGCCACGACGAGCCCGGTGATCGACCACACGATCACGAGGATCGCGCCGCGGTCGCGGACCGACCGGTGTCGGGAGAGCCGTCGCACCCCGTGATCGGCGACCAGCGACAGCCCGAGCACACCCGACGCGACCACCAGGAGCAGAATCGGGCCACCCGTGCGGAATGCGAAGGGCGCGCTGCCCGCCGCGAAGATCGTCCCCGCCAGGGCGACCGGGGCGGGTCGCAGGCGCGCGAGGAACGACCGGCCGGGAGGCGGAGGGAAGATCGTCGCGCGATCGGGCAGGACGTCGGCGAGTGCCGTCCGCGCGCGTGCGCGGGCACGATGGCTGGCCGTCCGCACGATGTCGGAGAAGTCGCGGACGTTCTCGAACTCGAGCTTCGACAGCAGCAGCGCGGAGAGCGCATCGCGGAGGGTGCCGATCTCGGCCTCGAGGAACTCACGGCTCTCGCGCTCGAAGCGGCCGGCGCGGCGCTGCTCGTCGCTCACGGCGCGCAGCGCGTCGCTCAAACGCGCCATCGCGGCGTGCGAGCTGGCATACAGCTGCTCGGTGATCGCCACGAGCGAGAGCACGCTGACCCACGCGACGACGTTCGTGAGGATGCGCTCGAACCAGGCGGGGTCGGGAGAGAGCCCGAAGACGCCGACGGTCGCCGCCTCGTTGAGGAACGGTCGGGCCGCGGCAGCGGCCACGAGCGAGGTCAGGACCACCACGCCCCGCGCGGCGCCCCACGGCAGCCGGCGCTCCGCGAGCGCAACGGGCACCAGGACCACGATGAGCACGACGGTCACCGCCAGCGACGACACCAGAGCGGCACCCAGGTCGGACGCTGCCTCGACGGAAGCGTAGGGGGCGAGCACCAGGACGCCGAGGGGAAGCGCGACCACGACGCTCCATATGGTGAAGAACCGTCCACTCGTGACGGCATCCCACCACATCGCGGTCCCCGGGCGCACGCGCGGACGACGTCGCGACAATTGCCCCCGGGTCACATCCGCCCCCTCGAACTCGGCGGGTCGATCTCTCGCTGGCCGAAAGCTTAGCGAACGCCGCGACCAGCCGGTGACGCTACGCGGAGGCTGCGGCGCGACCCCGATCTGCCGCGGCGGTGAGCGCACGGCGCAACTGGGTGCTGGAGGTGTGGGCGGTGTACGGGAAGTACACCACCTCGACCCCCACCCGCGCGAAGCGCCGCTCGAGCTCGCGCCCGCGCTCGGTGTCGCGCCAGTCGTCGCCCTTGAAGAAGTGGGTGAAGCCCACCTCGCGCCAGGCGTCGAGCTTGTCGGGCACCCGTTCGATGTGGACGTCGTCGACGAAGTCGATGTGTCGCACGATCTCGGCGCGTTCGTCGGTGGGGATGAACGGCGAGATGCCCTTGGTGCGCAGGAGCATCTCGTCGCTCACCACCCCTGCGATGAGGACGTCGCAATGCTCCCGCGCACGCCGAAGGATCTGCAGGTGCCCGATGTGAAAGACATCGAACGCCCCGGCGGCATACCCGATCCGCTGTGTCATAGCGCCCCCAAAACGCATGTCACGTCGACCCCCGGTCCCACCCGGCGGACGAATTCCCCAATACCGGCGTAGAGCCGGTGCGATCGACAGTACACCGCAATGACCCGTATTCGGTACTCGGCGTGTCGCGGCTCACGGGGCGCCCCCGACGACGCGCCGGGCAATGCCTCCGCAGCACTTCCCCCGGAGCCGCCGATGGTGTAGAAATCGAGAGCACGGTCGTTTTGGGACGGCCGCGGAGAGATCCGACGCAAACGGGTGCGCGCTTGGGAACGCGTGTCCGTCTGAGCGACATCGTCGCGATGTTCCATTGGGGGGAGCAGATCATGCGTGTTCGTCATGCGACCGATCGGATGCCGGAATCCGGCGTCGGGTCGAGGCAATGACCGCCGTCGACGACCGCGCCGGAATGACCTCGGGCGATGTCCGAGATCCGGCCGTGTCGCCGCGGCGGCAGCCGAGCCTCGCCCTGCGACGTCAGCGGGAACGCCGCTACGCACGGCGGCTGCGCGTCACCGACACGCTGAGCACCGTCGGCGCCGTCGGCGCGGCCGGGGTGCTCACCGTTCAGACCGGCACGTCGGCACCGGTCGCCTTCGCGACGGCAGCGGCGACGCTGCTGGCGTGGCTGACGGCTCTGACGCTCTTCGGTTCGCGTGAGCCGCGCATCATGGGCACCGGATCGACCGAGTACAAGCGGGTCGCCAATGCCACGGGCGTGGCGTTCGGCATGCTCGCCGTGGCGTTCGAGATCGCGCAGTGGAACGGTCTGCGCATGCAGATGCTCATCGCCCTGCCCGCCGGTCTCGCGGCCCTCCTGGTCGCCCGATGGCGGTGGCGCGCCTGGCTGCGCACGCGACGGCGACGGGGCGAGTACGCATCGCCGACGCTGATCACGGGGCGCCGCCGCGACGTCGACTACGTCACGCGCCAGCTGGCCTTGGCCGACAACGGCTTCGCAGTCATCGCGCTCGCCCTCACCGACCACGACGGCGTCGGCGATCCCGGTCGGGTGCACGCGGTCCACTCCGCAGCCGACATCGCACGGGTCGCGCGGGAGGTCAACGCCGACACCATCGTCGTGGCGAGCGTGCCCGATGACGATCCCGATTTCACGCGATCGCTCGCGTGGCAGCTCGAGGGCACGGCGGCCGAGCTCATCGTCTCGAGCCGCCTCGCCGACGTCGCCGGCCCGCGCATCAGCCTGAGTCCGATCGAGGGCCTGCCCCTCATCCACGTCAAGATCCCCGTCTTCGAGGGCGCGGCCCACACGCTCAAGCGCCTGCTCGACCTCGCGGTCGGGGCGCTGGCCTCGGCCGCCGTCGCATTCGCGACCCCCGCGATCGCGCTCGCGATCAAGCTCGACTCCCCCGGGCCGGTGTTCTTCCGTCAGCAGCGCGTGGGTCGCGACGGGCGGGAGTTCACCATGTACAAGTTCCGCTCGATGACCGACACCGCCGAACAGGAGCTCGCCGAGCTGCTTCCCGGCAACGACGGCGCCGGGCCGCTGTTCAAGCTGCGGGACGACCCGCGGGTCACCCGCGTCGGACGCATCCTGCGCCGCTACTCGCTCGACGAGCTGCCACAGTTCTTCAACGTGCTGCGCGGCGAGATGAGCATCTCCGGACCCCGCCCACCGCTGCCCTCGGAAGTGCGCAACTACCAGGGTCGCGTCTTCCGGCGCCTCTACATCAAGCCCGGCATCACCGGCCTCTGGCAGGTGAGCGGCCGTAGCGACCTGTCGTGGGAGGACAGCGTCGCGCTGGACCTCCGCTACGTCGAGAACTGGTCGGTGACCCTCGACCTCATGATCATGTGGCGCACCGTCAAGGTGATGCTCCGACCCGTGGGAGCCTACTGATGAGCCCGCAGCCTCACTCCGTCCCCGGCTCCGTCCTGTTCGTGGGCATCAACTACGCGCCGGAGCCCACCGGCGTCAGCCCGTACACGACCGGAATGGCCGAGGGTCTCGCCCGCGAGGGGTGGGACGTCCGCGTCATCACCTCGTATCCGCATTACCCCTGGTGGCGCACGCCTGACGAATTCCGCGGCCTCCCCGCGGAGGCGACGGTGTCGGGGGTCAAGGTGCGGCGGGTGCGCCATTACGTCCCGCGTGTGCCCAGCACGATCAAACGGGCCCTGTTCGAGGTGTCGTTCGGTGCGCGTGCGCTGATGTGCCGTTGGGACGACCCCGACGCCGTCGTGGTGGTATCCCCCGCACTCCTCGCATCTCGTCTGATCGCCCTCCGTGCCAGGATGCGGCGCATCCCCGTCGTGACCTGGGTGCAGGACATCTATGCGCTCGGCGTCCAAGAGGCCGGCGGCGGGACGGGCGCGGGCGCCATCGGCGCGGTCGAGGCCGGCCTGCTCGCGGCATCCGAACGCGTGGTCGTCATCCACCGGCGCTTCCGCGCCGCCCTCGAGCAGCAGCTCGGGGTCACCCGGCCCATCGATGTCGTGCGCAACTGGTCGCACGTGCCCGAGACCGCGCCTCACGACCCCGCCGACACCCGGCGCCGTCTGGGCTGGCGCGAAGACGAGATCGTCGTCCTGCACACCGGGGCCATCGGCGCCAAGCAGGGCCTCGAGAACGTCGTGGAGGCCGCCGTGATCGCGCGCGCCCAAGGGTCGCGCGTGCGCTTCGTCCTGGTGGGCGACGGCGGTCAGCGCGCGGCGCTCCAGCAGCGTGAGGGCGCGGATGCCGTCACCTTCATCGATCCGCTGCCCGAAGCGGACTACCTGCAGGCGCTCGCGGCCGCAGACGTGCTTCTGGTCAACGAGCGTCCCGGGCTGACCGAGATGTCGGTGCCGAGCAAGCTCACCTCGTACTTCGCCGCGGGGAGGCCCGTGCTCGCGGCGGTGGATACCACCAGCACCACCTTCGCGGAGATGGAGGCAGCAGGAGCGGGACCGATCGTTCCCGCGGCGGCACCGGCGGCACTCGTGACGGCCGCCGAGCAGCTCGCCGCCGATCCGCAGCGGGCTGCACGCTATGGCGCCGCGGCGCAGAGCTATCGCCGACGCATCCTCACCGAGGAGGCCGCCGTCGCGGCCTTCTCACGCAGCCTGGGCGCCGCGATCGCGAGCGTCCGCTCCACCGTGCGTCGCACGTCGAGCCCGGCCCGACCGGGCGGCTCGACCACGACGCTGTCGGCGCGTCGCGCGCCGTCGTGAGCCCGCCACCGTCGTCGGGCTCACCAACGGACGGGGGTCGCGTGATGCGGCCCCCGTCTCGTCGTTCTCGGCACCTCGTGGTCGGGGCCTGAGCCCCCCTTTGGAACGCCTCTCTCAGACCCTCTCGGAACACCCCTATAAGACCCTCTCGGAACACCCCTATAAGACCCCCTCGGAACACCCCTATAAGAGGTGTGTGCGACGGAGTCCGCAGTGCGGGTGACGCGAGCAGGACGAAGGGCCCGGATGACGGTGCGATCATCCGGGCCCTTCCCGCGACACTCGTGCCGCGGCGCGCCCTCAAGGGAGGGTGTAGGTGAGCGTCAGCACGGGCCGCTGCGCGGCCGAGCCGGCCTCGCGCGAGAGGAAGCGGAGGTTGTCGCTTCCCGCCGTCGAGACGCGGACCGTGACCGCCTGCCCGAGCAGTGGCGCGAGCTGGTCGATGGCGAGCGCGGCGGTGTAGGCGGTGTTGGTCGCGGTGGCACCCGTGAGCGATCCGAGCGCCGTCGTGCCGCGCACGGTGGTCGGGCGGTTGTTCCAGGTCAGGGTCGCCTCGTCCCACGCGCCGTCCATCAGATGGAGCTCGTGCGCGCCGGAGCTGCCCGCCGTCGGGTCGGTGGAGGTTCGGAGGCCCAAGCTCGCCGACACCAGGGAGGCGCCGGACGGCAACGTCGGCAGGGCGAGCCTCAGGAAGCTCTGCTGCCCGACGTCACCGCGTGAGACCAGCTGGTTCAGCGTGCCGTAGTTCTGGGCCGGCGTACTGGCATAGCCGGCGGCATCCGCCTCGACCGGCACCGTGACGGTGACCGTCTGCACCGGCGCGACGAGTGTCGCCGACGCCGCGTCCGAAGGTGCGCCGGTGTTGCCGGCCGCATCCCGCGCCACCACTCGGTACCAGTACGTCCCCGGGGCGAGCGGGCCATCGGCGTGCGACGTCGTGGTGACGGTCGCGACGCGCGAACCGGCGTCGGGCGTGAACCCTGCGCTGGCACCGCGGTACACGTCGTAGCTCACCACCGCGACGTCGTCGGTACTCGGTGCCCACGAGAGCTGCGCGCTCGTCCCCGACACCGTCACCGCCGGGGTGCCCGGGCCGCTCGGTGCCGTCGTGTCGGGCGCGGTGATCGTCACCGCGGCCTCGGCCGAAGCGGGCCCGGCGTTGCCGGCCCCGTCGACCGCGACGACGCGGTACACGTACGTACCGGGCTGGAGCGGCCCGTTCTGAGCGCCGAGGCCCGTGGTCTCGGCGACCTTCGTGGCCGCCGAGACGGCGAAGCCCGGTGTGGTGCTGCGGTGGATGTCGTATCGCACGACGCCCCGGTCGTCGGTGGCCGCGGTCCAGGCGAGCGACACCGTGCCGCCCGCCGCACTGGCCTGCACTCCCGACGGTGCCGTGGGCGCGGCCGTGTCGGGTGCCGACAGCGGGGTGAACTCGAGCACGAGGCTCGGGCGGTAGGTCGCGTTGGCCGCCTCGGACGACCACAGCCGCAGGTTGTCGGCGCCCGTTCCCGTCATCCGCAGGCTCGCGGTCTGGCCGAGGAGCGGCCGCAGGGCCGCCGCCGAGAGGTCCACCGTGTAGGCCGTGTTCGTCGCCGGGGCCTGTGCGAGCCGGCCCAGCGGGCTGCCCGCGCCGGTGGGCCGGGTGTTCCACGTGACGGTCGACTCGTTCCAGCTGTCGGGGATCACCGCGACATCGGTCGCCTCCACGCTCGCGGCCGTCGTGTCGGTGGACGTGCGCAGTCGGAGCGTGACCCGGGTCAGGGTCGTACCGTTCGGCGCGGCCGGGAGCTGCGCCGACAGCAGCGACTCGATGAGGCTCGATCCACCGCGGGCGGAGATCTGCGTGTTGGCGCCGTAGTTGGTGCCCGGCACCCCCTGCACGACCATGGCGTCGTCGGCGATCGGCACGGTGACCACAACCGGTTCGACCGACTCGATCGTCACGGCGACCGATACCGCGTCGCCCACGTTGCCGGCCGCGTCGACCGCCCGGATCTTGTAGTGGTAGACGCCGGGGGCCAGCCCCGGGTCGTCGAACCGGAGGTCGGCGACCTCCCCGATGCGGTTCGCCGCGTCGGGGACGAAGGCGGCGTCCGAGCCGCGATGCACGACGTAGCCCGTGACGGCGCGGTCGTCCGTCGCGGCCGTCCACCGCACCTGCACGGTGCCGTCGACCAGTGTCGCCGTCGCTCCCGCCGGTGCGCTGGGCGCCGTGGTGTCGGGAGCGGCGACGGTGCCCGAGGTCGCCGGCGACGCGGCGCTGACGTTCCCGGCCGCGTCGGTCGCGACGACACGGTAGTAGTACGTGCCGGGCGCGGGCGAGGGATCGGTGTACGCCGGACCCGCGACCGTGGCCAGCACAGTGGCGGCCGAGACCGTGAAGTCGGCGGTGGAGCCGCGATGCACGGTGTAGCCCGTGACCCCCACGTCATCCGTCGCCGCGGCCCACGTCAGCGCGACGCCCTCGGCCCCCACCGTCACCGACGGTGCGGCCGGAGTCTGCGGCGGTGTCGTATCGGGCAGCTCGACCTGCACGGCGTCGGTGGCCGGGCCGGCGTTGCCGGCGCCGTCGACCGCGATGACGCGGTAGTAGCGCGTTCCCGGCACCTGGGCGGAGTCCACGAAGGTCGTCGTCGTGCTCGTCCCCAGCCGGGTGTCCTCGCTCACGGCGAAGTCCGGCGTCGTCCCTCGGTAGACGGTGTAGGAGACGACCGCGTGGTCGTCCGTCGCCGCCGTCCACGAGAGGTGCACACCGTCGGCGAGCGCCTCGGCCCCGAGCCCCGAAGGCGCCGTGGGAGCCGTGGTGTCGGCCACGCCGATCGCATAGTGACGGGCGACGTCGGCGGCATCCAGGGTCGTGCCGTAGATCGCGAACTCGTCGAGCTCGCCGTCGAAGTAGAAGGAGCTCGGCTGCCCGGGCCAGCCGCCGAGGTTGCCCCCGCCGACGCGCCAGCGTCCCTGACCCATCTCGGCACCGGTGACGTTGCTCGAGGCGACGAGCTGTCCGTCGACGTACAGCTTGCGCCCGGTCTCGTCGATGACGGCGACCGCCTGGTGCCACCGGTTGTCGTTGTAGGCCTGCGGCGATTCGATGACCGCCGCAGAACCGATCCACGAACCCCAGACCAGTCGCCCCTCGTTGGTCATGTAGAGGTGCTTGTCGTAGTTCCCGCCGTTGCCGGTGAGGGTGTTCTCGAAGCCGAACAGCTTGCCGCCGGCGGTGGTGTCGGTGCGGAACCAGATCTCACCCGATGTGGTGCTGGACGGAGCGGTGGGCTCGGTGAGTCCCACCGTGCCCGACTCGTTGCCGGGCAGGATGATCGAGCCGCTGCCCGATACCGCTCCCGAGGGCTGGGTCGCGGCGCCGGTGTTGTAGGTTCCCCGGCTCCCGCCGAACAGCGAGGCGTCGTCGGCGATACCGGTGGTGTCGTCGAATCGCCAGTACAGCGCGGGGTCGCCGGCGAACACGGCGGCGCCGTAGGCGTCTGCCGGCGCGGAGTTCAGGTCGAGCGTGCGCCCCGAAGCGACGTAGTGCGCGGCGACCCGGTTGGCCGTGAGCGCGGTCGGGTAGATCGCCACCTCGTCGATGAGGCCGGCGAAGAAGTTGCTGGCGGGTTGACCGGGCCAGCCGTTGAGCTGATCGCCGCCCACGCGCCAGACGCCCCAGTAGGCCTGCTGGTTGGGGGTGGTGTTCGCACCCACGCGCAGTCCGTCGACGTACAGCGCCATACCGCCCGGCCCCTGCGTGGCCACGACGTGGTGCCACTGGCCGTCGTTGAGCGCCTGCGGCGTGGTCAGGATGGAGGCTCCCCCGGTCCAGACGCCGAAGGTGACGCGGCCGTCGTTCTGCATGTAGACGTGCCGGTCGTAGGAGCCGCTGAGGTTCGAGATGTTCGAGCCGGTGCGGGGCCGCCCGTTGCCGAAGCCGGCGATCTTGCCGCCCGCGGTCGTCGTGGTGTTGATCCAGGCCTCGACGGTGTAGGTCGAGGGGCCCGAGCGCAGCTGGTCGGTGATGGCGTAGTCGTTGACGCCGTCGAACTGCAGCGATCCGCCGCCGGCCGGCACGGCGCCGGTCGCCGAGACCGTCGCGCCGTCCATCAGCGCGGCGGGAACGGCATCCGTGCGCGTCTGCGCAGCGGCGGAGTCGTGCACCCAGGTGCCGTTGGTCGAGCCCGACCACAGGCTCGTCGGGCCGTCGGCACGGACGGCGGCGGGGTAGTCGGCATCCGCCGACCGTGCCGTCGCGCTGACCGCAGCCGATCGCGCAGAGGTGTTGGTGCCGTCGCTCGCGGTGACACGGTACGAATAGGTAGCCCCGGGGGTGACGGCCGCGTCGACGAAGGTGACCTGCGGCCGCTCCCACCACAGCGAGCGTCCCGTTCCGGTCCAGATGGGCTCGGCGGCGTTGTTGCGGTACACGCTGTAGGTCAGGTGGCTGTCGTCGGCGTCGACCACGGTGCGGAAGCGCACCTGCACGGTGCCGTCGCTCGTGGCCTGCGCGCTCGCGACCGGCGTGGGCGGAGCCCCGGTGTCCTGCGGGCCGAAGCGGGTCAGCCCCTGCTGGGCGCGGCCGTTGATCGAGGTGAAGTCACCGCCGGACCACAGGAACCGCTGGCCGGTGGTGCGTCCGGTCGCGACGACCAGCGCACGCGGGCCGATGCCCTCGCCGATGCCGTCGTTGCCGAGCGGGAGCCAGCCGAGCACCTCCATCGAGTCGGGGTTCTGGGCCATGAAGTAGCGCCGGATGCCGTCGTTGAAGGCGTTGATGCCGCTGCAGTCGTGCGCGTGGCTGGCCGAGTACAGGGTGCCCTCGTACATCACGAGCGACTGCGTCGCACCGAGGCACGTGTCGCGCCACACCTGGTCGCCCGTCGCCCACGAGAAGGCGGCCCTGCCGTCGAACACGCCGCCGCCGGTGCCCTCGTTGCCGATGTAGAACCGGCCGTCGCCGCCATCGATGATCGCCTTGGTGATCGAGTGATCGTGGATGAAGTGCCGGTCGTAGGCGCGCAGGACGGTGCCGCCGGAGCCGTCGACGGCGTCCGCGCCGCTCACGATCGCGATGGAATGCGACTCCACTCCGTTGACGCGCGCAAGGTCACCACCGATGACGACCTTCGACCCGTCGGGCGAGACGGCGACCGCGCGCCCTTCGCCCATCTGCTTCGGAAGCTCCGGTTCACCCGGCCCGGGCGTAGCGCGCACCGCGTTGGCCGTCCAGGGCAGCAGCGCACCCGAGGTGGCGTTGAAGGCGGCGAACGCCTCGCGGGTCTGGCCTCCGACCGTCCTGAACAGACCGCCCGCGTAGAGCACGTCGCCGTGCAGTGCGAGCGCGGTCACCGTCGAGCCGGGCAGCGGCGCACGGAAGGGCGCGACGGTGCAGGCCTGCACGTCGAGCACCGCGACGCGCGCGACGTTCACGCCGCCGACGGCCGAGAAGTTGCCGCCGATGTAGACCCGCGACTGGTCGGCGCTGACGGCGATGGCGCGCACCGTGGGCGTGCCACCACCGAGCGTGACCGGGAACTGGCACGCGTCGGGCTCGCCGGTCTCTGCGTCGAGGACGACGAGCGCGTTGGCTGCGCGGGCGGCGTCGGACCGACCTGCCGGCGGCCGGATCTGCGAGAAGGTGCCGCCGGCGACGACCTTGCCACCCGCGGCTCCCAGCGCGTAGACGGTTCCGTTCGTCTGCCACGTCGTCTGATCCTCGGCCGCGAAGGCGACTCCGGGCGACAGTGCCGACGCGGAATCGGCGACGCTGACGACGCCGGCTCCGATGATGAGTGCCAAGACGGCAGCGGCGACGGCCGCGATGCGTGTACGCACGTGTATTCCCCAAGTGTTTCGCGCCCTCGCGGACGCTCCCCCGAGCGCACGACCCCCGCCGCACGCTTTCCCCAGTGCGTCGGACGCATGCCCCAGCACGAGTCCGACTGGGTGCATCGTACACTGTCGTTCAGGGGACGCATAGGTCGGATCGGGCCGGCCGGGCGGAAATGGGGATATCGATGCGATTTCGGGATGCGTGGAACAGTCTGCGGGCGGCACAGAAGGGCAAGCGGGGGGTCTCGCTCTACTCGCGGTGGGTGAACCGTCCGCTGGGCCGGATCTTCGCTGCCGGGGCGGCGTCGGCGGGCATCGGCCCGAATGCGGTCACGGGGGTCTCGGCTCTCGCGACGATCGCCGCCCTGGTCGTCGTCGCGGCGGTGCCGATGAGCATCGGGAGCGGGATCGCCGCGGCGACGCTCCTCGTGCTCGGATTCGCGCTCGACGCTGCCGACGGGCAGGTGGCGCGACTCACGGGTGCGTCCTCACGCGCGGGCGAGTGGCTCGACCATGTCGTCGACGCGGGCAAGATGGTCGGCGTGCACGCCGCCGTCCTCATCGGCTTCGTCGCGAGCGGACGCGCCAGCGGGCCCTGGCTGTTGCTGCCCCTGGCCTACGCGCTCGTCGCCGTCGTGCTGTTCGCGGGCCTCACGCTCTATTCGCTGCTGGCCCCGCCCGCTGACGCCGGCAGCCGACCGCCCTCGACCCTGCGCGCGGTGCTGCTGCTGCCGGCGGACTACGGCGTGCTCGCCATGGCGTTCGTGCTGTGGGGCGCACCGACCGTGTTCATCGCGGTCTATGCGGCGCTGCTCCTGGCGACGAGCGTCATCACCGCACTGCTGTGCCGCAAGTGGTTCCGTTCGCTCGCCGCCGCGTGAGCGCGTTCACTCCAGGGCGCTGATGACGGCACGGGCGATCGCCGCATGGCCGGCATCGCTCGGATGGATGCCGTCGTCCGCCAGCAGCTCGCCGCCGCCGGCGAGCGGCTGGCCGATGTCGAGCCAGGTCGCGCCGATGCGCTCGGCGTCGTCATGGACGACGTCCGAGAGGCGCGCGACCGCCTCGGGCTCCTGTTCGTGCCAGAGGACGTCGGTGACGTAGATCCGGCTGCCCGGATATGCCGCGGCCACCGTTTCGAAGAAACCGTCGACCTCGGCGTCGACCGGGTCGCCGCCGACGTCGTTGCGTCCGCCCGAGACCACCACGATGTCGGGCAGCAGCGACGCCCCCTCGATCGCCATCTGTCCGAAGGTCGGACACACGTCGCGGCCGCACGCCGCGGGGGCGTCGTCGCCGGTGACCGTCGAGGCGAACCCCGTCCCGCCACGGGCGAGGTTGCGCACGCGCCAGCCCTCCGCCTCCCCGACCAGGCTCGCCCATCCTCGCGCCCTGTCGGAGGCCCCGACCCCGGCCGTGTAGGAGTCACCGAGGAAGACGACGATCGGCGAAGGCACGTCCTCGACCGCCTCGCTCGGACGCAGCGCGGCTCCGCCCGCGATCAGGCCGCCGACGGCGGCGACCGAGAGCACCACCGACCACACCGGCATCCCGCCCCAATCGCGCTGCCACCAGTGGGCGCCGCCGATGCCGCGGTGTCGACGCGGTGGGGCCGCCGCACGGCGCGATCGCGACCGCTGGATCATCGGCCGCTCACGATCGTGTCGGTCTCGGGGATCCACAGATCGTGGGTGGAGGTCTCGTCACGGTCGAACCAGGCACCCGAGACCGCCCCCCGGTGCCGCGCGGGCACGCCGGCCCACAGGCCCGGCTCCGGGTCCGGGCGCGAGCGCGTGAGCACCGACCCGGCGCCGAGCACCGACCTCGGCGGCAGCATCGCCCCGCCCAGGATGAGCACGCGCGTGCCCACGAAGGAGCGCTCGCCGATCACGACCGGGAACGCCGCCTGCGCGTTGCGGGTCAGGTCGACGCTGTGCGACATGACCCGGCTCTGGTGCCCGGCGATCGACGCGAAAGCGCCCAGGGTCACCGAGCCGGAGCAGTCGAGCTGATGCCGACTGGTGATCTTGGCGTGGTCGCCGAGGATCAGCGAGCCGCCGCCGGGAAGGTGCCGGACGAACAGCGGGTGCGACGACATCAGGTTCCAGCGCCCGATCATCGCGTCCGCCCCGAGGCTGATCCGGCTCATGTTCTTCACCACGTTCGCCGAGCCGAACGAGGCCCGCGGCCCGAGCTCGAACGAGCGGACGCGCCAGACGATGCTGGACCGGGCTCGCGCGGCGGGATGCACGCGGTGCCCCGCGCGGCGCAGCAGGGCGTTCTTGACCTGGCTCGCCGGCAGCAGCCAGAGCGCGAGCAGCAGCAGGTCGCGGACCTTCTCAGGCATCGATCTCCTCCCGGACGATGACGGTGTCGCTCGACCGGATGGTGCGCGAGGCGGCGACCACCTCGACGGCGCACCGGGTGAGCAATCCGACGACGACGGCGGCCAGGGCGCCCACGGCGCCCCAGAAGACGGCTCCGACGGCGACGAGCGGCAGGGCGACGAGCGTGCTGACGATCGTCGCGTGGGAACCGATCCGCAGGCGCCCGAGCGAGGGCAGCAGCGCCTTCGCGACGAGCGACTCGAAGAAGTTGATCGCCACGAACAGCGACATCAGCACCACGGCCAGCGGGGCGACGGCGATCTCGCCGCTGCCGAGCCAGCGCAGCGCCGGATCACCGGCGAGCACGACCGCGACGCCGATGACGAGGGCGGTGCCGCCGCCCACCAGCAGCGCGCTGCGGGCGCGGGACGCGCTCTGGGCGGCGTCGCGCCGCGGGACCCATCCCTGCGCGACGGTGATGACCGGCTGCAGGGCGACGCTGATCTGCCGCTGGAACTTGTCGACGAGGGCGAAGACCGGTTGCGCCGCCGGAGCGAAGACGGTGACGACCACGAGCGGGAGGGCGATGTACGCCGCCGAGCCGAGGGCGGATCCCATGCCGTGACGCTGATCCGACAGCACTCGCGCGAGACGCGCGGGTCGCGGCGCGAGCGCGCGGTCGCGGCGCGTCCGCAGCAGGATCCAGGTGGTCGAGCACACGAACGCGGCGACCATGCCGCCGAGCATGCCGCCCAGGCCGGCGGCGCCGCCGGCTCCCCCGAGCATGAGCGCGATGCCGACGGCGGTGCCGATCACGCGGGGCAGCGTCTCGGCGAGCAGCAGCGCGTACGGCGCACCGACGCCGACGAAGTACCAGTTGGCCGAGACGCCGGCGGCGGCGGCGGCGACCGCACCGAGAACGGCGAGCGCCGGCGACTGCGGAGCCAGCAGCGCCGCGGCGAGGCCGCTGAGCGCGGCGATCGGCGCGAAGAGGGCGAGTCGCGCGCGCACGGACTCGACGTAGGCGGTGCGGCGGAGCGGGCCGTCCGAGACGGCGATGCGCGCCGGGCCCGACACGCCCCAGCCGAAGCCGATGGCCGCGGCGGCGATCGCGCCGACCGCCTGCCCCAGCGCGATCGCGCCCCAGCCGCGGTCGCCCTCGGCGGCCACCATCACCGGTATCGCTGCCAGCGATGCGATCGCCAGCAGACCGATCGACAGAGCGAAACCCGACATCCTGCCGAGCCCACCCGAAAGACGGCGCAATCGCCGTCGCACGTCGGACATCCCCCAACACCCCCGATTCCGGGCGACGTCCCCACGTCCGCCCGTACGGGGAGACCGTACCGCATCCGCGGACGCTGTGTCTGCAGCGCGGACGCGCCCCGTGTGTACGATGAGGCGCCATGGGGGCAGGGCGACACCTCGCTGGGTTCAGCGGAACGGGATACGACAAGGGCCGCGGGCTCATCTGGCAAGCGGCATGGCAGCTCGCATCGGCGGTCGCGGTGATGCCGTGGTTCGTGCCGGTGCGGGTGCGCGTAGCGGTGCTGCGCGCGTTCGGAGCGCGGATCGGGCACGGGGTGAACCTCCGCGCCGGGGTGCGGGTGCACTGGCCCTGGAAGCTCGAGATCGGCGACGACACGTGGATCGGCGAGCGCGCCTGGATCCTGAACCTGGAACCCGTGACCATCGGCAGCGACGTGTGCATCTCGCAGAGCGCGCTGCTGTGCACCGGCAGCCACGACCGCCGCTCGCCCACGTTCGAGTTCGACAACGCGCCGATCGTCGTGGAGGACGGCGCCTGGGTCGCCGCCCGGGCCACGGTGCTGCGCGGGGTGCGGATCGGCGCCGGTGCACTCGTCGGCGCGACGGCGCTCGTCGTCCGCGACGTCCCCGCCGGCGGGACCCTGCTCGCCCCGGCCGCGGTCGTGCGCTCGTGAGGGTCCTCGCGGTCGTCACCCTGGTCAGTCCGCACGGGGAGTACGGCGGACCCGTGCGCGTGGCGGTCAACCAGCTCGCCGCCCTCCGCGACCTCGGTCACGACGTGGTGCTGGCGGGCTCCGCCCGCGGCTACGACACGATGCCGACCGAGGTCGACGGCGTGCCGGCCCGCCTGTACCCCGCCCGCACGATCGTTCCCGGCATCGGCTTCGCGGGCGTGGGCTCACCCGCACTCCTGCGGGCGCTGCGGCGTCACGTCGGGGAGTTCGACGTGGTGCACGTGCACGCCGCGCGCGATCTCGTCACCCTGCCGGCGGCGCGCATCGCGCAGGCGCGCGGCATCCCGACCGTCCTGCAGACCCACGGCATGATCGACGAGACGTCGAACCCGCTCGCGGTGCCCCTCGATGCGCTTCTGACGCGGCCCGCCCTGACCGCGGCTCGCGTGGTCACCCACCTGACCCCTCGCGAGCGAGCGTCGCTCGAGGTGGTCGGACGCGGCCGGGCCCGCCTGACCGAGCTGCCCAACGGCGTCCCCGCGGGTCCCGCCGCCGCCGCCGACGGGCCGGAGCTGCTGTACCTCGCGCGTCTGGCTCCCCGCAAGCGGCCCGGCCACTTCGTCGAGGCCGCCTCGATCCTGGCGGCGGAGTTCCCGGCGGCGCGCTTCACGCTCGTCGGGCCCGACGAGGGCGAAGGCGACGCCGTCCGCGCGGCCATCGCGGCGTCGGGTCACCACGACCGCATCCGCTGGGAGGGCGCCCTCGCGCCGGCACTGACCGGCGAGCGGATGCGGCAGGCGACCGGCTACGTGCTGCCCGCCGTCGACGAGCCGTATCCGATGTCGGTGCTGGAAGCGATGTCGGCGGGGCTCCCCGTGGTCGTCACCGACACGTGCGGGCTCGCCGGCGCCGTGCGCACCGCGGACGCGGGCATCGTCACCGACGGCGGGCTCGACGACCTCGTCGTGGCCATGCGCAGACTGCTCGAGGACCCCGCTGCCGGTCGGGTGCGCGGCGAACGCGGCCGGGCCCTCACCCGGGAGCGATTCACGATGCCGGCGATCGCCCGGAGGTTGGTCGGTCTGTACGCGGAGTGATCCGCGCTTGCCGTGAGGCGATCCGCATCCCTATACTCGCAACACCGTCGATTTGGGGATCGGCACGCGCCGGGTGGAGGGGTCCACACGGGTCGCGCGACGGGGCTGCAGCGCCGAGGCTTTGGGGGAGACGCTCATGAAGCGTGCATTCATCACCGGTATCACGGGCCAGGACGGCTCCTACCTCGCCGAGCTGCTGCTCGCGAAGGGGTACGAGGTCCACGGACTCGTGCGTCGCGCCTCGACGTTCAACACGTCGCGGATCGACCACCTCTACGTCGATCCGCACGAGGTGGGGGCACGGCTGTTCCTGCACTACGGGGATCTCAGCGACGGCGTGCGCATGACCACGCTGCTGGCGCAGATCCAGCCCGACGAGGTCTACAACCTCGGCGCGCAGTCGCACGTGCGCGTCTCGTTCGACGAGCCCGAGCACACCGCCGACACCACCGGCACCGGCTCGGTGCGCCTGCTCGAAGCGGTGCGCATGGCCGGGATCCAGACGAAGTTCTACCAGGCGTCCTCGTCCGAGCTCTACGGCGCGACACCGCCGCCGCAGAGCGAGACCACGCCGTTCTACCCGCGTTCGCCCTACGCCGCCGCGAAGCTGTACAGCTACTGGATCACCAAGAACTACCGCGAGGCGTACGACATGTTCGCCGTCAACGGCATCCTGTTCAACCACGAGTCGCCGCGCCGCGGCGAGACGTTCGTGACGCGCAAGATCACCCGCGCGGTCGCCGCCATCAAGCTCGGCGTGCAGGACCACGTGTACCTCGGCAACATCGACTCCGTGCGCGACTGGGGCTACGCCGCCGAGTACGTCGAGGGCATGTGGCGGATGCTGCAGGCCGACGAGCCGGAGGACTTCGTGCTGGCCACGGGCATCGGCATCACGGTGCGCGACTTCCTGTCGGCGGCCTTCGAGCACGCCGGCCTCGACTGGCAGCGCCACGTGCGCTTCGACGAGCGCTACCTGCGCCCGACCGAGGTCGACGCACTGATCGGCGACCCGAGCAAGGCCGAGGAGAAGCTCGGCTGGAAGGCGACCGTCGGGCCGCTCGAGCTCGCCCGCATCATGGTCGACGCCGACATCCGCGCCCTCGAGTACGCCGGCCGGCCCTGGATCGACACGGTCGCACTCTCGGGTTGGGCAGCGTGAGCGACGACCTGTCGTTCACCCCGAGCCGTCTCGATCGCCACGCGGCCTTCTTCGTCGCCGGCCATCGCGGGCTCGCGGGCAGCGCGGTGCTGCGCCATCTCGAGGCCGAGGGCTTCGACCGTCTCGTCACCCGGACCTCGTCCGAGCTCGATCTCACCGAGCGCGACGCCGTGTTCCGGTTCTTCCGCGACGAGCGGCCGCGCTACGTGGTGCTGGCTGCGGCGAAGGTCGGCGGGATCCTGGCCAACAGCACCTACCCGGTCGACTTCCTGAGCGTCAACCTGCGGATCCAGTCCAACGTGATGGATGCCGCGGCCGAGGTCGGTGTCGAGCGGCTCGTGTTCCTCGGGTCGTCGTGCATCTACCCGAAGTTCGCGCCGCAGCCGCTGCGTGAGGACAGCCTGCTGACCGGGCATCTCGAGCCGACCAACGACGCCTATGCGATCGCCAAGATCGCCGGCATCCTGCACGCGCAGGCGGTGCGCCGTCAGTACGGGCTGCCGTGGATCTCGGCCATGCCGACGAACCTCTACGGCCCGAACGACAATTTCTCACCACTGGGCTCGCACGTGCTCCCCGCCCTGATCCGCCGCTACGACGAGGCCGCCGCGTTCGGCAGCCCCGTCGTGACGAACTGGGGCTCGGGGCGTCCGCGCCGCGAGTTCATGCATTCGGACGACCTCGCCGCCGCCATCCTGCACCTCATGGAGCGCTACGACGGCGCATCGCACGTGAACGTCGGCACGGGAAGCGACACCACCATCCGCGAGGTCGCCGAGCAGATCGCCGACATCGTCGGCTTCCGCGGTGAGACGCGGTGGGACACCGACAAGCCGGACGGCACCCCGCAGAAGCTGCTCGACATCTCGCTGCTGCGCTCCACCGGCTGGGAACCGGGCATCGGACTGCGAGGCGGACTAGCTCGGACGATCGCCTGGTACCGGCGCAGCCACGCCGAGCTGCGCGTCGCCTGAGGCGACGCCACCCGAACCCTCGTCGCCGGGCGAACCCAGACGCCCGGCGACGAGAACCAGGCACACGATCATGACCGTCGTGGCCCCTGTGGCCTGCAGCAGCGAGCCCCGCATGAGGATGGTCATGTAGACCGGGAGCACCGCTCCCACGATCGCCCAGACTCCGCCGGTCGGGAACGCCGATACGATACGCACGTCCATCGCCCGCAGCAGCAGCCCGAGGGCGGCGAAGACCACGACGACCGCGATGACGCCTCCGTTGACCATGGCTTCGGCCCACAGGGGTGCCGACAGGTTGTCGAAGCTGTAGCCGCGGTACTCCGCGAGCACGATGCCCGTGTCGGTCGGCTTGTCGGCCCAGACCGCTCGCGGCACCCAGAACAGGATGCTGCCGAGGAACTGTCGCGCGGGCTCCACCAGCCCGTCCAGCCAGTACGCCAGCGAGTTGGCGACCTGCCAGAAGGCGTCGTAGTCGGGGTTGGCGAGGTACTCCCCGAAGAAGCTCGTGCGGTTCACCCGGACCTCGTCGGTGCGGAAGGCGTCGGCGATCGGGAAGAGGAACAGGAACGCCACGATGGCGCCGAGCATCGTGACGCGGGCCCGCAGCCGCGTCGCTGCCGCCCCGGCGAAGATCGCCAGCGCGACGGCCACGGTGCCGAAGGTGTAGCGGGCGCTCGCGATCGGGTTGACGATCAGCAGCAGCACGACCGCCGCGGCGACCGCGGCCGCCGTATAGGCGATGCGCACCGAGCGGGAGGTCGCCGACCGCCGCAGCTGCGCCATCGCGCCCGTCGCGATCAGGAGCGGGTAGACGGCGGCGGCGTACATGACGGCGCGGACGGCGGGGTCGGGCCAGCGGGCCTCGCGGGCGTCGAACGCGGCCTCACGGCTGCCGAGGGCGGCGGCCGGGCCGAGCTGCACCACGAAGAACGCGCTGATGCCGAGACCGATCACGGCCAGCGCGATCGCGCGTACGGGAGCGACGCTCCGTGGCACCTGCGCCGTGCGGGGCGGCCGGGAGTGCTGACGCAGCATCCACGCGGCGCGGGCGAGCTCGTAGCATCCGATGCCGAGGGCGACGATACCCGCGGTGGGCAGGTCGAAGGCGGAGTCGATGCCGGGAGTCGTCGTCGACACGGCGTCGGCGCGGATCTGCGCGGTCGGGGCGAGCCCCATGAAGATGTACCCGAAGACCCAGAAGAAGAAGTCGAACAGGTGCGGCCGGCCCGACACCCACGTCACCGACAGGCGGATGCCGCCGTAGATCATGATGAGCAGCGTCACGATCCACGCGTCGCTGCGCCCGCTGTCGGGGATGTCGGAGACCAGCGCCACGGGCAGCGCGACGCTCAGGACGCCGATCGACAGCGCGAGCAGGGCGATGCGAGCGCCTCCGCGCAACGGCGCCTCGGACGCGACGTGCGCGCCCGGGTCCGAGAACATTCCGGTTTGCTTCCCCACGAGCCCCCCCTCGCATATCATGTCAGACGGGGGTCCGCGTGTTCGTCACGCGGCGTATTGGGGCCGCGTCGAGTGATCGACGCGCGAATGGGGGACGCTATGGAGTCCAATCGTGTTCTGCGGGTGATCCGCTATCACTGGATGACGGTCATCGTGCTGATGGCGCTGGGTGCTTCTGCAGCACTCGCCTACGCCTGGTCGGTGCCGCGCGAGTACACGGCGCGAGCCGACGTCTTCGTCGCGGTGACGGGCAGTTCGACGACGGGAGAGCTGGCGCAGGGAAGCAACTTCTCGCAGCAGCAGGCGCGGAACCTCAGCACCGTCGCGACGCGCGAGATCGTCCTCGCGCCGGTCATCGACGAGCTGGGGCTCGGGGATTCGACCGCCGAGCTGCGCTCCCGCGTGACGACCGCGGTGCCGCTGAACACCTCGATGATCTCGATCTCGGCGGTGGACCCGTCGCCCCGCGAGGCGGCGCGCATCGCGAACCTGGTGGCGGCCAAGCTCGCCGAGGTCGTGCCGACGCTCTCGCCCCAGGTCGACGGCACGTCGCCGGTGCGGCTGCGCGTGATCGAGAACGCCGTGCCGCCGAACCTGCCGTCCGCACCGCACACCCCGATGCTCGTCATCCTCGGCGCGCTCGGCGGCCTCGTCGCCGCCGCCGTCGTCGTGCTGATGCGTCTGATGTTCGGCACGCGCGTGCGCACCGTCGAACAGGCGCAGGAGGCGTCGGGCGCCGCCATCATCGGAACGGTGAGCTCGGATCGCACCGCCGACCGCGCCCCGCTCGCGCTCCTCTCGGCCCCGCACTCGCTGCGGTCGGAGGACTACCGGCGTCTGCGCGGCAACCTGCGGTTCGTACAGGCCTCTCAGGCGCACCGGGTGTTCGTGTTCACCTCGTCGGTGCCCAGCGAGGGCAAGAGCACCACGGCTGCCAACGCCGCCGTCGCGCTCGCAGCGACAGGCGCGTCGGTGTGCCTCGTCGAAGCGGATCTGCGACGCCCGAGCCTCGGCCGCATCCTCGACCTGCCGCCCGACCTCGGTTTCACAAGCGTGCTGGCCGCCGAGGCGACGCTCGACGACGCCCTGGTGGCCTGGGGCCCCGACCGCCTGCACGTGCTGCTGGCCGGGCCCATCCCGCCGAACCCGTCGGAGCTGCTGGAGTCGGATCGTGCGCTCGAGATCCTCGAGAGCCTGCGCGAAGCGCACGACATCGTGATCATCGACGCCCCTCCCGTGCATCCCGTCTCGGATGCCGCCGTGCTGGCACGTGTCTTCGGGGGCGCGGTGCTCGTCGTCGGGGCCGGCCGGGCACGCGAACGCGACGTGCGACGCGCGGTGGCGCGTCTGACGTCGGTCGGGGCGACGATCCACGGCACCGTGCTGAACCTGGCACGTCCCTCCCGCGCGGACCGTCGCAGTTACACGACCTACTCGGCCGCGCCCGAGACGCCCCGCCGCACGCGCGGGCGCGGCACCGCGACGCCCGCGGATCCGGGACCGGCGCCGGAGGGAGACGACCGCCCCGCGGCCGACGCGCTCCGGGAGGAACGGTCGCCCGCGGGGCGGCGGTGATGAGTGCCGGGGGTGTCAGCCGAGGCTGCTCACCCCGTAGTAGCTGAGGTCCTGCACGGTCGGAGCCTTGACCACCCGGTAGGGCGACGTCAGGGCGATCACCTGGCGGCCCGAACGAGAGACCGTCGCCGAGACGACGCCCTCGCGCAGCGGAACCGTGTGCACCGATCGGCCGGCGGGAGCGGCGAACGTCGTCGACGTCCCCCCGGCGGTGATCGTCAGGGTCGCCGGTGCCGTGAGGTACACGACGGCCTCGACCTCGTCGGTCACCGTCCCGGAGGTGCCGCCGAGCGTCGGCGTGGCCAGCAGATGCCCGATGGTCGGGCGTGCGCCGGCGAACTGGGTGCGGTGCACCAGGAACGCCTGGTCCTGGGTCACCCGGGGTTGGGTGCCGGAATGGAACCAGTCGAGGTAGGGCCTGCTGATGTCGAGGAACGTGTCGCCGTGGTCGGCCGACGGCGCGAACTGGGTGCTCTCGCTGTAGTCGTTCCAGGTGACGAGCTGCACGTACTGCGCGCCGCTGTCGATGGCCCGCTGCCACGACGCCCGGAGGTTGTCGGTGTTCCCCGACTCCGCGAACACGCCGGCGCGCGGGCGGTAATCCTGCACCGACACCGGCGCGATCCACGTCTTACCGAGGGCGGCCGCGCGAGCAGCGTAGTCGGGCCCGTTCGACGTGTGCCACGCGGTGCGGACGCCCCAGTTGCCGTAGCCGTCGGCGATACCGCGGAACGCGGACATGTTCGCGTCCGAGGCGTTGAGGAACACCGCCTGGAAGGTGATGGGAACCCCATGGACCCGTTGCAGCCGGTCGATGATCCGAGACCACCAGTCGACGCTCTGCTTCTCGGCCGCGAACGACGACAGCAGCAGCCGGTCGTCGACCCGGAATGCCGCGCTGGAGCGGTACAGCTCGGCGAGACGATCGGCCACCGTCGCCGGGTCCGAGTTGCGCACCGATGCCGACGCGTCGATCATCGGCACGACGGCGAACCCGCCCTGCCGCTCGGCGGCCGTGAAGAGGTTCTTCGTCGCCTCCCAGTTCGTACCGCTCAGACTCATGATGTTGACGGTGAAACCGTCGAGACCGGCGGCCTTGGCCTGGCGCACCTCGCGCTGCAGATTCTCGAGCTTCCACGACGACGACCCCGACGGCGCCACCGGGGCGGGGCGGTCGCGCAGCAGACCGCCGTACCGGGCGTGCTTGCCGTTCTCGCCGTTCGGGGCGAGGTAGTTGCGGGTGTAGTAGTCGGCGTCGGCGGGCTTGTTGTCGATCGACACGGGGTACGGCGGGAAGTAGTGCGCGAACACCGCGCGCCCCTCCTCCCCCGTCGCCGGCGGCGCGGGCTGGGCCGGCGGCGCGGGTTGAGCCGGCGGCTTGGTCGGGGCCGGGGCGGCTGCGGGCTTGGGCGTGTAGGTCACCTTGAGCGTCGGGGCCTTGTCGCCGGTGCGGTAGAACGTCGTGGAGACGTGCTTCTGCCGATAGGCGACGCGCAGCGAGAGCTGTCCCTTCGCGGCGATCTTCGCGACGTCGCCCAGCGACACCGTCAGCCGAGCGCCGGAGCGCGCGGCCGGTGCCGACTGGCTCAGGCGCTCACCGGCCTCGGCCGGGCGATTGGCGTACGTGAGGTTCGAGCTCGACCACGACCCGCTCTCGCGGAAGACGTCGATGCCCGCCGCGGTCGCCGTGGTGTGGCGGACGGTGAGCGAGAACGAGGCCGAGACCGGCTTCGTGACGTCGATGTCGGCGGGCAGCGCGAACCGCGCGTAACTGCGGTCCTGCGTCGAGGTGGCACTCAGCGACTGCGTCTTCAGCGCGGTCTTGGGGGTCCGCGACGAGACGGTCGCCGTGTCGCTCGGGCCGAGCGTCACGGTCACGGTCTTCGGCTTCGCCGCTTGCGGGGCGAGGTCGGTCGACGCCTGTGCCGCCGGGGCACCGGCGAGCACGACCGCGAGCGCCGCAACGGCCGCGATCAGAGTGCGTGGGGTCCTTCGTCGAGATGGGTACAGGGGATCCGGATGTGCTGGTTTCATGACTTCCTCGTGGGTATCAATCTCCTCGGCAAGCGCGCACCGCTGCCGATTCCCTCCCCCAGCAATCCCCACGAGTGTGGCATGAACCCTCATCCGCTCAAAATGCGGGGCCTCCGGCGCCCACCGCAAGATCACCCGAAGACAAGCGCAACGTTGGCGCAACGTTGCCACGAGGGGCCCTTTTCGACGGCCCCGCGTCGTACGCTGAGACCAGTTCCGAGACCGACAGGGCCGACATCCGATGAGGCCCCCACTCGGGCCCGTGCGCTGGTTTGGGGACATCGTGACGGGCTGGCTCACTGCCTGTGCGCGATGGGGAAAGCGCGCGCGGGCAGTGGGTCCTCGGACGGCGAATCATACGCCTGCGCCCGCTCGGCGGCACTGCGCACGACACCGGAGTCGCGCGGCCGTAGCGTGACGGCATGCAGAGCTTCGATTATCTGATCATCGGCGGCGGGATGGTCGCCGACGCGGCGGCCCGCGGCATCCGCGAACTCGACGAGACGGGCACCATCGGCATCCTGAGCGCCGACATCGACGAGCCCTACACGCGGCCGGCGCTGTCGAAGAAGCTCTGGACGGACCCCGATTTCACCTGGGACCAGGTGCCGCTCGGAACCGCGTCCGACACCGGGGCCGAGATCCGTCTGCGCTCACTCGTGACCTCGATCGATCGCGACGGCCGCAGCGTCGAGACCGACGCGGGCGAACGCTTCGGCTATCGCCGGCTCTTGCTGGCGACCGGATCGCGTCCCCGCGAGATCGAGGCGCGGGACAGCGACCGCGTCCTGTCGTTCCGGTCCGCCGAGGACTATCGACGGCTGCGCGAGCTCGCCGGACGGAGCGAGCGGATCGCGGTCGTCGGGGGCGGCTACATCGGTGCCGAGATCGCCGCCGCCCTCGTGCAGAACGGCGTCGCGGTCGAGGTGGTGTTCCCCGATGCCGTGCTCGGCGCGGGGACGTTCCCGCTCGAGGTCGCCGAGCGCTACCAGCGCCTCTTCGCCGATGCCGGTGTCGGCCTCGTGGCCGGGCGACGTGTGGACGGGATCGACGCGGGCGACAGCGGGATCGCACTCGTCCTCGACGACGGGTCCCGGCGGGACGCCGACGCGGCGGTCCTCGGGCTCGGTGTCACGCCCGTGACCGACCTCGCCGAAGCCGCCGGACTGTCGGTCGACGACGGCGTCGTCGTCGACGAGACCCTCGCCACCGGCGACGACGCGATCTGGGCGGCCGGTGACATCGCGTCGTACCCCGATCGTCTACTCGGCCGGACGCGCGTCGAGCACGTCGACAACGCCCAAGAGATGGGGCGCGCCGCAGGGCGTTCGATGGCGGGCGGTGGCGAGGCCTACCGCCATACCCCGTACTTCTATTCGCAGGTGTTCGGTGTGCGCTGGGAGGCGGTCGGCACCCTCGACCCCGACCTCGACACGCTCGTCGTCGAGCTGGACCCCGACGAGACGGGACCGCGGACCGTCGTGTACTTCCGTGACGACGCCGGCGCACCGGTGGGCGTGCTGCTGTGGAACGTCGCGGACGCGCGCGACGCCGCGCGGCTCGTGCTCGCCGACGCGCCCACCGACGAGTCCGAGCTGCGCGGCCGCATCGGCTGAGTCGGGCTAGAGGGCGAGGCGCTCGCGGACGACGGCGGCGAGCTCCTCGGCGACGCGGTGCGCCTCGCCCTCGCTCGTCGCCTCGACCATGACCCGCACGAGCTGCTCGGTGCCCGACGCGCGCAACAGCACGCGGCCGGAATCGCCCAGACGCGCGGACTGGGCGGCGACGGCATCCTGGAGCTCCGCGTCGCTGCCGACGCGATCGCGGTCGACGTCCCGCACGTTGATGAGCACCTGCGGGAACACCGTCATCACGGCCGCCAGCTCGGCGGCGGTCTTCTGCTGACGCGCCATCTCGGCAGCCAGATGCAGACCCGTCAGCAGGCCGTCGCCGGTCGTGGCGTATCGGCTCATGATGACGTGACCGCTCTGCTCGCCGCCCAGTCCGAACCGACCCTTGTTCATGCGCTCGAGCACGTACCGGTCTCCGACGGCGGTCTGCTCGACCGCGATCCCGTTCTCGGCCATCGCGCGGTGGAGGCCGAGATTGCTCATGACCGTCGCGACGAGGGTGTTGTAGGGCAGCCGGCCGCGCTGCTTCATCGCGACCGCGAGGATCGCCATGATCTGGTCGCCGTCGATGACGCGTCCGTCGGCGTCGACGGCGAGGCAGCGGTCGGCGTCGCCGTCGTGGGCGATGCCGATGTCGGCGCCGGTGCGAACGACCTCGGCCGCGACGCGCTCAAGGTGCGTGGAGCCGACGCCGTCGTTGATGTTGAGCCCGTCGGGATCGGCGCCGATCACGGTCACCTTCGCCCCGGCGTCGCGGAAGGTCTGCGGCGATACCCCGGATGCTGCGCCGTGCGCGCAGTCGAGCACGACGTGCAGGCCGTCGAGGGTGTGCGGGAGCGAGCCGAGCAGGTGCACGACGTAACGGTCCTCGGCGTCGGCGAAGACGCGGATGCGGCCGACGTCAGCGCCGGTCGGCTGGAGCTTCGGTCCGGTGAGGGCCTCTTCGATGCGCCGCTCGACCTCGTCGGGGAGCTTGACACCGCCGCGGGCGAAGATCTTGATGCCGTTGTCGGGGGCCGGATTGTGCGATGCCGAGACCATCACGCCGAAATCGGCGTCGATGTCGCCGATGAGGAACGCCGCCGCGGGCGTCGGCAGCACGCCAGCGTCGAGCACGTCGACACCGGACGACGCGAGACCCGCCGAGACGGCGGCCGAGAGGAACTCCCCCGACACCCGCGGGTCGCGTGCGACCACCGCGGTCAGCCGCTTGCCTGCGGCCTTGCGCGCCTCGGCTATACGACCCTGGCCCAGGACGACGGCAGTCGCCTGGGCCAGGGTGAGTGCGAGTTCGGCGGTGAGGGGGCCGTTGGCCAGCCCCCGCACACCGTCCGTACCGAACAGCGCCACAGAGCTTAACGCTTCGAGTACTGAGGAGCCTTACGCGCCTTCTTGAGACCGGCCTTCTTGCGCTCCTTGACGCGGGCGTCGCGCGAGAGGAAGCCGGCCTTCTTCAGGGTGGCGCGGTTGTTCTCGACGTCGATGCCGTTCAGCGAACGGGCGATGCCCAGACGCAGCGCGCCGGCCTGGCCCGAGGGGCCACCGCCGGAGATGCGGGCGATCACGTCGTACGAGCCGGCGAGCTCGAGCACCGTGAACGGGTCGTTGATCAGCTGCTGGTGCAGCTTGTTCGGGAAGTAGTCCTCGAGCGTACGGCCGTTCACCGTGATCGTGCCCGTGCCGGGGACCAGACGCACGCGGGCGATGGCCTGCTTGCGGCGACCCACGGCAGCGCCGGGGACGGAGAGCACCGGACGCGGAGCGGCGGCAGCGGCCGCCTCCGTCGCGGGCGTCTCGGTGGAGTAGTTCTGGGGGGTCTCCTCGAGGGAGTCAGCGATCTTCGCCATCAGTGTTTCCTTGAGTGTTTCGCGGCGCTTACTGGGCGACCTGGTCGAAGGTGTAGGTGGTGGGCTGCTGCGCAGCGTGCGGGTGCTCGGCACCGGCGTAGACCTTGAGCTTCGAGAGCTGCTGGGCGCCCAGGCTGTTCTTGGGGAGCATGCCGCGGATGGCCTTCTCGACCGCGCGGACGGGGTTCTTCTCGAGCAGCTCCTCGTAGGTGACCGACTTCAGACCACCCGGGTAGCCGGAATGGCGGTACGCCTTCTTCTTCTGGAGCTTCTGGCCGGTCAGGGCGACCTTTCCGGCGTTGACGACGATGACGAAGTCACCGGTGTCGACGTGGGGGGCGAACGAGGCCTTGTGCTTGCCGCGGAGAAGGACCGCGGCGTGCGAGGCGAGGCGGCCGAGGACGACATCGGTTGCGTCGATGACCAGCCACTCGCGCTGGATCTCGCCAGCCTTGGGGGTGAAAGTGCGCGTCATAGTAGTGCTGCTTTCTTGAATCGAACGGAGAAGTTCGTGAATCCCGCTCCGGGGTGGTTCTCATGGAGAACACGCCAGTGGAGGGCTCACGTTCGTCGGTGCCGGGCCAGCGGGCACAGGCACCAAAGATACAGCGTACGCTATCGACTGCCGTTATCAAAGCCGCGCCTCCTCCCCCCGGGTCGCTCTTCGATCTCGGATGTCCGATCGAACCGGAGAGGACCCGGATGCCGCTGTTCGAACTCGCCCGCTCGCGCCGCGGCCGCGTGCGCGTGTTCACCCGTGCGCAGTTGCCGTTCGCGATCGGCGCCCTCTTCGTACTCGCCGCCCTCGCGTTCGGAGCGCCCGCGACGATGTCGTCCCCCCTGGTGGTGAGCGCGGTGGTGCTCATCATCGTGGCGACGGGGGCCGCGGCGGTGGTCCCGTGGGAGCTCTTCTCGCCCTCGTGGCTGCTGCTGATCGCCATCGCCGACATCGTCGCGGTCGCGCTGCTGCGCACGGAGGCGATATCGGTGCTGCCGGCGGTCAGCATGCTCGCCATCTTCCCCATCCTCTGGATCGCCTACGGCTTCCCCACCATCGCCTTCCTCGCCGCGGTCGGGGGCGCGGCGTTCATGACCTCGCTGCCGTTCGTGATCCGTGGCGCCTGGCCGAGCGCTCCGGTCGAGTGGATCAACGTCGTCACCCTCCCCGCCCTCATCCTCGCGATCGCCGTGGTCGTCAACATCGCCGCGCAGCACCTGCGCCGCAGCGGCCGCCGGCTGCGCGAATCCCACGAGGCCCGCGCGCGTGCGCTCGCCCAGGCGCGGGACAACGCGCTGGTGCTGCGCACCGTGCTCGACACGGTGCGCAGCGCCGTAGTGCTCTACGACGACGCCGAGCGGCTGGTCCTCGCGAACCGGACCGCCGAGCAGATGTCGCAGGCGATGGGCCTTCGCCTCGAGGAGCCGCCGTTCGCCGGCGATGCCGTCCTGGCCGCCGACCGTCGCACCCCGGTGCCGCCCGACGCCCAGCTCATCCCCCGTGCGCTGCGGGGCGAGAGCGTGAGCGACGCGATGGAATGGATCGGCCCGCCGAACCTGCAACGCGCCATCACCGTCGACTCCGACCGGGTGCGCCGCGCGGACGGCACCCTGCTGGGCACCCTGCTCGTCGCCCACGACGTGACCGATATGGCCGACGCGGCGCAGCTGCGGCAGGACTTCCTCCGCACCGTCTCGCACGAGCTGCGCACCCCCCTCACGAGCGTCACCGGCTATCTGGATCTGCTGACCGAGCACCTGCAGGCGTCCGATCCGACGGCGGGCCGCTATCTCGGCATGGTCGAGCGCAACGTGCTCGTGCTGACCGACCGCATGAACGAGCTGCTCTCTGCGGCATCCTCCGACAGTCCCGTGTCGCCGCGCCCGGTGACTCTCAGCGACCTCATCGCCTCGGCGGTGCGGGCCGTGTCGCCCCGGGCTGAGCACCGGGGCAGCTCCATCCAGCAGATCGGCGCGACGGAGCACCGGGTCGTGCTCGACCCGGTGCGCATCCGCCAGTCGCTCGAGGAGCTCCTGATCAACGCCGTCAAGTTCAGTCCGCCGTCGTCGGCCGTGGTCATCGGCCAGCACGTCGACGACGGCGGCGTCCACATCGTCGTCAGCGACAGCGGTCCGGGACTCACCCCCGCCGAGCGCGCTCGCGTCTTCGACCCGTTCTACCGGACCGCGTTCGCGCGGGAGCACGCGATCCAGGGGTTCGGGATCGGTCTGTCCGTCGTGCGCGATGCCGTCGTCGCTCACGGCGGCCGCGTCCGCGTGGGTCCGTCGGCCTCGGGCGGCACGGCGATGACGATCCTCCTGCCTCCGACCGACGCGGGGGCGCCCGCGGATCGCGTGCCGATCGGGGCGATGTCAAGCGGCGACGCGAGATCGTCCGCTTCGGAAAAATAGCCTCGACGCTGAGACCGATCCCTCGGCAGAGTTCGAGGTGACGACGATGGTTGTGCTCCGGCCCGCAGCGACCCCTCGCTCGGAGGCGGGCGAGACGGAAGAGGCGGTCGACTGGGCGGCTCAGGTCTCGTCGGTGGCGATCGTCCGCCTGGATGCCGTCGGGCTCGTGCGTTCGTGGAATCCCGGCGCCGAGCGACTCAAGGGCTACGCCGCCGCAGACATCGTGGGCACGTCGTTCTCGCGGTTCTACCGGCCCGACGATCGCGACCGCGGCTGGCCCGAGAGGCTGCTGTCGACCGCACGCGACGAGGGCTCGGTGGAGGACACCGGATGGCGCGTGCGCTCGGACGGTTCGCTCTTCTGGGCGCACGTGCTGATCACGGCGGTACGCGACGGCGAGGGTGTGATCACCGGTTTCGTGAAGATCGTTCGCGATCTGACCGACGCCAAACGGCTCGACGACGAGAAGGACGACTTCCTCCGCGCGTTCGCGCACGACCTGATCTCGCCGATCACGGCGCTGCGCGGCTACGTCGACCTGCTCGAGGACGAGGTCCCCGCGGCGCAGGCGGGGCTCGTCCAGCACGTGTCGCGGGTCGCCGACCACCTCATCGCGATGGCGGGCGAGCTCGCCGCCCATGCGCGGGGCGCCCCCGGTGACGAGAGCGCCGAGACCGACATCCTCCCCCTCGTTCACGAGGCGGCCGAGCTCGTGCTGCCGGGGGATGTCAACGACCGCGTCCGCATACGCGGCGCCGGCCGCGCGAACCTGACCACCGACCGGGCGATGCTGCGCCGGGCCGTCGCCAACGTCATCGACAACGCGGCGAAGTACAGCGAGGACGTCATCGTCGTCACCGTCGCCGAGCAGACCGACGCGACGGTGGTGACGGTCGCCGACACGGGACGGGGCATCGACCCGGCCGACGTGCCGTCGATCTTCGAGCCCTACCACCGCGGCAGACTCTCCGACCCCGGCGACGGCGGCACCGGCGTCGGTCTGGCCAGTGTCCGCGACCTCCTGCATCGGCTGGGGGGCGACGCGTCCATCGCGAGCGCCCCGGGGGTCGGAACGACCGTCACCCTGCGGTTGCCGCCCGCGGGCTGAGCGAGGCGACGGCGACGACCGCCTCGAGCACGACGTCGCCGCCGTCCTGGTAGACCCGTGCCGCGGCGGTCCCCAGGCCCCGCCGGCTCACGGCGGCGAGCCGACCCGGGGCGGCGACGCGCAGACGCAGGTCGCCGGCGGGCGTGCGGTCGAGGTCGATCGCAGCGCGGCGGGCGCCGGAGTGCTTGACCGCGTTGACCAGCGCCTCGTTGACGACGGATGCGATCCCGTCGGCGGCGGCGTGGGTGTCGAGCATGGCCGTCGCGGCGGCGGAGACGCGGCTCTCGACGCGGATCACGGGACGCCAGACCTCCAGGAGGTGCTCGAGGGCGGCGCGGCCGCTCACGGCCGGCGCGAGGACCGGGGAGGTCAGCTCGTCGAACGCGGCATCGGTGCGAGCGCGGAAGCGCGCGAGATCGTCGGGCGCGGGGTCGTGTTCGTCGACGATCGCGCCGAAGACCACGCAGGCGCCCTGGGCGCGCCCGTGCAGCGCCTCGATGGCGCGTCGCAACGGCTCGTGGAGCCGCCGGTCGGCGAGCGCCGCCTGCCGGGCGACCTCGGCGAGGCCGGCGGCTGCGGCCCGTTCGTCGGCGTGCGCCCGCGCCAGCGCATCACGGCAGAGGCTCACGAGCACCGCGACGACGGGCACCGCCGGCACGGGCACCAGCCCGAGCGTCCCGATGCCCGGAAGGAGGACGTAGGTCGCGCCCGCCATGGCGATGCCCGCCGCGAGCCAGACGAGCGCGAAGGTCGCGCCCCGCCCGGGCGGGCGGGCCCAGCGACGGGTGGCGACTCCGGCGGCGAGGTCGACGGCGATCCCGGCGAGGATCCCGCCGAGGGCGACGCCGATCCCGCCCGCGGCGACCGCGAACGGGAGACACGCGATGGCATAGAGGGGTCCGGTGACGAGCCACGGCGTCGGGACGAGCCGGTGCGAGAGCGGTGGCGACTCGACGGGCACCGGCGGGCCGGGCGGCACCGACGCGGCATCCGGTTCGGCACGCAGCCGGCGGTCGAGGCCGTGGCTGACGTCGCGGACCTCGTCGGCGAACGCCCGGACGCCGTCGAAGTCGACCGTTCCCGCCAGCATCCGCTCGCGGGAGGCCCGCAGCCGGGCGCCGGCGCGACGCAGTTCGCGATCGGAGGCGCGGGCGAAGGCGTCGCGGGCCGCGCCGGCGACCTCGACGCGCTCGCGCGCCGCCCGGAGGCGCTCGGCGGCCGCGCGGGCCGCGGCATGCCGGGAGGTGATCATGGCGACGATCGACAGGAGCGCGAACGCCGTGACGAGGTTGGTCGCGACGCGCGCGAGCGCGGACCCATGCGGCACGATGTCGAACAGCAGGGCGCTGATCGCATCGTTGATCCCCGAGCGCGCGATCGCCGCGAGCGCGAGAGATCCGAGCACCACGACGGCGCGTGCGGGACGCGCGCGCAGGCGTCTCTCGGCGAGGACGGCGGGCAGCACCAGCACGGCCAGCGGGACCCACCCGAGCGTGGCGACCAGCGCGCCGCGCAGGTAGGACTCGAGGCCGGTCCCCCCGATCGAGGGCACCGAGAACACGCCGGCGACCAGCAGCGACAACGCCGCGCTCCAGCGCGTGAAGAAGGCGCCGCCGGTGACGGCGTTCCACCAGATCGTCATGGCGTGAAGGACGTCCCCCCGAACCGACTCGGGCGTCGGGTACGCCTGAGGTCGGCGCGATGCTACCACCGCGGCTCCGGCGTCAGCGCAGGCGGCCGTCGCCGGGGCGGCACACGCGCATGCGGCGGGCGCCGTAGCCGTCGAGCGCCATCGTCACCGTGCCGCCGGTGACCGGCCAGCTCTCGCCCGAGGCCAGGCACACCAGCTCGGTGCCGGGGGGCTCCTCGCCGAGCTCGACCTCGAAGCGCACCGGCTCACCGGCGAAGTTGTGCAGCGCCACGAACCGGCTCTCGTCGGTGCTCACCGCATGTCCGAGCACGGACGGCGCGCTCACGGGCGTGATCTCCAGCTCGCCCCACCCGATCTCCGGCGACTGCCGGTACGAGCGCGCGAGGCCCCGTACGAACGCGAACAGCGAGTCGCCGGCCAGCAGCTGGTCCTGGACGTTCACGTGGGCCGGGCCGTACGCCCCCGTGGGTGCGGGAAGCGGATGCTTCGACGGCGGCGCCGTCGAGAAGCCGCCCTCGGGGCGCCACTGCATCGGCACGCGCACGGCGTCGCGTTCGTCGATGTCGAGGTTCTCGCCCATCCCGATCTCCTCGCCGTAGAGCAGCACGGGGGTCCCGGGCAGCGAGAAGAGCAGGCTGTAGACCAGCCGCACGCGGCGCGGATCGCCGCCGAGCATCGGGGGCAGTCGACGGCGGATGCCGCGGCCGAACACGCGCATCGACTCCTCCGGCGCGAACGCATCGAACACCTCCGCACGCTCGTCCTCGCTCAACTGATCCAGGGTCAGCTCGTCGTGGTTGCGCACGAAATTGGCCCACTGCGAGATCGTCGCGATCGGCGGGCGGCTCTCGAGCGATGCGCGCAGGGGCGCCGGGTCCTCGCGGGCGAGGGAGAGGTACAGCGCCTGGTTGCTCGCGAAGTCGAACTGCATGTGCAGCTCGCCGTCGCCGTCCTCGCCGAAGTAGGCGGCCTGCTCCTCGTGCGGCACATTGACCTCACCCACGAGCATCGCATCGCTCGAACGCCGCTGCGCGAACCGCCGCAACGCCTTGAGCACGTCGTGATCGCGCTGCGGTTCGCGGCGCTCGGGCGACGAGACGAACGACGGAACGGCGTCGACGCGGAACCCCGACACGCCCAACTGCAGCCAGAAACCCATGACCTTCGCGAGCTCGCGCCGGACGGCGGGGTTCTCGGCGTTGAGGTCGGGCTGGTGCGAGTAGAAGCTGTGCAGGAAGTACTGCTCGGTCTTCTCGTCCCACTCCCAGACACCGTCCTCCTCCCCCGGGAACTGCGTCTCGCGCGGGTCGTCGGGGATCTCGTCGCGCCACACGTAGAAGTCGCGATACGGGGACGTCCGGCTGCGGCGGGCCGAGACGAACCACGGGTGCTTGTCGGAGGTGTGGTTCATGACGAGGTCGACGATGACCCGGATGCCGCGGTCCTCTGCCGTGCGGATGAGCTCGACGACGTCGCCGTGCGTTCCCAGGCGGGCATCGACGCCGTAGTAGTCCGAGACGTCGTAGCCGTTGTCGCGACCGGGGGTGGAGTAGAACGGCATGAGCCAGAGGCAGGTCACCCCGAGATCGGCGAGATAGGGCAGCCGACGGGCGAGCCCCGTGAGGTCGCCCACACCGTCGCCGTCGTCGTCGAGGTACTTGTCGACGTCGACGCAGTAGACGACGGCGTTCTTCCACCACAGGTCGCTGGTGTCGGCGATCCTCATCGTCCACCTCCCCCGGCGTCGGCGGGGCTGCCGAGGCGCCGTCGGAGGGCGGCGAGCAGGCTCGCGGCACGGTGGCCCAGGAACGCCCGCTGATCCTGGGAGATCTCGTGCACGTAGAGCCGGTCGAAGCCGGCGCCGACGAGATCCGCGAGCCGATCGGCGAGCGCGTCGATGCCCTCCGGAGAGTCCACCGCGATGACGACGTGCTCGGCCAGCTCGGCGTCGGTGGGCTCGCCGGCGCGAGCGGCGAACTCCTCGGGCTGGGCGATGTCCCAGGCTTCGGGCGGGGTCACGACGCCGTGCGCCCACTGGTCGCGGACGAGGGCCGTCCCCTCCTCGACGGTGGATGCGAGTGCGATGTGCACCTGCAGGCAGGTGGGACCGAGCCCGCCGGCGTCGAGATAGGCGTCGACGATCTCGGCCACCTGGTCGCGACGGGTCCCCATGGTGACCAGGCCGTCCGCCCAGTCCGCGGCCCAACGCGCCGTCTCGGGCGACGCGGCGGTGGCCATGAGGTTCGCCGGCGCGGTGGGCAGGGTCCACAGCCGCGCCTCGTGCACGCGGACGCGTCCCTCGTGGGTGACGGTCTCGCCGGCGAGCAGGCCGCGCATGACCTCGACGCACTCGCCGAGACGGGCGGTGCGCTCGTCCTTGGCCGGCCACGGGGCGCCGGTGACGTGTTCGTTGAGCAGCTCGCCGCTGCCGAGCGCCGCGAAGTACCGGCCGGGGAACATCTCCACCAGCGTCGCGATCGCCTGCGCGCTGACGACGGGATGGTAGAGCTGTCCGGGGGTGGCGACCGATCCGATCGAGAATCGCGTGGAGGCCAGCGCAGCACCCAGCCACGCGATCGTGTTGCCGGAGTGACCCTGGTTCGGCGTCCAGGGCGCGAGGTGGTCGGCGCTGAAGGCACCGTCGAAACCGACCTCCTCGGCCGCGACGACGGCCTCGAGCAGGGCGCTGGGCGCGAGTTGTTCGTGCGAAGCGTGGTATCCGATGAAGGCCATGCTCCAGTGTTCCCGGGGGCTCCCGTCGGATTCTCGCGCTTGCCGGATGCGGGGCCGTGCGGTAACGGGCCCGGCACCCCGGGACGCTCAGGCCGCGGCGGCCGCAGCCCGGCGGAGCCGGGTGAGGGCGTCGCGCATCCGCGACTTCACGGTGCCGAGGGGGTGCCCGAGCCGGTCGGCGATCTCGGCCTGGCTGTAGCCGCCGACGTAGGCCAGCGAGATCACGAGCTGCTGCGCCTCGGTGAGTTGGGTCATGTGCACCCGCAACTGCTCGATGGCCCGTCGCAGGTGCAGGTCATCGGCCATGTCGGACCCCAGCGACGCCGCGTTGCGCGTCCCGTCGGCGATGTCGCGGGCCGTGGCCGCGCGGACGGATCGCACGCAGTCGACCGCGCGTCGGTGCACGAGCATGAGGATCCACGACTTCGCCTTGCCCCGCGCGACGTCGAAGGCCGCCGCGTTCTGCCAGACGTGGAGGAACACCTCCTGCAGCACCTCCTCGGCGAGGTGGTGGCTGTTCGTGACCCGCAGCGCCAGTCCGAACGCCGCAGCCGAGGTGGCGTCGTAGAGAGCGGCGAACGCGGCCTCGTCGCCGTCGACCACCCGGACCATGAGCCGGGCGAGCTCTTGCGTCCCGGCCGGCTCGCTCATCGGCGGCGACATGTCGGCCCCGGACGGCGGGGCGAGGAGCTCTGACATGGTTGAATACTGCGCCCGTGACGCCGAATCACTGAACGGTTGCACCACGGTCGCCGTCCTGCTATGTGATTCCAGTCAGGTGAATGGATCGACGGGCAGCCGCACCGCAGAGCGCCCCGGGTCGCAGGGACCCGGGGCGCTCGCGCGTTGTGGAACGTCTTTACTTGAAGGCATCCTTGACGTTCTCGCCGGCCTTCTTGACGTTGGCAGCGGTCTGGTCCTTGTGGCCCTCGGCTTCGAGACGCTCGTTGTCGGTGGCCTTGCCGGTGGCTTCCTTAGCCTTGCCGGCAACGTCCTGAGCGGCGTTCTTGATCTTGTCGTCGAGTCCCATAGCGGCCCCTTCCGTCGATCTGCGTCCGGGGACGTGTCCCCGGATGCCGGGACGCTTCATCCCGGTGATCCCACGCTAGGTCGGCGAGATCGTACGCGCACCCGCTCGCGTTCCGCGCCCGGATGCGCTAGTGGCGCCCAGCGCCGCCGCCACGGCCGCGACCACCACCGGGTCCGCCGCCGCGGAGCCGGATGAGACCCACGACGGCGAACAGCGCGCCGGCCACGATGTAGAGCGCTCCGGTGCCGGCGGAGCCGCCGACGAGCGAGAAGATCCCCGCGACCGCGAACAGCGCCGCGGCGACGAAGGACAGGATCATCACGGTTCGGTTCGTCATCAGCACCTCGAAAGAGACGGGGGCCGAGATCCGGCCGCGCCCGCAACGCTACGGCATCCGCTCGTTCCCAGCTTTCTCGTGTGCGGGTGCGTCACGATCGATGCATGGCCTCGCGATCCCGGATGCGGCAGCGACGACGGCGTCGCATCGGGATCGCGGTCACACTGCTGCTCGTTCCGACCCTGCTCGTCGTCCTCATCGTCGCCGTCGGGGTGACCGCCGCGGGCCTGCTCTCCGGTGCACCCGACGCCGCACCGCCGCTGGGCGATGAGGCGCGGGAGCTCCCTCCGAACGCCGGTGCGCTCGAACCGGGCAATCTCATCGACGACGACCTCTTCTTCGATCGCGACGCGCTCTCGACGGCGCAGATCCAGGACTTCCTCGACGAGCGGATCGGCGACTGCGCGAACGACGCGTGTCTGAACGTCGCGACGGCGGGGATCTCCTCGCGGGACGCCCGCGTGTCGGAGCGCACCGGCGAGGTCGTCTGCCGCGCCCTCGAGGGCGGCGAACTCGCCGTGTCGGAGATCATCTATCGAGTGCAGCAGGCGTGCGGCATCTCCGCCCGCGTCATCCTGGTCATGCTGCAGAAGGAGCAATCGCTCATCGAGGGCCGCGCCGCACGCGCACCCTCCGAGGGGCGGCTGCGCGCGGCGATGGGAGCGAGCTGCCCCGACACCGCTGCGTGCGACCCGCAGTACGAGGGGGTCGGCGCGCAGATCGTCGCGGGTGCGACGGACCTGGCGTCGTATCGGGCGGCGCGCTTCATGCGCCAGCCCGGCACCCACGTCATCGCCTTCCACCCCGACCGCGACTGCGGCGGGGCCGAGGTGCGCATCGAGAACGCTGCGACCGCCGCGCTCTACAACTACACGCCCTATCAGCCCGATGCCGCCGCGCTCGCGGCGGGCTGGGGCACGGGTGGGCCGTGCTCGTCCTACGGCAACCGCAACTTCGCCTACTACTTCGCACTGTGGTTCGGGTCCGTCCGCGCCGGATGAGCCGCGACGTACGAGTCCGTCAGCGCGGCGCGACAGGCGTCGAGGCGTGCTCGGGCGGCCAGACGACTGAGAAACGCTCGAAGACGATCTCGTCGTCCTCCGACCAGACGGCGCCTCGCGCCGCGGCGACGCGGATCCAGTAGCGGCGGTGCTCGCGCTGCCAGCTCTCCAACGACCCGTCATCCTCGCCCTCGTCGGCGGCGAACGCCGCGTCGGCGCTCGCGAAGGGGCCGAGGCGCAACTCGGTCGTGCGGATGATGATCCGCGGGGCACCGGTGCCGTCGCACGCGATCCAGTGCGATCCGATCCGGGGCACGGGGTCGCCGTGCGCGACGAAGTCGGCGACGAGCTCCGCGGTGGCACGCTTTCGACCCGACAGGACGATCTCGAGCAGCTCGTCGGCGAGACGGGCGGAATCACCGAAGTGCTCGACGGTGTACTCCTCCGAGGCGATCGTCGCTTCGGGGTGCGCCGCCCGATACGCGTCCCACATCCGGGCGGCGGCGTCGGTGTCGAGCGGCAGGGAGTGCGAAGAGGCGGCGGCGATCTCGGTCATCCTCCGATCCTGGCATCACGCGAGCCGAAAGCGACGGAGTGCACGCCGCCGGCCCCGGCCTGCTCGGCGGCGACGGCGCGCTCGGCGCGCAGGTCGAGCCCGCGCGCGAGGAGCAGGTAGGCCACGGCCGAGGCGACGAGCCCCACGAACAGGGCGATGTCGATGTCGCCCATCGCGTGCGCCACCGGTCCGACGTACCAGGTCGTGACCACGAACGGGATCATCGCGACGATGCCGATCGCGTACGAGATCAGGCCGCGCCACCCCCAGTTCCCGTAGATGCCGCCCGGGACGAACATCTCGCCGATGGCGTAGTGGCCGCGCCTGACGGCGTAGTAGTCGACGAGGTTCACCGAGGTCCACGGCACGAGCACGTACAGGAGCACGACCAGGAAGCTTCCGAAGGAGTCGAGGAACTCCCCCGTCGCCAGGAGCGCGCCGAGCAGCCCCGCCGAACCGATGACGATGCACGCCGCGACGCGCACCGCACGGGTCGGGCGGACGGTGACGAAGGACGAGACGACGGTGATCAGCTCGATGCTGGCGGCGTAGACGTTGATGGTGATGACCGTGACGAGGGCGGGCAGCGACGACCACAGCAGCACGGCGCCGAGCCCGGGTGCGATGGCGTCGGCGGCAGCGGTGATGGCGCCCACCGGGTCGGCTCCGGCGAAGAGCGAGGCCACGAAGGCACCCAGCGCCATCAGCCAGCCTGCGCCGACGACGACGCCGGATGCGGTGAAGACGAGCGCGCGGCGCGGGCTCGTCTGCGGCGGCAGGTAGCGCGAGTAGTCCGAGACGTAGGGCGCCCAGCCCAGGGCGTAGGCGGCCGCGGCGGCGAACTGCACGAGGAATGCGGGCCATGCCACACCGCCGCCGGCCAGGGCGCCGGTCGGCAGGGGGATCGCGACGACCGCGATGACCGTGAAAACGCCGAAGGTGGCGAGGAAGAGCCATGTGAGCCACTTCTGCACGCGGTGGATCCAGTGGTACCCGATGATCGCGAGGGTGATGGCGAGGACGGCGATCAGCACGAACCACAGGGCGCCCAGGTCCGTCCCCGTCGTCTGCGCGAGAACGTCGCCCGCCAGCAGCAGGTTGAAGATGTTGAACCCGACGATGCTCGCGATCACGACGAGGCAGATCAGCGCGACGCCGCGGTAGCCGAACTGCGCACGCGACTGGATCATCTGCGGCAGCCCGAGCTGCGGTCCCTGAGCGGAGTGGAACGCGGTGAAGACGGTGCCCACCGCCACTCCGAGCACGATGGCGGCGAGCGCGGTGAGCAGGTTCGCCCCCAATGCGACGCCGACCATCCCGGTGGCCAGCGTCGTCAGGTTCGCGTTCGACATGAACCACAGCGAGAAGAGGCTCCCGGGCTTGCCGCTGCGCTCCGTGAGCGGCACCCAGTCGATCGATTTCACCTCGATGCCGCGCGTGGTGGGCACTGCCTTCGTGGTGTCGGCGATCTCGAGGCGCGGGTCGTCCATGGCGGGTCCTCTTTCGGGAGGGGAGGGTCTCGGGCGGTTCTCGGGTGTGCGGGTCGCGGCGGGGCCGAGCCGCTCAGCCGTACAGGTCGATGCGGCGGTCCGCGAAGAGGTCGTTCAGCTCGCCCAGCGCCTTGTGCCCCGGGGCGACGGCGACGTCGGCGGCGGTGAACGGGCCGTCACCGGAGGCGACGATCCAGCCGTCCCCGTCGATGACCGCGGTGCCGCCGGTCCATACGACGCCGCGTTCGGTGCCGGTGCGGTCGGCGATCACCGTGGGCAGGCGCGAGGAGCGCGCCGCGGCCATCGCCTGGATGAGCTCGGGTGCGCGCTCGCCGTCGGGCCGTGCGACGAGCGGCCAGTTGACCGGCAGGGCCAGCACGTCGGCGCCGGCGAGCGCGAGCCGCCGGGGCACCTCGGGGAACTCGTTGTCGTAGCAGATCGCCACACCGACGCGGCCGATCGCGGTGTCGACGACGAGCCCCGCCGACGGGCCGGGTCGGAACACCTTCTTCTCGTCGGCCCACAGGTGCGACTTGCGGTAGACGGCATCCACGCCGCCTCGCGAGAGGACGGCGGCGCTGTTGTACAGCTCGCCGTCGAGGGTCTCGCAGAACCCGACGACCGCCACCGTGCCGGCGCCCAGGCGACGCGTCACCCGGTCCCAGCGCGGATCGTCGCGGGTCATCGCCAGCCCGGCCGCCTCGTCACGGTCGGTGAAGACATAGCCGCTCGTCGCCAGCTCGGTCGCCACGATGAGCTGCCGCCCGCGGCCACCGGCCTCGTCCAGACTGTGCGCGATGCGGTCGAGGTTGCCGTCGACATCCCCGAAGACGATCTCGGGGGTCAACGCGATGCACCGGAGCGCGTACGCACCGTCGGCGTGCGGTTCGACCATGGTGCACCCTCCTGCGCGGCTGTCCGGCCAAACTACGGCGCGGCCGATCCATCGCACAACGGGGTGCTTTCCGGTGCCGACCATAGGTCGAGCCGATGGCCGGCTCCGAGGACGGGCTGGTTCAGCGGCGGCGGAGGAGCGAGACCACCCCTGCTGCCGCTCCGGCCACCGCGGCCGACGCGGCGGCGTAGAGCGGCGCGCGATGCCGGATCGCCCAGGTCTGGATGCTGCCGTTCCGGGCGCGGTCGTCGAACGCACCGTGGGCACCGTGATCGCCCGGGACCGGCTCGTAGAGGTTGGCCTTCGAGCCGGACGGGGTCGAGTCGGGGGCGAACTGTCCCTCCCACGCGTTCTTGGCGAGGTACCAGTCCAGGAAGCGCCCGGCGACCCGGGTTCCGAGGATGAGTCCGACCGTCGACTCCCCCACCCAGGTGCGTCGCCGAGGCTTGTCGGCCACGTCGGCCACCGCGCGGGCACCCACCTCGGGCTGGAAGATCGGCGGCACCGGCTGCGGGTGGTGCGGGAAGTCCGACTTGACCCAGCCGAACTGCGTCGTGTTCAGCGCCGGCATGTCGACGATCGACACGGCGATGCTGCTGCCCTCGTGCGTGAGCTCGGAGACGACGGAGTCGGTGAACCCGTGGATGGCGTGCTTCGCGCCGCAGTAGGCGGCCTGCAGCGGGATGCCGCGATGCGCGAGTGCGGAGCCGATCTGGATGACGTGCCCGCGGTCGCGGGTGCGCATGCGGGTCAGCGCGGCTCGCGTGCCGTTGACCGCGCCGAGGTAGGTGACGGCCGTCGCGCGATCGAAGTCCTCGGGCGTGGTGTCGAGGAAGGTCGAGATGGCGCCGGACATGACGTTGTTCACCCAGAGGTCGATCGGGCCGAGTCTGCTCTCGACCTCCTGCGCCGCCCGGTCCACCGCTGCGGCATCCGATACGTCGACCGACACGGCCAACCCGCGGCGGCCGGTCGCCTCGATCTCGGTCACGGCGGCGTCGAGCCCGTCCTGTCCGCGTGCGAGGACGGCCACATCCCAGCCGCGCTGAGCGAGCTCGCGCACGATGGCGCGGCCGAGCCCCGCGCTTCCTCCTGTGACGACGGCGACTCCGCGCTGGTTCGAGTGCGGCATGACGGTCTCCTTCCACCGGGGCATCCACGGTGGACACTCGCGATCAGGCGACCATTCTCGGCAGGACCGCCGCATCGGACAGACCTGTTGCCCCGGGGCCCCTCATGGTCTAGGAGGTCGGCGAGATGCCGATCAGGTACGCGCCGGCCTGCCCGCCGCTGTCGAGCATCACGACCAGCCCGCGCTCGGTGAGGTCGACGGGCAGCGTCGTGGCGGCGGGGCAGGCGACGGCGACGGGGTCGCCCAGGCGCGTACCGGCCGAGGTCTCCACGGTGACGGTGAGCCCGTCCGGACCTTCGCACCGGACGGTCACCGCATAGCCGCCCGGCTCGAGGGTCTGATTTTCGGAGCGGTTGACGGCGACCCCTCCGACGTCGCCGAACGAGCCCCAGAACTGCGTGGGAACCTCCCGCTGGTTCGCTCGCGCCTCCTCGTCGAAGTATCCGGCCCAGGGATCGGGTGTCACGGCCGCGCTGGACGGCGCTGCCGGGGTGGCGACGGGGCCCGAGGTGGGGGCGGGCTGCTCGGGCGCGAGGTCACCCTGCGGGGTGCACGCGGCGAGGATGCCGAGGGATGCCGCGACGCCGGCGATGACCATGGGGATCGGGGCTCTGCGCATTGGGCGATGCTAGGCGAGCGGGGCCGAGGCGACAACACCCCTCACTCAGGTGCGGGGGTGGGGCGCAGGGTGTCGGGTGCGCGTCAGCGCATGCCCGACATGCGGTCCCACTCGATGGACTTGAACTGCAGGAAGGTGCAGAGGTTTCCTGCGAGCGCGACCTCCGCGGCGAGCCCGGCCATCTCGTAGGGCGTGAGGGTGAGGTCGTCGCTCCGAGCGGTGAGAGTCGCCTCCCACTGCGGTTCGTCGATGCCGCGTGGCTGCATGTAGATGTCGGCGGGCGCGTTCTGCAGGTGCATGATGACCAGCCCCGTGTCGAGACCGTCGGAGCCGTCCTGGATGGCGACCTTCACGCGCGTGGCCTTCGCCTGCCCCTGCTCGAGGAACTCGGCGACCCACTCCTCGAGGAGGGTCTTGGTCCTCACCGGGACACGCGGTGCATCTTCTGACATCAGCAGGAATGATGTCACACATCGAACCAGTTCGCCTGGGTTTTCGCAGTGTTTTCCTCGACGGTCACGAACTACCTGCGACATGTCGACCCGGCGCCCGCCCGGACGCGGCCGGGTGGTTTCAGCCCTGCGGCTCGGGAACCATCCGCAACCCGTCGGCGCTGTTGGCCGACTCCATCAGAGCGTCGACCCAGCGGGGGTTGATCTGCGGCTGGCGGCTGCCGGCGAACTGGAACTGGACCGAGATGGTGGGGTGCAGCCAGAAGTCGCGACGGCTCGTGCCGTGGGGTGAGCTCGTCTCGAACATCAACGGTTCTCCGCGGCGGAGTTTGGTCATGACGACCAGACGCAGGTGCGCCAGCGCACGGTCGTCGATCTCTACCGCGTTCGCGGCGTTGTCGTAGAAGAATCTGCCCACCGGGTCAGCCTAAGCCGCAGCGCCGACAGTGTCCGCGCTGCGCTCGAAGGCGAGCCCGATCCGACGCATTAGCGCGGACCGCTGCTGCGCGACGCGGCCGTGGCCGGGAGGGGCGCAGGACCGAGTGCACCGAGGCAGAACGTCGTCCGTCGCGGATGGCATCGCGTCGCGGACGACCGATGTCGCGCATGGCGACGCTTTCACGGAGGACCACGTCGCGGAAGCCCGATGTCGCTGAAAGAAACGCGTCAGAAGGGCGGTCGCGCGTCGGGTGGTGCGCCGGCGCCTCGGCCGGGTGGGCCGGACGGGCCGGTTGGTGCGGATGGTGGTGTGGCAAGTTCTGGTGTGAAGCAGACCGCGGGGATGGGGATGTCTTCTCGGTAGACCCTGCCGTGGGGTGAGGTCCACACGAGCACCCCGCCGCCGGCCTGTTCCACCCGCCAGCTGGTGAATTGCTTCATGGAGTGGTGTCGTTGGCAGAGGTGGGCGAGGTTGTAGATGTGGGTGTGACCGCCCAGGGCGTGGTCGATGGTGTGGTCGATCTCGCATCGGATCGCGGCTCTGCGGCAGCCGGGGAACCGGCAGTGCTGGTCGCGGGTCTGCAGCAGCCGCCGCATCGCGGGCAATGGCCGGTAGGCGTCGGTTTCGACCGGTGTGCGGGTGATCGGGTCGATGAACATCCGGTCCCATGTCGCCGTCTGTCCGGCGAGTTCCCGGACCGTGTCGGCGTCGACCAGTCCGGTGCCGATCGCTTCTGCGGGGTGTTCGTCGTTGCCGGTGAGGGTGTCGGCGGTGATCACGACCTGCACTTTCGCGCGGATCGCCCCGAGGGCGCCACGCCCGTCCACCCCGGTGGTCGGGTCGATGACGGGTGCACCACCGAGGACGAGGTCCGAGAGAACATCCGCGCGGAGCTGATCCATCGTCCGGGTGTCAGGGGTAGGGGCAGCGGCACCGGCATCTCGTTCGGCATCCACTCCGAACGCGGCGCCATCGCTGACGCCCGCGCCACCCACCGCGCCCGCACCGCCCGCCTGCGCGCCAGCGCCCGCGCCGTCCACCGCGCCGGCGCCATCCACCGCCACGGCATCCGCCCGGGCGTCCTTCACCGACTGCGCCATCTGCGTCAACCGGTCGTAGATCCCCGCCGCGATCACCATCGGCACCGTCGCCGACAGATCCGCCATCCCATCCACCCCCGGCGACAACCGCACGCACCGCCCGGCGGCGGCCTCCCGGTGACGCTCCGAGAACGACCGCGGGTGCATCCGCTCCGCCAGGTTCTGCAACGCCCCGGCCACCCGCGTCGCGATGTCCCGCTGGCACACGACCACCGCAGCCTGATCGAACTCCGACCGCACCTCCTCCGGCACCACCCGCCCGACCTTCACCACCACATCGACGTGCTCGCGCGTGACGAGGCGCTGCTCCCACGCCGCGAACATCGCCGGGTACTCATCCACCACCGTCATCGCGTGGTCGATCTCCCACTGCACCCGCCGGTCACCCCGCCGGGCCATCCCCGCCGCCTCCGCGGCGACCGACCGCAGCTCCATGTCGGAGGCCATACCCCGCACGCCGTCGCGACGCGCTTCTCGCAGCGCGGACCGGCCGAGCTGGGCCAGCGCACGCACCGAGGCGATCTCAGCGGTACGCGCCAGCATCAACGCGTGGGCGAACTCCGCGAACGCCGCCGCGTGCGGCGCCCCGCCTGCCACCTCGTCGCCTCTGCCGCCGTTCGCTTGCATGTTCTTATTCTCGCAGAACCCACCGACACCCCAATAGAACATATCTACGTACTGCGAACTCTACCGCGAGGCACCGATGGGGAGGAGCGTGCGCACCACCCCGCCCCGCCACCCCGAGCCACCCGCGCACCGCCCCGAGCCACCCCGCACCGCCACCCCGAGCCACCCGCGCACCGCCCCGCACCACCCGCGCCCTCGCCGCGCCCGCCGCGCTGCGCTCGCGACGCCGGCCCCGACAGTCGCGCTCAGTGGCCGCCGACGACGTTCCCGGTGAGGCGCGCGTGCAGGGCGGACGCCGTCGCGTTCAGCCCCTCGATCGCGACGGTCTTCCCGTGGCGCTCGTACTTGCTCACGATCGCATCGAGTGCGGCCACGGTCGAGGCGTCCCAGACATGGGACCGGCTCATGTCGATCACGACGCGGTCGGGGTCGTCGAGATACCAGAACTGCGTCGTCAGGTCGTTGCTCGACGCGAAGAAGAGCTCGCCGTCGACGACGTAGTGCGCGGTCGGCGCGGTCGCCGCGGTGTCGACCGTTCTCGTCACGGTCACCACGTGGGCGACGCGGCGGGCGAACATCACCATCGCGGCGAGGACGCCGAGGATGACGCCGATGGCGAGGTTGTGGGTCCACACCGTCGCGACGACGGTGATGAGCATGACGGCTGTCTCGCTCTTCGGCATCCGGCGCAGGGTTCGCGGACGGATGCTGTGCCAGTCGAACGTCGCGACCGTGACGATGATCATGACCGCGACCAGCGCGGCCATGGGGATGATCGCGACGATGTCGCCGAGCGCGAGCACGAGCACGAGCAGGAAGACCCCCGCGAGGAAGGTCGAGATGCGCGTGCGCGCCCCCGACGCCTTCACGTTGATCATGGTCTGACCGATCATCGCGCAGCCGCCCATGCCGCCGAACGCGCCGGAGAGGATGTTGGCGGCGCCCTGGCCGAGGGCCTCGCGCGTCTTGCGCGAGTGCGTGTCGGTGATGTCGTCGACGAGCTTGGCCGTCATGAGCGACTCGAGCAGGCCGACGACTGCCATCGCGAGCGCGTACGGAGCGATGATCTGCAGGGTTTCGAGGGTCAGCGGAACGGTCGGCACGAGGAGCGCCGGCAGGCTGTCGGGCAGCTCGCCCTGATCGCCGACCGTCGGAACCTGCCAGCCGAAGGCGACGACGGCCCCGGTGAGCAGCACGATCGTGACGAGCGGGGCGGGCACGACGCGGGTCACCCGCGGCAGCAGCACCAGGATGAGCAGTCCCGCGATGACCAGCGGCCAGACCAGCCACGGGATACCGGCTCCGAACAGCTGCGGGAGCTGGGCCAGGAAGATGAGGATCGCGAGGGCGTTGACGAACCCGACCATCACCGAGCGTGGGATGAAGCGCATGAGCTTCGCGACGCCGAGGAGGGCGAGGACGATCTGGATGAGCCCGCCGAGGATGACGGTCGCGATCAGGTAGTCGACGCCGTGCTCGCGGGCGACGGGGGCGATGACGAGCGCGATCGCACCGGTCGCGGCGGTGATCATGGCGGGCCGCCCGCCGAGGAAGGCGATCGCGACGGCCATGACGAACGACGAGAACAGCCCGAGTCGAGGATCGACGCCGGCGATGATCGAGAACGCGATCGCCTCGGGGATGAGCGCGATGGCCACGACGAGACCGGCGAGCACCTCGCGGGTCAGGAGTCGGGGGCTGCGCAGCGCCTGCAGCACCGTGGGCTCGATGCGGTGGCGCGACGCGCCGCCCCGTGCGGGAGTGAGAGCGGACACGAGTCCTCCAGGTGGCGTGGCGAGCGGCGGCACGGCGCAGGGCTACCGGCGATGGGACCGCGGACGGGGCGGAGAGGGCGCGGGACGGCGCCGGGTCCAAATCTTACGTAACGTGAGGTTTGCTGTCGAATCACGCTCCCGCCCGACTGTCCCGGCCGGCGATGTCGGGATGCCCGCGGTCAGACGAGTTCGCCGACGAGCCGCCGGATCCGCTCCTGGATGTCGTCGCGGATCGGCCGGACCGCATCGATCCCCTGCCCGGCGGGGTCGTCGAGCTTCCAGTCCTCGTACCGCTTGCCGGGGAAGAACGGGCAGGCGTCGCCGCATCCCATGGTGATGACGACGTCGGAGGCCTGCACCGCCTCGGTGGTGAGGATCTTCGGCTGCTCGGCGGTGATGTCGATGCCGAGTTCCGCCATCGCGGCGACCGCGACGGGATTGATCCGGTCGGCGGGCATCGACCCGGCGGAGCGGACCTCGATGCGGTCGCCCGCGATGTGGCGGAGGAACCCGGCAGCCATCTGCGAGCGCCCGGCGTTGTGGACGCAGACGAAGAGGACGGAGGGCGGGGTGCTGGTCATGACGACTCCGGTCGGTGTTCGGCGGTGAGGGTGGCGAGGAGGGCATCGACGCGGTGGGCGATGTCGTCGCGGATCGCGGCCACGCCCTCCGCAGAGGCGAGGGCGGGGTCACCGACGGTCCAGTCCTCGTAGCGGACGCCCGGGATGATCGGGCAGACGTCGCCGCATCCCAGGGTGACGACGACATCGGCCGCGCGGACGGCGTCGTCGGTCAGGGGCTTCGGGAACCTCGGCTCGTCGGTGTCGGTGATGAGCTCGTCGAGGAGGGGCTGCACATGGGGGTGGATCTCCGCAGCAGGCGTGGACCCGGCCGACCGCGCCACGACGGTGCCGCCGGAACGCTGGTTCACGAGCGCATCCGCGAGCTGCGACCTCCCCGCGTTCGCGACGCAGACGAAGAGGACCTGCGGCCGTCCCTGCGTGCGGTCACGGGTGATGTCGGCGAGTCGCTGGCGGGCGAAGCGGTCGGTGAGGGCCAGCAGGTGGTTTTTCACCCGGGCGGTCTTGGCCAGCGAGGTGTACGACTCGCGCACGATCGTGGCGACGAGACTCGCGTCGAGGTGCGGATACGCGCGACCCCGCGCTTCGGCCAGGCGGGTGAGAGCGTGGTCGACGTTCTCGAGCCCGGCGTGTCCCCCGCCGATGGTCGGGGCGACGGCCGCCGGAGCGAACGAGTCGAGCAGGGTGGTCACCGCCGGACGGAGCTCTGGCGAGATCCGATACCAGACCCACGTGCCGCGACGTTCGGACGAGACGACGCCGGTGTCGCGGAGCACCTTGAGGTGGTGCGACACGGTGGGCTGCGAGACGTCGGCCAGTTCCGCGAGGTCGCAGACGCAGGACTCCCCGCGTGCATCGGTGGCGATGGCCGAAAGCATGCGCAGTCGCAGCGGGTCCGAGAGCGCTTTCAGCGTGGTGGCGATCGAGGCGGCGGCCTCGTCGCCGATGGCGTAGGTGGCCGACGGTGCGCAGGCGGCGGGTGCGAGGGGTGCGCTCATCGTCGGGTCCTTTCGAGGGCGGGTTCGGTGATCGCGGCGGGCTCGGTGCGGAACCAGGCGCGCGCGGCCCACAGCGAGACGTACACGAGGCCGACGAGCACGGGGACCTCGATCAGGGGGCCGACGACGCCGGCGAGGGCCTGCCCGGATGCGGCACCGAACGTGCCGATCGCGACGGCGATGGCGAGTTCGAAGTTGTTGCCCGCCGCGGTGAACGCGAGCGTCGCCGATCGGGCGTATCCGAGCCCGAGTGCCCTGCCGGTGAGGAGCCCCGCGAACCACATGACGGCGAAGTACACCAGCAGCGGAAGCGCGATCCGCACGACGTCCAACGGCCGCGACGTGACCTGTTCACCCTGGAGGGCGAACAGCAGCGCGATGGTGAAGAGCAGGCCGTAGAGCGCCCACGGCGCCACCCTCGGCAGGAAGGACCCCTCGTACCACGCGCGGCCCCGGCGGCGCTCCCCGACGAAACGGGACGCGAACCCTGCGGCGAGGGGGATGCCGAGGAACACGAGCACGTTGAGGGCGATGTGCCCGATGGAGACGTCGAGGCCCTGGCTGTCGAGGCCGAGCCACCCGGGCAGCACGGTGAGGTAGAACCAGCCGAGGATCGAGAAAGCGACGACCTGGAACACCGAGTTGATGGCGACGAGGACGGCGGCGGCCTCGCGGTCGCCGCAGGCGAGGTCGTTCCAGATCACGACCATGGCGATGCAGCGGGCGAGGCCGACGATGATCAGCCCCGTGCGGTACTCGGGCAGGTCGGGCAGGAAGACCCACGCGAGCGCGAACATCAGTGCCGGGCCGGCGATCCAGTTCAGAGCCAGCGACGAGATGAGGAGCCTCTTGTCCCCCGCGACGGCGGCCACCCGGTCGTAGCGGACCTTCGCCAGCACGGGGTACATCATCACCAGGAGCCCGAGCGCGATCGGGAGCGAGATGCCGCCCACCTCGAGCCGCACCAGCAGTTCCGACAGCCCGGGCACGAATCGGCCGAGGAGGATGCCGCCGGCCATGGCCGCGCCGATCCACAGGGGCAGCCACCGGTCGAGGGTCGACAGGCGTCGGGCCGCGGGTGTCGCGTTGGTCACGAGAGCACCGGCAACGCCAGGGGGTCGGGTTGGATCGACATGCGTCTATATTGACGCACGTCTATGCAACTCGCATCCGGCCCCTCGCGCACCAGCGACGAGCGTTCGAGGCGGTCAGCCTTCCGTCTGCGGCGACAGCCCCTCGAGCCTCGCCACGAACTCATCGGCCATGGCGAGCTGCGAACGCAGCCTCTCGCGCCGCTCTCGCGCGTCGGCGAGATAGGCCGCCAGCTTCTCCTCCGCGCCCGGGTCGTCCGGCCCGGCGGCCGCTCGCGCCTCGAGGGTGCGCAGCAGCTCCGCCATGTCTTCGAGAGCGAACCCCAGCGGCTTCATCCGACGGATGAGCAGCAGTCGCTCCAGATCCGGCTGCGTGTACAACCGGAACCCGCCCTCGGTCCGCCCGGACGGCTTCAGCAGACCGATCTCGTCGTAGTGCCGGATCGTGCGCAGAGACAGCCCGGTGCGCTCGGCGAGCTCGCCGATGTGCATGGTGGCGTCGGTCATCACTACCTCGAATCGAACTCCTTCCCGCGCACCGCGGGAGAGCCTCGGATGCCGATCGCCCGCCGGCGACCGCAGCGCAACGGGGCGCCCCTCGACCCTATCCGCGCCATCGTGCGGGCACCCGGTGCGCCCGTCGCCATACCAGGTGAGCGCTCCCACGGGAAGAGCTCCCCTTCGCGGTACCGCTCCGCAAGACTGGGGCTCGGACGACCGAACGCGGGAGAGTGCATGACACTGCAGGGTGAGACCTCGTCGGCGTCGGCCGTCCTCGATGCGCTGTGGGCCTACGAGGCCGCGGAGGGCGCGATCCGCCTGAGGCTGCGCGACTCGATGCTCGTGTGCGAGAACGACCTGCTCGCGCTCGAGAAGCTCATCGAGGCGCAGGACCGCGAGGTCGCCCTCACCCCGTCGAACATCACCCGCGAGCTCGGCATCTCCTCGGCCAGCACCACCGCGATGCTCGACCGGCTCGAGCGCTCGGGCTACCTGCGACGCGAGCCGCATCCCTCCGACCGTCGCAAGGTCTTCGTGACGCTCGGCGATCGGCCGATGGAGGGACTGCGCCGCTCGGGTTCGGAGGTCCAGCACCGCGTCGAGGACGTCATCGCCGACATGCCCGCCGGGTCGGCGTCGGTGCTCGTGGACTTCCTGTCGCGGATGCGCCGCGCCGCCGAAGCCGCCTGACCCCGAGCGCGGTCAGGTCGCCGGGACCGGCTCCGCCTGCTCGCGGGCCGCCGGCGCCCACCCGAAGAGGATCGCCGCGACGGCGACGGCCGACGGCCCCACCAGCTGGAACACCAATGACAGCGGCGACTCGTCGGCCCCCGATGTCCAGAACGTGTCGGCCAACGACATCCCGATCGAGAAACCCGCGAACAGCCGGAAGAACAGGGCCGCCCCGACGATCGTGAGGAAGAGGATGCCGAGGCGGCGCGGCGTCAGCCACGCACCGGCCGGTGAGAGCGCGAACACCGCCACGAAGAGCGAGGCCAGCAGCCAGATCGCCGCCCAGGCCGCGACGTGAGCGGCGGCGAAGGCGGGTGAGAACCCGTCGGCCGCGATCATCTCGTCGTAGATCTCGCCGATGGTCAGGCCCGGCACCTTCGCGCGAGGGTTCCACACCAGGGTGTCGACCGCGCCGAGCGCGATCAGCGACGCGACGGCGGTCACCCCGAGCACGGCGAGCGGCCAGCGCTCACGCACCGGCGCCGACCGCGGCACCAGCGCGAGCGCCGTGGACCGCCATGCGGCGGCCAGACCCACCGCGATCCCGCCCACCGCCAGTCCGAGGGCGAGGGGCGAGACGGCGGCGGCATCCGACCAGATCGTCGCGACCATCAGCATGAGCAGTCCGAGCGCGGCCGAACCGAATGCGATGCGCGCGATCGCGCGGCGCGAGACCACGGCGGCGCCGATCACGTAGGCGGCGGCGAGCGCGATCCCGCACCCGGCGAGCGCCTCCAGCGCCACGCGCGCGGCGTCGATGCCGGCCGCGAACCCCGGGTCGAGACGGACCGCGGAATCGAGGTCCCGTCCCCCGGTCACCCACAGCGCCGCCGCGAGCACCGCGGCGGCGAGCGCGACCGACACCCCGCGGCGACTCAGCCGCCGCGGGGCAGCGCCGCGCGGCTCGCCGGTCAGTCGCGGGGCATCCCGGTCCGCCGTCGCAACCACGGCCAGAGCGCCGCGGACGACGTCCCCTCGTCGGAGCCCCGCGTCCTCTGCCCCGGCGGCATCCGCTCGCCACTGCTCGAGGTAGCGGTCCCGCGAAGCGGCGGGCATCGTCCGCGCGAACGCGCGGAGCAGCAGGTCGACGCTCATGACGGGACCCCGTCCAGGCGCGGCGCCCCGAGGGCCGTGGCCACGACTCCCGTGGCGCCGCCCGTGACCGCCGCGCCGGCTCCGGCATCCGCACCGCGGGAGCGGGCCGCCTCTCGACGCTGCGCGCGCAGCTCGAAGGCGGCGACCGCCGCTCGAGCGGCCGGGATGCCCTCGTCCGTCAGGGCGTAGAAGCGTCGCCGCGGCCCGCTGCGGGCGGCGTCGGTCTCCCACTCGGACCTCACCCAGTCGAGCGATTCGAGTCGCTCGAGAATCGGATAGACGCTGCCGGCGGGCCGATCCGTCCGCCCGATCACGAGGAGGCCCCACACCGGGCCGGGTTCTCCGATCAGCACGCGGAGCACGTCGACGGTGGCCGGCGTGATCCGCCGCAGGGGTTGCATGCCGGCATCCTATCTCTATATAGCTAGAGATGTCCGACAAGCCTGCCGTCCGGTCTAGCGACCCGCGAGAACGCGCACGATCTCGCGCCGACTCGAGACGCCGAGCCGGCGCATGATGTTCGCCACGTGATAGTCGACGGTGCGCGTCGACAGATGCAGGATGCCGGCGATCTCGCCGCTCGTGTAGCCCTGGGCCACCGCCCGGGCGACCTTGCGCTGCTGATCGGTCAGCCGGGTCGCGGGGTCCTCGCCGCCGTTGTCGCGCAGCAGCTCGGCCGTCGTCTCGGCCACCACGGCGTCGTACCGCGCCGCGAGGCCGGCCGCGCCGAGGGCCTTCAGCTCGGCACTGGCACCCTCGTAGACGTCGAGCGCCCGCAGCGGATCGGGTCTGCCGCGCGAGCCGAAACGACTGACGTAGATGCCGGCGACGACCCGGACCCACACGCGCCCGAGCGGGTCGTCGTCGAGCGAGAGACGGGCGAGCGACTCCCGCACGGCGTCCGCGGCCTCGGCAAGGCGCTCGTCGTACTCGGCGAGGATCGAGACGAAAGCCCAGTAATAGGCGGTCTCGGTCGCCCCGGGCTGTTCGCCCCAGGCGTCCACGCCACGGCGGAACTCGTCGATCCGCCCGAGGTGCCACGCGGCCAGGAGCGTGAGCGTTCGCCACTCCTCGGGGCGATAGGGATGCCGGTACCCCGGCTCGGCGGTGTCGTCGAGCGCGGCGCGCAGCTCGGGCCAGTCGGCGCGGGTGATGGCGGTCAGGATGCGCGCGTGCGTCAGCACCGTCCGGCCGAGGAGCACGGGCGTCTGCCGGCAGAGCTCTTCGGCATGCTCGAGCACCGGACGGCTCGCGTCGAGCTCACCGCGCAGCGCCGACAGCAGGCCGTGCATCGCGAGCGCCTGCGGCTCGAGCCAGTCGTGCTCGACCGACTCGACGGGCGCGATGGTCGAACGCACGACAGCCGCGGCGTCGTTCCATCTTCCCTGGCGCACGCGCACGAACGCGAGCTCGACCTCGGCGTGCACTCGCACGCCCGGGCGCCAGGACGGGGTCAGCCGGGCTCCCCGCGCGAGGTTGAGCGCCGCCTCGCCGAGCCTGCCGGACGTGTGCTCGACGCTCCCGAGGCAGACCAGCGCGAGCGCGTGCTCCGACGACAGGTTGTTGCGCACCCGCAACGGTGCGATCGTCTCCACGAGGGCATCCCGAGCCCTCGTGCCCGACCCGGCGTGCAGTTCGACGAGCGCATCGAGCCCCAGCAGGTCGAACGGCACGTGCTCGGGCACACGCGGTCGCCGCCCCTCGACGGATGCCGCGGCCATCACCGCCCGCGCCGCGTCGATGCACCGCCGGGCGTGCGCCCACGAGGCCGACGCCACGCCGCCCGTGGCGAGGTACGCGCACAGCAGCGGCAGCAGCATCCCCTCCTCCCCCTCCAGCGGATCGGGCAGGGTGTCGATCGGCGCGCCCTCCGCCATCGCGACGATGCTCGCGACGGCCGCGTCGAGGTCGCCGTCGCGGACCCGCCGCATCGCGAGCACGCCGTCGCGCAGCATCCCGCCCGGCAGTGCCGTGATCTCGTCGGAGGAGGCGTCGAGCAGCTCTGTCCGATAGCCCCGCAGCGCGATGGAGCAGGCGAGCGGAAGGCCCCGGGGGTCGCTCGCTCGGTGGGCGGCGAGCGCCGCGCGCAGCGCGGGCTCCGTCTCGCGACGTCGCCAAGCCGCCCGCGCTTCATCGAGCAGGGTGTCTGCAGACATTCGCGGTCCTCCTGGTCGCGCTCAGTCTGTCAGGCGCAGAGACGGGATGCCGCGTGCCGGCGCGGCGGCCGCCGTCACAGTTCTGCGAGGCGCCGCATGAGCGACGCGAGGCGCTCCTCCGGCTGACCGGCCCCGATCATCCCGAGAGGCAGCTGATAGACCCCGCGCGCCGCGTCGAGGTCGCACGAGAGCAGCTCGGCGATGCGATCGACAGCGCCCTGCGACGACGGCTCGCTCCTCACGATCTCCGCGACGGAGGGCAGCACCTCGCGCGCGGCGATCGCGGCCCGGCATTCCGCGATCTGCTGCTCCAGCCAGCGACGCTCGTCTCGGCGCACGCGCGCGGGCCGCCGCGCCGAGGCGCGGGCCCGATCGATCTGCTCCGCGGTGACGGTGATGGTCAGGGGCTCGGCGTGCAGGCCGAGCTCGACCAGCACGGCGCGCAGCCGGTACGACCCCGGGTCGAGGCCGCGCCACACGTCCCCGCCCAGCCCCACCCGGGTCCGCGCATACTCGCCGGGATCGAGCGGCACCGCCGCCGGCATCCCCGAGTCCATGTAGGCGAAGCTGAACTCCTGCTCATCCGACGTGACGATGCCGCCCATCACGAGGAAGCTGTCACCGTCGGGCACCCACCGCCGGGCGCCGACGTTGACGATGTCGACGACGAAATCCGTTGCGTCCCGGTCGTCGGCCGTCATGAGCGGGGGCCACCGCAGCTCGAGTCCCCACCGCCGCTCGGCGCGGCTCGGGCGCAGCCGCAGCGGGTCGCCGTGCACCGAGAGCATCGGCTGCGGCTCCGACAGCCCGGCCTGCGCGAGATGCCAGTCGCCCGCGGATGCGGCGGGCGTGCCCAGCATGACGACGTCGCCGTCGCGCCGCAGCATCCGCCAGCCGTCGCCCGGAGCATCGGCCGCGTCGTCTTCGTCGACGGTCAGACCGAGCGATGCCGCGAGCTCGCGCAGCGGCATCCCGGGTTCGTCCAGCGCCCGCCGATCGACGGTGACGTGTCCGAGCTGGGGGGAATCGTCGTCGCGTTCCATGCCCCCCATGCTCGCTCGTCGGCCCGCCCGAACGCCACCCGCCGGCTCGACGCGACACCCGCAGCGGCGATATGACACGATGCGCTGGTGTCTGATGGTCGCGATCGAGAGCTGGCAGAACTCGAGGAGCGGGCCTACGGGCCGCACGCGGACATCGAGACCGACCCCGCGGCGATGCTCCGCTTGCGCCGGCTGCAGGAGCAGCGCCGCATCAGCCGAGCGGGCCGAACGCGCGAAGCACCCGAGACGCCCGAGACGCCCGAGCCGCCGGCCTTCGAGTCCCCTGCGGCCGGAGCCGGGCGCCGCAGTGACGCCGCCTCGTCCGGGGCCGAGGAAGACGACGTCTGGATCGACGCGGACGACGGTGCCGACGACGGGGACGACGACGGAGACGATGCGGAGACCGGCGCCGAGGACGCGGGCGTCGCCGATGGTGGCCGTCGCCCACGGCGCACGCTCCGGGTGGCCGCCGCGGTCGTCGCCCTGTCGGCGGTCGCCGGCGCATCATCGGCGACGACGTGGGCGATCGCCCGCTTCGACCCACGTCAGGTCGCGGTCCTCTCCCCCGACTCCGAGGCAGCACCGCAGGACGAGACGGGGGAGCTGTTCGGCCCGCTCGTGCGTTACGAAGACCTGTTCGGTATCGAGGTGTCGGCCTGCACGCGCGACCGCGACGGCGTCGCGGAATCGTGCCTCGTGGCCTCGCAGACGGGGCGCTACTGGGAGGGAACCTGCGCGTCGGTCGAGCTCGGCGTCACGACGCTCGTACCCGTCACCGACAGCTCGCCGGAGGCCGCGCGGGCCCGCTTTCCCGCCGACACGTTTCTCGAGCTCACCTATCGCGGCGGTGACATCACCGTCCGCGCGAGCGCGTGATCAACCCATCCCCGTCGAGCACCGGCGCCCGTTAGCCGGGGCGGCCCGCCACGCGACGGATCGTTCGCCTGGCAGGTGCCGCCGCCTCCCGCGAGCGGAAGGGGCACGACCTGCCAGGCGAACGGCGCGAGTCCCAGGCGAGCGACACGAGTCCCAGGCGAACGGCGCGAGTCCCAGGCGAACGGCGCGAGTCCCCGGCGAGCGACGCATCATGTCTCGCAATGGAAGCAATTGGGCTATACCATTGCCGGTACCCGACCCCACCCCTCCCGAGACCGGAGCCCGATGTCATCTTTCGAAGACCTCATCGAGGTCATCACCAACAACCTGTTCAGTCAGGTCGCCGTGCTCATCGGCATCATCGCGATCGTCGGCCTGGCGCTGCAGCACAAACCCGTCGAGCAGGTCGTCGCCGGGGGCCTGCGCGCGACGATCGGCGTCGTGGTGCTCAACATCGGCGTCGAGATCTTCACCGGCGGCCTCGCCAGCTTCCAGGTGATCGTCGCCAGCGCGATGGGGCTCGAGCCCCCGGCGGCCGACACCACCCTGAGCGAGTTCACCGCGGGTCAGGGCTCGGTGGTCCCGCTGATCATCGCGGGCGGGTTCGTCGTGCACCTCGTGCTCGTGCGCATCTTCCGCGCCGCGCGGTTCGTCTACCTCACCGGACACCTCATGTACTGGATGAGCGTGGTCATCGCCGCGAGCCTCGTCGAGGCGTTCGGCGACGTGAACCGGTGGGTGCTGGCGGGCGTCGGCTCGCTGCTGATCGGCTGCTACTGGGTGCTCCAGCCGCTGTGGACGGCGCCGCTCATGCGCCGCGTGATGGGCGACGACGAGGTGGGCCTCGCGCACACCGACTCGACCATCGCGATCGCCGCGGGGTACGGCGCCAAGGCGCTCCGGCTCGGCGACCCGCGCAAGCACGACTCCGAGCAGCTCAAACTCCCCCGCGCCCTGTCGTTCTTCAAGGACATCAACGTCTCGACCGCGTTCGTCATCGGCGTGATCATGCTGATCGCGATCCTCTTCGCCGACGGCGCCGTGGTGCGCGAGCAGATGGGCGACGCCACCGTGCTTCCCTGGGTGTGGGCGCTGCTGCAGGCGCTGCGGTTCGCCGCCGGCATCGCGATCCTGCTCTTCGGCGTGCGCATGTTCCTCTCCGAGATCGTTCCCGCGTTCAAGGGCCTCTCCGAGCGGGTGCTCCCCGGCGCGAAGCCGGCCCTCGACCTGCCGGTGACCTTCACACGGGCCCCCACCGCGGTCATGATCGGCTTCCTCGCCTCGACGGTGACCTTCCTCGTGCTCATGGTCGTCTTCGCCGGGGCGGGGTGGTTCGTGCTCGTGCCGCCGATGATCATGCTGTTCTTCGGCGGCGGCGCGGGCGGCGTGTTCGGAAACGCCGTCGCCGGCTGGCGCGGTGCCGTCTTCGGCGGCGTGCTCAACGGCGTCGTCCTCGCCGTGGGCCAGTGGATCGGCTGGGGCGTGTGGGGCGACACCGCGCCGCAGCTGGCCACGCTCGCCGACTCCGACTGGTTCGTCGTCGGCTGGGCTCTGGTCGGCATCGGCACCCTGCTCGCTCCCCTCGGCAGCACGGCGGCCCTGTGGATCATCGCCGCCGTCGTCGTGGCCGTGACCGCACTGGTGCTCGTGCTCGTCGGGCGACGCACCCCGCGGGTCGACAGCACTGCCGCATCGGATGCCGCCACCGGCAGGCCCGCGCCCGATGCGAGCACCCCGGCCGGCAGCACGGCCACCTCTGCCACCGGCACCACCGCCACCACCACGACCACCACTGCTGCCACCGCGTCTCCTGTCACGGCGGTGACCGACCGGCCGGCGACGCTCAACGTGCTCGCGGTCTGCGGCGCGGGCATGGGATCGAGCCTGATCCTGCGGACCACCGCGCAGCGCGCCCTCGACCAGTTGGGCGTCACGGCCACGGTCGACAACGCCGACATCGGCTCGGCGCGCGGCCGGCACTCCGATGTCGTCATCGGTCAGCCCTCGTACCTCTCGGAGGTCCCCGACATCGCACCGGTCCGCGTCGAGGTGATGCAGTTCGTGGATGTCGCGCACGTGCGCGAGCAGCTTCGCGCGGCGCTCGTCGAAAAGGGATGGCTGTGATGCTGGGGCTCGGTGCGTACGTCGACGACGTCCTCGACCGCAACGCCGACGCGATCGATCGCACCGCACGCGCGATCGCGGCCACCGCGGCATCCGATGGTCTCGTTCGCCCCACGGGTGCCGGGCACTCGCTCGCGGCCGTCCTCGAGACCTTCTTCCGCGCCGGCGGCCTGGCCTTCGTCCGGCCGATCTGGCACCCGCGGGTGCTGCCGCTGCACGGCGCGCTCGCGGCGACCGCGGCCGAGCGCGAGGTCGGGCTCGGGGCCGAGGCCGCCGCGGCCGCGGGCATCGGGGCCGACGACACCGTCGTGGTGTTCTCGAACTCGGGCACCAATCCGTTCCCCGTCGAGGTCGCCGCTGCGGGCCGGGATGCCGGAGCCACGGTCGTCGCGATCACGTCGCTGCGGGCGGGCGAAGCGGCGCCGCGACGCGCGAGCGAGCGCCTCGTCGAGGTCGCCGACATCGTGATCGACACGACGGTGCCACCGGGTGACGCCACCTGGCCGGCCGAGAATCCGGTCACCGCTCCGGTATCGAGCCTCGCGACCAACGCGGTGTGGACGCAGGTGCTGCGTCAGGTCTTCGACCTCGCGCCCGAGGCGCCGCGGTGGCGCAGCGCGAACGTCGCCGGCAACGACGGCGTCAACGCCGCACTCGTAGAGCGCTTCGCGGCTCGGATCCCGGAGCTGTAGCCGGCGCGATCCGGGCCGAGAGCTCCAGGCGCGCGGCCGGGTACGTCGAGGTGGTCCATTCGACGACCCGGCCGTGCGACTCCGAGGTGCGGATGAGCTCGAGCACCGGCGCCCCCGTCGGAACCCCGAGCGTCGCGGCATCCTCGTCGTGCACGATGCCCGCGCGGATCACCTGCTCGCCGGCGTCGAAGAGCACGCCGTAGCGTTCGGTCAGCACGCTGTAGAGCGAGTCGTGCGAGAAGTCGTAGGAATCCAGTCCCGGAAAGGCCGCGGCCCGGAGGTGGCTGCGCTCGATGGCCATCGGGATACCGTCGGCCAGGCGCAGCCGCGAGAGCACGATCATGCTGTCGGCGGGCTCGATGCCGAACACCGCGGCGGCCTGGTCGCCGGCCGGGGCGGTCTCGAAGCCCAGGACCCGGCTCGACGGCTCGTATCCCCGGGCGCGCATGTCCTCGGTGAAGCTGGTGAGCTGCAGCGGCACCGTCACCACGCGGCGGGCGACGAAGGTGCCTCGACCGACCTCGCGGGTGAGGAGCCCCTGCCGTACGAGCTCGTCGATGGCCCTGCGGGCCGTCATGCGCGAGACACCGGTCTGGTCGGCCAGCTGCCGCTCGCTGAGGGTCGGGGTGCCGACCGGGGCGCCGGCGATCTCGCTGAGGATCATGTCAGCGAGTTCGCGATACTTGGGCGCCGTCACTCTCCGATCATTCCATCCCCCGCCGCTCGGTGCCCGCGCCGCCTGCGCACAGCGGTCGCTCACGGCGCGGCGGCTAGGCTGACGGGGTCGTTCACCCCCGACGGAAAGAGCTCCCGATGTTCGAGATCATGACCGTCTGCACCGGAAACGTGTGCCGCTCACCCCTCGCCGAGCAGCTGCTCCGCACGCGCCTGGCCGATCTGCCGGGCACCGTGACGAGCGGCGGCACGTACGACATGGGCGGGGCGCCGATGCCCGACGACGCGCAGCGCCTGGCGGCCGAGAACGGCGTGAGCGCCGACATGTCGAGCGCGCACCGCTCCCAGCTCATCTCGCCGGCTCGGCTGTCGTCTCCCGACCTCATCCTCGCCATGGCGCGCGAGCACCGTCGCAGCATCGTCGAGCTGGCACCCAGCCGGCTGCGCGCAGCGTTCACGGTGCGGGAGTTCGCCCGTCTCGCCTCCGACGCCACCGACGACGAGCTGCGCTCGGCAGCGGATGCCGCGGGCACCGACCCCTCGGCTCGCCTCCGGGCCGTCGTCGCCGCCGTCGCCTCGCACCGCGGCATGGCGCTTCCGCCCGAGTCGCCCGACGACGACGACGTGATCGACCCCTACCGCCGGTCGTGGAACACCTACCAGCTCTCGGGCTCGCAGCTCGTTCCCGCCGTCGACGAGGTCGTCCGCGTCGTCCGCCTGGCGGTCGCCCCGGCCTGAGCCGGGGCCGCGGCCCGTCGGGGTCCCGCCCTGTCGGGGCCGCGGAGGCGGTCAGCCCTCCCCGGGCGTCGGCGTCTCGCCGCCGCCCGTTCCCGGCTCCGTGCCTGGGTCCGTACCTGGGTCCGTACCCGGGCCCGTGCCCGGGCCCGTGCCCGGGTCCGTGCCAGGGTCCGTGCCCGGGTCCGTGCCAGGGTCCGTGCCCGGATCCGTGCCTGGGTCCGTGTCACCGCCGGTGCCGCCACCGGTGTTCCCGCCACCGCCGGTGCCGGGGTTCGTGAACCCTCCGCCACTGTTGTTGTTGGCGTTCTCGCGCTCCGCCTCGCGCTCGGCGAGGATCTCGGCGATCGCGCGCTCGTGGTCGAGGCGCAGGGCGTCGACCAGCGCGGGGTAGGCGGTCATCTCGGCGACGCCGAGCCCACCGGCCGCCTGGGCTGCGGGAACGGCTGCAGCTGCGGCGCTGACCGCGTCGATGAATGACTGGTCGGCCTGGCCGTATTCCTCGATCTCGGCCTCGGCCGCGGTCGGGAAGGTGGCGCCGAGTGCAGCCATCGACGCGACGAAGGCATCGCGCAGTGCGACGACCTGCCCCCGCACCGTGCGCACCTCTTCGGTCAAGCCGGTGATCGCGTCCGAGCGCTCGCGCACGACGTCGATCTGCGCGCCGACCTCGGCCAGATCGTCGGTGTTCAGACCGGCGGGGCGCGCGTACGGCTCGGGCATCGCCGGCGGCTCGACCGCGTCGAGGCCGGCTCGCAGGTCGGCTACTGCCTGTACCGCCGCGCCGCGCGCGGGCTCGTCGACGTAGCCCTCGATCGCGGTGAGAGCCGGCTCGACGGAGTCGGCTTCGGTGCGCGCCTCGGTGACGAGGGTGTCGATCCGGGAAGCGCCCGACTGGATCGCCTGCTCACCGTTGGCGAGCGACGCCTCGTCGACCGACAGGGCACGCAGCGCGGATGCCGCGGGGCTGGCGTTGGCGAGCTGGATGCCGCCGAACACGCCGACGACCGCGACCACGGCGACCGCCAGCACCGCGAACGAGACGTTGAGCCAGTCGGTGCGTTTGTGGCCGCGCTTCGGCATCTTCGGGGCGCCGCCGGCACCCGCGATCTGAACCGGCGAGGCCGATCGTGCCGCCTCGTCTACGAGAGCGGTCAGACGAGCGGCCTCGTCGACGCGCCTCGGCGCCGTCTGCTGCACGAGCGGAGGGCCGACGAGCGCAGCGAGGCGGCGGTCGTCGACGACCGCATCCATGACCCGCGCAGAGTCGTCGCTCGAGCGGCGATCGTCGGTGAAGAGATCGGCGAGAGAGTTCATGAAGAGGGGCCTCGGACTCGGACTCTGGCGCTCGGGAAGGCGCGCGGGTGTCGGTGGAGCGGCTGGTCTCGTGAAAGGATACCCGGCGACACCGACGACAGGAGAACCGTGGAACTCCGCGACTACATCCGCATCCTGCGCCGCAACATCGTGCTGATCATCGCGACCACGCTGATCGGCCTCGCTGCCGGCGCGGCGTCGGCGTTGGTCACGCCGCCGCGTTACGACGCCTCGACGCAGCTCTTCGTCGCGACGCAGTCCGCCGGCGGCGCAACGAACAACGAACTGCGCCAGGGAACCGACTTCGCCCGCCAGGCCGTGCAGAGCTACGTCAACGTGATCCCGACCGCGCTCGTGCTCGACCCGGTGATCGATGAGCTCGGGCTCGATGAGACCGCCGATGAGCTGGCTGACCGCGTCTCCGTCTCGGCCGGCCAGAACACGGTGGTCATCTCGATCACGGTCTCCGACCCCGGCCCCGAGGGCGCCGCGCGCATCGCGAATGCCATCGCAGACAGCTTCACGACCGTCGTGGCCGAGCAGCTGGAACGCTCCACCGCGGAGCGTCCGAGCCCGGTGCGCGTCGAGACGGTGCAGCCCGCTCAGGTTCCCGTCGACCCGGCCGCGCCGAACCTGCGCCTGTCGCTCGCTCTCGGTGGTCTCGTCGGCCTCGCGATCGGCGTCGCCATCGCGATCGTGCGAGCCCTCGCCGACACCCGCATCCGCACCGTCGAGGACGTCGAGAAGATCGTGCCCGCGCCCCTCCTCGGTGGCATCGCGCTCGACCCCGAATCCAAGAAGCGCCCCCTCATCGTCGCGGCGTCCGCGCGAGACCCCCGGGCCGAGGCGTTCCGCGCGCTCCGCACGAATGTTCAGTTCCTCACAACGAGTGGCGGTCCGCTCGCTTTCGTCGTCACGAGCGCCAACCCGTCGGAGGGCAAGTCCACGACCGCGGCGAACCTCGCTCTCGCGTTCGCTGAGACCGGCGCGAAGGTCGTTCTCGTCGACGCCGATCTTCGGCGTCCGAAGACCGCCGAGTACTTCGGCATCGAGGGTGGCGTCGGCCTCTCCGACGTGCTCGTCGGACGCGCGAGCCTGCTCGATGTTCTGCAGCGGTGGGGGCAGGGGACGCTCTTCATCCTGCCGTCGGGCGCGGTGCCGCCGAACCCCGCGGAACTGCTTGGTTCGACTTCGATGACGAACTTGCTCGATGAGCTGCGTATCGCCTTCGACGTCGTGATCATCGATGCTCCTCCGGTGCTCGCCGTGACCGACGCCGCCGTGGTCGGCCGCGCCGTCGACGGTGTCATCCTGGTCGCCGCCGCGGGCGGCACGACACGCACGCGGCTCGCCTCGGCCGTCACGAACATCGAGACGGCGGGGTCGCGCATCGCCGGCAGCGTCGTGACGATGCTCCCCACCGCCGGCGCGGATAAGACGTCGTACGGCGTTTACGCATACGTGTCGAAAAGCGACTGACCAGCGATAATCGGCGCGTGGCGAGGCCACCCTAAGCCGTGTGGAACAATGACAGAGCCGTCGACCCGGACACCTATAGGGGGAATTACCACGTGGAACTCCGCGATTACCTGCGCATCCTGCACAGGAACTGGATCCTCCTGCTCGCTCTGCTGATCGTGGGTACCGGCGCCGGTGCCGCTTATGCCCTGCTGCAGACGCCGCGCTACGAAGCATCGACGAGCCTCTACGTCTCCGTCCGCACCGAGGGGGCCGCGACCGGCGAGCTCGTTCAGGGAACGACATTCGCTCGGCAGATGGTGACGAGCTACGTCGACGTCATCCCCACCTCGCTCGTTCTCGATCCGGTCATCGACGAGCTCGGGCTCGAGCAGTCGTCTGCGCAGCTCGCGTCCCGCATCACGGCGACGACGCCGGTCAACACGGTCCTCATCAACATCGGCGTCACCGACACCGATCCCGAGCTGGCTGCCCGCATCGCCAACGCGACGGCAGAGAGCTTCACGACCGCCGTCCAGAACACCATCGAGCGACCGGCCGACGGCCAGGGCGTCAGCCCCGTTCAGGTGACGGTCACCCAGCTCGCGACGGCCCCCGAGTCGCCTTCGAGCCCCAACATTCCCCTCTACATCGCGATCGGCGCCCTCCTGGGGCTGGCCCTCGGGGTCGGCTTCGCCGTCCTGCGATCGGTGCTCGACACCCGTATCCACACGCTGCACGACCTGGAGCAGCTCACCGACAAGCCCATGCTCGGCGGTATCGCGTTCGACAGCGAGGCGTCGAAGCGTCCGCTCATCGTGCACGCCGATCCGCGGAGCCCTCGGGCCGAGTCGTTCCGCACGCTGCGTACGAACCTGCAGTTCCTCAACGTCGAAGACGGCCCGCGGAGCTTCGTCGTCTCGAGCGCGGGACCGGGCGAGGGCAAGTCGACCACGACGGCCAACCTCGCGATCGCGTTGGCCGAGACCGGCGCCCGCGTCGCTCTCGTCGACGGCGACCTGCGCCTGCCGCGCGTGGCCGACTACATGGGCATCGAGGGCGGCGTGGGTCTCACCGACGTCATCATCGGCCGAGTTCCGCTGGTCGACGCACTGCAGAAGTGGGGCGCGAACCAGCTCTTCGTGCTGCCCAGCGGCCCCGTGCCGCCGAACCCGAGCGAGCTCCTCGGCTCGACCTCGATGGACAACGTGCTCGCTTCGCTCACCGAGCACTTCGACTACGTCCTCGTCGACGCTCCGCCGTTGCTGCTCGTCACCGACGCCGCCGTCCTGAGCAAGAAGACACGCGGCGTGATCATGGTCGCCGCCTCGGGCCGCACGAAGAAGCAGGAGCTTCAGGGCGCCTTCCGCACCCTCGACACCGCCGGCGGCACGCTGCTCGGTGTCGTCGTGACCATGCTCCCCACCAAGGGCCCCGACAGCTACGGCTACGGCGCGTACACGTACGGTTCCACCCACGTCGTCGATCAGGCGCCGGTTCAGCTGAGCCGCGCCGAGGCGAAGGAGAAGCGCCGCGCCGGTCGCGGTGAGACCACCGGAGCCCGCCGCAGCTAGCAACGGCCGCTATCAACGATCGAGCCCGCGTCGCCTCACGGCGGCGCGGGCTTCGTCGTTCCCGGCGGTGTCTGCCCCGGTCAGCTTCCGGGGCAGACAACGATGCCGGGCGCCTCGGCGAGCGGCGCAGCGGTGCCGCAAAGCTCCGCTCCCCCGGGCTCGAGCCGCGGGTACCCCGCGATGTTCTCGGGAGGGGCGTCGAGCAGCCCGACGTGCGAGCCCGACATCACCACCACGGCCACGAGACCGCCCCAGTGCGTCGCGACCCAGTCGGCGTCGAGTGACGCGACCGCCGCTGCCTGAGCGCGCTGCTGAGCGAGCTCCGCGCCGTCGCGGCTGAGGGCCGTGATGACGGCACTCACCGCTGGCACCGCCAGGCACGCGACCAGCGCAGCCGAGACGACCGCGGATGCCGCGCGCGCGGGCACGCCCGAACGCCACAGCTGCCGGAGTGCGGGAACGAGGCACGCGACGAGCACGGGAGCGAACGCGAGAATCCCCGGCGCGGGATGCCGCACCCACAGCGGCAGGTGTCCCGCCGTCGACCACCAGCCGACGAAGGCCCCGAATCCGAGGACGGCGGCGACCGCGAGATGCGCCCGCGGGTCGCCGACGACCGATGCCCAGAACCGGTCGGTGCGGCGCGGCGGGAATCGCAGCAGCAGCCCGGCGACGAGCACCGCGATCGCGACGATGACGGCCGCGATGACCACACCGGCCGGCAGGTGCCACGACGCGGCCAGGGTGGTCAGCTTCTCGGGCAGGGTGGTGTGCGCCACCTGCCCGCCGCTGCGGATGAAGTCCCGGGTGGCCCGCAAGTGGTCGACGAATGCGGCCGGTCCGAGGGAGATGAGGGCGTAGATCTCGATGACCACCGTCGGGACGGCAACGAACAGCGCGGGAACGATCAGCGCGCGCAGACGTCGGAGCCACGTCTCGCGGTACTGCAGCACCAGCACGGCGACGACGAAGGCCGGCAGCGCGAGGAGCGAGATGTACTTGGCCTGGAGCGCCAGCCCGACGAGCAGGCCCGCCAGCCAGGGCCGCTTCCGGAGCGCCACGAGCCCCCAGGCGAGGAGCGCTGCAGCGGGCACCTCACCGAGCACGTCCGCGGGGCCTTGGATGGGCGACGGCAATGCAGCGGCGGTGAACGCCAGCGGAACGGCCAGCGCGACCAGTGCGGCCCACCGCCCGCCGATACGGTGACCGAGCATAGCGAGCGCCGCGAGGAGCGCGATGAAGAAGGCGGCGGGCACCAGTCGAGCACCGACGACGAGGTCGACTCCCGTCGCGAGGACCGCCGCGATCGGAAGCAGAACGACGGGGCCGGTCGAGATCCGGGCATCGAACGGCACGAGCTCACTGCCCGACAGCGTGCCGTCGCTGGTGTACCCGAGGCCGCTGAGCAGGTTCACCGGAACGGTGAGGTTGAACGCTTCGTCCTCCCACACCCGCGTCGCCGCGACGCTCTGCCACAGCACGATGCCGTGCGCGACCACGAGCGCGACAGCGATGATCCAGAACGCGACGGACCGCACCGGACGCGTCATCCTCAGGCTCCCCGTCGCACCGGTTCGCTCATCGCGCGCATCGGTGCCGATGGGCGCAGCGACAGGCGCCACAGCTCGACGAGCGCGTCGCGGGCGAACGTACGCAAGCGTCGGGGCGGCAGCACCGGCTGTCCGGTGGCCCCCCACATCGTGCCGGTGCTCTCGGCTCCGCGGCGCGGGAGGCTGCGCACGGCGATGTAGCGGACGCGCATCCGGCTGCGGGCCTCAGCGAGCGAGAAGTGCACGTGCGGCACGAGCGCATCGGGCCCGACGGCGTCGACCAGGGTCTCCAGCGCCGCCGGCTGGTAGGCGCGCAGCGGAGTGTTGATGTCGGGGATGCCGCGCCCCGCGAAGGGGCGCACGAGCAGCCGCAGCCCCGCGCTCAGCACACGGCGGTACCACGGGTCCTCTCGGCCGCGTCGCACACCATGCACGACCTCGGCGCGCTGTTCGCGCGACACGGCGACGATGCGCGCGATGTCCGCTCCGGCGAACTGCCCGTCCCCGTCGACGTGGACGATCAGCGACGCGCCGGTCGCGAGCCCGGCCCGGTACGCCGCGAGAGCGGTGGGGCCGTGACCGCGGTTCGCGGCCTGCGTCTGCACCTCGACGCCGTCGATCCCGAGCTGCGCGACCACCGCGGCGGTCGCATCCGTCGATCGGTCGTCCGCCACGATGATGTCGACCCTGGTGCACAGCGGGGTGACGTGCTCGACGATCTCCTGCAGAAAGCCGGCGATGCCGTCGGCTTCGTTGTAGGCGGGCATGACGATGGCGATGTGCTCGAAACTCACGTGGCTCCCCGTGCTTACCGGTGATGTCCCGGGCGCGGACAACGCATGTAGCCTAGTCGAGCCATGTCCCTGACCCCCCGCGTGAAGCGCGCTGCCGCCCTGAGTGCCCGCTTCCTCACCGTCGGTGGGATCAGCACGCTGATCGAGATCGTCACGTTCAACATCCTGCTGCTGGCGTTCGGCTGGGACGCTGTCGCCGCCAAGATCGTGGCGTCTCTCGTAGCCCTCGTGAACGCCTACTTCGGCAACCGGCAGTGGACGTTCAAAGATCGCGCGCGCAGACGGCGGTGGGTGGAGATCACGCTGTTCGTGATCGTGAACGCGGTCTGCACCGTCCTGGGCGCCCTGATCGTGTGGGGTGGCGTCGAAGCCGCCTCCAGTCTGCTGGGCCGCCCCGCGGGTCCTTTCGCGGTCAACGTCGTGAACCTCGTCAGCATCGTGATCGTGGTGCTCGCACGGTTCGGCTTCTACCACGGGCTCGTGTTCCGCGCCGGGCCGGCGTCCCCCGCTTAGAGATCGAAGTCGACGGGATCAGGAATCAGTGTCGCCGCGCCAAACGTTCATGGCGGCGATCCCGGCGCTTCAAGTGTCCTCCCCACCGATGCGCTGAACCGCGACACGCGACGCCCATCACCCCGGTAGACCTCGACGCTGATGGTCTGGGGGACTTCCGGCGGGGCGAACGTGCGTTCAACGATGCCGAAGCCTGAGCCGCTATCACCCACCCTGATGTCAGAAGTGACACCGGTCCCGATGACGCGCACCCGGGTCGACGCGTCGACCACCCGCTCGTCGAGAACCACCCGCACCGACACCTCGCCCGCATTGCTCGCATGCGCCTCGGCTGTCACCCCTGATTCGTCGCGGCGGCCTAGGAAGATGATCTGAATATCAAGCTGCCTCTCGAAAATAATCGAGACACGATGGATGCTCCCACCGGCGATTCTTGCCGGGCTTCGTTCGATGCGTGTCGGAAGAGATTCGTTTCCGTAAGCGAACAGCACGCGGTGCCCATCGCGCTCCAACACAAGGCTGCGCGCTAGCGCCACGCCGCTGGTAGCGCCTTCATCGAAAACCGACCCGTCCGAGAATGTGACGGTGTCGCCCTCCTTCAGCAGCAAAGGAAGTGAGTGCGTACACTCGCCCACCCGGTCGGTGAAAAATGTGAATCCGAGTCCTCGATCCCAGTGACGCCACGCGGTCGCATAACCCGCTGCGTCCGACACGGTACGGTGCATAAAGAGCCCGCCCACTCGAGAGACGTCGGCAGAGTCAATGCCGCGGGCATGCGAAGTACGGCCGTCGAAGTAAAGGCTGCGGGAACTCGATCTTCGTGTTGAGAAAGCCCTCTCCGGCCCGAGGGTGTCCCAGCCCTCGGCAAGACCAGGATCGTTCGTGCTCGTAAGGACAGTTCCAATAGCCGGGCTCCATAGCGTGCCCAGTTGCCGAGTGGAGAGACCTGGAGGACGATGCCCGAAGACTCCGACCATGTAGTAGGCGGGCCGCCGGACGAAAAGGTAGGAATCACCCTCCGAACCCTGTTCCAGCCGGGTGAAGCGCTGATTGGTGAGCAGCGGGAGCGCGGCTTCGACTGCCTTTCGATGCGAGGCGTAAGGTCCCTTCGGCGCGATCGAACCATACATCCAAGTGCGTGGCGAGGTGTGAGGCTTCGCGAGCGGCTGAATGGGCCCAGCTGCCGAGCGAAAGGCGTCACGTGCGGCATTCTTTTCTTCGCGCGTCGGTAGAAACAACGCGAGGTCAGGCACTTCCGTCAAGAACACCTTGGCCAGCGCGGCTCGGTCGCCCAGATCATCTGCGGGGCGCCTCAGGCCGCTCACGGTATTCCGATTATGCAGAGCAGGAACGTGCGACAGCTCCGCCCCCCGAGGCTCCGGAATGACCGCGTAGCGCATGAACTCAGTGTAATTCTTAACCAGTGAAACTAGCGCAGGGTGCCGGGTTTGGAGGTACAGCCACGCCAGGTCGGGCATCGCCACCGTGAAATTGTATCCATAATCGACCCCGAACGGCTCGTGGGGGAATCCCGCGTCCGCGACACCGTGATCGCAAAGGAAAGATATCCGTTCGCTGATCATCGCCTGATCTATCGGCATGAAATCCAGCACCTGCAGTGCACGCTGTGCGCCAACTAGCCCGGCAGCGACCTGATTGAAGTATCCTATTGGCGGTTGCCAGTGCGCCGCGTCCGTGTTCATAAACCAAACGGCTGCGCGCTTGATGCTTCGCTCAAGCCGCGAACAGCTAACGCGAGCGGCTCCCGATGTGCGAAGCATTTCGTACGTGTCCGACTGCGCCACGAGGCCGAAGGCTGTCGCAGCTAACGAAGACTCACCCCCGTATTCCGGGTAGGTCCCATCCTCAAATTGCATTTCAGTGTAATAACGAACCGACGCTTCCAGTCGAGCCAGCAATGCCGGGTCACGGTACAATTCGAATCCGCGCCTGTTCCAAGACCTTTCGTTGGCGTAGAACCACGACAAGGTTGACACATGTTCCATCATCCGTGAATTGCGGGGGTCATGGGTCCCCTCCGGGCGCCACCATCCTCCGCCCATGAATCCGAAGTCATCCCCATAGTCGATGATGTCGTTCGACATGGGAACGACGCTCATGAGGTACTGGGCAAAGACTTGCTCATTCTCACCGAACAGCAAACGATCTGGGGAAGGAAAAGGGACTACCAACGGCAGCGCCGATGACTCGCGGAGGGGAGATGACGGGGCGAGCGCCGGTATGGCCGCCACAGCACCCAACGCCACGGCACCCCGGACAAATGCGCGACGCGACAGCCGCACCCCTTCGTCCTCGCTCGTTCGCATACCGCTACCGTTCGGCTTGCTAAGTCGCAGCGAACTCGTCAGCCTGCGCAGCCCGGGGCATCGATCGTCACGGGAGTCTCGCGCACCATCGGGGTGTACCACGCCTCGAGCGGGCCGTACTCGGCGTCTGCGACGCCGGTGAACGTCGCGCTGACGGTGTGCGAGGAGGCCGGATCATTCACGACGTTGACCTTCACCGCAGGGCGGCCGAGGTGTTCGACCGGGGTCGCTTCCACGGCGTTCCCGTCGACTGTCGCTGAAGCGAAAGTCGAGCCGACCGGGCCGTAGAGCACGAGATCGGTGCTGATGACGCCCTTGGGAAAGAAGCGGGCCGTCGAGACGTAACGTGGCAGATCAGCAACCTCATCCGGCTGCAGAGTCGAAGTCAGCGACGAGTTCACCGTGAAAGTTGGAGCGGCACCAGCGGCGACGTTGCACACGTCGGACGACACCGTCACGGCCGTGTCCATGTAATAGTCCAACTTGCCCTCGGTGATGTCATTCACGTACGAGCCCACCATCGTCATCTGCGAGTTGTCCCCGGGCAGCGCGCCCGTCATACGGCTGCCCGAGATGATCTCCGCCTCCGCCGGAGAGGTCGGCACGTAAAGGATGCGCCCCTCTTCGGCAGCGCGCGCGACCTGATCGACAAGGGCACGCGGGTTGGACACCGAGGTGATGGAATCAAAGACGGCCGCCGCCGCTACAGCGAAGAACGCGTCCTGGCGCGGGTTGTCGATCACGCCGACACCGCTGTTGAAGCGGTAATAGACGTCGCTGAGCAACGTCGAAACGACGTTGCTCGCGTCCAACACCTCGCCCGTTGGCAAGGTCACGGGGCCGGTCGCATTCATGATGTAGCTCAGCGCGACAGGGTCGATCGACAGCGTGCCGTCGATGGGCGTACCGAACTCCTCGGCCCAGAAGGCGCCCATGATGCGGGCGGAGTCGGGGAAGTCCGGCGTCGTGGTGACATCCTGCATGTAGCGCCCGACCTTGTCGCCGTAGAGGGCGAGGACAGCGGGGTCGAGTTCGACGATCGGGTTCGGCCGGCCGTTGTTGAAGTCGGTGCTCGAGGCTTGCTGCGTGATCGAGATCGCGCCATTGTCTGCCGTGATCATGACGAGCGATGCGGGGTTTCCGCCCGTGCCTCGCGACTCGGCGTTGTTCTGAACCAGCACGAGATAGTTACGCGCTCCCTCGGCGCCCAGAATACCCGGGAGGATCGCCAGCGTCTTCTGCGCGGGCTCGACCACCGGTTCGATCTCGGCCAACGCGTCATCCAGCTGCGCGACGCCGGACGACACCTGATCGATCAGTGCCGATCTGTCGATACCGTCGACCGTCGCGCGTGCCTCGCTCAGAGCGATCGCGGCCTGATCGAGGATGTCCGACGCCACATCGAGCTGTGCGACGTCGATACGACCGTCGACGGGGGCAAGGCTCGACAGACTCAGCCCGGCCGCGGGTTCGAGCGCCTCGACAACCAGCGTGTCGATCGTTTCAGCGATTTCACGCACGGCCGTCAGATTGGCGCCGACGACCGGTACAGCTTCCCCGAACCGCCACAATCCTCCGTCGGCCTGCTCCTTTGCTTCACCGGTGAGGGTCCGCAGCTGAGCGACGGTGGCTTGCGCCGCCGCGGTATCGCTCGCGAGCACCTGCTCCTTCGCCGTCGACGCGAGAGGGATGGCGGTCTGCAGGGAGTCGCGAGCAGCGAATGCACGGTCCGCGATGGCTTTCGCCATGAGAGCCCCGGTGACGCCGACGGCGACGATCAGGACGAGGATGCCGACAGGCACCCAGAACCGGAAACTCCGGAGAAGCGGTCGCTTCGGTTTACGGGATCGACGAGTCTCTTCGGGCACCAGCACATCCTAGGTCGCGCACTCTGCATGCTTGCGGTGCGCTCGCGACGCGTCAGCTCACGTGGCGGATTGCTTCGGCCGTTTACACACTGGACACACGCTGAAGGTAGCCTGAGTATCTGCGATGTACCGAACGAGGGGTGCGGTGTGACGTCAGAGGCAGGGTTCGCACTATTGTCGACCGATTCGTCGGTCGCATCCTCAGCGAGCCAGACGGACGCAGGTCCGCAACGGCCTTCCACCTCTCCCATCCCCACTATGCCGACCCCGCGTGACTGGCGCCCCGCATACGCTCGTCGACTGCGCATCACGGACTTCGTCGTTCTTGTCGGCGTTGTTTTCGGCGCACAGGTCATCTGGTTCGGAACCGGGAATGTCGAAGTCGCGATCCGCGCCGACTACCGGGTGACGGAGCTTTCTTACTGGTATTTCTCCACGGCTCTTGTGCTCGCCTGGATGATGGTGCTCCATCTCATCGATTCGCGGAGCCATCGCGTCGTCGGCACCGGTATGGACGAATACAAGCGGGTCGTGGATGCGAGCTTCCGCCTGTTCGGATTCATCGCCATCTTCGCCTTCTTGCTTCAAGTCGACGTCGCACGGGGATTCCTTCTGATCAGCCTGCCCGCCGGGGTTGTCGCGCTCGTCATCGAGCGATGGATGTGGCGACAGTGGCTCATTCGCAAGCGCCGGCGCGGCGAATACTCGGCACGGGTGCTTCTGGTCGGGTCGGAGCAATCGGTCTCACACATCGCGGCTGAACTGACTCGCACGCCTCAAGCCGGGTACTCGGTCGTTGGCGCCTGCGTACCGACGGGGCGCATCGCAGACGTAATCCCGGGGACCGCGATTCCGATTATGGGCAACGTCAACACCATCGACAGGGCTCTCTTGGTGACGGGGGCAGACACCGTAGCGGTGACCAGCACCGACGACCTGCCGGCATCGAAGGTCAAGCAGATCTCGTGGCAGCTCGAATCCGGCCGCCAGCACCTGGTGCTTGCGCCGAGCATCATTGATATCGCTGGCCCGCGGCTGCACACCCGGCCGGTTGCGGGACTTCCGCTCATCCACGTCGAGACACCGCGTTTCAGCGGCGGACAGCGTCTCGTTAAGCGGATGGTCGACCTCGTAGCGAGCGTCCTCGGGGTGATCGTCATCAGCCCAATACTCGCTGCACTGGCCGTCACGGTTCGCCTGAGCTCGAGCGGTCCCGTGCTCTTCCGTCAGAAGCGAGTCGGATTGCGCGGCCGCGAGTTCACCATGCTCAAGTTCCGATCCATGGTCGAGAACGCGGAGGAAATCCTCCCCGACCTTCTTGCAGAGCAGCGCGACGCCGGTAACGAAGTGCTCTTCAAGATGAAGAACGATCCTCGAGTCACACCTGTCGGGCGCTTCATGCGCAAGTTCAGCCTCGACGAGTTGCCCCAACTGTTCAATGTGATCGGTGGGTCCATGTCGCTCGTCGGCCCACGCCCGCCGCTGCCCAGCGAAGTCGAGCAGTATGCCGATCATGTACATCGCCGGTTCCTCGCGAAACCGGGCATCACTGGACTCTGGCAGGTGAGTGGGCGGTCTGCTCTCTCGTGGGAGGATTCTGTTCGACTGGATCTCTCGTATGTAGAGAACTGGAGTCTCCTCGGTGACATCGTGATCCTCGCGAAGACTGCCCGAGCTGCGGTCGCCCCCGGCGCGACCGCATTTTGACCTTCCCTTCCAGCCGACTCAAGGAGAACGATTTGTCTGAGAAGCGCCGCGCGCTCGTCACCGGTATCACCGGCCAGGACGGTGGCCACATTGCCGAGTTGTTGCACCAGAAGGGCTATGAGGTCTTCGGCCTGATTCGCGGCCAGAACAACCCGCGTCGCACGGCGGTCGAGGCAGAGTTCCCGTACGTCACCCTCATCGAGGGCGATCTCACAGACCCGACATCGCTCGTGCGCGCTGTGGAGACGGCCGACCCGCACGAACTCTATAATCTGGCTGCCGTCAGTCACGTCGGCTACTCGTTCAAGAACCCGACGCTTACTGCAGACGTCACCGCGAAGGGCGTTCTGAACGTCCTGGAGGCGGTGCGCATCACGAACCGCACACAACACACCCGTGTCTACCAGGCATCCACGTCGGAGATGTTTGGCGGCCTCGACTACAACCGCCCGGGCGCTGGTTACAACGAGCAGTCGCTCTTCCACCCGCGTAGCCCCTACGGTGTAGCGAAGCTGTACGGCCATTGGATCGCGAAGAACTACCGCGAGAGTTACGACATGTTCGTCGCGTGCGGCATCCTGTTCAACCACGAGGGTGAACGGCGCGGGGTCGAGTTCGTTACGCGGAAGATCACTCATGCTGTGGCCCGTATCAAACTCGGACTCCAGACTCACATTGAGTTGGGCGACCTCTGGCCCAAGCGGGATTGGGGCTACGCGGGCGACTACGTCGATGGCATGTGGCGGATGCTGCAGCACGGGCAGCCCGAGGACTTTGTGCTGGCCTCAGGCGAGACTCATTCGATCGAGGAATTCCTGACGCTCGCGTTCGCAGAGATCGGCATCGACGACTGGCGCCCTTATGTCACTCAGAATCCGGCCTTCATGCGTCCCGCAGAGGTCGACATCTTGCTCGGCGACCCTACGCTCGCACAGGATGTGCTCGGCTGGCGCCGCGAAGTCGACTTCCCAGGCTTGGTGAAGCTGATGGTCAAGCATGATCTCGCGACGCAGGCGCAGTTGGTGGCAACAGTCTCGTGACTCTGAGGACCCTGCTGATCACGGGCGGTAACGGGTTTGTCGGTGCCCATGTAGCGGCAATGGCCGCGGAGGAGGGTATCTCGGTATGGGCGGCCGGGCGAGAGTCCCGCCCTCACGAGAGACTTGCCCCCTATTGCGACGAGTACTTCTCGCGCGACCTGAATGAGGAATGGCGTCTGCCAGAGGGACCAGATGCCGTCGTGCACCTGGCCGGTCTCGCTGCCGTCGGCCTATCGTTCGACAGGCCGCAGCGATACATCTCCGTCAACAGCAGCATCATGACCAACATGTGCGAGACGCTCCTTCATCAGGACAAACGGCCTCGGGTAATCGTCGTGAGTTCGGGATCGGTATACGCGCCTCCGGCCGACACGGGTGACGCGTTGAGCGAAGACTCTCCTCTGACTGCGACGTCGCCCTACGCCGTCGCCAAGATGCTGGTCGAGAATCAAGCGGCGTACTACGCGAAGCGAGGGCTCGACACGATCGTCGCGCGCCCGTTCAACCACATCGGCCCCGGACAGAGCAGCGGCTTCCTCGTCCCCGATCTCACCGCCGCAGTGAACGATCTACCGTTGGGCGCCGTATTGAACGCGGCGAATCTGCATGCAGCACGCGATTTCACAGATGTGCGAGATGTCGCGCGCGCGTACCTCACGCTGGCCGAGGCCGCCTCTCATCGCCATCAGACGTACAACGTGGCTTCGGGCGTCGCTCACAGCGGCTTCGACGTGCTCGCGACCATCTGCGAGATTCTCGGTCGACCGACGCCTGAAGTGCGAATCGACCCTTCAAAGCTGCGCCCGACAGATCCGATGAGAATCACTGGGGACTCCAGCAGACTACGATCCGAGTTCGGCTGGTCCCCAACCGTCCCTTGGCAACGATCCATCGCTGATTTCCTCAGCGACAACGAAGCGGTGAAGAAGACTAATGTCCACGCCCACGGATGAGACCCACCCGCGCGTCACGATCGCGCACGATTACATCACGCAGCGCGGAGGAGCCGAGAAAGTGGTCCTCGCGCTGCATCGCGCCTTTCCCGATGCGCCGGTGTACACCACTCTGTTCGAGCCTGAACTCACCTATCCCGAGTTTGCAGACGTCGAGGTCATACCCTCGGCACTGAATCGGGTGCGGCTGTTCCGACGATCACATCGGCTCGCGCTCCCCTTTCTCGCCGGCGCAGCCCACAGCGTCCGCGTGCCTGCGAAGCACACCATTGTCAGTACCAGCGGCTGGGCGCACGGCTTCCGCACTACCGGAAGCAAGATCGTCTACTGCTACTCCCCTGCCCGGTGGCTCTACCAGCGCGACGCTTATCTCGGCTCCACAAAGCTGACCGCACAACGAATTGCACTGAACCTCATGTCACCGTTCTTGAAACGATGGGATCGAAAGCGGGCAGCTACGGCAACCAAGTACTTCGCGATCTCGACGGTCGTGAAGCAGCGCATCCGCGATGCCTATGGCATCGACGCTGAGGTGCTTCCTGCGCCCCACTCGATTGACATCGCGCTGCCGCAGGAGCCGGTCGATCTCGCCCCGATAGGCAATCCCGGCGGATTCTACCTGTGTATCTCGCGACTCCTGCCCTATAAGAATGTCGACGCGGTCATCGAGGCGTTTAACGATCTCGGCTACCCGTTGGTCGTCGTCGGTGCCGGCCCTGAGGAGAAGCGCCTAGCCTCCCTCGCGGGACCGAATGTGCTCATGCTCAAGGACCTCACCGATGGCCAGATGCGCTGGCTATACCAGCGTTCGGAAGCAGTGGTATCGGCGAGCTTTGAGGACTTCGGCCTCACCCCGATCGAGGCGGCGGCGTACGGCAAGCACTCGATTGTGCTGCGCTGGGGTGGCTTCCTCGACACCATTAGGGAGGGCGAGACCGGGGTCTACTTTGATGCTCCCGAACCAAAGGCGATTGCCGCAGCCGTCGAGGAGAGTCGCCGGATCGAGTGGGACTCCGAGTTGATCCGCAAGCACACTGAGCTTTTCTCCGAGGAGCACTTCGCGCGACGTTTGAGGCAGGAGATCGAATCGATCGAAATGCCAGCAACGACGTCATGAGCGACAGCGTAAAGGTCGTCTTTGTCGATCATTCGAGCGAGCGAGGCGGTGCTGAAATGGCACTCGAGCGCCTTCTTCAGACGCGACAGGACTGGCGTGCGAGTCTCGTCGTGCCGCGCGCGCTCGATGGCCGAAAGGACGCCTTCACCTCGCACGCTGAAGGTGTCGAGGTCATTCGCAGCGGCCCCCAGCACAGTGCCCGTAAGACCAGCCGCGGGGGCCGTCTCGCCGAGGTCGCGCTAGCGTGGCGCATCGCTCGCTCAGCGCTCGGTCTCGTGACGACGGCCGCAGTTAGACAGGCGGACGTAGTGGTCGCGAATACGACACGGGCAAGCGTTTACGTAGCGCTCGCCTGCGCTTTGTTGCGTAAGCCCTACGCAATTCACGTACGCGACCTCATCGAAGCCGCCGCGATCGGATCCGCTGCGACCACTCTCATGCGTCGGATCGTGCTGCCCCGCGCCACCGCCGTCATCGCCAATTCCCGCGCATCTCTTGCGTTGGTCGCCCCGTACGTTCGCGCGAGCTGCCTGCAATCGGTGATCCCGAGCCCCGCTGGGCTCACGATACGTGAGGCGTCGCAGGTGACCGTCGCCACCACGGCGACCCGAATCGGCATGGTGGCTCGCCTCGACCCTTGGAAGGGACAGGAATTGCTCATCGAGGCGTTCACCAAAGCCTTTTCCGAGGGCAACGAACGTCTCGTCCTTTTCGGTGGAGCGGCCTTCGGGCATGACGAGTTTCCCGACGAGCTTCGCGCCCTGGCCTTGCGGCGCGGGGTCGGTGAACGCGTCGAGTTGGCGGGGCATACTTCGGATGTTGCGGGTGCAATCGACTCGCTCGATATCTGCGTCCAGAGCTCGACCCGACCCGAGCCGCTCGGGCAGAACGTCCTTCAGTACCTCGCTGCAGGCAAACCGACCGTAGTAGCCGACGAGGGCGGCCCGGCCGAATGGGTTACGCATGATGTCAACGGTCTGACCTTCACCGCTCGAGATGACGACTCGCTCGCCGCTGCGCTGCGGAGGCTTGTTGACGACGAGACCCTGCGATTGCGGCTGGCCCGAGCCGCCGCCTCCACTCCCCGTCTACTCGCAGATACCGACGTCGGCGCGGAGATCCACGGAATCGTTTCGCGAATCGCCAGGGAGCACGCGTGAGAATCTGTTTTGTCGCGGCCCCACTCATCGCGCGTAGCGGCGTGTACAACTCGGCCAGCGAGCTCGTGCGGGCTGGACGTGCAGCCGGAAACGATTGGCACGCAGTTTTGGGAGTGTCCTCGAAAGCGGGGAGCGAGCCCCGCGACGAGGCCGGCATCTTCGAGTTCACCGCGGAGCCGGGCGGTGTGGGCGGCGTGGTGGGCCTATCCCGGCGACTGATGTCGCTGCCCCAGGTGCGCGACGCGGAGCTTGTCGTCAGCCTGGTGCCGCAAACCGACATGGCACTCAGCATCTCCACAAAGGCCTGGGTCGCCTACCTACGCGGACTTCCCTGGCCCGCGCGGGGCGAGGCGAACTCGCTGAAGTCGGCCGTCTGGAAAATTCTCGAACTCACGGCGCTCCGTCGCGCGCGCGACGTCTGGGCGACAACCCCGATGCTCGCTCGCGAGACCGGCTCAGCGGTCAAACGGTTGGTACCGCCGGGCATTGCGCGGCCTTCGGCTCCGAGCGGCGACCACCCGCGCAACACGTTCGTATGGGCCGCGCGCTACTCGGCCGACAAGAACCCTCTACTTTTCGCTGATGCGCTGAGAGACTCTAGTTTGTCAGGCATCATGTACGGCGCAGGACCAATGGCCGACCGGATCCGTGACTATGCCCCCTCGAACGTCTCGGTGCCTGGCTGGGCCGCTGCCGGTGAGCTCTGGGCCAACGCACGGGCATACGTCGGCACATCATCACGCGAGGCATTCGGCCGCAGCGCTGTTGAGGCGGCGATGCTCGGCATTCCCCCGATCATCTCATCCGCCTTCGGTTGCGCGGAAATGCTGTATACCGACGCCGAGCTTGCACGCGTGATGATCATCGATTCGCCAGATCCGACGCGCTGGCGCGCCGTGATGGAGAGGGTAGCTTCGGATCAGGAGCTCCATGATGCCGCGGCGGCGCACGCACGGCAGAATAGCCTCACGCTCACCGTAGAGGCATCAGCCGAGTACGTTGCCGCCGCCGCATTGACCGCAGCTGAGGTCAGCTTCGGTCGGGCGTAGGCAGCACCACCCTGGCGCCAGTTCGGATGTGGACCAAACACGACCATGCTGCATCGTCGTCCGAACAAGCGCGTCCCTGTCGGATGTTCACCAGTTCGCCGCGCGCCTCACACGCGCAGAGACTGCTACGCGTCGCGGCCGGTCTGGATTGGACCACATGTGCCTGATTCTCGACTTTGAGCTGAACTGTCACGCTGCCGCAACCACGTCGGACCTGGACGACACTCAGATCGTCGGCGTCGCGATCCGCCTATCGCACGAACACCCACTTCATACTGGGAACACGCCGACATTCGCGTAACCTGGCAACCATCTCCTGGCGTCGACCCCATTCCCCCACCCCATCGGAGCAGGCATGAACTGGTTGGACTCGTAGTCCATGAACTATTGGCGAAACATGCTCATGGTCCTCGTCGCCGTTGCGACCCTCGTCGTTGGAACAGGAGTAGTCACGCCTGAGCCTGCCGACGCCGCGGCCCGAACGTCCGTCGACGTTCGGGCGAGCCACCCACGACTGCTTGTGACCGATGAGAGCGCCTTTGCCGATATCAAGGCAAACTCATCGACTGACTCAGTGACGGCGCGACTGATGAAGCAGGTCTTGAGCTCTGCTGACTACCAACTGACACAGCCGGTCGTCGGGTACGACTTTCAAGATTCGACGCGGATGACCACGACAGCGAAGGCGTTGGTGGATCGCGCTTACTCGCTCTCGCTGGCGTGGCGACTGACAGGCGATAAGAAGTACATGGAGCGGCTGTGGAGTAATCTCGAGTCAGCCGCGCGGTTTCCAAACTGGAATCCAGGGATGTTCTTGGATACTGCGGAGATCGCCAACGCTTTCGCAGTTTCCTACGACTGGGGTTATAGCTACTGGAGCGAATCCCGCCGAGCGACGTTGCGAAACGCTATTCTTGACAAGGCGCTGCGCCCCGCCCTGCCGCTCTATTCGGCGCCCCCGGGCGATCCCGAGTCGTGGGTCACTGCGAGCCACAACCGCAATGTCGTCGTCAACAGCGGCCTCGGCCTCGCCAGCCTCGCGATCATAACCGAGGATACGAGCGGCGATGCTCGACGCGTGCTCGACTTCGCCATGGACTCCATAAAGAACGGCTTGAGGGGCTACCTGGCCGATGGCAGCTACGCAGAAGGCCCGATGTACTGGGAGTACGCAACTGACTACTCGACACTCTTTCTGAATGCTCTCTCGTCCTCGACGGGCTCCACTCACGGGCTCGTAGACATCGGAGGCTTGACGAGGAGCGGCGCATTCGTCCGCGACCTCATGACGCCTTCCGGAGACTACTTCACGTATGCGAGCAGTGACGCCGTCGTTTATCCCGCCATGGGGTTTTCGGGTCTCGCCCGACTGACCGGGGATCGTGAGTTGGAAGCGGTTTCCGCGGGAATGGACACCAGCCGGCGGGCGGCCCAGCGCCTCGTCTGGCGAGACCCGACGGTGGCACCAATAACGGCGCCGGATCAGTCGCGTCCGCGCGTCGCGGTATACGGTGACGCCGGGATCGCCACGGTGCGCGGCGACTCCGTCGACGCGGGTGCCACATTCGCAGCACTGCGATACGGTGGCGACCCGACAGTTGGGCACCGACAGTCCGATGCCGGGGATGTCATGATTGCGGTTGGTGGCATCACCTGGGCCGAACAGCTTGGACTAGATCGAACGAGCTACACAGCGCTTGCCAACGGAGCTCCCGTGTCTTCCAGGTGGAGCTACTACCGCAACCGGATCGAAGGGCACAACACACTCACACTCGATCGCGACTCGATGAACGACTACCGTGATGCTCCCGGGGGCACCCTGGTCTCATCGGGGTCGGGGCGGTTCGGTGCTTACGCCGTTGCGGACGTGAGCGCGTCCCGTGGCGCGCCCGTTGGAACCTGGCTACGCGGTATTCGAGTACTTTCGTCGATACGTCAGGTCGTGCTGCAAGATGAGGTTGCAGTTGCCAGCGGTGCGACGGCTCGGTGGAGCCTCCACACGTCCGCGGGCGTAGAGATTACTCAGTCGGGTCGATCTGCCCTGTTGTACAAAGATGGACAGCGTCTGCTCGTCGAGCTCTCCGCCGCGGACAGCGTGCGATTCCGTGCAACGCCCGCAGTGCCGTCTCCAATCTCCCCCTCACCGACTCAAGACGCGAACACCGCAATCACCAAGCTCGTCGCGGACGTTCCTGGCGGCTCGCGCCAGTCGATTACGGTGACGATGACGCTACTCCCACCCACCGCGGACCCCGGCTCTCGCGTTGGTGAAGTTCGCGCCCTCGAGGCGTGGGGCTCACTGCCGACGCAGTCGACCGGACTATCGCGCCTGACTGTTGACGGCGCCCAGGTGGAGGACTTCAGTCCGGAACGTCGCTCCTATACCCACTATCGAGACCCCGCCCTCCCCCAACCGATCGTCGGCGCTCGCGATGCTCGTGGGAACGCCGTCGCGGTCGCGGCGGTACCAGGTACCCCCGGCTCTTATCTAGTCGGCGGCTCACCTAACGGGGACTCGGGGGTGCTTCTATCAATACTTCCTGAACGAACGACAATCACGGCAGCCTCTGCAACTGCAACAACGCGGGGTAGCGTGGGTGCGGTCTTCGACGGCAACGAGTCAACCGGCTGGGCCGCCACGGGCGCCCAGCACATCGATCTGACGCTACGGGGTAGCGTCGAACTTCATCGCTTGGACATTCTCTGGACCGCTAACTCAACTCGACGAATCGACTACCGAATTCTCGTGCTTAGCGGCACCACCTGGAGTACCGCTGCTTCTGGGAGTCACCGGTCCGTTTCGGGATGGTCGACGAATACGTTCGCAACACCCCAGAGCACGTCCAAGATCAGAATCGAGGTGCTCGGGGACCCGGGGGGAGATCGGACGTCGACTATTCGAGAAGTAGAAGTCTCCGGATTCCGCGAGAGCCCTGTCCCGCCAAACCTGGCGCCGGGAGCGTGGGGCGTCACTGTAGCGCCATTGCCGACATCGATCGCAACAGAGGAATGGATCCCGCTAAACGCGACTGCCACCGGAGGCGCGGCTGGCGCGAGTTTCGAAGCTGTGTCGGGTGATCGTACAGTAGTCGCAACAGAGGCCCGGGCAGCCATCGGAGTCGCACCCGGCACTGCCCCAGTCGGCGTCTACGCAAGGGTCGGCGACTGGGAGTACCCGTCGCAACGTGCGGAAGTCGCGGTGCGTCCATCACACTCGCTCTCTATTAGAGCGACGAAGGACACGTTCGTGGAAGGAGGCGCGAGCTCCGACCGCAACTTCGGAAGGGCGGATCGCCTTGACGTGAAAGCGGCATCGCCCGCTACTCCGCCCGACGGAACGCGTGTTCGAACTAGTCTCATTGCCTTCGATCTTTCCGGTATCGATCCGGAGAGAATCGCGAGTGCCGTCCTCGTGCTAACGGGATCCATCGCCGACAACGCCAGCGGAGACGCGGTCCGCGTCGATGCCTATCAGGTCGACGGAATGTGGACGGACAAGAACGCAACGTATCAAAATCGGCCGTCGCTGGGCGCCCCGATCGGAAGCATGGTGACAACCCGTCAACGAGGTGAGTCCCGCCTGGACCTCACAGCGGTCCTCCGCGAGCTCTCGCACGAGACCCTACGCGACTTCGATCTAGCGCTGGGCGGAAACGTCCCGGCCGATCCTACGCTCATGGCGCGCTTTGGTAGCAGCGAGTCGTTGGACCCGCCCCGCATTGAGGTCCGGCTTAGCCCAGTTTCGCAAGCAATTGAAAAGTCTACGGCCTCCGGTACATTGCGCGGGACGTCCGCCGCAACCTACGACAACTCGATATCGAGCGGCTGGGCAGCAAGAGGAGGCGCATCTGCGACTTGGACGCTTCCGCAATCGACGCTGATCCGAACGATCAGGACGGATTGGAGTCCCGACTCGAGTCGTAAAGTGACGTTTCGAGTGCGAACTTCCCTCGACGGGAACACCTGGAACGACGCAGGCTCTTTCACCTACTCCGGCGCCGCCGGCTCTGCGGACTACCAACTCAGATATGCCTACAACGCCCGCCACGTGCGCCTGGAGTTGATCTCCGCCGTGCCAACCTGGCAAGCCACACTTCGCGAGGTGGATCTTCTTTCGCCAGGCGCAGCTCCCGCCGAGGTGCCGACTCCGCTATTTGCCGATGCGACGGTGGCCGCACCACCAAAACTTTCTGTGCACCAAGCAGGTTCTATCACAACAAGGATCACGGACCTTCTTGGGACTCCGGTTCAAAACGTGGCCGTGACGCACCGTTCAGACAAGCCAGAGATTGTTAGCGTCAACGCATCAGGACGGGTCTTGGCCCAAGCAGCTGGCACAGCCACAGTGACAACGACCATCTCACAGGGAACTCTTTCACGAACATTCACCAACATGATTTTGGTGTCGCGAAGCGACTTGGTGACCGTCGCTCCAAGCGCCGATACCTTCGTGGAAGGAGGAGCCTCAGCCAACACCGTCTTCGGGTCCCGCGCGCGCCTCGACGTGAAAGCACAGTCACCCGGATCCCCCGCGGATGGCACTCGCGTTCGCCACGCTTTCCTCTCATTCAACCTGAGTGGCATTGACCCCCTCTCTATAACCTCCGCGACGCTTTCCCTGAACGGTGCCCTCATCGACGACCCCAGTATCCCCGAGGCTGTCGTCCATGTTTACGAGGTGACGGACGATTGGAACGAGACGGCGACTACCTACACGAATCGTCCGGGCCTCGGGAAGCTGCTTACGTCATTCAAAATCACTCGTGAGTCCGGAGCAAGGGAGATCGATCTGACAGGTTATCTCCGCCAACTCTCCGCTGCTGGGATGGGCACGGTTGCGATTGGGCTTGGCGGATCAGTACCCCGCACTCCTGAGTCACTCCTCGCACGATTCGACTCCCGCGAAGCAGGGGAGGCGCTTGCCCCGAAGCTCGTGATCCAACGCGCCGTCACAGGGATCGGGATCGCGTCGACGGCGGCTACAGCCACGTCGCGCGGCACAGCGGCTTCCACCGTCGACGGGAACGAGAACACTGGTTGGGCCGCGGACGGGGATCAGAGCATTACCTGGCGCCTAACGCAACCCAGCTCCGTGGGATCCGTCCGCCTCCTGTGGACTGCGAACAATTCCAGATACGTCAAGTACGAGCTTTTAGGCTCGGCGGACGGCAAACAGTGGACGAAGCTTCATGACGGTGACTACCGTGGGGCGTCCGGATGGCAAACCATATATCTCCCCCGCCCCGCCGCGGTTAGCCTCATACGAATGATGGTTCACGGAGATCCACAAGGCCATCGGCAGACGACCTTGCGCGAGATCGTCGTTATGTCTGACGCGACATCAACCGGCTGACATGGCACGATCAGCGATAGCCGCCCGATAGGTCGAGGCGTACTCTGCTGCGATAACTTCCCAGTCCAAAGCGCTCAGATCAGGACGCGCTGCTCGCTCTGACTCCGCTGCCGCCGCCTTCACCACATCAGCAAGCCGCTCAGGCGAAAGCGGAAGATCGAAAAGGTAAACCCAATCGGGTCCGAACTGCTCGGCATAATATTCGGTGGCGGGCGTGCGGGGAACTATCACGGGGCGCCCGATTGTCAAGGACATAATGAGAGCGCCCGAATTATAGAGATCAGCGTACGGCAGAATTATGACCGATGCGCGAGAAATCTCATCGATGAGCTCAGCGTCGCGCAACGCGGCCAACCGTGCGGAAATATTGCGGGAGGGAGAATCTGCAACGGCCGATCGAACTGCGTCAGCAGTCAGGGCGTCATAAGGTTTCCCCACTACCCGGAGCTCATAGCCTTCGTTCGGCAGCGAAGCAGCAGCAAAACTCGACACAAGTAGCGGCACGTTCTTGTATGCCCGAATAAAGCCGAAGTAGAGGAGGCGCTTGCTCTCCGCGTCGGGCAGACCTCGGTCAGGCACTAGCGAACGGTAGTTCCCGTGCGGAATCACGTCCGCGACCGCAGGCAAATTCGTGATCGCGACGGCCGGATTCAAGACCACGAACCTGTCGACAAGTCTTTCCAATCGCGAGAGTTCGCGATTCGCTGCCGCGCCATGACTCTCGTGGGAGGCTAGGTTGTGAATGGTAAGCACCACCGCAGTGCCGCGCGCACGCAGCAACCTCATCCAAATGCGGAATCTGACCCGCTTAGCAAAGGAAGCGATGCGGTTGCTCGCCGAGAAGTACTTTTCCGGCCACTGGAAGTGCACGACGTCCCAGTGCCGGATGAATGCTGAACGCCAAGAGAAGTAGCTGGACTCGACATCGGCTGGTAGCGCCTCGATTAGGAGGGACGCGAACGGGTTGCCTCGGTCTGTGGGCGGATAGACAGTGTGTAGAACACGCATCAAGCCCGCCCTGCATCCCGCGCGTCTGCAGGGACAAAGACGTCAGCGGGGAACGCACGAAGCAGCTCATGACTAGACCATGCCGCAAGAGCATCTTCATCTCGATACGTCGACGATGACGCATGGGCCATGGCAGATCGATAATCATCGAACATCGGAAGCTCATCACGCCCGGTGCCGCGAGCATAATCCTGATATTTGAAGGGACTCTCCGACGGGGGCTTAATAAGCGCGACCGGAACGCGAAGTAACTCGGCGAACACGAGCGCGTGCAGCGACGAAGTGACGACGTTCTCACTCTGGGCGATTGCAGTCAAGATTCTCGCTATTGCGGAGCGAGGGGAGACCGTGGCCGAGCTGCCCAGCGGTCGTTGCGAGTCGTTCAGGTTTGGGATGAACGTGACTTCGCGCTTGATGACCCGATCTGGGCGCTCATACCCTAATTCAAAAAGAAGCAATGCCGGGTCGCCGTAGACCTCGGGTACGTCCTGCCCATTGAAGTCGCTAATCCAACGACGGCTGAGGGGACCGCGTACAGCACGGACATCAAGCGCCCCCCAGCGGTGACGATCGGCGTTGATCTTGCCGTTGACTCCACTGCCCCAAACTAGATCTCCGTCCCGCGCGAAGTGGAGTACCGATCCCACCGAGAAAAGGCGCACGGCCGCTCCTGACACTGCTCTGTCAGTCAAGGAATATCGGGCACGCATGAGATCAACCACGAGCGGTCCCACGAGATCACCAAAGTTGTTGGTGCGGGGGCCCATCGCGAGGCGGCGCGCGATAGGAACCTTGAGCGAACGACGCGGGTTCCAAGCGAATGATTCAACTCTTGCGGTCAACGAAAGCTCCTCTTGGCCATGCGGAAAATTGTTGCGAGGTCGCGTCGCACTGGCGGGGCAGTAGCTGCAAGCAGCGCGTAAACCGCCAGCCCTGCCGAAACGCCTATTCCGAGACGGGCGAGCGGAGTGAGATCGCGCAGCAGCTGGTTGTCGACACCCCAGACGGCTGCCGCCATCACCACATTCACAGCAATGCCGCGACCTCCGGTACGGGCGATGGCTCCGACGTCCAACCCGGTGCGGCGCATCGGGAACGCGGACAGCACCACCCAGTTCAAAGCCAGACCAACTGCGACAGCAAGCGCGACCCCGGTCGGACCGAAGAACGCGCCAATGATGATGAGGCCGACCATCAGCGCGCGAGTGACCAGGGAGAATCGCAGTTGCAAGGCGGTGAGACCGCATGCGAGAAACGACCAGTAGTAGACGTATCCCATCACTTGAAAGACCCCACCAAAGGCGAGAATTGCGAAAAGGGGTGCGGCGTCTGACCACTGTGGCCCTAGCGCGAGCTCGATCACCGGGCTGGCGAGCGCGGCTCCGAGGCAGAACGCAGCGCCGAGCACATACGACATCCCGAGTTGCGCACTCAGGACATAACGACTCATCTGGGGCCTATTGGACTGTTGGCGCGACAAGATCGGGAGGGCAACACGGGTTAGAGGCGCGGCTATTTGCTGCACCGGGATCTTGAACAGCTGATACGCGCGATCGTACAGGCCCAGCGCTTCGGGACCCGATGTTCGGCCGAGCGCGACTGAGTCTGCGTTGCCGCTCACGTATGACAACGCCTGTACACCGAGAGAGTTTGCTGCAAAGGTGAGCAGACTCCGCATAGGCGCGGGCGCTGGCCAGCGAGGCACCCATCCGGATAGTAGAGCGGTCAAGACGAGAAGGACACCGGCTGAGGCAAGCTGTTGTCCGACTAGTGCCCAGTATCCGGCCCCATTGATGGCGAGGGACAATGCGAACGCGAGACCCGCCGCCTGAGAACTCACATCGATGATGGCGAGGCGACCAAAGCTCAGGTTGCGCGTTAGGTGTGCGGTGAATTGCGAGGCGATCGCTGACAGAAGGAATCCGACGGACATGACCTGCACAACAACGGCCAGCCCGTCTGCGCGGTAGAAGTCCTGGATCAAGGGGGCGACGGTGAAGAGAAGTGCGTACAGGAGGGCGCCCACCCCGGTGCTGATCCAAAAGAGATTCGAACGTTGCTGATCCGTGATGTTCTCCGCTTGAACAGCCGCATTGGATAGACCGAAGTCGCCCAGTAGCGCTGCGAACCCGGTGACCGCAATAACCATCGCGAACAATCCGAAATCCTCAGGGACGAGAAGCCGCGCCAGGACTACGGTGGATGTCAGTTGCAGCGCAAACTTAAGCGCTTGGCCGCCGAGCGTGACGCGGGCACCACGGGCTGCTCGTCCACCTTCAGACATCATTGAGCATTGCCGCAGTCGTCATGGCAGGGGCTGCCTCATCGCGCATCATCGCGCCGAATCCGTTTCGTAACTGCGGCTGGTGTTGTGGCGCAATTCACTGTCGCCGACCGAGGTAAGCGATACGCCGCCACGGGCCGCGCCGAGGAAACCGAGCGCGAACATCCACAGCCCGATGATCAGCACCGAGATCATTCCCCACCCGGTGAGGAAGATGACGGCTACCCCAGGGGTGGCGTAAACGATCACCCGGGGAACATGGAGGAACTCGCTCGAACGCCTCAGCCGGCGGAAGCCCCACCCGACCAGAACAGCGAGCGGGACGAAGAACAAGGCCGCAAGAAGCCAGCCAAGCTCGGCTGTGAGAAGAAGGAAACCGTTATGGACGGGGTAGCCAGACGCTGTCGCCGCGTCGGATTGACCGACTACAGCGACATATGCGTTGGGGCCGGTTCCGATCCAGACGTCGTTACTGAGGTGGCGTAGCGCGGCGTCCAGAAGCAAAGGACGTAATCCACCCTCCGCGTCGTCTTCGAACCGGTCGAGCACCAACGGAGCGAACACTGCAGTCGCTCCGACCAACCCGATAGCCCCGACAGCGCGAGTACCGACTCGCGCGCGACCGGGGAAGGTGAGAATCCACGCAGTAAGCAGAACGAACATCGCGACTAGGTTCGCTCTGCTGACCGTCAGACCACCGAGCAGGGCTGCCAGCGCCACGCACACGAAAGCAAGACGCCTGATCTTCCTGTCTCCAGCGGCTGTGAAGGGCAAGGAGAGCAGCATCAGGACGAAGGTTACCTTCGAGAGGTTGGCCGGATGCCCGATGGTTCCTGATACTCGACCAACCGTCTGCTCGAGCGTGCGATCCGAGTTCACCAACCCTGTCGGAAGCGAGACGCCGAGCAGTTGGAGCAAGGCTACAGCGAACTGCAACAGCAGAACCGCGAGGATCACGAGTAGGAAGAACCTCGCGAGATCGCTGCTCGAGAAGACTTCGCGACCGATTGCCGAGCCGACCCCGTAGGCAAGCACTGCTCCCATGAGGACGAAGTACCCAGACCACTGCGGGATGGTTCCTCCACCCCAGCTCGTGAACATTGCCCCCGTCAGGAGAATGGCGAAGACGACTAGCGCACCCGCGAACTTCAACCGCCCTCGACCGATAAGTATGACGACAGCTGCCAGAACAAAAGCGACGATTTGGGTCTGGAGAGCCAACGACGCCGGCGCTATGTCGTACGGAGTGGCTTCAGGTACTGCAACCAGCGTGATGAGAGAGCGAGGAAAAATCGCGGCACCAACGAGGACAATGAGAAGCGCGACAGCCGCGAACCCGAAGCGCCGCTCAATCGCGATCGCCACGACCGGCCCCACGATGAGGAGCAACGTCAGTCCAACAACGACTACCAAGTCTCTCCACTCCGGACTCGTGCGCGGGTTGCGATGGTCTGCCCAGGCACAAGAGACATCGCTACACCTGCGCCTCACGGCCTCGCCTGACTTTACCATTCGCCACGATCACGGCTTGTCGGGCGATTCCCGCCCGTTTGCAGCGGGGCCGCGACCGCTATGGAACCGACTCTTCATCGCCTCATGCCGCGCGTGTTGTACCAGTCGACTGCCCGTGTCGATGCGCCGTCTGCACCGGGCACGAGACCAGCGCCGCCTGGCCCGCTGGCGCACCGTGAACCAGGTCATCCGACTATTCGCCCCTGAGCCGGCAAGCGAGTACTTCGTAACTCTCATCGCCGCAGGACCGATGCAACTCGCGACAGCGTTCCCGCTACTTCGCGGTCGGGCCGTAGAACGAGGTGATCTCGTCGAGCTCCATCTCGGCGGTCGTCTGGATGAGCTTCAAGAGCTCGGGGTCGAGTCCCGGTGAGAACTCTTCGAAACGCTCCGGCGCGATCACCGACGGAACCCCCTGGGGGGCCTGCTCGTTCGCCTGCAGGTTGGTGCCGTCGTTCGACGGCGACGCCCCGCGGAACACCTTGCCTGCTTCCGAGGCATCCTCGAGGTCGAACGTGTACTGCTTGCTCTGCAGCCCCAGGTCGACGAGCTTCTTCACCTCGGGGAACCGCTCCGCGTTCGTCTTCGGAATGGGCAGCGTCTTCTTCCAGTCGATGCCGAGCGTCTCGAGTGCCTTCGCGTAGCCGTTCTCGTGCGCCTGGTCGCGCACGATCAGGTAGGCGATGGTCGAACGGGCGGTCTTGTTGTCCGTCATCTCGTAGATGCGGCACTTCTGCAGACGGCCGGTCGATTCGAGCATGAGGTTGTAGAGCAGGTCGAGCACGAGGTTGCCCGAGTTGTACACGTAGCTACCGCTCCACGGGTTGCCCGCGGCATCGACCGGCAGCGCACCCTGCGCGCCCACGAGGTAGTGGTGGATGTTGCTGGTGTCGAGCGCGATGTTCAGCGGCGTGGCACCGTCGGCGCCCGGGGTGTCGAGGGGGTCGGTCGGCTTGCCCTGGTAGCGCGGCGATCCGTCGAGCAGGCGCGAGATCGTGGTGCCGATCAGCTCGACGTGGCTGATCTCCTCGGTGCCGATGCCCTGGATGAGGTCGCGGTACGGCTTCGCGTCGGCCCCGCGGAAGTTCATGGCCTGGAAGAGGTACTGCATCATGGTGCGCATCTCGCCGAACTGGCCGCCCAGCCCTTCCTGCAGCGCGTTCGCGGCGGCGGGATCCGGCTCGTCCTGCTCGATGTCGTTGATGAGTTTCTGCACGTGGAAGAACATCTCTACCTCCGATGGCGCGATACCTTCGCGCGGACGTGCAGTCGAACACCGCGTGCACCGCGTCGCAGAGGGGGTTGCCCGGTCATCCGTTTGAAGCGTACGGTCGCGCCGCGTCCAGGTATCCCGCCCGCGAATGCCCGCAGCGTGCCTCGCATCTCGAACATGGATCCCGGCGCATTCCGGCGGCCGCAGCACGACAGCACCGTCGAGCGCATAGCCTGTGGCCATGAGCGCTGAGCAACTGCGGTTCCAGGCGACGATCGGCGTCGAGGTCAAGGGCGAGACCTGGAGCTGCGTCGAGATCCCGGGCTCCGCGGAGTTCTTCGGCACCCGCAAGACCGTTCGCATGAACGCCACCATCGACGAGGTCGTGCTGGAGAACGTCGGCGCCATGGTCACCGGAACCGGCGGCCACATGGTCTCGCTCAACGCCAAGGTGCGCAAAGCCCTCGGCAAAGACATCGGCGACACCGTCGCCGTGACGATCACCACCGCGTAGCCTCGTCCCGCGGGCTGCAGCACCGTTGCCGCATCCCTATCCGTCGTCTCGTGAATCACTGGAGAATCATGCGCACCGTCCCCCTCGGTCGAAGCACCGTCCGCGTTCCCAACGTCGTCGCAGGGATGATGCGGATCGAAGACCTCGCCGACGAGCAGATCCGCACCCTCTACGACCGGTCGCGCGAGGTCGGCGTCGACTTCTTCGACCACGCCGACATCTACGGCTCGACCCGACACGGCTGCGAGCGCCGTTTCGCCGAGGCGCTGAAGCTCAGCCCGTCCGAGCGTGATCAGATCACGTTGCAGACGAAGACCGGGATCGTTCCCGAGGAGTGGCACTTCGACCACTCGTACGACCACATCGTCACCTCCGTCGAGGCATCGCTCGAGGCGCTCGGCACCGACCGCATCGACGTGCTGCTGCTGCACCGCCCCGACGCTCTCGTCGAGCCCGAGGAGGTCGCGCGGGCGTTCGACCACCTCGAGTCGTCCGGCAAGGTCCGGGCCTTCGGCGTCTCGAACCACACACCGCGGCAGATCGACCTGCTCAAGACCGCGGTGACGCAGCCGCTCGTGGCGAATCAGGTGCAGCTGTCGATCACCCACTCGACACTCGTCGCCCAGGGCCTCGCGGCGAACATGGCCGGCGAAGACGACTCGATCACCCGCGACGGCGGCGGCCTTGTCGACTACTCGCGCATCAACGGCATGACGCTGCAGGCGTGGTCGCCCTTCCAGAAGGGGTTCTTCGACGGCGTCATCTTCGGCGCCGCGGACTACCCCGAGCTCAATGCGAAGCTCGATGAGCTGGCGGCGAAGTACGGCGTCACGGCCACCGCGATCGCCACGGCCTGGATCACACGGCATCCCGCTGGGATTCAGGTCGTCCTCGGAACCACCAACCCGGGGCGCGTCGCGGATGCCGCCGCGGGCAGCGACATCCCGCTGACGCGTGCCGAGTGGTACGCGCTCCTGCAGACGGCAGGGCACAAGGTTCCCTGAGCCGATCGGAGCGCGTGAGGGATGCGGCGCTGCGTGTGCGGTGCTGCGGATGCGGTGCTGCGGAGGCGGCGTGGCGGATGCGAATCTGCTGGGTCAGCCCTCTCGAGCCGGCGTGATGAGCACTCCGCCGAATCGCGCCTCGGAATAGACCCATTCCCGCCCATCGACCCACACCCGCGCCGAGATGCAGGGCATCGGTTCGTGCTCGCCGTCCGGCCAGTGCAACATGAACCCGCCACCGAACGACGCGTTAGATCCAGCCACCCGTGCGCCGTCCGCGTCGACGGCGCGAGCCTCGCATTCGTGACACAGGTATTCGGGATACCGGTCGGACTGGGTGACCTGAGCGCCGCAGTTCGGGCAGGGCTGGGTTCCACGCGCACCAGGGAGAAACGGACTCATCTGACGAGCGTAGGCCGCGCGGCGCGCATGCTGTTCGCGCGGGGTAGCGTCTGCGCAGCAGAGTCCCTGTGTCGCTGCGCACGCATGACGACCCCGAGCCGTGCGCGCACGGCTCCACAAGGGACACGCCCCGGCTGCGCCCGTACGATCACGCCTCGCGCGCTGTGATGGTCCTCGATCGTCAGGATCGCCCGTTCACCGTCGGCGCCGTGCGCAGCTCGTAAGGCTGGCACTGATCGCTGCCGGTCGACCGGACTGATGAGCCTGTTCGACTCGTCGGTCTCTTGGCCGGAGGTCTGAACGCCTCGACACGGCGCTGAGCACCCGTAGAGCTCCACCGCCCCAGAATCGGTCGCGGTCGCGGTCGCGGCGTACAGCACCCGGTCGGAGGCGCGCGGTGCCGAGCGGATCAGAAGCCCGTCCTGGCGGTCCGCGCAATCGATCCCCATCGATGTCGGCGATGAGATCGATGGGGACGCGACGTCGAGAAGCATCGCCATCGGTACACAACGCCCGTACGCGACCGGGTCGCGGAGGCGACGGATGCGGCGGCACCCCGGCGCTTCCTCCACATCGACGGGCTCCGGTGAGCTTTGCAGAATAGAACACATGTATGATACGAATGTCGGTGGTGCCTGCGATAATGGGAACATGGCATCGACGGACGAGACGGGCGCAGACATGGCGCAGCCCGATCCCTCGCCGTTCGCGTCGCCGCACGCCATGGCGTTCGCGGGCTACGCCCACGCGCTCGACCTCGCCCACGCGAGCGACATCGCCTCGGTGCGAGCGCTTGCAGAGCTGGGCCGATCGGCACTGCGAGAAGCACGAAGCACCGGCATCCGGGGCATGGCCTCCGATATGGAGCTGCGCTCCGTCGCCGCTGAGGCCGCAGGCATGGCGCGACTGACCGACCGGCGGCTGCAGGGCGACATCGACCACGCCATGACCATCGTCGACGGCTATCCGCTCGTGTTCGCGGCGTGGGAGCAGCGCCGTATCGAGCGAGGCCACGTCGACGCGGTCGTGAAGGTCGGCGCGATCGTGCCCGAAGACGTGCGGCCGGAGTTCGAGCGGGCCGCCATCGATGTCTGCACCCGCGATATCCCGTCGCGGGTGCGCAACTCACTGCAGGCGCTCGCTGAGCAGATTCATCCCCAGTCGTTCAGCGAGCGGCACCGCGAGGCTGCGGCGTGCCGCGGCGTCCGGCTGGTTCACGGCTCCGACGGAATGTCGGAGGTGATCGCGAGCCTGCCCTCGGTAATCGCGACGGGAATGCTCGACCGGCTGACGCAGATGGGGCAGTCGGTGAAGGACGCCCGAGTGGATGCCGCCGAGCCCGAGCCCGACACTCGCACCATGGACCAGCTCCGCGCTGATGCCCTGGCAGACCTCGTCCTCGGGGGCGCTCCGGTCGTCGACCCGACTCACGGCACCGATCAGGCCGGCCCGCTCGGTGCGATCCGCGCTCGCGTGCAGGTCGTGATCACGTCCGACACCCTCACCGGCGCGGACGACCATCCTGCCGAGGCCGTCGGAGCGACGCTGGTGGACGCCGACACGGTACGCCGGCTCGCCGCGCAGACCATGACGTGGGACCGGCTCTTCATCGATCCCGTCACCCGCACCCCGGTCGAGGTCGACACGTACCGACCGGCGCCGGCGATGCGACGACTCCTCGCCGCGCGCGACCAGCATTGCCGGTTCCCCGGCTGCCGACGGGCCGCGATCCGCTGCGAGATCGACCACACCGTCGACTACGCCAAGGGCGGCCACACCCATATCTTCAACCTCGCCCACCTCTGCCAGCGACACCATTCGATGAAGCAGTTCACGAAGTGGGAGGTCCGGCAGGTCGGGGGCGGGGTGCTCGTGTGGACCTCACCGCTCGGCCGGGTCTACCGCGAGGACATCCCGATACCCGCCGTGTGTTTCACCGCGGCGATCGCCCCACCCCCGGGCAGCGGCGGCGCACCACCCCGCGCCGACGCTCCGCCGGATGCTCCGCCGTTCTGACCCGACGCTGACCTTGACCTCTGGGCGATGCCGCTCGCGCTCATGTGCGCCGCGCGTTGCCGTTGACGTTGACGTTGCCGTTGACGTTGCCGTTGACGTTGGGCTTGGCGACGTGCTGCGTCACTGGCCGGAGGTATCGCGTCGCCGGCCGCCCGCGCTGCGTCACCGGCTTCCAGGCCTGCGCCGCCGGCTGGCAGTGTTGCTCCACCGGCTGCCCGCGCTGCGTCACGCGAAGCCGGTGGCGTCACTTCAAGCCGCGGGCATCGCTCCAAGCCGCTGGCATCGCTCGAGCCGCAGGCATCGCTCGAGCCGCAGGCTTCACTCGCAGCCGATGCCGTCGCCGTCACGATCGAGGTGCTTGGCGTATCCGGGATCCCCGACCCGGATCGGCGCCGCCCCCGCGTTGCGGACGGCGGTGCAGTTGTCGTACCACGCCGACACCGGAGCCGCCGGGGCGGGAGCCGCGGGAGCGGGAGCTGCGGGAGCCGGTGCCGGAGCGGCACGCACCGAGAGCTGGCCCTCGAGATCGGCGATCCGCGCCGCACGCGCGTCGAGCTCGGACTGCGAGGCGGTCGCGGCCGTCTCCATCTCGGTCATCTGAGTGGTCGCCGTCGTGAGCGCCTCCGAAGCCGTCGCGAGATCTGCGAGCGCGTCCTCGAGATCCGCGCGGGCATCGGCGAGCGCAGCGTCGTTCTCAGACGCGACTCCCTCGGCACCGGCGAGATCGATCTCGAGCGCGGCGACCTGGTCTTCGAGTGCCGCGACCTCCGACTGCGCGCTCGACCCGCCGACACCCCCGCCCAGCAGCAGACCGACCACCAGCGCGGATGCCGTCGCGATGAGCCCTGTGCGGCGCATCATCGGCCGCTGGAGGAAGGACGGCGCCGCGTCGGACCCCGACGACTCGCGCTGGACGACGACCGGCACGGTCGCCGAGTCTGCGTCCGTCCACGCCGATCCGTCCCAGTAGCGCGGCTGGCCGTCAGCGTGTGCGGCGGGATACCACCCGGCCGCGGGCAGGCTCGACTCAGTCATGTTCTTCTCCCCCAGCGCGACGGCGCGCACCGCCGTCGGCGACTCGTATCCTCAGCGCGCTCCCCGGCGCAGCTCCGCGGTCATCCTGCCGGAACGGATCGGGGCGCGCATCGAACGCAGGACGCGGCGGCGCAAGATGGACCGCCGCCGTCGCATCCCGGGGCGCCCGCCGAGGCGACGCCCCGATCGCCAGACGCGTGCGCCGCGTCGGGTGATCAGACGATGCCGCCGATCATGGCGTCGCGGCGCAGCTGCGTGTGCGTGGCGTGGAACCTCCCGTCCGGCGTCCACCACGCCTCATGTCCCGCGGCGTCCGGGTGCTCCTCGACCACGACGGGCCAGTGAGCCTTGATGTCTTTGACGTAGTAGCGGATCTCATCGCCGATCGTCCGCTTCTCGACCTTGTCGGACTTCTCGAGCTGTTCCTGCGTGGGCTCTGACACGCGGCCAGCATAGGACCGCCCATCCACCGGCCACGGGGGTTCCGCGCCAAGAGAGTTCAGGCGGGCGACCGTGCGTGCCGCCGCATCCTTTCCGACGGCACCCGTGAGCGACTCACCGAACCAGTGATGCCATATGGCATCGAGCTGACGCGGCGTCACCGCCCCCTCTCGCACGAGAATCCCCGCGATAGGGCCCGCCTCGAACGAGTACTCGTCAGCCGGCGCTCCGCCCGCCGCGCCGGGCTCGAGCCCGTACGGGTCCAGCTCCGAGATCACAGCGAGAACGGCGGCTCCGAGGGCGCGCTCGCCCGTCGGCCCCTGCGGACGCACGTCGAGCCGCTCACCGTCCGAAGAGGTCACCGAGATCCGGCAGCTCGAAGTTCGACAGCTGATCTCCGAAACCCGACGCCTGATCGCCGAGGCCCGACACCTGCTCTCCGAATCCGCCGGCGATCGCCTCTGCGTCGATACCGGAGACGAGGCTCTCGGGGTCGATGCCCGACGCGATCGCGTCGAAGTCCACGAGGCCTGCCGCCTGCTCGAGCATCGGCGCCGCGACGGCACTGACGATCGCGCCGCCGGCGACAGCGGCGAGCAGGCCGCCCGCTGCGGCCACCCCGGCACCCGCCAGCATCCCGGCACCCGCAGGCCGGCCACCGGCGCCACCTGACCCGCCTCGAACGCGCGCGAAGAGCCCGCGCAGCGAGCCGGGCTTCAGCATCTCGGCACGCGTCGCAGCCCGCGCGAGCACGCTCGGCTCCGACGACGCGGGCCGCTCGTGAGGAGGCAGACTGCCCGACAGCCGAGCCTCCACCTCGGCCCGCTGCGCCGCACTCAGCCGCGCGAACGCGTCACGATGGATCTGCTCGAGCTGAGCCGGATCCGCCGTCTGCACGAGGTAGTCGTACCGCGCGATCGCCTTGCGATCCGCGTCGGTGAGCGTGCCGGCGGAGGGCGGCGTCAGACCCATCGGACCGCGCTGCGCCGCGGGCTGCGCGGCGGCTCGGGAGTCGCCGGTCAGGGCGTCCGCGGCCCCGCGCACGATCGACCGCCAGTCCCCGCCGTTCGCACCTCCGGCGCCTGCCCCCGAACCCGGCGCAGCCTTGTCGCCGAGCGCCTTCGACGCCATCCCGATCAGTCGACTGAGCTTGCTCATGCCCAGCACGGTATGCGACCGGATCATGAGCCTTCTGAGAGCCCGATACGACGCCGCCGAGCATTCACGATCCGTCCGTGTTCGCGCATCCCGGCCCGGCGCAGGGCCGCGATCACGAGTCCGAGATGTGACAGTGGAGGCACGGCGACGACCTCCCGAATGACGACCTCGTGAACACCGTGCGCGGCGACCGCCACTGGCTGGCCGGCAGCATCGCCCGCCTGACGACGCACACCGATCCACCCCGCGCGGGTCGAAGAAAACCCCTGGTCAGCGTCGGCCGCTCCCTGCTATGTTTCGCGGAACGTGCCGATGTCTTGGGGGGCAGGCGCGTTCTCGGCCCCACCCGCGCCATCGCGTCGATCAGGGGTGATCGGATGCCGACGCCGCGGGGTATCGCCACACGATCGTGAGGTCTCGATGTCCGTTCCCACGTCCCTGCGACGGAAGGCGATCGCCTTCCCCGTCGCCCTCGTCGTCGCCCTCGGCGCAGCCGGCTTCGCCGCCGGCCCCGCCGCAGCATCCGATCAGCCGGCCGTCGATGACGTCGCCGTCGTCGATGCCCGCACTGCGGATGCCGCCGGCGCCGGGCTCACCGACGAGCCCGCACCGTCCCGCGAGTCAGCCGAGCCTGCGCAGGATGGGGATGCCGCCGCACCCGAGGTCGTCCCCGGTCCCGGCACCGGCGAAGAGGTTGCCCTCGAGCCCGGCACCGGCGAGGAGGTCGCGCCCGAGCCCGGCACCGGCGAAGAGATCATCCCCGAACCCGGCACCGGCGAGGAGGTCGCGCCCGGCACGGAGGTCGCGCCCGGAACGGGCGAAGCGCCGCTGCCCGGCGAGGAGGCGATCCCCTTCACGGTCCTCAGCCCCGCGCCCGATGCCACGACCCTGACGCGCACCGTGCTTTTCGCCGGAACCGGCGCCGACGGAGCGACCGTGACCCTCTCCGATGATCAGGGCGACCCCCTGCCCGGCACCCTGCCCGTCACCGTCACCGGCGGCGCATGGACGACCACCGCGGTGTTCCCGGACGACGCCGACAACGCGCAGACCGTCACGATCACCCTCACGGCCGACGGAGCCGAGCCCGAGGTGCAGACGGTGACGTTCGCGCTCCCCGACCCCGGCGCCGAGGTGCCGTTCGAGGTGCTCACACCGATGCCCGGCGAGGTGCTGCCCACGCGCACCGTCGTCTTCACCGGGACCGGCGACGAGGGAGCCGTTGTCACCGTGCTGGGCAGCGACGCGCAGCCCCTCCCGGGCACGCAGCCGGTCACGGTCGTCGCGGGCATCTGGCTCGTCACGGCGACCTACGCCGACGACGCCCCGGTCGCGCAGACCGCGACCGTCGCCCTCGCCGTCGACGGCGGAACCCCTGAGACCGTCGAGGTCTCGTTCCAGCTGCCGTCGGCCGCGGCCCTGCCCGCCCCGACCATCACCAGCCCTGCGGCCGGCGAGGTCGTCACCGGCGCCCAGGTGACCTTCCGCGGCACCGGCGAACCCGGCGCCTTCGTCGGGCTCGTCGTCGTGCCGACCGCGCTCGCCCAGGAGGCTCTGGAAGACAGCGCCGCCGCCGACGAGATGTCGCTCTCAGCGGTCGAGCCCGCTCCCGCCCCGGCGGACCCCGCGGATCCGATCCTGGTCGCCGCCGACGGAACCTGGTCCGTCACGATCGCCCTCGCCCCGGAGGACTACACCGTCGTGGCCGTGCAGGCGACGGACGCCGCGGGCACGACCGGCCTCTCCGACCCGTCGGCTCCGATCGCGTTCAGCCTGCGCGCCGCTCCGGTCGCCGTTCCGGCGCTGGTCTCGACCGGGTCCGACACATCCGGCCGCACGCTGGCCGCGACCGGCGGCGACGACGTCACGGGGCTCTTCGGCATCGGCATCCTCGTGATGCTCGCCGGTGCGGCCGCCGTCGTGACGAACCGTCGTCGCACCGCGCAGTCGTCGCCGCAGTGACGATGCGACACGGATAGCGCACGACGCCCGGGCGCCCGTCGATCATCACCGGCGGGCGCCCGGCGCGCTGCGCAGGGCGAGCGCAGCGCCTCTCAGCACTCGACGACGTTGACGGCGAGCCCGCCCTCACTGGTCTCCTTGTACCGGTGCGACATGTCACGCCCGGTCTGCCGCATCGTCTCGACCGCGACGTCGAGGCCCACGACATGTCGGCCGTCGCCCAGCAGTGCGAGCCGTGCGGCCGTCACCGCGGTCGCGGCCGCGACCGCGTTCCGTTCGATGCAGGGGATCTGCACCAGCCCCCCGACGGGGTCGCAGGTCAGCCCCAGGTGGTGCTCGATCGCGATCTCGGCGGCGTTCTCGATCTGCAGCGGCGTTCCTCCCCGCACAGCGGTCAGCCCCGCGGCTGCCATGGCGCACGCCGAACCGACCTCGGCCTGGCACCCGCCCTCGGCTCCGGAGATCGACGCGTTCGCCTTGATGATCGAGCCGACGGTCGTCGCCGTGAGCAGGAACCGGTGGACGTCCGCGCGCGCGGCCGATCGCCCGCCGAGCGCGTGGTACATCACGGCGGGGATGACGCCCGCGGCACCGTTGGTCGGCGCCGTCACGACCCGCCCTCCCGAGGCGTTCTCCTCGTTGACCGCCATCGCGTAGACCGACAGGCTCTCCGGTGCCGCCACCGCGTCGCCCCGTTCGACCAACGCTGCCCAGGCACGCGCGGCACGGCGCGGCACCGCCAGGCGGCCCGGAAGCACACCGTGCGTCGACAGCCCCCGCTCGAGGCACTCGACCATCGAGCGCCACACCGCATCGAGGCCCTCGTCGACGCCGGACGCCGTCCGCTGCGCGAGCTCGTTCTCACGCGCGATCCGGGCGATCTCGCCGGGATGATCACCACCTGCCGCGCGGCAGAGCTCCAGCAGTTCGCTCATCGAGGAGAAGCGGTGCGGCAGCGGCCCGACCGGCGCTGAGTCACGCGCGGGTTCACCCTTGTCACGGATGAACCCGCCGCCCACCGAGAGATAGGTCCGCTCCTCGAGCACACGCCCTCCGCCGAGGGCGCGGAACGTGACGGCGTTCGGATGCCCATGATCCCGAGCGCGCGGCTCCCACTGCACATCGCCCCGCCGAACGGCGACGCGATCCACCCGCACTTCACCGCCCGCATCGAGCAACTGCCACGACCCGTGCACCTCACCGGGGTCCACGGTCAGCGGATCGAGTCCGCGCAACCCGGCGATCGCCGCATCCGGGGTGCCGTGGCCGACGCCGGTCGCCGCGAGCGATCCGTGCAACACGATCTCGTAGCGGTCGACGTGAGCGAGCTCCCCCGAGGCGGCCAGCATCCCGCGGAACCGGAGCCCCGCACGCATCGGGCCGACGGTGTGGGAGCTCGACGGTCCGATCCCGACCGAGAACAGGTCGAGCGCGGACACGTATGCGCCGCGCTCGACCCGGAGGGGTGTGAGCGTGCTCACCCCCAGAACCCGAGGGCGAACTCCGCGACGACCGCCGAGAGCAGGAACGATGCCGTGATCGCGACCGCGCCGACGGGGATGATCTTCCAGCCGATGCTTCTCAGCATGGGCAGGTCCTTGCCCAGACTCAGCCCGGCGATGGTCAGCATCACCGTGATCAGGGCGAGGAAGTCGACGCTGGCCGACATCTCGACGAGCGCCGAGCCGACGGGAGAGATCGGCGAGGTCAGCAGCAGGCCCACCGTCGTGACCGTGATGATCGCGGGCAGCTTGCCGCGCGTCAGCCGGCTGACGCCCATGCCCAGGGCGACGAGCGCGGCGAGGATCGCGTAGACGACGATCATCTGCCAGGCGAAGGTCTTCGCTGCGATCATCGAGACGATCAGGCCGGCCGCACCGATGATCGACAGGCTCACCCACAGCGGCACACGTACCTGCGGCTTCTCGAGCACTTGGGCGGCCACCGCGGCGACCGCCTCGGTCTTCATCGTGCCCTTCTTGTCGCGGCGCCCGGGCAGCGTGGCGCTCTGATTGCGCGTCAACACCTTGTACAGGCGGTCGGCCAAGGGCAGCGACACCCACACACCGATGTAGAGCCCGAGCATGCCCGTGATGAGGTTCGAGGTGGCCGCGAGGGCGAGCACCTGATCCTGCATCTCGGGATGCTGCGCCACGATCACCGAGGCGGCCGCGGCCATCATCGAACCCGAGCCGACACCGGCGCCCATCGCGAGGGCGAGCGGGTCGAAGATTCCGAGGGATGCCGCGAGCGAGGCGACGATGCTGATGATGACGGCGCCGAACACCGTGCCGAAGACGTACATCGACAGCACGCCGCGGTACTGCGGCGAGTCGGACCCGTAGCGCTCGCTGACCATCGCGAACGAGCCCTCGCGGTCGATCGAGAAGGTCGCGCCGACCGTAGCAGGCCCCATCCGCAGCAGCACGGCGAGCGGCAGGGCGAGGGCGATCGTACCGAAGAGATGCCCGACCTCCTGCAGCAGCAGCGCGGGTCCGGCTTGGAAGAGCACCGGCAGGTTGGGGCCGATGGTGAACGACAGGCGCGCACAGAGGAAGAGCACCGCGACGCCCATGATCACCGTCGCCGCCTGCTGCAGGTCTATCGGCAACGGCTTGATGCGCTGCCCCGAGACGAGTGCTCCCGTCAGGATGCCCCAGATCATCGGCAGCAGCGTCACCGTCGCGATGCCGAGGGGGATGACGACCGGGCCGATCGCCTGCGCGCCGGCGGCGATCGCGCAGATCAGCCCGATCAACACCCACAGTCTGGGCGATCGCAGCGCGAGCCGGACCGGCGTCGGACGGGCGGTGATGGCGGCGGTGGTTTCGGCAGGGCCGGCTCCGGCGGTGGGGTTCGTGGTCATGGTGTCTCCTGGTGAGGAGGGCGTCCGGTGGATCATGTCGGATCACGCCTCGATCGTGATTCGGGTCGCCCCGGCGGGGCGGCGTGCGGTGCGGTCGAGAAGGTCTGCGCGCAGGGACGGGTCGGTGGCGACGTCGACCACGGTCAGCGCCAGCACGGTCGCGGCGTCGAGCACCGCCTGATCGGCCGCGGGCGTCACCGCCGCAGCCGTGAACGCCGGATTGTGGGGCACGGCGTCCTCGCCGAGGAACGACATCATCGGGTGGATCGACGGCACCACCTGAGACACGTTCCCCATGTCGGTCGAGCCGCCGCCCATCAGCTCGCCGGTGATGATCTCGCGTCCGACGTCGGCCATGTTCCGGTCCCACACCGCGGCGAGCGCGACGTCGGGCGCCAGGGGCGCGTATGGGTGCTCGGTGGGTCGAGACTCCCAGCTGCATCCCGTCGCGATCGCGGCGCCGTCGAAACACGAGAGCACGCGTCGCTTGACCTGACGCCACACGTCGAGGTCGTATGCACGCACCTCGACCTGCACGACGGCTCGTCCGGCGATGATATTCGTGGCCTCACCCCCGTCCGAGACGAAGGCGTTGAGGTTGCACTCGACCGGAAGGTGCTGGCGCAGCAGGCCGATGGCGGTGAGCGCGAGGGTCGCCGCGGCTCCCGCGTTGACGCCCGCCTGCGGCGCGCCGGCGGCGTGCGCGGTCACTCCGGTGAACTCGATCTCGAACCGGTCGACCGCGGTCGACTGGAACCCGGCTGCCGACCGATCCGGTCCGGTGGCGCCGTGGACCATCAGCGAGAAGTCGACATCCTCCCAGGCCCCACGCGTCAGCATCTCGACCTTGCCGCCGCCGTGTTCCTCGGCGGGGGTTCCGAGCAGCTTGACACGCAGCCCGAGCTCGCTCGCCACCGGCGCGAGGGCCAACGCGGCCCCGACTCCGCTGGCGGCGATCATGTTGTGCCCGCACGCATGCCCGACTCCCGGCAGCGCGTCGTACTCGGCGCAGATCGCCACGGTGAGGTCGCCGTCGCCGATCACCGCCTCGACCGCGGTGGGGGTGTCGTACGCGCCGAGGGTGACGTCGAAACCGGCAGCCTCGAGCAGACCTGCGATCCGCGCGGCGGCGCGATGCTCCTGCCACGAGAGCTCGGGGTCGGCATGGATCGCGTGGCTCAACGCGACGAGTTCGGCCGCGCTGGCGGCGACGCGTTCCGCGACGGCGCCGCGGGGGGCGGCGAGCGTCTCGGGGGCGACGGTCTGGTGCATCGGGTTCTCCTGTTCTGACGACAGGGGAATGATGCTCTTCCGAATGATTCGGGACTGTTAAATTGCAGAAAAGTCAGCTAAAGCGCGGTCCTGATGCAGGATTCCACGACGACCGTCCTCACGACGGGGCTGGGAAGGGGCCGGCATCGCTCTGCCCGTGCGAGCGGGTGTCCAGTCCGATCCTCTGGTTCATGTGCTTGCGGATGCGGGGCACCACCGCTCGGTCGGCGATGCGCGCTCCGGGGAGAGCGGCCTCGAGCGCGATCTCGAAGCGGTTGACATCCGCCAGACGACGCAGCCACACCGCGAGGATGAGGTTGTACCGACTCGACGAGGTGACGGCCAGCCGCACCTCCGGGACGGCGGCGATCGCCTGCCGCGCAGCCTCGATCGTCTTCGCGGGTGCCTCGACGAAGTACCAGGCGTAGATCGGCCACCCCGACACCTCGCGGGCGATGTCGGTGCGGAAGGCGAGCTCGCCCCCGCGGCGCATCGCCGCCAGTCCGTCGGCGACCCGCTGCGGCGACAGGTCGTGCCGCTGGGCGACGGTCGCCACCGGAAGCCGCCCGTCGACCCACAGCTCCTGCTCGAGCGCGCGCCGCACCTCCGGAGCCACCACCCGCGGTGCGCGGGATCGCGGCGGTCGTGGCCGCGGCACCCGCTCGCTCTCCTCGTCGGTGAGTTCGCGCAGCCGCCAGCGAGCCCCGTCGATCAGCACATCGGTGACGATGTGGGTGCGCGCGGCGCGGACACCGGGGATGCGCGCCATCGTGGTGGCGATGTGCTCTGCCAGCGACCCCAGGTCGTCACCCCGGATCGTCGCGAGCAGGTCGCGCGCACCCGACGTGTCGTCGAGGACGTACAGGCGCGCGTCTCCCGAGAGCTCCGCCGCCGCCGCTTCCAGCGACGCCGGCACGCACTCGATCTCCACGAGCGCGACCATCCCGCGCGTCGGATGCCCGGTGACCCAGGCCACGCCCTCGCTGCGCAGGCGATCCCACCGGCGCCCGAGTGTCGCCGCATCGACCCCGACGATCGGGGCGAGCTCGGTCCAGGTCGCACGTGGTTCGATCTGGAGCGCGTGCAGCAGCCGCCGATCCACGACATCGAGCTGTTCCATGCTCCCCCTCGCCCTGCGGCATCCATCCTGCCGAGATTGTCGCAGGCCGCTCGCGAAGCAGGGGTCGGCGCGCTGCGCTCAGGTCCCGCAGAACGTCCGGAAACCGGCGACGAAGTCCGCGCCCGCGGGCTCGGCGTAGCGCTCTGCGCCCGAGCGCTCGGTGAACGGTGTCGAGAGCACGGTCGTCAGCCACCCGAGCGGCTCGAGGTCGCCGGCCGAGGCGGCGGCGAGCGCCTCTTCGACGAGGTGGTTCCGCGGGATGTAGATCGGGTTGGCGGCATCCATCACGACGGGATCCGGAGCGTGAGCGCGCCACCGCTCGAGCCACACGCCGAGAGCGGCGTCGCCGCCGAGCGCCCGCGAGAGCGTCGTCGCGTCGCCGCGAGCGGCATCCGACAGCGCCCGGAAAGAAGAGGTGTAATCGGCACGCGCACGCTCGAGCATCTCGTGGAGCTCCCCGGCGAGCGCCTCGACCTCATCGTCCGCGACGCCAACCGTCTCGGCATCGGCATCGGCATCGGCATCGGCATCGGCGAAGCCGAGCTTGCGCCGCATCCCCGCCGACCGCGCCGCGGCGAACAGCGGGCGGAACCGCGCCAACGCCTCCTGCGCCATCGCGACGGCGCGCTCGAGGTCGTCGTCGAACAGCGGCAGCATGGCCTCGGCGAGCCGCGCGAGGTTCCACTCGGCGATGTACGGCTGATTGCCGTACGCATAGCGACCCGCGGTGTCGATCGAGCTGAACGCCGTCGCCGGGTCGTACGCGTCGAGGAACGCACACGGACCGTAGTCGATCGTCTCGCCCGAGAGCGTCATGTTGTCGGTGTTCATGACCCCGTGGATGAAGCCGACGAGCATCCACTTCGCCACCAGGTCGGCCTGCGCGGCGACGACCGCGCGGAAGAGCCCGAGCGCGGGCACGTCGTCGCCGGAAACCTCGGGGTGATGCCGAGCGATCGCGTAGTCCACGACGTCCCGCAGGACCGCGATGTCACCCGTGCCGCGGGCGTACTCGACGCTCCCGACCCGCAGATGACTCGATGCCGTGCGCACGAGCACCGCGCCGGCGAGCGCGACTTCGCGCTGCACCTCGCGCCCCGTGGCGACCACCGCCAGCGACCGCGTCGTCGGAATGCCGAGCGCGTGCATCGCCTCGCTCATCACGTATTCGCGCAGCATCGGGCCCACCGCGGCGAGACCGTCGCCGGCACGCGCGTACGGCGTCGCACCCGACCCCTTCAGGTGCAGGTCGCGCAGCGCGCCGTCGGGAGCACGCAGCTCGCCGAGCAGCAGCGCCCGGCCATCGCCCAGCCGCGGCGAGAACCCGCCGAACTGATGCCCGGCGTACGCCTGGGCGACCGGGACGGCGCCCTCCGGCACGGCGGCGCCGACGAGGGTCTGCACGCCCGCGGGACTCCGCAGGAACGAGGGGTCCAGGCCGAGGCTCGTCGCGAGCTCCTCGTTCAGCACCAGCAGCCGCGCCTGCGGAGCGGGCGCGGCGGCCCACGGCGTCGCCAGCGCCGGCACCGCGTCGGCGAAATCGTGCGAGAGCGACAGCATGCTCCGAGGCTACGCGCGCGCCGTCGACCCGGGGCCGGATGCCGCAATCGCACGACACAACCGCCGCGTCCGCGCGCGGCGCCGTTTACACGTCCGACACAGGTTCTTGATATGAAGGTGTGGCGGTCCGTTCGGGTCCGCGGAGAGAGAGCACCATGCGTCTGTCGGTTATCGGTTGCGGTTACCTCGGAGCGGTCCACGCCGCGGCGATGGCATCCATCGGGCACGAGGTCGTCGGAATCGACGTCGACGAGCGCAAGATCGCGTCGCTCTCGAGCGGTGAGGCGCCCTTCTTCGAGCCCGGCCTGCAGGAGATCCTGAGCGAGGGGCTCGCGTCGGGCCGCCTGCGGTTCTCGACCGACATGGCGGATGCCGCCGGCGCGGCAGTCCACTTCATCGGTGTGGGCACCCCGCAGCAGAAGGACGGCTACGCCGCCGACATGACCTACGTCAACGCCGCCGTCGACGCGCTCATCCCGCACCTGTCGGAGGGCGACATCGTCGCCGGCAAGTCGACGGTGCCCGTGGGCACCGCGGCCACGCTCGCCGAGCGCGTCACCCCCACCGGCGCCACCCTGGTGTGGAACCCCGAGTTCCTCCGCGAGGGCTGGGCCGTGCAGGACACGATCGACCCCGACCGCCTCGTCGCCGGCGTCCCCGCCGGAGAAGAGGGCGAGCGCGCCGCCGACATCCTGCGCGAGGTCTACCACCCCTCCGTCGCCAAGGGCACGCCCTTCATCGTCACCGACCTCGCCACCGCCGAGCTGGTGAAGGTCGCCGCCAACGCGTTCCTGGCCACCAAGATCAGCTTCATCAACGCGATGGCCGAGATCGCCGAGGTCACCGGCGCCGACGTCACCACCCTCGCCGACGCGATCGGTCACGACGCCCGCATCGGCCGTCGCTTCCTCGGCGCCGGCATCGGCTTCGGCGGCGGCTGCCTGCCCAAGGACATCCGCGCCTTCTCGGCCCGCGCCGAAGAGCTCGGCCGCGGTGAGTCGGTCGCCTTCCTGCGCGAGGTCGACGCCATCAACATGCGCCGTCGCGACCGCGCCGTCGACATGGTCGTCGCCGCATTCGACGGCTCGGTCTACAAGAAGAACATCACCGTGCTCGGCGCGGCCTTCAAGCCCCACAGCGACGACATCCGCGACTCCCCCGCCCTCGACGTCGCCGTCCGACTGCACGGTCTGGGCGCCTGGGTCACCGTCACCGATCCCGAGGCGATCGAGAACGCCCGCCGCGTGCACCCGCAGCTGAACTACGTCGAGGACCGCGACGAGGCCCTGCGCGCCGCCGATGCCGTCATCGTCGTCACCGAGTGGGACGAGTACCGCCGCGGCCTCGACCCGGCGCACGCCGCGACCCTCACCTCGGGTCGGATCGTCGTCGACGGCCGCAACTGCCTCGACGCCGACGCCTGGCGCGCCGCGGGCTGGGACTACCGCGGCATGGGCCGCCCCTGACCCTCCTGCCACCCCCGACCGCGCATTCCGGATGCGGCGGCCCGGATCGGGCTCGCGGCGCGGCATGATGAGTCGATGCGAGACGACAGCGATGACCCGGCCGCGCTCTCGCTGAGGGACGACCGCACCGTCGGCGCGCCCGTGCTCGCCGCGCTGCGCTCGGCCGACGACACGGCCGGGTTCGGCGTCGACATCGCCGCGACCCTGGCGTGGGCGGTGTCGGTCGGCCGCGCGCGAGCGGTCGAGCGAGACCTCGTCGACGACTGGGAGCTGCTCGCCTCGGTCGCGGCGCGCGACGTCACCGCCGCCCGCATCCTCGAGCCGCATCTCGACGCGCTCGACATCCTCGATCAGGCCCGCCGCGACGGGCACGACATCGAGCTCGATCGCGTCGGCGCGGGTCCGGCGTCGTCGTGGGGCGTCTTCGCCGCCGAGGGCGCCGGCGTCCGACTCGAGGCCCACGAGCGCAGGGACGGGTGGACCCTCACGGGCACCAAGCCCTGGTGCTCGCTCGCCGCACACGTGTCGCACGCGCTCGTGACCGCCTGGGCAGGTGACACCCGCCGCCTCTTCGCCGTCGACCTGCGCGCCGACGGCGTCTCGCCACGCCCGGGCCCCTGGCATGCGCGCGGGCTGGCGTCGGTCGTGAGCGCCCCCGTCGATTTCGCCGCGGCACCGGCAGCCACCGTCGGCGACCCCGGCTGGTACCTGCGCCGCACCGGGTTCGCCCGCGGCGGAGTGGGCGTCGCGGCATGCTGGTGGGGCGGCGCCGCAGCGCTGCGAGCACCGCTGCGGGCGGCGGCTCAGCGCAGCGGAGCCGATCAGCTCTCGCGCGTGCACCTGGCCCGGGTCGACACCGCGCTGTGGGCCGCGCGCCTCGCGCTGGCCGACGCGGCGCGATCACTCGACGCCCCCGCACCGCCCGACCCGGCGCTCACCGCCGCACGCGTGCGCACGCTCGTGGCACAGGCCGCCGAGACCGCCCTGCACGAGGCCGACCACGCCCTCGGACCCCTGCCGCTGGTGGCCGACGAGGAGCACGCGCGGCGCGCCGCGGATCTGCAGCTGTACCTGCGGCAGCACCACGCCGAACGAGATCTGGCCCGCATCGGCGGCGATCTCGCGGACGGGCGCGGCGCGTGGTGAGCTTCAGCCACCGCGACCCCGGGACGCCCGAGGCCGTCTGGCGCGCCGCCATCGATGACCGCGATCTCGCCCCGCTCGACGAGGACGTCGAGCGGCTGGTCGTGGTCGCCGCGCATCCCGACGACGAGACGCTCGGAGCGGGCGGGCTCATGGCCCGCACCGCGCGCCGCGGCGTGCCGGTGACGGTCCTCATCGCGACGGACGGCGAGGGGTCTCATCCCGGTTCCCCCACCTACACGCCCGCACGGCTCGCCGCCCTTCGCCGCCGCGAGGCGACGGAGGCCCTGGCCCGACTCGGCGGGACGATCCGGACCGTGTTCCTCGGCCTGCCCGATGGCCGCACCGACGAGCACCGCGACACGATCCGCGCCGCGGTCCGCGACGCCGTCCTCACCGGCGGGAGCGCGCGGGAGAGTGCCGACGCGAGTCCGGCGGGCGACGCGCTGGTCATCGCGCCCTGGACCGGGGACGGGCACCGCGACCACCGCGTGGTCGGCGAGGTCGTGGCCGGGGTGTGCGACGAGCTCGGGGCGCGCAGCCGCTTCTTCCCCATCTGGCTCTGGCACTGGGGGCTTCCCGCCGACGCGCCGTGGGACGACCTCGAGATCGTCCGCCTCGACGCGTCGTCGACGGCCGCCAAGGATGCCGCCACCCGCGCCCACCGGAGCCAGACCGAACCGCTGTCCGCCGCGCCGGGCGACGAGGTCATGCTGCACGCCGGGATGCAGTCCCATTTCGACCGGCCGTTCGAGATCTTCGTGCGACCGTCGCGATCAGCGCCCAGCCTGCCGCAGGAGTTCTTCGACGCGTTCTACGACCGCAACGGCGACGATCCGTGGGGGTTCGACTCGCGCTGGTACGAGCAGCGCAAGCGGGCGGCGACCCTCGCGTCCCTCCCCCGCCGGCGTTACCGGAGCGGGCTCGAACTCGGCTGCTCGACCGGGGCGCTCACGGCGCAGCTCGCCGAGCGCACCGATCACCTGCTGGCGCTCGACATCGCCGACGCGCCGCTCGCGGCGGCGCGTCGGCGCCTCGGCGACCGGGCGGACGTGCGCCTCGAGCGCGCCGCCCTGCCGCACGAGTGGCCGACGGGAACCTACGACCTGATCGTGCTCTCCGAGGTGGGCTACTACTGGAGCGAGGCGGATCTCGTCGCGGCCGTGGGACGCATGACCTCGTCGCTGACGCCCGACGGTCACCTGATCGCCTGCCATTGGCGGCATCCGGTGGCGGAGTATCCGCTCTCGGGCGATCGCGTCCACGCCGCGCTCGCCGCCGAGAAGACGCTCACGCGCCTGGTGCTCCACCTCGAGGACGACTTCCTCCTCGAGGTCTATGCCGGTCCGTCCGCGCGATCGGTGGCCGTCGAGACGGGCATCCTCGCGTGAGCCCGACGTCGGTGGCGGTCGTCGTCCCGGTCCACGACGAGGCCGGACTCCTCGATCGATGCCTCGCGGGGCTCACCGCGGCACTCGATCATGCGCGGCGCACGCATCCGGGCGTTCGCATCGCCGCCGTCGTGGTGCTCGACGCCTGCTCGGACGCCTCCGAGGAGATCGCGCGTACGTGGCCGGTGACGACCGTGCGCATCACGGCGCGGCGGGTCGGCACCGCCCGACGCGTCGGCGTCGGCGCCGCGCTCGCCGAGCTGGGCGACCCGCCGCCCGAGGACACGTGGATCAGCACCACCGACGGCGACTCGGTCGTGCCGCTCGCCTGGCTCAGCCACCAGCTCGACCTCGGCGCCTCGGGAGCTGACGTGGTGCTGGGCACGGTCCGGCCGGATTTCAGCGATCTGACCGCCGAGCACGCCGCGCACTGGACGGCGACGCACCCCCGCGGACGGCCACCCGGCAACGTCCACGGCGCGAACCTCGGAATGCGCGCGGACGTCTATCGTCACGCGGGCGGCTTCCCCGACCTCGACGAGCACGAGGACGTCGAGCTCGTCCGTGCCGTCCATGCGGCCGGCGCCCGGGTGATCGCCACCGACGAGAACGAGGTCGTCACCTCCGGCAGGTTCGTGGGACGGACCCCGGGCGGCTACGCGGCCTTCGTGCGGCACACCCACGACCGCGTGCGAGACGGGGTCGCCGAACAGATCCGGTGACGACGAGCACACGCGGCCGGCGGAGCCGTCTCTCGACCGTGCTCACAGGCGTAACGCGCCGGACACCTGCCGGAGCCAAGGCGCGCGTACGGTTGCGCCCATGAAGCGAACACGACGATCGGACTACGGCGAGCAGTCCTGGTGGACGCAGGACCACGGCGGGCTGCCCGGCTGGGCGATGCTGGGCGTCGTCCTGGTCATCCTCGCGCTGGGGATCTTCATCGCGGCCCTGCTGCTCAACCCGCGGTGAGACCGGATGCCGACCTCGGATGTCGCATGAAGACGGTTGGGACGCGCGATCATGTCGCACAGACGCCGATCTGCGCCGGCATGTGTCGCCAGGACGCTGAAGCGGCGGCGGGCGGGGTCGGCATAATGAGGTGACCTCCGACCCGAGACCGGTATGCCCGCACACGATTCAGCGCAGATACTCGCTTTGCACAGCGGTGTCGAGCTCGGGCACGCCTGGATCCAACACCTCGCCGACGAGCTCGGCATCCGCGTCCTCTTCCTCAAGGGGCCGGCGCTCGCGCACCAGGGTCTGCGGGACAGGCGGGTCTCGTCCGACGTCGATGTGCTGGTCGAACCGGCCAGGTTCGACCAGCTCTGCGACGAGATCCTGGCACGCGGGTGGCGCGAGCGGCCGGCGGCCCTCATCGGCAAGCTGACGAGCATCCATTCGCGCACGCTGCTCCACGACCGCTGGCCCTGCGACATCGACGCGCATCGCCACTACCCCGGGATGCTGGCCGATCCGAGCATCGCCTTCGACGCGCTCTGGGCGCAGCACGACCGCCTGACGCTGGGTCATCGCTCGTGCGCGGTGCCGAACCGGGTCGCGAGCATCATCGTGCTGGCCCTGCACTCCCTGCGCGGGACCGAGCGCCAGGCGCGTCATGCGGCCGAGCTCGAGCACCTGCGCCGCGTGCCGCTGACCTCGTCCGAGCGCGACCTCCTGGCCGAGCTCGCGAGGCGAACGGGAACGACGGTCACGCTGTTCGAGGTTCTCACCGAGATGGGCGTGCCCGTCGTCGCCGACCCGCTCGAGCAGCGTTCCGCGCCGGCCAGACGGTGGCGCGAGCGGGTGCGATCCGGTTCGTACGGGTCGTATTTCTGGTTCGCCGCCCTCCGCGACGCACGCGGTCTCGATCGGCTCCGGATCGCCGGGGAGGCCGTCTGGCCCAGCCGCCGCGACCTGCTGCTCAGCCGACCCGAGACCGTCGACACCGCGCTCGGGCGGATGGCGGCACGCGGGCGGCGGTGGGTGCGCGGGGCGCGGTCGCTGCCGCGGGCCGTCCGCGCGATCAACCTGAGTGCCCGAATGGACGACACCGACGCGGGAGGCCCGAGATGGAACTGAGAGATTATCTGCGCATCCTGCGCGCGCACTGGGTCGCACTGTCGCTGTGCATCGTGCTCGGGGTGGCCGTCGCGTTCGCGTGGACGCTGCTGCAGCCCAAGGTCTACACCGCCGACGCCAGCGGCTACGTCACCCCGGCGCAGGCGCAGGGGCAGACCGACAGCAGCTCGGCGTACGTCAGCGACAACCTCGCCAAATCGAAGGTCAAGTCGTATGTCGACCTGGGCACGTGGCGAGCGGTGGGTGAGCACGCCCGCGACGAGCTCGGCCTCGATGTCAGCCCCGAGAGTCTCGTGCGCCGCGTGTCGGTGTCGAATCCGGTCGACACCGTCGTCATCAAGGTCGACGCCACCGGGCCCACCCCCGAAGCCGCCCGAGACCTCGCCGGTGCCTGGATCCGCGGCATGCAGATCGAGATCGAGAGCATCGAGTCCGGCGGCACGGGCGTGAACCCCGGCATCACCCTCGTCACCGCCGACTCGGCGCGGTTGCCCTCGACCCCGAGCTCGCCCAACGTGCGCCTCGCGCTGGCGATCGGCGGGCTCGTCGGCCTCGTCGTCGGCATCGGCTACGCCCTGCTGCGCTTCACCCTCGACCGCCGCATCCGCTCGGCCGAGGGCGTCGAGCGCGAGACCGGCCTGAACGTGGTCGGAGCGATCCCCGAGGAGAAGTCGTTCACCGCCGACAACCGCCTCATCCCGTTCGACGGGGCGAACACCTCCTCGAGCCGCAACGTGCACCTCTACGCGGTGTCGGAGGCGGTGCGCGAGCTGCGCACGAACATCCAGTTCATGGATGTCGACAACCCCCCGCGCATCCTGGTGATCACCAGCCCCCTGCCGGGCGAGGGCAAGTCGACGACGGCCGCGAACCTCGCGATCACCCTGGCCGCCAGCGGGCAGCGCGTCGTCCTCATCGACGGCGACCTGCGCCGCCCGATGGTCGCCACGATCTTCCATCTCATCGGCGACGCCGGCCTCACCGACATCCTCGCCGGACGCGCCTCGTTCGACGACGTCGCCCAGCCGGTCGGCCGCCTCGGCACGTTGCAGGTCGTCGCTGCGGGAAAGATCCCGCCCAACCCGAGCGAGATCCTCGGGTCGCAGCGCATGCGCGACCTCGTCCACGCCCTCAGCGAGGACGCCGTGGTCATCGTCGACGCCCCACCCCTCATCCCGGTGACCGACGCCGCGGTGCTCGCCAACCGCACCGACGGCGCCATCATCGTCACGACGGTGGGGCGCACGACGTTCGACGCGCTCAAGAAGGCGCAGCAGAACCTCGAGCGCGCGGGCGGGCGGGCGCTCGGCGTCGTCCTCAACCGCGTTCCCCGCAAGGGCAGCGGCGCCGCGTACTACGGCTACCAGTACACCGGCACCTACTACCGTGCCGATGACGCCGCGTCGCCCGAGCTCTCGCCCGCCGCTGCCACCGCGACCGCGACGCTCGTGCCGGCGACGCCCGCCACGGCGCTCACGACCCCGACGACCGAGGCCGCGTTCGTGCCGGAGGGACGCCGGGCTCGCCGCGCGCGAGGCTGACGCCCCGCCCCGAGACCGTGACATCCGCACCGACCGACGCGCCCCCGCCCGACGCGCCCCCGACGAGGCGCCGCCGCTGGCGACGTATCGCGGGCCACCCGCTGACCCACCTCGTCGCCGCGCTGCTCGTGCTCGCTCTCCTGCAGTCCTTCGCCGTGAAGGTCTTCCAGGTGCCCTCGGCGTCGATGGAGCACACGCTCTCGCCCGGCGACCGCATCCTCGTCGACCGCATCAGCTTCGCCACGGGCGATCCGCACCCCGGAGATGTCGTCGTCTTCGACCGCCCCGCATCGTGGCGCGACGGACCGGCGCCCGAGCGCGCACCCTGGCGCACGGCGGTCGGCTGGTTCGGCGACGTGTTCGGTTTCGGCCCGAGCAACGGCGACGCCCTGGTCAAGCGAGTGATCGGCGAGCCGGGCAGCACCGTCGCCTGCTGCGACGCCGGCGGACGGGTCACCGTCGACGGCACCGCCCTCACCGAGGACTACATCGCCGCCGACCCGCCGTTCGAGCCTGGCGCGCTCGACTGCGACACCGAGCCCCGCTCGATGCGATGCTTCGGGCCCGTCACCCTGGGCGCGGACGAGTACCTGCTGCTCGGCGACAACCGCGCCGACTCCGCCGACTCGGTGAGCCCGTGCCGCACGGTGTCGGCGACACCCGACGACGCCGAGTCGACCCTCGCGTCGGCCTGCGCCCGGACCGTCCCGCGTGACGCCCTCATCGGACCGGTCTTCTTCCGTCTCTGGCCGCTCGACCGGATCGGAGCTCCGTAGAACCGGTGCGCTACGCGAGCGACGGCAGGGCGCGCAATCCACGCCGGTCCGCCCGCCCGGGGCGCGAGCGCGAGCGCACCCGGGTGGGCGACTCCTCGCCGTGCAGTCGGAACGCGCGACGCAGATCGTCCGCGCTGGCGAACCCGGCGTAGCGGGCCACCTCGTCGATCGACAGGACGTCGTAGCGGGACTCGGTCAGCAGCTGGATGGCCAGCTCGACACGCAGGCGCCGGATCTCCTCGGTCGGCGAGGTGTTCTGCTCGGCGAACGCGCGCTGCAGGTGACGCACCGACACGGCGAGCTCGACGGCCAACGACGGCACCGAGAGCGTCGGGTCGGCCCGCTGCGAGGCGATGAGCGCGAGCGCGCGGCGATAGAGCGAGGGCTGCACCTTCACCGGCCCCGCACCGATGCTGGCGCGCTCGAGGAAGAGGCTCCCCAGCATCTCCTCGCTCAGCCGCGACATCGCGTACTTCGCCACACGGTCCGGCGTGGTCGCCTGCGCCAGCAGCGCCCGGAAGTAGGCCGTCGCGGGCGGCACGAGAGTGGAGTCCCCTGCGAAGAGCGGCCCGTCGCCCTCGTCGACGGGGGCGCCGAAGGCGGCCACGACCTCTTCCGGCGCCGACACGACGATCACGTCCGCGTCGTCGGACCAGGCCAGCAGGTGGTCCGATCGCGACCGCACGAACAGCCCGCGCCCGGCATCCACACGGTGCCGCCGTCGGGCATCGAGGGTGGACGCGATGCTCACACTGCCCGACGAGACGAGCACGCTGTGCACGACGGGCGCACCGCCCGCCGGCACAACGCGCTCGGCTCCCGCGTCGAGCTCGTACCGCTTCAGCACGATCGATTCGAGCGCGAGCGTCGCGACTTCGCGCCCCGCGAACGGCTCGCTCGATCGACGTGACGAGGCGGCGGTTCGACCGAGGGTGCTCGGGTAGCGCTCGTAGCTCATCGTGCGCCTCCCCCCTCGATTGCTTGACAGCGTAGGAGCGCGCCGCCGCGCTCCCCGCACTGGATCCGGGGGCATCGGCTACGCATTCGGGCCGCTGCCGACACCCCCACTCACCACTGGTCCGCTACTTAGAGCAGCCCCGCACCCACGGGCACGACGACGCTGGAGGTCGCCGTACGGGTCAGGCCGTTGCCGAAGTCGACGACGATCGTGACCGGGAAGGTCGTGAGCGCCGAGATCGCGACACCGGTCGACGTGCCCGCGAGGCCGAGCACGAGCGGGACGACCTGCGTGCCGTTGGAGGGCACGTTCACCGGCAGGGTCGTGGTGAAGGTCGTCAGCGGGAAGCCGAACGTGCCCACGATGGGCGCGCTCTGGTAGACCGCGGTGCGCTGTCCGGGTGTCGAGGGCGTGCCGTTGAGGCTCGCGACGCCGAAGCCCCGCGCGCGACCGACGGAGATGTTGACACCCGCCGGGCGGCCCACCGTCACCGTCACGGTCGCCGTCTGGTTGATGGCACCGGCGCCGTTGGTGATGGTGAACTCCGTCGGCACGGTCGTCAGCGCCGTCGCGGTGACGGTGCCGCCACCGTCGAGCAGGTTGAGCGTGAGCAGACCGGTCTGGGTGCCCGTCACCGCCAGACCGGAGGTGTTGACGGATGCTGCGGCGAGCGGCGCGGCGACGGCCACCGCCATCACGGGAACGGCCCAGGCCGCACCCTTGATGATGGTGCGACGGTCGATGCCGTCCGAGTCGCGGCGGGTGGGAACAACGTCGGTCACGGGGACTCCTCAGGTAGGGATGAGAGGGTTTTCCCGTACTTTTTCGCCGCCCGACGGATGCCGTCGACGCTCGCGACGGCATCCGTCGCTCACGTCACGATCGGTGTCGCGATCCGTCGGAACGACTCAGCGCGACCGGTCGCTCGGCGCCGACCCGATCAGGGCGCGAAGCGCTGTGCGAGGCCGCGGTCGCGCAACGACCGCAAGAAGGCCGCGACGTCGGCGGTGATCTCGTCGGCCGCGACGTCCGCGCCGTCGGCCACCACCCGCACGATCGCTCGCTCGCTCGCCCCGCGGGCGGTCGCGAGCGCCATCCAGATCGCCCCCGCGGTTCCCTCCAGCGCGACCGGCTCCGGTGAGCCGGCCCGCGACAGCGCAAGGGCCACCGCGCCCTCGTCGCTCTGCGTCCAAGCGACGTCGTCGCGCACGCGCCACGAGGCGTCGGTGGCGAGCACTCCCTCGTCCGCGAGCGCGCGGACCGCGGCCTGGACGGCGACCTCGGCGTCGCCCTCGGGCGGCGTCCCGTGCTCGGCCACGACCGCTGCGGCGAGCGCTGTCGCGGCGCGCCCGTCGGCGGCGCGCCACAGCGCCGGCCCGATGCCGTCGAGGATGCGGAGGGTCGCGCCGCCGTCGACGTCGGGCTGGAGCAGGGCGATGCGCTGCCCGCCGTCGGCGCCCGTGAGGCCGATCGCGTCGAGGTGCGCCGCCCGGAACCAACGCGTCCCGGCGGTGCCAGCCGCGTCTCCCGCGTCGGCCGTGTCCGCGGTGTCGTCCGCATCCCGTGCCGGCGCCGCGAACGACGGGGCGAGCACCACCTCGCCCGGGGCCCGGAACAGCGGTGCGAGCGCCGATGCCAGATCGATCGCCTCGCTGTAGGTGACCCGGTGGATCCCCCCGACCGCGGCCGCGTGCGCGGCGATGCGGGTCAGCGGCTCGGGGAGCTCACCCAGGTAGCTGGTCTGCTCGACCAGCTCGGGCAGCGCCTCCACGAGCGGGAACGGCGTCACCACCGGCTCGTCCGAGCCCCCGGGCACCCGGTCGAGCAGGACGATCGCGCTCAGTCGCAACGCAGCAGGCGGCAGGGGCCCCAGCCCGAGCTCCGACGCCGAGCGCTGGGCCTTATCGGCCGCGGCATCCTCGATGATCGACAGCGGTTTGCGATACGGCAGCACCGTGCCGTCGGGGGCAACGGCGAGCGTCTCATCGGTGACGTAGCCGAAGTGCGCACCCAGCGCGCGGGTCGCGGTGGTCTTGCCGCGCCCCGAGGGGCCGACGATCGCCACGACGTTGCCATGCTCGTCGGCGACGGCCCCGGCATGCAGCATCCACAGCTCGCCCCGGCGCGCCTCGATGGCCGCCAGCGTCACGGCCTGCGACAGTCCGGCCAGGGCCGCCTCGAGGGGCCCCTCGCCCACGGTGACGCTCAGGTGCCGGGCCGGCAGCGGGTCGGCACCGCCCACGGTCGCATCGCCCCACGCCCGCGAGATCGCGGCGACCTCGCCGGGCGGACGCGAGCCCGCCTCGAGCCGCACGGCGCATCCGAGCGCGGCGACGAGCGGGAGCGGTGGCACGGTCGTAGCCTACGGCGAGGTCGCTCCCCCGCGCACGGGGTCAGGGCAGGCGCACCGAGTCGGTCTTGGGGTGCTCGTGCGGCATCCGGTCGCGGTCGTACGTGATGGCGGAGAAGCCGTGCGGGATCGGCTGCCCGTCCTCGTCGACGCTCACGAAGACGAGACGCTCGATCGAGAGGATGCGCTTGCGCGTGATCATGTTCCGCACCACGGCACGCATCGTCAGCGACGTGCGACCGAAGTGGGTCGCCGTCAGGCCCATCTCGATCAGATCGCCCTGCATCGCCGAGGACTCGAAGTTGATCTCGGATATGAGCTTCGTGACGACCCGGTAGTTGCCCAGCTGGATGATCGCGTAGATCGCGGCCTCTTCGTCGATCCAGCGCAGCAGGCTGCCGCCGAACAGCGTGCCGTTGGCATTGAGGTCCTCCGGCCGCACCCACTTGCGGGTGTGGAAGTTGATGCCGTCCTCCGACCAGTGCCATTCCGGCCGATTCTGCTCGGCGGGCGTCTGCTCGGACGGGATCTGCGGGGTGTTCGCGCTGTCGGGGTTCGTCTGCTCGGTCACGTTCATCCAGCCTAGCCGTGCGAATCATCGCATGCCCGGGCCCGCACGGCGACGGGTATCGCCGGGCGACGCGGCGACAGAGGATGATCACATGGACAAGCCTGCGAAGGACTTCAACGCCGAAGAGCTCACTGAGGAGGTCGCCGGACGCGTGCAGCAGCGGATGCCCGACGTCGACGGCGACCTGATCCGCCGCGAGGCGGCGGCGTCGGTCGAGAGCCACGCCGACGCCCGCGTCACCGATTTCCTGGGGATCATCGCCGAGCGCGAGACGCGCGAGCGGCTCTCGGGGCTCGCCGAGAGCTCATCCCCCGACGCCGACTGACCACGCCCGCTCGCTGCCCGCCGACGCGTCACCTTCGCGACGTGCCCGACTTCGCCGCGCCCGGAAGGGGCTACCGGCGGTCGTCGGTGGTCTGTCCGTAAACGTTCTGATACCGGTCGTACAACGCGTCGATCGACTCCTGCGGGATCGGAACGAGATCCCCGGCCTGCCGCGCGATGTGCACCGTGCGGGCGACGTCCTCGACCATCACCGCAGCCTTGACCGCATCCTTCGCACTGGCCCCGATCGTGAACGGCCCGTGATTCTGCATCAACACCGCCCGAGACCGATGACCCCGAAGCGTGTCCACGATCCCCCGACCGATCGAGTCATCCCCGATGACCGCGAACGGACCCACCGGAACCGGACCCCCGAACTCATCCGCCATCGCCGTGATCACACACGGGATCTCCTCACCCCGCGCCGCCCACGCCACCGCATACGTCGAATGCGTGTGCACCACACCACCCACCTCGGGCATGTTCCGATACACATACGCATGAGCCGCAGTATCACTCGACGGCGACCGATCACTACCCGGCGTACCCGCCACCACGACGCCATCCAGATCGCACACGATCATGTTCTCCGGAGCCAACTCGTCATACGACACCCCCGACGGCTTGATCACGAACAGATCAGCCCCCGGCACACGCCCCGACACGTTCCCGCCGGTCCACACCACCAGCCCATAACGCACCAGCTCCGCATGCAACGACGCCACCTCGGCCCGAACCCGCGCCACCGCTTCGCGCTCCATCGGATGCTCCCTCGCTCTCGACCGACGACGCCCAACACGTTACCGGTAACACGTCCCGGGTCTCGGACGATGGCCCGCGGGAGGCCCCGCATCCCCCTCGGGGACGACGGCGAATCACCCGTTCGGGCGACGCGCGGCGCCGGCGGCCCGCCGTAGCGTCGAGGGCATGGACGTCGAAGCACTCGCCCGCACCGCCACCGGCGCTCTCGTCGGCATCGCCCTCGGGTTCGTCATCGGACTGCTCACCCTCAACCCGATGCTGGGCGTCGTCGTCGGCGCCGTCGCGATGGTCGTGCTCGCCATCGGCGCGGCCGCGCTGCTGCCGCGCCGCACCCACCGCTGACCCGGACGCGTCGTCCGATTTGACCCTGACGCAACGTGAGGGCGCAGAGTGGTCGGCATGAGCGACTACTACGACGCGTTCGAGATCAGCCCCGTCCCGGTTCCCGGACCGGATGCCGTCGCGCCCGAGCCCTATCGCGGCATCTACGGCATGCCGGCCTTCGTCACGATCCCCACCCGGGACCTCGACGCGTCCACCGCCTTCTGGACGCGCGGACTCGGGTTCTTCGAGCTCTTCGCCATCCCGGGCACGCTCGTGCACCTGCGGCGCTGGGCCTTCCAGGACGTGCTCCTCGTCACCGCGGCCGACACCCTGGCCGCGCCCCCGGCGCTGACGTACAGCTTCGCCTGCGTGCTCGACCAACTCGACGGCATCGCCGCCGCCTGCCGCGCGCTCGATCCCGACGCCGTCAGCGCGCCGCGCGAGACCGCGTGGAACACGCGCGACCTCGAGGTCGTCACCCCGGAGAACGCGCGTGTCGTCGTCACGGCGGCCAAACCCTACGACGCGACGAGCGCAGCGGCGCGAAGCCTGGCCGACATCGGCATCGCGCCGACCGGCCCGGCGGAGGGGAGCAGCGCATGACAGAGGCAGACGGCCTCACCGTGGGGCAGGTCGCGTCCCGCCTCGAGGTCACCGTCCGCACACTGCACCACTGGGACGAGATCGGTCTCGCACCCCCGTCGCTGCGCACCGCCGGCGGGTACCGGCTCTACACGTCCGAGGACCTCTCGCGGCTGCACCGCATCGTCGTCTACCGCGAGATCGGCCTCGGTCTCGACCAGATCCGCACCGTGCTCGACGAGCCCGGCGACACCGCGGCGGCGCTGCGTCGCCAGCGCGACGACGTCTCGCAGCACCTCTCGCGTCTGGACCGCCTGCGCACCGGCCTCGACCGCATGATCGAGGCCCAGGAGCGCGGCATCCTGCTCACGCCGGCCGAGCAGGCGAGCATCTTCGGACCGGACTGGAACCCCGACTGGCCCGCTCTGGCACGGCGCCGCTACGGCGACACGACGCAGTGGCAGCAGTACGCCGAGCGGGCCGCGCACCGCACCCCCGACCAGTGGCGCGCCGTCACCGCCGCGATGACGGCGCTCGAACGCGATCTCGCCGCGGCGGCAGCTGACGGGATCGCGCCCGGCAGCGCCGGAGCCGAGTCGCTGGTCTCCCGGCATCGTGATGCCGTCGGGGAGTACTTCCCCGTCACCCGGTCGATGCAGGTGTGCCTCGGGCGCATGTACGAGAGCGACCCCGCCTTCACCGCTCACTACGACGGCATCCGTCCGGGACTGACGTCGTGGCTGCGTCGGAGCATCGACGAGAGCGCGCGGGCCCACGGGATCGACCCCGACACGGCGACCTGGGAATGAGCGCAGCGCGCCCGCTCGGCTCGGGCTAGCGCCGCCCGCCGGTGAAGGCGCGCCACATCGCGGCGGCGTGCGACTCCTTGGCGTGCTCGACGCCGACCTCGTCGCCCTGCCGCGCGCTGAACCATTCGCGGATGCGGTAGCGCACCGCTCGCCACATCAGCGGGATACCGCCGTAGGCGGGCTGCGGCACCCGCGCCTCCTCTTCCGACATCTGGCCGCGCCGCGCCAGATCGCCGGCGAGGAAGGCGTCGGTGAGCTTGGCCACGCCGATCGCGTTGCCGTTGATGACCGAGTGCGCCGCTCCGTGAATCTCCCACCGCCAGGCGTCGCGCGCGGCGTCGACGAGCGCCGAATGGAAGTATCGGGGCGACGAGAAGTCCCGGGCCCCGCGGATGAACAGCACCTGCGCCGAGACCTGGGCGATCCGCTCCGTCAGCGGATACCGCATCATGTGCGGCAGCACGCGCACGAAGTACGCGAATCCGCACAGCAGATATGCGCTGACGGCGAGCATCACGAGCCGGAACGGCTCGAACAGCGACGACTGGGCGAAGCGGATGCCCTGTAGCACGACCGACCGCTCGCGGTCGTTCACGACCGGCCCGATCAGCACGGCGTGACGGATGCCGGGGCGCCGCGTGAGCACCTCGGTCACGATCTGCGTGCCGAACGAGTGCCCGAGCAGCACCGGATCGTCGAGCCCGAACCGGTCGAGCACCGCCTCCACCTGATCGGCGAAGAAGGCCACCGACGGCTCGGAGCGCGGAGCTCGCTGGCCGGCGAACCCCGGCAGGTCGAGGGCGTAGACGCGGGACTGCTGCGCCAACGTCGGCGCGAGCAGATCGAAGTACGTCGCCGCGACGCCGATGCCGGCGATCAGCACGAAGGCTCGCGGCGAGCCCGCGGACGCCGCCGTCTGCACGCGCGTCACGCGCGTGCGCACACCGTCGAACTCGACGGTCTCGACGTCGATGTCGGCCGGCTCGATGTCGGTGTCGTCCCCCATGCCCCTACCGTCTCACGAACCGTCTCGTCCGATCCGGATCGCGGCGCGCCGCGGGCCGGGTGGGGCAGACTGTGCCGATGAGCGTCTCCTTCGCAATCGTCGGCAGCGGCTGGCGCAGCGAGTTCTTCCTCCGCATCGCCGCCGCCCTTCCGGAGCGGTTCCGCGTTGCCGGGCTCGTCACCCGCAGCGCCGAGACCGCCGCCGATGTGCGACGCCGCTGGGGCATCCCCGCCTTCGTCGACCTCGACGCTCTGCTGGCCGCGGATCGGCCCGATTTCGTCGTGGTCTCGGTGCCCCGCGACGTCGCACCCGGGATGATCGTCGACCTCGTCGAACGGGGCGTGCCGGTGCTCACCGAGACCCCGCCCGCCGGCGACGCGGACGATCTCGTCGCGCTGTGGGAACGCGTGGCGCGTCCCGGCGCGCCCACGGTGCAGGTCGCCGAGCAGTACCACCTGTCGCCGCTGCTCGCGGCGCAGCTGGCAGTCGCGCGATCCGGGCGACTCGGCCGCCCGACGCAGGCGCTCGTCGCGCAGTGTCACGACTATCACGGCGTGAGCGTGATGCGCCGGGCCCTGGGGGTGGGCGCCGACGACGTCGAGGTGACGGCATCCGTCTTCCGCTCACCGCTCGTCGTGGGCCCCGGCCGCGACGGCGACCCGACCGAGGAGCGCACGGTCACCGCGACGCAGACCACGGCCCGTTTCGCCTTCGACGACCGACTGGGGGTCTACGACTTCGCCGGCGAGCAGTACTTCTCGTGGATCCGCGGCAACCGCCTGCTCATCCGCGGCGAACGCGGCGAGATCGAGAACCTCGAGGTGCGCCACCTCCGCCGTTTCGACGAGCCCGTGTTCGACTCGCTGCGACGCGTGATGACCGGAGAGGGAGGCAACCTGGAGGGCATGTTCCTGCGCGGCATCCTGCTCGGCGACGAGTGGATGTTCCGCAACCCCTTCCCGCCCGCCCGGCTGAACGACGACGAGATCGCCATCGCCCGCATGCTCGACGCGATGCCGCGGGCGATCGGCGGTGGAGCGCCGGTGTACTCCCTCGCCGAGGCGAGCCAGGATCACTACCTCGCACTCCTCATGCAGCGCGCCGCCGCGACCGGCGAGACCGTGCGTTCCTCGCGACAGCCGTGGGCGGATGCCGTGGACGCGGCGGGAGAATTGCACGGAGGGCCATCCGGCGGGTAATTTTTCGGTATGCCGAAAAATCGCCGGAGTCGCGTCGGGACCGCCCTCGTCTCCCTCGCAACCGCTGCGGTCCTGCTCACGGGGTGCGGCGGCGCGGGGGACCCGGGCGCCGAGACCGGCGCGGGCGAGGGCGAGGACGGCCGCCCCGTCGTGCTGACGACGTTCACGGTGCTGGCCGACATCGCCCGCAACGTCGCCGGCGACCGACTCGACGTGCGATCGATCACGAAGGTCGGCGCCGAGATCCACGGCTACGAGCCGACGCCGCGCGACATCGCCGCGGCATCCGACGCCGATCTCATCCTCGACAACGGGCTCGGGCTCGAGTCGTGGTTCGCGCGCTTCGTCGACACCGCGGACGCCCCGCACGCCGTCGTCTCCGCGGGTATCGAGACGATCGACATCACCGGCGACGCCTACGCGGGCAAGCCGAACCCGCACGCCTGGATGAGCCCGCTGAACGTCCAGGTCTACGTCGAGAACATCGTCTCGGCCTTCAGCGACCTCGACCCCGACGGGGCCGACGACTACGCCGCGAACGGCGCCGCCTACGCGGCCGAACTGCAGCAGATCCACGACGAGCTCGTCGCCGACCTCGCGACGGTGCCCGAGAGTCAGCGCGCGCTCGTCACGTGCGAGGGAGCCTTCTCGTACCTGGCGCGCGACGCCGGGCTCACCGAGGCCTACATCTGGCCGGTCAACGCCGAGCAGCAGGCCACCCCGCAGCAGATCCGCCGGACGATCGAGTTCGTCGACGACAACGATGTGCCCGCGGTCTTCTGCGAGTCGACGGTGTCGGACCGGCCGATGCAGCAGGTCGTCGAGGCCACCGGCGCCACGTTCGGCGGCATCCTGTACGTCGACTCGCTCTCGGAGTCGGGCGGACCGGTGCCGACCTACCTCGACCTGCTGCGCCACGACGTCGACACCATCACCACCGCTCTGCTCGGGGATGCGTCGTGACCGCTCCGACCGGTATCGACGTCGACGGGGTCTCCGTGCGATACGGCGACATCGTCGCCCTCGACGACGTCCGCCTCACGGTCGCCCCTGGACGCGTCACCGCCCTCATCGGCATGAACGGGTCGGGCAAATCGACCCTGTTCAAGACGATCATCGGCATGGTCCGACCCGCCGCCGGCGCTGTCACCGTCGACGGGCACCCGCCCACCGCCGCCCGTCGCCGCGGCGTCGTGGGCTACGTGCCCCAGAGCGAGGACGTCGACTGGACGTTCCCGGTGTCGGTCCGCGACGTCGTGATGATGGGCCGCTACGGCCACCTCGGGATCACGCGACGTCCGCGCCCGGCCGATCACCGTGCTGTGGACGAGGCGCTCGCCCGGGTCGAGCTCGGCGACCTCGCCGACCGCCAGATCGGACGCCTGTCGGGCGGTCAGCGCAAGCGCGCGTTCGTGGCGCGCGGCATCGCCCAGGATGCCCACGTGCTGCTGCTGGACGAACCGTTCGCCGGCGTCGACAAACGCTCCGAGGCCACGATCGTCCGCCTGCTCCGTGAGCTGGCCCGGGACGGCCGCACCATCCTGGTCTCCACGCACGACCTGCACGCCCTGCCCTCGCTCGCCGACGAGGCGGTGCTGCTGCTGCGCCGAGTGGTGTTCCACGGCTCCGTGACCGAAGCGCTGCGTCCCGACGTCCTCGCCCGCGCGTTCGGCCTCGACCCCGGCCACCGCCTCGACGCGACGTCCCCGGAGGGCGAGGCATGAGCCTCCTCGACATCCTGCTCGAGCCCCTGCAGTACGAGTTCATGCTGCGGGCGCTGTCGGCCACCGCCATCGCCGCGATCGTGTGCGCGCTGCTGTCGTGCTGGCTCGTGCTCATCGGCTGGTCGTTGATGGGCGACGCCGTCAGCCACGCGGTGCTCCCGGGGGTCGTGCTCGCCTACGTCCTGGGAGCGCCGTTCGCCCTCGGCGCGCTCGTGTTCGGCGTCATCGCCGTCGCGCTCATCGGCATCATCCGCGGGACGAGCCGGGTCAAGGAGGACGCCGCCATCGGCATCGTCTTCACGACGCTGTTCGCGCTCGGGCTCGTGCTGATCTCGGTGACACCCAGTCAGACCGATCTCAACCACATCCTGTTCGGCAATGTGCTGGGCGTCTCATCGAGCGACCTCGTCCAGATCGCCGTGCTCGCCGCGGTCGCCCTCGCGGTCCTCCTCGTCAAACGCCGCGACCTGACGCTGTTCGCCTTCGACCCGATCCACACCTTCGCGGTCGGCCTCTCGCCGCGCGTGCTGTCGGGACTGCTGCTGGGCGTGCTGGCCCTGACCGCCGTGGTCGCGCTGCAGGTCGTCGGGGTGGTCCTGGTCGTGGCGATGCTCATCATCCCGGGCGCGACGGCGCACCTGCTCACCGACCGGTTCGGGCGCATGCTCGTCATCGCTCCGACACTGTCGGCGGTGTCGTCCCTCGTCGGCATCTATCTCAGCTACTGGATCGACGCGTCGTCCGGCGGCCTGGTCGTGCTGGTGCAGGGCATCGTCTTCGCCGCGGTGTACCTCTTCAGCCCGCGGCACGGCCTCATCGGGCGTCGGATCGCGTCGCGCAAGCCCGTCGCCGAATCCGCCACGGGTGATTAGCGTGCGGACTATGAAGATCAGCGAGATCCACTGGAACGACGAAGCCCGCCAGAAAGTGCTCGACGACGCCGACCGTGTCCTCCAGGATGCCGTCACCGCCGTCGCCGGCACCGACGACGCCGCCGACGCCGACAAGGCGTACGCGGCGCTCGTGAGTCACATGAAGGACAAGTTCATCGATTGGGAGCCGGGCCCCGACGTCCGCACCTACGCCGACGCTCTCGCCGCGGGCGAGGTCGACCTCGAGGGCTGACCCGCTGCCCCGCCCCGGCCGCGCCAGGTGCGGGGCCGGGGCGGGGTGCGCGGAGCCGGGCATCCTCCCGCCGGGCTCATGCCTCCGAGGCGGGCCGATCACGGCGCGTCGAAGCCGCGGCAGCCGCCGGGCGGCGGTTGCGCCACGGCATCGCGATCGCCCAGCCGATCGCCGCGCCCGTCGTGTTGGCGACCACGTCGAGCACGCTCGAGGTGCGCTCGGCGAGGGCGACCCCCTGCCCGACCTCGATGACCACCGAGAGCCCGAGCGCCGCGGGGATGACGGCGGCGTGCCAGCGGGGCCAGCCGCGGGCCGCGCACCATCCCAGCGGAACGAACAGCAGGATGTTCGCCCCGAATTCGATCCGCCCGTAGGTCAGCCAGGGCACCGTGTCGGTGATGCGGCTCACCAGCCACCCCGCGTCGCGGTCGACCGGCGTCGGCCAGAACGCGACGAAGGCGAGCGCGACGAGGAACGCCGCGAGCAGCACCCGTGCCGGAACGGAGCCGGCCACCCTCACCGGACGATCACGGTGGGCGAGGCGACGTGGGCCACGACGTGCTCGCTGACCGACCCGAGCAGCAGCCGCGACAGGCCCGTGCGGCCGTGCGACCCGACCACGGTCAGCACCGCCGAGCGCGAGGCCTCCTCGATGACCGCGGAGGCGTCGCCCACGTCGATCCGCGTCTGCACCGTCACCTGCGGGTGCGCAGCCCGCACCGGCTCGAGCATGCGCTCCAGCATCCCGGCCGTCGCCTCGGTCAGGTCCACCGGCATCGGCCCCGTCCACAGGTCCATGCCCGGTTCGGTTCCCACCGACACCGGCTCCCACGCCGCGAGCGCGATCAGCGGCTCGCCGATGCGCGCCGCCTCGGCGGCGGCGAAGGCGAGGGCATGCTCCGAGACCTCCGACGCATCCACCCCCACGAGCACACCGTGGCGGTCGACGTCGTCGTCGGCGCGCTCGGGGACGACGGCGACGGGGCAGTGGGAACGGGCGAGGATGCCGCGGTACGAGTGCCCGTGCTCGGCGGGCAGCACGAGGATCTCGGCCCCGGCGGTCGCCGCGACCGCCTCGTCGACGTCGTCCCGCGAGGGTGCGATGAGCAGCTCGCGCACCTCCGCCCCGCGGGCTCGTGCCCGCAGCATCGCCCACTCCCGGGCACGGGTCGCCGGCGCATCGGTCACACCGAGGATGACATCGTTCATGTGGATCGCTCCCTCTCGCCGGATCGGAGCCCGCGTCCTGCCCAGGCTAACGCGGCTCGCGCGTCGCAACCCGGCCCGCGCCGTCGCACGCACCGATTAGAGTCGACGCGTGAGAAGGCGACCGCGCTCCCAGCCCCCACGGCAATACGTCGTGACCGGGCATTACGAGCCGCCCGCCCCCACCCACCGTCCCGCCGCCGCGCCGCGGCGCCGGCGGATGCCGCGCTGGAGCTGGATCGCTCTCATCGTCGTCGGCGTCGCCCTCATCGTCGCCGCCGTCGCGATCGCCGTGTCGCTCGTGACGAACGGACTCCAGCTGCTCACCGCACGCCCGCCCGGCGTGGGCACGGTCTTCGTCGCACCCGAGGAGTCGAAGGCCGCGCGGGCCGCGGCCGCCGGAGGCGCGGCCGACGAGGTCGCCGCCGCCGAGTACCTCGCGGCGCAGCCGACCGCGTACTGGCTCACCCCGGAGCAGGATCCGATCGGCGAGGTGGGACCGCGCGTGCTGAACCTCGCGAACGAGGCCCGCGAGAGCGACGCCACACTCGCGGTCGTCGTCTACGGGCTGCCGGGGCGCGACTGCGGCAACCACTCCGCGGGCGGCCTCGACGAGGCCGACTACGAGACGTGGACCTCGCAGATCGGCACGGCGCTGCGCTCCGCGAAGGACGTCACGAAGGTCGTGGTCGTCGAGCCCGACAGCCTCGCGCTCGCACCCGAGTGCGGCAACGTCGCCGAGCGGGTCGAGCAGCTGCGCGGCGCGATCGGTCGACTCACCGGACCGGACACGTGGGTGTACGTCGACGGCGGACACTCGAACTGGCTCGGCGCCGAGACGATGGCCGACCTCGTGCGCCAGGTCGCCGGCGACGGGGTGCGCGGGTTCGTGACCAACGTGTCGAACTTCAACAGCACCTACGACGAGTTCGCCTACGCTCGCGCGCTGTCGGACCGGCTCGGGGGCATGCACGCTCTCGTCGACACCTCGCGGAACGGATCCGGCGCGCCGAGCGACGGCGAGTGGTGCAACCCCGCGGGCCGCACCGTCGGCGACCCCAGCGGCACCTACGGCGACGACGTCGTCGATACCAACCTCTGGATCAAGCCCCCCGGCGAGAGCGACGGACCGTGCAACGGCGGGCCGGACGCGGGCGTCTGGTGGCCTCAGGGCGCCGTCGCCCTCACGCAGGGCGCGACGGGCTGACCTGTCCCCCGAACGGGCGGCACCGCCAGCGCCCCGCTTGTGGCAAAATTACCCCGACCTGAGCGAAAGAAGAGATCAGCATGACGCCGGAGCAGCTGAAGACCGCGGTCATCGTCGAAGACGACCCGGACATCCGGCATCTGCTCGTGGAGGTGCTCGAGGCCGCGGGGTTCTCGACCGTCTCTGTCGGCAACGGGATCGACGGCATCCAGGCGGTGCTCTCGTACCGTCCGCTGCTGACGACCCTCGACGTCAACATGCCCGGCATCGACGGGTTCGAGGCGGCACGCCGCATCCGAGCTCAGAGCGACACCTACATCATCATGCTCACGGGGCTCTCCGAGGAGGCCGACGTGGTGCTGGGTCTGGGCGCCGGCGCCGACGAGTACATCGTCAAGCCGTTCCGCCCCCGCGAGTTCCGCGCGCGCGTCGACGCGCTGCTGCGCCGCCCGCGTGCCGCGGCGCCGCAGCAGCACGCTCCCCGGCAGGACTCCGTCGGCCCCTCGTTCCCCGGAGCCCGTCCGGCGGGCAGTCCGGCACCGACCGCCGCACCCGGATCGCCGCTGTCGTACGAGGAGTACATCGCGCAGTTCCCGGATGCCGCACCGCCGGCCGCCGCTCCGGCGCCGCAGCCCCAGCCGTCGCCGCAGCCGGTCTACGCGCCGCCGCAGCAGCAGCCGCAGGCGCCGCAGCAGCCGATCATCGTCCACCGCGCCTCCGACGCGGTCGCGATCGTACCCGCACCTTCATCGGGCTCCGAGCTCGTCGTGCACCAGCCCGCGGGCGAGATCGTCACCACCGGCGGCGAGCAGTGGCTGACCCATCGCGACCTGCAGGTCGACACCGACACCCGTCTCGCCTACGTCGCCGGCCGTGAGCTCGAGCTCACCCGCACCGAGTTCGACCTGCTGTCGACGCTCATGGCGTCGAAGCGACGCGTGCGCTCGAAGGCCGACCTCACCCTCGTCCTGCGCGGTGAGTCGTATGTCACCAGCTACTTCGTCGGCGAGGCCGACAAGCGCGCCATCGAGGCGCACATGACGAACCTCCGCCGCAAGCTCAGCGACAACCCCACGACGCCCCGCTACATCGAGACGGTGCGCGGCGTCGGCTACCGCATGACGTCCGAGACGGCCGCCCCGGCCTGATCGGCCCGGGCGACCGTCGCCGCGTCACGCCGCGTCAGACCTGGTAGCCGTTCTGACGACGCACCAGCTTGGTGAACATCAGCAGCGTCTGGAGCACCGTCACGACGCCGACGATCGGCCAGCCGATCCACAGGATCGACGACTGCGCGACCGGTCCGATCAGGTTCCAGACGACCGCCATGGCCAGCAGCACGGCGACGAGGATGAGCATCGGCATCCAGTGCCCGATGCTGCCGCCGCCGCTTTCGGCCTTGGCCTGCATGGCCCAGTTGTCGACCTTCTTCTTCGAGAGGAAGCGCGACCACGAGCGCATGAAGTGACCGAGCCGGACCCACATGAACGCCTCGGCCGGGAAGACCAGCAGAGCGAAGAGGATGTCGCGCCGGTTGCGGTCCTTGATGCTGAGCGCCATGCGCAGGTTCAGCGCGATCGCGACCACCGGCGGGATCAACCACAGCGGCGAGAACACGAAGGCGCTGATCGAGAGCGACCCGGCGAGCAGGATGAGGAAGGCCACGCGCACGAACAGGTTCGTGAGCATGCCGAAGTTCTCGAACCACCGCAGGCGCAGGTTCGGGTGGAACGGCTGTCCCTTCGTGTCGCCGCGCTGGCCCGGCCACATCAGCTCGATGGCGCCGTAGGTCCACTTCACCTGCTGGGCGTCGTAACCCTTCAGGGTGGTCATACCGCCCACGTTGGCGCGGGCGTACGGGCTGATCTTGGTCAGGTAGCCGGCGCTCTTGATCTGCAGCGACAGCAGCGAGTCCTCGACCTCGGAGTCCTTGACCCACGGGGTCGACTGGTGGTTCGCCTTCATCGCGTCGCGGAGGGCGTTGGTGGAGAAGATCGAGAACTGCCCGCCGAGGACGGCCATGTTTCGCCCGCGCAGCAGGTTCTGCATGTTGAAGGCGGCGAACTGGGTGCGCTGGCCGGCGATGAGGAACTTCGCGATGGTGCCCTTGATGGGCCGGTCGTCGATCGAGTAGATGGCCGAGATGCCGCCGATGCGCGAGTCGCCGACGGCCTCGGACTCGAGGTACTCGACGGCGCGGGAATCGGCGATCGTGTCGCCGTCGACACCGAGCAGGTAGTCATAGCCCTCGACGAGCGAGTAGCCGTAGTTGAGCGCACCGACCTTCTTGTCGGGGTTCTTTCCGATGTCGTGGACGAACACTTCGGTGAACTGCGTGCCCAGCTCGGTGGTGACCTCGTGGGGTCCCGCGTAGCCGGCGGCGATCTTCACCGTGTTGTCCGAGGTGTTGTTGGCGATGACGTGGATGACGTCGGGCACACGCGACTGGCTGAGGAGGCCTTCGATCACGCCGGCGATCGACTCCTCCTCGTTGTAGGCGGGGATGACGCAGCCGATCGTGGAGCGGTGGACCGTCGCGTTCTCGAGGACCGACTCGAAGTCGTCGCTGAAGGGCGCGTCGAAGTGCTCGGCTCGCTGGAGCTCCGCCGGCGCTGCGGCGGCGGCGGGGTGCGCGAACGCCGGTGTCGCGGTGTACGGCGTCTGGGTCATGCGATCACGTCCTGTGCGGGGTCGGAGGCGGCTCGTGCCGGCCTGGATCCATTGTGGAACCCCGCGCGTTCAGACGCGTTCAAGGGAACCGCAATTTCTGCGCAAGAATCGGGGGCGATCACGGGGTCGCGCTCGGCGCGGGTGCTGCCGCCTGGGCCTGGGCGTCGGTGAAGATGGCGACGGGCAGGTACTGGTACACCGTCTGCTGGGTGAAGCTGGCCTCGTCGTTGGCGTTCCCCTCGACCCACACCGTCATCGCGAACTCGAGCGTCATCCCGTAGGTGTCGGCGGGGAGGCCGTGGACGACGGTCTCGGGCACGTACAGCCCGCCCTGGAAGCTGTTGAGCAGGAGTCCGCGATCGGAGCGGATGGTGTCGGTGGGAACGAGCGTGCGGGGGTCGGCGCTGAACTGGAAGGGGTTCTGCACCTGGCCGGAGGTCTGCGCCGTCTGCGAGGTGATCGAGATCGACGAGATGAACACGCGCCGCTTCTCCGACAGAACCGACTTCTCGTCGACACGGTTGTCGTGCACGTTGACGGCGAAACCGAAGGTCTTCTCGGCGTCGGCGGTCCACTCCTGCGTGCGCTTGGGGTTCTGTGCCCAGACGTCCAATCGCAGCTCGAGGTCCTGGGCCACGTCGGAGGACAGCGCCACCGACCCGTCGTAGGTGAACTGCGAGTTGAAGGCCATCGCCGGCGACTGCGACGGGGCGGGTGCCGGCACCGCCGAGACCGGCTCGCCCTGGACGGAGTCGATCATGTCGGTCAGCTGCGCGCAGCCTCCGAGAGCGACGAGCGAGAGGGCGAGCCCGCCCGCGACGACGGCGGTGCGGAGGACGGAGGGACGGCGCGACGGCATGGGGACCAGATTTCTCTCAAGGCGGGGAGGCCGGCGTCGGGTGTCCGCGGGCTTCGCCATACAACCACCCCGCCCCGGCCCGGAACGGCCGTCGGGGGATCTCTTCAGAAGGTCTTGCGCCGGTCTTGAGCTTTCAGCCCGCGGACTGCGGTGCGATCGCGACGGTGAGGCTGTCACTGGCCGTCTGCTTCGCGTACTCGTCCGAGGTCGGGGTCGTCTGCACGAGGAAGTCGTAGGTGAACCGGATCGTCACGAAGGTCGCCTCGGGCGGCACCTCGCCGACGTAGAACGTCTGCGAATAGCTGTAGGGCGAGAGCACGAGATACCCCGGGTTCGTCGCGGACTGGTCGGCCGTGGGCGCGAGCGGTCCGAGGTCTCCCTCGGCGTTTCCGGGCACGGCGATCATCGTCGCCTTCTGCAGGTACACCCGCTGACCGTCGTCGGGGGTCACGGTCGTCACGAGCGAGAGGCTCACCGGCTTCAGGGCCGTCGCCGACCACCGGTCCATCGACAGGTCCGACCAGTAGTTCAGAGCTCCCGCGACCGGCCCTGCCGTCACCTGGCGCTCGGTGGAGCCGCTCGAGAGGTCGTTCGGCACCGGCGGCGGCACCGCCGAGCGCGAGACGCTCGGCGAGGGCGCGGGCCCCTCGGGCGTTCCGGAGTCGCCGTCCGAGGGAAGATTCCAGGGGGCGGGGCCGCAGCCCACGAGCCCCACGGCGATCACCGTCATCGCGGCGGCCGTCGCCCAGCGTCGCATCATCGTTCCCTCCGGTCGCCGTACCCAAAGTGTACGGGGACGACGGGCACGGCCCGCCGCCTCAGCGGGGCTCGGCCGTGACGAGGATGGGCAGGTGGTCGCTCAGCCCCTGCGGCAGCGTCTGCACGCGGGCGATCTCGAACCCCATGCTCGTGGCGAAGTCGTAGTGGCCGCGGAAGAACTTGTACCGCGTGTAGGTGCGGGTGTCGCTCAGCGTCAGCTCGTACCCCTGCTTGCGCACGACCTGCCCCAGGTTCTCCTTGAACACGGGGTAGTTGTAGTCGCCCACCATGAGGATGGGCAGCCCCTCGCCGAGCTCGGCGAGCGACGCGAGCGCCGCCTGGATCTGGTTGCGCCGCAGCGAGTTGAGCGCGGTGAGCGGTGCGGCGTGGAAGCTCGCGACGATGAAATCGCGACCATGGTCGATGTCGCGCAGCCGAACCCCGAGCATCCGCTCCTCGGCCGGCTTGAGGACGCGGTCGTGCAGCGACTTCTTCAGCGCCAGCGACCGCACCTCCACCGCGCGGTAGGTGTTCTGACGGTAGTAGACCGCGAGGCCCAGCCGGTTGCGCGCCGTGGCCTCGGCCAGTCGCAGCCCGCCGATCGTCTCGGGGATGCCCGTGGTGTCGGCCTCCTGCAGGCAGAGCACGTCCGCTCCGTGCTGCTCGACGAGTTCGGCGAGCTCGGGCGCGGCGCGGTGCTTGCGCAGGTTGTACGAGATGACCTTCATGGTGTCGCCAGGCTACGCCCGCATCCTTTCGGTCAGGTGTCTGTTGCGCGGCGAGCGCGGGTCTGCTCCGCTCGCGCGGCGAGGAGGTCGTCGGCCGGGTAGCCGACCTCGGTGAGCGTCAGTCCGCGTGCCGCGAGGACCGCGAACGCGCTCGTCCGCTGCCGTGCGTCGCGCAGCACCGCGACGTCCTCGACCTCCAGCCGCCCCTCGCCGACGGCGACGCACGCGCCTACGAGAGCGCGCACCATGCTGTGGCAGAACGCATCGGCCTTCACGTTCGCGACGAGCACTCCGGCGGGGTCGCGACGCCAGTCGAACTCGAGCAGCGTGCGGATGGTCGTGGCCTCGGGGCGCGGCTTGCAGTAGGCCGCGAAGTCGTGGAGGCCGACGAGGCTGCGCGCGGCGGCATCCATCGCCGACACGTTCAGCGCGGCGGGCACGAAGGTCGTGCGGAAACGCTCGAGAGGGTCGTAACCCACGGTGCGATCGGCGATCCGGTACGCGTAGCGGCGCCACACCGCCGAGAACCGGGCGTCGAAGCCCGCCGGTGCGACCGAGGTCGCGTGCACGTGGACGTCGGCGTAGCGACCGAGCACGCCGTTGAGCCGGGCGGCGAGCGCCTCGGGCTCGGACCGTCGCCCACGGCCGAGCCGGGCCTCCTGCGCCTCGGTGAGGTCGAGGTGGGCGACCTGGCCCGACGCGTGCACACCCGCGTCGGTGCGTCCGGCGACCACCAGCTGCGCGTCGCCGCCCAGCACCCGCACGACGGCCGCCTCGACGGACCCCTGCACCGTGCGCAGCTGCGGCTGCCGGGCCCACCCCGAGAAGGCGGTGCCGTCGTATGCGATGTCCAGTCGCAGCCGCACCCGTCAGGCCGCCAGCTCGGCGCGCGTCGGCGGGTTCGCGCCCGCCCGCGACACCGTGATCGACGCAGCACGGGCCGCCACGGCCATCGCGTGCTCGAGCGCTGGGGCATCCTCGGGCACGCCGCGCTCGACGAGCGTCGCGATGAGGCTCGCCATGAACGAATCGCCGGCACCGATCGTGTCGGCGACGGCCACCGCCACCCCGGGCACCTCGACGACGGCCCCGTCGGCGCCGCGTCCGATCGCGCCGTCGCCGCCGCGGGTGATGACGACGGCCCGGGGGCCGAGCGCCGCCACGGTCTCGAGCACCTCGACGGGCTCCGCGTGCGGCCACAGCCACGCGGCATCCTCGTCGCTGAGCTTGACGAGATCGGCGGCGGCCGCGGCGCGGGCGAACCGGGCCAGCGCCGTCTCGCGCGCGCCCACGAGTGCGGGACGGATGTTGGGGTCGACCGTCACGATCGCGCGCCCGCGTGCGGCCTCGAGGGCCGCCAGGCAGGTCTCGCCCCCCGGGTCGAGGAAGAGCGCGATCGAGCCGGTGTGGACGAGCGCGACGTCGGTGTCGAACGCCGGGGGCACGACGCCCGCCACGGCGAACTCGTACTCCGCCGAACCGTCGGGTCGGATGCGCGCGCGGGCGGTGTCGGTCGGGGTCGTCGTCCACGAACCCTCGACGATCTCGGCACCGGACGAGCGGACGTGCTCGGCCACTCGCTCACCCCGCGCGTCGCGACCGAGCCGCGTCGCGAGGCGAACCGGCGTGCCCAGGCGCGCGACCCCCACCGCGACGTTGGCGGGGCTCCCGCCGACGTGCTCGACGACGTCGCCGTCCGTCTCGACGATGTCGACCAACGCCTCGCCCAGCACCAGCACCTCAGCAGAGCTCATCGCCCACTCTTTCTCGAACACGGACCGCATCACACACCGGTCTACCACACCCCTCCGGGCCCGCCGTTTACACTGGGATGCCGTCGACGCCCCGCCCCGACGCCCCGTCCCCCCGACGCCCCGGACATCACCGCATGACCTCACCTCCGCTTCCGCGCGCCCGCATCGCCGGGCTCGACGGCCTGCGCGCCCTCGCGGTGCTGCTCGTCGTGCTCTACCACCTGTTCCCGGCCTGGCTGCTGCGCAGCGGCTACATCGGCGTCGACGTGTTCTTCGTGATCTCGGGGTTCCTCATCACGACACTGCTGCTGCGCGAGCGCGCCCGCGACGGCCGCGTGCATCTGCGGCGCTTCTGGGCGCGGCGGGCGCGGCGCCTGATCCCGGCCCTCGCGGTCGTCGTGTGCGTATCGGCCTCGTTCGCGTGGATCGTGGGCGGTGACGTGCTGGTGGACCTCGGGCAGCAGGTGGTGGGGGCGGCGACCTTCTCCTACAACTGGATCTCGATGGCCGACGGCGGCAGCTACTTCTCCGCGGCCGACCCCGAGATCTTCCGCAACCTCTGGTCGCTCGCCGTCGAGGAGCAGTTCTACCTCGTGTGGCCCCTCGTGCTGCCGCTTTTCCTGCTGCTTCCCGGGCGCCGGCGCCGGGCGCTGGCAGCCCTCGCGCTCGCGATCGCCTCCGCCGCCTGGGCCACGGTGAACCTCTCCGGCGGCGCCGATCTCACTCGCGTGTACTTCGGCACCGACACGCATGCGTTCGGACTCCTGGTGGGTGTCGCGCTCGCCTTCGCATTCCACGGGGCGATCGCGCGGCGCACCTCGATCGCCGGCGTCGGTCCGGTGTGGGGCGCGGTCGTGGGCGGGCTCGCCGTGATCGGTCTCGTCGTGACCGCCACGGTCGGCGGGCAGGAGGGCGTGACGTTCCCGGGGTCGAGCATCGTGGCATCGCTCCTCGCCGCGGTGGCCGTGGCGGTGGCCGCGTGGCCCGGATCATGGTTCGGGCGCGCGCTCGACGTCCCGCCGCTGCGCTGGGTCGGTGAGCGGTCGTACGCGATCTACCTGTGGCACTGGCCCCTCGTGGTGCTCGTCACGTTCGAGCTCACCGGCGCGGGACCCGACATCGGGGTGCCGGTGCCCGCCGGGCTCGCCGTGCTCGGCGCCACGCTCGCGCTCTCGGCCGCGTCGTACCGCTGGATCGAGCAGCCGATCCGCCGCCACGGCTTCCGCGGCGCGTGGCACCGGGTGCGGTCGGGGTTCGCCGCCCGCCCCGGTCGCCGCTTCGCGACCCTCGCACTCGCTGCGGCGGCTCTCGTCGCGCTCGGCGGCACCGCCGCTGCCGTGGCCGCGGCCCCCGCGGAGACCTCGAGCCAGGCCGCCGTCGATGCCGGGCGCCACGCCCTCGATCAGGCGCGCGTCACCCCGACCCCCGTCGCCACGAACGGCGACGGAGCCGGCGCCGCGGACGGCCCCGGCGAGCAGAGCGTCGACGGGGCGCGCGTGAGCGCGATCGGCGACTCGGTCATGCTCGCCTCGGCCCCGGGCCTGCTCGAGGCCCTGCCCGGCATCGACATCGACGCGGAGGTGTCGAGATCGGTCTGGGCCGGGGCCCGGATCGTCGAGGAACGCGCGGCGGCGGGCACGCTTCGCGATTACGTCGTCGTCGCGCTCGGCACGAACGGTGCGGTCTCGTCCGAGGCGCTGCAGGCGATCGTGGATGCCGCGGGGCCGGAGCGGTACGTCATCCTCGTCAACGCCTCGGCTCCCCGCGAGTGGATCCCGGGCGTCAATCGCGACCTGGCCGCCTTCGCCGCATCGCACTCGCGGGTCGCGGTGGCGGACTGGGCGGCCGCGATCGCACCGCACACCGACCTGCTCGCAGCCGACCAGATCCACCCCGGCGCCCGAGGCGGCGCGGTGTTCGCGCAGACCGTCGAACTGGCCGTCGACGGTGCCGAGACGCGCCGGGCGACGGCGGAGTGGGCGGCCGAGCGCACCCGCACGGTGCTCGGCGATCTCCTCGGCGAGTCCGCTCAGTAGCGGCGGACGAGCACGCGGTCCTTCTCGTAGGCGGTGAAGCCCAGCGCGCCGTAGAGCGAGTTGGCACCGGTCGGACTCTCGGTGTCGACATCCAGCACAGCGACCCCGAGCCCCGCGTCGCGCATCGCGGCGAGCGAGGAGGCGATGACCCGGGGCGCCAGCCCGCGACCCCGGTGCGACCGCACCACCCCGACGAGATCGATGTAGGCGTTGGGTCCGAGGACGGCGAAGTCCTCTTCGTTGACCGAGGCGAGGCAGAACGCCACGATCCGGCCGTCGTCGAGCGCCAGAGTGCACAGCTCGGACCGAAGGAACGAGCCTCCGATGAACTGCTGCCAACGCTCAGGTTGGCTCGGCAGGCTTCCCCAGTGGTCGCGGAACGCGTCGTTCCGGGCCAATCGCGCGTCCTCTGCACGGTCGGCCGAATACCGCACGAGCTCGATGCCCGCGACGGCGGCGAGCTCGGGAATCGGCTGTGTGAGATCGCGGTGCATCGTCGAGAACCAGCGTTCCGTGCGGTATCCGTGGCCCTCGGCTATGCGTGCGAGGGCCGCATCCTTCTCGGCGGCGTAGATCTGGATCTCGGCGGGAAGCGCGGACGCCGCGTCACCCGTCGCCGCCTCGACGAGCTGCTGACGGGCGCGCTCATGCTGCCACGCGAACAGGGCCGTGCCGATGCCCCGTCCGCGGTGCTCGGGACGCACCGCGCCCGAGAGGTGCACGTGCAGGCGCTCATCGCGCGCGGGATACAGCGTCACGGTGCCGACCGCGAGCGCCTCGCCGGCATCGTCGAAGGCGATCAGCGTGTCGCGAGCATGGTCGACGTGCGAGAGCTCGAAGGTCTCGGCGACCTCCTCGCGCGGAGTGGTCCACGTGGGGTGGTCGACGCGATCGGCGGCGGCGAGGACGCCGTGGATGGCATCGATGTCGTCCACGCTCGCCGTGCGCCACAGCGTCACACCGGCTTGCTCTGCCGGAAGGGCGGGATCGGGTGCGGCGCCGACGCGCGCGCTCAGCCTGTGCTCGCTCACCCCTCCACCCTGACACATGCGACAGGCCCGCACCCTCTCAGCGAGGGGTGCGGGCCTGTCGGGTCAGCGCGAGACGCTGTTACTTCTTGTCGTCCTCGGCGGGAGCCTCGGTGGCGTCCTCGGCCGTAGCCTCGGCCGCGGCGCCCTCTTCGGGCGACTCGGCACCGGCGTCGGCGGCCGTGTCGTCGGCGGGAGCCTCGGCCGGAGCCTCCTCGACCGGAGCCTCGGTGGCGGCCGGCGCCGCAGCGGCCGACTTCTTCGCCGACTTCGGCTTCGGGGTGACCGGCTCGAGGACGAGCTCGATGACCGCCATGGGGGCGTTGTCGCCCTTGCGGTTGCCGATCTTCGTGATGCGGGTGTACCCGCCCTCGCGCTCGGCGACCAGCGGAGCGATCTCGGCGAAGAGCTCGTGCACGACGCTCTTGTCACCGATGATGCCCGCGACGCGACGACGCGCGTGCAGGTCGCCGCGCTTGGCGAAGGTCACCAGGCGCTCGGCGAAGGGACGCAGGCGCTTGGCCTTCGTCTCGGTCGTGGTGATCGACTTGTGCGTGAACAGGGCCGCGGCGAGGTTCGCGAGAAGCAGGCGCTCGTGTGCGGGGCCGCCTCCGAGGCGGGGACCCTTGGTGGGCTTAGGCATGTCTTGTTACTCCAGAAAGAAAGAGGGGCTCAGAGGTTCTCGTCGTCGTATCCGCCGTAGAAGTGCGCACCGTCGAACCCGGGGACCGAGTCCTTCAGCGACAGACCGAGCGACGTGAGCTTGTCGCGCACCTCGTCGACCGACTTCTGACCGAAGTTGCGGATGTTCATGAGCTGGGTCTCCGAGAGGGCGACCAGCTCGGACACCGTGTTGATGCCCTCGCGCTTGAGGCAGTTGTACGAGCGCACCGACAGATCGAGGTCCTCGATCGGCATCGACAGCTCGTTGGTGAGAACCTCGGCGACCGGCGCGGGGCCGATCTCGATGCCCTCGGCCTCGACGTTCAGCTCGCGGGCGAGACCGAACAGCTCGGTGAGGGTGCGACCGGCCGACGCGACGGCGTCACGCGGCGACATGGAGGACTTCGACTCGACGTCGAGCACCAGCTTGTCGAAGTCGGTGCGCTCACCGGCACGGGTGGCCTCGACGCGGTAGCTGACCTTGAGCACGGGCGAGTAGATCGAGTCGATCGGGATCTGACCGGCCTCGGCGTACTCGTTGCGGTTCTGGGTCGCCGAGACGTAGCCGCGGCCACGCTCGATCGTGAGCTCGAGCTCGAACTTCGCGCTGTCGTTGAGCGTCGCGATGACCAGCTCGGGGTTGTGGACCTCGACACCGGCGGGAGCCGAGATGTCGGCGGCCGTGACCTCACCGGCACCGGTCTTGCGCAGGTACGCCGTGATGGGCTCGTCGCGCTCGGACGAGACCACGAGCTGCTTGATGTTGAGGATGATCTCGGTGACATCCTCCTTCACGCCCGGGATGGTGCTGAACTCGTGGAGCACGCCGTCGAAACGGATGCTCGTCACGGCGGCGCCGGGGATGGACGACAGCAGGCTGCGGCGCAGGGCGTTGCCGATGGTGTAGCCGAAGCCGGGCTCGAGCGGCTCGACGACGAACCGGCTGCGGAACTCGCCGATCTTCTCCTCGGTCAGAGTGGGACGCTGTGCGATGAGCACTATGTGTTCCTTTCGATCACGTGCCCGCTATATGACACGTGCAATTCAGTGAGGTGTTGAGTTTTCAAGGAAACGACGGAATTCCGGATGCCGCGCGGTGCGGCATCCGGATCCGTGTCAGCTCAGACGCGGCGGCGCTTCGGGGGACGGCAGCCGTTGTGGGCCTGGGGGGTGACGTCCTGGATGGAGCCCACCTCGAGACCGGCGGCCGTCAGCGAGCGGATCGCGGTCTCACGACCCGAACCCGGGCCCTTGACGAAGACGTCGACCTTCTTCACGCCGTGCTCCTGCGCCTGACGCGCAGCGGACTCGGCGGCCATGCCGGCGGCGTACGGGGTCGACTTGCGCGAGCCCTTGAAGCCGACGCCACCCGAGGAGGCCCAGCTGATGACGGCGCCCGACGGGTCGGTGATCGAGACGATCGTGTTGTTGAACGTCGACTTGATGTGGGCGTGGCCCAGCGCGATGTTCTTCTTCTCCTTGCGGCGCGGCTTGCGCGCTGCGGACTTGGCCTGTGCCATGTGCGTGTTCTCCTAAACCTGTGGGGGCCGCGCCTTAGCGCGCCTTCTTCTTGCCGGCGACGGTGCGCTTGGGACCCTTGCGCGTGCGCGCATTGGTCTTGGTGCGCTGACCGCGCACAGGCAGGCCACGGCGGTGGCGGATGCCCTCGTAGGAACCGATCTCGACCTTGCGGCGGATGTCGGCGGCGACCTCGCGGCGCAGGTCACCCTCCACCTTGTAGGTGCCCTCGATGTAGTCGCGGAGCGCGACGAGCTGGTCGTCGCTGAGGTCCTTGACGCGGATGTTCTCGTCGATCCCCGTCGCTGCGAGGATCTCGTTCGAGCGGGTGCGGCCCACGCCGTAGATGTACGTGAGGGCGATCACCACGCGCTTGTCGCGCGGGATGTCGACGCCGGCAAGACGTGCCATGCGGTTCTCCTAGGAGTAGTCGAAGGTGTGGAGCAGCATCGGTGCCCGGGCCTTCGTCCCGAGGTGTCCCCCGTCCGTCGAGCGGAGCGGGTTCTGGTGCTGCTGGAAGATATCGAGTTGTGGGTGTCGACGGCCGCGCGGGCGCGGCATCCGATCAGCCCTGGCGCTGCTTGTGACGCGGGTTCGACTTGCAGATGACCATGACGCGACCGTGGCGACGGATGACCTTGCAGTGGTCGCAGATGGGCTTGACGGAGGGGTTGACCTTCATGATGTTCCTGATTCGCTGTCTTCGCCGACGGGCAGGGGCCCGGGGCGTTACTTCTCGACCGGTCTCAGCGGTAGCGGTAGACGATGCGACCGCGGGTGAGGTCGTAGGGGCTGAGCTCCACGACGACGCGGTCTTCCGGGATGATGCGGATGTAGTTCTGCCGCATCTTTCCGGAGATCGTGGCGAGGACCTTGTGTCCGTTGCTCAGCTCGACGCGGAACATCGCGTTCGGCAGAGCCTCGGAGATCACGCCCTCGATCTCGATGACACCGTCTTTCTTGGCCATACGCTCGCTTACAGTTGTGCAGACCGGTCGGTCTGCGTTGGATGGGATTGTCGGTGACACGCCGATGAAGGCGCAACGCACCAAAGATCAAGCATACGCGCTACCGCACGCCCCGGCAACTCGTCGTATCTCCCCCGGCGCGTCGCCCCCGCGCGCGATCGGCGCCGCAGGTGTCCCGGTGACAGTCGCGGACCGCGACCGCGGCCGCGACTCAGTCGAAGAGCGTGGCGAAGGAGCCGCGGGCGGGGATGGTGCTGTTCGAGATCGTCTCGCCGTTGACGGCGATGGTCGGGGTGCCGATGCCGGCCGCGCCGGGCTGGATCGGCGTCTCCTTGGTCATCGACTCGACGTAGGAACCGTAGGTGCGATCGGCGACGCACGAGTCGATGTCGGTGACGCCGGCATCTGCGGCGATCTGCAGGATCTGCTCATCGGTCAGGCCGGCCGTCTGCTCGGCGGGCTGCTGCTCGAACATCGCCTGCATGAAGGGCACGGCCGCGTCGGGGTCGGCCTCGGCGACGCAGTACATCGCGTTGGCGGCGCGCGTGGAGTACTCGGTGCCCTGCGAGGCACGGTCGAGGATCGAGATGGGGTGGATCCTGTACGTGATGGTGCCGTCGGCGACGAGGTCGAGCATCTCGGGGCCGTACGTCGTCTCGAACTGGCCGCAGATCGGGCACATGAAGTCGATGTACGTGTCGAGCGTCTGCGATCCCTCGCCGACCACGATCGCGCCGGTCTCCTGCTCGATGCCGGATCCGGTGGGCGGGGTACCCGGGTCGGTGGCGGCGTTGTTCATCCAGACCACGAGCCCGATGATCAGCGCCACGACCACGACGACGGCCGTCGACACCCAGATCGCGAACCAGTTCGTCTTACCCGTCGCCGCAGTGGCCATCACATCTCTCCTCAGCCGATTTCCGTCGGCACGATTCCATACGGGGCGAGCCCCTCGGCGCCACCATCGGGGGCCGTGAGAACCCAGATGCCCCCATCATGCACGGCGACGCTATGTTCCCAGTGGGAGCCGTCGGAGCCGTCGACGGTCGAGACCGTCCAGTCGTCGTCCTCGGTGAAGGTCTCCTCCGACCCGGCCACCACCATCGGCTCGATCGCGAGGACCAACCCAGGCTTGACCTCGGGTCCGAGGTCGGCGACCCGGTAGTTGAAGACCGAGGGGGCCTCGTGCATCTTGCGCCCGATGCCGTGGCCGACGTAATCGCGCAGGATGCCGTACCCCTCGCCCGACGCCTCGATCGAGGTCTGCACGGCGTCGCCGATCTCGCCGATCCGTCGGGCCGACGCCATCGCCGCGATCCCGGCCCACAGCGACTGCTCGGTCACTTGCGAGAGCCGCTGCCGCGCGGCCACGAGCTCGGGCCGCTCCGGATCGGGGAGGACGATCGTGATCGCCGAGTCGCCGTTCCAGCCCTGGAACTGCGCGCCCGCGTCGACCGACAGGATGTCGCCCGGCTCGAGCGGCCGATCGTTCGGGATGCCGTGCACGACCTGCTCGTTCACCGATGCGCAGACCGTGTGCCGATAGCCGCGCACGAGCTGGAAGTTCGACTCGGCGCCGCGCCCGCGGATGACCTCCGCTGCCACGGCGTCGAGCTCGAGCGTGGTGACGCCCGGCGCCACGCGCTCGCGCACGGCCTGGAGCGCGGCGGCCGTGATGAGGCCCGGCTCGACCATCGCCCGCAGCTGCGCAGGCGACTTGTAGATGGAGCGGCGCCCGATCACGCGGTGATGCCACGTGCGGCCAGGGCCGCCGTGATGCGTTCGGTGATCTCGTCGAGCGAGCCGACGCCGTCGATCTCGTCGACGATGCCGCGCGTGCGGAACACGTCGAGGATCGGCGCGGTCTCCCGCTCGTAGATCGACAGCCGCTTCGCGATCGACTCCTCGTTGTCGTCGGCGCGCCCCTGCTCGGCCGCGCGCTTGGACAGTCGGGCGATCGACTCGTCGCGCGGGACGACCAGCTCGATGACGGCGGTCAGCTCCTCGCCGCGGCCCGCCAGGAACGCGTCGAGGTCGGCCACCTGGGCGAGGTTGCGCGGATACCCGTCGAGGAGGAAGCCGCCCACGGCGTCGTCCTCTTCGAGGCGATCGCGGACGATCGCACCGGTCAGCTCGTCCGGGACGAGGTCTCCGGCGGCGATGATCGCCTGGACCTGCTGGCCCAGCTCGGTGCCCTCGGTGACGTTCGCGCGGAAGACGTCGCCGGTGGAGACGGCGGGGACGCCGAGCGCCTCGGCGATACGGGCGCCCTGGGTTCCCTTTCCGGAGCCCTGGGGACCGACGATCAGGAGACGAGCAGCGGTCATCGCAGCAGCCCTTCGTAGTGGCGCTGCTGGAGCTGCGCATCGATCTGCTTCACCGTTTCGAGGCCGACACCCACGATGATGAGGATCGACGCACCGCCGAACGGGAAGTTCTGGTTGGCCCCGACGGTCGCCAGCGCGATCAGCGGCAGCAGGGCGATGAGCCCGAGGTAGATCGAGCCGGGGGCGGTGATGCGCGTCAGCACATAGTCGAGGTACTCGGCCGTGGGCCGACCCGCCCGGATGCCGGGGATGAACCCGCCGTACTTCTTCATGTTGTCGGCGACGTCGACCGGGTTGAAGGTGATCGCCACGTAGAAGTAGGTGAAGCCGATGATCAGCAGGAAGTAGACCGCCATGTAGAGCGGGTGGTCACCGGTGGTGAAGTACTGCTGGATCCACGCGACCCAGCCGGGCACGTTGCCGTCGGCATCCGGGTTCTGGTTGAACTGCGCCACGAGCGCCGGGATGTACAGCAGGGACGAGGCGAAGATGACGGGCACGACGCCGGCCATGTTGACCTTGATGGGGATGTAGGTGTTGGTGCCGCCGTAGGTGCGGCGCCCGACCATGCGCTTGGCGTACTGCACGGGGATGCGCCGCTGGGACTGTTCGACGAAGACCACCAGAGCGACCACGGCGATGCCGACGGCCAGGACCAGGAGGAAGATCTCGAAGCCGCGCGCGACGGCGATCGACCAGAGCGCGGCCGGGAAGGTCGCGGCGATCGAGGTGAAGATGAGGATCGACATGCCGTTGCCGACACCGCGCTCGGTGACGAGCTCGGCAAACCACATGATGAGGCCGGTGCCGGCGGTCATCGTGATGATCATCAGGAGCTGGGCGTACCACGCCTCGGAGGTCACCAACTGCTCGCACTCGGGCACACCGGCCACCGGGATCAGCTGACCCGAGCGGGCGACCGTCACGAGGGTGGTCGACTGCAGCAGAGCGAGCGCGATCGTGAGGTAGCGCGTGTACTGCGTCAGCTTCGCCTGGCCCGACTGGCCCTCCTTGTAGAGGGTCTCGAAGTGCGGGATGACGACGCGCAGCAGCTGCACGATGATCGTGGCGGTGATGTAGGGCATCACGCCCAGCGCGAAGATCGACAGCTGCAGCAGCGCACCGCCCGAGAACAGGTTCACGAGCGAGAGCAGGCCCTGCGTCGTACCGCTCTGGTCGAGGCAGCTCTGCACGTTCGGGAAGTTCACGAACGGCGTCGGCACGTGCGCGCCCAGGCGGTAGATGGCGATGATCGCCAGGGTGAAGCCGATCTTCCGCCGGAGATCCGGGGTGCGGAAGACCCGCGCAATGGCGCTGAACAAGTGGATTCCTCCCAAGGGATGGGCGGCGTCTCGGGAAGACACCGTCAACCAGGGTATCCCAGCACGTTCACAGGCGCGCCGCGGGATACGACGAAGCGAGGGCCGGAGCGAACTCCGGCCCTCGCTGGCGACTTACTTGATGGAACCGCCGGCTGCGACGATCTTCTGCTCGGCGGAGCCGGAGACCTTGTCGACCGACACGTTCAGAGCCACCGAGATGTCGCCGGTGCCGAGCACCTTGACCTTCTCGTTCTTGCGGACGGCACCCTTGGCGACGAGATCGCCGATGGTGACGTCGCCGCCCTGCGGGTAGAGCTCCGCGAGCTTGTCCAGGTTCACGACCTGGTACTCGACGCGGAACGGGTTCTTGAACCCGCGCAGCTTCGGGGTGCGCATGTGGAGCGGCATCTGGCCACCCTCGAAGCCCACCTTGACCTGGTAACGAGCCTTCGTACCCTTGGTACCGCGGCCCGAGGTCTTACCCTTCGAGCCCTCACCGCGACCCACGCGGGTCTTCGCGGTGTTGGATCCGGGGACGGGACGGAGGTGGTGCACCTTCAGCACACCGGGGCGTGCGACCGAGGTCTCGGCCTTCGCCTTCTTGTCGTCCTTCTTCTCAGCCATCAGTCGATCTCCTCAACCTTCACGAGGTGCGCGACGGTCTTGACGTAGCCGCGCGTCTGCGCGTCGTCGGGACGGACGACCGAGTCGCCGATCCGCTTGAGACCCAGCGAACGCAGCGTGTCGCGCTGGTTCTGCTTCTCGCTCACCTTGGACTTGACCTGGGTGACCTTCAGTCGAGCGGCCATCAGGCACCTACCTTCTGTGCAGCGTTCGCCTCGGCCTCGGCGCGCACGAGGCGAGCCGGTGCGACCTGGTCGAAGTCCAGGCCGCGGCGTGCGGCGACCGCACGGGGCTCCTCGAGCTGCTTGAGCGCCTCGACGGTCGCGTGCACGATGTTGATCGTGTTCGACGAGCCGAGCGACTTCGACAGGACGTCGTGGATGCCGGCGCACTCGAGCACCGCGCGGACGGGACCACCGGCGATGACACCGGTACCGGCAGCGGCCGGGCGCAGGAGCACCACGCCGGCTGCGGCCTCACCCTGCACGGGGTGCGGGATGGTCGAGCCGGTGCGGGGAACGCGGAAGAAGTTGCGCTTGGCCTCTTCGACACCCTTCGAGATGGCGAGCGGCACTTCCTTCGCCTTGCCGTAGCCGACGCCCACGAGACCGTTGCCGTCTCCGACGACGACGAGCGCCGTGAAGCTGAAGCGACGACCACCCTTGACGACCTTGGACACACGGTTGATGGTGACGACGCGCTCCAGGAACTGGCTCTTGTCGGCATCACGCGCACCGCGGTCGCGGTTGTTGTTGCTGCGCTCGCGGCTGCCCCGGCGGGGCTCGCGCGCCTCGCGCTCGACGGGAGCGGTGGCCGCAGCCTGCTCGGTCGTAGCCTGTTCGGTCACAGGGTTCTCTCCGTTGTTGTTGGTCACTGCATCGCTCACAGGTTCAGACCTCCTTCGCGAGCGCCATCGGCGATCGCTGCGACACGGCCCGCGTAGCGGTTGCCACCGCGGTCGAACACGACGTCCGCGACGCCGGCGGCCTTGGCGCGCTCGGCGACGAGTTCGCCGACCTTGCGGGCCTTGGCCGTCTTGTCACCGTCGAACGTGCGAAGGTCGGCCTCGAGGGTCGACGCCGAGGCGACCGTGTGGCCCTTGGCATCGTCGACGAGCTGCACGAAGATGTGGCGAGCCGAACGGGTCACGACCAGGCGCGGCCGCGACTCGGTGCCCACGATCTTCTTGCGAAGGCGGGCGTGACGACGCGCGCGCGCGTCGGACTTGCTCTTCAGAGCCATGCTTACTTACCACTCTTTCCGGCCTTGCGGCGCACGACCTCGCCCGCGTACCGCACACCCTTGCCCTTGTACGGCTCGGGCTTGCGGATCTTGCGGATGTTGGCGGCGGTCTCGCCGACGGCCTGCTTGTCGATGCCGCTGACCGTGAGCTTGTTGTTGCCCTCGACGGTCAGGGTGATGCCGGCGGGCGCGTCGACGGTGACCGGGTGCGAGAAACCGAGAGCGAACTCGACGGCCGAGCCCTTCTGGGCCACGCGGTAACCGGTGCCGACGACCTCGAGGCCCTTGGTGTAGCCCTGGGTCACGCCGATGATGTTGTTGTTGATCAGGGTGCGGGTCAGGCCGTGGAGGGCACGCGACTCGCGCTCGTCATCCGGACGGGTGACGAGAACCTGGTTCTCCTCGACCTTGGCCTCGATGGGCTTGGCGACGGTCAGTCGCAGCTCGCCCTTGGGGCCAGTGACGAGGACGTCCTGGCCGGAGACCTCGACGGTCACACCGGCAGGGATGTCAATGGGAAGACGTCCGATACGCGACATCAGATCACCACACGTAGGCGAGGACTTCCCCGCCGACGCCCTTCGACTCGGCCTGGCGGTCCGTGAGGAGGCCAGAGGAGGTGGACAGGATCGCGACGCCCAGGCCACCGAGGACCGTGGGCAGCTCGGTGGACTTCGCGTAGACGCGGAGGCCGGGCTTGGAGACGCGCTTGATGCCGGCGATCGACCGCTCGCGGTTCGGGCCGTACTTCAGGTTCATCGTGAGGGTCTGGCCGACGCGGGCGTCGGTGACCTCCCAGCCGGAGATGTAGCCCTCCTGCTGGAGGATCTCGGCGATGTGGGTCTTGAGCTTGGAGCTCGGCATGGCCACGGAGTCGTGGTGCGCCGAGTTCGCGTTGCGCAGACGGGTCAGCATGTCTGCGACCGGGTCTGTCATCGTCATAGGTTTTTCCTTTGATCATGAGGTTTCGACTGCCGTTACACGACAGGCGACCTTCGATGAATGTCCATATTCAGTTGTGCAATCGTTCGGCCCCGGAGCATGCCCCGAGGCCGAACGATCGATTCTAGCGGATCACGCCTGGGCGTCGGCCGCCGTGAAGGGGAAGCCCAGCTGACGCAGCAGCGAGCGACCCTCGTCATCGGTCTTGGCCGTGGTGACGATCGTGATGTCGAACCCACGGACACGGTCGATCTTGTCCTGGTTGATCTCGTGGAAGACCGCCTGCTCCTGCAGACCGAAGGTGTAGTTGCCGTGACCGTCGAACTGCTTCGGCGACAGGCCGCGGAAGTCGCGGATGCGGGGCAGCGCGAGGTTCACGAGGCGGTCCACGAACTCCCACGCGCGGTCGCCGCGGAGGGTGACGTGCGCGCCGATGGCCTGGCCCTCGCGCAGCTTGAACTGCGCGATGGACTTGCGGGCCTTCGTCACGATGGGCTTCTGACCGGTGATCTTGGTCAGGTCGTCCACGGCGCCGTCGATCACCTTGCTGTCGCGAGCTGCCTCGCCGACACCGGTGTTCACGACGACCTTCACGAGACCGGGGATCTGCATGACGTTGGCGTAGCCGAACTCGTCCTGCAGAGCCTTCTTGATCTCGCTCTGGTACTTCTGCTTCAGGCGGGGCTGGATCTTGCCAGCCGCCGCGGCAGTGGTGCTGCTCATATTCAGAGGTCCTTGCCGCTCTTCTTCGCGTAACGCACGCGGACGGTGCGCTTCACGCCGTCCTTCGTCTTCTCCTCGACGCGGTGACCGACGCGGGTCGGCTTCTTCGTCTCGGGGTCCACGAGCTGGACGTTCGAGATGTGGATGGGGGCCTCGAGGGTCTCGATGCCACCCGTCTTGGTGCCGCGCTGCGTCTGGCCGACACGGCTGTGCTTGGTGACGTAGTTGACGCCCTCGACGATGACGCGGTTCTGCTCGACGAGGACCTCGAGGACCTTGCCCTGCTTGCCGCGGTCACCGCCGCGCTCGGGCTTGGCGCCCGTGATGACCTGAACCAGGTCACCCTTCTTGATGTTCGCCATGATCAGATGACCTCCGGGGCGAGCGAGACGATCTTCATGAACTTCTTGTCGCGAAGCTCACGACCGACCGGTCCGAAGATGCGGGTGCCGCGGGGCTCCCCGTCGTTCTTCAGAATCACGGCGGCGTTCTCGTCGAACTTGATGTACGAGCCGTCGGAACGGCGCGTCTGCTTGACGGTGCGGACGATGACGGCCTTGACCACATCGCCCTTCTTGACGTTGCCGCCCGGGATGGCGTCCTTGACGGTCGCCACGATGATGTCGCCGACACCGGCGTAACGACGGTTGGAGCCGCCGAGCACGCGGATGGTGAGCAGCTGCTTGGCGCCGGTGTTGTCGGCGACCTTCAGGCGGGATTCGGTCTGGATCATGAGATCACTTCGCCTTCTCGAGGACCTCGACCAGACGCCAGCGCTTGGTGGCGCTCAGCGGGCGAGTCTCGTTGATGAGGACGAGGTCGCCGATACCGGCGGTGTTGGCCTCGTCGTGAGCCTTGACCTTCGACGTGCGGCGGATGACCTTGCCGTAGAGCGGGTGCTTCACGCGGTCCTCGACCTCGACGACGATCGTCTTGTCCATTTTGTCGCTCACGACGTAGCCGCGGCGGGCCTTACGGTAACCGCGGGCGTTCTCGTCGCGGACGTCGTGCGCGGCCGACTCGTGGCCGGCGGCCACGGCTGCCGTTGCGGCATCCTTCTTCTCAGCCATCACTCGGTCTCTTCCTTCGCGGCCTCGGGGGCGTCATCCGCCTTCTTGGCCTTGGTCTTCTTCGCCTTCGGCGCCTCGGCGACGGGCGTGGCACGAATGCCCAGCTCGCGCTCGCGGATCACCGTGTAGAGCCGCGCGATGTCGCGCTTGACCGCACGGATGCGGCCGTGGCTCTCGAGCTGGCCGGTGGCCGACTGGAAGCGCAGGTTGAACAGCTCTTCCTTGGCCTTGCGCAGCTCCTCGACGAGGCGCTGGTCTTCGAACGTATCGAGCTCGCTCGGGGCGAGCGTCTTGGTGCCGACAGCCATTACGCGTCGCCCTCCTCGCGCTTGATGATGCGTGCCTTCAGCGGCAGCTTGTGAATGGCACGGGTCAGGGCCTCGCGTGCGAGCTCCTCGTTGACTCCGGCGACCTCGAACAGGACGCGACCCGGCTTGACGTTGGCGACCCACCACTCGGGCGAACCCTTACCGGAACCCATGCGGGTTTCGGCCGGCTTCTTCGTGAGCGGACGGTCGGGGTAGACGTTGATCCACACCTTGCCGCCACGCTTGATGTGACGCGTCATCGCGATACGAGCGGACTCGATCTGACGGTTGGTCACGTAAGCGGGCGTGAGTGCCTGGATGCCGTACTCGCCGAAGGAGACCTTCGTGCCGCCGGTGGCCTGGCCATCGCGCTTGGGGTGGTGCTGCTTGCGGTACTTGACCTTGCGGGGGATAAGCATCAGGCCGACGCTCCTTCTGCCACGGGGGCCTCGTTGCGGGGACCGCGACGACGGTCTCCGCGGTCATCGCGACCGCGCGAGGTCTTCGGCGCGTTGGCCTGCTCGCGAGCGAGCTCCTTGGCCGTCAGGTCGCCCTTGTAGATCCAGACCTTCACGCCGATGCGGCCGAAGGTGGTCTTGGCCTCGTAGAAGCCGTAGTCGATGTTCGCGCGGAGCGTGTGCAGGGGCACGCGGCCCTCGCGGTAGAACTCCGAGCGGCTCATCTCCGCGCCGCCGAGGCGGCCCGAGACCTGGATGCGGATGCCCTTGGCGCCGGCACGCTGCGCGCCCTGCAGACCCTTGCGCATCGCGCGGCGGAAGGCCACGCGAGCCGAGAGCTGCTCGGCGATGCCCTGCGCGACCAGCTGAGCGTCCGCCTCGGGGTTCTTGACCTCGAGGATGTTCAGCTGGATCTGCTTGCCGGTGAGCTTCTCGAGGTCGGCGCGGATGCGCTCGGCCTCGGCGCCGCGGCGGCCGATCACGATGCCCGGGCGGGCGGTGTGGATGTCGACGCGGACGCGGTCACGGGTGCGCTCGATCTCGATGTTGCTGACGCCGGCGCGGTCGAGCGACGTGGTCAGCAGACGACGGATCTTGATGTCCTCGGCGACGTAGTCGGCGTAACGCTGGCCCGGCTTGGTCGAGTCCGAGAACCAACGCGACACGTGGTCCGTGGTGATGCCGAGGCGGAAGCCGTACGGGTTGACTTTCTGTCCCATTACTTGCTCGCCTTCTTGCTCGTACCGGCGGTCGCGGCATCCGCGTCCTCCGGCGTCGACAGCACGATCGTGATGTGGCTCGTGCGCTTCTTGATCTGGAAGGCGCGACCCTGGGCACGGGGCTGGAAACGCTTGAGCGTCGTGCCCTCGTCCACGTACGCGTTCTTCACGTACAGGTCTGCCTCGTCCAGGAACTCGTTGTCCTTGTCGGCCTTCACGCGAGCGTTGGCGACCGCCGAGGCGACGAGCTTGTAGATCGGCTCGCTGGCGCTCTGCGGGGCGAACTTCAGGATGGCGAGAGCCTCCTGAGCCTGCTTGCCCTTGATGAGCGCGACGACACGACGAGCCTTCTGAGGGGTCACGCGGATGTGCTTCACGCGTGCGGTGGATTCCACCATGTCTCTCCTCCTCTGTCCTCTCTGGAACTGCCCCCGCGTCAGCGGCGGCGGCCCTTCTTGTCGTCCTTCACGTGGCCGCGGAAGGTGCGGGTGGGCGCGAATTCGCCCAGCTTGTGACCGACCATGGTCTCGGACACGAACACGGGGATGTGCTTGCGTCCGTCGTGCACGGCGATCGTGTGACCCAGCATCGCCGGGATGATCATCGAACGGCGCGACCAGGTCTTGATGACGTTCTTGGAGCCGGCTTCGTTCTGCGCGACCACCTTGCGAAGCAGGTGCTCGTCGACGAAGGGGCCCTTCTTCAGGCTGCGAGGCATCTTCCTCTACTCCTACTTACGCTTCTTGCCGGCGTTGCGACGGCGGACGATGTACTTGTCGCTCTCCTTGTTGGGGTGGCGGGTACGACCCTCAGCCTGGCCCCAGGGAGTGACGGGGTGACGACCACCGGAGGTCTTACCCTCACCACCACCGTGCGGGTGGTCGACCGGGTTCATGGCGACACCACGAACCGTCGGACGAACGCCCTTCCAGCGCTTGCGGCCGGCCTTGCCCCAGTTGATGTTCGACTGCTCGGCGTTGCCGACCTCGCCGATGGTCGCGCGGCAGCGCGCATCGACGTTGCGGATCTCACCCGAGGGCAGACGCAGCTGGGCGTAGGGGCCGTCCTTCGCGACCAGGCGCACGCTGGTGCCGGCCGAGCGTGCCATCTTCGCGCCGCCGCCGGGGCGGAGCTCGATGGCGTGGATGACCGTACCGGTCGGGATGTTCTTCAGCGGCAGGTTGTTGCCGGGCTTGATGTCGGCGCCGGCGCCCGACTCCACGACATCCCCCTGCGACAGCTTGTTCGGGGCGAGGATGTAGCGCTTCTCGCCGTCGAAGTAGTGCAGCAGCGCGATGCGCGCGGTGCGGTTGGGGTCGTACTCGATGTGAGCGACCTTGGCGTTGATGCCGTCCTTGTCGTTGCGACGGAAGTCGATCACGCGGTACTGGCGCTTGTGGCCACCACCGATGTGACGGGTCGTGATGCGGCCCTGGTTGTTGCGGCCGCCGGTCTTAGCCAGCGGGCGGAGGAGCGACTTCTCCGGCGTCGATCGCGTGATCTCGGCGAAGTCGGCCACCGACGAACCGCGGCGACCCGGGGTCGTGGGCTTGTACTTGCGAATAGCCATGTTCGTTGTCCTCTATCCCGACCGTCAGCCGACTGCCGTGAAGATGTCGATGGTGCCCGACTTCAGGGTCACGATGGCGCGCTTGGTGTCCTTGCGCTTGCCGGTGCCGAAGCGGGTGCGGCGGGACTTGCCCGTGCGGTTGAGCGTGTTCACCGCTGCGACCTTGACGCCGAAGATCTTCTCGATGGCGAGCTTGATCTCGGTCTTCGACGCACGGGGGTCCACGAGGAACGTGTACTTGCCCTCGTCGATGAGCCCGTAGCTCTTCTCGGAGACGACCGGCTTCAGGATGATGTCGCGCGGGTCCTTGTTGACGGCGGTCATGCCGAGACCTCCTCGGTGGCGCCGGCCTTGGACGCGACGAACGCGTCGTAGGCGGCCTTGGTGAAGACGATGTCGTCCGAGACGAGCACGTCGTAGGCGTTGAGCTGGTCGAACGTCAGCACGTGGACGTACGCGAGGTTGCGCACGCTCTTGACGGTGAGCTCGTCACCGCGCTCGATCACGACGAGGACGTTCTTCGTCGCGGCGAAGCCGGTGAGGACCGCGGAGGCGGCCTTCGTCGAGGGCGCGCCCTCGATGCCGAACGAGTCGACGATGTGCAGACGCTGACCGCGAGCACGGTCGCTGAGCGCGCCCAGGAGCGCCGCGGCGACCATCTTCTTGGGGGTGCGCTGCGAGTAGTTGCGCGGCTTGGGGCCGTGCACGATGCCACCACCGGTCATGTGCGGCGCGCGGATGGAGCCCTGACGGGCGTTACCCGTGCCCTTCTGCTTGAAGGGCTTGCGGCCGGCACCCGAGACCTCACCGCGACGCTTGGTCGAGTGGGTCCCCTGGCGAGCCGCCGCGAGCTGCGCGACGACGACCTGGTGGATCAGCGGAACGTTGGTCTTGACGTCGAAGAGCGCGGCGGGCAGCTCGACCGAGCCTGCCTTGTTGCCGGAGGCGCTCCGGACGTCGAGCGCGAGAGTCGAGTCAGCCATGATCAGGCACCCTTCACAGCGTTGCGGACGTAGACGATGCGGCCACGCGCACCGGGGACGGCGCCCTTGACGAGCAGCAGACCCTTCTCGGCGTCGATGGCGTGCACCGTGAGGTTGAGGACGGTCACGCGCTCGCCACCCATGCGGCCGGCCATGCGCATGCCCTTGAAGACGCGGCTGGGCGTCGACGAGGCACCGATGGAGCCGGGCTTGCGGTGGTTGCGGTGCGCACCGTGCGAGGCCGAGACGCCCTTGAAGTTGTGGCGCTTCATGACACCCGCGGTGCCCTTGCCCTTGCTGGTGCCGACGACGTCGACCAGCTGGCCGGCCTCGAACGTGCCACCGGCGGTGAGCTCCTGACCGAGTGAGTAGTCAGCGGCATCCGCCGTGCGCACCTCGGTGACGTGACGACGCGGGGTCACCCCGGCGGCCTCGAAGTGGGCCGTGAGGGGCTTGTTGACCTTGCGGGGATCGATCTGGCCGGCAGCGATCTGAACGGCCGAGTAGCCGTCCTTCTCGGGCGTGCGAACCTGGGTGACCACGTTCGGCGCGATCTCGATGACCGTGACGGGGACGAGCTTTCCCTGCTCGTTCCACACCTGGGTCATGCCGAGCTTCGTGCCGAGGAGGCCCTGGGAAACCTTGGAGTTGATGTCAGCCATGTCGAACCTCAGAGCTTGATCTCGATGTTGACATCGGCCGGGAGGTCGAGACGCATGAGCGAGTCGACGGCCTTCGGCGTCGGGTCGACGATGTCGATCAGACGCTTGTGGGTGCGCATCTCGAAGTGCTCGCGGCTGTCCTTGTACTTGTGGGGCGACCGGATGACGCACACGACGTTCTTCTCGGTCGGCAGCGGCACGGGGCCGACGACGGTCGCGCCCGCACGGGTCACGGTGTCGACGATCTTGCGTGCCGAGGTGTCGATGACCTCGTGGTCGTACGACTTCAGGCGAATGCGGATCTTCTGTCCCGCCATTTGTCTGCTCACTCTCTTTATCGCGTCTTACGTCTCGCTGGTCGCGAGCGCATTGGACGCCCGGTGGCGCGGTCTGCGCCGGGCACTTGTCACCGCCGGGGCGGTGATGCTGCACCACTGTTCTGATGTCAAACCCGCGGGCGATCCCGCGGTTCCGCACCCCACGCGCACGCGCGTGGCCTGTCTCCAGGGATGTGCGGGGTTCGATGTTCGTCTGCCCGTGGCCTAGGACTCTGCGCTCGTGCGCCGCCTATGCACTTTCGTGACAGTGATCCGGAGTGCTGGGCACTCGTCGGAATGTGGAACTTAGATAGTCTACGTGCGACCCGGGCGTGTCGCAAACCCGGGCGTGTCGCGAGATCCGCGCGGCGCCGCGCCGCGCCGGAGCACGTCGAGCACGTACCCACCTCGCGACCACGCACCTTGTCTGGTGCACCCTGGCGACGACGGTGCGCTCTCGCGGGATGGCGCCGGCTCAGCGCAGCAGGCCGTGCGAGCGGAGGAACGCGGCGAACGCGGTGCGCGAGGCGAGGCGCTCCCAGCCCCAGCGGACCGGGGTCCATCCGGTCGCGGCGACGATGCGACTCTCCCGCTCGCGCTGAGCGCGCAGCACGTCGCGGGGCGAGCGGCCAGCCGTGAGCGCGGGATCGACGTATTTGCCGTCGCCGTCGAACTCGCCGAAGCGCCGCAGCCGCGGCCACGCGAAGTCGAGGAACACCTGACGTCCGCCCCCGATCGCGACGGGGACCTGGAGCTCGGGCTCCGCGGCGCCGAGCTGCAGCATCCACAGCCGGCTGATGCTCTCCCCCGGCAGCTGCGCCCGGCCGTCGGCGATCGAGACGACGAAGCGCGCGCGACGGATGCCGCGGGCACCGGGTGCCTCGTCGACACGCGCGCGGACGTCCTCGAGCAGCACGGCCGCCGCACGCTCGTCGTACACGCCCCGCCCGCGCCACGCCCCCGCCCGCAGCGCGGCATCGATCGCGGCGGTCGCGGTCTCGGCCGGCTCCGCGCACAGCACGTCGAACAGCGTACGGGCGAGAGTGGTGACGCGGAGCGGACCGACGCGGGCGAGATCGGTGCCCGCGACCTCGTGGCGGTGGCGCACGACGTCGCTGCGACTCGCCGCGGGCACGGGCCCGAGCTCGAGGGTGTGCACGCGGCCGTCATCACCGCGGTGGATCGGAAGACCGTGCAGCGCGGCCGCGGTCGCGTGCGAGAACACCGGAGGTCGGGTCGCGACCGCGGCGAGGGCGTGCGCACGCAGCCGCATCCGTTGCTCGGGCCGGGCACCCGCCCATCGGGATGCCGCGACGTACACGCCCCGCCGCACGCGCAGGACCTCGCCCGCCCCGACGGCACGGTCGAGCGTCGCGGTCTCGCCACGCGCATGCGCATCGCGCCACAGGATCAGTTCGTCGCGCTCGGTCACTCCCCCACGGTGCCGCCCACCCCGTACCGCATCCCCCCGGATCCCGCTCCCCGTGCACGCCCCCGCTCGTCGCGCCCTTGGGGAGGAACCCCCGCCGCCAACGCGAGAACGCACCGTCCCCGCGCCCACGCATCAGCTGCGGTGCGCTCTCGCGGGGACGGTGCGTTCTCGGTGGGCTACTGGTTGCCGATGTTCTTGTCGACGTTCTCGCGGACCTCGTCGACCTTCGCGTGATGCTGCTCGGGGACGACCTTCTTCACGGCGTCCGCGGCGCCCTGCAGGAACTTGTCGCTGACGTCCTCGGCCTTCTCGCTCTTGAGGGCCTCCTCGATCTTGTCGCGGTTCTGCTCGAACATGTGCTTGCCCTTGTTGATGATGTCGTCGACGCCCATGTCTGGTCCTTTCGCCGGATCGGTGTAGGGATATGACAGCGCGCCCGCGGCCCGTCGTCAACCGCTTTCGCCGACGACAGAACCCCCCGGATCCGAAGATGCGAGGGGTTCTGCGAAGGAAGTCGGAAGACTTACTTGACGATCTTGGTCACCGTGCCGGCGCCGACGGTGCGGCCACCCTCACGGATCGCGAAGCCGAGGCCCTCTTCCATGGCGATCGGCTGGATGAGCTCGACCGACATGTCGGTGGTGTCACCGGGCATGACCATCTCGGTGCCCTCGGGCAGCGAGATGACGCCGGTGACGTCCGTGGTGCGGAAGTAGAACTGCGGGCGGTAGTTCGTGTAGAAGGGGTTGTGACGGCCGCCCTCTTCCTTCGAGAGGATGTAGGCAGTGCCCTCGAAGTTGGTGTGGGGGGTGACCGAGCCCGGCTTCACGACGACCTGGCCGCGCTCGACGTCGTCACGCTTGGTGCCGCGAAGGAGCAGACCACAGTTCTCGCCGGCCCAGGCCTCGTCGAGCTGCTTGTGGAACATCTCGATACCCGTGACCGTGGTCTTCTGCGTCGGGCGGATGCCGACGATCTCGACCTCGGAGTTGATGGCGAGGGTGCCACGCTCGGCGCGACCGGTGACGACGGTTCCACGACCGGTGATCGTGAAGACGTCCTCGACGGGCATGAGGAACGGCTTGTCCTTGTCGCGCACGGGGTCGGGGATCGACTCGTCGACGGCGTCCATGAGCTCAACGATCTTGTTGACCCACTTCTCGTCGCCCTCGAGCGCCTTGAGGCCCGAGACCTGCACGACGGGAGCGTTGTCGCCGTCGAAGTCCTGCGACGACAGCAGCTCGCGAACCTCGAGCTCGACGAGCTCCAGGATCTCCTCGTCGTCGACCATGTCGGACTTGTTCAGCGCGACGAGCAGGTAGGGCACGCCGACCTGCTTGGCGAGCAGAACGTGCTCACGGGTCTGAGCCATCGGGCCGTCGGTGGCGGCGACCACGAGGATCGCGCCGTCCATCTGAGCGGCACCGGTGATCATGTTCTTGATGTAGTCGGCGTGGCCGGGCGCGTCGACGTGAGCGTAGTGACGCTTGGGGGTCTCGTACTCGACGTGCGAGATGTTGATCGTGATGCCGCGCTGACGCTCTTCGGGAGCCGAGTCGATCGACGCGAAGTCACGCTGCACGTTGGTGGCCGACGGGTACTTGTCGGCGAGCACCTTCGAGATGGCTGCGGTGAGCGTCGTCTTGCCGTGGTCGACGTGACCGATGGTTCCGATGTTGACGTGCGGCTTGGTCCGCTCGAACTTGGCCTTAGCCACTGGGTCCTCCTCAGGACTGTCGTTGTAGATTTCCGGGCGCTGGATTGCGACCGGGACTCTACGGGGATGTTTTCACTCTAGTAGAGAGGTCGATATTCAGTTTGAGTGGATGCCGGGAGCTCGGGCCCCCGGCATCCGGAAGGGCTTACTCGCCCTTGTTCTTCTGGACGATCTCGTCGGCCACCGCGCGGGGGACCTCGGAGTAGCTGTCGAACTCCATGGAGTAGACGGCACGGCCCGAGGTCTTCGAGCGCAGGTCGCCGATGTAGCCGAACATCTCCGACAGCGGGACGAGAGCGCGGACGATCTTGATGCCCGAGCCGTCCTCCATCGACTGGATCTGGCCACGACGCGAGTTCAGGTCGCCGATGACGTCGCCCATGTACTCCTCGGGCGTGCGCACCTCGACGGCCATCAGGGGCTCGAGGATGACGGGGTTCGCCTTGCGCAGCGCCTCCTTGAAGCCCATCGAGCCGGCGATCTTGAACGCCATCTCGGACGAGTCGACATCGTGCGAGGCACCGTCGAGCAGGATCGCCTTGACACCCACGATGGGGTAGCCGGCGAGCACGCCGACGTTCATCGCGTCCTGAAAGCCCTGGTTGGTCGGCTCGATGTACTCGCGCGGGATGCGGCCACCGGTGACCTTGTTCTCGAACTCGTACGTCTTGTCGGCCGTGACCTCGAGCGGCTCGATCGCGAACTGGATCTTCGCGAACTGACCCGAACCACCGGTCTGCTTCTTGTGGGTGTAGTCGTGACGCTCGACGGTCTTCTTGATCGTCTCGCGGTACGCCACCTGCGGCTTGCCGACGTTCGCCTCGACGCGGAACTCGCGCTTCATGCGGTCGACGAGGATGTCGAGGTGCAGCTCGCCCATGCCCTTGATGACGGTCTGGCCCGTCTCGGGGTTGAGCTCGGTGCGGAAGGTCGGGTCCTCTTCGGCGAGCTTCTGGATGGCGACACCCAGCTTCTCCTGGTCGGCCTTGGTCTTCGGCTCGATCGCGACCTCGATGACCGGCTCGGGGAACGTCATCGACTCGAGGACGACGGGCTGCGCCGGGTCGGCCAGGGTGTCACCGGTGGTGGTGTCCTTGAGGCCGATGACGGCGTAGATGTTGCCCGCGGTGAGCGAGTCGACCGGGTTCTCCTTGTTGGCGTGCATCTGGAAGATCTTGCCGATGCGCTCCTTCTTGCCCTTGGTCGAGTTGATGACCTGGGCACCGGAGTCGAGGTGACCGGAGTACACGCGCACGTAGGTGAGGCGACCGAAGAAGGGGTGCACGGCGACCTTGAACGCCAGCGCCGCGAAGGGGTCGTTCGCGTCGGGGTGACGCTCGATGACCTTCTCCTCGTCCTTCGGGTCGTGCGCCTCGATGGCGGGCACGTCGAGGGGCGACGGGAGGAAGTCGACGACCGCGTCGAGCATCGGCTGCACACCGCGGTTCTTGAACGCCGAACCGCAGAGCACGGGGTAGATCTCGCCGGCGACCGTCATCTTGCGGATGGCGCCCTTGATCTCGGCCACGCTGAGCTCTTCGCCGCCGAAGAACTTCTCGAGCAGCTCGTCGTCGGACTCCGCGACGGTCTCGAGCAGACGCTGACGGTAGTCGGCGGCCTTCTCGGCCAGGTCTGCCGGGATCTCCTGGATCTCGTACTTGGCGCCCATGGTGACATCACCCTTGGAGTCGCCGGGCCAGACCAGTGCGCGCATCTCGACGAGGTCGATCACGCCGACGAAGTCGTTCTCGGCGCCGATGGGCAGCTGCAGCACGAGCGGGCGAGCGCCCAGGCGGCTGACGATGGTGTCGACGGTGAAGTAGAAGTCGGCGCCCAGCTTGTCCATCTTGTTGACGAAGCAGATGCGGGGGACGTCGTACTTGTCGGCCTGGCGCCAGACGGTCTCGGACTGGGGCTCGACGCCCTCCTTGCCGTCGAAGACCGCGACTGCTCCGTCGAGGACGCGCAGCGAGCGCTCGACCTCGACCGTGAAGTCGACGTGACCGGGGGTGTCGATGATGTTGATCTGGTTCTTGTTCCAGAAGCAGGTCACGGCGGCCGACGTGATCGTGATGCCGCGCTCCTTCTCCTGCTCCATCCAGTCGGTGGTCGACGCTCCGTCGTGCGTCTCGCCCAGCTTGTGGTTGACGCCCGTGTAGAACAGGATGCGCTCGGTCGTCGTCGTCTTGCCGGCATCGATGTGCGCCATGATGCCGATGTTGCGGACCTTGTTGAGGTCGGTGAGCACTTCTTGTGCCACGGGCTGTTCCTTACGTTTTGTCGGGAGCGCCGGCCGGGAGGGTTCTCCCGGCCGGCGCCGAGAAGCTGTTTACCAGCGGTAGTGCGCGAAGGCGCGGTTCGACTCGGCCATCTTGTGGGTGTCTTCGCGGCGCTTGACCGCGGCACCGAGGCCGTTCGAGGCGTCGAGGATCTCGTTCTGCAGACGCTCGGTCATCGTCTTCTCACGACGGCCCTTCGCGTAGGAGACGAGCCAGCGCAGCGCGAGGGTGTTCGCGCGGTGCGGCTTGACCTCGACGGGCACCTGGTAGGTCGAGCCACCGACGCGGCGGCTCTTGACCTCGAGGGTGGGTCGGACGTTGTCGAGCGCCTTCTTCAGCGTCGCGACGGCATCCTGGCCGTTCTTCGCCTCGACGCCCTTGAGGGCGGTGTAGACGATCGCCTCGGCGATGGACTTCTTGCCGTCGACGAGGATCTTGTTGACGAGCTGGGTGACGATCGGAGCACCGTAGACCGGGTCGTTGACGACGACGCGGCGGGGTGCGGGTCCCTTACGAGGCATCTAACTCAACCCTTCTTCGCGCCGTAGCGGCTGCGAGCCTGCTTACGGTTCTTGACGGCCTGGGTGTCGAGCGCACCGCGGACGATCTTGTAGCGGACACCGGGGAGGTCCTTCACACGACCGCCACGGACGAGCACGAGCGAGTGCTCCTGCAGGTTGTGCCCCTCACCGGGGATGTACGCGGTGACCTCGGTGCCGTTGCGGAGCTTGACGCGGGCGACCTTGCGCATGGCCGAGTTCGGCTTCTTGGGCGTGGTCGTGTACACGCGGGTGCAGACACCCGCCTGCTGGGGGTTCGCCTTCAGGGCGGGCGCCTTGGTCTTGGTGACCTTCGGCGAGCGACCCTTGCGAACCAACTGCTGAATGGTTGGCACGTTCTCTCCTTGTTGTGCTGCACGGTGACAGCGTCGTGGTTTCACCACAGATCCACCGGCGCGTCACGAATGCAGCGTTTTCAGGGGTGGATATGCCGTGGGGGCGACCTGTTCGCAGGACGATCCCGGTACGTGCACTCTTCGTCGTCCTGATCGGACCGAGGCACGACGCAGGGCGCGCACAAGCGCACACCCGATCAATGATACGCCTCTCCGGCGAGGCGGGCAAACGGCGATCGTCCCCGGTGGTATCGGCGCTCAGGCCCCGGGGCGCTCGATGCGCAGTTCCGCGTCGCCGAGGAGGAAGCGCTCCCCCGCGGGCGCGTCGGATCCGGGCTCGAGCTCGATCTCCGTGCCGAGGAAGCTGGTGAGCACGACGCCGTTCGTGGAGTGCAGGTCGGTGATGTGCCACAGGCCGGATCGCAGCTCGAGGCGGGCGTGCGTCTTGGACACGGTGCGGGTGCCGTCGGCGATGGCGACGAGCTGGGCACGGGGGAAGTCGGGGTCGGGGGCGGGCTGACGGCCCACGATGACCACGTCCGCGCTGAGCGGGACGACGGCCGCATCCGGCAGCACGAGCTGCCAGAACACCCGGCGTCGGGCCACGACGACGGTGTGGTCGGCCTCGCTCTCGTCGTCGGCCGCCTCGGCTCGGCGCAGCTGCGCGGGCACCGCCGCCTCCGCCGTTCGCGGCGCGCCGGCCGCGGGGGCGCCGACGACGGCCGACACCTCGTCGGAGAGCTCGGGGAACTCGTCGGGTGCGGCGCCGAAGGCGCGGCGCGCGATGGGAGTGGCGGGCACGGCGTCCCACGTACGGCGGCCGGCGTGCGGGGATGCCGCGGCATCGGGGTCGGCGAACGAGGGCACGACCCCGGGACGATCGGATGCCGCGCGCGAAGGGAACGGCGACGGCGAGAGGGCCGAGACGTCGTCGATCTCCGAGGGCCAGCGCGCGTCGTCCGACTCCTCGTCGACTCCGCTCGTCGTGGTGGCCGGAGCTCCGCCCGGGGTCGCATCGCGCAGCTGCGGCCCGCCCGGCGCATCCGCCGCCTCGACCCCCGCTGCGACGGGGGCGGGCGCGACCGGGGCGGGTGCGGCGGCGGCAGCGGCCCCCGAGGCGGCCGGCGTCGCGGCCTCGGGGGCCTCGGGCGCGATCGGCGTCACGCGTGCGGGCGCCGCAGCTGCGACGTCTGCGCGCACGGAGGGAGCGAAGGGCGAGGGCGGGGCCCAGGGCGAGGGCTCCAGACCGGCGGGGGCCTGCTCGCGCTCGGGAGCGCGCGGCGCGGCATCCGCATCCGCGTCGGCGTCCGGGTCCGAACCGGATCGCTCACCGCTGCCGGCGAGCGGCTCGGGACGGAAGTGGAGGGGTGAGAGGAGCGGGGTCGCGATCGTCGGCGGCGCGACGGGCTCCCGCAGCCCGGGCGGAGATGCGGGTCCGGGCTCGGCGCGCACGTCGGGCTCCGACAGCGGCGGCGAGAAGACCCAGGGGGCCGGGGTGGCGGACGGACGCCGGCCGCGCCAGCGTGCGGGGCCGAGGCCGAGGATGCTCGCCCACACCACGAACAGCACGGCCGCCAGCACCGTCATCCCGGGACCGGCGTCGAAGTCGCGCCCGATCCGGTGGGCCGCCACGACGATCAGCACGGCCAGCGCGACCCAGCCCGCGACCGGGACGAGGCCGATCAGCACGAGCCAGGGGCTGAAGCCGCCCAGGCGCAGCACCACGGCGATGTTCAGCCCCGGCACCCACGCCTGCCACGGCTCCTCGCCGGTCTTGCGGAACACCCCCGCCAGCGCGAGCGCCGTCCACACGTAGAGGACCGCACCGAGCACCGTCGACAGCACGACGAGCAGGATGAGGAGCGATTCGTTGGCGGAGGAGGTCATCGCATCCCACGATAGGGCCAGCGGTGCACCGCCTCGCCGATCACGGATGCGGCCCGGAGTCGGTGCCCGACTCGAACGGCGCGTCCAGCGAGCGGGTCAGCTCGGCGAGCATGGCCTCGATCTGCGGCTCCACGTGCTGCGCGATCTCCGCCTGGACGCGCAGTCGATGACGCAGGAGGATGGTGCAGATCTCGCGGCCGACCATGTTCGCGTAGTCGTCGGCGAGCCCGACCTCCTGGCGGAGCGCCGTCTTGGCCTCGTCGCTGAGCGGCGGGAGATCGGGCACCGCGTCGTCGGACTCCTGCGCGAGGCCCGAGATGGTGAACAGGAACGGCGCACCGGGCACCGGATCGGGGTCCATCGGCAGCCCCTCGAACTCGGGCTCCAACCCCTCGGCGGGTCGATACGAGCGGGCGCGGTTGCGCGCCGCCTGCTGATCGAGCTCGGCCTGGAGCATCGGCAGGTTCCGCGCGGTGTACTCGGCCACAGCCTGATCGACGATGGTCTTCATCCGGGTCGACAGGCCGTGCTGCACCCCGTGCGGCACGTCGGCTCCGAGGCCGATCGCCGACAGGAGCGGTGAGCCGAAGCAGCGCCGGCAGGGCGCCACCCGCCCCCGGTGCGTGGCGGGTTGCCAGCGCGGCAGCCATCGCAGCCACGCGTCCACCGCCTGGCTGACCTGGGTCTCGAGCGACCGCTCCACGGGCCTATTGTCGCCGATGGATGCCGCCGCGGGCGGGATTGCGCATCATCGGTCCTCGTCCCGCTCCCAGCGCCACTGCGGCGGCTGTGCTCGCGTGCGCACGAGCGCCACGCCCGTCCACCCGGCGATCGCCCCGCAGGCGGCGAGGACCACCGCGAACCACGACAGCGCGAAGTCCCCGGCGGCGGCCACGCCCCGCGCCACGTCGACCCCGACGATCACCGCGCCGAGCGCGAGCCCGAGGAGATACGCCAGCACCACCGCGACCGCCGCGAAGGCGGCGAGCGTGTAGGAGGGATGCGGCCGACGTAGAGCGGTCGCGAGCACTAATGCCAGCGCCGCCACGGCAGCGGCGAACGCCGTCGCACCGGGGAGCGCCCCCAGCCCCCGCACGGCCACGACATCGGCGCCGGTGACCAGACTGAGCACGCCGAGGCCGCAGATGGCGAGCGCCCCGAAGCTCACGACCGAGAAGACGGTCGCGAGCCCGGGGCGCAGTCCGCCGGAGTCGGGCGACATCAGTAGCGGTGCAGCTGCGGGCCCGCCTCGAGGGTGCGCTCGTATTCGCGCTGCGCCTCGGCGTTGAGCTCGGTGACCCGGCGGCCGCGCGCGGCGACCCAGGCGCCGAACCAGATCGTCAGCTCACGGCCGGCGACGAGGGCGACCAGTGCCAGCGGTACGAAGGCCTGCTCGCCGACGAGCGCGAGCGCCTCGCTGGGCGGGATGTTCCAGAACGGCGCCTCGAAGAGCTGGCCGAGCACGTGCCCCGCGTACGAGGCGACGCCCACCAGCAGTCCGAGCAGCACCCACAGGCCCCACCGGCCACGGTTGATGAAGGCACCGAGGATCCAGAAGGCGAGGAAGAACACCGCGACGGGCACCCAGAGCCACCACGACGTGACGGCGTCCAGCGCCTGCTCACCGACGTTCGTGGCGGTCACCTCGCCCTGCACCGCGCCGATCGCGAGCCACGACCCGAGGTAGATGAGCGCGAACACGATGGCCGCGAGCAGGCCGATGGCGCCGGCGGCGCCGCGGTTGCCGCGCGGCGTGGGGGCCTCGGGTGCCTGGACGAAGATCGGCTGCGGTGCCGCCGCGGCCGAGGTCCCGCCGACGGGCTCGCTCGCGCTCACCGATCCGGTGCGGGCCGGTTCGTCATCGGCGCCGTAGGCGCGCGTGGCGGTGTCGCTGGCTGCGACGGCCGGCGCGGCGGTCGTCGCAGCGGTCGCGACGGGGGTGGCGGCGGGGGCGGCCGAGGCGTCGGCGTCGGCCTCGGGATGCGCGTCCCACTGGCTCGGGGTGTTCCAGGCGTCTGATGCGGCGGGCGCGGGAGCGTCGCCGTGGCGGTCGCCGGCGGGGTCGGCATCGCGGTGACTGCCGTCACTCGCGCCCGTCGCGTCGCCGGAGCCGGCATCCGTGCGGAGGTCGGCATCGTCGGCGGTCGTCGCGCGCTCCGGGAGCGTGCCGGTGCCGCCGTACGCGGCATCCCAGTCGTCCGCCGTGACGGCGTCGCGCGACGCCTCCGCATCGGCCAGCCCGGCACGCGCGCTGCCGACGACGTCGTCCACCGGCGTGGGCTCTTCGACGGGCTCGCCGTACTTGGGGTCGCTCATGCGATGTGCTCCTCACGCGGTGGCCGATGCCGCCGCAGTCGCGAGGATATCCCGCCGGGAGGGGCGTGCCCGGGAGGCGTGCCGACGTGTCTGCGCACCGGTGCCCGCGACGCGTCGTATCGTCGAGCCATGACCGCACCCGCCCTCCGCCGCCTCGCACCGGCTGCCCTCGTGGTGGCCGTCGCGCTGCTGGCCGGGTGCGCCCCCGAGCCCGAGCCCGCACCGTCCGCACCGGCCCCCTCCGTCTCGCCCACCGCGCCCGGCAGCCCCGCACCGATCGAGACGCGGTCGCCGCAGGCGGGCGGTCCGCCGCCGCCGGCCACCGGCGCGGTCGCGACGACGACGGTGCTTCCCCGCGACTGCGACGGCATCCTCGGCCCGACGGCCCGCAGCGCCCTCGCCGGCGTCCCGCTGAACGACCCCGCCTTCGGGGAGACGGGCGTGCTCGACGGCGGCGCGCTGCGGTGCGTGTGGGCCGACCCCGGCGCCGACACCGCCAAGATCGAGACGACCATCGTGCACGCGGCCGAGAACCCCGTGATCGACTTCCTCAACGAGCTCAGCGGCATCGGCTTCACCTGCTACGAGCCCGACGCAGGCGTGCGCTGCGAGAAGACATGGCAGAACGAGCGCTACCCCGTCACCGACGGGCGGACGCTGTACTTCCGCGACGGTGTGCTGATCGACACCCAGTTCTCCCACCTCGCACCCGCGGGGTTCACCTCGGGCGTCATCGCCTCGCTCTGGCCCGCCGGCGGCGCGGCCACGCCGACACCCTGACGGGTCGACGACCGCGCGTCACTCCGCGGCGAAGACCGCGTCGCCCACCCGGCCGGAGTAGCGCTCGGGGTGCCAGCCCTGCTGCGAGGTCGACACCCACCGCCCGTCGCCCGCCTCGATCGTCTCGACGAGCTCGCCGTCCGTGCGCGAGCAGAAGGTCCGGGTGCCGTTCTCGGAGCACGAGAACCCCTGCGCCGGGAGAGCGGATGCCGCGATCGAGCCGGCATCCGTACCCACCTCCGCCACCGTGGTCGAGATCGAGCCGGCCTCCGCCGTCCAGGTGCAGGTGAACCGCACCGCCGGCGCGAGTGCATCCACGAGCGCGGCGGCGGAGGACACCGGCGCGTCGGAGGAGGTCTCCAGGGCCGCCCCGGGCGTGTACTGCAACGCCGCCCAGAGGGGCTCCGAGTACAGGTCGCGGCACCGGCCGGGTCCGTCGGTCTCGGCGCCGCCATCGGCGCCGGCCTCGCTCGAACCGCCGCCGAGCAGCCCGATGCCGGTCGTGACGAGGGGCACGGTCAGGAACGCCAACACCCCGATGACGACGGCGCAGACGACGCCGACGATCCAGGCGAAGACGATGTTGCGACCCCCGATGCGTGACACAGCTCCACGCTAATCGGCCGCACCGTCGACAGCGCACCGACACACGACGAAGGGCCCCGGGACAAGCCCGGGGCCCTTCGTGGATCAGCGATCGATCAGTTGTAGCTGGTGAAGTCGCCGTCGGTGGAGAAGCTGTCGAAGTCGACGTAGCTCAGGTCGGCGTCGCTGTACGCGCCGTCCGACGCGAAGATGCGGTTGGGGTACCGCTCGCTCTTCGCCTCCTCCGTCGCCTCGACGGCCACGTTGCGGTACTTCGCAAGGCCCGTTCCGGCGGGGATGAGCTTTCCGATGATGACGTTCTCCTTGAGGCCGACGAGCGGGTCGCTCTTGCCCTCCATGGCCGCCTGCGTCAGGACGCGGGTGGTCTCCTGGAACGACGCGGCCGACAGCCACGACTCGGTCGCCAGCGACGCCTTCGTGATACCCATCAGCTCCGGGCGGCCCGACGCGGGGCGCTTGCCCTCGCCCACGGCCTCGCGGTTGATGTTCTGGTACTTCTTGAAGTCGACCAGCTCACCCGGCAGCAGCGTCGTGTCGCCGTGGTCGACCACGGTGACCTTCCGCAGCATCTGCCGGACGATGACCTCGATGTGCTTGTCGTGGATCGGCACACCCTGCGAGCGGTACACACCCTGAACGCCGCCGACGAGGTACTTCTGCACCTCGCGGGCACCCTGCACGCGCATGATGTCCTTCGGGTCGAGCGTGCCGACCTGCAGCGGGTCGCCGACCTCGACGTGCTGGCCGTCCTCGACGAGGAGGGTCGCACGCTTGAGGACCGGGTAGACCACCGGCTCATCGCCGTTGTCGGGCGTGATGATGATCTTCTTCGACTTCTCGGTCTCGTCGATCGTCACACGGCCGGTGACCTCGGAGATCGGGGACGCACCCTTGGGGGTACGCGCCTCGAAGAGCTCCTGCACGCGGGGCAGACCCTGCGTGATGTCATCGGCCGAGGCCGAACCACCGGTGTGGAAGGTACGCATCGTCAGCTGCGTGCCGGGCTCACCGATCGACTGGGCGGCGATGATGCCCACGGCCTCGCCGATGTCGACGATCTTGCCGGTGGCCAGCGAACGGCCGTAGCACTTCGCGCAGACACCCACGGCCGAGTCGCAGGTCAGCACGGAGCGGACCTTGATGGAGGTCACCCCGCCCTCGACGAGCTTGTTGATCAGCACGTCGCCCACGTCGTCGCCGGCCGCAGCCAGCACCTCGCCCGAGGGCGAGACGGCGTCGGCGGCGAGGGTGCGGGCGAACACCGAGTTCTCGACGTTGGCGTCCTTGATCAGGACACCGTCGGCACCGGCCGCAGCGATCGGGAGCTCGAGGCCCTTCGACGTGCCGCAGTCCTCCTCGCGGATGATGACGTCCTGCGAGACGTCCACCAGACGACGGGTCAGGTAGCCCGAGTCGGCGGTACGCAGAGCGGTGTCGGCCAGACCCTTACGGGCACCGTGCGTCGCGGTGAAGTACTCGGCGACCGACAGCCCCTCGCGGTACGAGGAGATGATCGGACGCGGCATGATCTCACCCTTGGTGTTGTTGACCAGGCCTCGGATACCGGCGATGTTACGGATCTGCAGCCAGTTACCACGGGCGCCCGACGACACCATGCGGTTGATGGTGTTCTCGGCGGGGAAGTTCGCCTTCATCGCGGCCTGGACCTCGTCGGTCGCCTCGGTCCAGATCTTGATCTGCTCCTGACGACGCTCGGCGTCGGTCACGAGACCCTTCTCGAACTGGCCCTGGACCTTCGACGCGAGCTTCTCGTACTTCGAGATGATCTCGGCCTTGTTCGGCGGCGTCAGGACGTCGCTCAGCGCGACGGTGACACCCGAACGGGTCGCCCAGTGGAAGCCGGCGTCCTTGATCCGGTCGAGGGATGCCGCGACCTCGGTCTTGGGGTACTCCTCGGCCAGCTTGTTGACGATCTGCGACAGCTTGCCCTTGTCGGCCTGCTCGCGGACGAACGGGTACCCCTTGGGCAGGGTGTCGTTGAAGATCGCCTGACCGAGCGACGCGTCCACGAGTCCGTGGCGCTCGTAGCCCTCGGGGGCGTCGCCCTCGAGGAAGGTCAGACCGGGGATGCGGATGCGGACCTTGGCCTGCAGGTCGAGGGTGCCCTCGTCCTTGGCCAGGATCGCCTCGCCGACCGAGCCGAACACGCGGCCCTCGCCCGAAGCGCCCTCGATGACCGTCGTGAGGTGGTGCAGACCGATGATCATGTCCTGCGAAGGCAGGGTGACCGGGCGACCGTCCGACGGCTTGAGGATGTTGTTCGAAGCGAGCATCAGGATGCGGGCCTCGGCCTGAGCCTCGACCGACAGCGGCAGGTGCACAGCCATCTGGTCGCCGTCGAAGTCCGCGTTGAAGGCGGCGCAGACGAGCGGGTGCAGCTGGATCGCCTTGCCCTCGACGAGCTGAGGCTCGAAGGCCTGGATGCCCAGGCGGTGCAGGGTGGGTGCACGGTTGAGCAGCACCGGACGCTCGCGGATGATCTCCTCGAGCACGTCCCAGACCTCGGGGCGGGTGCGCTCGACGGCGCGCTTGGCGGCCTTGATGTTCTGCGAGTGGCCCAGGTCGATGAGGCGCTTGATCACGAACGGCTTGAACAGCTCGAGCGCCATCTGCTTGGGCAGACCGCACTGGTGCAGCTTCAGCTGGGGTCCGACGATGATGACCGAACGACCCGAGTAGTCCACGCGCTTGCCGAGCAGGTTCTGGCGGAAGCGACCCTGCTTGCCCTTCAGCATGTCGCTGAGGGACTTCAGGGCGCGGTTGCCGGTACCGGTGACGGGGCGGCCACGACGACCGTTGTCGAACAGCGCGTCGACGGCCTCCTGCAGCATCCGCTTCTCGTTGTTGACGATGATCTCGGGGGCACCGAGATCGATCAGACGACGCAGGCGGTTGTTGCGGTTGATCACGCGGCGGTACAGGTCGTTGAGGTCGGAGGTCGCGAAGCGGCCACCGTCGAGCTGGACCATCGGGCGCAGCTCGGGCGGGATCACCGGAACGACGTCGAGCACCATCGCGGCCGGCGACATGCCGGTCTGCAGGAACGAGTTGACGACCTTGAGGCGCTTGATCGCGCGGATCTTGCGCTGGCCCTTGCCCTCGGAGATCTGCAGGTGCAGCGACTCGGCCTCGGCGGCCAGGTCGAAGCTCGCCAGGCGACGCTGGATGCCCTCGGCGCCCATGTGGGCCTCGAAGTACTGTCCGAAGCGGTCCTGGAGCTCGTGGAAGACGTCGTCCTCCTGCTTGAGCTGACCGACCTCGAGGGAGCGGAACTCCTCCCACACCCGCTCGAGGCGCGAGATCTGCTCGTCGAAGTTCTTGCGGACGGTCGCCATGTCCTTCTCGGCGGAGTCCTTGGCCTTCTTCTTCTGGTCGGCCTTGGCGCCGTCGGCCTCGAGGGCCGCGAGCTCCTCCTCCAGCTTGGCCAGACGCGTCGCCACGCGGGCGTCGCGACGGTCGCCGAGGTTCTTCATCTCGAGACGCAGGTTGTTCTCGTGCGTGGGGAGGTCACGGTGGCGTGCGTCCTCGTCGACCGAGATGACCATGTACGCGGCGAAGTAGATGACCTTCTCGAGGTCCTTCGGCGCCATGTCGAGCAGGTAGCCCAAGCGCGAGGGGACGCCCTTGAAGTACCAGATGTGGGTCACGGGAGCGGCGAGCTCGATGTGTCCCATGCGCTCGCGACGGACCGAGGACTTGGTGACCTCGACGCCGCATCGCTCGCAGACGATGCCCTTGAAGCGGACGCGCTTGTACTTTCCGCAGGCGCACTCCCAGTCGCGGGAGGGACCGAAGATCTGCTCGCCGAAGAGGCCGTCCTTCTCGGGCTTGAGCGTGCGGTAGTTGATGGTCTCGGGCTTCTTGACCTCGCCGAAGGACCAACGACGGATGTCGTCAGCGGTGGCCAGGCCGATGCGAAGCTGATCGAAAGTGTGTGACTCGAGCACTGATTCTCCTGTGTCGGAATTCTGTTCGTTGCCTGGCCGGATCAGATCTCGTCGATCGACGAGGACTCGAAGCGGCTGGAGATGTTGATGCCGAGCTCCTCCGCTGCGCGGAAGGCTTCATCGTCGGTGTCGCGGAGGTTGACCTCGGTGCCGTCGGCCGAGAGGACCTCGACGTTCAGGCAGAGCGACTGCATCTCCTTCATGAGCACCTTGAACGACTCGGGGATGCCGGGCTCCTGGATGTTCTCGCCCTTGACGATGGCCTCGTAGACCTTCACGCGACCGACGATGTCGTCGGACTTGATCGTCAGGAGCTCCTGGAGCGCGTACGCGGCGCCGTAGGCCTCGAGGGCCCACACCTCCATCTCACCGAAGCGCTGACCACCGAACTGCGCCTTACCACCGAGCGGCTGCTGGGTGATCATCGAGTACGGGCCCGTCGAGCGCGCGTGGATCTTGTCGTCGACGAGGTGGTGCAGCTTCAGGATGTACATGTAGCCGACCGAGATCGGAGCCGGGAACGGCTCGCCGGAGCGACCGTCGAACAGCTTCGTCTTGCCCGAGGAGTCGATCAGACGCTCACCGTCGCGGGTGAGGTTGGTCGAATCCAGCAGACCGGCGATCTCGGACTCGAACGCGCCGTCGAACACCGGGGTCGCGACCTTCGTGCCGGGGGCGGCCTCGCGGGCGACCTCGGGCAGACGGTCGGCCCACTCGGGTGTGCCCTCGACCTTCCAGCCCTGGGCGGCGATCCAGCCGAGGTGCAGCTCGAGCACCTGGCCGAAGTTCATTCGACCGGGGATGCCGAGCGGGTTCAGCACCACGTCGACGGGCGTGCCGTCGGCGAGGAAGGGCATGTCCTCGACGGGGAGGATCTTGGCGATGACACCCTTGTTGCCGTGACGACCGGCGAGCTTGTCGCCCTCGGTGATCTTGCGCTTCTGGGCGATGTACACCACGACGCGGCGGTTGACGCCCGAGCCGAGCTCGTCGTCGCCGTCCTCGGCGTTGAACTCCTTGACCGCGATGATGGTTCCCTGCTCACCGTGGGGCACCTTCAGCGACGTGTCGCGGACCTCGCGGCTCTTCTCGTTGAAGATCGCGCGCAGCAGACGCTCCTCGGCGCTCAGCTCGGTCTCGCCCTTGGGCGTGACCTTGCCGACGAGGATGTCGCCGGGGCGCACCTCGGCGCCGATGCGGATGATGCCGCGCTCGTCGAGATCCTTCAGCAGGTCGGGCGCGACGTTGGGGAGGTCACGGGTGATCTCCTCCTTGCCGAGCTTGGTGTCGCGCGCGTCGACCTCGTACTCCTCGATGTGGATCGAGGAGAGCGTGTCGTTCTTCACGAGCTCCTGGCTGAGGATGATCGCGTCCTCGAAGTTGTGACCCTCCCAGGTCATGAACGCGACCAGGAGGTTCTTGCCGAGGGCGAGCTCGCCGTTCTCGGTGGCGGGACCGTCGGCGATGACCTCGCCGACCTCGACGCGCTCGCCGGCCGAGACCACGACGCGCTGGTTGTACGACGTGCCCTGGTTGGAACGGTCGAACTTGCGGAGGAAGTAGTCCTGCGTCCCGCCCTCATCGAGCTGCACGGTCACGACGTCGGCCGAGACCTCGGACACGACACCGGCCTTCTGCGCGGTGATGACGTCACCGGCGTCGATCGCGGCGTAGCCCTCCATACCCGTGCCCACCAGCGGCGAGTCGCTGCGCAGCAGCGGCACGGCCTGACGCTGCATGTTCGCACCCATGAGGGCGCGGTTCGCGTCGTCGTGCTCGAGGAAGGGGATGAGCGAGGTGGCGACCGACACCATCTGACGCGGCGAGACGTCCATGTAGCCGATCTCGTCGTTCGGGAACAGGTCGACCTCGCCGCCCTTGCCGCGGCGGGCGAGCACGCGGTCGGCCACGAACGAGCCGTCCTTGTTGAGCTCGACACCGGCCTGCGCGACGACGTAGTCGTTCTCCTCGCTGGCGGTGAGGTAGTCGATCTCATCGGTGACCTTGCCGTCGACGACGCGACGGTAGGGGGTCTCGATGAAGCCGAAGGCGTTGATGCGGGCGAACGACGCGAGCGAGCCGATCAGACCGATGTTCGGGCCTTCCGGGGTCTCGATCGGGCACATGCGGCCGTAGTGCGAGGGGTGCACGTCGCGCACCTCGACGCCGGCGCGCTCGCGCGACAGACCGCCGGGGCCCAGCGCCGACAGGCGGCGCTTGTGGGTCAGGCCCGCGAGCGGGTTGTTCTGGTCCATGAACTGCGACAGCTGCGAGGTTCCGAAGAACTCCTTGATCGCGGCGACGACGGGGCGCACGTTGATCAGGGTCTGCGGCGTGATCGCCTCGATGTCCTGCGTGGTCATGCGCTCGCGCACGACGCGCTCCATGCGCGACAGACCGGTGCGGACCTGGTTCTGGATGAGCTCGCCGACGGCGCGGATGCGACGGTTGCCGAAGTTGTCGATGTCGTCGGTGTCGAGACGGATCTCGGCGTTCTTGCCGTCGCGGATGCCGTCGAACGTGGCGTCGCCGCGGTGCAGACGAACCAGGTACTTGATGGTCGCGACGATGTCGGCGACGGTGAGCACCGACTCCTCGATCGGGGTGTCGAGACCCAGCTTCTGGTTGATCTTGTAGCGGCCGACCTTGGCGAGGTCGTAGCGCTTGGCGTTGAAGTAGAAGTTGTCCAGGAGCGCGCGGGCGGCCTCGGCGGCGACCTGCTCGCCCGGACGGAGCTTGCGGTAGATGTCGCGGAGCGCGTCCTCCTTGGTGAGGATCGTGTCCTTCGCGAGCGTCTCCTCGATGGAGTCGTACCCGGCGAACTCGGCCATGATGTCTTCGCTGGTGAGCCCCAGGGCCTTGAGGAAGACGGTGACCGACTGCTTGCGCTTGCGGTCGATGCGCACGCCCACCTGGTCGCGCTTGTCGATCTCGAACTCGAGCCAGGCACCGCGGCTGGGGATGACGCGAGCCGAGACGATGTCCTTGTCGGAGGTCTTGTCGGGCGTCTTGTCGAAGTAGACACCGGGCGAGCGCACCAGCTGCGAGACGACGACGCGCTCGGTGCCGTTGATGATGAAGGTGCCCTTGCCGGTCTGGAGCGGGAAGTCGCCCATGAAGACCGTCTGGGTCTTGATCTCACCGGTGAGGTGGTTCATGAACTCGGCCTCGACGTACAGCGGGGCGGCGTAGGTCTTGCCGCGCTCCTTGCACTCCTCGATGGAGTACTTCTCGGGCTCGAGGTAGGGGTTGGTGAACGACAGCTGCATCGTCTCGCCGAGGTCCTCGATGGGCGAGATCTCCTCGAAGATCTCCTCGAGGCCGCTCTGCAGCGCGATGTCGGTGCGGCCGGCGGCCTGCGCCTCGGCCAGGCGCGTCTTCCAGGCCTCGTTGCCGACGAGCCAGTCGAAGGACTCCGTCTGCAGCGCGAGCAGGTCGGGGACCGTGAGCTTGTCGGAGATCTTCGCGAACGAGAGGCGCGAAGCGCCGCGGCCGTTCTTGGTGGGGGTGGTGGATGCGTTGCTCGCAGCAGCCAAGGGGATTACCTCCGTGGCCCGAGTGGGGCCGGTTCCTTGTCGTCAGGTGGAGTGCTCCCGATCCGAGCTCGCGCGTCTCACGCCGTTGGACGGGGCGGAATCGCGCAGAGCACAAGCCGACCACCATATGAGGGCAAGGGGACGGGAGCGCAAATAGCAACTATAGGCGGCGCGACGCGCCATGTCCAGCGGGATCCTTGACGACCCCCGGGTGCTGCGGTATAAAAGCGCGCCGCCCGCTCCGGGGAGCGGGCGGCGCGGGTGTGGGACGAGCCGGGGAAGGTCAGGCCCAGGTCCAGGTGGCGAGCACGGACTCGTAGACGGCGGCACGGTCGGCGGCGGTGACGTCGGTGCTGAACGAGAAGGTGACGACGTAGGTCTGGTCGCCCTGCGACGCGTAGAACTGGTCGATGTTGTACTGCACGCCCTGCTGGTCGACCGAAGCCGAGAGGTGTGCGGACTCCTCGCCGGCGACGGTGGTGCGCTCCTCGACGGTGACGTTCGTGGCGCCCGCGGCGCCCTCGAGCTCGTCGACGCCGAGCGTCTCGACCTGGTCGGCGGTGATGGCCTGCGGCGCGGGCGAGAGCACCACGTTGACGTTGTCGGCGAAACCGTCGGCCGAGGCGTCGGTGAGGTTGGCCACGAAGACGTCGACCTGCTCGGTGCCCGGCAGCGCCTGGTCGGGGATGGCCCAGCCCTCGGGGACCGAGAAGGAGTAGCCGGTGCCGGTGATGGTCTCGCCGGCGGCCGGCTCAGCGGTCGGCGTCTCGGCCGGCGCGCTGGCGGAGGGCGACGCGGACGAGCCGGCGTCCCCCGACGCGGCGGGCTCGGCGTCGCCGGACTGGCCACCGCATCCGGCCAGAAGCAGGGCTGCGGAGACGAGGAGGGCTGCGGCGGTGGTGGTCTTGGTGCGAGTCATGGCTCACACGGTAGGGGAATCGGACAGTCGGGGACGGCCCTTGACAGGGGGAGTTCTCCCCTTGACACATCGCTCAGACGCTGCGCCCGGGCGACGCGACCGGTCGCAGCCGCACCCGGTCGCCCGGTCGCGTCTGCGCGAGCCGCGACCGTCCGAGGCCGGTGACGACCCCGATCACGGGGTAGCCGCCGGTCACCGGACCGTCGACTCCGAAGATCACCGGCCTGCCGGCCGGCGGCACCTGGATCGCGCCCGGGACCATCCCCTCGCTCGGTAGCTCGCCTCCGCGGGAGCGCTCGAGCTCGGGCCCGTCGAGACGGATGCCGACCCGGTCGGCGTCCGCCGACACCGTCCACACCGCGTCCCCGAGCGCGGTGAGCGCTCCGGCGGTGAACCAGTCGTCGCGCGGACCGCGCACGAACGGGATCTCGAGCGGCGCGGCATCCGTCCCCACCGGGGGCAGCCCCCACGGATGGAGCGGCAGCGCCGGCACGGCCCGGGCGACCGCCTCGCCGACCGGGAGCCGGTCGCCCGCGCGCAGGGGCGCCGGCCCGAGCCCCGCGAGGGTGTCGGTGGCGCGGGAACCGGCGACGACGGCGGCATCCCATCCGCCTCGAACGGCGAGGTAGGCCCGGGCGCCGCCGAGGAATCCGTCCAGGCGCAGCTCGCTCCCCGACGGCCACGGGTGCACGACGAACGGGTCGCGCGGCCACCCGTCGATCGAGAGCATCGCCCAGGCTCCGGTGACGACGACCTCGAGGTCGCCCTCGGCCACGGCGCGCAAGCCGCCGAGGACGACCTCGATCGCCGCCGCGTCGCCGTCGTTGCCGAGGAGACGGTTGGCGAGAGCCCATGCGTCCGCATCCGCGGCGCCGCCGGATGCGATGCCCGCGGCGGCGCGCCCGGGTCGCCCGCCGTCCTGCACCGTGGCGAGCAGGCCGGGTGTCAGGATCCGGATGCCGGGCCGCATCGGCCCCCGGCGCGGACCGGGGTCGACGGGCGCGTCGGGGCGGGCGGGGCGAGCCGGGGATCCCGTCGGGGATGGCGCGGCGGGCACGACTGTCGCGGCACGGACGGGCTCGAAGCGCACCCGGACGCCGGGCACGAGGAGCGCCGGGCGCTCGGTGTCGGGGTCGAACAGCGCCGCCGACGTCGTGCCGATCAGCTGCCAGCCCCCGGGGGTCTCGCGGGGGTAGGCGCCCGAGAAGCGACCCGCGAGACCCACCGCACCCGCGGGCACCCGGGTGCGCGGCTCACGACGGCGCGGCACGTCGAGGTCCCAGTCAGCGCCGACGAGGTACCCGAAGCCCGGCGCGAAACCGGTGAAGGCGACGGTCCACGCCGTCGCGGCATGGCGGGCGGCGAGCGCGTCGGGCCCCATGCCGAGCAGCCGCGCGGCCTCGGCGAGATCGGCGCCGTCGTAGACCACGGGCAGCACGAGCTCCCCGGCAACGCCCGCCGCCGGGGCCGGCTCGGCCGCCGCCGCCGCGATCCACTCGCGTGCCCGTTCGGGCGAGAGCATGCCGCGGTCGATCTTCACGAGCACCGTGGCGGCGGCCGGGACGATGTCGACGACGCCCGCCGGCGGAGCCGCGGCGAGTCGAGCGTGCAGCGCCATCGCCTCGTCGAGACCGCCGACCTCCACGAGCACGGCGGCCGAACCCATCCGCAGGATCCTCATCGGGCTGCGCCCCTCCCCCGGCTCGGAGCCGGAGGCGCCGAGGTCCTCACCACGGGGCGCGCACCGCGACGCCGGCGGCATCCAGCGCCGAGCGCACGGCCCGTGCCATCGCCACGGCGCCCGGCGAGTCGCCGTGCAGGCACAGCGACACGGCTTCGCTGGGGATCGTCTCGCCCGTCACCGCGACCACGCGGGCGTCCACGGCGAGCCGCAGGGCGCGGTCAGCGACCTCCGACGGGTCGGCGAGCAGCGCGCCGGGCGCACCCCGGGGCACGAGGGTGCCGTCGGCCCGATAGCCCCGGTCGAGGAAGGCCTCCTGCCGGAAGGGGAGCCCCACCGCTGCAGCGGCGTCGACGATCGCGCCACCGAGCCCCAGGACGGGTACCGCGCGTCCTGTCACGGCCGAGAGGTCGGCCACAGCCTCGGCCACCGCTCGCGCCGTCTCGGGGTCGCTGCTCGCCGCGTGGTAGAGGGCGCCGTGGGGCTTGACGTAACGGATGTCGGCCCCGGCAGCGTCGAGCGCGGCGAGCTGGTGACCGATCTGCCGGCGCAGCTCGCGCGGCGCCACCGACATCGCGACGCGCCCGAACCCGGGCCGATCGAGGTAGGAGGGATGCGCGCCCACCGCGACCCCGGCTGCCGCAGCACCCGCGACGGCGTCGCGCATCGACCGGTCGTCGCCCGCGTGACCGCCGCACGCGATCGAGGCGCTCGACACGACCGCGAACATCGCCGTGTCGTCGGCCGTCGGCACGCCGTCGACCGTCTCACCCAGGTCGGCGTTCAGGTCCATGACCCCACGCTAGCCCCGCGCCGCGCGGGTGCCGCCGGCGTTACGTCGGTGTAACGGCTGCGCGGCGGCCCGTGCGCTCTCACGTCGGGGAGGGCAGGATGAGGACATGGCAGACTCCTCCACTCCCCTGCTGCGGGTGCGCGACATGGCCGTCGACTTCCGCACGCTCGAGGGACCCGTCCACGCCGTCGAAGGCGTGGACATCGAGATCTCGGCCGGCGAGACCGTCGCGATCGTCGGCGAGTCGGGGTCAGGCAAGTCCACGACCGCGATGGCGGTGATCGGCTTGCTCCCCGGCAACGGTCGTGTCGTGCGCGGCAGCATCCAGCTCGACGGCACCGAGCTCGTCGGTGCTCCCGAGAGCGCGCTGCGACGCATCCGAGGCGGCCAGATCGGACTCGTGCCGCAGGACCCCATGTCGAACCTCAATCCGGTCTCGAAGATCGGCACCCAGGTCGCCGAGACGCTACTCGCGCACGGCCTCGCGACCCCGAAGGACGTCGACCGCAAGGTCGTCGAGACCCTCGCCGCCGCCGGCCTGCCCGACGCCGCGGAGCGCGCGAAGCAGTACCCCCACGAGTTCTCGGGCGGCATGCGCCAGCGGGCCCTGATCGCGATCGGCCTCGCCTGCAACCCGCGCCTGCTCATCGCCGACGAGCCCACGAGCGCGCTCGACGTCACGGTGCAGAAGACGATCCTCGACCAGCTCGGGCGGATGACCGGCGAGCTGGGGACCTCGGTGCTTCTCATCACCCACGACCTGGGGCTCGCCGCCGAGCGCGCCGCGCGCGTGGTCGTGATGCACCGGGGCCGCATCGTCGAGCAGGGTCCCGCCCGCCAGATCCTCGAGGATCCGCAGCAGCCGTACACCCAGGCCCTCGTGAAGGCCGCGCCGTCGGTCGCCGCGGTGCGCCTGCGCCCCGAGGCCTACCGTCCGGCGCCGCCCGCCGAGACGGCATCCGTCGGCGCGCCCGTCGCCGCGGCGCCCGGTGTCGCGGCATCCGCGGCCGACAACATCGTGGAGATCGAGAACCTGACGAAGCTGTACAAGATCCGCGGCAAGAAGGAGGACTTCGCCGCCGTCACCGACGTCTCGCTCGCCATCCCGCGCGGCGAGACGGTCGCGATCGTCGGCGAGTCGGGTTCGGGCAAGACCACGACCGCGCGGATGCTGCTGAAGGTGATCGAGCCGACGTCGGGCACGATCCGCTACGAGGGTCAGGATGTCGCGGGGCTGAAGGGTGCGCAGCTGCGGGAGTTCCGCCAGAAGGTGCAGCCGATCTTCCAGGATCCGTACTCGTCGCTGAACCCGATGTTCACGATCGAGCGGATCATCGGCGAACCCCTCGACTTCTACCGGCGCGGGTCGTCGAAGGAGCGCTCCGCGCGGGTGCGCACGCTCCTCGACGACGTCGCCCTGCCGCAGTCCATGCTGCGCCGGTACCCGTCGGAGCTGTCGGGCGGCCAGCGCCAGCGCGTCGCGATCGCGCGGGCACTGGCCCTGAACCCCGACCTCATCGTGTGCGACGAGCCGGTGTCGGCTCTGGACGTGCTCGTGCAGGATCAGATCCTCACGCTGCTGCGCGACCTGCAGAGCGGATACGGCCTGAGCTACCTCTTCATCTCGCATGATCTGGCCGTCGTGCGCCTGATCTCGGACTACGTCTGCGTCATGAAGGACGGGGCTCTCGTGGAGGCGGCCTCGAGCGAGGAGATCTTCACGAACCCCCGCGACCCCTACACGCGCCGGCTGCTCTCCTCGATCCCCGGCAACGAGCTCGACATCGCCTCCTGAGGCCGCACGCCGGCGCCGCCGGTGGTGCAGCTGTAGCGCGCATCGCCGCGAGGCGGCGGCCGACCGCGGTGCCGGGCGGTCAGCGGGCGCGCGTGCGGGGGTCCATCGCCTCGCGGAGCGACTCGCCGAGCAGGGTGAAGCCGAGCGCCGTGATCATGATGCAGATGCCGGGGAGGAAGGCCAGCCAGGGCGCGATCGCCAGCTCGTTCTGCGCGTAGGTGAGCATGCGACCCCATTCGGCCGTCGCCGCGCCGCCGCCGCCGAGGCCGAGGAACGACAGCGCCGCCGCGTCGATGACCGCCGTCGCGAGGGTCAGAGTCCCCTGCACGATGACGGGACCGAGGCTGTTGGGCAGCACGTGGCTCATGGTGATCTTGCCTCTCCCGAGGCCGAGCGTCTGAGCCGAGAGGATGTAGTCGGCGCTGCGCTGCTGCAGCATCGAGGCCCGCAGCAGGCGCGCGAAGATCGGCACCTGCGACGCTCCGATCGCGATCATGATCGCCAGCTGCGACTGACCGAGGATCGCCGCGATCGAGACCGCCAGCAGCAGGTTCGGCACCGACAGCAGGATGTCGACGAAGCGCATGACCACCGTGTCGACCCAGCCGCCGAACATGCCCGCGAGAAGGCCGAGGAGCATGCCGCCGATCAGCCCGAACGCGGTGGAGATGATGCCGATGAGCAGCGACGCCCGCGCCCCCCAGATGAGCTTCGAGAACACGTCCCCGCCGAAGCGGTCGAGCCCCAACGGGAAGCCGGGGATCTCGCCCGGCCCGGGGATGTTGGTCGGGGTGACCTCCCGCGCGCCCGGGAGGGCCGTCTCGGGATACGGCGCCAGCCACGGGGCGAGGATCGCGACGAGGAGGAACAGGAGCACGATGGCCGTTCCCGCCCAGGCGACCGGATTGCGGCGCAGCCGGGCGAACACGTCGTGCCAGAACCCGCCGCCGGTGCGGGCCTCCAACACCTCGTGCTCGGCCGCCGCGGTGGCCGGCCCGCCACCGGGGGCGGGGGGAAGCGCGTTGGTGCTCATGAGACCCTCACTCTCGGGTCGATCAGGCTGTACGAGACATCGACGATGAGGTTGATGAGCGCGTAGATGATCGCGATGAAGATGATGAACCCCTGCAGCACCGGGAAGTCCCGGGCCGTGATCGCGCGGGCGAGGAACGAGCCGATGCCGGGGAAGGCGAAGACGGTCTCGGTCAGGATCGCGCCCGCCAGCAGCAGACCCACCTGGAGCCCGACGGTGGTGGCGACGGGGAGCATGGCGTTGCGGAGGATGAAGCGGCCGCGAAGCGTGCGCCGGGCGATGCCCTTCGCCCGGCCGGTGCGTACGTAATCGGAGTTCTGAACCTCGAGCACCGACGCACGCGTGATGCGCACGATGATCGCGAGCGGGATCGTGCCGAGGGCGAGGGCGGGCAGGACGAGGTGCAGCACGGCATCCCAGGCGGCGTCGAACTCCCCCGTGATCAGACCGTCGAGCACGTAGAAGTTCGTGTAATGGGTGGCGTCGATGCGCGGGTTCTGCCGGCCGTCCGAGGGCAGCCAGCCCAGCTGGACCGCGAAGACGTACTTCAGCATGAACGCGAGGAAGAACACCGGGATCGTGATGCCCACGAGGCTCAGCACGACGGCGAGGTGGTCGCTGATGCGGCCGTGCCGGCGCGCGGCGAGGTACCCGAGCGGGATGCCGATGCCGACGGCGATGATGAGCGCGGCGATCGAGAGCTCGATCGTCGCCGGGAAGCGGCGGAAGAACTCCTCGACGACCGGACGGCCGGTCTCGATCGAGGAGCCGAAGTCACCGGTGAGCAGGCGCCCCATGTAGGTGGCGTACTGCTCGAGGATGGGGCGGTTGAAGCCGTAGAGCTCGTTGATGCGCTCGATGGCGGCGGGGGTCGCCTTCTCGCCGAGAAGGGCGACGGCAGGACCGCCGGGAAGAGCGCGAACCCAGAGGAAGAGAAGGATGCTGAGCCCGAGGAGGGTGGGGATCAGCAGGAGCAGCCGGTGGCCGATGGTTCGCAGCAACGCGGAATCTTTCGGTCGAGGAGTGCGGGGCGGGCTCGCGCCCGAGGCGGTGGCCCGCCCCGCGTGGATCAGCGGAGCGTCACTCGGTCAGCACGATGCCGGTGAACACCTCGTCGTTGACCGGGCTGGCCGGGTAGCTCTCGACGCGCGGGTCGAATGCCAGCGTCGGGGCCGGGTGGGCCAGCGGGACACCGGGGATGAACTCGGCGACCTGCTCGTTGATCTGCTCGTAGAGCTCGGTCTGCTCGTCGAGGTTCGGGATGCCGCGGGCCTCGTTCAGCGCCGCGAACAGCTCCGGGTTGTCGAAGCCCCACTCGGCCGACTGCGCCCCGAAGAACACGCCGACGAAGTTGTCGGTGTCGTTGTAGTCACCCGTCCACCCGAGCAGGTGGATGCCGTGATCGGGCGTGCCGGTGATCTTGTCGAGGTAGTCCGGGCTCCAGGCATCCGTCTGGGCCGTCAGCTGCACCCCGACCTCGGTCAGCTGCGTCGAGATGACCGTGGCGATCTGCTCGGGGTCCGGCATGTAGGGACGCGAGACGTTGACCGGGTAGTTGAAGGTCAGCGTCAGCGGGTTGTCGGCGGTGTAGCCGGCCTCGGCGAGCAGCGCGCGCGCCTGCTCGGGGTCGTACTCGTAGGTCGTCACGTCGGGGTTGTACCCGTTGACCGTGTCGGGCATGAACTGCGTCGCGACCTCGGTGCCCTCGGGGAGGACCTGCGTGATGAGGGCCTCCTTGTCGATCGCGTGCGACAGCGCCTGGCGCACGCGGACGTCCTGCAGCTCGGGCTGGGCCTGGTTGAACGCGAGGTAGAGGATCGTGAACGGCGGGCGCGAGACCATCGTGTAGCCGGCGTCCTCGAGAGCGGCCGTGTCGGCGGGGCCGACCAGGTCGTAGCCGTCGATCGAACCGGCCTCGAGCGCCTGACGGCGCGCGGTCGGGTCATCGATGACGCGGAAGATGATCTGGTCGACCTGACCCGACTCGCCCCAGTACTCGTCGTAGGCCGAGAGCGTGAGCTCCTCGCCCGGCGACCACTCGTCGAACTTGTAGGGACCGGTGCCGGTCGGGTGACCCGCACCGTACTCCGACAGCGAGGGCGCCTCCTCGGTGCCGCCGATCTCGTCGGCACCGTACTCCTCGAGGGCTGCGGGGCTCTGCATCGCGAAGGCCGGCAGCGACAGGGCGGGGATGAACCCGGCGAAGGGCTGCTTCAGCTGCACGGTCGCCTCGAGCTCGCCGTCGGCGGAGCAGGAGTCGTACACCGCGGTGTCGGGGCTGTCGACGTAGCCGCGGAAGAGCTTTCCGTAGTAGTACGACAGCGCCTCGCTCGCGGCCAGGCCCGTCCAGTTGTACCAGCGGTCGAAGTTCGCGCACACCGCCTCGGCGTCGAACGCGGTGCCGTCGTGGAAGGTCACGCCCTCCTTCAGCTGGAACGTGTGGGTGAGTCCGTCCTCGGAGGACTCCCAGCTCTCCGCGAGCAGCGGCGCGGGGTCGGCCGTGCCGGGCTCGGTGCCCACGAGACCCTCGAAGATCTGACGCGAGACGCGGAAGGTCTCGCCGTCCTGCGCGAAGGCGGGGTCGAGGCTGGCCGGGTCGGCGGATGCCGCGAACACGAATGTGCCGTCGACGTCGGTCGCGGCGTCGGTCTCGCCGCCACCTCCGCGCTGGCTGGTGCACGCCGAGAGGGCGAGGGCGCCGACGGCGACCACCGCCAGACCCGCGAGCGCGCGCTTCCGAGGAGTGGAGAGCATGGGGGTGTCCCTTTCTGAGGTCCGGAGCGGGCACACCGCGGCGCGCTCCGAGGTAATGCGTCCGAACCTATACGGGCCGGAGGCTCGAAGTCATTACATCGATGTCTCGATCGTGTTTCGACTGCGCAGATCGGTGCACCGGAGGCCGATAGCGTGGGGGAATGGCTCGAGCGCGCGTGGAGGAGTCCGGTCCGCAGGCCCGCCTGTCGGACGGCACGATCGCGCGCATCGTGCCCAGCGGCTTCACCTCGGGCTACGAGCTCGACGTCGACGGCACGCCCCAGTCGCACGTCGACCTCGACGACCCCACGCACCTGCACTTCGAGTACATCGCGCGGATGGCGGCCGTGATCGACCGGCTGCGGATGCCGGGGCAACCGCTGACCGCCGTCCATCTCGGCGCCGGCGCCCTGACGCTCCCCCGCTACATCGCCCACACCCGTCCGGGCTCACGGCAGCAGGTCATCGAGCTCGAGCAGCCGCTGGTCGACCTCGTCCGCGAGGCCCTGCCGCTGCCGCGAGGGGCGCAGGTCCGGGTGCGCATCGGCGACGCGCGCACCGTGGCCGAGAAGCTCCCCCCGGGGCTGACCGGAGCCGCCGACCTGGTCGTCTCGGACGTGTTCGCCGGCGCGCAGACACCCGCCCACCTGACCACGGTGGAGTACTACCGCTCGATCGCACGGCTGCTCGATCCCGCCGGCGTGCTGCTGGTCAACGTCGCCGACGGCGCCGGCCTGGCCTTCGCGCGGCGTCAGGTGGCGACCGTGCGCGAGGTGCTCCCCGAGGTGCTGCTGCTGGCCGAGGTGCAGCTGCTCAAGGGGCGCCGGTTCGGCAACATCGTCATCGCGGCCTCCGCATCGCCGCTCCCCTCGGAATGGCTGCCACGACTCATGGCCGCGGGGCCCTTCCCCGCGAAGGTGGCCCAGGGGGCCGAGATCGACGAGTTCGCGCGCGGCGCGCGCATCGCCACCGACGCAGACGCGACGCCCTCGCCCAAGCCCGCGTCATCCGTCTTCGAGCGCTGATCGGCGCGGCGGCCGGGGGGTGGCGCCGGTTCGGTCCAGACTGGGATACACCGTTCTCGAATCGCGGAGGGGGCGACGGTGGGCTACATCCTCGGGTACGACCCGGACACGCTGCGGGAGATCGTCGACCCGGAGCAGTGCGTCGAGCGCCTCGACGAGATCGGCGAGCAGCGCAGCCTGCCCGCCCTCCTCGAGCGCGTCTGGCTGCTGAAGGTCCTCGACCGCCTCGACGAGGGTCTCGTCGTCGCCGAGCAGGCGGTGCGCGTGGCGCGTATGGGCGGCACACGCAAGGACCTGCTGCGCGCGCGCGTGCTCCACGCGACGATCCTGCAGCATCGCGGCGCCTACGCCGCGGCGATCCAGGAGCTGACGACGTGCGCGGAAGAGGCGGAGGGGCAGAACTGGCCGGCGCTGGCCGCGTTCGCGTTCCAGCACCGCGGCAAGGTATCGTACGACGCCGCCGACTACGCCGCCGCCCGCACCGACTTCAAGCGCGCCCTGTTCCTCCGGCAGGAGAGCGGCGCGTCCGAGGATCAGCTCGAGTCGACCCTGCTCGCCGTCGACGCTGCGGAGCGTCGGTCGCGCGCGAGCGTGGCCGGCTGAACCGGCAGCGGCCCTGTCCCACCCCGCGCGTAGCGTCGACGTCATGAGCGATCTCGATCGGGTCCGCGTCTGGGCCGAGGCACTCATCGCCACGCACCTGGACGACTCGTGGACCTTCCGTTTCGACAACGCCAAGCGCCGCGCCGGCCAGTGCGACTACACCCGCCGCTGCATCAGCGTCTCGCGGTATCTCGCCGCCCGCTTCGACGACGACGAGAACCACCAGACCCTGTTGCACGAGGTGGGCCACGCCCTCGCCGGCCCCACCGCCGGTCACGGCCGGGAGTGGCTGCGCATCGCCCGCGACCTCGGCTACGTCGGCGGCACGACTCACCGCGGTGAGACCGCCGTGGAGCTCGCACCCTGGATCGGCCACTGCCCCGCCGGCCACGTCGCCTACCGTCACCGCCGTCCGACGCGGGCGGCATCCTGTCGCTCGTGCGCATCGTCGTACGACGAGCGCTATCTGTTCCGGTGGGTGCGTCGCGACATCTCGGCCGCCGACCGGCGAGCCGCCGCGACCCCGCGTTGAGCGGACCCGGGGCGGCGGTCGGCAGGTGAGGACTCGGCGCGTCAGGCCACGGTGAACACCCCGTCGCGGAGCGTCGGGACGGCCGCGTCGACGTCGAGCTGCGCGGCGGCGAGGATCTCGTCGCGGCGCCCGGCCGCGATGAGCTCCTGCCCGGAGCCGCTGGCGGTGAGCAGATGGCGCACGGCGCCGCCGAGCCCGCGCGCCGCCTCGCAGGCCGCCGCGGCCTCGGGCGAGGTGTGGTCGAGGCCTCGCCGCGAGAGGGCGTCGACGACCGCCCCGGCGCCCAGCAGGTCCTCGACGGCGAAGCGCAGCTCGACGGCGTCGACCGGCGCGGGACGCCCCTCCGACCCGTCGAAGGCGGCGGCCGTCCGCTGCTCGCCGGCGGCGATGACCGCGATGCTCGTGCGCGCGCCGCGGCGCTGCTGCTCGCCGAGCACGGCGTCGGCCACGGCGCCGGCGTTGCGGAGGCAGCCCAGCAGCACGAGCGATCCGGATGCCGCGGCGGCGGCAGCGATCGCGCCACCGTCGCGCTCCGCCTCGAGCTCCGCCAGAGCGACCTCGGCACCCGCGGCGATCCGCGCCGCGACCGCGGACGACGGGCCCACGACATCGACCACGACGACGACGTCTGCGGGGGCCAGGCGCTCGAGCCCGGCACGGCCCCAGTCCAGCCGCACCTGGTAGCGGGACTGGTCGAACGGCGAACCTGCGGCGGGCGACGGCATCCGATCAGCCTACGACGGGGCAGACTGGGCGCATGCGCATCCTCCAGAAGCTCGTGCTCGACTGCGACGCCGACGCCGCCTGGCGCGCCCTGCACTCTCCGCGGGCCCTCGCCGAGCTGTACGCACCGCTCATGGGCATGGAACCCCTCGCGACGGAGGGGATGCCGACCTCGCTCGAGCCCGGGGCCGACGTCCCCGTCCAGCTGAGCGCGCTCGGGCTTCCGATCGGACGCCAGCTGATCCACGTCTCGGACCGATACCTCGAGGAGCGGCGGGCGGATGCGCCCGGCGGCGACCCGGTGCGGATCCTGCGCGACAGCGGCATCCCGTTGACGGGCCCCCTCTCGGTGCTCGACGTGTGGGACCACCAGATGGCGGTCTCGCCCGCTCCCGGCGATCCCGGCCGCACGCTGTGGCGCGAGCGGCTCGTGATCGGCGGCCTCGCGGCACCCGTGCTCTGGCCCGTGCTGTGGACGACGTGGCAGTGGCGCGCCGCGCGGCTGCGGCAGGTCGCGCCGACCTGGGCCTTCGACCCCGCTGCCGAGCCCGACGCGGGCACCGGGGCCGGCACGGGAACCGCCGCGCCGCTCGAATGACCGCCGTGGCGGTGCGACGGGCCGTTCCCGCCGACGCCGCGGGCATCGCGCACGTGCATGTGCAGGCGTGGCGCGAGGCCTATACGGGCCGGATGCCGCAGAGCATCCTCGACCGCCTCGACGAGGAGCGACTGACCCGCACGCGCGCCGAGTCGCTCGAGCACGAGCAGCTCCCGTACGGCGGCGGCGACGGCGCGCCGACCGAGGGTCGCGCTGCGGCGTCGGAGCCCGGCCCGGTCGCCACCTGGGTCGCCGTCCACGCGGGCGAGATCGTGGGGTGGGCCGTCAGCGGACCCTCGCGCGACGACGCGCCGCCGACACCGCGCGAGCTGTACGCGATCTACGTGCTCGCCGCCCATCACGGTTCGGGGGCGGGCCGGGCACTCCTGGATGCCGCGATCGGCCGCGGACCCGCGTCTCTCTGGGTGCTCGCCGACAACCCGCGCGCCCGGGCGTTCTACGCCCGCAACGGGTTCCGCCCCGACGGCGCCGCCAAGGACGACACGGGCTGGGGTGCGACGATCAGCGAGGTCCGGCTCGTCCGTCGGTGACGGCGGACCGGACCCCGCTCTGCCCGCTCCTCAGTCGGCGAGCGCCTCGACCGGTGAGACGCGCGTCGCCAGCCGGGTGGGCACGACGGCCGCGACGAGCGTCAGCACCGCGGTGGCCGCGACGACGCCCGCGACGATGAGCCAGGGGATGCCGGGGAGCACGAAGGTCGGTGACGACCACAGCGGCGGAACCTGCACCGAGCCGAGGAGCGACTGCGCGGCGGCCCAGCCGTACGCGATCCCGAGCACGAGGCCGAACACGACGGCCGTGATGGTCACGTGCGCCGCCTCGAAGAGCACCATCGCGCGGACCTGCCGCCCCGTCAGACCGAGTGCTCGCAGCAGCCCGAGCTCGCGCGTGCGCTGCACGACGCCGATCGTGAGGAGATTCACCAGGCCGACCGCGGCGATGACCGCCGACACGCCGACCAGCGCCATCATGACCGCGCTGAACGTGTCGAGCAGCTGCGCCATCTCGGGGGCGACCTCGCCGCCCCCCGAGGCCGCCATGACGCCCTTGACCGACTCGGTGGCGACGGCGAACATCGTCACGAGCGTGACCCCCATCACCACTCCGATGGCCATGCGGCTCGATCGCTCCGGATACCGCAGCGCGTTCTCCGCCGCCAGGCGGGCCGCGGCCGATCGACCGAACAGGCGTCCGGTCGCGCGCAGCAGCGGCGGCATCACGAGCGTCGCGCCGAGGCTGAGACCGGTGAACGAGGCCAGGCCACCCAGGAAGGCGATGACGACACCGAGCGGCGTCACGAACCCGGCGAGGATCCCGAGCGCGAGCAGCGCCGCTCCGACGGCGAAGAGCGCGATCGCCGCGACCCGCCGCGGCGTACGGCCGGCGGCTTCCCCCGCCGTGCGGGGGGCAGCGCCCGACAGGGCTGCGAGCGGTGTGACCTCGAGCACCCGCCGCGACCCCGCCCACGCCGCCATCCACGTGGTCAGCGCGACGATGACGGCGGGTGCCAGCAGGATCGGCTGAACGACGCTGTAGTCCACGTCGATGCCCCAGGCCGCATCCGCCGCCCACTGCAGGATCATGGCCGCCGCGGTGCCGCCGACGAGTCCGAGCACCGCGCCGATCGCGCCGACGACCAGCCCCTGCCGCGCGATCTGAGCACGCTGCGAGCGGGCCGAGGCGCCGATCAGGCGCAGGAGCGCGATCTGCCGGGTGCGGCCCGCGACGATCGTGGCGAACGTGTTGGCGGTGACGATCGCGGCGACGTACACGGCCACGGCCACCAGCAGCACGCTCAGGATGGCCACCACCGCCGCGACCGTGTCTCCCCCACCGAGATAGGGATCGGCCAGCAGCCAGGCTCCGATGAGACCGGTGGCCGCGATCAGCAGCACCCCGAAACCGCCCGAGATCGCCGAGACGAGCACCGAGGCCCCCATTCCCCGCTCGCGCAGCCACGCGAGCCGGCCGGATGCCGCTGCGCGCGGCGCCTCGACCCCACCCCTGCCCGCGGTGACGGCGGGCGCGGCCACCGCGGTCACGCCGACACCTCGGCGGCGAGCATGTGCGACGAGATGGCCTCGGCGCTCTGACTCGACTTGTCGGCGACGATGCGGCCGTCGCCGAGGAAGATCACCCGGTCGGCGTGCGCGGCGGCGACCGGGTCGTGGGTGACCATCGCGATCGACTGCCCGTGATCGCGGCTGGCCGCCGCGAGCAGCGCCAGCACCTCACGTCCGGTGCGGGAGTCGAGGTTGCCGGTGGGCTCGTCGGCGAACACGAGATCGGGCGCGGTCGCCAGCGCGCGGGCGATCGCGACGCGCTGCTGCTGGCCGCCCGAGAGCTGGTGCGGCCGATGACGCAGCCGGCCGCCGAGGCCCAACGAGTCGACGAGTCCGTCGATGCGTGAGCGCTCGAGCGCCGACGGCGCGCGACCGTCGAGTTCGAAGGGCAGGGTGATGTTGCCCAGGACATCGAGGGTCGGCACGAGGTTGAAGGACTGGAAGACGAACCCCACGCGGCGTCGCCGCAGGATCGTGAGGTCGAGGTCGGACAGTCCCGAGATCTCGGTGTCGCCGATCCAGGCTCGCCCCGACGTGGGCGCGTCGAGGCCGGCCATGATGTGCATGAGGGTGGACTTGCCCGAACCGGACGGGCCCATGATCGCGGTGAACTCCCCGCGACGGATGCCGACCGAGACGCCGTCGAGGGCGCGGACGCCGGACTCGCCGGAGCCGAAGGTCTTGGTGAGGTTCTGGACCCGGGCGGCGAGGCCGAGGTCGGAGGTCGAGATCTGCATGATGTCGACGCTACGAAGCGGCCCCGCGCCGCCGCATCCGTCGCTCGTCGTCGTCGTCTACATCTCGCGGATGACCCCGGGAACCGCGGGACGTGACGTTCGCGCCGAGCCTCGGGGGGGGCGAACCCGTCGTCTCGGCGCGGAACCGACGTCTCGCGGCCCAGGGACGGGCGGCGGGTCAGGCGAGGCCGTGCTCGAAGGCGAAGACGACCAGCTGCACCCGGTCCCGCAGCGCGAGCTTGGCCAGGATCCGGCTGATGTGCGTCTTGACCGTCGCCTCGGAGAGGAACTCCCGCCCGGCGATCTCGGCATTGGACAGCCCGCGCGCGGCGAGCGCGAAGATCTCGCGTTCACGGTCGGTCAGCTCGCCGAACGCCGCGGGCACGGGCTTGTGGTCGGGACCCGAGAACGTCGAGAAGAGCTCACGCGTCGCCGACGCCGCGATGACCGACGACCCCGCGTGCACGGTGCGGATGGCCGCGAGCAGGAACTCGGGGTCGGCGTCCTTCAGCAGGAAGCCGCTCGCCCCCTGCCGGATGGCGCGCGCGGCGGCCTCATCGAGGTCGAAGGTCGTGAGCATGACGATGCGCGGCGGTTCGCCGCCGAAGAGCGGATCGTCGAGGAGTTCGGCCGTGGCGGTCAGGCCGTCCATCACCGGCATGCGGATGTCCATGAGCACCACGTCGGGCCGCGTCTCGCGGACGACACGGAGCGCCTCGGCGCCGTCGGACGCCTCGCCGACCACCTCGAGGTCGGGCTGCGAGGCGACGACCATGCGGATGCCGGCGCGGAACAGCGCCTGGTCGTCGACCAGGACGATACGGACGGCGCTCACGCCGGTCCGCCGATGGGCAGCGTCGCCGACACCGCGAACTCGCGGCCCGCGGGGCCGACCTCGAGCGTGCCGCCCATGAGCTGGGCACGCTCGCGCATGCCGATGAGCCCGTGTCCGCCCGAGCGCGAGGAACCGGACGCGTCGACGGCCGGGTGCCCGAGGGGGTTGGTCACACGCACCTCCACGCGATCGGGCAGCCAGGCCAGGGACACCTCGACAGTACCGCCCGCCCCGTGGCGCATCGCGTTGGTCAGGGCCTCCTGGAGGATGCGGTAGACCGCGATCTGCACCGCCGCCGGTGGCTCGCCGGGTGGCGCCGGGTCGACGTCGACCCGCAGGTCCATCCCCGCCGCACGCACCTGGGCGTACAGCACCTCGAGCTCCGCGACGGTGGGCTGCGGACCCTCGCCCTCGCTGTGGCGAAGTTGGGTCAGCAGCATCCGCACGTCCGAGAGGGCGGAGCGGGCGGTCGTGGAGATCGTCTGCAGCGACGCCGATGCCGCGTCGGGGTCGGTCGTCGCGGCGTAGCGCGCGCCGTCGGCCTGCGCGATGACCACGGCGAGGGAGTGGGCGACCACGTCGTGCATGTCGCGCGCGATGCGGTTGCGCTCGGACTCGGCCGTCGCCCGCGCCTCGGCACGACGCTGCGCCTCGGCGTTGCCGCGGGCCCGGATGCCCACCCGCACGAGTGCCCCGACGGTCCAGGCCAGCAGCAGGCCCAGCACCGAGGCGATGAAGAGCATGGTGCCGGTGAGGAGGAAGAACACGAGGTCGTCGCCGGCGGCGGTGAGCGAGTACGCCGCCGAGGGGATGAGCAGGTAGACGGTGATGGCCAGCGCACCGGCGATCGAGGAGGCGAATCCGAGCCAGAAGATGCGGTTGGTGCCGTAGGCGGCGCACGTGTACAGCACCGCGAAGATCGCGATGTCCACGGGCAGCGGCGGCAGCTGCGCGAGCATCTGCAGGATCGCCCCCACCCAGGCCAGGACGAGCGCGAGCGCGGGCGAGGCCCGGCGCAGCGCCACGGCGGCGCTGAAGGGCACGATCAGCAGCACCGACACGATCGCCGCGATCCGGTCGGCCGGGATGACGACCCCGATCACTCCGCCCCAGGTGACCAGCAGCATCACGGCCGCGAACGCCCCCGCGACCGAGACGTCGACGGCGATCTGAGAGCGGCGCAAGGGACGGAACACGCTCCGACGGTACGCGAGTGCCGCCGGCGCGGCATCCGTCTCGCGATGTATCCCGACAGGCGGGCGGGTCATCCCTCCGAGGCGGCGCGCGCTGCGCCGGCGGGGGCGTACACGCGCAGACCGTCGGAGACGGTGCGCAGCCGCAGCCGGAACCCGGTCGCCGGCGCCTCGGCGATCTCGCCGTCGTGGGCGAACACCGCGGGCGCGTCGCCGGGACGCACCGTGAGCTCGACCGACGACGCCACGATGCGCTCGAGATCGGAGGCCGGGGGCAGCAGGCGCAGCGCACGCATCAGGGCGAGCATGCGCCGGCCGAACGCGAGGGAGGCGACCGCACGCAACCGCGTGCCGCGCGCGTGGTGCACGCGCAGATCGAGCACGGCGTCGTCGAGATCGGAGCGCTGCATCATCGCGATGCGCCGGGGGTCGCCGTGGCCGATCCCGGCGAAGACCGACCAGACCACCGCACGACGACCGTCGCGCACGACCTCGATGCGATGCGCCCCCTGGATCTCGCGCCACGCCGCCACGGCACCGCCCCACCATTTGCCGAGGCTCGTGCGCTTCTCCCGCTCCGCGAGGAGCTCGGGGTAGGCGCCCAACGAGACGGCGTTGAGCACGGTGATCGGCTCGCCGTCGTCGACCGCGACCTCGGCCACCGCCGCGGTGCGCAGCGTCCCGGCGGCAAAGGCGTCGAGGGCGGCCGTGACGGTCTCGAGTCCGGCGGCCCGGGCGAAGTGGTTGAAGGTCCCGCCGGGGAGCACGAGCAGCGGCAACCCATGCCGCCGCGCCAGCTGCGCGGCCCGCGACACCGATCCGTCGCCGCCCAGGACGGCGAGCGCGACCGGCGGCTCGCCGGCCATCGCAGCCCCGACGATGTCGTCGATCGAGGAGTCGCCGAGCATCTCGATGCGCGCGGCCGGCAGCCGCCGGCGGATCTCCGGCATGGGGTCGGGGCGGACGACCGAGGTGCCCGAGCGCGGGTTGGCCACGAGCAGCACGCCCATCCCGTCGGGATCGGCCCGCCGCTCCGTGGGCCCCGACTCACCGGGGGTGTCGATGTTCTCGGGACGCGCGGCGGAGGAGGCCATCCCCCGACGCTATCCCTGCCCCCGCATACCGGCCATGCCTTGACAGTCGCGCTGCGCGGCCACGGGCATGGGGATCGCGGGCCGACGCTGCGGCCGGATATGCTGACGCGACCTGACAGCCGCTCCCGCGCGGGAGCCGTACCTCGTGGATCGGAGGTTCCCCATGTCCATCGCTCAGACGCACCCCACCCCCGGTGCCGCCAAGACGATCATCGGCGAGCCCGAGGTCGTCGAGGACGGCGGCGCGATCGACGTCGCACCGAGCCTCGAGCTCGCGCGCGGCGTGGAGCACGACCCCGCCTGGATCTCCCTGCGCGACGCCGCGACGGCGCTGCAGGCGGTGCAGGCGGCCGACGGATCGATACCCGATCCCGGCGATCACGAGACGGCGCGGCGGCATGTCGCGTCGATCACCGCGGCGATCGGGCGCCTCGCGCCACGATTCCCGCACGACGCCGACTATCTCGCGGCATCGATCCGGGACTTCGACAGATGGGCCGGCACGCGCTCGAGGGAGGGGGCGTTCGGCGTGCCCGATTTCCTCGACTCGCTCGTGGCCTTCCAGCCGCAGCGCCACCGCGTCGACGGCATCCGTCACCTCGTCGTGTTCCCGATGTACACCCAGAACGGATCGCGCGACCGGCACGTCGAGGCGCTGCTGGTCGAGGCCATCTGGCCCGAGGCCATCGCACGGCTCGAGACGCTGTACCCGAACCCGCTCTTCGTCTCGCTGCGGCTGCTCGACTTCACCGCGGGGTACGACACCGATTCGGCGGTGCTGTTCCCCGAGACCGTCGCGATGCGCGAAGTCCCGCCGTTCACGTGGGGGGCGATCTTCCAGGATCGCGAGGCGGCCCGATACCGCCGCGTCGTGCGCGAAGCATCCGGGATCACGAAGCTGGAGCTCCCCGCCGAGGCCGCGCAGATGCTCGAGGATCAGGAGCTCACCGAGCGGGCGTTCGTGATGTGGGACCTCATCCACGACCGGACGCACATGCGCGGGGACCTGCCGTTCGACCCGTTCATGATCAAGCAGCGGATGCCGTACTTCCTGTACTCCCTCGAGGAGCTGCGGTGCGACCTCACCGCCTTCCGTGAGTGCGTCGAGCTCGACCGGCGGCTCAGTGCCGACCCCGACCTCGACCAGGCGGATGCCGAGCTGCTGCGGCTGTCGCGGCTCGTGCAGTACGCGGTGATCTTCGATCGGATCTTCCGGTTCGCGATCACCGGCACGCGGGTGCGCAACTACGACGGGCTCGGCGGTCAGCTGCTGTTCGCCTGGTTGCACCGGCGGGGCGTGCTGCACTGGACCGACACCGCTCTCGCGTTCGAATGGGGGGAGGTCCCGGACGCCGTCGTCGCCCTGGGAGATGCGATCGACCGCCTCTACTGGGAGTCGATCGACCGCCCGAAGACCTCTCACTGGCTGGCGGCCTACGACCTCGTCCGCTCGGTGCTCGAACCGCATCCGGCGTCGGCGTGGGCCCGTGGCCTGCCCGACGACGTCCTCGCGGGGCCGCCGAAGGGCTACACCGACGCCGTGCGGGACGACGAGTTCCCGCTGTCGATGTTCTACGAGGCGCTCGAGAAGAAGATGCGCGACGTGATCGCCTCCACCCGCGGCATCCGGGGCTGACCCGCGCACCGGGGCGAGGCCGCGCCCGAGGCTGAGAGGATGAGGTCATGACCTCCCTGCACGACACCTCGGTGCGCGGCTTCGCGTCCGACAACTACTCCGGCATCCACCCGGAGGTCCTCGCGGCCATCACCGCCGCCAACGACGGACACCAGACCGCGTACGGCTCCGACGTGTACACCGCGCGCCTGCAGGAGCTCGTCGCCGAGCACTTCGGCGACGGCGCGGAGGCCTTCCCGGTCTTCAACGGCACCGGCGCCAACGTCACCGCGCTGCAGTCGATGCTGCCGCGCTGGGGCGCGGTGATCGCCGCATCCACCGCGCACATCAACGTCGACGAGGGCGGCGCCCCCGAGCGGGTCGGCGGCATCAAGATCCTCAACGTCCCCACCGACGACGGCAAGCTGACCCCCGAGCTGATCGACCGCGAGGCATGGGGCTGGGGCGACGAGCACCGCGCACAGCCGCTCGTGGTCTCCCTCACCCAGTCGACCGAGCTGGGGACGCTTTACACACCCGACGAACTGCGGACGATCGCCGACCACGTGCACGAGCGCGGCATGCGGCTGCACATGGACGGCGCGCGCATCGCGAACGCCGCCGCCGCGCTGGACCTGCCGCTGCGCGCCATCACCCGTGACGTCGGCGTCGACGTGCTGAGCTTCGGCGGTACGAAGAACGGCGCCATGATCGGCGAGGCGATCGTCGTGCTCGATCCCGCGGCGTCCGAGGGGCTCACGTACCTCCGCAAGCTGAACATGCAGCTGTCGTCGAAGATGCGCTTCGTCTCGGCGCAGCTCGTCGCCCTGCTCGAGAACGACCTGTGGCGCCGCAACGCCGAGCACGCGAACGGCATGGCCCAGCGTCTGCGCTCGACGGTCGAGGCGGGCATCGCCGACGGCTCGGTGCGAGGCGTGGAGTTCACGCAGCCGACGCAGGCCAACGGCGTGTTCGCGGTGCTGCCCGAGGGCATCGCCGATCGGCTGCGCGAATCGTTCCGTTTCTACGACTGGGACGAAAGTCGCCGCGAGGTGCGGTGGATGTGCTCGTTCGACACGTCCGCATCCGACGTCGACGCCTTCGTCGCCGAGCTCGCGCGGCTGACGACCGCCTGACGCCACGCGCGGCCCGCGGCCCGCGAGCGGTTCGCTCGCGGTTACGGGGCGGGCGGGGGCGGGTCAGGCGCCGGCGAGCCAGGCGCGGTAGGCGTCGAACGAGTACGGGCGACCGAGGAAGTCGGCGACGAGGTCGGCGGCGTCGCGGCTGCCGCCCGGCTCGAGGATGCGCTCGCGGTATCGGGTCGCCACGGCCGGGTCCATGAGGTCGTCGCCGAACGCCGAGAGCAGGTCGCGGGCGATGACGAGGCTCCACTGGTACGTGTAGTAGCAGGCGCCGTACCCCGTGAGGTGCCCGAAACCCGCGTACGTGTGCCCGTTCGGCAACGGGTGCACCGGCGACGACGCGCGGTACCAGCCCTCGACCGCGGCCTGCAGATCGCTCGGCCGCTCGACGTGCAGACCGTACGAGACGTTGGCGTGTCCGAGCTGACGCGTGACTTCGAGGGCGCGGCCGAAGGCGTCGGCCACCCGCATCCGCTCGACCAGGTCGGCCGGGATCGGCTCGCCGTCTGCGTTGCGCGCAAAGGTGGCCAGCACGCCGGCATCCCAGGCCCACTCCTCGAGGAGCTGGCTCGGCGCCTCGACGAAGTCCCACTCGGTCTCGATGCCGCTGAAGTCGGCCCACACGGCGTCGGCACCGCCGAGGATGCCGTGGACCAGGTGTCCGAACTCGTGGAAGAACGTCACGACCTGGTCGTGCTCGAGCAGTCCGCGCGAGAAGTTGCACAGCAGCACGCCCTCGGGAAGCGACCGCCCCGCGATGCCGGGCGCCAGACCGAAGCAGGCCGCGTGGTTGTACTTGCCCTCGCGCGGGTGGAGGTCGAGGTGGATCCGGCCGAGCCGCCGCTCGCCGCGGACGACGTCATAGCTGCGGACGTCCGCGTGCCAGGCACCTGCCTCCACGGGCACGTACGTGACGTCGAGCAGGCGGGCCGTGACGTCGAGCACGCCCGCGAGCACGTTCTCGAACGCGAAGTAGGCGCGCACCGCCTGCGCGTCGACGGCGTAGTCCTCGCGCTTGAGCGCGCTGAGGAGGTACCAGAGGTCGGCGGCGGTCACGGCGTCGGCGTCGGGCTCGTCGCGCCGCAGGCGCTCGAACAGCCGCTCGTACTCGACGCCCGCCGCCTCACGGGTGGCGACGTCGATCCCGTCGAGGAACGAGCGGATGGCGGCGCTCGAGCCGATCATGCGCGTCTCGGTCTCGTAGTCGGCCCAGTCGCCGTAGCCGAGCAGCTCGGCCCGCTCGGCGCGCACGGCGAGCAGCTCGGCGAGCACCGGGTCGTTGTCGGGCCAGGCGAGGTCGTTGTACACCGACAGCAGCGCGGTGCGCGTCGAGCGGCGCACCGCGAACTCGCGCACCGGCATGAGGTCGGTGTACTCGGTCGTCAGGGTGATGAGGCCCTCGTCGTCGGCGGGGTGCGCATCGATGAAGTCCTGCGGCAGCCCCTCCAGCGCGTCGATAGGGAGTTTCAGCTCGCGCCGGCCGTCACGGATGTTGCGCGAGAAGGTGAGCGAGAGCTCGGTGTCGCGCTCGGCCAGCAGGCGGAGCCGCTCGCGGGTCGCCTCGTCGCGGTCGACGCCGCCGCGGCGGAAGTCGCGCTGGATGCGGGCGAGCAGACGCCGCGCCGCGGCATCCAGCCCGTCCGTCGCGAGGCCGTCGAAGACGGCGAAGAGAGCCGGGTCGAGCGAACGCTGCGACAGGAGTGCGTCGATGGCCTGCACGCGCGCCTCCGCGGCCACGCGGACATCGGCGTCGGGGTGCGACTCGCTCAGCAGCGACGACTCCGAGGCGGCTTCGGCGACGGCGATCGAGGCCTCGTTCCACAGTTGCAGCCGCGCCAGCGGCGAGAGGTCGCGTCCGGCGATCAGCTGCGCGTCGATCTCTCGGACGCGGGCGATGCGGGCATCGGGGCGCTCGGAGACGAACGCGAGCCAACCGGACGAGTCGATGGGGAAGGCGAGGGGCTGCGGCTCGGTCATGCCCCCGAGCCTACGCAGGACCGAGCGCGACGGCGCGGGTCAGCGCAGCGCGCCCACCGAGGCCAGCGCCAAGCGGATGAGCGTGCCCCGGCCGCCCTCCATCTCGGCGGCGAGGGCGTCGGATGCCGCCTCGGCCGGGTCGAGCCAGGTCACCTCGAGCGCGTCCTGGCGAGGCTCGCACGTGCCGGTCACCGGCACGACGAACGCGAGCGAGACCGCATGCTGCCGGTCGTCGTGGAAGGCGCTGACCCCGGGGATCGGGAAGTACTCGGCGACCGTGAAGGGCGCCGGCGAGGCCGGGAGCAGCGGGAAGGCCATGGGCCCGAGGTCGTTCTCGACGTGGCGGAAGAGGGCGTCGCGGATCGTCTCGCCGTACCGGACGCGGCCCGACACGATCGTGCGGGTCATCTCGCCGACCGGGGTGGCCCGCAGCAGGATGCCCACCTGGGTGACGGCGCCCAGGCCGTCGGTGCGCACCGGCACCGCCTCGACGTAGAGCATCGGCAGTCGCCGCCGAGCCTCGGTGAGCTCGACGTCGCTCAGCCAGGCCGGGTTGGTCGACCCTCCCCCGGGAGCACCCCGCAGCGGATCTGCCGGCAGCGACGACTCGCCGCGCTCGTCGGGATCGGGATCGGGGGTGCGCACGGCCATGCTCCATGTATACCAATGCCGCCTCCGAACGCGTCGACGACCGCCCGGCGGGCCGGCGCCCGCCGGGCGCGTGTCGGCGCCGGCTGGCAGGATGGGGGCATGTCCGAGATCCCGGCTCTCGACCCCGCGATGGTTCGCTGGTCGGCTCCCGAGTCCGAGCGCGCGGGGCGTCCGCTCCTGGTGATGATGCACGGGTACGGGTCCGATGAGAACGATCTGTTCACCCTCGCCCCGCACCTTCCCCGCGAGTACGTCCTCGCCGCCGTCCGAGCGCCCCTCGCACCCCCTTTTCCGACGCCCGGGTGGTCGTGGTACCCCATCGAAGGGCTGGACGGGCGCACCCCCGAACAGGTCACGGCGGGCGCCCGAACGCTGCTCGACTGGATCCGCGGCGCGCGCTCGGATGCCGCATCCGTGGGCCTGCTCGGTTTCTCCCAGGGCGGGGTCATGGCCCTCGAGGCGCTCCGCCTCGAGCCCGCGTCGTTCTCCTTCGCCGTGAGTCTCGCCGGCTACGCCAACCCGCATCCGCTCCCGGGCGACGCGGCCCTCGCCGAACGCCGCCCGCCGGTGTTCTGGGGGCGGGGCGCCCGAGACGAGGTGATCCCCGCGCCGCTCGTGGCCCACACCGTGCAGTGGCTGCCCGCGCACGTCGAGCTGAGCGGGCGGGTGTACCCCGACCTGGGACATGCCGTGTCCGCGCAGGAGCTGAGCGACGTCGCGACGTTCCTGCACAAGCAGCTCCCCGAGGCGTAGACTTCTGCGACCAGGGCTTCCTCGCGCGCTTCGCGCCGACGCTCACGCTCGAGCTGCGCGACGGCGTGCTGACCGAGCGGTGAGGCTCGGCCCGGGAGCTGGAGTCTCACGGCCGCGGGCGATTGTCGCGGAGGAGCAGGGACGCCGCGTTGGCACGCGCGCGGCCGCGGGCGCAAGGCCGCGCCCATGTCGGTGGTGCACGCGAAGATGGGGACATGGCCGATGTGCTCGCCCGATTCTCCGCGCCCACCGCGGACTGGTTCCGTGGTGCGTTCGCGAAGCCGACGACGGCGCAGGCGGGGGCATGGGACGCGATCTCGGCGGGCAAGCACGCTCTGGTGGTCGCGCCGACCGGGTCGGGCAAGACCCTCTCGGCGTTCCTGTGGGCGATCGACCGCATCTTCCGCGACAAGGTCGCCGCGGGACCGGTCGACGACAAGCCCGCGAAGCGACGCCGATCGGATGCCGCGCCCGCCGACACCCGCGTGCTGTACGTCTCGCCGCTCAAGGCCCTCGGTGTCGACGTCGAGCGCAACCTCCGCTCGCCGCTGGTGGGCATCGGCCAGTCGGCCCGGCGCCTCGGGCAGCCGGTGCCCGAGGTCACCGTCGGGGTCCGCTCCGGTGACACCTCGTCGGCCGATCGCCGAGCGCTGGTCGCCCGGCCGCCCGACATCCTGATCACGACCCCCGAGTCGCTCTACCTGATGCTGACCTCGCAGACCTCCGAGACGCTGCGCGGGGTCCACACCGTGATCGTCGACGAGGTCCACGCCGTCGCGGCCACCAAGCGCGGGGCGCACCTGGCCGTGAGCCTCGAACGTCTGGACGCGCTGCTCGAGAAGCCCGCGCAGCGCATCGGCCTGTCGGCCACCGTGCGCCCGATCGACGAGGTCGCCCGCTTCCTGGGCGGCGCGGCACCCGTCGAGATCGTCGCGCCCCGCGCGACCAAGGCCTTCGACCTCAGCGTCGTGGTGCCCATCCCCGACATGCTGAATCCGCCCGCCCCTCCCTCCGCCGAGGAGAGCGGCACCCCGGGCACCGCGCCCCGGGGTCGTGGCCGTCACGCCGACGACGACGGGGACGACGGGGACGACGGGGCCTGGTACCAGGCTCCGCAGGCGAGCGAGGTCACCGGGTCGGTGTGGCCGCACGTCGAGGAGGCGATCGTCGACCGCATCCTGCAGCACCGCTCGACGATCGTCTTCTCGAACTCCCGCCGCCTCGCCGAGCGGCTGACGGGCCGGCTCAACGAGATCTACACCGAGCGGATCGGCGGGGAGCTGCCCGACGCGAGCGTGCCGGCGGGGATGATGGCCCAGGCCGGGGCATCCGCCGGGGCAGAGCCGGTGCTCGCGAAGGCCCACCACGGCTCGGTGTCGAAGGAGCAGCGCGCGCAGGTCGAAGACGAGTTGAAGTCCGGCGCGCTCCGCTGCGTCGTCGCCACCTCGAGCCTCGAGCTCGGCATCGACATGGGCGCCGTCGACCTCGTGATCCAGGTCGAGGCCCCGCCGTCGGCGGCATCCGGTCTGCAGCGCGTCGGCCGCGCGGGGCACCAGGTCGGCGAGGTCAGCCGCGCCGCGCTCTTCCCGAAGCACCGCGGCGACGTCCTGCACACCGCGGTCGTGACGGAGCGCATGCTGGCCGGCAAGATCGAGGCCATCTCGGTGCCGCAGAACCCGCTCGACATCCTCGCGCAGCAGACCATCGCCGCCTGTGCGACCGGAACGATCGAGGTCGAGAGCTGGTTCGAGACGGTCCGCCGCAGCGCACCGTTCCGCACCCTCCCCCGATCGGCCTACGAGGCGACGCTCGACCTGCTCGCGGGGCGGTTCCCCTCCGACGAGTTCGCCGAGCTCCGGCCCCGCCTGGTGTGGGACCGCGACCAGGGCACGCTCACCGGGCGGCCCGGCGCCCAGCGCATCGCCGTCACGAGCGGCGGCACCATCCCCGATCGCGGGCTGTTCGGCGTGTTCGTCGCCGGTGAGAGTCGCAACGCCCGCGTCGGCGAGCTCGACGAGGAGATGGTCTACGAGTCGCGGGTCAACGACGTCTTCACCCTCGGCACGACGAGTTGGCGCATCGTCGAGATCACCCACGACCGCGTCAACGTCGTTCCGGCCTTCGGCCAGCCGGGCAAGCTGCCGTTCTGGCACGGCGACGGCCTGGGCCGCCCCGCCGAGCTGGGCGAGGCGCTCGGCAGATTCAGCCGCGAGGTCTCGGCCGCGGGGCCCGAGAAGGCGACCGAGCGGCTGCGCGAATCCGGGCTCGACGACTACGCGATCGAGAACCTCCTCGCCCACCTCGCCGAGCAGCGCGAGGCCACCGGCAGTCTGCCGACCGACCGCACCCTGACGGTGGAGCGCTCGCGCGACGAGGTCGGCGACTGGCGCGTCATCCTGCATTCCCCGTACGGCATGCATGTGCACGCGCCGTGGGCACTGGCCGTCAACGCCCGCATCCGCGAGCGTCTCGGAGTCGAGGGCGCGGCCGTGGCGAGCGACGACGGCATAATCGCGCGGGTCCCGGATGCCGCTGCCGAACCGCCCGGGGCAGACCTCTTCGTCTTCGACGCCGACGAGCTCGAGCAGATCGTCACCGACGAGGTGGGCGGGTCGGCGCTGTTCGCCTCGCGGTTCCGCGAGTGCGCGGCGCGCGCGCTGCTGCTGCCGCGCCTGAACCCCAACAAGCGGGCCCCGTTGTGGCAGCAGCGGCAGCGCTCGGCCCAGCTGCTGGAGGTGGCGCGGCGGCATCCGTCGTTCCCGATCATCCTCGAGACGCTCCGCGAGGTGCTGCAGGACGTCTACGACCTGCCCGCACTGCTGCGCCTGGCGCGGAACATCGCCGACCGCCGCATCCGGCTCGTCGAGACGACGACCTCGCAGCCCTCGCCCTACGCACGCGACCTGCTGTTCGGATACGTCGGGGCCTTCATGTACGAGGGCGACTCCCCGCTGGCCGAGCGCAGAGCAGCGGCTCTCTCGGTCGATCCGGCCCTGCTGTCGGAGCTGCTCGGCAAGGTCGAGATGCGCGAGCTGCTCGATCCCGAGATCATCGCGCAGTTCGAACGCAAAGCGCAGCGACTCGCGCCCGACCGCCGCGCACGCGGTCTCGAGGGCGTCGCCGATCTGCTGCGCCTGCTCGGCCCACTCGACGCCGCCGAGACCGCGGCCCGCCTCGAGACGGCCGCCGAGGCCGGATCCCCCGCCCGCAGCGCTGCCGATGATCGCAGCGCCGCTTCCGAGGAGATCCCCGATTCCGAGGATGTCGACGGCGTGGACGACCCGTCGAGTGCGAGATCCGCTCGCGACCCGCACGCCGCCTCCGCCACCGCCTCCGCCACCGCCGCGCCGTCCGACGAGCACGTCGCGTACGCGGCCGCGCTGCTGGGCGATCTCGTCGCGGCCCGCCGGGCGATCGTCGTCACGATCGCCGGTGCCGCGCGCACCGCCGCGATCGAGGATGCCGGTCGGTTGCGCGATGCGCTGGGGTCGGCGCTCCCGGTGGGCATCCCGACGGCGTTCCTCGAGCCGGTCGTCGATCCCCTCGCCGACCTCGTCGCCCGCCACGCTCGCACCCACGGCCCCTTCCGCACGACGGACGTCGCCGCACGTCTGGGCATCGGCACGGCGGTCGCGCGCCAGACGCTGCAACGGCTCGAGTCACAGGGCCGGATCTCGAGCGGGTACTTCCTGCCCGCAGCATCCGGTGCCGAAACGGACGATCTCGAGTGGTGCGACTCCGAGGTGCTGCGTCGACTGCGGATGCGGTCGCTGGCCGCGATCCGCGGCACCGTCGAGCCCGTCTCGCCCGAGGCGTTCGCGCGCTTCCTCCCGGTCTGGCAGCACGTCACCCGTCCGCTCGAGGGCGTCGACGGCGTCGCCGCCGTGATCGAGCAGCTCGCCGGCGTCCCCATTCCCGCGAGCGCGTGGGAGTCGCTCGTGCTCCCCTCCCGGGTCCGCGACTACACCCCGGGGATGCTCGACGAGCTGACCGCGACGGGCGAGGTCGTCTGGTCAGGGCACGGCACCCTCCCCGGCCGCGACGGCTGGATCGCGCTGCACCCGGCCGACATGGCACCCCTCACCCTCGCTCTCGCGGACGCGGATTCCGAGGCCGACGAGTCGACGACCTCGGGCGATCTCGACACCGCCATCCTCGAGGCGCTCGCGGTCGGCGGCGGCTGGTTCGCCGGACAGCTGGTGGGCGCCGTGGGGGCGCCCAACGAGCAGAGCGTGCTCGACGCCCTCTGGCGTCTGGCCTGGGCGGGGCGCGTGACGAACGACACCTTCTCACCGGTGCGCTCCCTGCTCTCGGGCGGGTCGCAGGCGCACCGGAGCGCGCGGCGCACACCGCGGTCGCGCCTGTACCGCGGCACACCGCTGGCCCGACCCGCCACCACCGCGGCGCCGCGACCGACGACGCTCGGCGGCCGGTGGTCGCTGCTCCCCTCCGTCGAGCCGGACCCGTCGCTGCGGGTCACCGCGTCGGCCGGGCTGCTGCTCGACCGCTACGGCGTCGTGACCCGCGGCAGCGTGCAGTCCGAGGGCGTGCCCGGGGGCTTCGCGCAGGTGTACCGGGTGCTCGCCGGCTTCGAGGAGGCGGGCCACTGCCGTCGCGGGTACGTCATCGAGACGCTGGGGGCCGCGCAGTTCGCGGCATCCGTCACCGTCGACCGGCTGCGCGAGTACGCCGCCGTGGCCGACCCGCCGCCCCGCCGCGCGGTCACACTCGCAGCCACCGATCCGGCGAACCCCTACGGCGCGGCGCTGGGCTGGCCCGCCCTGGAGGGGGTCTCGCACCGCCCCGGGCGCAAGGCGGGCGGTGTCGTCGTCCTCGTCGACGGCGCGCTCGCGCTGTACCTCGAGCGAGGCGGCCGTTCCGCCCTCGCCTTCAGCGACGACGAGGACGTGCTCACCGCGGCGGCGGCCGATCTGGTGCGCACGGCGCAGGCCCGCCGGCTCGACACCCTGACCGTCGAACAGGTCAACGGCGAGTTCGTCTACGGCACCGCGACCGGCCGCGCACTCCGGGCCGGCGGTTTCGTCGAATCCTCGCGCGGTCTCACGCTCCGCCGGGTCAGCGGCAGCGGACGGGCCGTTCCATCGGGAAGCGCCGAACGTGCCTGAGGGCGACACCGTCTTCCGCGCGGCGCGTGCCATCGGCGACGCGCTCGTCGGCCAGGAGGTCGCGCGGTTCGACATCCGCGTCCCCGGGAGCGCGACAGCCGACCTGCGCGGCGAGGTCGTCGGGTCCTCGATCGCCCGCGGAAAGCACCTGCTGCTGCGCATCGGCGACTACAGCCTGCACTCCCACCTGAAGATGGAAGGCCGCTGGCACGTCTACCGGCGCGGCGAACGCTGGCGCGCCCCGGCGTTCCAAGCCCGCGCGATCGTGGGAACCTCATCCGCGGATGCCGTCGGCTTCGAGCTCGCGATGGTCGACGTGCTGCCCAGCGCCGAGGAGGACCGTCTCGTCGGCCATCTCGGACCCGACCTGCTCGGGCCCGACTGGGACATCGCCGAGGCGGCGCGCCGGGTGGGCGCCGATCCGCGTGCCGCCCATGTGGCGCTTCTCGACCAGCGCAATGTCGCGGGTTTCGGCAACGTGTACGCGAACGAGCTGCTCTTCGTGCGCGGCATCCTGCCCACGACCCCGGCCACCGAGATCGACGTCACCGCCGTGCTCGAGACCGGCTACCGCATGATCCACGCCAACCGCGATCGCTCGGGACGGACGTTCACGGGCAACGACCGGCCCGGGCAGCGCATGTGGGTCTATCGGCGCGAGGGCAAACCCTGCCGTCGGTGCGGAACCCTGATCCGCACCGACGAGATCGGCGCGCTTCCCACGAGCGAACGCAACATCTTCTGGTGCCCGCGCTGCCAGCACTGAGCTCGGCGTACCCGTCCGGTGCGACCCGTTGCCCGGCTCAGCGGCCGATGTACCGGCCCGGGCGATGGTTGAGCACCAGCACCACGTTCAGCACGACCGCCCCGGCGGCGCTGAGGAGCACCGCCGGCCACGGCAGCACCAGCAGGGCCGCGAGGATGATGACGATGTCGAAGATCATCTGCGTCCACCCGGCGCTGAACCCGGTCCGATCCTGGATCACCAGCGCGATGATGTTGACGCCCCCGAGGCTCGCACGGTGCCGGAACAGGATCAGCAGCCCCACGCCGGCGAGCAGGTTGCCTCCGAGGGTGCCGTAGATCGGTTCGATGCTCGCGAAATCCAGCAGGTGCTGGTGGACGAAGGTGAAGACCGACACGAGCCCGATCGAGGCGAAGGTGCGCAGCGTGAAGGACAGGCCCTTCTTCCACAGGGCGAGGACGGCGAACGGCGCGTTGACCACGGCGAACAGCACCGGGAACGACCATCCCGTCGCGTAGCCGAGAAGGAGCGCGAGACCGGCGGTGCCGCCGGTGACCGACCCCGACGACTGCAGCAGGAACAGACCGAACGACGCGACGAACGTGCCCGTCAGGATGCCGACGGCATCCTCGACCCGCGTGTGGCGCGTCAATGCCGCCTCGAAGACGAGCGAGGGTCCGGTCGACGGCGCGCGAGAAGGCTCCACCCGCCCATCCTCGCAAACGCGGGCGCCTCCCCGCGACGGCTCCGCGCTGCGCCGGCGCTCTCGCCACCGGGCCGGGCATGCTATCGCCCCGCGGTTCCGGCGTGCACCCCGTCGACCGAGAAAGTCGCAGACCGCACGCTTGTTCTAGCAAACCGGTCGGCCCGCCGCTCCGAATGATTCTCGGGAATGAAAATACGGGTCGCACGGTTGTTTCCAGTACTCAGTACCGGACCCGGAACTGTCGGAGGGGATCGTGGGCAAGAACTACATCGACATCGAGAACGACCGCGGTGAGACGCTGCGCTATCGCAAGCACGCCAACGGTCGGGGCTTGATCGCGAACGGGGCCAAGGTGCACCCGACCGCGATGGTCGAAGCGGGCGCCTACGTCGAACCCGGAGTCCAGGTCGCGGCGGGGGCCCACATCGGGCGTGGCGCGTGGATCGAACGCGAGGCCGTCATCGGCCCGAACGTCGAGATCGCGCCGCACGCTCACGTCGGCTCGGGTGCAGCCATCGGCCCGCGCGCCAAGATCGGCGTTCGCGCCTTCGTCGGTGCGCACGCGCACGTCGCGGGTGGATCGCTCATCCGTGACGACGAGAACATCGCCGACGGCGAGCACGTGGCCACCGATCAGCGGGGCCTGCGCCTGGCGGCATGATCGGCCCGGGCGGGGCCGATACGCTCGACCCATGACACCGGCCGGCACCCCTGGACGCGGCTCACGCGGCGGCGGGCAGCAGCGCGGTGGTGGGGCGCCGCGCAAGAACGGTTCTCGACGCGGCGGTGCCCCGCGCTCCAGCGGCTCGCGAGACCAGCGGCCGACGTCCGGGAGACCCCCGGGCTCGACGGCTGCACGCAGCGCCGCAGACGCCGGCACGCGAGACGCCGCTCCGACGGGTCCTTTCCGCCTCGGAGCGGTTCCGGGTGCGACGCCGGGAAAGTGGATCGACGTGTGGAAGACCCGGATGCCGCGCACGCCGCTGGAGCTCGTCCCGATCGAGGTCGCGCAGCAGCGTGACGCCCTCGTCGACGGCACGGTCGACGCCGCCATCGTCCGGATGCCGGTCGAGCGCGACGGACTGAGCGTGATCGCCCTGTACGACGAGGTTCCGGTGGCCGTCTGCGCTGCCGATTCGGCCCTTACCGCGGTCGACGAGCTGACTCTCGCGGACCTCGACGGCGAGGTGGTGATCGTCCCCCGCGACGACGTGCTGCAGCTCGACGTCCCCGGCTCCGTCGCCCCCTCGTTCCCGCCCGTCGCGTCGACGGCCGACGCGATCGCGACGGTGGCGGCGGGTGTCGGCATCGCGATCGTGCCCATGTCGCTGGCCCGACTGCATCAGCGCAAAGACGTGCACTACCGCCCCATCGTCGACGCCCCCGTCTCGGGCGTCGCCCTCGCCTGGCGCACGGAGGCGACGACCCCATCGGTAAACGCCTTCATCGGCATCGTCCGCGGTCGCACCGCGAACTCCTCGCGCTGACCGCTGCCTCGGCAACGGCCGACGCGTCAGCCGCGGTGGAGCCCGCGACCGGCGTCCACCACGGCGCCCCTGACCGGCGTCCGTGCGAGGAGCACGGCCGCGTCGATCGGGGCGCTCGACGAGGCCGCGGCCGGATCGGCTTCGAGTGTCACCGTCAGTGGTGCGGGCATCCGCAGCCCCCCCTGCGCCCGCCGGGCACGGTCTGCGAGCTCCGCCGCATCCATCGGCCGGATCACCCGCCAGCCGTGACGCGCCGCGGCACGGTCGAGCTCGTCGAGCACAGTCACGAGGTCGGCGACGTCGGTCACGATCACACGGGCGGTCATCAGGCCATTGTGATCGACGCGTCACCGCGCGTCATCCCGGGCGCTCAGGCGCCGCGGGGGTCATAGAATTCTCGAATGGTCCCGCTCGTCTACGTCTGCGTGCGCCCGCAGCGCGTCGCGGCCGAGGCCGAGTACGCGTCGTTCCGCGCGGCGATGGGCCTGGACGAATCGGAGCTCGATCGCATCGATCTCACGCGTGAGCCGCTGCCCGACGACGCTTTCACCCGCTGGCGCGGCTTCGTCGTGGGCGGCAGCCCGTACAACGCCACCGACGACGCCGAGACGAAGGCCGAGGGGCAGATCCGGCTCGAGGCCGATCTCGCGCGCATCGCCGACGCCGCCGCCGCCGGCACCACCGCCGCGTTGTTCACCTGCTACGGCATCGGGGTCGCCACGACGCGACTGGGAGGTGCGATCTCGCGGGACTTCCCCGAGGAGACCGGCCCGACCGAGGTGACGCTCACCGACGCCGGGCGTGCCGACGCGCTCCTGGGCGACCTCCCCGAGACCTTCTCGGCCCTGACCGCGCACAAGGAGGGCACGCGGACGCTACCCCCCGGAGCGGTACTCCTGGCCACCAACCCCGATTGCCCCGTCCAGGCGTACCGGGTCGGCGATCGCCTCTACGCGACCCAGTTCCACCCTGAGCCCACGCCCCGCGACTTCACCGAGCGGATGACCGTCTACCGCAACGACGGCTACTTCGACGCCGCCGACTACGATCGCATCGCCGCGCGGGTGCTCGAGGCGCCCGTCTCCGAGCCCGCGCGCCTTCTCGCCGCCTTCGCCGCCGCGTTCTGATACCGGCGGGCCCGAGCCCGCGATATCCGTCGAACCGGTGTGACGGATCCTTCCGGCGACGGCGGCCGAGGCGACACCTGCGCGACGGACGTACCGGCCGGCGGCGCACTCAGCGCAGCACGAGGCGCGGCTCGACGAGGACGTGCGCCGCCCCGGCGGTGGCCGCCTGCGGAGCGACGAAGGCGCCGGAGGGGCCGGTGAGCAGCTGCAGCACCCCGTCGGCCACTCTCTCGGGCAGCTGCTCGATGCTGCTGAGCCCCAGGGCTTCTGCGGCCGGGGTGTTGTCGAACCCGATGATCGGCATGGCATCCCGCCCGACGGATGCCGCGGCCAGACGCGCCCCGATGGCGAGCGTGTCGCTCGCGCAGACGACGGCGGCGATGCCCGGCCGGTCCGCGAGTGCAGCGGCGACGACGGCCCGGGCCGCCGTGACGTCCTCCTCGGCGGTGAGTCTGACACCGGCCGCACCCGCGACGTCCCGCCAGCCGCGTTCGCGGTCGTCGCCCGTGCCAGACCCCGCGGGCCACCCGAGGAACGCCACGCTTCCGATGCCCGCGGCGACGAGGTGCGCCGTCGCGGCGCGGGTGCCGGCGGCGCCGTCGACGTCGACCCACAGATGCGCGGGGTCGTCGACGTCGTCGATGCCCCAGGGGCGCCCGAAGGCGACGAACGGGATGTCGCGGTCGATCAGCCACCCGGTGCGGGGATCGCCGTGGAATGTGCCGGTGACGACGAAGCCGTCGACCTCGCCGCCTTCGACGAGCTCGCGCATGCGCTCGATCTCCTCGTCGGCCGAACGCGCCGCGTAGAGCAGCACCCGCAGTCCGCGCTCGCCCGCCTTCTCGGTCAGCGCGTGCACGAACCGGTCGAGCACGACCCCCGAGACCCCGCCGGCGTACGGGTCGAGGTGGATGCCGATGGCGCTGCTGCGTCGAGTGCGCAGGGCCCGGGCGGCGATGTGGGGCCGATAGCCGAGGTCGGCGATCGCACGCTCGACCCGCGCCCGCGTCGCGTCACGCACGATCGCGGGACTGTTGAGGACGTTCGACACCGTCTGCCGCGAGACGCCGGCGACGCGGGCGACGTCCTCGACGGTGGGAGCCTTGGCCATGGGCGACCATCTTACGGTCCGCGCACGCTCGCCGTCCGACACCGGGCGCACGCCGCCGGCGCACCCGTTGACACGGCGGCATCCGGTTCGTATGGTTCTTGCACGCGCTATTTGATCGTTCAAACCACCGTCATCGCATCGCTTCACCGGCCCGTGCCTGCCGGCTGGCGGCCGACCGACAGACCGCGTCCTGCCTCATCAAGGGAGAAGAGACACATGTCATCGCACCGCACGCGCTCCGCGCTGGGAGCCACCGCGCTCCTGGCCGCCGGCGCCCTCACCCTCACCGCCTGCGGATCGGGGTTCGACGACGCCGGCGACGGCGGCTCGACCGACGGCGGCTTCACGAGCTCGGACGACGCGCTCACCGTCGTCATCGGCTCGTCCGGCGACGCCGAGACCGAGGCCGTCACCGCCGCTGTCGCCGCCTGGTCGGAGCAGTCCGGGGTCGACGCCACCGTCCAGGCCGCGACCGACCTTCCGCAGCAGCTCTCGCAGGGATTCGCCGCGGGCTCGCCGCCCGATGTGTTCTACCTCTCAGCCGACGCGATGGCGGGATACGCCGGCAACGGCTCGCTGCAGCCCTACGGCGACGAGCTGTCGAACCGCGACGACTTCTACCCCTCGCTGGTGGAGAACTTCACCGTGGACGACCAGTTCTACTGCGCCCCCAAGGACTTCTCCACCCTCGCCCTCGTCATCAACACGCAGCTGTGGGAGCAGGCGGGCCTGACCGAGGCCGACATCCCCACGGACTGGGATCAGCTCGCATCGGTCGCCCAGCAGCTGACCACCGACGGCCGCGTCGGCCTCGCGTTCGGCGCGGAGTATCAGCGACTGGGAGCCTTCATGGCGCAGGCCGGTGGCGGGCTCATCACCGACGGCGCTGCGACGGCGGACAGCAGCGAGAACGTCGAGGCTCTGGAGTACGTCAAGACCCATCTCGCCGACGGCACGTTCGCCTACGCCGCCGACCTCGGCGCCGGATGGGGCGGCGAGGCATTCGGAAAGCAGCTGTCGGCGATGACCATCGAGGGCAACTGGATCACCGGCGGCCTCGCCGCCGACTACCCCGACGTCGCCTACACCGTCGCGCCGCTTCCCGCCGGCCCCGGCGGCCAGGGCACCCTGCAGTTCACCAACTGCTGGGGCATGGCGGCCGACAGCCCCAACCAGCAGGCCGCGCTCGAGCTCATCGAGTTCCTCACGAGCACCGACCAGCAGCTGGCGTTCTCCGACGCCTTCGGTCCGATGCCCTCCATCCAGTCGGCGGCGGACGCCTGGCGCGAGGCCAACCCCGAGCTCGAGGCCTTCCTCGACGGCGCCGAGTACGCCCAGTTCCCGCCGAACCAGGACGGCTCGGCCGACGTCATCACCGACTTCAACTCCCAGCTCGAGTCGCTCTCGTCGGGCGACCCCACGAGCATCCTCGATTCGGTGCAGTCGAACCTCGAGGCGATCGTCGGCTGACGATGGCCGCCATCGCACCGGTGGGGCCGCGCGCCCGCCGCAGCACCCCTCCTCGCCGCGCCGGGTCCCCTCGGGGGATCCAACGCGGCGAGGCCGCCGCGGGCTGGCTGTTCGTCTCACCCGTGATCGTCATCCTCGGCGTCTTCATGCTCGTGCCGGTCGTGATGGCGCTCTGGGTGAGCGTCTCCGACTGGGGAGGTCGCGGCAGCCCGCTGTCGTCCGACGTGAGCTTCATCGGCCTCCAGAACTACGCGGCGGTCACGACCGAGGGCGGACTGGCGACGCGGGACTTCGGCATCGCACTGCGCAACAACGCCTGGTACGTGCTGCTGGTCGTCCCCCTGCAGACCGCCCTGTCGCTCTTCCTCGCCCTGCTCGTGAATCGCGCGATCCTACGGGGCCGCGGCTTCTTCCGCACGGCGTTCTACTTCCCCTCGGTCACCAGCTCCGTGGCGATCACGGTGCTGTGGCTGTTCCTGTTCTCCTCGAGCGGCGTCGTCAACGAGGTGCTGTCGTGGATCGGAGTCACCGGACCCAATTGGTTCAACGACCCCGGCGGCATCCTCCACAACGCCCTCGCCGCGGTCGGCATCACCCAGGGCCCCGCAGCGCTGACCGACGGCGGCGTCCTCGGCGTCTCCTGGTGGGACTGGCTCGCCGGGCCCTCCGTCGCGATGAGCGCGTTCATCCTCATGGCGGTGTTCACGACCTCGGGCACCTTCATGCTGCTGTTCCTCGCGGGCCTGCAGAACATCGGAGCCGAGACCGAAGAGGCCGCGATGGTCGACGGCGCCTCGGGATGGCAGCGCTTCTGGCGGGTGACCCTGCCCCAGCTCAAGCCCGTGCTGTTCACCGTGCTGACCCTCGGACTCATCGGCACCTGGCAGGTGTTCGACCAGATCTACACCGGCACGCAGGGCGGCCCGAGCAAGACCACGCTGACACCGGCGTATCTCAGCTACCAGGCGGCTTTCGGCTCGCAGGACTGGGGTCAGGGGGCGGCGATCGCCTTCATGCTCTTCGCGATCATCGTGTTCTTCACGATCGTCCAGCGCATCGTGCTGCGCGATCGTCCCGTGTCGGCGCGACGCGCACGGCAGTACCAGGTGCGCACGGATCGGAGGCGGCAGCCGTGACCGCTTTCGCCGCGAGCCCGCGCACGCGTCGCCGTCTCTCCCGGCGCGCCCTGACCGGCCAGATCGCGCTGTACACGCTGCTGATCGTCATCGCGCTGATCTACATCTTCCCGTTCCTCGTGCAGGTCGCGACCTCGTTCAAGACCGAGGCGGATGCCGCGACCGACCCCATCTCGCTGATCCCGTCGCCCGTATCGTGGGCGGCCTACGAGCGGCTGTTCGCGTTCTCGGACTTCCCGGTCTGGTTCGCCAACTCGGCGGTCGTGACCGTGTTCGTGACTCTCGGCCGCGTGTTCTTCAACTCCCTCGCCGGCTACGCGCTCGCGCGCCTGCGGTTCCGGGGGCGCGGGATCGTGTTCGCCGCCCTCATCGCGGTCATGGCCGTTCCCACCGTCGTGCTGCTGATCCCGAAGTTCCTGGTCATCAACCAGCTCGGCATCTACGACTCGTACGCGGGCATGATCCTGCCGCTGCTCGTGGACGCCGCAGGGGTGTTCATCATGAAGAACTTCTTCGAGTCCATCCCCGTGGCCGTGGAGGAGCAGGCGCGCATCGACGGCGCCGGCACCTTCCGGATCTTCTGGTCGGTGGTCCTGCCCATGGCGCGACCGGCACTCATCACGATCGTCATCCTGTCGTTCCAGGGGTCGTGGAACGAGCTGAGCCACTTCATCGTCTCGACGCAGTCGCCCGAGCTGACCACGCTCACCAAGGGGGTCGCCTCGCTCGCCAGCGGGCAGCTGAGCCAGGGCACGCAGTATCCGATCAAACTCGCCGCGGCGGCGATCATGACGATCCCCGTCGCCGTGATGTTCTTCATCTTCCAGCGGCGCATCATGAACGCCAGCGAAGGAGCCGTCAAAGAATGACCATCCCCCGCCAGCCCCTGCTCGACGACGCGATCATCGCGCTGCGCGCGCCCACCCAGGCGTGGTCGCGTCGGTCCGGCGACATGGGCGACGCGCCCATCGACGGTGTCTATCACGGCGACATCCGTCACGTGCGCTCCCTGACGCTCGCCTGCGCGGACTCCGCGGTGGAGTGGGTCTCGGTCTCGGCGGAGTCCGCCTCACGCGTCGTGTTCGGCGGGCTGCTGCGCGGGCTCGACTCGCCGTTGCCCGATCCGCGGGTGCGACTGCTGCGCGAGCGGACCGTCGAGGACGGTGTGTTCACCGAGGCGCTGCGGATCGTCTCGGCTCGCGACGAGCCGCTGGCGACGACGATCGTCGTGGAGCTCGACCCCGACTTCGCGGCGTTGCCCGAGGTGAAGGCGGGCGACGCGGCCGCCGCGGCCGTCGAGGTCAGCGCGGACGCCGGATCCGTTCGCGTGTCCTCCGGTGACCGGCGGTTCGACGTGTCGGCACCCGGCGCCGACGTGGAGACGGGTGCCGCGGCATCGGGCACCGGAGTGCGCCTGACCTGGCGGATCGACGTCGCGCCGCACGGCGAGACGACGCTGACGTGGGCCCTGGCGATGACCGATCCGTCGCTCGTGGTGGCGGGGGCGACCTCGCCCGCGCCGTGGCAGCGCGACGCCGTCGCGCGGCGCGGAACGGCTCTCGAACCGCGCCTCGGGCACTGGCTCGACCGGGCCCTCGACGACCTGGACGCGCTACGGCTGACCCTTCCGGGGCGACCGGACGACGAGTTCTACGCCGCGGGCGCACCGTGGTTCTTCACCCTCTTCGGACGCGATTCCCTCTGGGCGGCGCGGCTGGCCCTGCCCCTCGACATCCGGGTGGCGGCCTCGACGCTGCGCGTGCTCGCTCGGATGCAGGGCGATCGGACGGACCCCGACACGGCGCAGCAGCCGGGGAAGATCCTGCACGAGCTGCGGGCCGCAGCCCTCGAGATCCCGAGCGAAGGCGTCGTGCTGCCCCCGGTCTACTACGGCAGCGTCGACTCGACGGCCCTGTGGGTGTGCCTCCTCGTCGACGCCTGGCGGGCGGGGATGCCCGAGGCCGAGGTACGCGACCTGCTCCCCCACCTCGACCGCGCGCTCACGTGGCTCGTCGACCACGGCGACGCCGACGGCGACGGATTCCTCGACTACATCGACGAGAGCGGCCGGGGTCTGGCGAACCAGGGCTGGAAGGACTCCGGAGACTCCATCCAGTGGCGGGACGGCCGACTCGCCCGGGGGCCCATCGCGCTGTGCGAGGTGCAGGCATACGCCTACGAGGCGACGATGGGGGCGGCCGAGCTGATCGAACGGCTCGGGCACGGCGGCGGGCGTACCCCCGGCGAGCTGCGCGGCTGGGCGGCGACGCTCCGCGAGCGGTTCGCCGAGACCTACTGGGTGCAGACCGACGAGGGCCGGTACCCCGCGATCGCGCTCGACCGTGACAAGCGTCCGGTCGACAGCCTGACGAGCAACATCGGGCATCTCATCGGCACCGGCATCCTCGATCCCCTCGACGAGGCCGCCGTGGCCGCACGGCTGCTCGATCCGACGATGTCGAGCGGCTACGGCATCCGCACCCTCTCCACCCGGGCACGGGGCTACTGGCCGTTGTCGTACCACGGCGGCAGCGTGTGGCTGCACGACACCGCGATCGCGGCGCACGGGCTGGCGCGCGCCGGCTTCGTCGGCGAAGCCCGCGAGGTCGTCGACGGCATGCTCGCGGCGGCCGACGGGTTCGGGTACCGGGTGCCCGAGCTGCACTCGGGCGACGCGGCGTCGCAGACGCGCGTCCCCGTTCCGTACCCGGCGGCCTGCCGGCCGCAGGCCTGGTCGGCCGCCGCCGCGATCGTCGCCCTGCAGGTGCTTGAGCGCTGAGGGAGCTGCGTTCGCCGGACCCCCGGGAGCCGATGTCGCCGGCCGCACCGATCGAGGCGGCACCGGTACCACCCGTCCGACGCACATGTCGCTCGAGGCGGCACGGCGCCTCGGGCGTGCGGGTCAGGCGGTGCGCGTCGGGCGCAGGATGCCGCGGTGCTCGCGCCCGTTCGATCGCCAGGCGACGAGGGCGGCCGCGCCGACGACGACCACGATCACCACGACGGCAGCGATGGCCACCGGCGTCGAGTGCGGCTGGTCGGTCGAGCGTGCGATCGCGATCCAGGCGAGACCCCACGACATCGCGATGATCGGCGAGGGCCGCCCGCGCGAGAACGCGGCGATGCCGACACCGACGGCCGCGACGACGACAAGGACCGCGACGCCCCAGGCGTCGGCCTGCATCCCCCACGACGCCGGGACGGTCCGGCTGAGCCACGCCGTGACGTTCGCGACGGTCGCGAGCGAGACCCACCCGAGGTGGAGGCCCACGGTCGCATCCATGAGCACGCGGTCGCCGACCGACTGCGGACGCGAGAGCACGAGCAGCCGGAAGGTCCAGCCCAGCGCCGCGAGCAGCGCGACGATCGCGACCACGGTGAGCGGCAGGGTCGTGAACTGCGCCGCCAACAGCCAACCGCCGTTCAGCACGGCGGTCAGGGCGATCCACCATCCCGCGCGGCGCTGGCGGTCACGGGAGCGCTGCGACGGGAGCGCCTGCCAGATCGTGTAGCCGATCATGAACAGGTAGATCACCGACCAGATGCTGAACGCCTGCGTCCCCGGCGCGAGCACCGTCGAGTCGGCGTCGAGCGCCCCGCCCTGCAGCTCGCGCACGTTCGTGCCGCCGAACAGACCGGTGCCGACCATCGCCGCGATGATCATGAAGACCACGGCGGCGATGACGCCGACCTGTCGGAGGATGTCCGAGCTCTGCTGCGGTGAACGGGCGACGTGGTGCGCGGTGGTGCTCATGCCCTCACGTTAGGACGACTCCCGCGACCGTTCATCGGCTTGACAGATCGGGCCCCACGATCACGGCGGAGTTCGGCGCGATGACGAGGAGGTCGTCCACGAGCCGACTCTCGAGCGTCTCGAGCCAGACGACATCGCCCCGGGGTTCGATGCGCCACGGCTCGTCCGAGAGGTTCACGAGAACGCGTGCGCGACCGCGCTGCAGATCGTAGAGGCGCCCACCCGACCCCTCGGAGGCAGCTGCGCCTCGCGCGGGCAGACGCGGGTCGGTGAGGTCCGGCACGGTACGACGCAGTCGCGCGAGCTCGCTGTGGAGCGAGAGCAGGCGGAGATGCTCGCCCTCTTCGGTCTCGGTCCAGTCGAGCTTGGACCGCAAGAAGGTCGCCGGGTCGTTGGGGTCGGGCACGAGGTCCTCGTCCCACCCCATCTCGGCGAACTCCTGCTTGCGGCCGGCGGCGGTCGCCTCGGCGAGCTCGGGCTCGGGATGCGAGGTGAAGAACTGCCAGGGCGTCGTCGCGCCCCACTCCTCGCCCATGAACAGCATCGGGGTTCCGGGCGCGGCGAGCGTGAGCACCGCGGCGACGGCGAGGCGATCGGCGCTCAGCGTCGCCGACAGCCGGTCGCCGGCGGCGCGGTTGCCGATCTGGTCGTGGTCCTGCGCGAAGGTCACGAGGCGCCACGACGGCGACTCGGTCGGGATGGGGCGTCCGTGGTCGCGTCCTCGGAACGACGAGTAGGTGCCGTCGTGGAAGAAGCCGGCGTTCCAGACCTTGGGCAGCGCGTCGATGTCGTCGAAGTCCGCGTAGTAGCCCACGGTCTCGCCGGTGAGGGCGACGTGCACCGCGTGGTGCCAGTCGTCCGACCACTGGGCGGTCATGCCGTAGCCGCCGGCCTCCCGCGGCAGGATCATCACCGGGTCGTTCATGTCGCTCTCGGCGATGAGGGTGAGGGGTCGCCCGAGGTGCGCGCTCAGCGCGTCCACCCGCTCGCCGAGCTCCTCCAGGATGTGCACCGCGCTGTCGTCGTCGTGGAGGGCGTGCACGGCGTCGAGTCGCAGACCGTCGACGTGGAAGTCTCGCAGCCACATCTCGGCGTTGCCGAGGATGTACTCGCGGACGGCATCCTCGTCGAGGTTGACGCTGTCGCCCCAGGTGTTGCGGCGCCCGTCGCGCAGGTACGGGCCGTACTCGGGCAGGTAGTTCCCCGACGGTCCGAGGTGGTTGTACACGACGTCCTGGATCACGGCCAGACCGGCCGCGTGAGCCGCGTCGACGAACCGCCGGTACGCCTCGGGGCCGCCGTAGGTCTCCTGCACGGCATACCAGAGCACGCCGTCGTATCCCCAGTTGTGGGTGCCGTTGAACGCATTGACCGGAAGCAGCTCGATGTGGGTGACGCCGAGCTCGACGAGGTGGTCGAGCCGGGCGATCGCCGCGTCGAGCGTGCCGGCACTCGTGAAGGTCCCGATGTGCAGCTCGTAGATGATCCCACCCGCGAGCGGCCGCCCCGTCCAGCGGTCGTCCGTCCAGGCGAACGCGGCGGGGTCGTCGATGGCGGAGAGGCCGTGCACGCCGTCGGGCTGACGCCGGGAGCGCGGGTCGGGTCGGACGTCGTCGCCGTCGCCGATCACGAAGCCGTAGCGGTCGCCCGCGGCGAGCTCGATGTTTGCCGACCACCAGCCGTCCTGGCCCGCCACGAGCTCGAGGTCGGTCTGCTCCGGTCGTCGGAGCCGGACCCGCTCGGCCCGAGGTGCCCACACGTTGATCGTCATGACACCATCCTCGCGATCGTCGGGGAGAGCGGGCCAGTGGTGGCGGGAACGACCCGGAGTGTGCTTAGAGCTCGACGGTCTCGCCCGACTCCGTCCGGAGCACGAGCCGGTAGCCCGTTGCGGGCCCGGCGACGATCGGCGCCGCCCCGTCGCCGAGACCGAGCGCGTCGATCACCGGTCGGAGGGTTCCGGGGTCCGGCTCGACACGCTCGAACGAGACGAGCTCGATCGTGGGGATGTCGGCGAGGCCGGGGTGCGGCGTCCTCCCCCAGTCGATGAGGAACGGCACGTCCAGCCGCTGCCCCGGACCGCGGGTCAGCCGCCATTCCAGCAGCTCTCCGGCGGGGGTGCGGCGCGACAGGTCGCCGACGTCGCCCGGGTCGTAGCCGTGCTCTCGAGCGTGGTGGACGGTCGCCTGGATGTCGTCGGGATGGACCGCATACGCCTGGACGGACGGCGCCTCGAGCGACGCGATGTCGAACGTCGCGGGCAGTGCACGATCGCTCCGGTCCGGGTCGGGACCGATCAGCTCGAGGTACTGCGGCCCGCGGCGGCCGTCGATCGTCAGCGCGACGAGCGCGTTCGCGGTTCCCGTCGGGTGCGCGCCGCCCGGGGCGGCGGTCACGCCGGTGCGGGCGGCGAACCAGGCGACCAGCTCGGCGAGGTCGGGGCCGGCGATGACGACGTGATCGAGTCGGGTCGGGATGCTCATGCGTCACTCCCCTCGGTCGCGCGGCGGCGCGCGGGCACCTCGGGCTCGCCGAGCGAGAGCATGAGCCGATTCGCCCAGTTGAAGAAGGCGGCGCCGTTGACCACGTCCACGATCTCCGCGACGTCGAGGCCCGCGGCGACCAGACGGTCGACGTCCGCTCCGTCGAAGGCGAGCGGGGTGTCGGCGAGCGCGACGGATGCCGCGACGACGGCGTTCCAGGTCTCGTCACCGACGTCGGCGCCCGTACCCTCGTCGAGGAGGCGCTGCACGTCATCGCGACGCCCCGACTCGCGGGTCGCCGCCGCCGCGTGGACGGAGGCGCAGAACACGCACCCGTTCCGGCGCGATGTGGCCGCGGCGGCGAGCTCGCGCTCGGCCCTCCCGATGCCTCCCGAGACGTTGAAGAAGATGTCGAGGTCGGTCAGCGTCCGGGCGCGAAGCGCCTCGGGGTCGCGGGCCAGCAGACGGAAGTAGGGCATCTTCGCACGCGCCGGCTCGATGAGCGCATCGCGCTGCTGAGCGGTGAGGTCGTCCTCGGCGACGGGCTCGAGCCACGGCACCCACCCGAGGCCCTCCTGGGTGAACGCCTCCGGGCGGGCGAGCTCGGCGTGGTCGGTGACGGGACTGGTCATGAGGATGCTCCTTCGACGGATGCCGGGTCGACGGCCGAGACCGCATGGCCCGCGATCACGCGGAGCCCCCAGGCGCTGCGCAGCTGGAACGCGAGGAAGGCGACGAGCTGAGAGAGGGTGACGATGTCGTCGGCGCTCCACCCGGCCGACACGAGCGCCCGGAGGTGTTCCGGTCGGGCCTCGCGCGGCCGGAACACCAGGAGGTGGGCGTGCGCGAGGGCGGTGGCCAGCCGCTCGCCGAGCGCCGGCACGGCGGCGGGCTCGGCCGACCAGTGCGGCCCGTCGAGGTCCTCCGACCGCAGCCCCGGCTCGCGGTACCGCCCGTACGGTCCGCTCGCGCGCGCGGATTCGGCTGCAGCGTGGACGGCGACCGCGAGTGCCGGCGCCTCGTCGTCGAGGAGGTCGCCATAGAACGACACCGCCTGCGGGAAGCCGTGGAGCTCGGCCACGAACGCGGCGACGGCGTACCGTTCGGCCACGGGGAGGCTGCCCGGGTCGGCGGGCTCGAGGAGCGCCTCGAAGCTGCGCTGGGCGTTCTCGCGCGCCTGCTCTCGCGAATCCCGAACGCGCGAGAGCGCATCGCCGGGGCGGATGCCGGCGAGCAGGTCGATGATGTCTGCGGATGCGGTGGTCACGCGGTGGTCTCCTCACGGTGGTGGGTCGAGCGGGGTGCGGGGGCGGATCCTGCGGCGATGGCGCCGGTCGTCCGGTGCGCGCCGTGGAGCGAACGCACCGCCTCGGGACCGACCGACAGCCCCAGCCGGGGCGCGACCTCCTCGGCCAGCAGCTGCAGGGAGCGCAGCGTGAGCTCGTGCGTCGCCGCGATCGAGTGGACCTGGAACGACACGTCCGTCGCTGCCGCGAGCGTCTCATCGCGCGCGAGCGACGACACGACCTCGTCGACGGTGCCGACGTGCGTGTCGGTGATGCGCACGAGCTCGTCGATGCCGACGCCGTCGACGTCGGTTCCGTGCATCGTCGCCGCGAGCCGCCGCAGACCGTCCTCGGCGAGCTCGAGCGCCCGCGTGCGGTTCTCGGGATCGACGACCAGGCCGGTCCGCGAGGCGAGCACCCGCACCGGCGCGCCCTCGGGGAGAGCATCCCGGTACGCCGCGATGATCGGGAGCTGCAGGTCGTGCAGGGGCGCGCCCGGTTCCCGGGCGGTCCGCGGCTGCGTCCGCGACAGCAGCAGACCGTCACCGCGCGCTCCCGCACGACGGCCGCCGTCGACCGAGAAGGTCGCCTGCCAGACCCGCTCGCCGAGGTCTCCGGCAGCGGGGTAGATGCGCGAGTCCGTGCCGCGCACCCCGCGGCCGGCGAGCGCATCCGTGAAGACGGCGAGGTGGTCGTCGAAGATCTCGCGCCGTCGGTCGGGGTCGTGCCCGAACGCGGCGAACGACGACGGCGTGCCCCCCGATGCGACGCCCAGCTGCACCCGGTTGCCGCTGAGCAGGTCGAGGACCGCGGCGTCCTCCGCCGCGCGCAGCGGGTCGTCGATGGGCAGGGTGAGCACGGCGGTCGCGAGGCCGATGCGCGAGGTGCGCTCGGCGGCCGCGGCGAGGAGCACGAAGGGCGAGGGCAGCCCGCCCTCGTCCTCGCCGAAGTGATGCTGCGCGACCCATCCCGACGCGAAGCCGGATCGCTCGGCCTGCTCGATCTGCTCGATCGCGAACCGGTAGCGCTCGGCCGCGGTCGTGTCCTCGAGCAGGCGTGTGAAGAATCCCAGTCGTGGTCCACTCACGCTGTGGCCTCCTGATTCGTTGCGGTCGGGGAACCCTCGGCTGCCGGCAGGGCCGACGAGCGCAGCCCCGTGCCGGGGATGGCGTCGAGCAATCGCCTCGTGTAGTCGTGCTGCGGCGCGTCGAACACGCGGGCCACGGGTCCCTGCTCGACCTGGACGCCGCGGCGGAGCACGGAGACGGTGTCGCTGACCTGCCGGACGACGGCCAGGTCGTGCGAGATGAAGACGTAGGTGAGGTCGAGGTCGTCCTGCAGCCGCGCGAGCAGGCGCAGGATCTGGGCCTGGACGGTCACGTCGAGCGCCGAGACGGCCTCGTCCAGCACGACGAGCTGTGGTTCGACGATCAACGCCCGGGCGATGGCGACGCGCTGGCGCTGCCCGCCCGACAGCTCGCGCGGGTGCCGCAGCCCGATCTCGGGTGCGAGCGAGACGAGCTCGAGGTGGTGCGCGACACGTTCCGCGCGGTCGGCGCGGCTGCCGATGCCGAAGTTGCGCAGCGGCTCGGTGAGGACGGCGGAGATCGTCTGACGTGGATCGAGCGACGCGTAGGGGTTCTGGTAGACGAGCTGTGTCGTCCGGTGGAACTCCCGGCGCGAGCGCAGGGCGGTCACCTCGGTGTCGCCGACCCGTACGGTGCCGCCCGTCGGGCGGTGGAAGCCGGCGATGCTGCGCCCGATCGTCGTCTTGCCCGATCCCGACTCGCCCACGAGCGCATGAGTCGTCCCGCGCGGCACGACGAACGAGACGTCGTCGACGGCGACGAGCGGGGCGCGCCCCGGGCGTGCGAACTCCTGACGAATGCCTCGCACCGCGACGAGGGGCGGCTCGCTCGTGTCGACGCTCGGCGCCTCGCGAGCGACGACGCGTGCCAGTGAGGGGGCATCGGCCAACAGGGTGCGGGTGTAGGGCGACGACGGTGAGGCGAGCACCGACGCCGAACGGCCGGACTCCTGCACCTGGCCGTCCCGCATCACGACGATGTCGTCCGAGCGGTCGGCGGCGACGGCGAGGTCGTGCGTGATGAACAGGATGCCGGTGCCGGTCTCGCGCCGCAGCTCGTCGAGCAGGTCCAGGACCGTGCGCTGCACCGTGACGTCGAGGGCGCTCGTCGGCTCGTCGGCGATGACCAGCTCGGGTTCGAGGGCGATCGCGGCGGCGATCAGCACGCGCTGCCGCATCCCACCCGACAGCTCGTGCGGATACTGACGTGCGCGCGCCTCCGGGTCGTCGATGCCGACGCGGTCGAGGAGGTCGATCACGCGCGCACGGATGCGCGCGCCGTCACGCCAGCCATGGATCCGCAGCGGCTCGGCGACGCTCGCGCCGATCGTCGCGACGGGGTTGAGGGAGCTGCCGGGGTCCTGCGGGATGAGACCGATGCATCGTCCGCGCAGCTGTCGCCAGCGGCGCTCGGCGAGTCCGACGAGTTCGACCGGCCCGCCGCTGCGCTCGTCGAGGCGGATCGAGCCGCCCGCGACCCTGCCGTTGCCGGCGAGCAGTCCGATGACCGACTGCGCGACCGACGACTTGCCCGAGCCCGACTCTCCCACCAGAGCCGTGACGCCCCCGGCGGCCACATCGAGCGAGACGCCGCGCACGGCATCGACCGGTCCGCGGCGCGTGCGGTAGCGGACGGCGAGGTCGCGGATCTCCAGCAGGGGTCGCGCGCTCACTCGGCACCTCCCTGGATGGCGTGGCTGAGGCGGTTGGTGGCGAGCACGACGACGGCGACGACGGCGCCCGGCAGCACGGTGAGCCACCAGGCGGTCGCGACGTAGTCGCGCCCCTCCGCGATCAGGAGCCCCCATTCGGGCGTCGGCGGGGGCGCGCCGTACCCCAGGAAGCCCAGAGTCGAGATCTGCAGGATCGCCGATCCGAGCTGCAATGCGGCGAGCGCGAGGACCGGCGTCAGCGAGTTCGGCAGGATGTGCCGGAACAGCACGCCGGCGGCCGTCGAGCCCGAGCCGTAGGCGGCCTCGACGAAGTCGCTGACCCGCACGCTCACGACCTGCGAGCGGGCGAGGCGGGCGAAGACGGCGATGGAGGTGACCCCCACCGCGATGGCGGCGTTGGTCGTGCCGAAACCGAGCAGGATGACGACGCTGAGCGACAGCAGCAGACCCGGGATGGCCAGCAGCACGTCGACGAAACGCATCAGCACGTCGTCGACGGCCCCGCCGACGGCGCCTGCGGTGATGCCGATCGCGCTGCCCGCGATGAGCCCGACGAGCACCGCGACGAGGGCTCCCACGATCGACTGCGATGCGCCGTGCACGACGCGCGCGTAGACATCGCGCCCCGTGGCATCCGTCCCGAACCAGTGCGCGGCGCTCGGCGCCTGCAGCGAGGCGGCGACCGTCTCGGTCGGGCTCTGCCCCGTGAACAGCCCGGGGGCGAGCGCCCACGCGAGGGCGACGAGCACGACGACCGCGGGGACGACGAGCCCCGGCCGCACGAGCGAGCGCCAGCGCGCCGGCGCCGTCGGGACGGGGCCGGGCTCGACGGAGCCGGGCGGGGGCATGAGCGCGGTCATCGTCCCGCTCCGTTCGAGATGGCATCTGTCGAGACGTCCGCCGCTGCGCTCGCGCCCGTCGCGGCGGCCGCGCCCACGGCTGCGGCTCCCGACGACGGGCTGCGGCGACCACGACGAGCGCCGGTTCGCAGGCGCGCGTCGAGGACGGGGTAGAGGAGGTCGACGATCAGGTTGATCGTCACGAAGGCGACCGTCGAGATCACGACGACGGCCAGCAGCACCGGGGTGTCGCGCGTCTGCACGGCCTGGGCGGTGAGCTGGCCGATGCCGGCGCGCGCGAAGACGGTCTCGGTGACGACCGCCCCGCCGACGAGCTCTCCGAAGAGCAGGCCGCCCATCGTGAGGGTGGGCAGCAGCGCGTTCCGCGCGACGTTGCGCCACAGCAGCCAGGATGTGCTCGCGCCGCGGGCGCGAACGACGGTGACGAAGGGCTGCTCCCTGACCTCGTCGATGCTGCGCGTCAGCACCTGGGCCAACGGCGCCGCGATCGGGATGGCGAGGGTCAGCACCGGCAGCACCAGCGCCTGAACCGGGTCGGCTCCGATCGCCGGGATGAGTCCCAGCCGGAACGAGAACACCTGGATGAGGATGATGCCTATCCAGAAGACCGGGAGCGAGACGAACAGCGGGGGAAGCCCGCGGAACAGGCGGCGCAGCCAGCGTCCGGCACCGTAGGTCGCGGTGAAGGCGATCGTCACGGCCAGGACGACGGCGACGGCGAGACCCAGGACGGCGAGCACGAGGGTGGGGGGCAGCGCCGTCGCGATGAGGTCCGAGACGGCGGCGCCGCTGCTGACCGAGTATCCGAAGTCGCCCGTGAGGAATCCCGCGATCGATCGGACGTACTGCACGATGAGGGGCTGGTCGGCACCGAGCGCCTCTCGGATGGCCTGCACCTGCTCGGCGGTGAGACCGAGCTCGGGATTGGCGTACCGGGCGATGACGGCGTCGCCCGGCAGCGCCGCCAGCAGCAGGTACGCGACGGTGTAGGCGAGCACGAGCACGAGCAGCGCCTGCCCGATCCGACGCAGCACGTACGTCGTCACGGCCGTGGCCGCCCCGCCGACGGCGCCCGGCCGGTCCCGACCGGGCTCGTCACTGCGCGAGCCAGGTCTGGTAGAACGACGGGCGTCCCACGGACTCGGTCGAGAACCCGTGCACCGTCGGCCCGACACCGAACACCTGCGGCTCCTCGAAGATCGGGAGGATGTAGGCGTTCTCGGCGAGATAGCGCTGCGCGGCCGCCGACGCCTCCTGCCGCTGCTCGGTGGTCGGCTCGGAGGCGATCGCCGCGAGGAGGCGATCGAGCTCGGGGTCGCGGACCGAGCCGCTCGCCGGGTCGCGGTTGAGGAGGGTGTTGCGGTTGCCCGAGAAGTACTGCGACTTCAGCACATCGAAATCGGCCCGGCCGACCATGGAGTGGTACACCTGGATCTGGCCGATGTCGGCCGACGCGGCCGTCTGGGCGGCCTGGTCGCCCGAGAAGAGCTCCACCTGGATGCCGATCTTGGCCAGCTGCTCCTGGATGAGCGTCACGACCTCGCGGGAGCGCGGCTGCGGCAACGCCTCGTTGAACGTGAGCTCCAGCTTCTGACCGTCCTTCTCGCGCACGCCGTCGGAGCCGAGCGACCACCCGGCCTCGTCGAGGAGGTCGGCCGCCGCATCCGGGTCGTAGACGTAGGAGTCGGACGTGTCGATGTATCCCAGCGCGGTGGTGGCGAGTGCGCCGGTGGCCAGCGGGTAGTTGTCGGTGAAGAGGGTGTCGATGATCTCCTGCCGGTCGATGCCGGCGATGATCGCCTGCCGGACGCGGATGTCGGAGAGCCGGTCGTCGCCGAACCGGAAGCTCAGACCGTTGTTGACGCCGTTCGTCGCGGATGCCACCAGCGAGAGTCCGCCGGCGGCGAACTGGGCCTCGTCGGGCGCCTCGATCTGACGCGCGATGTCGGCCTGCCCCGCCACGACCGTGCCGACGCGGACGCTGTCCTCCGCGGCCACGATGAACTCCACACCGTCGAGACGGGCGGCGCCCTGGTGCTCGAGCGAGTCGGGCGCCCAGTCGTAGTCGTCGCGCGACGACAGGGTCGTCTTCGTACCCAGATCCTCGGCGGAGACGACGAAGGGGCCGCTTCCGACGATGTCCTCGGCGTTTCCGGGACCGAATCCTTCACTCGCCCGGTCGAGGGTCTCGTCCGAGAGCAGACCGGAGTTGATGGTCGACACCGCCTGGGCGAAGCCCGGCGACGGAGCGGTGAAGCGGAACGTCACCGTGTCGTCGCCCGTGACCTCGCCGCGGTCGTAGTTGTTGATGGCCTCCGAGACGGGCAGGGCTCGCTCGGTGTCGCCTCGACCGTAGAGGTCGATGTTCTTGACGACGTTCTCGGGCGTCAGCGCGCTGCCGTCGGAGTAGGTGACGTCGTCGCGGATCGTGAAGGTGTACTCCGTGGCGTCGGCGTTGACGGTGTACTCCGTCGCGATCCACGGTTCGAGCTCGAGCGTCTCGGGATCTTGGTAGAGCAGCCGGTCGGTGATGTTGTTGACGATGCCGCCGTTTGGGTAGAAGCCGGCGCTGGGCGGGTAGAGCGTCGTCCACGCCTGCGGCTCGAGGTAGGTGAGCGTTCCGCCGTCCTGCGGCTCGCCGGCCTCCCCTGCGGCACCGGAGGTCGTGCCGGCGGAGCAGCCGGCGATGAGCGCGGCGGCGGCGACGGCGGAGGCCGTCGCGAGGAGTGCACGGGCGAAGCGAGGCATGAGGTCTCCTGGAGGTGCAGAACGACGTGGGATGCACACACCCCACCACGCCGGACCCCGTCGGCACCAAACCGTCCTTCACAGTGCGTAAACAAGCGCCCGCCCGAGGTGCACCGACGGCGGTCCTCGGGCGGGACGGACGCTCAGGACTCCTGTCGCGCCAGCAGTGCCACCGGGTAGGTGTCGAGGAGGTCGGCCAGACGCACCGCCCCGCCCTCCCATGCCCGGCCCGTCAGCTGGTCGATGTGACGTCCCGGCGGGACGAGCACGACGGTGTCGGCCCACCCGCCGCGGGCGGCGAGGCCCACGGGCAGCCGCGTGGCGACCGTGACGGAGCCGCCGCGATCGAAGGCGACGGCGTGGTCGCCGGCCGGCCCGATGACCGGCAGCGGGGCGTAGCGGGTGAAGAGCTCGGGGCGATCTCGCCGCAGTCGCAGCGCACGCGAGACGACGAGCAGCTTCGCGGCTCCGGAGTCGTCGACCTCGGGATGCCAGCCGGCGTCGAGCCGCGCCAGCAGCTCGCGTCGCTCGGCGAAGTCGACGTCGCGGCGGTTGTCGGGGTCGACGAGCGAGAGGTCCCAGAGCTCGGTCCCCTGATAGACGTCGGGCACGCCGGGTGCGGTGAGCTGCAGCAGCTTCATCGACAGCGAGTTCGAGCGCCCGGGGGCGGTGACCTCGGCGACGAGCCCCTCGACGATCTCGCGCGCAGCTCCGTCGGCCGCGTCGACCAGCGCGTGCACGCGCGCCTCCCCGTTCTCGTCGGGGTCCGACCACGACGTGACGATCCCGCCCTCGCGAGCGGCCTTCTCGGCGTAGTCGTGCAGACGCGCGTCGGCCGCCGGCCAGGCGCCGACGATCGCCTGCCACAGGAGGTCGTCGAAGCGGCCGTCGCCGGTCGAGGCGACGGCGCGCAGGCGGTCGAGCGTCTCGGTCCAGCGCTGCGGCATCTCGGCGAGCACCGAGAGGCGCGCGCGCACATCCTCGCTGCGCTTGGTGTCGTGCGTGCTGAGCGAGGTCAGAGCGTGCGGCCAGGAGGCCTGCCGCTGCGCCTGTGCACGGTGGTAGCCGGCCACGTCGAGCGCGAACACGCCGGGGTCGCCGCCCACCTCGGTGAGCGTCCCGAGGCGCGGGTAGCGATAGAACGCGGTGTCCTCGACGCCCTTGGCCATCACGGGGCCGGTGGTCTGCCCGAACCGGCGGCTGAGCTCGGTGTCACCCGAGGTCACCAGCGGGGCGAGGACGGCGACCGCCTCGGCCAGGTCGGGACGCGCAGCGGATGCCGCGGCCACGGCCTCGGCCACCAGCTCACTGCCGGCCGGCGGGTAGACCCGGTAGACCGAGAAGCTCGTGAGCAGCTCGGCGAACGCGTCGCGGGCGAGGTCGTCTCCGAGCTCTTCGCGCACGTCCGCGGGGAGGCTCCGCACCAGACGACCGACCTCGGCGGCCTGGATCGTGTCGGCGACCGCGCGTTTGGCCACGCGCACCACGTCGTCGTATCCCGCGTCGGCGCCGTCGGGGCGCAGTGCCGCGTCGAGCTCGTCGAGCGCGCTCTCGCCGGCCGGATCGATGAGCACCCGGTCGAGCTCGGCCATCGCGTCGTACCCGGTCGTCCCGGCCGTCGCCCACCATGCGGGCAGCTGCTCGGGGTGGTCGGTGGCGGCGTGCTCGAGGATCTTCTCGACCACGACGTACACGCCGCCGGTCGCCTGCGCCAGCTGATCGAGATAGCCGCCCGGGTCGGCGAGGCCGTCGGGGTGGTCGATCCGCAGACCGTCGACGAGGCCCTCGCGCAGCCAGCGGAGGATCTCGGCGTGACTGGCCTCGAACACCTCCGGCAGCTCCACGCGCACACCGGCGAGGGTGGTCACCGCGAAGAACCGGCGGTAGTTGAGCTCGGTGGCATCGTCACGCCAGAAGCCGGCACGCCAATGCTGCGCGGCGAGCACGGCGTCCACCGTGGCCGGGTCGGTCGTCGCCGCCGCCGGGGCGGTCCCGTCGGCCAGCGGCAGCACGTGGTCGTAATAGCGCGCCACGCCCGTGGCCCCGTGCGCCTCGTCGCCGCGCGCTGGCGAGACCTCGATCTCACCCGCGGCGACGGCGTCCCGCAGCGGGGCGCCCAGGATCGGGAGGCTCAGCTTGCCGCCGCCGTGGTCCCAGTCGATGTCGAACGCCGCAGCGTGCACCGAGTCGCGGCCGCGGAGCAGCACGTCCCACCACCAGGGGTTCTCCGCGGGTACGGCGACCCCCTGGTGGTTCGGGACGATGTCGACGAGCACGCCGAGACCGGCGTCACGGGCGGCGGCCGCGAAGCGCGCGAGCGCCTCGGGCCCGCCGCGCCGCGGATCGACCTTCGTCGGGTCGACGACGTCGTAACCGTGGTCCGACCCCTCGGCCGCCGCGAGCAGCGGCGAGAGATACGCCCAGTCGACCCCGAGTTCGCGAAGGTAGTCGGTCAGCCCGGCCGCCGCGTCGAGATCGAAGCCCGGCCGGATCTGCAGCCGATACGTCGAGACCGGGGTCGTCATCGTCCGGGCACCTCCGGGGTGGGGGCCTCGGCGCTGACGATGTCGATCGGCGAGGTGTAGCCGGCTGCGAGCGACGCCGCGACCGAGTGATCGACCTCCGGCTCGGGCTCGACGTACTCGCCGAGAACGACGAGCGACTTCGGTCGGACGCCGATCGACTTGCCGCCCTCGAGCGGCTCCGAGCCGACGAGCTCGCCGCTGGTGTCGATGAGGACCTCCCAGCGGTCGCTGTAGTCATCGGAGGGCACGGCGAAGTCGACCTGCTCGTCGCCCGCGTTGAACAGGACGAAGAAGTGGTCGTCCGAGATGTCCTCGCCACGACGATCGCGCTCGCGGATGCCGTCGCCGTTGAGGAACACCGCGACGGCGCGGCCGAAGCCGGAATCCCAGTCCTCGGGCTGCATCGCGCTGCCGTCCGGCCGCAGCCACACGATGTCGGGCAGCGGGGCGCCCTCCTCCCGACGCACCGGTCGGCCGTCGAAGAATCGGCTGCGGCGGAACGTGGGGTGCAGCCGGCGCAGGCGAGCAAGAGCCGCGGTGAACTCGATGAGCGGCTGGTCGACCTGGTCCCAGTGGATCCAGGTCAGCTCATTGTCCTGCGCGTAGCCGTTGTTGTTGCCCTGCTGCGTGCGACCGAGTTCGTCTCCGTGGCAGATCATCGGAACGCCCTGGCTCAGCAGCAGCGTCGCGAGGAAGTTGCGCTGCTGCCGACCGCGCATCGTCAGCACCTCGGGGTCGTCTGTGGGCCCCTCGACGCCCATGTTGTAGGAGCGGTTGTGCGACTCGCCGTCGTTGCCGTCCTCGCCGTTGGCGTCGTTGTGCTTCTCGTTGTACGACACCAGGTCGCGCAGGGTGAAGCCATCGTGAGCCGTGACGAAGTTGATGGATGCCACCGGCCACCGGCCGTCGTGCTCGTACAGGTCGGCCGAGCCGGTCAGACGCGAGGCGAACTCACCGAGCGTCGAGGCCTCGCCCCGCCAGAAGTCGCGGACGGTGTCGCGGTACTTGCCGTTCCACTCCGTCCACTGCGGCGGGAAGTTGCCCACCTGGTAGCCGCCGGGGCCGATGTCCCACGGCTCGGCGATCAGCTTGACCTGCGAGACGATCGGGTCCTGCTGCACGAGCTCGAAGAACGCCGACAGGCGGTCGACGTCGTAGAACTCGCGGGCGAGGGTGGCGGCGAGGTCGAAGCGGAAGCCGTCGACGTGCATCTCGGTGACCCAGTATCGCAGCGAGTCCATGATGAGCTGCAGCGCGTGGGGATTGCCGACGTTGAGACTGTTGCCGGTGCCGGTGTAGTCGGTGTAGTAGCGCTTGTCGTCGTCTTCGAGGCGGTAGTAGGCCTCGTTGTCGATGCCGCGCATCGACAACGTCGGGCCCATGTGATTGCCCTCCGCGGTGTGGTTGTAGACCACGTCGAGGATGACCTCGATGCCCGCCGCGTGCAGGGCCTTGACCATGGCCTTGAACTCCTGCACCTGCTGGCCGTGGCCGTCGGTCGAGGAGTAGGTGTTCTGCGGGGCGAAGAACGCGATGGTGTTGTAGCCCCAGTAGTTCGAAAGACCCTTCTCCTGCAGTGTGGAGTCGTTGACGAACTGGTGCACCGGCATGAGCTCGAGCGCGGTGACGCCGATCTTCTTGAGGTGCTCGATGACCGCCGGGTGAGCGATACCCGCGTACGAACCGCGGATGTCCTCGGGGATGTCGGGATGCAGCTGCGTGAGGCCCTTCACGTGGGCCTCGTAGATGACGCTCTCGGCGTAGGGGATCTTCGGAAGCCGGTCGCCCGCCCAGTCGAAGAAGGGGTTGATGACGACGCCCTTCATCATGTGGGCCGCGGAGTCCTCCTCGTTGAACGAGTCGGGGTCACCGAAGTCGTACCCGAACACGGGCTGACCCCAGTCGATCTGACCCTCGACGGCCTTCGCATACGGGTCGAGCAGCAGCTTGCTCGGGTTGAAGCGCTTGCCCGACGCCGGGTCGTTCGGCCCGTGGACGCGGTAACCGTAGCGCTGCCCCGGCTGCACGTTGGGAAGGTAGGCGTGCCAGACGTATGCGTCGACGTCGCGCAGGTCGACACACGTCTCGGTGCCGTCCTCGTCGAACAGGCACAGCTCCACCTTCTCGGCGCCCTCGCTGAACAGCGCGAAGTTCGTCCCGTTGCCGTCGAAGGTGGCGCCCAACGGATACGCGGAACCCGGCCAAACCTGCATGTGATCTCCCCTGTTTGTGAGGCTCACACTACTCAGGGCGGACCACCTGGCCCGGTGGACTTGACAAGCTCCCGCGGGGGGCTCGTTCCCGGGTCACCGAGGGTCGATGCCCTCGTGCTCCTCGGGGTAGTACGACGAGCGCTCCTCGCGCGCCACGGTCAGCGACATCATGCCGAGGGCGCTCAGCTTGGCACGCGACGCGGTCTCGGCGTCGATCTTGCCCTGCTCCAGAAGCCGATCCACCGCGGCGTTCCGGCCCGCGAGGACGTGGTCGCGCACCTCTGGTGCGAGCTCGCTCACGGTCTGCTCGACGTTCTCGATCGGATTCCGCGGGCCGGTCTTCACCGTGGCCCGACGCACCCACAGGCCCGCGTACAGAGCGATGTCCGCAAGGACCGGCGCCAGCCACCAGAGGGGCGCGCCGGAATCCGGGTCGCTGAGCGACCCCGAGACAGCGATGCCGAGGGTGATCAGCCCCGGCACGATGTGCGCGAGATAGAGCCTGCGCACCGCTGCCATCGCGGTGGCCCGCGGTCGATTGCGGTGGATCGATTCGGTGACGACGGTGATCGCCACGCTCACCAGCGACGCGACGCCCGCCAGCTCCAGCGGCATCTGGCCGCCCTCGGCGCGCAACGCCCACAGGAGCATCGAGCCCGCGCCGACGGTGGGCGCCGCGATGGAGAGGACGTAGAGAAGGGTCTGCAGACAACCGCCCGCCGATGCCCGCCCGTACTCCTTCTCCCACGCGGCCTTCGGGCCGAGGACGGCGACCGCTCGCTGGGTGTACGGCGCGTCATCCAGGGACCGCAGCTCCAGGCGCCACCAGAGCACCGCATCCCAGGTGGGGGCATCATCGACCAGCGGTTCGAGGGGGCGTGCGCTCATACCACCCATCTTTCCTCGTCGCGCTCGAAGGCGTCGGCGATCTGCCTCGCGCCGTCCCCCCGGGCTTCCGGGACGTACTCGTCGACCGCGAGCGTGTCGATGATCGTCTCGGTCAGCGGGTCGACGATCGACAGGATCGGAACCGGAACAGGACCGAGGGTGACCGCGACCGCCCCCCGCTCTCCGAGGAACAGCCACCGCCGCTCCGCGAACGTCCGCTCCTGCACGCGCTGCACGAGCGCGACGGACGAGCCTGCCCCCAGCCCCTCAGCCGAGATCATCTCGTGGACGGGGCGCAACAGGCACGATCGTGGCCACAGGAAGTCCTCCTGCTCGTCTCGACTCGGCCGGTCCGGCGAGTACATGACGGTGAAGGGCGCGGCGATCTGTGGCTCGGGCAGGAAGAACAGCGCGGCCGACCGGCCGTCTCGCGAAGCCCGAACGAGATCGGCGGCCAAGTTCTCGATCCGAGAGACCGCTGCCTCATCCAGCGCGATCTCGTCCCTGATGTGCGCGGCGTACTCGACAGCAGCTGTCCGCGCCCAGGCGCGGCCCGTGTCGTCGTCGTCCATCCCCGACGGAATGGGGATGACCCGGTTGGTGTCGTAGCGATATCGGACGTTCATCTCTCGGCATCCCATTGGAAGGTGGCGACGTGCGCATCCATGAGCTCCACCCACTTCTCGAGTCGCGGGTCGTCCCCGGCTCGATCGCGTTCGTGAGGAATGGTCAGAGTCCACTGCACGGCTTTGCCGCGGTTGGTCCCCGGCACGGGGATGAGGTAGTTCACCATCGTCGTGTCGAGGTCGACGTCCTCCATCGAGACCGGTCGCCGCTCGGTCCAGCGCACGATCCTGAACTCGTCGTCGATCGCGACGCCGCCGCGGCTGATCGCGCTTCTCACGATGTCGTCGAGCGGCACCTGCGGCGTGCCCACGCGGACGGCGGCCACCAGGCTCGCCGCGCCCAGAGACCACGTCGGCGAATCATCTCCCGCGAAGGCGAGGGCGACCGCCTGCTGCGAGCGCATCGCGCTCACGGCCCGTTCGACCTGCCCGCTGAGCGAGGCGAACAGATCGGGACGGTGCTGCCGCGCGAGCCGCGCTCCGGCTCGATCGAGCAATGCGTCTCGGGAACGATCGCTCAGGTCGTGCGCCTCCCACCCCGGGGGCAGCATCATCCGGAATCGCCGGCCGGTTTCGGCCTCGCCGAGGATCTCGGATCGCAAACCCGCCACATCAGCTCCCTGGAAAGTCATCATCGGCGATCGTGAACTCGCGCATCACGACCATAGACGGTGATTCCAGTCGAACGCCTCGCCGACCGTGGCCGCGTTCGATCCGCTCGCCCAGCCGATGACGTCTGAGACCAGGGAGTACTGGGCGTGGGAGGTGCTCACGAGGGTGTCGACGGCGCCGATCGCGGTGCCCGGCACACGAGACCACTCATCGACGGTCTTGCCGCTGAACAGCTGCGAGGCGAAGTTGCCCGCGCCCTCGACGAAGGTCATCCCGTGGAAGGCGTTCATGCCCGCCGCCCAGTCGCTGACGCTGGCCGAACCGCGGCCGGTCCACCGCGCGAAGTCCTGCGCGAACGACATGCTCTCGCCGGCCGCTCCGGAGAACTTCCCGACGATGGAGCCGAAGGGGATGACGCCGATGACGGCGAAGGCCAGGTCCCAGCCGTCGGCGTCGCCATAGGCCATCTGCGCGATGGTCACGACGAGGGCAGCCACGGCGACGATCGTTCCGATGAGCGCGATGATCGGCCCACCGACGACGATGGCGAGAACCGCCAACACCATGCCCGCCACGGCGAGGACGGCCGAGGCCGTCTCGAGGAAGCCGCGGAAGTCGTCGTCCCAGCTGTCCTCGATGGAGTTGCTCGTGTCTTCACGGATGCCGGCCGCCGCGGACGAGAAGGCGCCGTACCAGGTGTCGTACTCGAGGTCGTAGTCGGCGGCTCGCGCGTCCCAGTCCCCCCGCGCGTTCGTCGCCGACGCCGCGGCCGCATCCCGGTCGCTCTCGTACTCGTCCTCGGCCTGCTGCCGAAGCACGGGGTCGTCGGCGTCGTCGCCCGTCGGGTACGACGGCGACGACCACGCGGCCTGGTCGGCGGCCTGCTGCGCCTGCGTGTAGGCGGTCCACAGCTCGGCGAGCTCGTCCACGATCACGCGGATCCGCGGCTGCGAGGCCTCGAGCTGAGTGCCATAGGCCGAGATGTGGGGGCCGACAGCCTGATAGAGGTTCGCGGCACGTCGGAGCTCGGAATAGACCTCTTCCGACAGCTCGCGGAGCTTGTCGATCGCGTCGCCCTCCATGTCGGACCCGTCGGTCGCGAGTCGGTCGAGGAGGTCGGCCGAGCTGGCCATGGCGGCTGCGAGCGAGGTCAGCTCCGAGCCGCGGTTCACCACGTCGGCGGGGTTGCCGTCGAGGTAGTCGATCTCTCGCCCCCGGGGCGATGAGGGCATGGACATACTCATTCTGCGGTCTCCCTCACGATGCTTCTTCGAAGGAGGCGGACGCCTCGCTGTCGAACTCCTGGAAGCCGTCGATCACGGTCTGGGCGTGATCGCGCACTTTCTGGCAATTGCCCATCAACCGCTTGCGGCGGTCGTCCCACCGGCCTTCGAAGTTGTCGGCCGCGTCGTACAGGTCGCTCATCCCGTAGGGACGCGCGACGCCGTCACGAAGCGCGTCGCGACGTGCGCCTGCACGATCGAACTCCTCGATGATGTCGTCGAGAGCTGCCGTCAGCGGCTCCAGCTCGCTGTAGTTGACCTTGACCCCGTTACCCACGATTCCCCTCCCCAGGGTTCAGATTGCACGATGGACGGAGCGCGGCGGATACCGTGTCCGCCGCGCCCTCCCTGGATCAGCCGCCGGCGAGCTGCTGGTCGAGGTCCTGGATCGCGCGCATCATGCCCAGCAGCGAGTCGGACATGTCGTTGATGCCGTCGACCGCGTTCTTCAGACCCGTCGTCAGCTCGGAGTACCCCTCACCGAACTTGCCCGACGCGTGCTGCGTCTTGAAGTCATCACCCAGCAGCGTGTCGACCTGCGACTTCAGGGTGTCCAGCTGCCCCTGAATGTCATCACGAGCCTGCGACAGCGAGTTCGCAACCTGCTCCATCTCGCCATAAGACGCACCGAAATCAGCCATGACGGCCCTCCTCAAGTCAGATAAACCAGCTCCCCTCCGGAGCTGACACTGAAGAACCTACCGACCCGAGCAGCATCGGGTCGATGGGGAGAACTCCCCACCTCCGACATCGGCGGCGATCGAGGGGATCCACCCCGCGCACGCATTCCACAGCGGGGACCCGCCGTCAACCCCGGAGCCGGACGTATGCGAGGGGGCGGAACATCGGCACCCCGCGAAGGCAGAGCGGAACCGAGAGGAGAACCGATGTCGCAGAACCACGGTGAGCCGACGTACGGCTCGCAGGCAGGATCAGCGTCCGACACGACCGGGAAGGCCAAGCAGGAGGCAACCGGCGTCAAGGATGCCGCACAGGCCGAGGCCGGCCACGTCGTCGAGACGGCGAAGCACGAGGCGGCGGGGGTCGTCGGCGAGGCGAAGTCGCAGGCCAAGCAGGTGTATTCGCAGACCAAGCAGGAGCTGACCGACCAGGCCGCGGCCCAGCAGCAGCGGGTGGCGGAAGGACTGCGCTCGATCGGCGAAGAGTTGAACTCGCTCGCGCACGGATCAGAGAACCCGGGCGTCGCGACCGACCTCGTCCGTCAAGCGTCCACTCGCGTGAGCGGAGCCTCGGACTGGCTGGCGCAGCGAGACCCCGGGTCGCTCGTGCACGAGGTGAAGACCTTCGCGCGGCGCCGACCGGGCGTCTTCATCGCCGGCGCGCTGATCGCCGGTGTGGTCGCGGGGCGCCTCACGCGCGCTCTCACCGAGAGCGCCAAGGAGGAGCACGACGCGACCACCGACAGCGACGCGCGCCCGACCGGCGTCGGAACCCCGGTGCCCGCCGGCGGGGTTCCCGCTGCGCCGTCGGCCCCCTCGCCCGCCCCGGTCGGCGCCCCGCTGGATCAGCCGATCGGCTCCCCGGCGACACCGGCCGTCACGACATCGGACGTCGCCGCCGAGTCCACCCCGCTGTACGACAGCTCGCGGGGCCTGTCTCGCGACGAGCCGTACACCGAGGGCATCGGAGACACCCGCGATGACCGATGACGCCACCCCCTCCGAGCAGCAGGCCGCGAACACGTCGCTCGGAGACCTTCTGGGCGAGGTGACCCGCGATCTCTCCGAACTGATGCGTCAGGAGATCAACCTCGCCAAGGCCGAGTTGAAGGAGTCCGGCGCCCGCGCCGGCAAGGGCGCCGGCATGCTCGGCGGCGCGGGATACGCCGCACTCATGGCCATCTTCTTCCTGTCGCTCGCGTTGTGGTGGGCACTCGGCGAGCTGGTGGGACGCGGCTGGTCCGGCGTCATCGTCGCCGTGCTGTGGGGCGTGATCGCCGCCGTGCTGTTCGTGCTCGGACGCGGCCAGCTCAAGAAGGTCCAAGGCGCACCGCAAACGGCGGAGACCCTGGGGAAGATCCCCGACGCACTCAAGAGAAATGAGGAGAACCGATGACCGATTCACCGGAAGCGATCCGTGCCGACATCGAGCGCAAGCGTCGCGAACTGAGCCAGGACACCGACGCTCTCGTCGACAAGGTGACCCCTTCGAAGATCGCGCACCGTCAGACCGACAAGATCAAGGGAGCATTCGGCTCAGTGCGCGAGCGCGTCATGGGCGCGGCCGACGACGCTGGATCCTCACTGCACGGCGCTGGATCGTCCGTCTCGGGCGGCGTCTCCAGTGCGGCGCACAAAGTCGGCGCCACGGCCGAAGGCAACCCTCTCGCCGTCGGGCTCATGGCCTTCGCGGGCGGTCTGCTCGTCGCCTCGCTGATCCCGGCGTCATCCTCGGAGAAGAGGATCGCCGCCGACGTCAAGGAACAGGCTCAGCCGCTGGTCGACGAGGCCAAGAGCGTCGCCCAACAGGTCGGCTCGGATCTGAAGGAGCCGGTGCAGGATGCCGCCTCCGCCGTCAAGGACACCGCGTCCGAGGCGGTCTCCGCCGTCAAGGGCGACGCCCAGGACGGCATCGACAGTGTCAAGGATCGCACCCAGGAGGCGCGCGACAACGTCAGCGGCAGCTGACGCACCTTCACCCGCCTCACGGCGATCCCCCTCCGTGCACCGAGCCCGCGGCCGACAGCCGCCGGCTCGGTGCACGGTCACGATGAGGCCGACCTCCACCCGCCGGCACGACCTTCCCCAGGAGAGTTCCATGTCCTCGCACACCGATGCACGCGACCCCGAGCACCCGGCCAAGCCCGACTCCCTCGCGGATGTCGAGAAGCCCTCGTGGAAACACGTCCTCAAGCGCACGTTCCGCGAGTTCGGCCGCGACCAGAGTCCCGATCTGGCGGCGGGCCTCACCTACTACGCCGTCCTCTCGGCCTTCCCGGGGCTGCTGGCGGTGTTCTCCCTCCTCGGCGTGATCGGCCAGGGTCAGCAGGCGGCGGACGCCGTCCTCGACATCGTGGGGCAGATCGCACCCGGTGCCACGGTGGAGACGCTCCGAGGCCCCGTCGAAGAGCTCGCCGGCTCGCCGTCCGCCGGCTTCGCCCTCGTCTCCGGCATCGTGCTGGCGTTGTGGTCGGCCTCCGGGTACGTCGGCGCCTTCAGTCGCGCGATGAACCGCATCTGGGAGATCGACGAAGGCCGTCCCTTCCTCAAGCTCAAGCCGCAGCAGCTGGGGGTGACGGTGCTCGCGGTGATCCTGGTGGTCATCGCGCTCGTCCTGCTCGTGGTCTCCGGGCCCGTCGCGCAGGCGATCGGCGATGCCATCGGCCTCGGCGACACCGCCGTCCTGGTGTGGCAGATCGCGAAGTGGCCGGTGCTCGCTCTGATCGTCGTCGTGCTCGTCGCCGTGCTGTACTACTTCGGTCCGAACGCCCAGCAGCCGAGGTTCCGGTGGATCAGTGCGGGCGCGCTCATCGCGATCGCCGTTCTCGCGATCGCGACCGCAGGTTTCGGCATCTACGTCGCGAACTTCTCCAACTACGAGCGCACCTACGGTTCGTTCGCCGGGGTCATCGTGTTCCTCCTCTGGCTGTGGATCGCCAACCTCGCCCTGCTGTTCGGTGCCGAGTTCGACGCCGAGCTCGAACGGGGTCGCGAGCTGCAGGCGGGGATGCCCGCGGAGGACAGCATCCAGCTGCCACCCCGTGACACGGCACGCATGGAGAAGACGGCGAAGCAGGAGGCCGAGGAGCGCGCGGAGGCGCGACGGCTGCGTCTGAGCGGCGGCCGCTCGGACTCCTGACCGGAGTCAGAACTGCAGGGAGATCCGGTCGTCGAGGTACGCGGCGAGAGGCATGCGGGCGCCTGCCGCGAAGGTCACCGCGACCACGTCTCCGTCCCGCGCGAGCGGGCCGGAGACCTCCCCGCCGTCGACTCGTGCCACGTCGACAGCCGACCAACCCAGATGCACCGGCTCCCCCTCCGCGAAGCCGCCGCGGAAAGCCGCTGCCGCGCGTTCGGATCGGGCACGCTGCGACTCGGCCGTGTAGCCGCGCACGGCCTCCGCCCGCGCTCGCAGCACCTCCCCCGTGGCGAAGACCTCCTCATCGGCGATGAGCAGCACGCCCACGTGCCAAGCGTCACCGACCGGCAGGATGCGGGTCGCGCGGCCGAATCCGAGCAGGCGCCGACCCTCCTGGCGCACGCCGAGCCGCTCGCGCGGGGCTCGCGCCGCCGCTAGTCGCCGCCGCGCGTCGTCGATGAGCGCCGCCGCAGAAGAAGCCATATCCCGATGCTATTGATCGGGGGCGTCGTCGGCTCGCACCCTGCGCTCGGCGGCCGACACGGCATCGCGCGCCTCCCCCACCCCGCGCTCGAGGGCAGCCACCGCCGCAGCCGCGGTCTCGGCCTCGTCGGCCACGCGGGCGAGGTCACGTCGCAGCTCCTCGGCCCGCTCGTGCAGCCGATCGGCGCGCTCCCGCGCGGACGAGATCTCCGCCTCGCGCCGGCCGAGCACGCGTCGAGCCTCGGCGGCCGCCTTCTCGGCCTCCCGGCGCCGCCTGCCGGCCTCGCGGCGGGCACGGCGCTCGGCCAGGTCGTCGCGCGCGGCGACCACGTCGTCCGGGGCGCCGGGCAACGATCCGGCGACGAGCTCCATCAGGTCGTCCGGAGTCAACGCGCCCGGGTCGAGGGGTCGGACGAGTCGCCCGGCCGCCACGACGGCGCCGGCGGCCGGATCGACGATCGCCGCGTTGACGGTGCGCTCCACCTCGTCGCGAGCGCCCGCGGCCAGCGCGACGCCGGCCTGCTCGACGAGCACGGCAGCGCGACCGGCGAGCGCCGACACGAGCGCCCGACGCCGGTGTCCCAGCCGCGCCAGCTCGATCGCGTCGAAATCCTCCTGTGCCTCTCGCAGCGCACCCGACAGTTCGAGGGCGTCGCGGAAGGCGTGGTCGTGGCTGAGCAGGTTGACCGCCCACGCAGCGACGGTGGGCTTGCGCAGCGCTCGGATACGCCGCCCCAGGTCGCCCGACTCCGCTGCCGCGCGCTCATTGCGGGCCCGCGTGAACCCGGACGGCGGGACGATCAGCAGCTCGGCGGCCGCCCGGTCGAACGCGTCCCGGTCGGGATCGCCCGCGTCCCCATCGCCCACGAGACCTGGGTCACCGATCGCGTCGAGGGCCGCGAGGCATCAGCTCGCCGTCGATGACGTCGAACGCCGGGAGGTCGGCGAACAGGTCGTCCTCAGGCAGCCACTCGTGCGGCCGCTCGGGCTCGTCGTCGGATCGGGGAACGGTGCTCATCGCCCACCAATATCGCTCGTCATCCGCGAGGCGTCGAGACCTTGACAAGCCCCCACTGATCCGCCTCCGGGCGTTAATGTTGTCGCCGTGGGCACGATCTACTACGGAGACGGCGCGGCGCCGATCCACATCGAGGACCGGACGCTGGCGCATCTGAAGGTGGTCATCTCGACCAAACTCCGGCGCGGCGAGAGCTTCACGCTGTCGTGGCGACACCCCGACGGTGAGCCCACGGGCCGCAGCACCATCTGGCTTCACCCGTCGATCCCGCTGCGCTTCGTCTTCGACGACCCCGAGCCCACCACGCTCAGTCGCGAATGGGTCGAGGAGATGGCGAGCTCGGCGAACTCCTCCGGCGGCATCATGGTGATCGCCGAGCACTTCGACGATCCCGCCGCCCTCGGTCACCCGGGGAGCGACGCGTCCGCCTGAGACTCAGCCGACCTCGGGCGCGCCGTCGTCGGCTGGCTCGGGGACGAGCGACAGTCCGGCTGGCCCGCTCGCGACCTGCATGAGCTCCTCGACCCAGTGCCGGTTGATCCGCGGCTGCCGGCTGCCCGAGAAGTGGAACTGCAACGGAACCGAGGGGTGGATCCAGTAGCTGCGGCGCTCACCGCCGCGGGGCAGGTCGATGTCGAACATGAACGGTTCGGAGCGGCGCAGCTTGTTCATGATCACGATGCGCAGATGCGCCAGGGTTCGGTCGTCGATCTCGACGGAGTTCCCCAGCGTGTCGTAGATGAATCGGCCCACGCTGCGAGCCTAACCCGCGCGCGGCGGTCCAGAAAACGACGGGTTGCGCCGTCACCCGACCGTTATCTGTCGAGGGACGCCGATGCGTCGACCCCGAGCATCTCGGTGGCGCCCTCCTCGACGCCGACCGGGACGACGATCGGCCGGCCCGCGCTGAAGGCCTCCCACTCGCGGAGCACCACCCGCTCGATGTCGACGACGGCGAGCGCCGGGTGGGCGGCTGCGAGCCGCGCGACCACGCCGGAGAACGAGGTGACCAGCTGACCTTCGATCGAGAAGCGGTCCTCGGTCGGGGTCACCGGATGAGAACACATGTTCCCATGCTGTCACGCGCCACCCGGGCTGACGAATGTCAATCTGCGGGCTTTCTCGGTTGTCGAGTTACTCGCCGTCGCCGGCGGTCGACGGCCGCTCGACGGCCGCCTCCGGCTCGTGGGCGTCCACCTCGTCGACGGCCTGCTGCAGGCGCCCGAGGCAGTCGATGACGGCGCGCGCCTCATCGGCGGTCATGTCGTCGACCGCGGCGATCATTCGTTCGTGCATCCGTCCGAGCGTCGCCCGCACCTCGTCGTCCGACTTGGGCGTGGCGACGACGTGCACGCTGCGACGGTCGCTCGGGTGGGCCTGACGCACGACGTGTCCCGACTTCTGCAGCCGGTCGATGAGCGCGGTGGTCGACGCCGTCGAGATGCCGAGGTAGCGCGACAGCTCGGTGGGGCCGACGAGTCGCCCCTGGCCCTGGGCCTTGATGAGGTAGCGGAGCACGAGCAGCTCGTTCTCACCCATCGACATGGAGTCGCGGGTGCGCCGGCGCATCGCCGCCTCGGCTGCTCGGTAGAGGCGGAAGGCCTGCAGCACCGCGACACCCCGTTCGCGGGCGGTCGCGGCGTCATCCGAGCCCGAGGGGTACCAGTAATGCGTGGGCGTCGAGGCGTCGGGCACCTGGGCATCATAATTCGCGACGATGGGGGCGCGCACCAGGCACGCGGGGGCATTGACGACGGCTCGGATTCGTGGTCTCCCGGTCCACGCCGGCCGGATCACCGCGCGTCGCCGTAGCCCAGCGCGGGGCCGTCGCCGTCGATCGCGTCGGCGACGGGGCCGGTCCCGGTGCCGGGATCACGCTGCCGCCGCGCGCTGAGACGCAGGAGCGCGGCCGCGCCCGCGGCCGACAGCAGCGTCCCCAGCAGCACGGCGAAGCGGGCTCCGTCGGTGTGCACGCCGTCGTCGAACGAGAGGCCGGTGATCAGCAGCGAGACGGTGAACCCGATGCCGCAGAGCAGGCCGATCGGCAGCAGGTCGCGCGGCGCGACCCCGGCGGGGAGCCGCAGGCGCGTGGCCTTGACCACGAGCAGGGTGACCCCGAGGACGCCGGCCGCCTTGCCGACCACCAGGCCGAGGACGATGGCCAGCACGACCGGCTGGGCGACGACGGCCAGCGGGTCGCCAGCGCCGACCACGGTGACGCCCGCCGCGAAGAAGGCGAAGACCGGGAGTGCGATGCCCGACGAGAACGGTCGCACGAGATCGTCATAGGTGTCGGTGCGCGCGACCGACTCGCCACGGAGCGGGCGGGCGGGCACCGCGAACCCGAGCAGGACGCCCGCGATCGTCGCGTGCACACCCGACTCGTGGAGGAAGCCCCAGACCACCAGCCCGATCGGCAGAAGCACCCACCACCGCGCCCAGCGCTGCCGCACCACCACGGCGAACAGCGCTGCCCCGGCGAGCGCCGCCACGAGCGCGATCAGGTTGATCGTCGCGGTGTAGAAGACCGCGATGACCACGATGGCCAGCAGGTCGTCGACGACGGCGAGGGTGAGCAGGAACGTCCGCAGGCCCGGCGGCAGGCCCTTGCCGAAGATCGCCAGGACGGCGAGCGCGAACGCGATGTCGGTCGCCGTGGGGATCGCCCACCCGCGCACCGCCTCGGTGTCGCCGAACGCCAGCACGACCACGGTGAACAGGATCGCGGGGACGGCCATGCCGCCGATCGCCGCGAGCACCGGGACGGCCGCCTCGCGGGGGCGGCGAAGACTGCCGGCGACGAACTCGTGCTTGAGCTCGACGCCCACCACGAAGAAGAACAGCGCCAGCAGGCCGTCGGCCGCCCAATGCGACAGCGACAGATCGAGGTGCAGCGCCTCGGGGCCGATGGTGAATTCCGACAGCGCCGCATAGGCGGGCGCGAACGGGGAGTTGGCCCAGATCAGCGCGAGCGCCGCTGCCGCGAGCAGCAGGGCACCGCTGGTGGTCTCACGCGAGAGCCAGCGGCGCAGGCGGGCACGGCGGGGCAGTGCGTCGTACATGGGATGAAGCCTCTCGTCTTCCCCCGGCGGTCGCCGGAGGCCGTTGTCGACCAGACTTCCCGACGCACCGCCCGACAGCTTACCCGTCGGTCGAGGACGCCGCCTCGGGCTCCGTCGAGGTGCGCGCGACGTGCAGCTGAGCGATCCGACGACGATCGAGCTGTGTCACCTCGATCGTGGCCCCGTCGACCTCGATGCGATCGCCGACGCGCGCGAGGCGACCGAGCTGCTCGATGACGAACCCGGCGACGGTGTCGGAGGTTCCCCGGGGGATGGAGATGCCGGTGGCCTCCTCGAAGTCCTGCAGGTTGAGGCGCCCGTCGACGGGGCCGCCCTCTCCGGCCAGAGGATGCGGCATCGCCTCGGTGTCGTATTCGTCCACGATCTCGCCGACGACCTCTTCGACCAGGTCCTCGAGCGTCACGATGCCGTCGGTGCCGCCGTACTCGTCGACGACGACGGCGATCTGGCTGCCCTCGGCGCGCATCGAGGTCAGGGTCGGCAGCAGCCGCGCCGTCGAGGGGAAGTACCGGATCGGCCGGACGATCGACGCCAGCTCCTGCGTGTCGTCGGTGGCTGCCGCGTCGAGGAGGTCGCGCACGTGCACGAAGCCCACGACGTCGTCGATCGTCTGGTCGATGATCGGGTAGCGCGAGTGGGGCAGGTCTCGCACGAGCGCCGCCGCCTCGCCGACCGTCTCGCGGCCGGGGAGAGAGACCACCTCCGGCCGGGGTCGCATGACCTCGCTGAGCTGACGATCGCGCAGCGACAGGACGTCGTCGAGGATGCGACGCTCATCCTCGGGCAGTCCCTCGTGGCTCGAGACGATGTCTCGCAGCTCTTCGTCGCTGAGCTCCTCGCCGGTCTTGTTCGGATCGCCGCCGAGCAGCCGGACGAGGAGGTTCGTCGAGAGCGAGAGCAGCCAGATCACGGGGCGCATGAGGGTCGCGAAGCCGTTGAGCACGGGCGCGACACCGTAGGCGAAGGCCGCGTTGCGCTGGATCGCCAGCCGCTTGGGCACGAGCTCGCCGAGCACGAGCGACAGGTACGCGATGATCAGCGTCAGCACGATGGTCGCGACCGTCATGGCCGCGGTCTCGGCCAGACCCCACGACACCAGCACAGGCGCCAGGGACGGGGCGATCGACGAGGCGCCGTAGGCGGCGGAGGCGAATCCGGCGACGGTCACGCCGATCTGCACCGCCGACAGGAAGGTGTTGGGATTCCGGGCCAGCGCCGCGACCTTCGCGCCGCGTTTGCCGCGCAGGGCGAGGGCATTGACCTGACTGTCGCGGAGCGTCACGAGGGCCATCTCGGTGGCCGCGAAGACGCCGCCGACGAGCACGAAGACGATGACGAGGACGATGTTGACGAGCAGGTCGCCGTTCATCGGCGGGCTCCGCTCTCGGGACGGGTCGCGCCCGGGGTCACCCGGGCGCTGGGACTGTGGGAGTCGGTGGCCGAAACGGCTCGATGCGTCATCGCCCCACGGTAGCGGCATCCGCTAGGTGTGCGCTGAGGATTGGACGCCGCTCGGACCGGCATGGTAGGCGCCGCGAGCCCGCCCGCCACCGCCCTCGGAGGGTGCGGGATGTGTCACGATTCAGACATGGACGACGGTGCGGACGCCGAGCTGCGGGCACTGCGCGCCCGGGCCTACGCTCCCGGCGGTGACATCGCGGACGACCCGGCCGCCCTGGCCCGCTTGAGCGAGCTCGAGGCGCGACGGCGCGAGCGTCCGGCTCGCGTGACCGCGGCCCGGGCGGATGCCGCACCCGCCGTCGAGGCGGTATCCGTCGCCGCCGAGCCCCACGACGCGGCCGCCGATGTCCCGGCCGCCGACGAGGATGCCGTGGTGGCGACCGCCGCCGGCTTCGACGCGGCACCGCCGAGGCGCGCTCGGGGCCTGCGCACCGCGCTGATGTGGGGGGGCTCGCTCGTCGCGGTGGCCGTCCTCGCTGCCGGGGTCACCCTGTTCGCGACGGCGCGCACGGCGTTCACGGCCACGGCACTGCCCGAGGACGCCGCCGTCACGCACCTGACGACGCTGCTGCCCACCGGCGGCGAGCAGCCGCCGTTCCTGCGCGACTACGGCGCCGATCAGGCGCGGACGTTCGAGTCGTTCTTCGGCCTCGAGACCTACCAGGTCTCCGTGCCGTGGATCGATGCGGACGAGGCCTGCATCCTTCTCATGAGCGGTGCTCAGGCCGAGGCGGCCTCGAACTCGGGGTGGTCGTCGTTCGGTCAGGGCTGCTCGGCCGGGGCGTTCCCCGCCTCGCTGTCGTTCGTCGTGACCGGGGAGTACCCCGACGAGTTCCGAGAGCACTTCCCCGACGGATCCGCATTGCAGTTCGTGCTGACCGACACCGGTGTCGATGTCTTCGTGTCGAACGCGCCCGCTCAGCCGGCCATCTGAGACGTGACGTCGGATGCCGCAGTCGTGCCGTTGAGCTCGACGTAGAGGCGCCGCTCGGTGATCGACACGGTCACGGTGTTGCGGCGGCCCAGCGCCCCGGTGAGGTCGTCGATGAATCCCGGCTCGAAACCGTGCAGCGGGATCTCGGAGGCTCGGTGGATCTTCTTGCCGCTCCAGGCCGCGGCGACGGGTCCCGGGTTGCGATGGGTGTACACCGCGACGCGCGCGGACTGCTTGCTCCCGAGGTGCAGGCGCGCGGCATCCGGGGCGCCCACCTCGATCCAGGCGAGGATCGCGCCGGTGAGGTCGCGGACGAGCACGGCCGGCTCGTCCTTGGCCGCGATGCCCTCGGTGACGTCGATGCCCTCCTCGTACTCGAGGCAGTACGCGAGCAAGCGGGTGAGCATGAAGGCGTCCGTCTCGGACGGATGCCGCGCGAGGCGCAGGGCGAACGACTCGTACACGCCGCGGTCGACGTCGGCCAGGGTCACATCGAACGTGTGCATCGTCGCCCCGGCTGCCATGAAGATCGACCCTAGCCGCCTCGGGGTGTGACACGCTGATCCCATGCGGATCGCACTGACGGGATCATCGGGAAAACTCGGCTCGGTCGTCGCTCGTGAACTCACGGCGGCAGGGCACGAGGTCATCGGCTTCGACGTGGTGGGGACGCGCGGGCCGGCGTTCGTGCAGATCGACCTCACCGACTACGGCCAGGTCGTCGACGCATTCGGCTCCGTCGGCGATCGCCATGACGGCGTCGATGCGGTCGTCCACCTCGGCGCGGTCCCGGCTCCCGGCATCCGGCCCGACATCGCGACGTTCCACAACAACATGGCCGCGACCTTCAACGTGTTCCACGCCGCCACCCGGCTGGGGATCGACCGCGTGGTCTACGCGTCGAGCGAGACGGTGCAGGGGCTGCCGTTCGACGTGCCGCCGCCGTACATCCCCGTCGACGAGGAGTACCCCGCCCGTCCGGAGTCGGTGTACTCGCTCGTGAAGCATCTCGAAGAGCAGCTGGCCATCGAGCTCGTCCGCTGGCACCCGCAGCTGTCGATCACCGCGCTTCGGTTCTCGAACGTCATGGTCCCCGAGGACTACGCCGAGTTCCCCGCCTTCGACGCCGATCCGATGCGGCGCAAGTGGAACGTCTGGAGCTACATCGACGCGCGCGACGGCGCGCAAGCGGTGCTGCGCGCGCTCGAGAACGCGCCCGCGGGCTTCGACCGCTTCCTCATCGCTGCCGCCGACACCGTGATGTCGCGCCCGAACGCAGAACTCGTCGCTGAGGTGTTCCCCGGTGTCGAGGTCCGCGGCGACCTGGGGGTCAACGACTCGCTCTTCTCGACCGCGAAGGCGCGGCGCCTGCTCGGCTACGAGCCGCAGCACTCCTGGCGCGACCACGTGTGACCCGGGCTCCACGCGCAGAAGGTGGCGCTTGCGGCAGCATCCGACGCGGGATGAGCGGCGTGAGCGTCCCCTTCTGACCGGGTCGGGGCGGGGCTAGGGCCGAGTGGTCACCTGGAGGGCCTGCTGGGCGGCGCCGAGGGCCACGTACTCGCCGGGGGCGGGCACCTCGACCTCGAGTCCGAACACCGATGGGGCGATGCGCTGCACCGCGTCCGACTGCGCAGCCCCGCCCACGAGCAGCACCCGGCGCAGTGGCACGCCGAGCTCGCGCAGCGCGTCGAGGCCCGCGCCGAGACCCGACAGCATCCCTTCCACGGCGGCACGTGCCAGGTTCTCGCGCGTGGTGGAAGCAAGCGTCATGCCCGTGAGCGTCGCCGTGGCGTCGGGCAGATTCGGCGTGCGCTCGCCCTCGAAGTACGGCACGAGGGCGAGGCCGCCCGCCCCGGGCGCGGCCGTCAGCGCCAGGCGCGACAGCTCGTCGTGGTCGACGCCCAGCAGCGCGGCCGTCACGTCGAGCACCCGGGCCGCATTGAGGGTGCACACGAGGGGCAGGTGGTGGCCGTCGGCCGAGGCGAATCCCGCGACGATGCCGGTGGGGTCGGCCACCGGCGTCCCGCTCACCGCGAACACCGTCCCCGAGGTGCCGATCGACACCACGACGTCGCCGAGCCCGGCGCCGACGCCGAGCGCGGATGCGGCGTTGTCGCCCGCGCCGGCGGCGACGCGGCGTCCGTCGGCGTCGACCACCCACTCGTCGGCGGCGAGCACCCGCGGCAGCACCGCGTCGTGCCCGAGGGCGGCGACCAGCAGTTCGCGGTCGTAGGCGCCCGTCGCCGCGCTCCAGTAGCCGGTGCCCGATGCGTCGGAGCGGTCGGTCACGAGCTCGTCGAGCCGCGCGCCGGCACCGGGACCGAAGCCCCGCAGGCGCCACGTCAGCCAGTCGTGGGGCAGCGCCACCGCAGCCGTGCGGGCCGCATTCTCGGGCTCGTGGTCACGGAGCCAGCGCAGCTTGCTGATGGTGAACGACGCGACGGGCACGAGTCCCGTGCGAGCGGCGAGCGGCTCGGCGCCGAACTCGGCGACGAGGTCGGCCGCCGCTCCGGCCGATCGGGTGTCGTTCCACAGCAGCGCGTCGCGCACGACCTCGCCCCGCTCGTCGAGAGCGACCAGGCCGTGCTGCTGACCGCCGATCGACCACGCCGCGACGTCCGCCATCCCTCCCGCGGCGTCGACGGCGGCACGCAGCGCGGTCCACCACGCCTCGGGGTCGACGCTGGTCCCCGCCGGGTGCGCCGCGCGCCCCTCGCGCACGACCGCCCCCGTTCCGGCGTCGACGATCACGACCTTGCACGCCTGCGTCGACGAATCGACCCCCATGACCAGCACCATGCCGGCATCCTCTCTCTCACGACATCCGCGGAACCCCGCCTGCGCCCCGAGACCGCGGGGTGGACCCAGCGTCTCGGGGCGCGAGCGACGTCTCGCGGTCAGGCGGCGGATGCCGCGTCAGCGGGCGCCGAGCAGGTGCTCGGTGGCGAGCTGCTGCAGCCGCACGAACCCGAATCCCTTGCCGCCGAGGTACGCCTCGGTGTCGAAGTCCTCGTAGGCGCTGCGATCGGCGACGAACTCGTCGTAGGTCTCGCCGGCGCCGAACGTCGGCTGCGACAACTCGGCGACACGCGCGGCCTCGAGCGCCTCCTGCACCTCGGGGTCGGCTCGGAACGCCGCGGCCCGCTCCTTGAGCAGCAGATAGGTGCGCATGTTCGCCGCGGCGGACTCCCACACCCCGGTCTCGTCCTCGGTGCGGCTGGGCTTGTAGTCGAAGTGGCGCGGACCGTCGTAGGCCGGGCCGCCGTTCGGTCCGCCGTTCTCGAGCAGGTCGACCAGCGAGAAGGCGTTGTGCAGGTCGCCGTGGCCGAACACGAGGTCCTGGTCGTACTTGATGCCGCGCTGGCCGTTGAGGTCGATGTGGAAGAGCTTGCCGTGGTAGAGCGCCTGGGCGATGCCGGCGGTGAAGTTCAGCCCCGCCATCTGCTCGTGTCCGACCTCCGGGTTCACGCCGACGAGCTCGGGACGCTCGAGCGATTCGATGAACGCCAGGGCGTGACCGACGGTGGGCAGCAGGATGTCGCCGCGCGGCTCGTTGGGCTTCGGCTCGATCGCGAACCGCAGGTCGTAGCCCTTCTCGACGACGTAGTCCCCGAGGAAGTTCACGGCCTCGCGGTAGCGCTCCAGCGCTGCACGCACATCCTTGGCGGAGTCGTACTCGGCGCCCTCCCGGCCACCCCACATGACGAAGGTCTGCGCGCCGAGCTCGGCGCCGAGGTCGATCTGGCGCAGCACCTTGCGGATCGCGAAGCGGCGCACCGCGCGGTCGTTCGAGGTGAACCCGCCGTCCTTGAAGACCGGCGCGCTGAAGAGGTTGGTGGTGACCATGGGGACGGTCAGGCCGGTGTCGGAGAGGGCGCCCGTCAGCCGGTCGATCTGCGTCTGACGCTCGGCATCGCTCGAGCCGAAGGCGAACAGGTCGTCGTCGTGGAAGGTGAGTCCCGACGCCCCCAGCTCGGCGAGCTTCTCCACGGCGTGCACGACGTCGAGCGGGGGCCGCGTGGGTCCGCCGAACGGGTCGCTGCCGTTGTAGCCGATGGTCCAGAGGCCGAAGGTGAACTTGTCGGCCGGGGTGGGGGTGCGCATGCGTGCTCCTTCGCGTCGATTGCTGCCCGCTCAGGTTATGACTATTTGTCTCGTACGTCAACAAACCTGTTTCTCCTAGGCTGTCGACGTGAGCATCGCGCCCGGGACCGCTGAACTCGTCCGGCGCGCCAACCTGGCCCGCACCCTCGTCGCGGTGCACCGCGACGGACCGCTCTCTCGAGCCGCGCTCACCGCCGACCTCGGCCTCAACCGCTCGACCATCGGCGCCCTCACGGCCGAACTCACCCGTCTCGGCCTCGTCACCGAGACCGCCGGTGCCGCCGAGGGACGCATCGGCCGCCCCTCCCCCGTCATCACCGCGCACGCAGACGTCGTCGCCGTCGCCGTGAACCCCGAGGTGGATGCCGTCACCGTCGCGGCCGTGGGACTGGACCGCAGCGTCCGGGCTCGCCGGCGCGTGCCGTCCACGGGCCTCATCGCTCCGGACGAGCTGGCGCTCCTCGTCGCGGCGACGGTGCGGGAGTGGCGCGGGAGCGAGCTCGCCGCGGCATCCGTCGTCGGCATCGGCGTCGCCGTGCCCGGTCTCGTCCACCCCGCCGCGGGCCGGGTGGTCCACGCCCCGCACCTGCGCTGGACAGACGCCCCGCTCGCCGATCTCGTCGGCACCGCCACCGGGATCGCCACGACCGTCGGCAATGACGCCTCCTACGGGGCGCACGCCGAGTACCTCTTCGGCGCTGCGCGCGGCGAGACCGACGTCGTCTACCTCAACGGCGGCGCGAGCGGCATCGGCGGCGGTCTCGTCGTCGGCGATGTCCTCGTCGGGGGCGCCCGCGGGCTCGCGGGCGAGTTCGGGCACAACCCCGCCGTCTTCGAGGACGCGGCCGACCGCCGTTCGGGCGAGCGTGCGGCCCTCGAGGACGAGGTCAGCCGCCACCGTCTCGTCGCCGCGCTCGGACTGCCGGCCGCCGACGACGACGAGCTGCGCAGCGCCCTCGGCGCATCCGTCAATCCCGCCGCCCTCGAGGAGGTCCACCGGCAGCGTCGCGTCCTCGCGTCGGCCGTGGCCGGCGCCGTCAACGTCCTCGATCCGGCCGTCGTCGTCCTCGGCGGATTCCTCGCGACGCTCGTCGAGATCGACCCCGACGGCTTCGGCGCCGCGGTCGCCCGCCAGACGATCGCGGGCTCGGCCCCGCTCGTGCGCAGCGCCGAGCTCGGCGACGACCGTCTGCTCGTCGGAGCGGCCGAGACCGCCTTCGCCCGGCTGCTCGACGACCCCGTCGCGACGATGAGCGCCGTCGGGTCCACGTCAAGCACCCGGCCCGACCGGCTCTGACCTCGTACGATCGGAGCAGCGCCGGGTGATCGGCGCCGACCTCCCCCGACAGGAACGTCCTCATGGCCTCCAGAACCGTCCGCCCGGCCGCCCCGGCCGTGCGCCAGCGCAACGCGCTCGCGCCCGGCATCCTCGGATCGGCCGCCCTCGTGGCGGGACTCCCTCTCGTCGGCGGCGAGTTCGCGGGCGTCGTCGCGTTCATCGTCGCGATCCTCGCCCTCATCGTCGCCTGGTTCGCGGTGCAGGCGAAGCAGTGGTGGTGGGCGGTGCCCATGGTCGCCGTCGCCGTCCTGTGGAATCCGGTGTACCCGTTCGCGTTGGAGGATCCCGTCTGGTTCGTCGCCCATGTGATCGGGGCCGCGGTCTTCCTCGCCGCGGGCGCCCTGATCTGGATCCCGCGCGCCGCGCCCGCCCGATGATCCCCGCAGACAGCACGAGCGCACCGCGCCGGCCGCGCCCCGGCACCGGGGTCGTCTGGGCGCGGGTCGAGGACGGATTCCACGTCGGCAGCCGTGACGGCGACTTCGTGGGCTACATCGACCGCCTGCCCGACGGGCGCTACGAGGCCTACGACTCGCGTTCGCAGTCGGCCGGAACCTTCGTCGAGCTCACCGCCGCCATGCGGGCGTTGGCCACACCACCCGCGCGCGGCGCCGCGGATGAGCCGCCCATCGAACTCCGGGAGGTCCGATGACCACGACGCACGACGACCTGCTGTCGGTGCTCTACACGAGCAACGCCCGTGCCCCGTTCGGCGACGACGAGCTGCGTGACCTGCTCGCGCAGAGCCGCGCATCGAACGCGCGGAAAGACCTGACCGGGATGCTGCTGTATCGCGGCGGCCGGTTCGTGCAGGTGCTGGAAGGGCCCGAGCAGACCGTGCGCGACCTGCTCGCCACGATCGCCGCCGACCCCCGGCACGCCGACATGCGCGTGCTCATCGAGCAGCCCATCGGTCGCCGGGAGTTCAGCGACTGGACGATGGGCTACCAGCCGATCACCGAGACCACGGGGGCGGCACCGGAGGGGTTCCGCGACACGTTCGACGACCTCGAGAACTCCGGCGATCCGAGCGCCACGCTTCGCGCCGCCCGGGAGCTGAGCTTCTGGTTCCGCGTCAAGTCTCGCCGCGCACAGCAGAACGCGGACGCCGACTGACCGGCATCCGCGTTCTGCTCCGCTCCGAGAGCGTGGTGGTCTACTGCGATTCGCCGCGCCCGGTCGCATTCTGCAACCGGTCGATCTGCTCGGACGCCTCGGCCTTCGTCAGGCTCGCGGGAAGCTCCTCGCCGGCCTCGCGGGCGAGCGTGTCGAGGTAGCTGCGCTGCGGACCCGTCATGGGCTCATCGCCGGTCACCCAGTCGTCCGGGTCCTTCACGGCAGAACCGGGACCGCCTCCCTCGGTGCCGCCGAGCGTTTCGCCGGCGTCTCCGACGGGGGGTGTGGGCGCCGCGGGCTCGCCGGGCGCCGGGGCGGTGGGCTCGGTCGGCGTCGGAACGGTCGGCTCCGCGGGCGCGGGGAAGGTCGGCTCGTCGGGCGTGGGGATCGTCTGGTCGCTCATGCTTCGACGGTAGGCCGACCGGGCGGGAAAGCCGAGGCACTTGCGCGACGCGACGTTTGCACTCAACCCCGTCGTGGCGGTGCGGCGCAGGCAGTCGGGATCACCCGCTCACCGCGGCGCGAGGAGCCGGATGAGCACGCGCAGCACCTCACCGCGCGCCTCGGGCTCCCACCGCGCCCACGCGGCGGCGAGGGCGGATGCCGTGGCCGCATCGTCGTTGAGACATGCGGCCACGAGCCGCTCGCCGAGCAGCGTCGCGCTCGGCGACGCTGCATCCGCCTCGGGCCGCCACACCCCGGAGGCGGGGGCCTCGTTCGCCTGCGCGCGGCGGTCGCCGACGGCGACCGCGAGCGCGAGGACGATCTGGAGCTCCCGGCGGCGAGCCCGGCGCGCATGCACGCGGATCCAGACCTCGATCCCGTGGCCCGCGCGCGGAGACTGCAGGATCATGGCGAGGTCGGCGAGGGCCAGCTGCGCGAGCGGCCCGATGCGCGGCGGGGTCGACACACGCGCATCCTGCCAGCATCCCGGGCCGCCGGCCAACGCGCGACGGTTCCGGTGACGAAGGCACCCGGCCGCCGAGACGCCGTTCGGGCAACGTCCCGGGGGCCGGGTGTGATCCGATCATCGGCGCTTCGGCGCAAGGAATCCCCAACGCCCGCACCGAGCCGCCTCAAGGAATCCGCAAGGTCCGCAGCTCCGTCCTGTCCCCGCCGCGGCGCCCGCTACCGGTCGACCCGCGCGAGCGAACGCGCCCCCGCGGCGCACACCGCCCGCTTGGCCGCACGCAGCGATCGGCACCGTGCGACGGGGCGAGCATCCGCGTCGAACGCCACGAAGCCGTCGGACACGTCGATCACGTACCCGAGCGTGACCGACCCCGCCGTCCCGACGTACATCCCGGGTTCCGACAGCCGCCAGGTCGCACCGTCGTCGTTCCTCGGCCACAGAGCGCCCATCTCACGTCCCATCCGGCAGCGTCGATCATCGATCGTCGTCCGGGGACTGGGGGCAACGTGCCCATACGCTATTGCCGTCCCGCGAAGCGACGCAACCCGCGTGAACCGTGAGATCGCTTCCAGGCGATATGCTGACCCTGGCGTTCCCCGACCTGGACCGCTGTACCCACGGCCAGGTCAGGAGCAAAATGCCCTCTCGAGATTCATCCCCGTCCGTGTCTCTGTGTGCCCGCTTCATCACCGCGCTGCCCGTCGACCACGCCGCCATCTCGACCCTGGGCGATCCTTTCGACGTCGAGACCGTGTGCGCGAGCGACGGGGTGGCGGCGACGCTCGACGAGATCCAGCTGGATTCCGGGGTGGGCCCGTCGTGGCGGGCGCGATCCTCCCGATCGCCCGTGCTCGTCCGTGACCTGCAGCGCGATCCGGACGCGGAATGGCCCATGCTGACCACCGCAGCCGCGGCGGCGGGGGTCGCCTCCGCCTACGCGTTCCCGATGTCGGTGGGCGCCGTGGACGTGGGCGTCGTCGACCTGTACGCCGCCCGGCGCGACGCCCTCACAGCTCGAGACGTGGCGCTGGCGTCGGTCATGGCGGACGCCGCCGCCCTCACCATCCTGCGCGACGCGATGGCCCTCATCGAGACCGAGCCGGGCACGGGCGCGTCGGCCCGCCGGTTCGTCCACCAGGCCACCGGCATGGTGTGCGCCCAGCTGCGCGTCACACCCGAGGATGCACTCCTCATCATCCGCGCCCACGCGTTCGCGACCGGCCGATCGGTCCGCGAGGTGGCGGAGTCCCTCATCGCACGCGAGTTGGATTTCTCGGTGTGATCCGACCGAGATCGAAGTAGGTTTCAGACATGTCTAGGACAAGCCGCGAGAAGGACCTCGTCGACACATTCGTCGAGCTGGCCGACACGCTGGTCGGCGGGTACGACGTCGTCGAGCTCCTCTACCGGCTGGTTTCGCGATCCGCGCAGATCTTCGACGCGGCCGACGCCGGCATTCTGCTCCCCTCCGCGGACGGGTCGCTCGAGGTCGTCGCGTCGACGAGCGAACGCAGCCAGCTCATCAGCCTGCTGCAGCTCGATGCCGACCAGGGACCCTGCGTCGACGCCTATCGCACCGGCGAGCCGGCGACCGTCGCGGACATCGCCGCCATCCATCGACGGTGGCCGGAGTTCGCCGCCGCCGCGGGGGTCATGGGCTACCGGTGGATGCACGCCATGCCGTTGAAGCTGCGCGACGAGGTCATCGGATCCCTCAACCTCTTCGGTGACACCCCCGGGGCGCTGAGCGACGAGGACGCCGCCGCCGCCCGCGGCCTGGCCGATATCGCCACGATCGGCATCCTGCACGAGCGCGCGTTCCGCGAGGCGGACGTCGCGCGCCGGCAACTCCAGCACGCGCTCGACAGCCGCGTCGTCATCGAGCAGGCCAAGGGCGTCCTCGCCCACACCCACAAGATCGACATGGACGAGGCCTTTCACCGGCTGCGCAGCCAGGCGCGTTCGAGTCGCCGGCCGCTTTCCGAGGTCGCCCGCGAGATCGTCGACGACGCCAGCGGCCCGGCCGGGGCACCCCGATAACGGGGAGCCGTCGACCGGCTGCGCCGTACGCCTCTCGCGCGCGCACGTCCAGCCCTTTTCCTCGGATGCCGCGACACGCCAGGGTGGACCCGTGCGATTGACAGATGAGCTCGGCGCCTGGGTGGTGCGACAGCGGTGGTACGCGGGTAAGAGCCACGAGCCCCGATTCCGGATCCTCGACGCCCAGCCGGCCCCCGGGGCGGTGCGCTACCTCCTCATGGACGACGCGGGCTCCCTGCCCACCCTGTACAACGTGCCGCTGGCCCGAGTGAGCACGCCGGCCGACGGCGACGACATCGTCACCCGCGATGACGAGGGGGTCCTCGTCGATGCGACGCGGCGTCCGGAGTTCACGATCGGCCTGCTCGCCGAGATGGGGGTCGAGGTCGGCCGGGTGACCGGCTCGCGCGTGCTCACCGGCGAGCAGTCCAACACCTCGATCGTGTACGACGTCGACGGTGAGCCGTCGATCATCCTCAAGCTGTTCCGCACCCTCCATCACGGCGAGAACCCCGACGTCACGGTTCAGCGCGTGCTGAGCGATGCGGGGTCGCCCTACGTGCCGAGGTTCTTCGGCAGCCTGGATGCCGGCTGGCCCGACATCGGTCGCGACACCGGCGACGCCCGGGGCACTCTGGGCTTCGCGCAGGAGTTCCTGCGCGGGGTGCGCGACGGTTGGGCGGTCGCGCTGGAGGCGGCCGCGGCGGGCCGCGACTTCACGGAGGCCGCCCGCGACCTCGGTGTCGCCGTCGCGGGCGTGCACGGCGCGTTGGGCGCCGCACTGGAGACGCGCGATGCCGCCCCCGACCAGGTCTCGGCCACCGGGAACGCCTGGCAACGACGCCTGCGGATCGCCGCGTCCGAGGTACCGGCCGTCGCCGAGCGTCTCACCGCGATCGAGGCCGTGTACCGCGCGGCGCTCGACCGGCCGTGGCCGCGGCTGCAGCGCATCCACGGCGACCTGCACCTCGGACAGGTCCTGGCCGTGCCCCACGGCGGATGGCGCATCGTGGACTTCGAGGGCGAGCCGCTCCGACCGATGGCCGAACGTGCGATCCCCGATCTCGCCCCTCGGGATGTCGCGGGCATGCTGCGCTCGTTCGACTACGCCGGCGCCGTCGGAAGCGGACCGGACCAGCGAGCCTGGGCGGATGCCTGCCGGGCGGCCTTCGTGGAGTCCTACGTGTCGGCCCCGGGCTCGGTCGAGCTCGACCCCGTCCTGCTCCGAGCCCTGGTGCTCGACAAGGCGGTGTACGAGTCCATCTACGAGGCGCGCAATCGCCCCGACTGGCTGCCGGTACCGCTGGCCGGGATCGACGCCGCGCTCGACTGACCCGCGAGGCGCCCATGCGGCGGGGACGGCGGGTCAGTCCTCCGGCTCGTCCGGCGCGGGCGGGGCCGTCAGCACCAGGAACTTCGCGCCGTATGCGGGCAGCGACACGCTGAAGCTCTGCAGGTCGTCGACCCGACCGATGGTCTCACCCGTCGCGGCATCGGTCACCTCGCTCTGGGGGACGAGCTGCTCCGAGCGGACGGTCCCCTCCGTCGGCTCCGCGCAGAAGTTCAGCACGGTCACCTGCATCGCGGCATCCGCCCTCGGATCGCCGTCGTCGAGACGGTGCACCAGCACGAGCATGCCCGCGTGCGCGACCTCGGGGATGTCGACCTGGGAGGCCGAGGCGATGCCGTGCTCGCGTCGGAGGTCGAGGATGCCCGACAGGCGCGACGCGAACGAGTCGGGGTCCTCGAGCTGCGCGGGCAGCGGACCGTAGAGCGCCCGGCCGCGCGGCATCCCGGCCGCCGACCGGGTGGCCGAGGGGTCGACGTCGAGCAGGTCGTGCGCTCCGCGCTCGATCCACCGGGTGTCCCCGGTCGAGATGAGGTCCTCGACCTCGTCGGCCGGCACCGTGAGCATCCCGAGCAGATCCCATCCCGACAGCGCGAAGACGCCCGGCTGCCAGGCGTTGTAGGCGCTGAGGAGCAGATGCGCGTCTCGGATGCCGGGGATGTCGTCGTCGGTGACGTCGTCGAGCCGCGCGATGCCTCGGGTCGCGGCGATGAGCGAGGTCGTCGTGCAGGCGATGCCGTTCTGGGTGAAGACCCGGTTGTAGTCGGCGGTTCCGGTCAGGTGCTCGGTGAGGTCGGCGCGCACCTCTTCGGCCAGCTGCGCACCGGGGATCTCCCGCCCGCGGAAGCGGTAGACGTCGTCCCCGTGGCGCGTCGCCCAGTGCACGAGCTCGTAGGTGAGCTCGTCGTGGTTCTGCATTCCGTGGACCAGCTGCACCGGGTGCACCCCGAGCTCGAGCGACGAGGTCAACGCCAGCCGAAGGAACTCCGTCTGGCCCGTGGCGAGGGCGTGGTGGTAACCGGGCCGCCCGATGAAGTCGTAGGAGAGGTCGGCGCCGACGGCCCCGGTGTCGCGGATGTCCTCGATGGTGAGGTTCAGCTCCTGGAACGTGAACCCGCCCACCTTGCGCACCATGCCCGCGATGATGTGGTTGGCCGCATGCGAGAGGGGGTGGCCCTCCGACCAGGCGGGGAGACCGCCCGCGCTCTTCTCGACCCCGAGGAACCCGTTCGCGTCGAGGCGCAGCGCGCTCGTGCCGAGCTCGCCCAGCGAGTGCAGGGCGTCGCCGATGACCAGACGCATGCCGGCGAACGTCGGGTCGAGCCAGTTGATCGACGGCTGCCCCTGCTTGAAATAGTGCAGGTACACCCAGCGGCGCGTGACCCCGTCGGGGCCGAGCACCGGTGCGGTGGCGCTCCAGTTGGTCTCCTTCACGCCGGGGGTGTAGAAGATGACGCGCTGCAGTGCGCCGATGATGTAGCCCCGTTCGGCGAGCTCATGCTCGGTCGCCGGGTCGAGGTTGACGCTGTCGTACCCCTCGGGCACCTCGGGGAGCAGGCCCCAGTCCTCCGGCGGGATGTCGACCATGTGGTAGATGCCCGGGTAGTCCTTGAAGCCCATCTCGGCGAGGCGGAAGTCGGCGCCCTTGCCGGTGTGCCCCGGCACGATGTCGTCGATCACACTGCCGCCGTGGGCGTCGGCGACGTCGCAGAGAGCCCGGAACTCGTCCTCGGTGCCGAACGCGGGGTCGATCGAGGTGCTGATGCGGTCGAAGTGGCCGTCGACGCTGGGCGTCTCGCGCCAATCGGTGATGCCCCCGGCGCGCTTGACCGGTCCGGTGTGGATCGCCGTGATGCCGATGCGTTCGAACACCGACCAGAGCTCGTCATCGCCGAGCGATGCGAGGAACGACTGCCCCGGGCGCGTGATGAGGGAGATGGGGTACGCCGTGAACCAGACGTCGGACGTCGCGATCGCGCGACGCGCGTCGGGGCGCGCGTAGGGGTTGCGCCACATCGCCGGCTGCCCCGACAGCTGACGCGCCAGCACGTCGGCGTCCTTGAGCATCGACTGCCTGACGAGCCACTCGACGTACGAGGGGTTGCTGCCGTTGGCCGTGCGCGGATCGGTGCGGTTGCGCCGCACGCTGCCACCGCGGAACTGGTCGCGAGGACGCAGCCGACGGGGGCGCGCGGGATAGCGCTGCTCGTCGTAGCTGATCTCGGGGACCTCGAGATCGCCGTCCTCGCCGTCGGCTCCCGCCGCCCCCGGCAGGGTGATGGGGGTGGTGTACAGGTCTTCCGGCTGATCGTGGTCGCGCGCCATGGCTCAACGCTACGGGCGGCGCGTTCCCGGCGGGAAGGGCTGGTGCCCGGACCGGCGAAGCATTATGGGACGAAGCCCCCCGAGGGGTGGACCGGCGGGTCCTGGCTGCTTCGACGCCCGACCGGTAGAACGGATGCCGCACCGCCCGATCCCGGAAGGCGAACGACAGATGATCGATCGAGAGACCCTCGCGGCGTTCCTGAGGATGCGACGCGAAGCGCTCCAGCCGTCGGACGTCGGCCTGCTGCGCGGCCAGCGGCGCCGGACGCCCGGGCTGCGCCGCGAGGAGGTCGCCGCCCTCTGCAACATGTCGGCGGACTACTACGCGCGACTCGAGCGCGGCACCGGACCCCGCCCATCCGAGCAGATGCTCGCCGCCATCGCGCAGGGCCTGCACCTGACTCTCGGCGAGCGCGACCACCTGTTCCGGCTCGCCGGACACGCGGCCCCGAGCCGGGGACCCGCGAGCGGTCACGTCAGCCCCGGGCTGCTGCGCATCCTCGACCGCCTGCACGACACCCCCGCCGAGATCGTGACCGAGCTCGGCGAGACTCTGCGGCAGACGCCCCTCAGCATCGCCCTCGTCGGTGACGCGACCCGGCACACCGGCGAGGCGCGCAGCCTCGGCTACCGCTGGTTCACGGACGCGTCGTCGCGGGCCGCCTACGACGACGCCGATCACGACCTGCTCTCGCGCGTGTACGCCGGCGGTCTGCGCGAGATCGTGGCGTTGCGCGGCCCGTCGTCGCGCGCCGCCGCACTCGCGGCGTCGCTCCGGGAGCGCAGTGCCGAGTTCCGCGTGCTGTGGGACGGGCAGCAGGTCGGGATCGCCCCGCCCGAGGTCAAGCGGTTCCGGCATCCCGAGGTCGGGGCGCTCGAGCTGCAGTGCCAGACCCTGCTCGACCCCGACCAGTCGCACCGCCTGCTCGTCTACACCGCGGCCCCCGGCAGCGAGAGCCACGAGAAGCTGCAGCTGCTGGCCGTCATCGGCGCCGGCGCCGAGGCCTGAACCCCGCCCGCGCACCACCCCAGGGTGGACTCGGCGATCAGTGGATGATCCGGCTCTGGATGCCGCGGGCGGCGGCGCCCAGCATGGGTCGAGCGGGCCACGGCGGCTCGACCGAACGATGGAGGAACCATGACCCGCGCCACTGCTCCCCTCGCTGATCTGCACGGGCGGCTCGCTGTCGTCACCGGAGCGACTGACGGCATCGGCCGGGTGATCGCGACCCGTCTGGCCGCCGCCGGCGCAGCCGTCGTGTTGCCGGCGCGATCGCCCGCGAAGGCCGACGCCGCCCTCGACGGCATCCGTCGGGCCGTGCCGGGCGCCCAGGTCACCACACGTCCGCTCGATCTCGCCTCGCTCGACTCGGTCGCGGCCTTCACCCGCGCGCTCGTCGCCGAGGGGCGCCCGGTGCATCTGCTCGTCAACAACGCCGGCGTCATGAACCCCGGCTCGCGGCAGCCCACCGCCGAGGGCTTCGAGCTGCAGTGGGGCGTCAATCACCTCGGCCATGTCGCGCTCACCCTCGGCCTGCTGCCGCTGCTGCGCGCGGGCGGAGCGCGGGTGACGCACCAGACGAGCATCGCGGCACGCTCCGGCGGCTTGCACGGGGACGACCTCGACTGGCGGGAGGGCTACGACGACATGGCCGCGTACCGGCAGTCGAAGATCGCCGTCGCCCTCTTCGCCCGCGAGCTCGATGCGCGCAGCCGCGCCGGCGGATGGGGCGTGTCGAGCAACATCGCGCATCCCGGGGTCAGCCCCACCAACCTGCTCGCGGCACAGCCCGGCATGGGCCGCGCACGCGCGAAGCGCGAGCGATCGCTCATCGTCGCTCTCTCGCGCGTGGGACTCGCCGGCACCGTGGCGAGCGCTGCCGAGCCCGCCCTGCTCGCGGCCGCCGGTCCCGATTCGCGCGGCGACGAGTTCTACGGCCCGCGTCGCGTCATCGCGGGCGCCCCGCGTCGGCAGGAGTTCTGGGCGCCCTTCCGCGACCTCGCCGACGGGCCGCGCCTCTGGGACGCCTCGGTGCAGATGATCGGCAAGCGCTTCGCGGTCTGACGGGGTGGGGCGCGGGTCGCTGCTACCCGATGGGGCGTCGGCCGAGCGGCATCCCGGGCGCCATGACCGCGGATCACATGGAAAAACCCCCGAAGATCGGGGGTTTTTCTGGCGGTGACGGTGGGATTTGAACCCACGGTAGGGGGTTACCCTACACAACTTTTCGAGAGTTGCACCTTCGGCCGCTCGGACACGTCACCGCCGACCAGCTTACGACATCTCGGACGCCGCCGCGAACCACGACCGCCCCGACGGGCGTAGCGTGACACCGTGACGCGAATTGCAGCCCCGAGAACAGCGCTCATCGTCGCGATCGCGTCGCTCGCGTCATCCGTCGCCTTCCTCGACAGCACGATCGTCAACGTGGCTCTTCCGGCCATCGAACGCGAGCTCGGCGGAGGCCTGACGACCCAGCAGTGGGCCGTCGATGCCTACCTGTTGACGCTGTCGTCGCTCATCCTGCTGGCGGGGTCGGTCAGCGACGCGTACGGGCGCCTGCTCGTGCTGCGGATCGGCCTCATCGGCTTCGGCGTCGCCTCGATCGCGGTCGGCCTCGCGCCCGATCCCCTGTTCCTGGTGATCGCCCGGGCAGCGCAGGGCGCCGCCGGGGCCTTCCTCGTGCCCAGCTCGCTGGCGCTGATCACCTCGCTCCTCCAGGGCCATGAGCGCTCGCGCGCGATCGGACTGTGGACGGCCTTCACCACCGGTGCATCGCTCGTCGGTCCACTGTTGGGCGGCGTGTTCGTCGACCTGTTGTCGTGGCGGTTCGCGTTCCTGATCAACGTCCTCCCGGTGGCGGTGACGCTCTGGCTCGTGACGCGGCTTCCCGTCCACGACGAGCGCGAGCCCGACGCCGGGATCGACTGGGTCGGCGCGCTCCTGTGCACGGCGGGCCTCGGCGGCATGGTCTTCGCGCTCATCGAGCAGCCGAACCTCGGGTGGGCCTCACCGGCGATCTGGATGCCGCTGGCCGGAGGCGCCGCGATGTTCGCGGCGTTCCTGTGGCGGCAGCGGACGACGCGGCATCCGATCCTCCCGCTCGGGTTGTTCCGGGCGCGGAACTACTGGACGGGCAACCTCGCGACCCTGTTCGTCTATGCCGCGCTCTCGCTCAACGGCTTCGTCGTGGGCGTCTACCTGCAGCAGGGCGCGGGGCTGAGCGCGACCCTCGCGGGCTTGGCGAGCCTGCCGACCACGGTGCTGCTCATCGCGCTGAGCCCGTGGGCGGGTTCGCTCGCCGAACGCGTCGGCGGGCGGGTCTTCATGACGCTCGGCCCGCTCGTGATGGCCGGCGGCGCGCTGCTGCTGCTTCTCGTGGACGAGTCGTTCGACTACTGGTGGCAGGTGCTCCCCGGCCTCGTCGTCTTCGGGCTCGGACTGGCCGCGACCGTCTCCCCGCTGACCTCGACCATCCTCGGCGCGATCGACGCGGATCGCTCGGGCATCGCGTCGGCGGTCAACAACGCCGTGGCCCGTGTCGCCGGGCTCGTGGTCATCGCCTTCCTCGCGCCCATCGTCGGCGGCAGCCTCGACCTCGCCGGTTTCCATCGCGCGGCCGTCGTCACCGCGGTGCTCATGGCAGTCGGCGGGCTCGTCGCCTTCGCCGGCATCCGGAGCCTGCCCTCCCCCCGCGAGGAAGCCCCCGCCCGGCCGCAGAAGTGACGCCCCGCCGGGAGCCCGCGGGCTCAACCCAGCCGCCGTGCCACCTTCGCGCGCCCCGGACCCCCGGCCCTGGACCTAGCGCCGCCCCGCTCGGCGAGCGAGCAAACCGGCGGCGAGGTCAGCGCGGCGAGCGCTCCGTGGCGAGCGGGCCGAGCACCGCCAGCATCCGCAGCTTCTCGGCCGCGTCGCTGCCCGGCTCGGGAGTGAGGGTGAGCAGCGCCTGCGAGCGGTCCTCCGTGAACAGCGCCTGGCAGTCGACCTCGATCTCACCCACCGCGGGGTGGAGGAGCACCTTGTGGTCGGCGAACCGTTCGGCGACCTCCTCGAGGTCCCAGAGCCCGGCGAACTCGGCACTTCGCGTGCGCAGGTCGGCCGCGAGCCGAGCTGCCCGCGAGGCGGGCCCACCGCGACCGGCGACGGCCCGCAGGTTCGCGACGACCGCTCGGCTCTGCCGGGCGTGCTCGGACGCCGGGTAGACCGCACGCTCGGCGGCGGGATGCGCGAACCAGCTCCATGCCCCGCTGCGCTCCGGACCGGTGCGCAGCTCTCGCGCCCCGAAGATCGCGCGCGCGAGGTCGTTCTGCGCGAGCGTCTCGTCGAGCTCCGAGATGATGAGCGCCGGGACGTCGCCGAGTCGGTCGAGCACACGCTGCAGAGCCGGTGCGACGTGGTCGGCGCTGCCCGAGCGCTCCGGTGGTACGTGGCCCGCGAGGCGGTGCAGATGATCGCGCTCCGACCGCGACAGACGCAGGGCCCGCGTCAGCGAGGCGAGCATCTGCGGACTCGGCTGCGGCCCGCGCTCCTGCTCGAGTCGGGTGTAGTAGTCCACGCTCATCAGGGCGAGCTGGGCCACCTCCTCGCGCCGGAGCCCCTCGACGCGCCGCCGCGCACCCGCGGGCAACCCGACGTCCTCCGGTCGCAACCGCTCGCGGCGCGCACGGAGGAAGCTCGCCAACGCCGCCCTGTCCACGCCCCCATCCTGCCCTCCGCCGTCCGCGGCATCCAGGGATCGCCGATCCCCCGGTCGACGGTGCCTGGATGCCGCGGGGTCGGGCGGCGAGAGTCGTCGGCATGGACATCACCGGACGCACCATCTTCATCCCCGGCGCGACGAGCGGAATCGGCCGCGCGCTCGCGATCGCGCTCGAGGCGCGTGGCAACACCGTCATCGTCGGCGGGCGTCGGCGCGAGCTCATCGACGACCTCCGCCGATCGCACCCCGCGATCGATGGAGTCGTGATCGACACCGCGGATGCGGCATCCATCCAGCGCGCCACCGCCGAGGTGATCGCGCGGCATCCCGACCTCGACGTCCTGGTGGCGATGGCGGGCGTCATGGCCGCCGAGGACTGGACCACCCCCGCGGGCTTCGTCGCGAACGCCGAGCGCACCGTGACGACCAACCTGCTCGGCCCCATCCGGCTGATCGGCGCCGTCATCGAGCACCTCCTCGAACGACCGGATGCCGCGATCATGACGGTCTCGTCGGGGCTCGCGTTCGCGCCGCTGGCGGCGACCCCGAGCTACAACGCCACCAAGGCGGCGGTCCACATGCTGAGCGAGTCGCTGCGTCTGCAGTACGCCGCGACCTCCGTCGGCGTCATCGAGCTCGTCCCGCCCGCGGTGCAGACCGACCTGATGCCGGGCCACGCCGAGAACCCGCAGGCCCTGCCGCTGGACGATTTCGTCGCAGAGGTCATGACCATCCTCGAGCGTGACCCCGATGTGCGGGAGGTGTTGGTCGAGCGGGTCGAGTTCCTGCGTCACGGCGAGGCGCGCGGCGACTACGACCGCGTCGTCGCGACGCTCAATGCGAACGATCCGCACGCGCGGCGCTGAGCGTCGCGGTGAGGAGGGCGGGGAACGCGACGGGCCGGCCGACGGCGCCGACTGTGCCATCGGCGGCACGCTTCGGCGGCACAGTCCGTGAAGTCCGGCTCGGGCCGGTAGCCGCGCACAGGCGGCACTGCCAGACTGAGGGCATGAGCGCGATCGAGAACTCCAAACTCACCGTCGTCGGCGCGGGCGCCGTCGGATCGAGCGTCGCCTACGCGGCGCTGATCCGCGGATCGGCGCGCCACGTGGCCCTCTACGACATCGCCACCGAGAAGACCGAGGCCGAGGTGCTCGACCTCGCCCACGGTGCGCAGTTCACCGGGTCGAGCGACATCACCGGCGGCTCCGACATCTCGGTCGCCGAGGGCTCGCACGTCGTGGTGATCACCGCGGGCGCGAAGCAGAAGCCCGGCCAGACCCGCACCGAGCTCGCCGGGGTCAACGCGGGCATCATCGCCTCGATGATGCCGCAGCTGCTCGAGGTCGCCCCGAACGCGACCTTCGTCATCGTCACCAACCCGTGCGACGTGCTCACCGTTCTCGCGCAGGAGGCCACCGGTCTTCCCCCGGAGCGCATCTTCGCCTCGGGGACGGTGCTCGACACCTCCCGCCTGCGGTGGAAGATCGCCCGCCGGGCGGGGGTCTCGATCTCGAGCGTGCACGCCTACATCGTCGGCGAGCACGGCGACACCGAGTTTCCGCTGTGGTCGCACGCGACCATCGGCACCGTGCCGATCCTCGACTGGGTGCCGCTGGACGGCCAGCCGAAGTTCACCGCTGAGGAGCTCGACCAGATCGCGATCGACGTGCGCGACGCCGCGTACAAGGTGATCCAGGGGAAGGGCGCCACCAACTACGCCATCGGGCTCTCGAGCGCGCGGATCGTCGAGGCGATCCTCCGCGACGAGGACGCCGTGCTGCCGGTGTCGACCGTTCTGCGCGACTTCCACGGGGTCGACGGCATGGCGCTGTCGGTGCCGTCGGTCGTCAACCGCCGGGGTGCCTTCCCCGTTCGCGAGATCGAGTTCTCCGAGGGCGAGCTCGAGCTCTTCCGGCACTCCGCCGGCGCGCTCGGCGAGGTCGCCGCCTCGCTCCGCGGCTGACCGTCCGCCCGGACCCGGCCTCGGACGCCGGGCCGAGGTCGACGCCCAGCCGGTGACACCCCTGACGGATCGGCGGTGCCGCTGTCGCCCCGGAGGCTGGGGCGGACGGCATCCGCACCGCCGGTCCGACGCGTGTACCGCGCACGCGCGGTGAGCGCGGGATGTCGGAGGCGCGGCCTACCCTGGACGCATGGCCTCGCGACGTCCCGCCCCCACCACGGCGTTCCGCTGCACCGAGTGCGGCTGGACGACGGCGAAGTGGGTCGGCCGGTGCGGCGAATGCCAGCAGTGGGGCACCGTCGTCGAGGCCGCCACGCAGACGGGCATCACCTCGACGATGACGGCCGTCAGCCCCGGCGCAGCGCGCGCTGCGCGACCGATCACCCAGATCGACACGAGTGAGGCACCGCGCCGCTCGAGCGGTGTCGGCGAGTTCGACCGTGTGCTCGGCGGCGGAGTGGTCCCCGGGGCGGCCATCCTCCTCTCGGGCGAGCCCGGGGTGGGCAAGTCCACACTGCTGCTCGAGGTCGCGGCGCAATCGGCGCGGTCCGGCCGGCGCGTGCTCTACGTCAGTGCCGAGGAGTCCCTCGGTCAGGTGCGCCTGCGCGCCGAACGAACCGGCGCGCTGCACGACGCGCTGTACCTCGCGAGCGAGACGGATCTCGCGACGGTCCTCGGTCACGTCGATGAGGTCCGGCCCGACCTGCTCATCGTCGACTCGGTGCAGACGGTCTCGTCATCGCTCTCCGACGGCGTCGCCGGGCAGCCCAGCCAGGTGCGCGAGGTCGCCTCGACGCTCATCCGCATCGCGAAGGAACGCGACCTCCCCGTGCTGATCGTCGGCCATGTCACCAAGGACGGCTCGATCGCCGGTCCCCGCGTGCTCGAGCACCTCGTCGACGTCGTCTGCCAGTTCGAGGGCGATCGGCAGACGTCGCTGCGGTTCGTCCGAGCGCTCAAGAACCGCTTCGGCCCGACCGATGAGGTCGGATGCTTCGATATGACCGGCGACGGCATCGCCGAGGTGCCCGATCCGAGCGCCCTGTTCCTCGGGCACGGCGATCCGGTTCCCGGCACCTGCGTCACGATCGCGCTCGAGGGGCGCCGCGCGCTCCCGGTCGAGGTGCAGGCGCTGACGCTGAAGACCGGGGCACCCAATCCCCGGCGGGTGGTGAGCGGCGTCGACAGCGCCCGCGTCGCGATGATCCTCGCCGTGCTCGAGAAGCGCGGCGTCGCCATCACGAGCGACCAGGACGTCTACGTCTCGACGGTCGGCGGCGTCCGTCTCGTCGAGCCCGCGGCCGATCTCGCCATCGCCATCGCCATCGCCGGAGCCGTCGGCAATCGAGCCATCTCGCGGCAGGTGGCCGCGTTCGGCGAGCTCAGTCTCGCCGGCGAGATCCGACCCGTGACGCAGTCGAACCAGCGCCAGTCCGAGGCGAAGCGCATGGGATACCGTGCGGTGGTCGATGCATCCTCGCGCACCATCGGCGGGGCGATGCGCGACCTGCAGGTGCGGCAGCCCCCCGGAGCGTCCGAAGGCTCTCCCGACTTCTGACCCGCCCGGGCTCGGACGTCCTGCGCGCGTGACCCCCGCACGGCATGGGCTTCACTGGGCACCATCCGCCGCCACCCGCGGCTCGATGCTGCGTAAAGTGCCAACCCCAGCGCGCGGCCAGCCACCGTTCGAGCACCAGGCCACGCCTGGCCTTCATCTGACAGCACCCGGCCCCCACCTGGGGCTCGAAGCGGCGCGAAGCGCCAGCCCAGCGCGTGAGGCCGCACGCCTCGGACCCTCACCTGGCAGTACCCGCCTCCACCCGGGGCTCGAAGCGGCGCGGAGCGCCAGCCCAGCGCGCGTGGCCGCGCGCAGCGAGCCTCCACCTGGCAGCACCCGCCCCTACCCGGGGCTCGACGCGGCGCGAAGCGCCAACCCAGCGCCCGGCCAGCCACAGCACAAGCGCGCGGCCACGCCTCGGACCCTCACCTGACAGCACCCGCCCCACCCGGGGCTCAAAGCGGCGCGAAGCGCCAACCCAGCACGCGAGGCCGCGCACCAGCAAGCCTTCACCTGACAGCACCCGCCCCTACCCGGGGCTCGACGCGGCGCGAAGCGCCAACCCAGCCCAGCACCTCACCCAGCCCAGCACCTCACCCAGCCCAGCCCAGCCCAGCCGCCAACCCCCGCCCGGGCCCGGACCTCAGGCGTCGAGAGCCGCGATGACGTCGGTGGGAGCGGCCTGCATCGGGTGGGGCCCGGCGATGTCGAAGAACACCGTGGTGATGGCCGACTCGTGGGCGCTGAGGAATGCCCGCAGCCCAGCGGGCGACTGCAGTGCGACGTGGGCGGGGAGCGCCTCGGGCTTGTGAGCCGCGTCGCTGAAGAGCAGCAGTGCGACCTCTCCCGTGCCCGGGTCGCGATACGTCCAGATCTCGCCGACGTCACGCAGGTCGTCACGGTCACCGGGGCGCATGAGCGGAACGACGGTGGGCCCGTGACGCAGAGCGAAGGCGAGGGCTGCCATGTCCTGGGTCTGCAGGGCGTCGGCCAGCTGCGGGTTGCGGAACTCGGGCAGCGCCTTCTTCGCGTCGCGCTTCTTTCCAGCCATCCGTCCAGCCTACGAGAACGTACGCCGAACCGACCCGGCGAAGACGCCGTCGGCCCTCGCGCACGCCGAGACGAGAAGGGGCCCTCTCGAACTCTTCATTGGGGACTGAAAAAATCGAGAGGGCCCATTGCTCACCGGAGCTGGGGATCCGTCGTCGCGGCACTGGGGGGTTTCACGACATCTCGCTGCTGGGGACAGCGGTGATATCTCCGGGAGCTGACTCAAGGTTACGACCGCGCTCTCGGGCTGTCGCCCTCCGGCGGGTGAGAAAAGTCTCACTCGACACCGGCTCCGGTCACCCGCCGACCGTCGCCACCGCGCGGTCAGCGCAACACGAACTGGCGGTCCTGCTGGGCGGCGAGGCCGCCGATCTCGACGGCGAGGTTGAAGTATCCGGCGGGCGCGGCGGGCCGGTCGCCGTCGCACGTCTCGACGGAGGAGCGCGTGCGGTCCCACGAGATCGGCGTGACGCTCGACACCGTCTGGCCCGGGTCGATCTGAACCACCTGGTCGCTGGACTCGCTCTGGCAGTCGGTCGAGCGCCACCACACATCCGGGCCGCTCGAGACCGTGAGCTTCTGCGTCGCGGTGCCCACGTTCAGAAGACAGGGGTCGTCGCCGGCGTTGGTCAGCGAGATCGACAGCTGCGGGAGCTCGCCGGTGCCATAGGCGTCCTTGTCGGTGACCGCGGAGACCTGCACCGACCGGGCGGAGCAGGGCTCGACCTCCGGCGCGGTCGCATCGGCCGACGGCTGCGGCGCGTCGGGGGATGCCGCGGCGTCGGACGCGCTGTCGGAGGGCTGCCCCGACGGCGACGACGGCGCGCTCGCGGTGCCCGACGGTGCGGATGCCGGGGCGGGGGCGTTCTCGGCGGCGGCGCCCTCCCAGGGCCGCCAGATCGCGAGCACGACGGCGACGACGACGAGCAGGACGACGAGCAGCAGCACGAGGCGTCGCCGACGGTAGACCGCAGGCGAGGGACGGCGTCGGGGCGGCGTGTCGGTCATCTGCCCAGGGTAGGCCGCCGCTTCGACGCGGCTGCCGCGGCACGCCTAGAGGCGCTTGAGCATGCGGGTGTTGCCCAGGGTGTTGGGCTTGACGTGCGCGAGATCGAGGAACTCCGCGATGCCTTCGTCGGGGCTGCGCAGCAGCTGCGAGTAGACGTCGGCGTCGACGACCTGCTCGCCGATGACGTCGAAGCCGCGCCGGGCGAAGAAGTCGACCTCGAACGTGAGGCAGAACAGGCGCGACAGGCCGAGCTCGCGGGCGCCCGCCTCGAGGCGGTCGACGATCGCGCCGCCGACGCCCCGGTGCAGCCACTCGTCGACCACGATGAGGGTGCGCACCTCGCCCAGGTCCTCCCACATGACGTGCAGGGCACCGCATCCCACCAGTTCGCCGTCGGCCTCGGCCACGACGAACTCCTGCACCGACTCGAACAGCACGACCAGGTCCTTGCCGAGCAGGATCCGCCGCTGCACCCACGGCTCGAGCATGGCCCGGATGCCGCGCACGTCGCCCGCCCGCGCCGGACGGACGATGAAGGCGGGGTCGTCGGAAGTCACGCCTCAACGATAGTGCGCGCGGGTAGGGTTGCTTCAGCCCGAGATCCCACCCTCCCTGGAGTGCCGACGTGAGCGTGCTCCGCGACTACGCAGCCGCAGTGTCCCAGCCGACACTGCCCTTGGCGTCGCTTCCGTCCGACGGGATCGACCCCGCACGGTACGACGAGGTCGTCGATGCCGAGGGAGGGCTGCGGCCGGCATGGCAGTCGCTCGCAGGGCTCGCGCTCGCGTTGACGCCGACCGAGCTCGGCCGTGTCGAGGGTGAGATCACCCGCTTCCTCGCCGACGACGGTGTCACCTACGTGCGCCCCGACACCGGCGCCCAGCCGTGGCAGCTCGATCCCGTCCCCCTCGTGGTGGATGCGGCGAGCTGGGCGCGGCTCGAGATCGGGCTGGCCCAGCGCGCCGAGGTCCTCAACGCGGTGCTCACCGACCTCTACGGCCCGCAGACGCTGCTGTCGTCGGGCATCGTGCCGGCGGCGGCCGTCCTGGGGCACTCCGGGTTCCTGCGTCCCGTCGCCCGCGAGACCGGCGCCGACCGGCATCCGCTCCTGCTGTCGGGAACCGACCTGGGCCGGGACGCCGACGGCGAATGGCGTGTGCTCGCCGACCGGGTGCAGGCGCCCTCGGGTCTGGGGTTCGCCATGGAGAACCGCCGGGTCATCTCGCAGGTGCTGCCCGACCTGTACCAGCAGAGCGATCCCCACCGCATGGAGCCGTACTTCTCGGCGCTGCACGCGACGCTCGTCGCGTCGGCACCCGAGGGGGTCGACGAGCCCCGCATCGTGGTGCTGACGCCCGGGCCGCATTCCGAGACCGCGTTCGATCAGGCCTTCCTCGCGCGGGGCCTGGGCCTCCCGCTCGTGCAGGGCAGCGACCTCGTCGTGCGCCGAGGACGTGTGTGGATGAAGCCGACCGGGTGGCCGCGCCGCGAGCCCACCGAACAGGTCGACGTGATCCTCCGCCGCGTCGACGCCGAGTGGTGCGACCCGCTGGAGCTGCGCTCGGACTCGCGCCTCGGGGTCGCCGGCCTCACCGAGGCGGTGCGGCGGGGCGCGGTGCGCCTCGTGAACGGCCTCGGTTCGGGCGTGCTCGAGAACCCCGCGCTGCTCCCCTACCTTCCGGCCGCGTGCGAGGCCCTGCTCGGCGAGCAGCTGCGCCTGCCGGGCGTGCCCACGTGGTGGTGCGGCGACGACGAGGCGCGCGCGACGGTGCTGGCGCGCGTCCGCGCCGGCGACCCCGGACTGTTCGTGCGTTCGATCGACGGCTCGCGGCGCGAGCTGGCCGGGATGGATGCCGACGACGTCGCCGCCCGCATCGCCGCCGCTCCCCACCGGTACGTCGGCCAGGAGGTGCTGCCCCTCTCGCAGGCCCCGGTGTGGTCGGGCGACGGTGCACGCGCGCGGGCCCTCATCTTCCGCGCCTTCACGCTGCGGCACGGCTCGTCGTACCGCCCCCTGCTCGGCGGGCTCGCCACGGTGCGCGAACACCCCGACGCCACCCCGACGACCAAGGACGTCTGGGTGCTGAAGGCGGCTGAGGGCGACGCCGACCAGGGCCTCACCGAGATCGCACCGCTGCCGGGCGGCCGGAGCGCCCCGAGCGTCGCACCGCGGGCGCTCGAGGACATGTTCTGGTCAGGGCGCTACGCCGAGCGCGCCGAGGATCTGCTGCGCCTCATCATCACCGCCCAGCAGCAGATCGACCTCGCCGGCGCAGGCCGGGCGACCCACACCAGCGCTCGGGTGCTGCGCGACGGCATCCACCGTCTGGCCGGCCCCGGCGACGCAGCCGATGCCGACGCGGACTTCCGCTCGCTGCTGCTCGACCCCGCGCGCGCCGGGTCGACGGCGCACGCGATCGCCCGCCTGCGCGACGCCCTCGAAGGCGTGCGAGATCAGCTCTCGGGCGACACGTGGCGCGTGTTCGCGGGCATCGAGCGGGCCTCGCGTGCGCTGCGGGCCTCGCCGCACGCGCACCGCACGGCGGAGTCGGCCGGGCGCATGCTCACCGTCATCCTGTCGCTGCAGGGTGTGACGGCGAACATGATGCGCGACGCGGGGTGGCACCTCATCGAGGCCGGCCGCTTCGTCGAGCGCGCCCTGCAGGTCTGCCACCTGCTACAGGTGGCGGTCGCCCGCCATGAGACGCGCACCGAACGCGCGGTGCTCGAGGGCGTGCTGGCGGCGTCGGAGAGCATCGTCACCCACCGCCGGCGCTACCGGGGCGCGGTCCGCCTGGGCGACGTCCTCGACCTGCTGCTGCGAGACCGCGAGAACCCCCGTTCGGTGGCCTTCGCCCTCGTCGAGCTCCGCACGCATCTGGCCGCCGCCCCCGCGTCGACGGGGTCGACCCGTCCCGAGCGGCTTCTCGAAGATCTGCAATCCCTCGTCGACGGCATCGACGCCGACGGCCTGACCACCGCATCCGACGGCATCCGCACCTCGCTCGCCGACCTGCTGCTCGAGCTGACGGCGCAGCTGGAGCAGCTCGGCGAGGCTGTGCACGAGCTGCACTTCGAGAGCGGTCCGCCGCCGGTGGCGCTGTCGTCGCTCTCCCTCATCGAGGAGCTCATGGAGGCCCGCGCGTGAAGCAGTACCGCGTGTGGCATCGCACCGCCTACACCTACAGCGATGCCGTCGAAGACAGCGTCGGACAGTTCCACCTGACGCCTCGGGAGCTGCCGTGGCAGCAGGTGCGGGATGCCGCCGTGGTCGTCTCGCCCGATCCCGGCGACCTGCACCGCGAGACCGACTACTTCGGCAACTGGTCGACGTACTTCCACCTCACCGACCCGCACGAGGCCCTCTCGATCGAGTCGTCGAGCGAGGTCACCGTGCGCGCCCCCGAGTACGACGCTGCAGCGCTGGGCCTGCCGTGGGAGCTCGCGCGCCCGCTGCAGCATCCGCACCAGGAGGGCGCGTGGCGCGCGGCCGAGTTCTCGATGCCGTCGCCGCGCGTGGCGCAGTCGGCTGCGACCGCCGCATACGGCGCGGTGTCGCTCGAGCCCGGGCGCCCGATCGGCGAGGCCGCCACCGACCTCATGCGCCGGATCCACGCCGACTTCGACTACGACGCCACCGCGACCACCGTCACGAGCACCGTCGGCGATGCGCTCGAGAAGCGCGCCGGGGTGTGCCAGGACTTCGCGCACGTCGCCCTCGCATGCCTGCGCTCGCACGGTGTCGCGGCCCGGTACGTCTCGGGATACCTCGCGACGCAGCCGCCTCCCGGCAAGGAGCGCGTGTTCGGCGCCGACGCGTCCCACGCCTGGCTGGCGGTCTGGCTGCCCGGCACCGACCAGTGGCTCGCGATCGACCCCACGAACGACCAGTGGGCGAACGACCGCTACGTGACCGTGGCGTGGGGCCGCGACTACGGCGACGTCTCCCCCGTCAAGGGCATCATCTTCACCGAGGCCAAGACCTCGACCCTGCGCGTCTCGGTCGACGTCGCCCCGCTCCCCCCGCAGCACTGAGCGCGAGACCGGCCGAGCCGCGCGCCGCCCCCTCTTTCCTGAGCCCGCGGCAGTACCGCAAGGCTCCGCGACCGAGGAGATCTCTGCAACCGAGGGCGGATGCCGCGCAACCACCCGCGGAACGCGAGATCTCCTCAGCAACCGTGCGCCAACACCGCACGGCGCCACCGCCCCCTCCGCCCGCAACCGCGGCGGTCAGGTGAGGAAGCCGCGGAGCAGCGACTCCGAACCGGCGAGGTGCTCGAGCACCGCCGCCTCGGCCGCCTCGGGCCGACCGGCCGCGACAGCGGCGACGATCCGATCGTGCTGCAGGTCGGAGTGCTCGATCGACCGCGCCAGCAGGGGGAATGAGTCGAGCCACGCGTTGACGTGCGCGCGGTTCTCGCTCAGGAGCGCGAGGAGCGACGGGATGCCGGCGAACTCGGCGATCGTGAGATGCAGGAGCGTGTCGAGCCGGCGGTACTCGGTCACCGAGGCCGTCGCCGCGGCGGCGTGGCGCGCGGCGAGCGTCTCTCGCTGGGCGTCGGTCAGGGGGCGGGATGCCGCCGCGCGTGCCGCTCCCGCCTCGAGCACTCGCCGCATCCCCAGGACGTCGTCGAGCTCGGCGACCGTGACGCTCATCCGGGCCGGCACCGGCACCGGGTCGGCCACGAACGTGCCGCCGTAACGTCCCCGGCGTCGCTCCAGGTATCCCGCATCCGCGAGCTCGCCGATCGCCTGGCGCACGGTGTCACGGCTGACCTCGTACCGCGCGGCGAGGTCGCGTTCGGACGGCAGCGACTCGCCGGGGGCGACGACCCCGAGCCGCACGGTCTGCACGATCCGAGCGATCGTGTCCTCGAGGGCGTTGCCACCGCGCACCGGTCGGAACACGGTGCGTCGCAGGTCGGGCAGCGCTGTCTCGGTCACCCGTCCGACCCTACGGCCACGCGCCCGAGACGGCGTCGGACCCCGCACCCGACCTCTCGCTCACAGCGGCGTGACGTAGGCGTTGGTGATGCCACCGTCGACGACGAACGCCGTCGCGGTGATGAACGAGGCGTCGTCGGAGGCGAGGAAGGCCACCGCGGCGGCGAGCTCGGCAGGATCGGCGAAGCGGCCCATGGGCACGTGCACGAGTCGGCGCTGGGCGCGCTCGGGGTCCTTCGCGAACAGCTCCTGCAGCAGCGGGGTGTTCACCGGGCCCGGGCAGAGGGCGTTCACGCGGATGCCCTGCCGGGCGAACTGCACGCCCAGCTCGCGGGTCATGGCGAGCACGCCGCCCTTCGAGGCGGTGTACGAGATCTGCGAGGTCGCCGAGCCGAGGAGGGCGACGAACGACGCGGTGTTGATGATCGACCCGCGCCCCGCCGGCACCATGTGGCGCAGCGCGGCCCGCGAGCAGAGGTACACGCTCTTGAGGTTGACGTCCTGCACCCACTCCCACGCCGGCAGCTCGGTCGTCTCGATCGAGTCGTCGTCGGCGGGCGAGATGCCGGCGTTGTTGAAGGCGATGTCGACCGACCCGAGCTCGGCGGCGACACCGTCGAAGAGCGCGTCGACGGAAGCCTCGTCGGCGACGTCGACCGCGCGGAACACGCCGCCCACCTCGTCGGCTGCCCGCTGCCCGGCTGCCGGATCGACGTCGGCGATCACGACGCGAGCGCCCTCGGCCGCGAACCGGCGCGCGCTGGCGAGGCCGATGCCGCTGGCGCCGCCGGTGATGATGGCGACGCGGTCGCGCAGGCGTGCGGTGAGGTCCATGCATTGTCCTTTCGATGGTGCGGTGGTGCCGGATGCCGCCGGCCGGGGCGCAAGACCCGGCTCAGGTGGCGAAGAAGACGTTCTTCGTCTGGGTGAAGTGCTCGGCGGCGTCGGGGCCCAGCTCGCGTCCGAGACCCGAAGCCTTCATGCCGCCGAACGGGGTGGCGTACCGCACCGAGGAATGCGAGTTCACCGAGAGGACGCCACTGCGGACGGCTCGGGAGACGCGCACGGCGCGGCCGAGGTTCTCAGTCCAGATCGAGCCCGCCAGGCCGTACACGGTGTCGTTGGCGAGCCGGATCGCATCGGCCTCGTCGTCGAAGGGCAGCACGGCCACGACCGGACCGAAGATCTCCTCGCGCGCGACGCGGTCGCCGGGCTGGGCGAGCACCACCGTCGGGGCGAACCAGAAGCCGTCTCCGGTGGGAGCGGAGCCGCGGAAGGCCACGTCGACGCCGTCGAGGAACGAGGCGACGCGGTCGCGGTGCGCGGCCGAGATGAGCGGCCCCATCTGTGTGCCGCGGTCGTTCGGGTCTCCCACGGTCCAGTCCCTCACCGCGGGCTCCAGGAGACCGAGGAACCGGTCGTACACCGAGCGCTGGACGAGGATGCGGCTGCGCGCACAGCAGTCCTGGCCGGCGTTGTCGAACACCGAGGCGGGCACCGCGGCCGCCGCGACCTCGAGGTCGGCGTCGGCGAAGACGATGTTGGCGCTCTTGCCGCCGAGCTCGAGGGTGACGGGCTTGAGCTCGCGGGCGCATCCGGCCGCGACCTCGGTGCCGACCGCGGTCGACCCGGTGAAGACGACCTTGCGGACCTCGGGATGGGTCACGAAGCGCTGCCCGACGACCGGACCGGCACCGGGGATGACCGTGAAGAGCCCGTCCGGCAGGCCCGCCTCGAGAGCGAGCTCGCCGAGCCGGATGGCCGTCAACGGCGTGAGCTCGGCCGGCTTCAGCACGACGGCGTTGCCGGCGGCGAGCGCGGGAGCGAAGCCCCACGAGGCGATCGTCATGGGGAAGTTCCAGGGCACGATGACACCGACCACGCCGTACGGCTCGTGGAAGGTGACGTCGAGGCCACCGGCCACGGGGATCTGCTGCCCGCTCAGCCGCTCCGGGGCCCCAGCGGAGTAGTCGAGCACCTGTGCGACGTGCTCCGCCTCCCATTCGGCGGACGAGATCGGATGCCCCGCCTCGAGCACCTCCAGCCGCGCGAGCTCGTCGACGTGGTCGCGCACGACCGCGGCGAACCGGCGGAGCGCCGAGGCCCGGCCGAGCGGTGATTCCGCCGCCCACGACCGCTGGGCGACGACGGCGCGCGCGACGGCGGCATCCGTCTCGGCGAGGGACGAGGCGGCGACCTCGGCGAACGACGCGCCGGTGGCGGGGTCGACGAGGGTCTGCACGCTCATGCGTCCACCGCCTCGCGGGCGCGCGTCGCGCGCTGCACCGCGTGCTCGGCCGCCGCGGCGACGAGCCCGAGGAAGAGCCGCCGATCCTCGGAGTTCTCCTCGGGATGCCACTGCACGGCCACGAGGTACTCCCGTCCCGGCGCCTCGAACGCCTGCACGAGCCCGTCGTCGGTGCGCGCGGTCACCACGAGTCCGTCCCCGACGCGGTCGACGCCCTGATGGTGGTAGCTCTTCACCGACAGCTCGCCGTCGCCGACGAGCCCCGCCAGCCGGCTGCCGGCATCCACGACCACGGTGTTGTCGGCGAAGACCCCGCCGCCGATCCGGAAACGCTCGGTGCCGAGGACCTCGGGAAGGTGCTGGTGCAGCGTGCCGCCCGCGGCGACGTTGATCAACTGCAGGCCGCGGCAGATGCCGAAGACAGGGATGCCGCGCTGGCGCGCGCCCCGCAGCAGGGCGAGCTCCCAGTCGTCGCGATCGGGGCGCGCGGGGTCGGTCAGCGGGTGGCGCGGCGCACCGTAGAGCTCGGGCTGCACGTCGAGTCCGCCGGTGAGGATGAGCCCGTCGAGTCCGTCCAGCACGGCGCTCGCAGCCGCCTCCGGCGAGGGCTGCGGCGGCAGGAGCACGGCCACTCCCCCCGATGCGGTGACGGAATCGAAGTACTGCTGCGGCAGGAAGCTGGCCCGGACGTCCCAGACCCCCTGCCTGGCCCGCTCGAGGTAGGTCGTCAGCCCGACGACGGGCCGGGGGTCAGAGTCGTTCGAAGCCACGGATGCGCTCCCAGTCGGTGACGGCCGCGTCGAAGGCGTCGACCTCGACGCGCGCCTGGTTCAGGTAGTGGGCGACGACGTCCTCGCCGAACGCGGCCCGTGCGATCTCGGACGCCTCGAAGAGGGCGGCCGCTTCGCGCAGCGTGGTGGGCAGATGGGCGACGTCGGAGTCGTAGGCGTTCCCGGTGAGGGCGGCAGGCAACGGCAGCTCGTTGTCGATGCCGTGCAGCCCGCCGGCGATGATGGCCGCGATCGCCAGGTAGGGGTTGACGTCGCCACCGGGGACGCGGTTCTCGACCCGCAGCGACGCGCCGTGTCCGACGACGCGCAGAGCGCACGTGCGGTTGTCCACGCCCCACGCGACGCCGGTCGGAGCGAACGAGCCTGTGGCGTAACGCTTGTAGGAGTTGATCGTCGGCGCGTACAAGAGGGTGAACTCGCGCAGGGTCGCGAGGATGCCCGCGATCCAGTGCTCCATGAGGGGGCTGAACCCGTGGTCGCCATCACCTGCCATGACCGGCTCGCCGTCGACGCCGCGCACCGACAGGTGAATGTGGCAGCTGTTGCCCTCGCGCTGATCGAACTTCGCCATGAACGTGAGCGACTTGCCGTGGGTGTCGGCGATCTCCTTCGCGCCGTTCTTGTAGATCGTGTGGTTGTCGGCGGTCTCGAGAACCTCCGCGAAACGGAAGGAGATCTCCTGCTGGCCGTCGTTGCACTCGCCCTTGACGCCCTCGCAGTACATGCCCGCACCGTCCATCCCCCGACGGATGTCGCGCAGCAGCGGCTCGAGCCGCGTGGTCGCGAGCAGGTTGTAGTCGACGTTGTAGTCCGTCGAGGCCCGGAGCCCCCGATACCCCTTCGCCCAGGCCTCGCGGAAGCCGTCGTCGAACACGATGAACTCCAGCTCCGTCCCCGCGAATGCCGTCAGTCCCCGTTCCGCGAGGCGTGCCCGCTGGGCGTCGAGGATGCTGCGGGGCGCCTGCACGACGGCATCCCCGCCCTCCCAGCCGAGATCGGCCATGACGAGTGCCGTGCCGGGCTGCCAGGGGATGCGGCGCAGTGTCGTGAGATCGGGCACCAGCGTCATGTCGCCGTAGCCCTTCTCCCAGCTCGACATCGCGTAGCCGTCGACGGTGTTCACGTCGACGTCGACCGAGAGCAGGTAGTTGCAAGCCTCTGCCCCGTGCGGCAGCACGGTGTCCTGCCAGAAGCGGCCCGAGACGCGCTTGCCGACGAGGCGTCCCTGCGCGTCGGGGAACGCGACGATGACCGTGTCGATCTCGCCCGATTCGATCGCGGCGTCGAGTTGCGCCGCCGTCAGCGTGCCCGGCATCCGTCGTCCTTCCCGGTGTCGACTCACGCCGTGCGCGGAGTCGTAACGCAGAACTTACACGCCAAAGGTAGACATGCCATACCAATAGGCTCCACACTGCTGGCCAAGGCGCAGGCGAGCGCCGACCCGAGGCGGCCCGCCCTGGCCGCCGATCCGACGCCACGGAGGTCGCATGTCCGATTCGAGCAGTGCCGCGCAGAAAGTCGCCGGCGCCACTTACACCCGGGCCGGGGACGGCTACTTCGAGAAGCGCACGCTCAAGCGATCGGCCGGAGTGTGGGGACTCTGGGGCCTCGCGGTCGCGGCGGTCATCTCGGGGGACTTCTCGGGATGGAACTTCGGCGTCGACTTCGCCGGATTCGGCGGCATGCTGATCGCCTTCGCGGTGCTCGTGCTGATGTACTACGGCCTGACCTTCTCGATCGGCGAGATGGCCGCGGCCATGCCCCACACCGGTGGGGCCTACTCGTTCTCACGCTCGGCGATGGGCCCCTGGGGCGGACTCGCCACGGGGCTGGCCGAGACGATCGAGTACGTCGCGACCACCGCGGTCGTCGTGTACTTTTCGGGCTCGTACGCCGACCAGGCCCTCGAGCTGCTGACGGGCGTGAGCCTTCCGGGATGGGTGTGGTGGATCATCCTCTACGCCCTCTTCATCGGCCTCAACGCCGCCGGCGCCGCCATCTCGTTCGGCTTCGCGATCGTGGTCTCGATCATCTCCATCGGCATCATCGTCGTCTTCGGCGTCATGGCCCTCGCGTCGGGCGCGTTCGACTGGAGCTCGCTGTGGAACATGGCGCCGAACCCGGATGCCGTCGGGTCCTCGCCCTTCCTTCCCGAGGGCGTCGGGGCGATCCTGTTCGCCCTCCCCTTCGCGATGTGGTTCTTCCTCGGCATCGAGGAGCTGCCGCTGGCCGCGGAGGAGTCGCACCACCCCGCGCGCGACATCCCCCGAGCCGGTCTCTGGGCGCGCGGCACGCTCATCGTCACCGGTCTGATCGTCCTGTTCCTCAACACCGGCGTCCTCGGCGCCGAGGCCACCGGCGGCTCGGTCGAGCCGCTCCTCGACGGCTTCAAGGCGTTCCTCCCGCCCCAGGCGGCCGCCATCCTGGCCCTCCTCGCGCTGATCGGACTGCTCGCCTCGCTGATGGGCATCATGTTCGCCTACGGACGCAACATGTACTCGCTCTCGCGCGCGGGCTACTACCCGCGGTGGCTGTCGCTGACCGGCAAGAGCAAGACTCCGTGGGTCGCCCTCGTCGTCGGCGCCGTGATCGGCTTCCTCGCGCTCGTCATCGTGCAGGCGGCCGGCGGCGACGCGAGCCCGGCCGGCGCGATCGTGCTGAACATCGCCGTGTGGGGGGCCGTGCTCGCGTACTTCCTGCAGATGGTGTCGTTCATCGTCCTGCGGCGGGAGTTCCCCCACGCCGAGCGGCCGTACAGGAGCCCGTGGGGTCTGTTCGGCGCCTACTCGGCCGCCGTCATCGCGGCGATCGTCTTCGTGGGCCTGCTGCTGAACCCGACCTTCTTCCTCGCCATCGTCGCCATCATCGTCGTCTACGCGGTGATCTTCCTCGGCTTCGCCCTCTACGGTCGCAAGCGCCTCATCCTCTCGCCCGAGGAGGAGTACGCCCTCTCCGGCGGCCTGCACCGCGACCCGCAGCGCGAGGGGTACGACACCCTCGAGTCCGAGGTGTTCGGCCACGACCCCCGCGCCTGACCGCCTCCCCGGGGGTGACCCGGGCCGGGGGTGGCCCGCGCCGGGGGTGGGTGACCCGGGCCGGGGGTGGCCCGCGCCGGGGGTGGCCCGCGCCGGGGGTGGCCCGCGCCGGGGGTGGCCCGCGCGGGGGTGGGTGGCCCGGGCCGGGGCGGCCCGCGCCGGGGTGTGGCCCGAGCCGGGGCGGCTCCATCACCGTGGAGCGCGAACCACCCGCCCCACGGTGACGAAAGCACCCCAAACCCCAGCAGCCGCGCGAACCCACGCCCCACGGTGACGAAAGCACCCCAAACCCCAGCTAGCGCACGAACCACCCGCCCCACGGCGACGAGAGCACCCCAAACCCCAGCTAGCGCACGAACCACCCGCCCCACGGCGACGAGAGCACCCCAAACCCCAGCAGGCGCACGAACCACCCGCCCCGGGGCGGCTCCGTCACCATGGAGCGCGAGCCGCACGCCCCACAGGCACGAAAGCACCCCAAACCGCAGCAGCCGCACGAACCACCCGCCCCGGGGCGGCTCCGTCACCATGGAGCGCGAGCCGCACGCCCCACAGGGACGAAAGCACCCCAAACCGCAGCAGCCGCACGAACCACCCGCCCTGGGGCGGCTCCGTCACCATGGAGCGCGAGCCGCACGCCCCACAGTGACGAAAGCACCCCAAAACCCCAGCAGCCGCGCGACCACCCGCCCCACGGTGACGAAAGCACCCCAAAACCCCAGCAGCCGCGCGACCGCACGCCCCACGGTGACGAAAGCACCCCGAACCAGAGCAGGAGCGCGAGCCGCACGCCCCACGGTGACGAGAGCACCCCGAACCAGAGCAGGAGCGCGAGGCGCGTGCTTCGCGGTGACGAAAGCACCCCGAAGCCCAGCGGGCGCGCGAACGGCCCGGGCGGAGACGACGAGAGGGGCGGATGCCGCGGCATCCGCCCCTCTCGGACGATTCGACTCTCGCGGATCAGCTGCCGCTGGCGGCGATGTCGGGCGTCGCGGCGATCTCGCCGGCCGCTCCGATACCCACGGCGACCTTGTCCTCGCGGGGTGCCGTCGCGAAGACGAACTTGCCGTCCGCGGCATCCACCTTGACGTGGTCGCCGGCGCTGAGCTCGCCGTGCAGGATGCGCTCGCTCAGCTGGTCCTCGATCTCGCGCTGCATCGCACGGCGCAGCGGACGAGCGCCGAGCGTCGGGTCGAATCCGATCTCGATCAGCCGGTCCTTCGCGGCGTCCGACAGCTCGACCGTCATGTCGCGGTCGAGCAGACGGTCGCTCAGGCGCTTGGTGAACAGGCCCACGATCTGGTGGAGCTCGGCCTTGTTCAGCTGCGGGAAGACGATGACGTCATCGACACGGTTGAGGAACTCGGGCTTGAAGTGCCGCTTGAGCTCCTCGTCGACCTTGCCCTTCATCCGCTCGTAGCTCGTCTGCGCGTTGCCCTCGACCTGGAAGCCGACGGGGCCTCCGGCGATCGCCGACGAACCGAGGTTCGTCGTCATGATGATCACGGTGTTCTTGAAGTCGATCACGCGGCCCTGACCGTCGGTCAGACGACCCTCTTCGAGGATCTGCAGGAGCGAGTTGAAGATGTCGGGGTGGGCCTTCTCGATCTCGTCGAAGAGCACGACCGAGAACGGCTTGCGACGCACCTTCTCGGTGAGCTGGCCGCCCTCTTCGAATCCGACGAACCCGGGAGGGGCGCCGAACAGACGCGAGACGGTGTGCTTCTCACCGAACTCCGACATGTCGAGCGAGATCAGCGCGCCCTCATCGTCGAAGAGGAACTCGGCGAGCGCCTTGGCCAGCTCGGTCTTTCCGACACCGGTCGGGCCGGCGAAGATGAACGATCCGGAGGGGCGCTTGGGGTCCTTCAGACCCGCACGCTGGCGGCGGATCGTGCGCGAGAGCGCGGCGATCGCCTCCTCCTGGCCGACGACCCGCTGGTGGAGCGCCTTCTCCATGAACACGAGTCGGCTGGTCTCCTCCTCGGTGAGCTTGAAGACGGGGATGCCGGTGGCCTGGGCGAGCACCTCGGCGATCAGCCCCTCGTCGACCACCGCGTGGGTCGCGACGTCACCCGAGCGCCACTGCTTCTCGAGGCGCAGACGCTCGGCGAGCAGGGACTTCTCCTCGTCGCGCAGCGACGCGGCCTTCTCGAAGTCCTGCTCCTCGCTCGCGCGCTCCTTGTCCTCACGGACCTTCGCGATCTTCTCGTCGAACTCGCGGAGCTCCGGCGGCGACGACAGGATCGACAGGCGCAGGCGGGCGCCCGCCTCGTCGATCAGGTCGATGGCCTTGTCGGGCAGGAAGCGGTCGCTGACGTACCGGTCGGCGAGGTTGGCCGCGGCCACGAGCGCACCGTCGGTGATCTGGACCTTGTGGTGCGCCTCGTAGCGGTCGCGCAGTCCCTTCAGGATGTTGATGGCGTGGGGGATGCTCGGCTCGCCGACCTGGATCGGCTGGAACCGACGCTCCAGCGCGGCGTCCTTCTCGAAGTGCTTGCGGTACTCGTCGAGCGTCGTGGCTCCGATGGTCTGGAGCTCACCACGGGCGAGGAGCGGCTTGAGGATCGACGCGGCGTCGATCGCACCCTCGGCCGCACCGGCACCGACGAGCGAGTGGATCTCGTCGATGAAGACGATGATGTCGCCGCGGGTGCGGATCTCCTTGGTGACCTTCTTCAGGCGCTCTTCGAAGTCACCGCGGTAGCGGGAACCGGCGATGAGGGAGCCGAGGTCGAGCGAGTAGACCTGCTTGTCCTTGAGCGTCTCGGGCACCTCGCCCTTGACGATGGCCTGGGCCAGACCCTCCACGACGGCGGTCTTGCCGACGCCGGGCTCGCCGATCAGCACCGGGTTGTTCTTGGAGCGGCGCGAGAGGATCTGCATGACCCGCTCGATCTCCTTCTCGCGACCGATCACCGGGTCGAGCTTGTTGTCGCGCGCGGCCTGGGTGAGGTTGCGCCCGAACTGGTCGAGCACGGCCGAGCCGCCCTGGGGCGCCTGTGCCTGCTCGCCCGCACCGACGGTCGCGCCGGCGGGCTCCTTGCCCTGGTAGCCGCTGAGCAGCTGGATGACCTGCTGGCGCACCTTGTTCAGGTCGGCGCCGAGCTTGACGAGCACCTGGGCAGCAACGCCCTCGCCCTCGCGGATGAGGCCGAGCAGGATGTGCTCGGTCCCGATGTAGTTGTGTCCGAGCTGGAGCGCTTCGCGCAGCGACAGCTCGAGGACCTTCTTCGCACGCGGCGTGAACGGGATGTGACCGGTCGGCTGCTGCTGCCCCTGACCGATGATGTCCTGGACCTGCTCGCGCACGGCGTCGAGCGAGATGCCGAGGCTCTCGAGGGCCTTGGCCGCGACGCCTTCACCCTCGTGGATCAGACCCAGGAGGATGTGCTCGGTCCCGATGTAGTTGTGGTTGAGCATCTTCGCCTCTTCTTGGGCGAGCACGACCACGCGACGGGCACGATCCGTGAATCTCTCGAACATCGTCAGCCTCCTCCGAGCGCCGGGATTCCGGGCGCTTACGAAAGAGATTAACCAGGCGGGGATACGGGTATGCCCGTGTTCGCCGTCGGCATAGCGCACCGGAGGTTGCGGTTCGGACCATCCAGGACATAACGTTTGTCGATAACAACGAATGTCGATATGAGGAGGACCCGGATGTCGAATGCCTGGGCGATCGGTCCGGTCGCCGTCCTGGGCGGCGTGGGGGTCGTGGTCGCCGTCGCGCTCCTTCTCGTCGCGGCCGCTCGCGCCCGCCGACGTGATGACCCCTCGCCGGTCGTGAGTCTCGCGCTGACGCTCTCGGCGCTGTGGGCGAGCTTCAGCCTGCTGGGCGCCGTCGTCTCGGTCATCCAGAACCTCAGCGCCGACGCCCCGCGGATGAGCGTTCCGGTCGCGCCGTTCTGGCCCGGCCTTCTCCCGGGCGTCACCGTCGACGACGGTCCGACGGCGCGGGTGGTCGGCGGCGGCGTGACCGCCGTCGACGTCGACGTCGCCGGGGTCAGCGGCCTCGCCCGCGGCCTGTGGACGGCCGGACAGGCCCTCTGGGCACTGATCCCCGCCGCCATCGCGGCCCTCATCGCGGTGGCCTGCTTCCAGCTCCTCGCCGGACGCGCGTTCGACCGCACCGTCGTGCGCGCGACCATGGCCACCGCCGTGGTCGTCGCCGCGGGCGGCGTCGCGGCGCAGCTCCTCTCCGACGTCGCCGGCAGCATGGCCTCCCACGAGCTGTTCGCCCTCGTCAGCGCACGGTGGGAGGACATCCCCGGCATCGAGCACCCGCTCGACTGGTGGCCGAACGAGACGCTGAGCATCACCCTGCCGTTCTGGCCCATCGCCGCCGGCCTGGGCGTCGCCGCGCTCGCGGCGATCTTCCGCTACGGCTCGAGGCTGCAGCGCGACACGGAAGGACTGGTGTGATGACCCTGACCCGCGGACCCCGCTCGGATGCGGCCGACGCCATCACCGTCCTCATGCTCGGCATCGGCGCCGCGATCACCGTCGTCCTCACGGTCGTCGCGCGGTTCCTGGACGTCTTCCGCGAGGCCGGCGTCGCCTGGACGATCGACGTCGACGACGAGCCGTTCGCCGCCTCCGCCGGGTCGGGAACGGGCTCCGTCGAGGGCATCGTCGAGAAGGCGCTGGTGATCGCACCCCGGGTCGACGCCGGAACGGCCGCCGCGCTCGCGGCCTCGATCATCCTGTGGGGCGTCGCGTGCCTCGTCGTGATCATCGCCGTGATGTACGTCGCGCGCAGCTTCCTCCGTGGCCGCCTCTTCGTGCCGGCCACGGCGCGCGCCTTCGACGTCATCGGCTGGTCGGTCGTCGCGGGCGGGCTCGCCGTGCTGGTCCTCGAGAACATAGGACGCAACGGCGTGCTGCGGGCGCTCGGCGTCACCGACGTCGAACCGCTGCACTTCCTCGACTTCTGGGCCTGGGCTCCGGTGTGGGCCGTCGGTGTCGCCGTCGGCCTCGTCGCGGTCGCGTTCCGCCGCGGCGTCCGCCTGCAGCGCGACACGGACGGGCTCGTCTGATGGCCGTCGTCACCGACCCCGCCGCGCGGCTGCTCGGGGGCATCACTCAGGCCATCGCCGTGGTGATCGCGCTGGCCGTGATCGCCGGCGGCATCCTGTTCACCGGGCTGCGGACCTCGGCGTCGCTGATGCTCACGGTGAACATCGTTCCGCCGCGGGACCGCACGCCGCGCCTGGGCATCGACAGCGAGGTCGAGACGTTCTACCGCACCGTCACGATCATCGACGAGCACGCGTCGGGCTGGGTGCGCCTGCTGGCATGGCTGCCCAACGCCTCGATGGGCCTGCTGATCCTCGCGGGCTGCGTCTTCGTCTTCGTGCAGACGCGACGGATGCTGCGCGGACGCATGTTCTCGCGGTCGACCACCGCGAGCCTCGCGATCCTGGGTGTGTTGGCGATCCTCGTCGCCGTCGTCGCCCCGATGGTCGACGCGCAGGCAACGGTCATCGCCCTGCGCGACCTCGGGGCGAACAGCCTCGACGCGCGGGCGGGTCTGTACGACGCCCCCGATCTCGGCGGCATCGACGTCGTCGTGCCCGACCCGGCCTGGTCGCCGCGGCTGCTGCTCGCCCGCAGCAACTGGCTGCTGGCCGGAGTGGGCGGCATCCTGCTGCTGGCCGTCGCGGCGGGTCGCGGCGAACGGCTGCAGCGCGACACGGACGGGCTCGTATGAGCCCCGCAGAGGACGACGGCCCGAGCGGGGTCCATTGCCGGCTCGACGAGCTGCTCGCCGAGCGCGGCATGACTCTGACGCGCCTGTCGGAGATCGTGGGGGTGTCGGTCGTGAACCTCTCGGTGCTCAAGAACGATCGGGCCCGCGCCATCCGCTATTCGACGCTCTCGGCGATCTGCCGCGCCCTCGACTGCGAGATCGGCGAGCTGCTCGTGCGCGCCGATTGAGCCGGCGACGCGATCCGGACCGGTGGTCGCCGCGCCTCAACCGAGGCTGAAGCCGCCGTCGCTCGTCAGCACCTGCCCGACCATCCAGCCGCCCGCCGGGCCGCACAGCCACGCGATGAGCTCCGCCGGATCGGCGGGCGTCCCGACCCGCCCGAACGGTGTGCTCGCCAAATAGGCGTCGAGGCCGTCGAGCGAGCGGTCTGCGGTGTCGGCGTCCAGGTAGCCGGTGTTGACCGGCCCCGGATCGACCGTGTTGAGCACGAGGCCGAGCTCGAGCATCTCAGCGGCCACGGTCGGGGTGATGCCGGCGAGCGCGGCCTTGCTCGTGGCGTAGGCGACCTCGCCGATCATCGGACCGTGGACCTGGCCCGACGTCATCCAGACGACGCTCCCCCGCGGCTGGGCGTAGGGCTTGTCGCCGGCGATCGCGTCGCCCGGGCGCCTCGGCGCATCCGAGGCCGGGGCGTGACGGCGCGCGAACTCGGCGGTGAGCAGCAGCGTCGAACGGGTGTTGACCTCCCAGAACGCGTCGAGGCGTTGGGGGGTCATGTCGAGGATGCTTCCGTCGTCGCCGCTCTTGGCGTGGTTGCACACGAGGATGTCGAGCCGTCCCGTGAGCGCTGTCGCGGTATCGATCACCGCGGGCACGCTGGGGAGGTCGCGCAGATCGGCGCCGATGTCATCGAAGCGAGCGCCCTCGACGAGGTGCGACCGGATGCCGGCGCGCACGGCCTCGAGATCGTCGCCGCCCCACGGCTGGTCGAGGTCGTGAGGGCGATGGTGGTGGATGACGATGTGCGCGCCGAGCGTCGCGAGCTTGGTCGCGACGGCGAAACCGATGCCGCGGCGGCGCGAGACACCGGTGATGAGAGCCGTCTTGCCGAGGAGCGGAAGCGAAGCGTGCACGGGACGATCCTCACACCGCTCGCAGCAGCGGGACGCCGCGGCGCTTCAGCGCGTCCAGGCTCGCCGGCGCACCGGACGGGTCGACGACCACTCCCGTCACCTTCTCGAAGGGGAGCACGTCGAACGACGACACCGCCCCGATCTTCTCGGAGCTCCCGAGAACGAACGTCTCGGCGGCACGCTCCGCGAGGGCACGCTTCATCGCCGCCTCGTCCGCGTCGCCGGTCGTGAGGCCCGCCTCGGCGTGGATGCCGGTGACCCCCAGGAGGAAGCGGTCCGCCCGCACCGCGCGCGCCGCCTCGACCGCGGCCGCGCCGCTCGCCACCGCGGAGTGCTTGAACAGTCGTCCGCCGATGATGATCACCTCCGCGGCGTGATGGAGCAGCGCCGCAGCGACGGTGGGGCTGTGGGTGATGATCGTGCAGCGCAGCGCGGGGTCCACGGCCCGGATCGTCGCGAGCGCGGTCGTGCCGCCGTCGATGATGACGGTACTGCCGGCCTCGATGAGCGTGGCCGCGAAGCGCCCGATGCGCTGCTTGCTGTCGGTGGCGACCGACTGCCGAGCGCCGTAGTCGGCGACGGCGGGTGAGGCCGGGACGGCGCCGCCGTAGACCCGGACGGCGAGCCCGGCGGCATCCAGCTCTCGGAGGTCACGTCGGATGCTGTCCTCGGACACCCCGAGCTCCACCGCAAGCTCCTTGGCGACGACGCGACCCTCAACCCGCAGGCGCTCGATGAGCAGGTCCTTGCGTGATGCAGCGAGCATTCCGACTCCTTCACGTTTCTGCACGTTTATGCATACTATCGGAACCGTGACCGATTCCCTCATGATCCTCATCGCCGGCGCCTACGCGTCGGGCACCGACGGCGACCCGGTGCTCATGCGCCGCAACCTCGACCGCCTCGAGGAGGCGGCCTGGCCGATCTTCGCGGCGGGACACGTCCCCATGATCGGCGAATGGGTGGCGCTGCCGGTGCTCCGCAGCGCCGGAGCGGCGGGTCCGACGGATCCGCTCGCCGCGGAGGTCATGTATCCGATCGCCCATCGTCTGCTCCAGCGCTGCGATGCGGTGCTGCGGCTCCCGGGTGCCTCTCGCGGCGCCGACCAGGACGTCGCGATCGCACGGGAGCGCGGCATACCGGTGTTCACATCGCTCGACGAGGTGCCCGGCGTGGCGGCGCACACCGAGGTGGGCGCCGCGGATCGCCGGCGCACGGACGACGACTGATCCTGGACGCACGTTCACCGGGAGTTCCCAGGAACGGCGCGATCTGGATAGTGTGATCCGACGTGACCCTCTCCCGCCGCCTCGCCGTCCTGCCCATCGCCGCCCTCGTCGTCGCGCTCGTCGCGACCGGATGCAGCGGATCACCCTTCTCGTCCGCGCAGGCGCCCGTGCGCGACGAGTCGGGCGCCATCACCGAGACCAACGAGAGCACCGACGTCTTCGCCCTGCGGGTGGGCGACTGCCTCCTCGACGCAGGCTCGATGGACACGGAGGTCAGCGAAACCCCCACCGTCCCCTGCGCCGAGGCCCATGACTACGAGGCGTACGAGGCGCAGGACATCCCGGGCGAGGAGTTCCCCGGCGACGAGGCTGTCGCGACGCAGGCGGAGCAGGTCTGCTACGACGCCTTCACTCCGTTCGTCGGCATGTCGTATGAGGAGTCGGTGCTCAACTTCAACTACTTCGTCCCCACGGCCGCCAGCTGGGATGCGGGCGACCGCGAGATCCTCTGCCTCGTGTACGACGAGGCGGCCCAGACGACCGGGAGCCTCGCCGGCGTCGCACGCTGAACCTCGCTCGAGACACGGAGGCCGACAGACCGGGCAGTGGTGGCCGCTGAGCGGCGGCGACCGTGACCGCGCGGCGACCACCCGTCGCTCGGTCCGGTTCGCGCGAGGATTCGACAGCGCGCGCGACCTGCCCCCAGGATGAGCACATGCCGAGCGCCACCCGGACCTCGCGCGCCGCCGCCCGCGGCCCGTACGCGAAGAGCGCCCGCACCCGCACTCTGATCCTCGATGCCGCCTTCGCCGTCTTCGCCGGCGCCGGGTACCGCAGCGGCTCGCTGCGCGAGATCGCCGAGCGCGTCGAGATGAGCGAGGCCGGCCTGCTGCACCACTTCCGCACCAAGGCGCAGCTGCTGCTCGCCGTCCTCGACCACCGCGACGAGCTCGCACAGAGCCGGTTCGAGTTCGACGCCCACTCCGGCCGGCGTGCTCTGGAAGACCTCGTCGCGCTCGCGGACTACAACTCCACGATCCCGGGAGTCATCGAGCTGTTCTGCACTCTGTCGGCCGAGTCCACTTCCCCCGACCATCCGGCCCACGAGTTCTTCCGGAACCGGTATGTGCGCAGCCGCCAGCTCGTCGTCGATGCACTGACGGTGATCGGGACCGAGGGGGGCCTGCGGCCCGGCGTCGACATCCGCAGTGCGGCCGCACGCTCGATCGCCGTCTGGGACGGACTCCAGATCCAGTGGCTGCTGGACCGCTCGAGCCTCGACATGGCCGACGAGCTGCGCGCCTGCTTCGACGAGCTGCTCGTGCACGACCTCGCCGCCCCCCAGCGAGCCGTCGCCGTCTGAGCCCTGTCGGCCCCATCCGTCGGAGAGCTCAGCGCGCGAACGGCACGAAGCGCACGGTCTGGCCGGGCCGGAGGTCGTCGACGACCCCGCGGTACGGGGCGGCGATGTCGCCGATCCGCGCCTGTCCGGCGTCCAGAGGACGCTCGGCACGCATCAGATGCACCTCACCGCGGTAGCGGCCGTAGGCGTCGAGATCGACCTGCAGGCTGCCGGGCTCGCGCACGTCGGCGTTGCGGATGCGCGACGGCCGGATGCCGCCCCGCGAATCGTCGAGCCGGAACGCGGTGGCGGCCTCCTCGACACGCAGATGCCACGGTCGATCGAGCAGGACGGATGCCGCCGGGTCGAGCCCGACGACCGGAAGGGTCACCGTGCCCGAGGCCTCGAACTCGGCAATCCACTCCGCGTGGTCGTCGGCCACCGCCCCTTCGGCGCACGCGACCCCCGCCTTGGGCACGAGGCGGCGCAGCTGCAGATAGGTGCGCCAGGCGTTGCGGTACCGGTGCTCCTCGAGCGTCGGAAGCCCGAGGTGCAGCGGGGCGCGGAACTCCCGCTCGCCCGGGATGAAGACGACGACCGGAAGGCCGCGCTCCTCGAACAGCCGCGACTGCGCCTGCAGGTAGGGAGCGGTCAGTCCCGTCTCGGGCCGGGGGTAGAAGTTGTGCCACCCCACGAGCGGCAGACCGTCGAGCGCGTCGACGAAGGCGGCGTCCACGGTGCTCGCGTTCACCGCGATGCGGCATCCCGATGCCGTCGCGATGTCGCGGATCTCGACCGGATCGAAGCCGTAGTCCAGCCGCAGCATCGTGATGCCGCGGCCGGCGAGCCAGCCCCAGCCATCCGCGCCCGCGACGAGGTGGGTCAGCGCAGCGGGCGAGACGTCGGCGCAGAACGTCGCCCCGGTCGTCTCGTGGACATCGCGCAGGACGTCGCCGAAGGCGGCGAGCTCGCCCGTGTCGACCATGTGCAGCGAGGTGAACAGCATCCGCTCGCCCGCGCTCGCGTCGGCGCCGGCGATCGCCTGCGCGACGACGGCCCGGCGGGTCTCGGGGGCGTCAGTCGGGTAGATCGAGAACAGCATGCGTGCCCCTTCCGGCTCAGCCGAGACGCTCGACCATGTGCTCCTTGAACCCGAAGAACCAGGTCAGCAGGAAGCCCATGATGTACGAGATGACGAGGCCGCCGACGTACCAGAGCCACGCGCCGTTGGTGATGACCGCCGTCATGAGCACGCCCGACAGCCCCAGCGCCCCCGCCCCGAACCCGTCGGTGACCTGGATGCCGTAGGCGATGAAGGCACCGCCGAACCCGCCGCCCAGGCACGCGGTGATCAGCGGGTAGAACAGCGGCAGCGAGACGCCGTAGATCAGGGGCTCGCCCACCCCCAGCACCCCGATCGGGAGCGCGGCGCGGATGATGTTCTTCAGCCGCGAGCTCTTGGTCTTGATGAAGATCGCGATCGCCATGCCGACCTCGCCGGCTCCCGCCATTGCGAGCACGGGCAGGAGCTCGGTGAAGCCGTGGTCGGTGATCAGCTGCGCGTGGATGGGGGTGAGCCCCTGGTGGATGCCGAGCATGACCAGCGGCAGGAACAGCGACGAGAGCAGGTATCCGCCGACGACCCCGCCGCGCTCGAGCGCGAAATCGATCAGCAGCCAGTTGATGCCCTGCATCAGCAGACCCGAGATCGGCATGATCACGAAGATGCACACGACGGCCCCGATGAGGAGGGTGACGACGGGGACGACGAACAGATCGGCCCACGCGGGCACGCGCCGCCGCACCCACTTCTCGATGACCGTGAACAGCCAGGCGGTGATCATCACGCCGATGATGCCACCGAGCGCCGGACGCAGCTCGCCGAACAGGGGCAGCACGAGCGGCTGCGCAGGGGTCAGGACGGTGCCGTCCGGGCTGGTCGTGGCCGCGATGCCGGCGAGCGCCGGAAGGTACGAGATCGCACCGGCGATGAGCCCGAGCACCGGGGTGCCGCCGAACTCCTTCGCGGTGTTCAGGCCGACGATCAGGTTCAGCGATGCCACCACGATGGTGCCGAGCGCCGCGAACACCAGGAACCAGGGGTTGCCGGCGACGCTCGGGTCGATGAGCTTCCAGATGTTGCCGATGGCGACGACGAGGCCGCAGGCGATGAAGCCGGGGATGATCGGCACGAAGATGTTCGCGATGTGCCGGAACAGCCCGTGCACGCGCGAGGTGTGCTTCGACTTGACCTTCTGGGTGTTCTGCTGCTGCAGCGTGCGCAGGTCGGCCGACGCGTCGACGGGCTCGCCGCCTCGGGCTGCGGCGGTGCGGCCACCGGCGGCCGCGGCGATGTCGGCGACCTCGTCGGCGGGATCGTCGACCGCTGCCTCGGCGGGCGCGTCGGCGATCTCGGAGAACGCATCGCGGAGGCGCTGCGCGTGGCCGGGCCCCACGACGACCTGCAGCTGCGGCCCGTCGACGACGCCCATCACCCCGGGTAGCCGCTTGAGGGCGGCGACATCCGCCTTCGACGGGTCGTTGAGGTTCACTCGCAACCGCGTCATGCAGTTGGTGTACGACGCGATGTTCTCAGACCCGCCGACGAGCGGCAGGATCTCCTCGCTGAGCTTGGAGTAATCCACGGTGGCTTCCTTCCGGCGGGCGGGGTTCGGGGTTCAGACGCGCGGCCGCACCGCTTCGCGGACGAAGCCCGCGCCGGCGCTCAGTCGCTCACGGGCGGTACCGGTGTCGACGCCGCAGAGGATCGCGACGATGGCTGTCTTCGCGTGGCCGTCGGCGCTGTCCAGCGCACGCGTCGCGGTCTCGACGTCGCAGTCGGTGGCGGCCTGCACGATGCGCACGGCGCGTGCGACGAGCTTCTCGTTGCTCGGTCGGACATCGACCATGAGGTTGCCGTAGACCTTGCCGAGGCGGACCATCGTGGCGGTGGAGATCATGTTGAGCACGAGCTTCTGACTCGTGCCCGCCTTGAGCCGGGTGGAACCGGTCAGCACCTCGGGGCCGTTGTCGACCTCGATCGCCACGTCGGCGTGGTCGCTGATCTCGGCGTGCGGGCTGCAGGAGAGCGCGACGGTGGCGGCGCCGACGCTGCGGGCGTGATCCAGAGCCCCGAGCACGTAGGGCGTTCGACCGGATGCCGCGATGCCGACGAGGACGTCGCGGTCGGTGAGGCCGATGCGGACGAGATCCGCCACCCCGAGCTGTCGGGAGTCCTCGGCTCCTTCGACCGCGCGGAACATCGCCTCGGGGCCGCCGGCGAGCAGCCCGAGAACCTGTTCGGGATCGGTGCCGAACGTCGGCGGGCACTCGGCGGCGTCGAGCACGCCGAGGCGTCCGCTGGTGCCGGCTCCCAGGTACACCAGGCGACCTCCCGCCGCGAGGGCTGCGACGATCAGCTCGACCGCCTGGGCGATGTGCGCGACCTCGGCCTCGACCGCCGCGGCGACACCGGCATCCTCGTCGTTCATCACGTGGAGGATCTCGGGGATCGTCATCGCGTCGAGTGCGCCGGTCAGCGGATTGGCCGTCTCGGTCGCTGGCGTCGGATGTGCGGGTGTCACAGTGCTCTCCTGTCGGATCACCTGGCATGTTGTTTCACAAACTGTCGTAGGTGCGGCATGTTTTGTCAAGATCTGTGGAAGACTGGAGCGACTTCCCGAGGAGGCACATGGACGGCGACGTCCTCGAAGCGATTCGCGCGATCACCCCCCGGCTGCGACCCGCCGAGGTGCAGGTGGGACGGGCGGTCCTCGACGATCCCCCGTTCGCGGTCACGGCCACGGTGGCGACCCTGGCCGAACGCGCCGAGGTCTCGCAGGCCTCGGTCGTGCGGTTCGCCAAGAGCCTCGGGTTCGCCGGCTACCCGTCGTTCCGCGTCGAGTTGGCCCAGGAGGTGTCGCGCCGTGCCCTCGAGCTGGAACGCTCGAACATCGCCGAGGGTGAGCTCAACCCCTCGGACTCGCCCGCCGAGATGGTCGCGAAGGTGGCGTTCCACGAGGCCCGCACCATCGAGCAGACCGGACGCATGCTCGATCTCGACGCCCTCGAGCGCATCGCGACGGCCATCGCCGAGAGCGAGCGGGTCGTGACGTTCGGCGTCGGGGCATCGGGCCTGGCCGCGGCCGACCTCGCGCAGAAGCTGCAGCGCATCGGGATCATGTGCCTGAGCTCGCACGACACGCACGTCCAGCTCGTGCACGCCGCCCTCGCGGACGCCCGCACCACCGCCATCGCGTTCTCGTTCAGCGGCGGCACGATCGACGTGCTGCGGGCCCTCGAGGTCGCCGACCGCGCCGGGGCCTTCACCGTGGCCATCACGAACGACACCGACTCGCCGCTCGCCGCGGCGGCAGGCGCGACGCTGCGCACCCCGGCCCGGGAGGCGACGCTGCGCGCGGCCGCCCTGGCGAGCCGGATGGCGCAGCTCGCCGTCGCGGATTTCGTCTTCATCCGCGTCGCGCAGCTGCGCTACACCGACCTGGACGCCGCTCTCAGCGCCACCCGCGAGGCCGTCGGCGCCCAGCACCTCGACCCTCGCGCGCGCTGAGCCGGGTTCCGGCCCCGCACGAGCCCCGCACCGTCAATGCCGGCAGCAGGGTGACGTGGCGCGGCGCGGATCGCGGCCGACCTTCTTCGACGATGCGTTCGGTCAGCACCCGCAGCGCCTCGTGTCCGAGGTCGCGTCGTGGCGCCGTGACAGCGGTGAGCGGAACGAGCGCGAGTGAGGCGGTGTCGTCGTCGTACGCGACGATCGCGAGGTCCTCCGGCACCCGGATCCCGCGGTCGACGGCCATCTCGACCAACCGAGCCGCGTGTACATCCGTGTGGACCAGAACCGCTCGGGTGCCGGTGGCACGGCACTCGTCGATGAGCCTGCCCAGCGCTTGGTCGAGGCCGTCCTCGTCGTCCTTCGGCAGGACGATCTCGGGCGCGGCGGCGAGCCCCAGCCGCTCGACCGCCCGCGCGCGACCTTCGCGGATGAGAGGAGCGGTCGGGGTGCGGTCGAAGATCGCGAGGCCAACGCGCTCGTGGCCGAGCGCAGCGAGGTGCTCGACGGCGAGGACCGCGCCGCCGGAGTGGTCGGTGCGGGCACTGTCGAAGGACGCCACCGCCGTCGAATCCAAACGTCGCTCGAGGAAGATCACCGGCACCGGGATGCTGCGTGCCCACTCGGCGAGGTCCGCCTCGCTCCGATCGCGAACCGTCGGGGCGAGGACGATCCCGTCGACACCGAGTTCGACGAGGCGCTCGACCTGGCGTCGCTCGAGATCGTGGCGGTACTGCGACGTGGCGAGGATGAGGCGGGTGCGTAGTCCTCGGGAGGCGGCATCCATGCCCTGCACGATCGCGGGGAAATGACCGACCGACGACGGCACGACGACGCCGATCCGGGTGCGGGCCGACTGCGGCGCGGGCGACGAGGCGATGGAGATCGCGCCGCCGTGCACGCGGACGAGCCGACCGGACCGCTCGAGCTCACGGATGTCGCGGCGGATCGTCACCTGCGCCACCCCGAGGTCCTCGGCGACCTGGGCGGCACTGACGCTGCCGTACACCTCGATCTGGCGGAGGAGATGCTCCTGCCGTCCCCTCGGCAGCAGGTTTCGTGTCGCCATGGCCTGCTCCTTCGCGTCGGTCGGCTCGACCCGATCGGGGATGTCGCGGATTGCTCGAAATTGTCCGAGTGGGCCGCGACGACCGGAGAGTCGTCCACGATCGTACGGTGATGTCACTGCACGACGGCCCCCATCCTCCGTTCGACGGCGGTCACCGCTCCTGGCAGCAGCTCGCCGACCGTCTCCTCGCGGGCGCGCTGCACCATGCATCGCCGACAGGGGCCCTGGTGAACATGCCCGGGCCATCGAGCGCATCGGGCGCATGGAGCGACGGCATGGAGGGCTTCGCACGCACATTCCTGCTCGCCGCGTTCCGCGTCGGCGGCGCGCGCGGCGGGGATCCGAACGGGGTGCTCGAGCGATTCCGCACGGGGCTGATCGCCGGCGTGGATCCTCGGGGCCGTGAGCGGTGGCCGCGGATCGCGGAACGTCGACAGGCGGTCGTCGAGGCGGCATCCGTCGCGATCGCCCTGTCGGAGACGCGGCCGTGGCTGTGGGACGGGCTCGAGCCCCGACATCAGCAGCATGTCGTGGACTGGCTCTCGGGAGTCGTGGGCACGACGGGTTACACGAACAACTGGGTGTGGTTCCAGAACGTGATCGAGGCGTTCCTCGCGAAAGTCGGCGGTCCGTGGCGTCAGGCCGACCTCGACCGCAACGCCGAGCTGCAGGAGAGCATGTACATCGGCGACGGCTGGTACTCCGACGGGGCGGGGCCGGCCGGGGTACGCCAGAGCTTCGACTACTACGCCGGCTGGGCGTGGCACGTCTACCCGCTCCTGCACGCCCGCATCGCCGGCGTACCGCTGGCCGGTGTGCACCGAGACCGCCTCGCGATGTTCATCGAGCAGGCTGCCGAGCTCATCGGATCCCGCGGCGCACCGCTCCTGCAGGGGCGTTCGCTGACGTACCGCTTCGGAATGCTCGCCCCGTTCTGGGCGGCCGCGATCGCGGGAGTCAGCCCGCTTCCGGCCGGAACGACGCGCGCGCTGGCCGCCGACGTGGTCTCGCATTTCCTGGATGCCGGAGCCGTCGACGATCGCGACGTGCTGCCCATCGGGTGGCACCGCGAGTTCCTGCCGCTTCGCCAGGTGTACACGAGCGGCTCCTCGCCGTACTGGGCGAGCAAGGGGTTCCTGGGCCTGCTGCTGCCGGCCGATGACGCCGAGTGGACGACACCGGCCGACCGCCCTGAGGGCGGCAGCCGCGCGACACGGGCGCTGGCCGCACCCGGGTGGATCGTCGTCGGGACCCCCGACGACGGCATCGTGCGCGTCCTCAACCACGGTGCGGACGGCTTCCGGGGTCCTGCCGGCGCCGTCCGCACCGACAACCCGTTCTATCAGCGAGTCGCGTACTCGAACCTGACCTCGCCCGAGCTCTCCCCTGACGCGATCGCCCGTCCGCTCGACTCGCACGTGGCGCTCCTCGATGCCGGCGACGCGCCGTCCCACCGGGACGCGATCGAACGAGTTCACCTCACCGACACCGTCGCGGTCTCGCGGTCGCGCGTTCACTGGCTCGACACCGCGAACGCGGATGCCGCGACCTGGGCATCGCTGCGTCGCGGCCCCGTCGTGACCACCGCGTCGGTGGTCCACGGGCCGGCCGAGCTGCGTCTGGCCTGGTGGACACCGCCCGCAGACCTCGAGCACCCCTCCGCCGCCCTCGCCGCCGACGAGGTCTGGCCGGACGATCCGGGTCCGTGGCGATTCCGGATCGGCGGGTGGCCCCTGCCCTTCTCCGGGCCCGAGCCGAGGATCACCGCCGCCGCCGCCACCCGTGCGGATGGTGTTCGAAGCGCCGTGCTCCCCGTCCGCGGACTCGATGAGGCTGGGACGACGATCCGGTCGGGATCGAACCCGTTCGCCGATCATTCGGCGACACCGTGGGCCGCGCAGTCCGCGACCGCCCGGGCCGGCGAGATCGTCGCCGCGCTCGTCACGCTGTCGGGGACGGCGTCGGACGAGGAGCCATCCGCCCTCGCGGGCATCGACGTCGACACCGGGAACCAGACGGTGCGCGTCCGCTGGCGCGACGGCACGGTCGATCAGGTGCCGACTCACGCGCAGGTGCAGGCGTGAACGCGCCCCGGGCGATGTTCGCCCTCGAGGATGCCGCCCTGATCGGCGAGCTCTTCGGCGCGTCGGACCTCGGTCGGCTCCGCGATCTCGTGCGCCTGGACCCCCACGTCGTGACGCGGGCCGATCCCCGGGTCCCCCGCGCCGCGGCCCGCATCGAGATCCTCATCACCGGGTGGGGGGCACCGCACCTCGACGGCCCTGCGCTGGACCACTGGCCCGAGCTGCGCGCCGTCTTCCATGCCGCCGGCTCGGTGAAGCGCGTCGTCTCTCCCGCACTGTGGGAACGCGGCATCCGCGTGTCCAGCAGCGCGGCCGCCAATGCGCTGCCCGTCGCCGAGTACACCCTCTCGATGATCCTGCTCAGTGCCAAGCGCGCCCTGCACACGGCCGACGCGTTCCGGCGTGGCCAGGACATGGCCGCGGCCCAGCCGCGGGGACGTTTCGGCGCCTACGGCATCACGGTCGGGATCGTCGGCGCCTCCCGCATCGGACGGCGGGTGATCGAGCTCCTCCGCCCCTTCGACATCACGCCGGTCCTCTACGATCCGTCGCTGTCCGCGACCGAGGCCGCCGATCTCGGTGCGCCGCTCATGTCGCTGGACGGCCTGCTCCGGGTGTCGGATATCGTCAGCCTCCATGCGCCGTCGCTGCCGGAGACCCGGCGCATGATCGGCGCACCCCAGCTGGCCGCGATGCGCGATGGCGCGACGCTCATCAACACCGCTCGAGGCGACCTCGTCGACACGGACGCGCTGCTGGCCGAGCTCGCACACGGCAGGCTGGCGGCCGTGCTCGATGTCACCGATCCGGAGCCGCTGCCCCCGGGACACCCGCTCTTCACCGCACCGGGGGTCACCCTCACCCCGCACATCGCCGGTTCGCTCGGGAACGAGCTGAGTCGGGTGGGCCATCAGACGGTCGACGAGATCGCACGTTATGTCTCGCGGGGCTCGCTCGCATTCGAGATCCACCGACGCGACCTCGCGACCATCGCCTGAGAGGACGCCTTCCTCACTCCAGGGACTCGGCCTCGGACCACCAGCGGTCGGCGAACTCCTCCACCGTGATGTTGCCGAACATGAGCTCCTCATTGAGGCGGACCCATGTCGCTTCGAGCGAGGCGAACGTGGACGGGAGGGTCGGCGTGCTGACCGTCTCGTATCCCTCGAGCGACGCGCGATAGTCGAGCGACTTCGCCTCGACGGAGCCCTCGGCGAACTCGAGCGCATCCAGCTGGCCGGGGTCCGCGGGGACTCCGCGGGACGTTCCGAACACCTCGGCCACGCCGGGGTCCGTGGCCAGGAAGTCCAGCAGCAGCGCCGTCTCTTCGGGATGCTCGGTGTTGGCCGCGCCCGCCATGTGCAGCACGGTGTAGAAGACGGCCTTCTCGCCGTCCGGGCCCGTCGGCACGGGGAGCGTCTCGAGGTCCTCGACGTCGGTGTACCGGGCGAAGAAACTGTCCCAGGTCAGCGTGCTCGCTGCCTCGCCGACCGCGAAGCCGTCCACGGGTCCCAGCTCGCTGATCCGCGACTGCGGGAAGAACGCGCCGGACGCGCGGAGGTCCGTCGTCAGGTCCATGAAGGCCACGACATCCTCGCGGGAGAATGCTATCGATCCGTCCTCGGCGAACGGCTGCTCCCCCTGCTGCAGAAGCCACTGGATGAAGAACCACATCGTCACACCCTGATCGAAGCCGCCGAAGACCGCGGAGCCGCTCGGAGTCGTCGCACCCGACGATGTGACGTCCGAGATCCAGTCGTTCAGGTCCTCCCACGTGTAGTCGGGGTCCAACGGCGCGACCCCCGACGCGGCCACCGCGCCGGGATTGACGAAGAGTCCCAGCGTCCCCGTCGCCACCGGCACGCCGTACTGGACGCCGTCCACCGTCGCTGCTTCGATGACGACGTCCTCCATCGCCGAGGTGTCGAGCTGCTCGCCGAGATAGGGCGACACGTCCAGCAGCGCCCCGTTGAGTCCGTACTGGACGAGATTCGCCTGATCCATCTGCATCACATCGGGCAGACCGCGCGCCGCGGCCTGCGTCGCGCGCAGGTCCCAGTACGACGAGAAGTCCGCGAACGTGCCGTTGACCGTGATGTCGGGGTACTCCGCCTCGAAGAGGGCGATCGCCTCCTGGTACATCGCGGCCCTCGACTCGTTGCCCCACCACGCGAGATCCAGGGTGACCCGTTCGCCCCCGGACCCCTGGTCCGCGGTGCCCGAACACCCGGCCAGGGTTGCGACGGCGAGCGCGCCCGCGCCGACGATGCCGAGAAGACGTGCTGTGTGCTTCATTGCCGTGTTCCTCCATGTCTCGATCGCGACGCATCGGACAACCCGGCACGCGGGCGCCGGGTTGCGGGGCGCCTTCGCCCCGCAGCGGTTCAGCGATCTCGGTAACGGTACGAGCGGGGCGGAGGCGCCGCGGACAAACGGACAATAGCGATCATCGACACGCGTTCCGCGCCCCCGTGGCCGTCAAGCCGGTGTCCGCCAGGAGACCTCCCGCGTCCGAGGCAGCGCCGTCGGAGGTCTTGATGACCGGAACCCCGACGGATTCGATCAGCTCCAGAGCAGCGGCGAGGGCGCCCGAGCCGAACGGGCAGGCGTTCGTCACCGAGAAATGCCGTGTTCCCGGGAGCGGGCGGTGCGGGCGGCCGTCGTACCGGCCGGCATCCTCGACCCCGGTCCAGCCGCCGAGGAGGGGACGCAGGCGATCGAGTGCCCGAGGCGGCATCGCGACGAACCCCGCGCCCCATCCCGCCCGCGCCGGCGCCCGGTTCCGCGCCGATGATCGCGCCCTCCGCTGCCCTCGGCTCAGGCCTCGAGCACGCCGTCGACGCGCCGCGGGATGCCGAGCGGGTTGGCCTCCTGGAGCGCCGCGGGCAGCAGCGCGTCGGGCACGTTCTGATACGCCACCGGCCGGAGGAAGCGCGTGATCGCGGCGGTGCCGACCGAGGTCGTGCCGACCGCGGTCGTCGCCGGATACGGTCCGCCGTGCTGCTGCGCGTCGGTCACCGAGACGCCCGTGGGCCACTGGTTCCACAGCACCCGGCCGGCCTTCGTCGCCAGCACGGGCAGCAGCTCGGCGGCGAGCGCGTCGCCCTCCTCGGCGATGAGTGTCGCGGTCAGCTGGCCCTCGAGCAGCCTCGCGACCGCCACCAGGTCCCCCTCGTCGTCGTACTCGACCACGAGGGCCGCCGGACCGAACATCTCGGAGACGAGCGCTTCGGGATCGGCGATCACCGACGCGACGGTCGTGCGCAGCAGCGCCGGCGCCGGGTCGGCGCCCTCGGCGGCCGGGGACCCGGCGAGCACCTCGACGCCGTCGTGCTGGGCCGTGCGCTCGAGGGAGCGGCGGAAGCCCGACGCGATGCCGTCGTTCAGCAGCGGAGCCGGAGCGGGAAGGACGGTCGCGGCGAGCGCCTCGAGCACACCGGAACCGGTCGGCGCGAACAGCACGCCGGGCTTCGTGCAGAGCTGTCCGGCGCTGCCCGTCACCGAGGCCACGAACTGTTCGGCGATCTCGGCGGCACGGTCCGCGGCGGCTCGGCGGGTGACGAACGCGGGATTGACGCTGCCGAGCTCGCCGTAGAACGGGATCGGCTCGGGGCGTGACATCGCGATGTCGAACAGGGCGCGACCACCGGCGATCGATCCGGTGAAGGCGGCCGCCCGGATCGACGGGTGCCGCAGCGCGTGCACTCCGGCATCCGTGCCGTGGATCACGGTGAAGATCCCCGTCGGCGCTCCGGCTGCCGACAGCGCGGCCGCGACGATCTCACCGGTCAGCGCCGACAGCTGCGGGTGCCCGGGGTGCGCCTTGAGCACGACGGCGTTGCCCGCTGCCAGCGCGCTGGCGGTGTCACCGCCGGCGACCGAGAAGGCGAAGGGGAAGTTGCTCGCGGCGAACACGAGCGAGGTGCCGATGCCCTCGAGCTGCCGACGGAGGTCGGGCCGCGGCGCCCCCATCGGGTAGTCGGCATCGGGGTGGTCGATACGCGCGTCGAGCCAGGAGCCCTCCGCGAGCACGTCGGCGAACAGCCGCAGCTGGAACGTCGTGCGCTTCAGCTCGCCCCGCAACCGCCCCTCGGCCAGGTGAGTCTCGCTCCCGGCCAGCGTGACGAGGTCGTCGGCGCGGGCGTCGAGGCCCTCGGCGACCGCACGGAGAGCCTCGCCGCGCTCGGCGATGGTCGCCGCTCGCCACGCGGCGGATGCCGCGTCGGCGACGCGGATGAACGCGTCGACCTCGGCGATGGGCGTGTCGGCGACGGGGGATGCGGCGGCGGTCATGGGCGTTCCTTCCGAGGAGCGAGGTCTGCGAGGTCTGACGGGGTGAGGCCGGAGGGGGCGACCGGGTCGGTGGGGCCGGGCGCCTCGGCATCCGCGACGCCCGAGAGGTCGGCGAGGGCGGCGAGGTCGGCGACACGGATGGGTGTTCCGACGGGACGGCGGACGAGGGGCTCGAGATCGGCCGCCCGAGTCGGTCGACCGGTCCGGTCCGCCACGAGGCACGACAGCGCGAAGCCGCAGACGCGGCCCTGGCACATGCCCATGCCCGGACGAGCGGTGACGCGCACGTCGCGCGCATCGTCTGCGGCGAGGTCGACGACGGTCTCGCGCACCGCGGCCACCGTGACCTCTTCGCACCGGCAGACGAGCGTGTCGTCGTGCAGCCAGGACGCCCAGTGCTCCGGCACGGGGCTCGCGCGGTGCATCCCGACGGCGAAGCGCCGGCCGCGCGCGATGCGGCGTCGGAGCCGTCGCGCCCGAGCCGAAGGGATGCCGTAGCCGCTGTCGACGGCCGCGGCGAGGGCCGCGAGCTCACCCTCCGCACACGATTGCACGGCACCGCCGACACCGGTGGCCTCCCCCGCCGCGTAGAGCCCGGCGACGCTCGTGCGCTGATCCCGGTCGACGACGGCGACGAGTGAGCCGTCGACGTCGACCCGGGTCCGGGCGCCGGCGCCGACGACGAGCTCGAGCTGCGGCGTGAACCCCCACCCGAGGGCGACCAGATCGACGTCGAGGTCGCGCTCCGTGCCCGGACGGACGCGGCCGTCGCCGTCCACGGCGGCGATCGTGACCCCCCTCGCGCGCTCGTCGCCCGCGACCCGAGCGACGATCGTGCGCGTATGCAGCGGAATGCGATGGCGCAGGAAGGTCGCGGCGTAGCCGACCCCCTCGAGCAGCTTGGCGGGTTCCTGCACGGCGCGGAGCGGCGTCGCCGCCCAGCGCGACAGGGCGTTGGCCTCGCACACGGCGACGACCTCGACCCCCGCGCGGGCGAGCCCCGCGGCCACCGAGAGGAGGAAGGGTCCCGTTCCCGCGACGACGGCGCGGCGGCCGGCCGTGACCTGGTTAGCCTTCAGCATCGCCTGCACGCCACCCGCGGCCATCACCCCCGGCAGCGTCCATCCGGGGAGGGGCAGCTGGCGGTCGTACGCGCCCGGCGCGAGCACGACGCGCCGGGCGTGGATCGCACGATCGGCCGGCGCCGCGTCGTCGAGCCCCGCGACGGCGGTGGTGCGCAGCGCGAACACCGTGCCGTCGCCCGCGGGGTCGATGCGCCACACCTGGCGACCGGCCCGGTGGTCCACCCGACCGTCCGAGATGCGTCGCCGCAGCCGGTCGCGGAGGGCGCGGTAGTGATCCCAGTGATGATGGCCCGTGTGCTCCGGCGCCGCGAAGGCGTCGAGGTGCCGCTCGTCGGGATGCCGCCAGTACTGCCCGCCGGTCTGCACGCCGGCGTCGATCAGCACGACCCGCAGGCCCGCCTCGGCGGCCACGACCGCGGCCGACAGACCCGCGGGCCCGGCGCCGACGACGGCGAGGTCGAAGGGGATCGCACTCACGCTCGGGTCCCGTCGCTCGATGCATCCGCCGGTCGCGCCAGAGCGGCACCGGGGTCGTCGCTGCGCACGTCCTGTCCGGCCCGCGCCACGGTCACGCACGCGCGCTGCGACCGCAGGCCGTCCACGCTCAGCAGACAGTCGTAGCAGACGCCGATCCCGCAGAAGAGTCCCCGCGGCTCGCCCGCGCCCCGGGTCGTGCGCCAGGAGGTGATGCCGGATGCCGCGAGTGCGGCGCCCACGCTCTGTCCGGGGCGGAAGGGGACGGGCGCGCCGTCGAACGCGAAGGTGTAGCCGTCGGCGGCATCCACGGTCATGCCGCCACCCGCTCGGAGAAGCGCTCGGGCCGGAAGGCCTCGAGCGGCAGATCGGTCGGCTCGCCGCGCAGAGCCTGCACGATGAGGGCCGCGGTGCCGACCGAGAGCCCGATGCCGGCGCCCTCGTGCCCGGCGGCGTGCCAGAGGCCCGGCAGCCGTGCGTCGGGCCCGATGACGGGCAGGTGGTCGGGACAGTACGGCCGGAACCCCGAGTAGGTGCGGAGGATCTGCACGTCGGCGAGCACCGGGAACAACTCCGCGCCCGCGCGGGCGACGCGCCCCACGGCCGCCGCCGAGAACGCCGTGTCGAAGCCGACGCGCTCGCGGCTGGCTCCCATGAGGATCGTGCCGCTCGGTGTGCCCTCGACAACCGAGGACACCTGGAGCCCCGCATCCGAGGAGGCGACGTTCTGCACGTACTCGGCGGCGTACACCTTGTGATGCACGGTCACCGGAACCGGCTCGGTCACCAGCACGAAGCCGCGTCGCGGCAGTACCGGCAGGTCGAGGCCGGCGAGGGCGGCGATCTCGCCGGCCCACGGCCCGGCGCAGTTGATCACAGTGCCGGCGCCGATGGAGCCGGCGGCGGTGTCGACGCCGACGGCGCGACCGGCGTGCGTGCGGATGCCGGTGACCTCCACGCCCGTCATGAGGCGCGCGCCGCGGTCGCGTGCCAGGCGCAGCAGGTGGTGCGCGGCGAGCACCGGCTGCACCTGTGCGTCGTCGGGGTAGTAGACCCCACCCGTCATGGCCGGGTTCAGGTACGGCTCGATCGTGTGCAGGGCGGCGACGTCGGGGACGTCCTCCGCCCGGATCCCGAGGCTGCGCTGGTGATCGGCGAGCACGTCGAGGGCGCTCTTGCCGGCGCCGCTCGCCGCGACGACCAGCCCGCCCTTCGAATCGAACTCCCACCGCGCGGCGTGCTCAGCGAGCTCGCCGCGCCAGATGCGCTGCGAGTGCAGCGCGAGCTCGAGCTCGGGACCGACCTCCTTGTCGCTCACAAGCAGATTGCCCTCGCAGCGGCTGGTGGTGCCGGCCGCGATCGTCCCGCGTTCGACGACGGTCACCGAGAACCCGGCCGCGGCGGCGAAGTGCGCGACCGCCGCACCCACGATTCCCGCCCCGATGACGAGCACGTCGGGGTGTCGGGATGCGGCGCTCACGTCCCCACGCTCGCGTCGGCGGTCGCGGGCGGCGCGTCTGCCGACCAGTCGGTGAGCACGTGCTCGATGTGGCGGTGGACGAGGTCGCGCGCCGTCGCGGCGTCGCCGGCCTCGATCGCGTCGAGCATCAGGTCGTGCTCGTGCGCGGAGGCCACCAGGCGCCCCTGCTCGTGCAGCGACGCGAGTCCGAACAGGCGGGTCTGCGATCGCAGGCCCGCCACGAGCTCGACGAGGCGGGCGTTGCCCGCATAGTGCAGCAGGGCCAGGTGGAAGTCGCTGTCGGCGGCGAGGTACTCGACGAGGTCGCCCGACGCGGCCCCCGCGACGATGTCGGCGGCCTTGCGGCGCAGGTCCGGCAGCGCCGTGGCCGGGATGAGCGGGGTCGCCCGCTCGACGGCGGGCGGTTCGAGCATGAGGCGCAACTCGGTGACCTCGCGCAGGTCGCGCTCGGAGACCTCGGTGATCTGGAACCCGCGGTTCGGGATCGTCACGACGAGCCCTTCGCGCGCGAGGTCGAGCATCGCCTCGCGGATGGGCGTCGCCGAGACGCCGAACTGCTCGCCGAGGCTCGGTGCCGAGTAGACGCGGCCCGGCTGGAGCTCACCGCTGATCACGGCGGCGCGCAGGGCGCGGGTCACCGTGGCGCGGATGCTGGGCTGCTTGCTCAACCGCACCACGTTGCGGAACTCGGGCGTGCTCATGTCGTCTCCTCCGGTGCGGTCTCCCGCCGCTCGATCTCCATGATCCCCTGCGCCACGGCCAGGTCCTCCCAGGCCATGCCGACCCCGGTGTACACCGCCGGAGCGTCCGGACGCCGGACGACCTCGCCGCGCACGAGCTCGACGAGGTTCGCCGGCGCCGCGAGCGACCGCCCGGGCGACGCCGCGGCCGCGCCCGCGAGATTGCCGTTCTCGCGTACGGCCGAGGACCGGGCCTCGACGACGATGTCGGCCGCGATCACGAGGTCGGCCTCCAGTTCGCGGTGGTCGAGGCCGTGGGCGCCGACCGCGGCCACGACGGCGCCCGGCGCGACGTCGGCGAGGGCGAGCACGGGCGTGCTCGACGACGTCGCCGTGACCACGACATCGGCGCCGCGGGTGTCGCCGATGTCGCCGGCGCCGGCGTCGAGCCCGCGCCGGCGGAGCGTGGCGACCGCCGCGTCGACACGGCCGGGCGTGCGCCCCACGATGGTGACGGTTCGGACCGGGAGGATCGCCGCCAGCGTCGCGACATGCTCGACAGCCTGAGGTCCCGAGCCGAGCACCACCAGTCGGTCGATCCCCTCCCGGGGTCCCCGCGGGTCGGCGGCGAGCAGTCCGCGCACGGCGACGGCCGTGACCGCCGGAGTGCGCAGCGTCGTCAAGCGCGTCCCATCGACGATCGCCGCGGGCTGCAGGGTGTTCCGGTCGAACAGCAGATACCAGGCGCTGATCTTCGGCAGTCCGAGCCGGGTGTTCCCCGGCGCGACGGTGGCGACCTTGATGCCCGCGGCATCCGGGGACTCCGACGGCATCAGCAGGAACTCACCCGCCGACAGGGGCGCGAAGACGCGCTCGTGGTCGGCCTCGACATCGAGCCCGGAGGCCAGCGCGGTCGTGATCGCCGCGACGGCGGCCGCGGGGCTCATGACGCGTTCGATGGTCTCGGCCGAGACGAGCGGCACCGCCGTCACAGCACGAATCCCTCGGGGAACGGGTCGGAGGGGTCGAGCATGTACTGCGCCGTCCCGGTGACCCAGGCACGGCCCGTGATCGTCGGGATCACGGCGGGGATGCCGGCCACCTCGGTCTCCTCGACGAGTCGACCGGTGAAGGCGGTGCCGATGAACGACTCGTTGACGACGTCGGCGTGGAGCGGCAGCTCGCCGCGCGCGTGCAGCTGAGCCATCCGCGCGCTGGTGCCCGTGCCGCAGGGCGAGCGGTCGAACCAGCCCGGGTGGATGGCCATCGCGTGCCGCGAGTGCCGAGCGGTGGAGCCGGGGGCCTCGAGGTACACGTGGTGGCACCCGCGGATCGTCGTGTCCACCGGATGCACCGGCGCGTCGGCCTCGTCGACGGCGGCCATGATGGCGAGCCCGGCGTGCAGCAGCTCGTCCTTGCGGGCGCGGTCGAACGGCAGCCCGATGTCGTCGAGACGGACGATCGCGTAGAAGTTGCCCCCGAACGCGAGGTCGTAGGGAACCGCGCCGAACCCGGGAACCTCGACCGTGCGCCCGAGCCCGACGGCGAACGAGGGCACGTTGCGGATCGTGACCCGGTCGGCGTGCCCGTCCGAGACGGCGACGTCGGCGACCACGAGACCCGCGGGCGTGTCGAGACGGATCGTCGTGACGGGCTCGACGACCGGGACCATGCCCGTCTCCACGAGGACGGTCGCCACCCCGATCGTGCCGTGCCCGCACATCGGCAGGCAGCCCGAGACCTCGATGTAGAGCACGCCGAAGTCGGCATCCGGTCGGGTGGGCGGCTGCAGGATGGCTCCGCTCATCGCGCTGTGCCCGCGCGGCTCGTTCATCAGCAGCCGTCGCAGGCCGTCGTTCTCGGCCATGAACCGCTGCCGCCGCTCCTCCATCGTGGCGCCGGGGAGGGTGCCGACGCCGCCGACGATCACGCGCGTCGGCATCCCCTCGGTGTGCGAGTCCACGGCGTGGAAGGCGCGCTTCGTGCGCATGCGGGAGCCTTTCGGTCGTCGGCGGCGGGGGTCAGGGGCGGCGCGGGTCGCGGCTCAGCGGTAGCCCTTGCTCAGCACGGCCTCGGTGTCGGCGATGATACGCGCGGCGACCTCGTCGGGCAGCGCCAGGCGGGGCGGCCGCGTGGTCGTGTTCGCGAGGACCCCGGCGACCTGCTGCGACAGCTTGATCGCCTGCACGAACCACGTCTTCGAGTCCCACCGCAGCAGAGGGTGCAGATCGCGGTAGATCTGGCGCGCCCGCACCCAGTCCCGCGGGTCGTCGGAGGTCGAGAGCGTGTAGAGCTCGACCGTGGCGGCGGGGATGGCGTTCGGGTAACCCGCCACCCAGCCGACGGCGCCGTTGAGGCCGAGCTCGAAGACGACGTCGTCCGAGCCGATGGAGATGTCGAGGCCGGGGGCGAGCTCGCGGATCTCGTATGCGTGGCGCACGTCGCCCGAGAACTCCTTGACCGAGACGATCAGCCCCTCGTCGAAGAGGCGCGCGAGCAGGTCGGGTCGCAGGTCGACCTTGGTGTCGATGGGGTTGTTGTACGCCAGGATCGGGAGGCCGACGGCGGCGACGCGCCGGTAGTGGTCGACGACCTCGTCGTCGCTCGCACGGTAGGCGTTGGGGGGCAGCAGCATGACGGCCGGCGCACCGTTCTCGGCCGCGTGCTCGGCGAACCGCACGCTCTCGAGCGCGCCGTAGGCGCCGACGCCGGGGATCACCGCCGCGTCGGGCGCAGCCTCGACGGCCGTGAGGAAGACGCGCTTGCGCTCGTCCTCGGTGAGGGTCTGGTACTCGCCGAGCGAACCGTTGGGGATGATGCCGGTCACCCCGCCAGCGATCGCGAAACGCACGAGCTCGGCGTAGGCGTCGTAGTCGACGGAGAGGTCGTCGTGGAAGGGCAGCGTCGTCGCGAGGTTGACGCCGTGCCACGGCTTGCGGTCGGTCATGAGTCGGTCTCCGATCTGGCGGTCTCACGCGCCGGGGCTGGTGCAATTGCAATGGTATCTGGTTTCGGGGCGGGCGGAAGAGTGATGCGGCGACGCGGTTCCTCGTTGCCGGCGCGGTCGGTGGCCGCGAACTCGATGACCTGTTCGTGATCCGTCAGGGCCCGCACGAACGCCTCCTGGAACGTCGCCCAGAATGTGCCCTCGCCCTCCCAGCGGATGCTGTCGACACCCGACACGTCATCGGTCGCCACGAGCGTGATCTCGACCGCGGCGCCGAGATCCTTCACCCTCGCGTCGCTGCGCGGTGCGAGGGTGTCGATCGACAGCTCCCGCCGCACCGTGCTCGCGCGCCCGTCCGGGTCGACGGCGCGGGCCTCGACCGTCACCACCCCCTCGCGCTCGATCACGAGCCGCGCAGCATCCGTCCAGGCTCCGCCGTCGACGCGCAGCTGCAGCCGCGTCGCGTCGTCCGAGCCCCGTGTCGAGCGTACGGTGACGGTCGGCGACGCGGTGAACCAGCCCGAGGACGCGGGCGCCGGGGAGACATCGATGCGGACATCGGGCGGCATGACGGCGTCGGGGAGAGCGGCGGTCTCGGCGACGAAGGCCCGTGCCCGCTCGCGCGGCGCACTGACCGCATCCCCCGCTCCGGCCCGTGGGGCGGCGGTGTCGAAGGCTCGCAGCGCGTCACCCACGACCGCGCGCGCCTCGGACCCGCTGATGAGGCGTTCGGCGACGCCCGCCCGGCACGCCGTGACGACGCGGTCGATCAGCTCCGCGGCGTCCCGCGGCGACGGAGCCGCCCACAGGTCGTCGAGCAAGGTCGTGCCGTCGGCCCGGCGGCGCGTCGGAACGCCGCTGTCGACCCCGGCGAAGCCGATGGTGGTGTCGACGGCCCGGGAGTACAGGTGATACCGCTGGTCCGAGCCGTTCCAGATCGGCTCGAATCGCAGGCCCGCCACCGGCACGCACCCGTGCACGGCGAGCGCGTCGGCGACGTCGTCGACGTCCGCGCGGAGCGCGTCGCCCGGCAGGCGCCGCCCGTCCCAGGGCCGATCGATCGTCGTCGTGCCCCGTTCCCTGGCCACGAGGACGTGCGGGCCGTACGCGAGACTGCGCAGGGAGGGATCGTCGATCGTCGGCTCCGCCCGGAGCGAGGCGGGGAGGGTGAGCACGATCGTCTCGCCCCCGACCCAGAACCTCTCCAGGGTCGCGAAGCCGCCGGCCTCCGTGGTCGCGGCGACCGGCTCGCCGTCGAGCTCGAGCCCGACCGGTCCCGAGACCCAGGAAGGGATGCGCAGATGCAGCGTGAGCGGAACCGGTTCGGCGCCCTCGATGCGAACGCGGAGCACCGTGCGGTCGGCGAACGGATGCGCCTGCTCGATCTCGATGCGCAGCCGCCGCTCGGGCCAGCGCAGCTCGGCGGCGGTGTAGCGGGCGACCCACAGCTCGGCCCGCTCGCCCGCGCCGCGGAAGAACAGGCCGTCGTGGTGTCCGACGTGGTTCTCGAGGCCGGTGCCGCCGCAGCACGTGCCGGTGTTGTCGAACTCCGGCACGGCTCCCGCGTGAACGGGGAACATGTAGGCGACCTCGGGGCTCTCGGACGAGAGCACGTCGCGGCGTGAGCCCAGCACATGGTTCAGCTGCGCGCGCTCGGCATAGTCGAGGTAGCGGGCGTCGAGGGTGTGGCCGAAGAGCCGGCGCGCGAGTTTCAGGAGGTTGTAGGTCGCGCAGGTCTCGGCGTTGCGCCGCCCGATGTCGCCGGCGACCGCGCCGGCGGGACCCCACAGCTCGCTCTCGCCCGTCCCGCCGTGGGCGTACATCCGCCCGGGCACAACCTGGTCGAAGATGCCGATCGCGGCGTCGAGGTAGCTGCGCCGACCGGTCCGCTCGTACTCGTCGACGTAGCCGACGAGCTGTGGCAGGTGCTGGTTGGCGTGCATGCCGTCGAGGATGTCGCGCCCCGCCGCGCCGGCGTCGAGGATCTCGGCCTGGTCGAAGCACCGCGCCGCCGCGAGGAAGCGCGGCTCGTCGGCGACGACGCTGAGCCGGGCGAGAGTCTCGTTCATCCCGCCGAACTCACCGGCGATGTAGAGCGACCACATGCGCTGGCGACGCTCGTCGTCGAGGCGCTCCAGCCGGCCCGAGACCCAGTGCCCCATGGCCGTGACGACCTCGAGCGCGCGCCGGCTGCCGGCGAGCTCGTGAGCGTCGAGCAGCCCGGCCATGATCTTGTGGCACGTGTAGTACGGGGCCCAGATCTCGCCGTAGGGCGCGAAGTGCTCGAGGCGGGCGAACTGCCACTCGCCGTAGGCGGCGAGGAAGCCGGGATGCGAGTATCGCCCGGTCTCCGCCAGCGCCGCCTGCACCTCCGCGAGCCCGGCCACCAAGTCGTCCACCTTGGCGCGCAGAATCGGATCGCGCTCGTTCGCGGCGGCCAGGGAGAGCATCGAGAGGAAGTGGCCGGCATAGTGCCCGCGGAGGAGGTTCGCGGTCTGCGCGGCCTCGCGTCCGGGATAGTCGTCCTCGCCCCAGGCCTCCTCGGCGGGGTGGCCGAAGCCCTCCCACGCACCCGGCGGCTCGGCCCCGAAGGTGTCGAGGCCGGCGTTCGCCCGGAACACCGCCAGCAGCCGGTCGACGGGGTACACCCGGGCCAGGTGCAGCATCTGGTCGCGAGCGCGTGCGAAGGGGCTCGCGGGGCCGAGGCTGACCGAACCGGGCGCGAACGGCAGGGCTCGCGGCGCGGCATCCGTCATCACCGTGCGGCCGCCAGGTGCGCGCGGGTCCATCGCTCCACCTCCGTCGCCGCGATCGGCAGGGCATCGGAGAGGACCTCCGACCCCGTGTCGGTGACGAGCACGTCATCCTCCAGGCGCACCCCGATGCCGCGCAGCTCAGGGGGAAGAGTCAGGTCGTGCGCGTGGAAGTACAGGCCCGGCTCGACGGTCATGACCACGCCCGGTTCGAGCGCCGCTCCCATGTAGTCCTCGTAGGCGGCGGCGCTGCAATCGTGCACGTCGAGGCCGAGGTGGTGCCCGATGCCGCACGCCAGGTAGCGGCGGTGCTGCTGCCCGCCGGGCGAGAGCGCCTCGTCGACCGAGACCGGCAGCAGGCCCCAGTCGTGCAGACCCCGGGCGACGACCTCCATGGCGGCGAAGTGGAAATCGAGGTACTCGACGCCGGGTCGGATGCGCTCCAGACCCGCTCGGTGGGCCTTCTCGACGAGGTCGTGGACGGCGCGCTGCGCCGCGGAGAACGTCCCGCTCGCCGGCACCGTTCGGGTGACGTCGGCGGTGTACAGCGAGCCCGCCTCGACGCCCATGTCGAGCAGCAACGCGCCATCGGGCACGATCTCGCCGTCGCACCGCACCCAGTGCAGGATCGGAGCGTGGGCGCCGGAACCGACGATCGTGGAGTACCCGGGACCGTTGCCGAAAGTTCGGGCGTGCCGGTCGAAGGTGCCCTGCAGCCACCGCTCGCCGAGACCCTCCGCGACGGCTCGCGGAACCTCCGCCACGACGGCGCCGAAGCCGGCCACGGTTGCATCGACCGCCGCGCGCAGCTGATCGACCTCCCACGCGTCCTTGATCATGCGCAGGCGCGACAGCGTGCGCTCGAGCTCGTCGGAGACCTCTGCGCCGACCTCGCCGGCCAGCACCGCCGCCGAACGGGCGAGAGCGGCGCCCCGCAGTTCGCCGTGCCGGGCGTCCAGCGCCGCGAGGGGCTCGACGGTGACACCGAGGGCCTCGGCCCACTCCGCGAGACCCGCCGAGGGGCCGACCCACAGCTCGCCGTGGTTCGCATCGGCGAAGAACCCCGCGTCGCCGGGGCGGAACGGCGGGGGGAGGTAGACCACGGCGTCGTGCCCGCCTGCCGTCGGCCACATCACGAGCACGGCGTGCTCGACCTGGCACGACGTCAACCAGACGAACCCGCTGTCGGCGCGGAACCCGTAGTGGGCGTCGTCATTGCGGACGGGTGCCCGTCCGGCAGCCGCGACGATCACGCGCCCGGGCAGGGCGGCGCTCAGGCGGTCGCGGTGCGCGGATGCCGCCGCCGCGGCGCCCACGGGCAGCTGCGGCCGGGTGCGCACGTCGGCCCAGTCGCGCGAGACGAACTCGGTGAACGCCGGCACCTGCGCCAGGCGCGGGTATCGCGTGCCGGCGTAGGGCGGACGGGTGGTGTCGGCAGCGGTCATCGCTTCTCTCCTCCGCGGTCGCGTACGAGCTCGCGGAGCCGCGTGAAGGTGCGGCCCGACCCGATGCCGTCGTGCTCGAACTCGTTGGTGACCCACGACTGCGCGTTGCCGACGCGCGCGAGCGTCTCGAGCTGCAGCCCGGCATCGACGTACATGTCGTCGAAGTACACCGCCGCGGCCAGCGGCACATCGTTCACCGCGAGCCGCGCGGCGTCGTACAGCGGGTTCCACTCCGCGCGCTCGGCGAGCGCATGGACGGCATCCCGGAATCCGCGCAGCAGCCGAACGTCGTCGAACATCCACGGGAAGGCCATCTCGCCGGTGAACAGCAGGGGCCGACGGTCCTCGTCGAACGCGGGGCGCCGGTCGCGCTCGGCCTGAGCCGCCCATGCGGTGGCGCCACTGGACGGGTCGCCGTAGATCGACTCCTGGAGCGTCCAGAACAGGGGATTGCCCGCGCTGGAGCTCGATGCCTGCACGTCGGCGAGGAACGCCTCGGAGAGTCGTCCCGGCCGGGCGAACGCCTTCTCGACCAGCCAGTGCAGGCGCTCGTGGCCGGGCTTCATCCCGAGGTCGATGCCGAGGGACTGGAAGCGCCGCACGGTGAGCACGTCGCCGTCGGGCAGCGTCACGTCGCCCTCGGCGAGACGATCGGCGATCCGAGCGACCCGCTCGGCGTCGTCCGGGTACCGGCGGTACAGCTCGGCCGTCTTCGCCGCGACACGGTCGAAGGTGCGCGCGTACACCTCCGCGGCCCGCGCCGGGAGGCCGGGGATGCCGCCGCACACGTAGCAGGCGGTCAGGGCCTCGGGTGCGAGCGAGAGATAGGTGAGCGTGAGGAATCCGCCGTAGCTCTGCCCGAGCGTCGCCCAGCGCCGCCCGCCGTACAGGGTTTCGCGGACGTGCTCCAGGTCGCGCACGATCGAGTCGGCCCGGTGCAGCGCCAGCAGGTCTGCGCCGGCGGCCCCGTCGAGCCGTGCCAGATCGGCTGCCTCGAGCGGCGTGCTCCCGCCGGTGCCGCGCTGATCGACCAGCACGATGCGGTAGTCGCGCAGCGCCTCGTCGATCCAGCCGTCGCGGCGCAGCGGCCGCGGGTTGGCCCCGCCGGGACCGCCCTGCAGGAACGCCAGGAGGGGGAGGTCGTCACGGGACCGGTCGGGGTCCACGAGCTCGCGCACGAGAAGCTCGATGGTGCCCGCAGCCGCCGTTCCCGCGCTCCAGTCCAGGGGGACGTCGATGCGACGCTCCGCCACCCGGATGCCGGGCAGGTGGTACTCGGTCGTCATGATGCCTCCGTCTGGGTCTGGGATGCGGCCGCTGCCGTTCGGGCTCGCCGCGCCTTCTCGGCGGCGCGCCGGCGGCGGTCCCACTCGGGGTTGATGCGAGGCACCGCCGCGAGCAGCGTACGGGTGTACTCGTGCTGCGGGTTCTCGAAGACGCGATCGCGCTCCCCCGCCTCGACGATCGACCCGCGGCTCATCACGGCGATGCGCGTCGCGATCTGGCGGACGACGGCGAGGTCGTGCGCGATGAAGAGGTAGGCGAAGCCCTCGTCGCGCTGCAGCGAGGTGAGCAGGTTGATCACCTGGGCCTGCACCGACACGTCGAGCGCCGACACGGCCTCGTCGCAGATGACCATCTTCGGACCGACCGCGAGGGCGCGCGCGATGCCGATGCGCTGGGCCTGGCCTCCCGAGAACTGCGCCGGGTAGCGATCGGAGTGGGCGGGGTTCAACCCCACGCGCTCCATGAGCGACCGGGTGAAGGCCCGGGCGCCTCCCGGCACCGCACGGTTCTGGTAGCGCAGCGGAGCCGTCACGAGCCGCTCGACCGTGTGCTTCGGGTTCAGCGACGAGTACGGGTCCTGGAAGATCACCTGCACGTCGCTGCGGAACGCATGCAGATCGCTCCCCCGCAGGTGCGTGACGTCGCGACCCTCGAACTCGATCCTCCCCGCCGTCGTGTCCATGAGGCGGGCGATGAGCCGCGCGACGGTGGACTTGCCCGATCCCGACTCCCCCACGAGGGCGAGGGTCTCGCCGCGACGGATGTCGAGATCCACCCCGTCGACGGCGCGGAACGTGCTGCTGCGCGAGAACATCGTGGCTCCCGAGCTCGAGAACTCCTTCACGAGGCCCGTTGCCCGGCACAGCGGCGCTGTCTGATCGGTCATGCCGTCTCCTCCTCGATCTCCCGCTCCGGGACGATCGCGATGTCGGTCGTGCGCAGCTCTCCGATCGTGTCGTCGATGCGCGGCACCGCGTCGAGCAGGCGTCGGGTGTACTCCTCCTGCGGGTCGCTGAAGACCTCTTCGACGCTGCCGCGTTCGACCATCCGGCCGGCTCGCATGACGACGATCCGCTCGGTCACCTCGCTCACCACGGCCAGGTCGTGGGTGATGAGGATGAGACCGGCGCCGGTGTCGCGCCGGATCTCGGCGAGCAGCTCCAGGATCTGCGCCTGCACGGTCACATCGAGGGCGGTGGTCGGCTCGTCCGCGATGATCAGCTCGGGCTCCATGCTGAGCGCCATCGCGATCATGATGCGCTGGCGCATGCCGCCCGAGAACTGGTGCGGGTAATGGTCGACGCGCTTCGCGGCATCCCGGATGTGGACGCGCTCCATCGCCTCGATCGCCACCCGCCGGGCCGCGCGCCGTGAGACGCCCGACCGGTGCGACCGGTACGCCTCGGCGATCTGCGTGCCCACGGTGTAGTACGGGTTCAACGACGACAGCGGGTCCTGGAAGATCATCGCGATCCGGTCGCCGCGGACCTGACGCATCTCCCGACCGGGGAGGGTGAGCAGATCGCGTCCGTCGAAGCCGACCGACCCCGAGGCGATGCCGCCCCGGGGCAGCAGTCCCATGATCGCCAGGCTCGTCATGGACTTGCCCGAGCCCGACTCGCCGACGATGCCGAGGGCGCCGCCGCGCGGGACCGAGAAGCTCAGGCCGTCCACGACGCGCGCGATGCCTCCGGCGGTGCGGAACTGCACCGTCAGGTCATCGACGCGCAGGAGATCGTCGGATGTCGCAGCCGTGGTCGCCATCGTCGCCCCTTCGCCGGTCATGCGCGCGCCGCCGTCCGTACACGGGGGTCGATCGCGGCGTACAGCAGATCGACGACGAGGTTGCCGACGATCACGAAGAACGCCGACAGCAGGGTCACGGCCATGATCACCGGTTGGTCGTTCGACGAGATCGAGTCGGCGGTGAGCTTGCCGACGCCGTTGAGCCCGAAGACCGTCTCGGTGATCACGGCGCCGCCGAGCAGACCCGCCACGTCCATCCCGAAGATCGTCACGATGGGCGTCAGGGCCGGACGGAGCGCGTGGCGACGCCACACGAGGCTCGGCCGCAGCCCCTTCGCGTGCGCGGTGCGGACGAAGTTCTCCTGCAGCGTGTCGATGACGTTGGCCCGCGTGAGACGCGTGTACACCGCGGCGTAGCCGACCGCGAGCACGATCCACGGCATGAGGAAGTTCAGGAACCACTGCACCGGGTCGTCGGCGAACGGCACCGCCTGGGGGAACGGCAGCCAGCCGAGCGAGACGACGAGCACGAACTGGAGCGCAAGCGCGAGGACGTAGTTCGGGATCGACATCGAGCCGAGGGTGAGCCCCGCGATGAAGCGGTCGGCGAAGCGCCCTTCGCGCACGGCGCTCAACACACCGCCGACCACGCCGCCGACGAGCCACAGCACCGCTGCCCCGATGGCGATCGTCGCCGAGATGGGCAGCCGCTGCACGATCATGTCGCCGACGAGCTGACCGGTCTGGAACGAGTACCCGAGGCAGGGCGCGCCGCACGCGACGGTCGCACCGGCGATCTCGTACTCGCGTCCGACGAACAGGCCCGACAGGTAGGTCGAGAACTGCACGACGAACGGCTGATCCAGTCCGAGGTTGGCGCGGATCTGGTCGATGCGCTCGGGCGTGCAGTTCTTGCCGCAGATCTGAACCGCCGGATCCGGTGAGAGGACGAAGAAGATCACGAAGGTGAACAGCGTCACCAGGAACAGCACGACGACCATGCCCGCGGCACGGGAGAGGACGAAGCGGCTCACGCGCGCACCTCCGCACTGCCGACGATCGCGCGGATGCGGTCGCCGAGGGTCGTGAACGAGAGCACGAGGAGGAAGAGGAACGCGCCCGGGATGAGGAAGTACATCGGATCGACCGCGTACCAGGGGGCGGCCGAGGCGATCATCTGGCCCCAGCTCGGCGTGGGAGGGACGACGCCGACGCCGAGGAACGACAGTCCCGCCTCGGTGCCGACGTAGCCGGGCACGGCGAGGGTCGCCATCACGATGATCGTCGAGGAGAGGTTCGGGAGGATCTCGCGGAAGATGATCTGCGCGCTGGAGGCGCCCGACGCGCGGGCGGACTCGACGAACTCGCGCTCCTTGAGCGAGAGCGTCTGCGAGCGCACGATGCGTGCGAGGTAGGGCCAGCCGAAGAGCGAGATGACGACGACGAGGAGCAGCACGCGGTTGTCCGCCGGCAGTGCCGACAGGATCGCGATCATGAAGATGAGGGCCGGGAACGCCATGAGGAACTCCATGACCCGCGAGATGACCGTGTCGACCCAGCCGCCGAGGTAGCCCGCGAGCATGCCGAGCACGACGCCGAGCACCGTGGTCAGGAGCGTCGCCGACAGCGCGACCGTCATCGACACCTGTGCGCCGTAGACGATGCGCGCGAAGATGTCGCGACCGTTGCCGGGCTCGACGCCGAACCAGTGCTCGGCGCTGATGCCGCCGAGCGGCCCGATCGGGATGGCGCCCATGTTCGGATCGATCGCGCTCTGATCGAACTGGTAGGGCGACCAGCCGCTGATCTGCACGATGAGCGGCGCGAAGACCGCCATGAGCAGGATGAGCACGATGTAGCCGAGCGAGAGCATCGCGGGCACATCGGTGAGGAAGCCTCGGAGGAGTCTCCGGCCGGATGCCGGACGGGATTCCGCCGTCTCGTCGACGGGGGAATCACCGCCCGGCGTGGCCTCGACCTCGAGGGGGGCCGAGCTGAAGGTCATGTCAGCCCTTCGTCGGGTCCTTCAGACCGACGATGGTGAGGTCGGTCATGTTGGTGTTGGGGATGTAGCCGGCGATGTTCGAGCCCGGCAGGAAGATGCCGTTCTCGAACACCATCGGCGCGATCGGAGCCAGCTCCATGATCTGCTCGTCGAGCTCGCCCCACGCCTCGTTGGCGGCGTCGACGTCGGTTATGGCGCGGATCTCGGCGATGCGCTCGTTGACGGCGGGGTCGTTCAGCTGGGCGAGGTTCTGGTTGCCCTTGTCGGTGATCGCGGCGCCGTCGAACAGCGGTGGGATGAACGTGCTGGCGCTGGAGGCCCAGTCGGGGCACCAGCCGGTGATCGCGGCGTTGTTCTGCTGCGCCGGGGTCGCGATCGTCTCGTAGTAGATCGAGGTGTCGATGACGTTGAGCTTCACGTCCGCCCCGATGCGCTCCAGGCCCTGCTGCACGGCTTCGGCCTGCGCCTGAGCGGTCGGCTGGCTGCGGATGTCGAGCGTGAACTCGAATCCGTCGCCCAGTCCCGCCTCCTCGAGCAGCGCCATGGCCTCGTCGACGTCGCCGGTGCCGCCGTCGGAGGGGTACAGGTCGAAGTCGCTGTGGCCGTTCACGGCGGGCGGGATGATCGTCGTCGCGACGTCGGCCAGCTGATTGCCGCCGGAGGCGTTCTGGATGCTGGTGCGGTCGAGCGCCCAGTTGACCGCCTGGCGCACGCGCACATCGTCGAACGGCGGCTTCGTCGTGTTCAGCGACATGTACGTCGTGCAGTACGCGGGCGCGGTGATCGCGCGCTCCTGCAGCTGGGGCGTCTGGATGCGGGGCAGGGTTGCGCCCGCGATCTTGCCGGCGATGGCGTTCTGATCGGCGCCCTGACCCGCGATCATGCGCTCGTCGATGGTCGCGCCGTCGATGCCGATGTCGAACTGCCACTGGTCGGGGTAGGCCTGGCGCACATCGTCGGTCTCGGCGTCCCAGTGCTCGTTGCGCACGAGGGTGATGGTGCTGCCGGGAGTGTACGCCTCGAGCGTGTACGGGCCCGAGGCGATGACGTCGTTGACGAACTCGTCGCCCCCTCCGGTGCCGACCGGGAAGGGCACGGCGTTGGGCTGGGCCAGGACGTTGTCGAACTCCGGGAACGGCGCCTTCAGGTGGAAGACGATCGTCTTGTCGTCGGGAGTCTCGATCGTGGACAGGTCGCCCGAGACGTACGGGCCCTGGTAGTCCTCGGGAGCGTCGATGACGGTCTTCAGGTAGGGCGATCCGATGCCGATCTGCGGATCCCAGGCGCGGGAGATGCCGAACTCCATCTCGGCGGAGGTGATCGGGTCGCCGTTGTCGAAGAACAGGTCGTCCTTGAGCGTGTAGGTCCAGGTGAGGCCGTCGTCCGAGACGTCGCCGAGTCCGGTCGCGAGGTCGGGGACGATCGCGTTCGGGTCGTCGGAGTCGCCGGCGGCCTGCATCGTCAGACCCCGGTACAGCAGGCGGTAGAAGGCATTGACGCCGCCGTCCCACCCGCGCGCCGGATCGAGGTAGGAGAAGTCGGCGTTCTGGAGCATGTGGACGGTGCCGCCGGTCTGGGGCTCGCCTGCGGCGCCGCTCTGCTGCGGCGATCCGGTGGTGCCGGCACCGCACGCCGTGAGGGCGAGTGCCATGGCGGTTCCCGCGGCGAGGATGCCGGCGAGTCTCCTGGTGGTGGTCATCGGTGGACCTTCCCTTTCTCTGCTCCATTGCGTCGAGTGCTGTCCATGAAACAACATCACGGTGCAATGTGCAATTGCACGATCACGCTGAGACAGTTCTACGCAACGCGCAGCGCCGCCACCACCGCTGTGACGCGATCGTCACGGAACGAGCCCGATTGTTCACATCCGCGAAACACGACACGGCCGCGGCGGTCGGGGTTCGGCGTCAGGGCAGGGGGCAGGTGGCGACCGAGGCCAGGTCGCCGTCCATCTGCTCGGGCGTCCACGGGAGACCGGACGGCGGTGCCGTCTCGCCGGCGGCCGCGGCCGCCTTCGAGGCGATCGCGGCGAGCTGCCAGCCGAGCACCCGCACAGCCTCCGCCGACGCACGCGAGTTGTTCAGCACCGCGACGACCGTGAGTCCGGTGTCGCGGTCGGCGAAGGCCACCGTCTGGTAGCCCGGCACCGAACCGTACTGACCGACGAGGGTGCCGGCTTGATACGCGCCGCCGTCGACGGTGTACCAGGTGGGTGCCCCCGGATCGACCGGCAGGGGCGAAGCGAAGCGCTCCTCGCCGTCGTACGGGCGAAGCCCCGTGGCCAGAGCGCGCGCGTAGCGGCCGAGGTCGCTCACGGTGGTCACGGCGCCGGAGGCCGTGAAGCCCGCCGTGGGCGAGAGCGACGTCAGATCCACCGCGGTTGCGCAGTCCACCGCGCCCTCGGGGGTCAGCACCGACTGCGTGCCGTGGAGACCGAGGTCCGCCGTACGGCCGGGCAGCGACGATCCCGCCATCTCGAGCGGCTCGAAGACGTAGCGCCCGAAGAGGTCGGCGGCCGTACGGCCGGAGGCGCGCTCGAGCGCCATGCCGAGCAGCACGTAGCCAGCATCCGACCCGACGTACGATCCGGCCCCGGTGGGTGCGCTGGCCGCCAGGCCGTAGGCGAGGAGCTCGTGCGGCGCCCACGGACGCGACGGGTTCGCCTCCCACCGCGCCTGGAGTCGGGGCTGGTACGACCCGAGTCCCGAGGTGCTGTCGCAGAGCTGTTCGAGCGTGACGACCGGCGTCGCGGGGAAGCCCACGATCCAGGTGGTCACCGGGTCGTCGAGCTCGACGACGCCGTCGGCAGCGAGGCCGTACAGCACGTCGCAGGTCATCGCTCGGGTCACGGGCCCGGCCTTGAAGCTGTCGTCGACGGCGACGGCGCCGCCGTCGGGGTTGGTCCCGAACGCCTGCGTCCACTCTCCCGCCCAGGGAACCCGGACGCCGGCGATCGCACCGGCCGATCCGGTCGACGCCATCGCGCGCTCGACCGCGCCGACCAGCTGCGCCTGCGTGTCGTCGGGCAGCGCGCCCTCGACCTGGGGCGGTGATGCGACGGTGTCCACAGCGGCTGGGGCGCAGGCCGTCAGGCTCAGTGCCAACGCGATCGCCGCCGCGACACCCGCGCTTCGACGCCGTCGGCTCGCACGCATTCCTCAGCCACCCCCTGATGTGTTCCTCCAGTGAATCACACCGTCACAGCGTTCCCGCTTACCTAGGGTGGTCGCATGACGCACACCTTCGACGAGGCCGCCATCTCCGGCGTGCTCGGCCACATGAACGACGACCACCGCGACGACAACCTGCTCATCGCGCGAGCCTTCGGCGAGCCCGAGGCGGTCTCGTCGACCATGACCTTCTTCGACGGCGACGGCGGCGACTGGCAGGCGACGCTGCCCGGCGGTGACGTCCGCGAGCTGCGCGTGGCGTGGCCGGGCGGCTCGATCACCGAGCGCCGCGAGGTGCGGCGCGAGATCGTGGCGCTCTACGACGCGGCGTGCGAGCGGCTGGGCCTGGAGCCGCGGCCCCACGATTGAGATCGGCGATCCAGCCGTCGGAAAAAGCTTCAGGTTAGCTGTACCTAAGTGCTACTCTCGGGCCATGCTCGAAGCCATCCCGTTCTCGACCGCGTTGCGCGAACGCTCCAGCTCCGCCCATTCCGGCAGCGAGGGCGCCGGATTCATGACCGACCTCATGCGAGGTGAGGGCACCCGCGACGACTACATCGCCCTCGTCGCGCAGCACTGGTTCATCTACGAGGCGCTGGAGGACACGGCATCCCGGATGGCGGCCGACCCGGTCGCGGCGACGTTCATCAGCGACAAGCTCACGCGACTCCCGGCGCTCGAGGCGGACCTCGAGTTCCTCCTCGGCGCGGACTGGCGCGAGCAGATCAGCCCGCTGCCGACGACCGAGCGGTACGTCGCCCGCATCCGCGAGGTGGGCGCCACGTGGCCCGGCGGCTTCGTCGCACACCACTACACCCGATACCTCGGCGACCTCTCGGGCGGGCTGTTCATCGGCAAGCTCATGGCCCGCCGGTTCGGCTTCGAGACGAACGGCATCGGGTTCTACATCTTCGGCGACATCGCCGATCCCGCCGAGTTCAAGGACCGCTATCGCGCCCAGCTCGATGCCGCCCCCTGGGACGCCGACGAGCAGCAGCGGGTCATCGACGAGGTGCTCGCGGCCTACCGGTTCAACACCGACCTCTTCACCGACCTCGCCCGCGCCAAGGCGGCCTCCGCCGTCGCCTGACCGCGGGCGTACCCGCGGCCGCGGTCACATGCCGGCGGCACGCACGGCCGCCATGAAGCGGCGGACGTCATGGTCGACCAGGATGTCGCTGGGACGCAGCGGCCGCGACAGGTACAGCCCCTCGAGAGACGTCAGGCGCGAGAGCGCGACGTACGTCTGGCCGGGGGCGAACGCGCCGCTGCCCAGGTCGACGATCGCGCGGTCGTAGGTCTTGCCCTGGGACTTGTGGATCGTCACTGCCCACGCCAGCCGCAGCGGGAACTGGGTGAACTCGGCCACGATCTCGCGCGTGAGCTTTCGGGAACCCGGGTCGTAGGCGTAGCGGAACCTCTCCCAGACGGTCGGCTCGACGTCGTGCTCCTCGCCGTCGAGCTCCACCCGCACCGACGATCCGGCGATCCGCGTCACGGTTCCGATCGACCCGTTCACCCAGCGCGGGCCGTCGCCGCCGAAGCCGCCGACATCGTTGCGCAGGAACATGACCTGCGCCCCCACCTTGAGCTGGAGCTCGGGGTCGGCCGGATACGACGCGTCCCCGCGTCCGAAGTCGCCGCTCACATCCGCCTTCGCCGTCTGCACGGGGCCCGACAGCGCGTCGAGGTGGCGCTGGTTGATCCGGCTCACCGCGTCGTTTCGCGTGGCGAGGGTGATGACCGGGGGCTCATCGCCGGTGGGGGCGGGCGGCGTGCGCGCGCCGGCGGCATTGAGGGCGGCGGCGACGTCGGCGGTGACGACCCCGTAGCGCACGGCGTTCAACATCTCTTTGAAGCCCGCGTCGGACTGCCGGTGGATCTCGCCGAGCTCGGCGATGTGCAACGGCGCCCCGACCCGGCCGAGGTCGAGCAGCCCGTCCGAGCGGATGGCGCCGGCATCCGCCTTCGGCCCGGCCCACACCTGGGCGTCGAAGAACCAGAACGAGCGGTAGTGGTCGCGGATGTACCGCAGCTCGTCGCCCCGCGGCGGCACCGGCGACAGCTGGTAGGGGTCGCCGAACATGACGACCTGCACGCCGCCGAAGGCCTCGGACCGGCGGCGGCGCGCCTGACGCAGCGATCGGTCGATGGCGTCCATGACGTCGGCGTTGACCATCGAGATCTCGTCGATGATGAGCGTGTCGATCGCGTTGAGGATCCGGCGCGTCGGCTCGGACTGCTCGAGCTCGCTGTCGGCGACGAGACCGATCGGCAGCCGGAACAGCGAGTGGATCGTCTGCCCCTCGACGTTGAGGGCCGCCACCCCGGTCGGCGCGCAGATCGCGATCTGCTTGTCGGTGTTCCAGGCGAGGTGCTGCAGCAGCGTCGACTTGCCGGTTCCGGCACGACCGGTGACGAAGACGTGGTCGCGGGTGCTCTCGATCCGCCGGAACAGGGCCTCTTGCTCGGCGGAGAGAGGCGGCAGGGTCACCGATTCATGGTAGCCACAGGCGCGGCTTCCTAGACTTGACCTGTGCACGAAGCGCAGACGACGGCGGATGCCGTGGCCGACGACGCGCCGGCGACCGAGCCGGCCACGTCGGGCCGCGGTCGACGGCGCGCGCGCGGCCGCGGTCGACGCAGCCTCGCCGTCGATCTGACCGCGCTCGGACTGCTCGGCGCCCTCGTGATCGCAGGGCTCGGCGTGGGCGGCTTCGCCGTCTATCGTGCGCTGTACAGCCCCGCCGCCTTCGTCGAGCGCTACCTGTCGCTGCTGAGCACGGGTAGCGCCGCCGACGCCCTGCAGATCCCCGGGGTCGCGATGGACTCGGCCGACCTGGCCGAGGCCGAGCTGCCCGCGGGCGCCTCCGAGGTGCTGCTGCGCCGCGCCGCGCTCGCGCCGCTGTCGGAGGTGTCGGTGATCGGCGAGCGGGCGCGCGGCGATGTCACCGAGGTGACGGTGACCTACCTGGCGAACGGACACCGCGGTCGCACGCAGTTCGCCGTGCGGCAGGACGGGTGGATCGGTGTCGCGCCGGCCTGGCGCTTCTCGCGCAGCCCCCTCTCGGCGATCGACCTGACCGTGCGCGGGGCGACGCGGTTCACGGTCAACGGCTTCGAGCTCGACACGCGACAGGTCGCCCCCGAGGGCGTGGATGCCGACCCGCTGGTCCCCGTCTCGATGCTCGTGTTCTCGCCCGGCGCGTACTCGATCGCCGTCGACACCGCGACGGCGACCACGGCCGGAGTCGCGGTGCTCTCCGATGCGCCGCAGAAGTCGGTGCCCGTCGACCTGCAGACCGAGCCCACCCCCGAGTTCGTCGACGTGGTGCAGGAGCGGGTCGACGAGTTCCTCGACTCGTGCGCGACGCAGCAGGTGCTGCAGCCCACCGGATGCCCGTTCGGCTTCTTCGTGCGCAACCGCGTCGAGGGCGCGCCGCAGTGGGCCATCACGGAGAACCCCGAGATCAGCGTCGTTCCCGACGGAGCCCAGTGGGCGATCCCGAGCACGCGGGCAGTCGCCCGCATCGACGTCCAGATCCGATCGCTGTTCGACGGTCGACTCAACGAGGTGTCGGAGGACGTCGAGTTCTTCCTCACCGGGAAGATCACGATCCTCCCCGACGGGACGGCATCCATCCAGGTCTCCGCCGCCCAGGAGTAGCCGGGCGGCGCGGTCTGCGACCGGGACGGCTCAGCGGCGGGCGGAGTCTCGACGCGCCATCTCGGCGAGGCGTTCGTTGTACTCGTCGAGCTCGACGTCCCCGGCGCGGTCGACCTGGCGGTCGCGCCGACGCTGCATCCGATCATCCGACCGGCTCCACTGGATCGCCACGGTGATGGCGAGGATGAGGGTGGGGATCTCCCCCACCGACCATGCGACGCCGCCGCCGATGTACTGGTCCTCGAGGGGCGACGCGCCCCAGGTGCGCCCCATCGACCCGAACCACTCCGCCGCGAACAGTCCCGTCGACATCATGATGGCGATGCCGAAGAACGCGTGCATCGCCATCACCGCGATGAGCGTCAGCAGCCGGAACGGGTAGGGCAGCCGGTAGGGCACCGGGTCGATGCCGATGAGCGAGAGGACGAACAGGTAGCCGGAGATCAGGAAGTGGGCGACCATCCACTCGTGCCCGACGTGGTCGTACAGCGACCACCGGAACAGGTCGGTGTAGTAGAACACCCAGAGCGACCCGATGAACATGATCGACGCGAACGCCGGGTGGGTGACGATCCGCGAGAAGGGCGTGTGGACGGCCCAGAGGATCCACTCGCGTCCGCCTCGGGTGCCGTCGTCGCGCTTGCGGATGGCGCGCGCCGCCAGGGTCACCGGCGCACCCGCCACGAGACACAGCGGGATCGCCATCGACAGCAGCATGTGACCGACCATGTGCAGGCTGAACAGGTAGTCCTGGTAGGCGTTGATCGGACCGCACGTCACCCACAGGAGCAGCAGCAGGCCGAACACCCACAGCGCCGTGCGGTAGATCGGCCAGCGGTCGCCGCGACGGTGCAGCCGCCACACACCCACGAGGTAGAAGAACAGCCCGAACCCCGCGACGAAGACCCAGAGCAGGTCGATGTCCCACATCGTGAACCAGCGATCGATGGTGAGCTCGGGCGGCAGGACGGCGCCGGTGAGGATCTGGGCGGGCGTCTGCTCCTCGGGCAGGGACGTGTCCACGGGAGGGGGCGTGCGTGCGAGGGCGGCGGCCGCGCCGCTCGCGATGCCCATGAAGGCGATCTCGACGGTCACGAGCAGCCAGAAGATGCGTGCGGCACCCGCCGAGGCGAGCCGGGCGATCAGGCGGCGGCGGTACATCGCGCCGAGCAGCCCCATCGCGATGAGCGCGACGACCTTCACCAGCAGCAGTGCACCGTAGGGCGAGAGGAGGTTCTCGGGCGAGACGATGCCGACCGCCGCCCGGACGCTGCCCGAGACCGCCACGACGACGAAGGCCGCCAGCGCGATGCTCGAGTACCGCGACACGACGGCGACCATGTCGGCCCGCTCGACGACCGGCCTGATGACGACCAGCAGGAGCAGGCCGCCCAGCCAGACCGCCGCTGCCACGATGTGCAGCGCGAGCGCCACCACCGCGGTGTTGTGGTTGGCCTCTTCGCCGGAGTGGCCCTGCGTGGCCATGGGGACGAGGGATGCCGCGGCGAGCACCGCCACGATGAGGGTGGTCGTCCAGCCCCGCACCGCGAAGGTCAGCACCGTGAGCACCGCGCCGGCGATCGTGGTCAGCAGCCAGGCGCGCCCGGTCTCGGTCTCGACCAGGAATCGCCCGAGCTGCTGGCCGAACTCCGCGCCCGCGCTCGGGGCCGCGCCGAACAGGTTCAGGAAGGTGAAGAAGGCGGTCGCCGCGCTCGCGACGGTGAAGATCGCCGCCGAGATCGACGCGGTGTCGAGGGCGGCATCGAACGGACGCTCGCCCGAGCGAAGCGCGAACAGCGCCACCACGAGCGAGCCGACCATTCCCGCCGCCGCCAGGTTGACGACGAGCTTGATGACCGGGAGCCCCCACCTCACGATGGGGCCGGGGTCGAGCAGCTGCAGCGGTGCGGCGCCGCCGCCCGCGGCGAGACCGATGAGCGCGACGACGACCGCCGACACGGCGAGGATCGCCGGACCGGCGATGCGCTGCGCTCGGGAGTCCACCCGACAAGCCTACGGCGGCCCGCTGACCGCGAGGTCCCGTCCGGGGGGTTCCGCGGCGCAGCTGGGCCGGGGGAACGACGGAGGGGGATGCCGCGCGGCATCCCCCTCCGGTGAATCGTCGTCGATTACTTGACGGCGGCCTTCAGCTTCGAGCCGGCGGTCACCTTGACGCGCTTGCCCGCGGCGATCTTGATCTCTTCGCCGGTCTGCGGGTTGCGGCCGGTGCGGGCGGCGGTGTCGACCTGCTCGAAGGCGATCCAGCCCGGGATCGAGACCTTGTTGCCCTTGGCGACGGCCTCGGAGACGGTCGTGAAGAGGGAGTCGAGCACGCCCGAGACGGCGGCCTGGCTCTGACCGGTGGCGCTGGCGATGCTCGCGACGAGCTCGGTCTTGGTGATGGACTTGTCAGCCATAGGGTTGTCCTCCAGACGGCGGACGACGGACGCGCCGCCGACAGCTTGGGTGGTTCCCGGGGGACTCGCGTCCCGCCGGTTGGTCGTTCGACCGGTCCCGAATATACGCGGATTCCGCGGAATCTCGCGGATTTCCGGGCTCGAGGGACCTCTTTGACCCCGCGTGTCGCCCCGAATCGGGGTCGAAACGGCCGAAAAAGTCGATTTCGGGCGCCTGTGCGACCGTCCGCTGGCGCTCGCCGGCTGCGCTCGCGGCGGTGCGAGGGCACGCGAGGATCAGATGCGGCGGAGGGCGGCGACGACCTCGGCCTCCCAGCGGCGGGCGGCGGGCAGCACCCCGACGTAGAGCGGGGTGTCGTGCGTGACGCCGAGGTAGCGGGTCGCGCTCGCCTCGACGCCCGCGCGGCGCAGCGCGGCGGCATAGGCGGCCCCGTCGCTGCGCAGGGGGTCGTACTCCGCGGTCAGCACGACCGCCGGTGGGAGGTCGGCGTGCGAGTCGGCGCGCATCGGCGACGCGTACGACTCGCGTGCCCGCGAGCGGTCGCCGAGATACGTCCGGGCGACCGACGCCAGCTCTCGGAGCGCGACGAAGGCCGGGATGCCGAGGGCGTAGGTCGCCCGGAGGTCGATCCAGCGCCCGGTCAGGTCGGTCACCGGCACCTCGAGGATCTGCACCGCGACGGGATGCCGCGCACGATCCCGGTTCATGAGGGTGAGGACGGCCGCGAGGTTGCCCCCCGCCGACGCCCCCGAGATGCCGACGCGTGCGGGGTCGATGCCCAGGGTCGTCGCCTCCTCGTGCATCCAGTCCCACACCGCGTACGCCTGCTCGATCTGCGTGGGGTAGCGGTGCTCGGGGGCCAGCGCGTAGTCGACGGCCACGAGGACGACACCGGATGCCTCGGCGCGGCGTCGGCACGCGGCATCCGCGGTGGGATAGTCGATGCCGCCGATCCGGAACGCGCCCCCGCCGAGCACCACGCACGCCGGTGATGCGACATCGTCGGTCGCGGTGCTCGGGCGGTACACGCGCACCCGGACGGCGGGGTGGCCGTCGACGGCGACCCGGTACTCGGTCGTCGCGATCGGCGGGCCGGGGGTGCCCGCGGTGCGGAGCTCCTGTCGGTCCCACTTCAGCGCGGCCCGGCGGTGACGCTCACGCGGCGAGAGGGCGCGCCTCGGCTCGGCGGCGGGCTCGGCGGCGACCTCGGACGAGGCCCCGCCCCGCCCGTCGCGACCGGGCCGGGGCAGCCGTGCCGTCACACCCGACCGGAGCGACCGCCACGCCTGACGCAGCAGGTAGACGCGATGGGTGCGCAGGCGCTCGGCGAAGAACGGATCCAGCGGCACGATCAGTCGGCGTCGGCGTCGGCCGCGCCGCGGGCAGCGTCGAGTTCACGCAACCGGCGCAGTTTCGACCACGGGACGAAGGCGATCCACATCACCGAGGCGATGCTGGCGCCCATGATCATCGACGAGATATCCATGCCTCGACCGTAGACGCAACTGCGGCCCACCGTCTCGCGATCGGGCACAGCGAAGCCCCCGCCCCGAGCGGACTCGGAACGGGGGCTTCGGTGCTGTGGTGCAGGCCGCTTACCAGCTGGACTTGGTCACACCGGGCAGCTCGCCCTTGTGCGCCATGTCGCGGAAGCGAACGCGCGAGATGCCGAACTTCGAGAGGTGGCCACGGGGGCGACCGTCGATGGCGTCGCGCTTGCGGACGCGCACCGGCGAAGCGTTGCGGGGGAGCTTCTGCAGGCCGACGCGGGCGGCCTCGCGGGCCTCGTCGGTCGCTTCGGGGTCGACGAGGGTCTTCTTCAGCTCGGCACGCTTCTCGGCGTACCGGGCGACGACGACCTCGCGCTGGTTGTTGCGCGCGATCTTGCTCTTCTTGGCCATGCGATCAGCGCTCCTCTCGGAATTCGACGTGCTTGCGGATCACCGGGTCGTACTTCTTCAGCACGATGCGGTCGGGGTTGTTGCGACGGTTCTTGCGCGTCACGTAGGTGTACCCCGTACCGGCGGTCGAACGGAGCTTGATGATCGGACGGACGTCCTGAGCCTTCTTCGCCATTAGAGCTTCACACCCTTCGCGAGGAGGTCCTTGACGACCGACTCGATGCCGCGGGCGTCGATGACCTTGATGCCCTTAGCCGAGACGTTCAGCGTGATCTTGCGACCAAGCGTGGGAACGTAGTAGGTCTTCTTCTGCACGTTCGGGTCGAAGCGGCGCTTCGTCCGGCGGTGCGAGTGCGAGATGTTGTGACCGAAGCCGGGAACAGCTCCGGTCACCTGGCACACTGCTGCCATAGTGATTCTCCTTAGTACCGTGACACCGGACGGTGCCACCCAAGATCCCTTGTCTGCACCCGCGCCTCATCCGGCCGTTTCCGACCTGTGATGGGGAGTGGGTACGTACTGCGTGCTGGAGTGCGCGCAGACAAACAGTCATCCTAGCACGGAGCGCTCGGCCCAGCCGGCGCGGCCTCCGCACCCGCAGCGGCTTCGGCGGCGCCGCGACCCCAGCGGAAGGACGAGACGGTCGGGTCGCCGGCGATCCAGAACCGCCACGGGAAGGCCGCCGTCCCCGCCACTCCGGCCACACCGACCCGCGGGCCGATCGCCACGTCGCGCTCCGGCTCATCCCGCAGCAGCAGCCGCGCCACCGCACCCGCGCGCTCGGCTCCCGTCACGGCGTCGAGGCCGTCGTGCACCGGGTGCCGCAGGCCCACGGCCTCGCCGAGCCTTCCCGGGCCTCGAGCGAGCTCCCGCGCCGTGCGGGCCGCGGGGCGCCGCACCTCGGCGGCATCCGCCCCGGAGACGATCTCGGCCGCGCGCAGCAGTACACCGCCGGCCACGCCGACCGGGCCGCACACGACGTTCACGCACGAATGGATGCCGTGGCTGAGGTAGACGTACAGATGCCCGGGCTCCCCCCACATCGTCGCGTTGCGCGCGGTCGGCCCCATGCGCGCGTGAGAGCCCGGATCGGGCCGATCGCCCGTGTCGCGCCCGTGGTAGGCCTCGACCTCGGTGAGTCGGACGGTCACCGACACCCCGCCGACCTCGACCGCCAGCAGCCCGCCGAGCAGCCGGGGCGCGACCGCCACCGGCAGATCGGCGAGCTCGTCCCGGGTCGCGGCGTGCCACCCCGAGGGCACGGTGGTCATGGGCGCGGCGCGCTCTGACACCACGAGATGTCGAACCCGCTGAGCACCGACACCTCCTCTCCGGTGCCGAGGTCGACGATGTGCGTCTGCAGGCGCTCCGGAAGCGGCAGCAGGTACGCGTCGTACGGATTGGCGACGGCGTCGGGCGCGACGAGGAAGGCCGCGTACCGGCTGCTGGGCGACACGCAGGTGTGGATCAGCAGCTCGTCCGAGGCCACCGAGAAGACATCCCGCGTCGTCCCGTCCGCATCCACCACCGCCACGGTCGTCGAGAGCACCGTGAACCCGTCCAACCGCGACAGCACCCGCAGCGTCTGATCCGCGTCGCCCGGCAGAGCGGTGACCGCCTGCGTCTCGCCGGCCGCCGGATCCGTCGGGGTCAGTGCGCGCTCCTCGGCCGAGGCGAGGTCGATCGCGACGAGCCCCGATGCCCGCTGCACGATGGCCTCGCTCGAACCGCGCGCGATGCCGTCGATCGTGATGGCGTTGCCCAGAGCGACCGGACTCCCACCCGACGCCGAGACGAGCGTCAGCGCGCTGTCGAAGGTCAGCAGCAGCACCGCGTCGGTGCCGGGCACGAACCGCCAGTCGTCGATCCGGGAGTCGCCGCCCGCGATCTGCAGCTGGGCGGGTTCGTCGTCGGCGCGGGCATCGGCCAGCGACGCCGTGAACAGAGCGCTCTCGAGCCCGCCTCCCGCGCCGATGTCGGCGTCGGTGAAGGTGTAGCCGATGAGGTCGCCCCGATCGGCGGTCTGCAGGTTCGTCACGACGCCGCGCCCCGGGAGCGGCAGCTCGCGGGGGTTCTCACCGGCTCGATCGGTCACGATGATCGTCGAGACACCCTCGTCGTCGGCCGACACGATCGCGAGATGGGTGGACGTCGCACGGAAGTCCTCGATGTGCGGATGGGTGAACACCGGCACGGCATCCTCACCGTCGATCCCGGTGCGGAAGATGGTGTCCTCGTCGCCGCCGCGCTGCAGCAGATAGGTCTCGAGCGCCGGCGTCGAGAAGGTCTCCTCGATCGACCCCGCCGGTCCGCCGCCGAGGCCCTGCAGTCCGTCGATACGGACGGTGTAGTCGGTGGCATCGCGCAGCGGCAGGGTGAAGCGGATGCCGATCTGTCGGCCCGACGTGTCGACGGTGACGTCCGCGGCCGGCTCGATGTGGACCTGGGCGGGATCGACCTCGACGAGCGACTGCGTCGTCGTGACGATCATGCGCGATCCGGCCGACTCGACTGCGGCTTCGGGATCGACGCTGACGGACGTCGCGCGCGGTCCCTGCACGGAGGTGAGTACGCCGCCGGCGCCGCCGACCAGCGCCAACGCGCCGATGACCGCCGCCATGGCCACGACGAACCGTCGAGACCTGCGGTGCTGCGTGCGTTCGCGGCGGGTGCCCCGCGTCGCGCCGTCAGTACTCATACGGGTCCTCGGGCTCCGCCACGGTCTCCACGCCGGTCGCCTCCACGACCAGAGAGCCGTCGCGATCGCGGATGACTCCGGTGACGGTGACCCACTCGCCGGTCGCGGGCACGTCCGAGATCTCGCCCACCGGCACACTCGCCGGCTGCGCGTCGATGACGCAGTGCGTGATGATCAGCCGCGTCAGGCCGAAACCACCCGCGCTCGAGGGGGTGACGAACCCGGTCAGGCTGATCTCGTCGCCCTCGAACGCCTCCGGGTTCGTCGCCGTCGCGAAGACGCTCGCCCACTCGCCGACCCCGAACGAGGCCGTGTCGCCGGTGGTCGCGAGCGCGACGGTGTCGGCGCCCTGGAAGAGCGGGGGCGTTCCGGTGTCGCGCGACATCGCCAGCTCGGCCGACAGCGTCGCCGGCGGGGTCACGAGCGCCACGGCGACGAGGCCGGTCGCGATTACGCCCCCCGCGCTCGCGGCGACCGCCCCCACGGCGAGCCGCACGCGCGGTGCCGCCGGCCGAGGCCCGTGCGCGGGTGCGTGCCCGTGCGCGTGCATCGGTGTGTGCTCGTGCGTGTGCTCGGGCGTGTGCGCGGCTACGGGTGCGTGCGTGGGTGCGGGCATCGGGTTTGGGGTGGCTGCGCCACTGTGGGGCGTGAACTTCGCGCCCCGCCGTGAAGCCGGCGCCCCAAACCCTGGCGCGGCAGCGGCAGCGGCAGCGGCAGCGGCACCGGCACCGGCACCGGCAGCGGCAGCTGCATCGGCACCGACGGGGGCGTCGCCGTGGTCGTGGCCGTGGTCGGCCTCGGCGCCGAGGGGCAGCGCGAAGCTCGCGACGGCGCCGATCAGCCCCAGCACCGACATCCCGACCGCGAACCAGGCCGACTCCGGGTTGATGTACAGCCCGATCCGGCCGGTGACCGCGAGGGTCACGGTGATCGCGGCGAGCGCGGCGGCGAGCCCGACGCCGAAGAGACGGGTGACGACGGCCGATCGTTCAGGCAAGGAGGTTCACCACCCCTCCGAGCGCGATCGCCGAGAGCACCACGATCACCACGAGCGCCACCAGCACGCGCGTGCGGAAGGTCGTCCGCATGAGGGCCAGCATCTTCACGTCGACGAGCGGACCCACCAGCAGGAACGCCACGATCGATCCCGGGGTGAAGGTCGAGGCGAACGACAGCGCGAAGAACGAGTCGACGTTCGAGCAGATCGACACGATCATCGCCAGCAGGATCATCGCGAGAATCGACAGCGCCGGGTTCGAGCCGATCGCCAGCAGCGTGTCGCGCGGCACCAGCACCTGCACGGCCCCGGCGATCGCCGAGCCGAGGATGAGGGCGGGCATCACGGCCCGCAGCTCCACGACGAACTGCGCGAGGCTCCGCCGCCCCTTCCCGCCGGGGTCCTCGGCGGCGAGCTCGCACGCGGCGAGGAAGCGCTCGGTGAGCAGGCCGTCGGGATCGGGATGCCGCGAGTACAGCCACCCGATGAGGTTGGCCACGAGGTAGCCGCCGACGAGTCGGGCGATGAGGATGCCGTCGTCGAAGCCGAAGGCCTGATGGGTCGTGATGATCACGATGGGATTCACGATCGGCGCGGCGATGAGGAACGTCATCGTCTCGGGCACCGAGAACCCGCGGATCATGAGCCCGCGAGCGAAGGGCAGGTTGCCGCACTCGCACACCGGGATAAGCATCCCGAGCAGCGAGAGCACCGCCCGGCGCGCCCACGCGCGTCGCGGCATCCACCGCTCGATGACCCCCGGCGGCACCCACACCTGCACGATGATCGAGAGCGCCACGCCCAGCAGCACGAACGGCAGCGACTCGATGAGCACGCTCAGCCCGAGCGTCACACCGTCTTGGGCCCGGGTCGGCAGGGAGGGCCCCGGGGTCAGCGCCGCCAGCCCGACGAGGGCGACGACGGCGGCCGCGCCGATCCCCAGCGCGACGGCGGTGCGTGTCGCGGCGGAGGGCGCGAGCCGTGCGGTCCTAGGCCCCGTCACGCTCATGCTCGCGCGCGGCCGCGGAGCACGCGGCGCACAGCCCGAAGATGTCGACGACGTGCTCCGCCTCGGTGAACCCGTTGGCCGCGGCGGTGCGGTGAGCCCATTCCTCGACGTCGGACGCCTGGATCTCGACGGTCAGCCCGCACGAACGGCAGATCAGGTGATGGTGGTGGCCCGTGCTCGAGCAGGCGCGATAGATCGCCTCGCCCTCGGGGCTCTGCAGCTGATCGGCCTCCCCCGACGCGGCGAGGGTGGCGAGGGCACGGTAGACCGTGGCCAGGCCGATGCCGGTGTTGTCGTCGCGCAGCGACGCGTGGAGGTCCTGGGCCGAGACGAATCCGCGCGCGTCGGAGAGCGCCGTGCGCACGCGCTCGCGCTGCCAGGTGTTCCGCTGGGCCATGGCCGCGAGTCTACTCGGCGGTCCTCGGCATGGGCTGGGTGCGCAGCACCCGCCCGCGTCGGGCACCGACCACCCGGCAGACGATGTAGATCGTGAACGAGATGGTCGTGATGTAGGGGCTCACCGGCAGCGTGCCCGCCACCGCGAGCAGGATGCCGCCGACCGCCGAGACCACGCCGAACAGCGCCGCCAGAAGCGGCACCGTGACCGGTCCGGTCGCGACCTTGACGGCCGCAGCGGCCGGTGTGACGAGCAGGGCCATCACCAGCAGTGCGCCGATGATGTGCACCGCGACGGCGACGACGAGGCCGAGCAGCAGCATGAACCCGAGCGAGACGGCCACGGTGGGCACCCCGCGTGCGGCGGCCGACTGCGGGTCGAGGGAGTCGAAGCGCAGCGGACGCCAGATGAGCAGCAGGGCAACCAGCACGAACGCCCCGATGCCGATCAGCCAGCCGAGCTGACCCGACTGCACCGACACGATCTGACCGGTGAGCAGGCTGAACCGGTTGGCGCTGCGGCCGTCGTAGAGCGAGAGGAAGAGGATGCCGAGCCCCAGCCCGAAGGGCATGAGCACGCCGATGATCGAGTTGCGGTCGCGGGCGCGCGAGCCGAGCCAGCCGATGAGGGCCGCCGCGATCATCGACCCGACGATCGAGCCGGTCACGACGTCCACCCCGATGAGCAGCGCCGCCGCGGCGCCGGCGAAGGAGAGCTCGCTGATGCCGTGCACGGCGAAGGCCATGTCGCGCTGGAGCACGAAGACGCCGATGAGACCGCCGACCAACCCCAGCACCGCCCCCGCCCACACCGAGTTCTGCACGAGCGCGAGGATGTCGCCGTACACCGGCAGTCCGCCGAACATCGCGTCTCCGACATCACCCCAGTTCATGCGTGGTCTCCGTGATCGTGGTGATGGTGGGATGCATCGGCGTCCGGTGCGCCGACGACCACGAGCCGATCGCCTGCGCGCAGCACGAACACCGGCGCTCCGTAGAGGTCGCTGAGCACGGGTGAGGTCAGCACCTCCTTCGGGGTGCCCAGGGTGAAGCGGCCGCCCGCGATGTAGAGGATGCGGTCGACCTTGCCGAGGACCGGGTTGATGTCGTGGGTGACGAGCAGCACGGCCGCCCCGGTGCGACGGTGCCCGTCGATGAGCTTCACGACGGCCTGCTGGTTGGCCAGGTCCAGGCTCGTCAGCGGCTCATCGCACAGCAGCAGCTTCGGGTCGTCGGCGAGCGCCTGTCCCACCCGCAGCCGCTGCTGCTCACCGCCCGAGAGCACGCCGACGGGACGATCGGCGAAATCCTGCGCGCCGACGCTCTGGAGGAGGGCGTCGACCCGCTCGCGATCGCGTCGGCGCGGCAGCGGGAGTCCGAAACGGTGCCCGTCGACGCCGAGCGCGACGAGGTCGCGGGCACGCAGCGCTGTGTCGCGCGGCAGCGGACGGGCCTGCGGCAGGTAGCCGATCGACCGGTTGCCGCGGTGATGCACCGGCCGGCCGAGCGCGCGGATCGAGCCCTCGCTGAGGGGCTCGAGTCCGAGGATCGCCCGCAGCAGCGTGGTCTTGCCCGACCCGCTCGGCCCGAGCACCGCGATGAGCTCGCCGGGCTCGACGGTGAGGTCGAGCCCGCTCCACAGCTCCCGTCCGGATCGGCGCAGGGCGGCGCCACGGATCTCGAGCAGACTCACCGGGTCAGCGTACCCGTCATCGCCCTCTCGCTCGCCGCGACCATCAGCCGGCGAGCGCTCCCGACATCTCGTCGATGTTCTGCTGCATCCACTCGACGTAGTCGACGCCGTCGGGCATGAGCTCGGAGAACTCGAGCACCGGGATCTCGAGCTCGTCCGCGAGGTTGGTGATCTCGGTCGTCTCGGCACCGCCGGTCTGGGCGTTGACGATGACGATGCGCACCTCGCCCGAACGCAGGATCTCCTGCGCCTCGAGGAGCGTGGCGGGGGGCACGTCCTGGCCCTCTTCGACGGCCTCGCTGAAGGCTGCGGGGGTCGCGTCCTCGAGTCCGGCGGCTGCGGCGAGGTACACCGGCACCGGCTCGGTCACGAAGATCTTCTGGCCCGCGTGGTCGGCGGAGATCGCCTCGAGCGAGGACTCGAGAGCGTCGATGCGCTCGATCAGCGCCGCGGCGTTCGACTCGAACGTGTCGGCCTGAGCCGGGTCGAGCTCGCCGAGCTCGTGGGCGATGTCCTCGACCAGGTGCGCGATCGTGTGCGGGTCGTACCAGACGTGCTCGTTGAAGCCCTCGATGTGGTCGTGCCCCTCGTGGTCGTGGTCGTCGGCCGCGGCCTCGCCGGACTCCGCCGCGGGCGTCTCGTCGGCGTGGTCCTCTTCGACGTGGTCCTCGTCGGCGTGGTCGTGGCCCTCGGCTCCGGGGAAGTCGTGCGAGAACTCCACAGCGGTCAGCACGGGCGCCTCGCTGCCGCTGGCCTCGATGAGACCGTCGAGGAACGAGTCGTATCCGCCGCCATTCTCGATCACGAGATCGGCCTGCGAGACCGTCAGCTGGTCGCGTGCCGACGCCTCGTAGGAGTGCGGGTCCTGCGCGAGCGAGGTGATGATCGAGGTCACCTCCACGGCGTCGCCACCGACCTCCGCGGCGAGGGAGCCGTAGACGTTCGTCGAGGCGACGACGCTGAGCGTGCCGTCATCCGTTCCGCTCGCGGCGGGCGACGAGGTGCCGGCGCAGCCGGCGAGGGTCAGGGATGCCGCGGCCACGAGCACGGCGGCGGGAAGGAGTCGACGGGTCATGACGACGATTCTACGTTACTGATAATCGTTCTCGTGACACGGGCCCATGATGACCGCGATTTCGGCGGACCGAACGATTCGCTCGCCCGAAATGCTGTCAATCAGGGGTTTTCGACGGCGGGCGGCGGCGTGCACTGGCAAGCTCGGTCACGGCCGATCTCCGTTCGACGGTGCCGGATCGCCGTCATCCCGTCACCAGCTTCGAGGAGGAGCCATGTCGCCCTGGGCGCTGTTCGTCCTCGCCGTCGGTGTCTCCGCCGACGCGTTCGCCGTGGCCCTCGGCAAGGGGCTGCAGCTGCGCAGCCACGTCGTCCGCGGCGCCCTGCTGATCGCGGGCGCCTTCGGCGTCGCCCAGGCGGTCATGCCGCTCATCGGCTGGCTGCTGGGCAGCACGTTCGCCGAGGCCATCGCACCGTTCGATCACTGGATCGCCTTCGCCCTGCTCGGCGCGATCGGCGCGAAGATGCTGTGGGAGGCCTTCCGTCCCGCCGCCGACGATGCGGACGCGGCATCCGGGATCTCCGCCCGCGAGATCGTGCTGCTCGCCCTCGCGACGAGCATCGACGCCCTCGCCGTGGGGCTCTCGTTCGCGTTCCTCGACGTGCCGCTGTGGATCGCCGTCGTGTCGATCGGGCTCGTCACCTTCGTGCTGTCGTTCATCGCCGTGCTCATCGGCCACCGCATCGGCACACGGTGGCGCAAGCCCGCCGAGATCATCGGCGGCATCGTGCTCATCGCGATCGGAACCCAGATCCTCATCGAGCACCTCGTCGCCGGCTGAGGCCCGCGCCGCGCACTGTTCGCGAGCGTGCGGCGCTCGCGCGAACGTCGGAGAATCGCACGAATCTCGGACCCGTCTGCGCGGACGGTCCGAGTTTCGCGACAGGATCCGACGTGCGGATGCCGCGCAGGGCGGACGCCGCGCACCGGATGCCGCGGGGTCAACCGGCGAGCTTCGCCTTCACATACGCGACGACGGCGTTCGCGTGACCGTGCCCCAGTCCCTGCTCGTTCTTGAGGGTATCGACGACCTGCATGTGCGGCGTCCCGGCGGCGAGCTGATCGGCGGCGAGGTCGAGCCAGTGCTGCACGGGCTGCCCGTACGTCTTCTCGATGCTCGGGAAGTACGACGCCGGCCCCTTCGGCTTGTTCGCGGGATCGATGTCCGGTGCGGGAACGCGCGGTGCACTCATGCGCCGAGGCTACTCCCGCGCGAGAACGCACCGCCACGGCGAGCGCCCACCATCCAGGGTGCGTCCTCGCCGCACAGGTGCGCTCTCGTGCGAGCCGCCGCCCCGACGATCAGTCGAGCAGCAGCGCGGGCTCCTCCAGCACCGATGCCACGTCGGCGATGAACCGGCTCATGCCGTCGCCGTCGACCACGCGGTGGTCGAACGAGCCCGACACCGTCGTGACGTAGCGAGGGCGCACCTCGCCGTCGACGACCCACGGCTTCTGGCGGATCGTGCCCATGGCCACGATCCCCGACTCCCCCGGGTTGATGATCGGCGTGCCGGCATCCATCCCGAACACGCCGATGTTCGTGATCGTGATCGTCCCGCCCTGCTGATCGGCGGGCGTGGTCTTGCCCTCGCGAGCGGTCAGCGTCAGCTTCTCGAGCGCCCGGGCCAGACCCCGCATGTTGAGGTCCTGGGCGTCCTTGATGTTCGGTACGAGCAGGCCGCGCGGCGTCGCGGCCGCGATGCCGAGGTTGATGTAGTGGCGCACACGGATCTCGGCGCCTCCCTCGGTCTCGACCCAGGCCGCGTTGACCATCGGCGTGCGACGCACGGCCCAGACGACCGCCCGCGCGACGATGAGCAGCGGCGAGACCTTGATGTCGGCGAAGTCGGGCGAGGCCTTCATCCGCTTGACGAGCTCCATCGTGCGGGTCGCATCGACGTCGGTCCACACCGACACGTGCGGGGCGCTGTACGCGGAGTCGACCATGTGCTTGGCCGTGACCTTGCGCACGCCCTTGACGGGGATGGTCTCTTCACGGTCATCCGCCGGCCGGGCCGCGGTGACCGCGGCGGGCACCGGGATCGTCTGTTCGCGCACCTCGGGACGGGCGGGCGTCTGCAGGTTGCGGAACACGGACGCCTGCGACGCGTGCTGCACGACATCCTCGCGGGTGACCTCGCCGGACGATCCGGTCGGCGTCACCGAGGCCAGGTCGACACCGAGGTCGCGGGCGAGCTTGCGGATCGGGGGCTTGGCGACGACGCCGACGGCGGCGCGCACGGGCGGCTCGGCGGGCTTGCGGCGGCGCGACTGCACCTGCCCGGCTCCGCCGTAGCCGACGAGCACCGAACCGTTGCCGTCGCCGGCGTCGGCGGCCGCGGGCTTCTCGTCGGGCTTTTCGCCGTGCGCGGAGTTGCCGCTGGCGGCATCCGCCTCTCCCGCGGCGCCGGCGATCGTGATGATCGCGGCCCCCACCTCGACGGTGGCGCCCTCGCCGACGAGCAGCTCGCCGACGGTGCCCGAGAAGGGCGAGGGCAGCTCGACGAGCGACTTGGCGGTCTCGATCTCGACGAGGACGTCGTCGACCGCGACCTCGTCGCCGGCTGCGACGTGCCACTGCACGATCTCGGCCTCGGTGAGGCCTTCGCCGACGTCCGGCAGGTGGAAGGTCTGAGTGCTCATCGGTGCTCCGATCGGGTCGGCGGGATCAGTAGGCGAGGGCGCGGTCGACGGCCTCGAGGATGCGGTCGGCGTCGGGCAGGTAGGCGCCCTCGAGCTTCGCGGCGGGGAAGGGCACGTCGAACCCCGACACGCGGAGGACGGGTGCCTCGAGCGAGAAGAAGGCCTGCTCGGTGACGGTCGCGGCGATCTCGGAGCCGAGCGAGGTGAAGCCCGGAGCCTCCTGGCCGTAGACCATCCGGCCCGTGCGCCGCACCGAGTCGACGATGGGGCCGTAGTCGACCGGCGAGAGCGAGCGGACGTCGACGACCTCGCACGAGATGCCCTCGCTCTCGGCGAGGGCGGCGGCCTGCAGCAGCACCGTCACCATCGCGCCGTGACCGACGAGGGTGACGTCGGTGCCGCGGCGGACGACGCGCGAGGCGTGCAGCGGCAGCGCGCGCGCGGCGAGGTCGACCTCGCCCTTGGCCCAGTACCGCGACTTCGGCTCGAGGAAGACGATCGGGTCGGGTGAGGCGATGGCGTCCTGGATCATCCAGTACGCATCGTTCGGCGTCGAGGGCGACACGACCCGGAGCCCCGCGGTGTGCGTGAAGTACGCCTCGGGGCTCTCCTGGTGGTGCTCGACGGCGCCGATGTGGCCGCCATAAGGGATGCGGATGACGACCGGGAACGGCATCCGTCCCTCGTGCCGGTTGGTGAGCTTCGCCAGCTGCGTCGTGATCTGGTCGAAGGCGGGGAAGACGAAGCCGTCGAACTGGATCTCGCACACCGGGCGGAAACCGGCCATCGCGAGGCCGATCGCCGTGCCGACGATCCCCGACTCGGCCAGCGGGGTGTCGAGCACGCGACGGTCGCCGAACTCGGCCTGCAGTCCCTCGGTGACACGGAACACGCCACCGAGGCGGCCGATGTCCTCACCCATCATCAGGACGTGGTCGTCGCTCTGCATCGCGCGGCGCATGCCGGCGTTGAGCGCCCTGCTGAAGGGCATCGTGTCGACGCTCATGCGCGCCCCTCCTCGAAGGATGCCTCGTAGTCGGCGAGCCACTGCCGTTGCTGCTCGACGAGCGGATGCGGGTCTGTGTAGACGTGCGCGAACATGCCGGCGGGGTCGAGCCCGCCGAGCTCGTTGGTGCGCACCCGCACGTCGTCGGCGTAGGCCGCGGCGGCGGCATCCACGTCGTCGAAGAAGGCGCCCGCGGCTCCGCGACCCTCGAGATAGCGGCGCATGCGCGCGATCGGATCGCGCTGCGCCCAGAAGGCCTCTTCGTCGCTCGTGCGGTACTTCGTCGGGTCGTCGCTCGTCGTGTGCGCGCCCATGCGGTAGGTCAGCGCCTCGATCGCTCGGGGGCCCTGGCCCGAACGGGCTTCGTCGAGGGCGAGCCGGGAGACCGCGTAGCTGGCGAGCACGTCGTTGCCGTCGACCCGGACCGAGGGCATGCCGTAACCGGCCGCGCGGCGCACCAGCGGCACGCGGGACTGCGTCGAGACGGGAACCGAGATCGCCCAGTGGTTGTTCTGCAGGAAGAACACCTGCGGGGTGTTGTAGCTGTTGGCGAAGACCATGGCCTCGTGCACGTCGCCCTGGCTGGAGGCGCCGTCGCCGTAGTAGACGATGACGGCCTCGTCGCGCTCGGGGTCGCCGGTGCCGGTGCGGCCGTCCAGGACCATGCCCATTCCATAGCCGGTCGCGTGGAGGGTCTGCGACCCGAGGACGAGCGTGTAGATGTGCGCGTTGCCGTTCTTCGGGTCGGTCGGATCCCACCCGCCGTGGGTGAGACCGCGCATGAGCCGGATGATGTCGATCGGGTCGACGCCGCGGATCGTGCACACGACGTGCTCCCGGTACGACGGGAAGAGGTGGTCCTGCGGTCGGGCCGCCCGGGCCGAGCCGACCTGGGCCGCTTCCTGGCCGAAGGACGGCGGCCACAGCGCGAGCTGACCCTGCCGCTGCAGGTTCGTCGCCTGGCGGTCGAACGCCCGCACCGTGACCATGTCGCGGTAGAACGTCTCGAGCTCGGCGTCGGTGATCGCCTCGATCATCGGCAGGTAGCGCTCCGCCTCGGGTGAGGGGTCGAACGTCCCATCAGCCGCGAGGACGCGGACGAGAGCGGGATCGTGGTCTGCTTCGTCGGTCACCCCCTAACGCTAACGCTCCGGGTATGGCCCGTTCTGCATGCGGTCGACAACGGATGCGGAGATTCGCCGTGCAGGCGACACAACGCCGGGGGCACGGCCCCGATCCGCACAGGCCCCGGTGCGCTTCAGGCCCGCTTCAGCATCGACGGGCCACACTGGGGGGCGATGCGAGTACTGGTGGTCGATGACGAGGTGCGCCTGGCCGACGGCGTGCGGCGCGGGCTCGAGGCGGAGGGCTTCGCCGTCGATGTGGCGCACAACGGCGTCGACGGGCTCTGGCGCGCCCGCGAGACCCGCTACGACGCGATCGTGCTCGACCTCATGATGCCCGGCATGAGCGGGTGGAAGGTCTGCGAGGCGCTGCGGGCCGAGGAGAACTGGACCCCCGTGCTGATGCTCACCGCCAAGGACGGCGAGTGGGATCAGGTGGAGGCGCTCGAGACCGGGGCCGACGACTACGTAACGAAGCCCTTCTCGTACCCCGTGCTCGTCGCGCGGTTGCGCGCCCTCATCCGGCGCGGAGGTGTCGAGCGCCCCGTCGTGCTCGAGGCCGGCGATCTGCGGCTCGACACCGGTGCGCGTCGGGTGTGGCGCGGCGACGTCGAGATCGAGCTGACCGCACGCGAGTTCGCCGTGCTGCAGCACCTCATGCGCCACCGCGGTCAGGTGATCTCCAAGCGCGAGCTGATCGACGGCGTCTGGGACGAGGACTTCGAGGGCGACCCCAACATCGTCGAGGTGTACGTCGGACACCTCCGCCGCAAGCTCGACCGTCCCTTCGCCCGCGAAGCGATCGAGACCGTGCGCGGGGCGGGCTATCGCTTGGCGGCCGATGGTGGCTGAGCGATCGTCGCACGAGCGGACCGGCGCGGCGGGGCTGCCGCCACGCCGCGGCATCCGGTCGGCGTCGCTGCGCGCCCGGATCACGGCGATCGCGACCGCGGCGGTCGCGCTCGTCATGGTGCTGGGCTCGATCGCGTTCGCGGCGGTGCTGAGCGCCAGCATCCAGGCCGCGGCCGAACGCGGCGCGGAGACCCGCATCGAGGAGCTCGCGGCACGGGTCGAGGCGCAGGGCGTCTCGGCGGTCACGGCTCTCGACGACGAGATCGCCCAGGTGCAGGATGCCGCGGGCGCGGTGATCGCCGCCTCGGACGACGCCGACGACGGCGCGCTCCCCCGCACCGCTTCGGGCGCCACCGTCTCGGTGGACGGCGAGCGGATGCTGCTGGTGCGCGAAGAGATCGACGACGATCGGTATCTGGTGCTCGCGGTGCCGCTCGATGACGCCGACGAGACGCTCGGCACGGTCGTCGCGCTGCTCGCGGTGTCGACGGTGCTCGTGGTCGCCCTCGTCGCGGTCGTGACGTGGTGGGTCGTCGGACGCGCGCTCCGGCCGGTGTCGCGGATCCGCGCGGAGGTCGAGGCGATCACCGCCGACCGCCTCGATCGACGCATCGCGGAACCGCGCTCACGTGACGAGATCGCGGCGCTGGCGGCGACCATGAACAGTATGCTCGGGCGCCTCGACGACGCGGCGGCGGCGCAGCGACGCTTCGTCTCCGACGCCTCGCACGAACTGCGATCCCCTCTCGCGACGATCCGGCAGCACGCGGAGCTCGCGCGCGCGCACCCCGAGGCGACCTCGCTCGGCGACCTCGCCGAGGTGGTCGTCGACGAGGGAGTGCGCATGCAGGACCTCGTCGACGGGCTGCTGCTGCTCGCGCGCCTCGACGAGCGTGCGCCCCAGCGGCGGCAGAGCGTCGATCTCGATGACCTCGCGCTGGCCGAGGCGTCGCGGCTGCGGGGACGGGATGCCGGCCCGGAGGCGGGTGCGGGCGGGAACACCGTCGAGGTGGACGCATCGGGCATCACCGCGGCACGTGTGGCCGGCGACCCGCGCATGCTCGCGCGGCTCGTGCGCAACCTCGCCGACAACGCCGCACGCCATGCGCGTTCACGCGTGCGCATCAGCACCGCCCTGACTCCGGACGGCCGTCGCGCCGTGCTCGAGGTCGAGGACGACGGCTCCGGCATCCCGCCCGGGGAGCACGACCGCGTGTTCCAGAGGTTCGTGCGGCTCGACGAGGCGCGAGCACGGGATGCCGGCGGGAGCGGGCTCGGCCTCGCGATCGTGCGGGGCATCGCCGAGGCGACCGGCGGATCCGTCGCCCTCTCGGCGTCGCCGCTCGGCGGCGCGCGCTTCACCGTGACCCTTCCCGCCGGCACCTGACCGCGCGCCCGGCGGCGGCCGGCTGAAGACGGCTTCAGGAGGCTTCAGCGCTGCTTCAGCGACCACTCGGCACCATCGAGGCATGAGCGATCACGACCGCAACCTCGACGACCAGCCCACCCCCGCCGCCGACCCCACCGCCTCCGTTCCCCCCGCCTCCCCGACGGCCGCCGCGCCGGCCGCGAGCCCCTCGAACGCCGAGGTCCCCGCGGGACCGACCGCTGCGACACCGCCGCGCCGCGCCCGACGGACGGCTCTGCTCGCCGGCGGCGCCGTCGTCGCGGCGGCCCTGCTCGTCGGCGGTGGCGCAGCGATCGGAGCGGCCGTCGCGGATGACGACGACGAGGACGGCCGTGAGGCGAGCCTCGTCTCGGACGACACCCGCTCGAACGCCGTCGGCACGGACGGCGACCGCGGCGGCGCTCCGGGCGAGCGCACGAACGCCGGTGGCACTTCGACCGAGCCGTATGGCGCGGCATCCGTCGACGAGCTCGAGCGCGTCGCCGACGCGGCCCGGGGCGCGGCCGACGGATCCGTCGTGTCGATCGATGCCGACCGCGACGGCACCTGGGACGTGCAGCTCGTCGCGGCCGACGGCTCGGAGTCAGAGGTGCGGGTGTCGGCCGACGGCACGGCGACCGTGCGCGAGACCGAGGCGGCCGAGGCGGGCGACGTCGCGGCCGGGAACGTGCTGGATGCCGCGACGCTGGGGTCGATGGTCGAGGCGGCTCTCGCCGAGGCCGACGGCCGGGTCATCGAGATCGATGCCGACGACGACGACCGGTCGCCCTTCGACGTCGCGGTGCTCACGGCCGACCGGGGCATCGTCGAGATCACGCTCGACGTCGACGGCTCGGTGCTGCGCACCGAGACCGACGACTGACCCGGCGCCGGCCCGCGCCGCCTCGCGGACCGGTGGGAGGATCGACGGGTGACGAGCTCGTTCGAGATCGAGACACGCGCGCCGGTCGCGGCGGACGCGCTCTTCGACGCCGCCCTCGACATCGGAGCCCACGTCGCCTCGATGCGCGGGACCGGTGAGCGGGCGATCGCACGATCATGACCGACCGGGTGACCCTGGCCTCACCGATCTTCGGTCGCCCGGTCGAGCGCATCGTGCTCGTGCCCTACCTGCGCCGGTTGCTCACTCAGCGGGCACGGCACCTCGTGACATCCCTGACCTGACCTGCACCTGCACCTGCACCTGCGTCGGAACATCGCGCGAAGCTCGGAGGATTCCGGCGGAATCGTCCGAGCTCGGTGAGATCCCCCGAGGCTCGTGTGCGCGGTCAGGCGGGGATGGATGCCGCCGCGGCGCGCGGTGCGAGGTCGACGACCGCGGCACCGAAGGCGTCGAGCAGGAGGCGCTCCCCCATCACACGCGCGCCCGTCGCGATGACCGGGTCGCCGACCCCGCCGAGCGCGACCTCGCACGGACGATCGGCGGGGTTCAGGGCCACCAGCAGCGTTCCGCCCCGGCGGTACACGAACGGGTAGCCCGTCGACTCCACCTCGAGGCTCGCGCGCGCTCCGAGCCTCGGGTCGCTCCGGCGCAGCGCGACGGCGGCGCGGACGAACCGGAGCAGGGATGCCGGGTCGTCGAGCTGGCCGGCGACCGTCGGCGCGTCGGGGGCGTCGTCGGCGGGCAGGTAGCGCGCGTCGTGCGCCCGCTGCCCGAGCACCGTGGACGCGCCCCACGCCATCGGCGTGCGCGAGCCGGCGCGCTCGTACGTCGGCCCGAGGGACGACCCCTCGAGCGGGCCCACGCCCGGCAGGTAGCGCATCCCGATCTCGTCGCCGTAGTACAGCGACGGCATCGCGGCCCAGGTGAGCACGAGCAGCAGCGCGGAGCGTGCCTGCTGGGCATCCCGGGAGCCGCTGACCAGCCGGGTGAAGTCGTGGTTGGCCGTGGGGAGTCCCACCACGCCCCGGCTTCCCGCTGCCGCGATCGCGTCGCGCGCCTCGGTCCAGGCGACGACGAAGTCCGCGGCATCCCCCTTCCCCGCAGCATCCGCCCAGGCGTCCCGGCGCGGCCAGGCCTCGTGCACGGTGCCCGAGCCGTTCTCGAAGAGCGACTTCAGCGGCAGGCCGTCACTGTCACCGCCGAACTGCAGGAAGAAGTCGACGTCGAAACCCGCCGGCACCGCTCGGGCGGGGTCTCCCCACTCGGAGACGAGGATGCGGCCGGGATGGGTGCGGTCGAGGCGACGGCGGATGTCGCGCCACAGCCTCGCCGTCTCGCGATGCCCGGGGTCGTCCTCGACGAGCGATGCGGCCATGTCGACGCGGAAGCCGGCGACGCCGCGGTCGTACCACCGGCGCATGATGTCCACGAGCGCGTCGCGGTTGCGGCGCGGGCCCTTCGCGTCGACTGTCTGACGCCACGGCTCGTCGGGGTGCAGCCGGGCGTAGCCGAAGTTCAGCGCGGGCTGGAACTCGAAGAAGTTCGGCTTGTAGAACCCGCGATCCCCGCGCGGCACCGGAGCGAAGCCGTCGGCGGCGGTGGGGCTGAAGACGTAGCGGTCCCCGTCGGGATCGCCGGCCGGACCGCGCGCGAGCGCATCGGCGAACCACTCGTGCTCGTCGGACGTGTGGCCGGCGACGAGATCGAGCACGATGCCGATGCCGCGCCGATCGGCCTCGGCGATCAGCCGGTCCATCGCCGCGTCGCCGCCGTAGCGCGCGGCGACGCGATCGAAGTCCGCGACGTCGTAGCCGGCGTCGCGGAACGGCGAGACGAACACGGGGGTGAGCCAGACGGCGTCGACGCCGAGCCAGGCGAGGTAGTCCAGCCGAGCAGCGAGACCGTCGAGATCGCCGACGCCGTCGCCGTCGGCATCCGCGAAGCTCTGCGGATAAACCTGGTACAGCACGATGCGGTCGAGGCGATCGGCCAGGGCAGCGTCGGTCATGAGCGTCTCCTTCGCGACGTCGATGGCGTGAGGGCTTGATGTAACCGGTTACAAGGGGTTACGGTACCCGATGTATCCGGTTACATCGCCCTGACGACGACCCGGCGACACGGAACGGACACGATGAAGTGCGACGAAGCGAGGTGACGACGGTGGCATCCGACTCCCGCGCCGCGCGCCCGACCATCCGCGACATCGCCCGCGAGGCCGGGGTCTCGGTGGCAACGGTCTCGCGGGTGACCCACGACGATCCGCGCGTCGTGGCCGACACCAAGCGCCGCGTCCAGAGCGCCATCGACCGACTGGGATATCGGCCCTCGGCTCTCGGCCGCGCCCTGTCGTACCAGCGCACCAACACGCTCGGCATCGTCCTTCCGGGCCTCGGCGGTCCGTACTTCGCGCAGCTCATCGAGGGCGCCGAGTCGGTCGCCGTGCAGCGCGGTGTCGTCATCAACGTCGTCGGCACGCATCTGCGCCCGGATGCCGTCGACGCGGTGCGTCAGCTCGCCGAACGCACCGACGGCCTGATCGTCGCAGGCGGCACCCTGCCCGCCGACGAGGTCGCCGCCCTCGCCCGCACCGGACGGGTGATCGTGGTGGCCGGCGAGGCGGATGACACCGCGACGGTCGTCACGGACGGCCGCCGCGCGGCGGCCGAGCTCACCGGGCATCTCGCCGACGTGCACGGCTACCGGCGGATGCGCTTCGTCGGCGAGCCGTCGGGCTCCCCCGACACCGCATGGCGGTACGACGGATTCCGCCGCGCCCTCGCCGAACGCGGCCTCACCGAGGCCGGCGAACCCATGCGCCTCGGTCTCGATGTGCGCAGCGGAGCCGTCGCCGCCCGCGAGCTGCACGACGCCCGCGATCTTCCCGAAGCCCTCGTCTGCGCGAACGACGAGTTGGCGATCGGCATGCTCGCGACCCTCCCGGGCCTCGGGTACCGCATCCCGGCCGACGTCGCCGTCACCGGCTTCGACGACCAGGCCCTGGCCGAGATCGCCTCGCCGCGCCTGACCACCGTGCATCAGCCGATCGTCGAGCTGGGAGCCCGCGCCGCTGCGGGAGCCCTGGGCGACGAGATCGAGCCGCACACGGTGCTGCCGACCCGCCTGGTCGTGCGCGAATCGTGCGGCTGCGCCGAGGAGGCGACACCGAACTGACACACCCGACCGGTCGATGGCCGACCGGTCGCTTCAGGAACGAGGAGGTTCCGATGAGAAGACGCAGACGACTGGCGCTGGGCGTCCTCGCCGTGACGGCGATGCTCACGACGTCCGCATGCGCGAACGTCGGCCTCGAGCCCGCTCCCGCGGCCCCCGAGGGATTCATCGACGAGATCCGGATGCCGTCCGAGGCGGGCGGATCCGTTCAGGGACTGCTCAACTACAACTGGCTGTCCCCCAACGCCACGGTCCAGACCTGGCTGTTCGAACCGCTCATGATCCGCGACCGCTTCACCTGCGAGGCGGTGCCGTGGCTGGCCACGGGGTACACGTGGGAGGGTCCGGACCGCTTCGTGCTGACCCTTCGCGAGGGTGTCGAGTGGAGCGACGGAGAGCCGTTCACGGCCGACGACGTGGTCTACACCTTCCTGGCCGGCAAGGAGTATCCCGCCGCCGACAAGGCCGGCCTCTGGGGCGACTTCTTCGGCGCGCCCGCCGAGAGCGTCACCGCGCTGGACGAGCACACCGTCGTGTTCGAGTTCGCCGGAGCCGCGATCCCCAAGACCGACGCCATCCTGCAGACGACGAAGATCCTGCCCGAGCACATCTACGCCGACCAGGGCGACCCGACACTCTTCGTCGACGAGATCGGAGTCGGCACGGGCCCGTTCACACCGGAGTCCTACAACGGCCGGCGGCTGGTCCTCGAGCGCAACGAGAACTACTGGAACGCCGACGAGGTGCGCGTGCAGCGCCTCTCGCTCGAGGGCCAGTTCGACGCCAACTCGGGGGCGCTGAAGCTCCGCAGCGGCGCGCTGGACCTCTACCGCGGCGACATCCCGAACCCGAACCGGTCGGTCGTGGCGCCCGATCCCGAGAATGCGCACTTCTTCTATCCGCCGGACGCGACCACCGTGCTCGCGCTGAACACCGAGCGCCCCGTGCTCGATGATCCGGCGTTCCGCGAGGCCTTCGCCTACGCGCTCGACCGCGACGCGCTCAGCCAGCGGGCGAGCTTCGGCATCATGGAGCCCGCGAGCCAGACGATGCTGCTGCTGCCGTTCCAGGAGCAGGCGGTGCCCGAGCAGTGGCGCGGCAAGGAGTTCATCCCCTACGACCCCGACCGCGCGAACGAGATGCTCGACGCCGCCGGCTACGCCCGGAACGCGGACGGGCAGCGGGTCGACGCCGACGGTCGACCGCTCTCGTTCGTCTTCAGCGTCCAGGCCGGATGGATGGACGTCATCGCGATGGCCGACGTCATCTCCCGCAACGCCGCCGACGTGGGCGTGCAGGTGCGCATGGTCACGACCGATCCGAACGCCATCGAGGGCATGCAGAAGGCCGGCGACTTCGACATGACCGTCGACTTCGTCAGCGGCGGGTGCCAGCGGGCGCGCGACCTCGGCGCCAAGCTGCAGAGCTCGCAGATCTCGAGCGACCAGGAACTGCTGCTCAACCGCGCACGGTACGTGAACCCCGAGATCGACGCGCTCATCGACGAGTGGACCAACACCACCGACGAGAGCCGCACGGCAGAGATCGAGGGGCGGATCATGGACGTCTTCATGACCGAGTTCCCCTACATCGCGCTGCAGTACGCGCCGAGCCGGTTGATCTACCGCACGAACAACGCAGTCGGCTGGCCGAGCGATGACAACCCCTACCCGGTCGACCAGCTGATCCGGCTCTCGCACGAGCTGCGCCCGCCGGGTGAGGCCGACGCCGACGGGGAGGACTGAGCCATGACGTACTACGTCCGCAAGACCGGCTACTTCCTGCTCACCCTGTGGGCCGCCGTCACGCTGAACTTCATCATCCCGCGGCTGCAGCCCGGCGACCCCGCCGAGATCATGGTGCGGCAGCTCAACGGGCAGGGCGAGATCGACCCCGCGCAGGTCGCGGCCGTCAAGACGATGCTCGGATACTCCACCGACAACGTCTTCGTCGCGTACATCGACTACCTCAGGCAGCTCGCGTCGGGCGACCTCGGAACGTCGTTCACGTACTTCCCCTACCCGGTGGCCGAGGTCATCGGCCAGGCGCTGCCCTGGACTCTCGTGCTCGTGGGTCTCACGCAGCTGCTGTCGTTCGTGCTCGGCACGCTGCTCGGCGCGTTCGCGGCGTGGCGTCGCAACAGCCGGTTCGATGCCACGATCTCGGTGGGGTCCACGTTCGTCGGCAACCTGCAGTCCGTGTGGATCGGCCTGATCATCCTGTTCGTCTTCGCCTACACGCTCGGGTGGTTCCCGGCCTCGGGCGGCTACGGCTACACGACGCCGGGACTGACGCCGCTGCACATCGCCGACGTCGTCTCGCACGGGTTCCTCCCCGCGCTCACGCTCATGGTCACGGCCCCCATCGGATTCATCCTGTCGATGCGCAACACCATGGTGCAGGTGCTCGGCGAGGACTACATCCGCCTCGGGGCCGCGGCGGGGCTCAGACAGCGCACCCTCGCCCTGGGCTACGCGGCACGCAACGCCCTGCTGCCGGTGGTCACCGGGTTCGCCCTGTCGCTGGGCGTGCTGATGGGCGGCTCGATCCTCATCGAGACGGTCTTCGACTATCCGGGCATGGGACGACTCATGGGCGAGGCCACCTCGAACCGCGACTTCCCCCTCATGCAGGCGATCCTGCTGGCCACGATCGTCATCGTGCTGACGGCGAACTTCATCGTCGATCTGCTCTATCCCCTCATCGATCCGCGCGCCCGCCGCGCCAAGGCATGAAAGGCAGGTGACGACAGATGTCCGAAGACACCCCGATGCCGCAGCCGGCCTCGATGCCGCAGCCCGCGCGCACCCAGCCGACCCGCACCTTCCGCCGCCGCGTGACCGAGGACGACGCCTCGACCAAGGAGGTCGTCGCGATCGTCCGACCGGCGCGCTGGTACGCCGTCATCTGGTCGAGCAGGAAGGCACGCGTGGGCATCGTCATGCTCGCGTTCTTCCTGCTGGTCGCGATCTTCGCCGACCTGCTCTCGCCCTACCGGCCCACCGACGCGACCTTCACCCCCGCGCAGGACCCGAGCTGGGCCCATTGGATGGGCACCAACACCCTCGGCTACGACATCTGGACGCAGCTCGTCCACGGCACCCGCCTCTCGTTCGCGATCGGGGTGCTGGGCGGTCTGGCCACGATCGTCATCGCGATCGTGGTGGGTCTGCTCGCCGGCTACCGCGAGGGCGGGCTGCTCGACGACGTGCTGTCGTTCTTGACGAATCTGGCGCTGGTGATCCCGGTCCTGCCGCTGATGATGGTGATCGTCGCCTACAGCGAGACCCGCGGCCTCGGGCTGCTCGTCTTCGTCATCGCGATCACGAGCTGGGCGGGAGCCTCCCGCGAGATGCGGTCGTTGATCATCTCGATGCGCAACCGCGACTACGTCACGGCCGCGCGGTTCGGCGGCGACGGGATGCTGCGCATCGTGTTCCGCGAGATCATGCCGAACATGTCCTCGCTGATCGTGTCGGGGTTCATCGGCGCCGCGACCGCCGCGATCGCGGCCGAGGCAGGGCTGTCGTTCATGGGCTTCGGAGATCCCAACACCGTCAGCTGGGGCCAGATGCTGGCGCAGGCCAACGCCAACGGCGCCCTCGTGCAGGGCCTGTGGGTCTGGCTCGTCGCCCCCGGCGTGATGCTCGCCCTGCTCATGACGTCGCTGACGTTCGTGAACTTCGGCGTCGACATGCTGAGCAACCCGCACCTGCGCGAAGAGGAGAAGTCATGAACGCGGCATCCGTTCTGAGCGTCGACGACCTGTCGGTGCAGTACCGTCCCAAGCTCGGCCCCACCCTCGACGCCGTCAAGCACGTGTCGCTGCAGGTCGCGCCGGGCGAGTTCGTGGGGCTCGCGGGCGAGTCCGGATCGGGCAAGACCACGTTCGCCCAGGCGGTGCTGCGGCTGCTGCGCAGCCCGGGCCACATCACCGGCGGCTCGATCCGCTGGGGCGATCGCGACGTCACCGCGCTCGGCGACGACGAGCTGCGCCCGCTGCGCTGGTCGTACGTGTCGACGGTGTTCCAGTCGAGCATGAACTCCCTCAACCCCGTCGTGCGGGTGCGGAAGATGTTCGAGGACATCATGGCCGAGCACACCGGAGCGAACGCCGCTGCCGCGCGCACCCGCGCCGAGGAGCTCTTCGACCTCGTGAGCGTCGACGCCCGGTTCCTCGACATGTACCCCCACGAGCTCTCGGGCGGCATGAAGCAGCGGGTCAACCTCGCGCTCGCGCTCGCTCTGCAGCCGCAGCTGGTGCTCTTCGACGAGCCCACGACGGGCCTCGACGTCGTCGTTCAGAAGTCGATCCTCGACAAGATCCGCGAGCTGCAGGAGCGCGAGCGGTTCGGCGCCATCCTCATCACGCACGACATGGGTACGCTGCTCGACTTCGCCGACCGGGTGGCGGTCATGTACGAGGGCGAGATCGTCGAGGACATCAGCGCTCGGGATGCCGTGACCTCCGGGCCGAAGCATCCGTACTCCATCCACCTCGTCGGCTCGTACGCCGAGCTGCTGGGCGAGGACGTGGCCGGCTACACCGGGGCCGAGCTCGAGGCGCCCGAGGAGGTCTCGGAGGAGGCCCCGGTCGAACACGCTCCGGTCATCGAGGTAGAGCACCTGCACCGGCGCTTCTCGAAGCGGCAGGGTCTGCGCACCGAGCACGTCGACGCGGTGAAGGACGTCTCGTTCACGCTGCGCGAGGGCGAGGTCACCGCCCTGGTGGGCCAGTCGGGTTCGGGGAAGTCGACGATCGCCCGCATCCTGACGCGCATCGACGACCCCACCTCGGGGTCGGTGCGGTACTACGGACAGGACGACGGGGAGGCGCACGACCTGACCTCGCTGCGCGGCCGGCTCGCCCGCGAGTACCGCCGCAACGTGCAGTACGTGTTCCAGGATCCGTACGCCGCGCTGAACCCGACCCTCACCGTCGGGTACTCCCTCTCGCGTCCTCTCGCGAACTTCCTGCATGTGGGGCGACGCGAGGCGGTCGAGCGGTCGGCGAGCCTGCTCGAGCAGGTCGGGCTCACCCCGGCGGGCCGCTACCTGGGCCGACTTCCGCACGAGCTGTCGGGCGGCCAACGCCAACGCGTCGTCATCGCGCGTGCGCTGGCGGCGGAGCCCCGGCTCATCGTCGCCGACGAGCCGATCGCGAGCCTCGACGTCTCGATCCGCGCCGAGATCCTCGAGGTGCTGCAATCCCTCGTCGCCGATCACGGCGTGGGGATGCTGTACATCACCCACGACCTGCTCTCGGCCAAGAGCCTCGCCAACCACGCCCTCGTGCTCCGCGGGGGCGAGCTGATCGAGTCGGGCCCGGCCGAACGAGTCATCGACGACCCGCAGGCGGAGTACACCCGCGAGCTGCTGGACGCCATCCCCAACCCCTTCGAGAAGAGGACCGCCGCGTGACCCCGTCCCACTCCGCCCCCGGCGTCGCCGACCTGCCCGACGACATCCGCGTGCTCACCGAGACGGAGGTGGACGCCTCGATCCGCTGGCTGTGGCATCACGCGACCGCCGACCTCGACAGCCCGGGCTGCGGACTCGTCCTCGACCGCGACGATCTGCCCGGTGTCGCCACCGTCGCCGCCACCGGGTTCGCCTTGGCCGCGTGGTGCGTGGGCGTCGAGCGCGGCATCCTCGACCGGGTGGCGGTGCGCGACCGGGTCGCCGCGACCCTGCGCACGCTCGAGGAATCGGTGCCGCAGCGCGGCGGCTTCCTCGCCCACTTCGTCGACGCCGGCACCGGCGAGCGCCAGGGACGCTCGGAGTACTCCACGATCGACACGACCCTGGCACTGTGCGGCGCGGTGGTGGCGGCATCCTTCTTCGCGGGCGACGCACCCGAGATCGCCGTGCGCGCCGATCGACTGCTCGAGCGCATCGACTGGGACTGGATCATCAACGACAGCGGCGAGAAGACGGTCGTGCGCATGGCGTGGGTCGGCGGCCGCGATGACGACTACGCCGACGGTGCCGACGACGCGGGGTTCGTCAGCGCGTGGTCGATGACGGCCGAGCAGCTGCCGATGTATCTGCTCGCGGCCGGGCACCCGGCCGTGTCGAACGACCGCGCGCGCGACCTCTGGCGGGGGTTCGACAAGCCCGTCGGGTCGTACGGGGGTCACGAGTGCGTGCACGAGCCGGCCGGGACCCTGTTCACCTACCACTTCCCTCTGGCGTTCTACCCGTTCCAGCGTGTCCGCGACCTCGACGGGCGCGACTGGTGGGCCAACGCACGCGCGGCCTCCCTCGCCTCGAAGGCGTGGTGCGCCGACCAGTCCGACCGCTGGAAGACCTTCGCGGCCGGTCTGTGGGGCCCGGCCGCCGGGCTCGGTCCGGACGGATACGTCGTCAACGGCGCCCGCCCGGCCCTCCGGGAGCCCCATGCCGACGGCACCGTTCCGCCGGTCTCGCTCTTCGGGGCACTGCCGCTCGCCCCCGACGAGGTCGCCCCGGCGCTCCGGGCGCTGCGCGATGACCATCCGGGCGCGTGGAACCGCTGGGGCGCGACCGACGGGGTGAACCTCGAGGGCGACGAGCCCTGGTACGCCGAGCCGCGCTACGGGCTCAACAAGGGCGCGACCGCCCTGCTCGGCGCCGCCGCCCTCGGCTCGACCCTCGTGTGGGACGCGTTCTCGCAGCATCCCTGGATCGCCCGCGGTGCGCACGCGCTCGGCTTCACCCCCGCCTGACGCGCTGCCGACTCACGCTCACGGACGTCGGAGAATCGCGCCCCGCTCGGACGATTCGACCGCGATCCTCCGAGATCGCTGCGATCCTCCGACGTTCGCGCGCGGTCTCGCGCGACGCGCGACGCGGGTCAGTCGAGGGCGGATGCCGCGGCGGCGACGATCCGGTCGACCGATTCCTCTTCGCCGATGGAGATGCGCACGCCGTCACCGGCGAACGCGCGCACGATGAGGCCGGCGGCGGCGAAGGCCTCCGCGATCTCGAGCGTGCGCTCGCCCGCGGGCAGCCAGACGAAGTTGCCCTGCGCGACCGGGACGTCCCAGCCGGCGCCGCGCAGTCGATCGGCGAGCGCGTCGCGGCGGGCCGCGATGTGGCGCACCCGCTCGAGCAGCTCGTCCTCGGCGTCGAGGCTGGCCAGCGCCGCCTCCTCGGCCTGCGCCGTCACCGAGAGCGGGATGCCGGTGCTGCGGGCGGCGTCGAGGATGCGGTGGTCGCCGATCGCGTAGCCCACACGCAGCCCCGCCAGGCCGTAGGCCTTCGAGAAGGTGCGGAGGATGACGACGTTCGCGTGCCCGGCCGCGAGGACCGCGGCACCGGTGACGGCATCCGGATCGGTGACGAACTCGGCGTAGGCCTCGTCGAGCACGATCAGGACGTCTCGGGGCACACGAGCGACGAAGGCGTCGAACGCCGCCTGGGTCACCACCGGCCCGGTCGGGTTGTTCGGGCTGCACACGATGATCATCCGCGTGCGGTCGGTGACGGCATCCGCCATCGCATCGAGGTCGTGCCCCGCCTCGGCCGTGAGCGGAACCTGCACGGCGGTGGCACCGGCCACGGCGGCCAGGCCCGGGTAGGCCTCGAACGACCGCCAGGCGAACATGATCTCGTCGCCCGGCCCGCTGGTGGCCGAAGCGAGCTGGTAGAGGATCGAGACCGAGCCGGCCGCGACGTGTACGCCGTCGGGGGCGACGGCGTACCGGTCGGCGAGGCGGGCGCGCAGCCGGCCCGCCGAGGCGTCGGGGTACCGGTTGAAGGTCGTCGCCGCGCGTACGGCCTCGACGACACCGGGCAGCGGGTCGAAGGGGTTCTCGTTGCTCGACAGCTTGAACGCGTCGGCGGAGGCCTGGCGGCCTTGACGGTAGGCGGGCAACGCCGCGATCTCGGGGCGGATGCGCACGGGCAGGTCGGTCACCCTGCGAGTCTACGGAGGCCCACGTGTCACGCGGATGACGGATGCGTGGGCCCGTGCGAGACTGACGGCACTATGAGCCTCGTCATCCGTCTGATCGTCAACGCGTTCGCGATCTGGATCGTGACCCTCGTGCCCGCGCTGCAGGTGACCGTGGTGGCCTTCCCGCCGGGAGACGACCTGCAGCTCGTGCTCACGCTCCTGCTCATCGCCCTGATCTTCGGCGTGGTGAACGCGATCGTCGGAACCGTGCTGAAGGTGCTCGCCTTCCCGCTGTACATCCTCACGCTCGGGCTCATCTCGTTCGTGATCAACGGCTTCCTGCTGTGGCTCACCGGCTGGGTCACCTCGGGCTGGGACTGGGGCCTGCGCATCGGCGACTTCTGGCTCGCCGTCGTGGCCGCCATCGTGATCGCGCTGATCAACTGGGTGGCGGGCATCCTCTTCCGCCCGCGCCGGGAGCGCGTGCGCGAGCGCCGCTGACGACACCGCCGGTCAATCGGGGCGTCGCGCGTGGTAGGTCGTGACCACCGCGGTCGCGCCGCCGCCGAAGCCTGCGAGCATGGCGTGGAGCTCGGCGAGCCGAGGATCCCCGGACGCGTCGGCGAGCTCGGCGGTGCGGGTGTAGGCGTCCATCGAGTGGGCTCCGAGTGCGATGTCGCCCAGCCGGCCGCCGGGGTCGGCGACCCGCTCGATCACGAGGCTGCCCGGCGCCCCGACCCCCGCCACGTGCCCGCCGGCCTGAAGCGCGGGCACCGGATCGTCGGTGTGCCGCAGGGTGACATCGAGCGCGTCGGCGGGCACGTCGCCCTGAACCGGCGATCCGAAGGTGACGTTGCCGACGACGGCGAAGGGACTGTCGAGTGCGAGCCGCGTGGTGATCGCGCCGCCCTGCGAATGCCCGATGGCGAGCACCTCCGACCCCGGTCCGGCGCCGGCGTCGCGCAGGGCCGCCTCGACGGCGTCGTAGGAGTCCGAACGGACGCCCGCATAGAGCTGCAGGTTCGACGCGAGGTCGAGCGGTTCGATGCCGAGCCATCCGAGCGGAGACTTCGTGCCGGCGACGTAGACGACGAAACGGTCACCACCCGGCCGCGCGTAGCGTTCGACCCGCACCTGATCGTCGCCGCGCGGCACGCGCTCGGCCAGGGCGGCGAGGGTGGCCGGCGCCGGCGCCGCGGGCGCGGGGAACGGCGCGACGCGCATCGGCGCGGGCGTGCCCGCGAGGCGGTCCGATCTCCCCACCGAGCCGCGGCCGAGCGCCCCGACCACGGTGAGGGCGAGCCCGCCCGCGGCCACCACGACCCCGCCGATCGACGCCAGCGGCGCCACCGCGGTGGCGAGCTGGCCTCGGAGCTCGGCATGCCGCACGTGGGGCCACGCCGCCAGCAGCACATCCGCCTCGACGGCGGCATCCGGCATCCGTTCGCGGGCCTGCCACGCGCGCTGCGCGAGGTACGGGAGCGAGCGGTGATCGTTCGCGAGCGCCGCGGCCCGCGCCGCCGCCTGAAGCTCGACGATCTCGTAGACGTCCGCCGCCTGCGACAGCCCGCGCGCGAGCCCTGCGGCCTCGTCGGCGGCGCGATCGACGAGCTGCGCAACCGATACCGCGAGCTCGATCCCCGCTCCGGCGACGTCATGGAGGCGGGCCAGTTCGCCGGTCGCGGTCTCGACGTCGGCGCGCAGCGCGTCGCAGTCCGCCGCGAGCGTCCGCAGGATGGATGCCGCGGCGCGCAGCTCGGCCGTGTCGACCGCCACCACACCACCGTCGCGGATCTCGATCGCGTCGTCGCTCATGGCGTGCCGCCGCGGATCGCGAGCCCCACCTCGGCCTGCTGCAGCTCGCCGTCGAGCGAATCGAGCCGGGTCGCGACCTCCGTCAGCCCGTCGCGCCACCGCGCGAGCCCGGTGCGGTACCGCTCGGCCGCGCGGGCGCGCCACGCGGTGTCGTCACCCAGCCGGGCGCCGGTGGCGCGCACCGACTCGAGGTCGTCGCGGACTCGCCGCAGGCGCGCGCGAACGATGCCGAGGGCGTCGAGGGCGAGAGCAGCGCCCGGATCGAGGATGGCGAGATCGGAGGCGGTGGGGTCGACCGCGGACGCGTGGAGGGGAGAGCTCGCGAGGATCATCCGCCCACGATGACGCGATCGCGGGGCGGCGCGGCTCGGTCCGGCGTCGCGCGGGAGCCGATGCGACGGTTCCTCATCTGTGCAGGAAGGGCCGCATCCTCCAGAATGGGACGGTGACTCGACGCGACGACCTCTTCCGCGTCATCTTCGTCTGCACCGGGAACATCTGCCGGTCGCCCATGGCCGACGTCGTCTTCCGCTGGTTCGTCGACCAGGCCGGCCTGTCGGACCGCGTCGCCTCGGCGAGTGCGGGAACAGGGGACTGGCACGTCGGCGAGCCCGCCGACGTGCGCACGCTGCAGTCGCTCGAGCGTCGGGGCTACGACGGCAGCCGTCACCGGGCGCGGCGGTTCACCCTGGCCGACTTCGACGACTTCGACCTCGTCGTCGCCCTCGACCGCTCGCACGAACGCGTGCTGTCGAACTGGGCGCGCACCACCGCCGACACCGACAAGCTCGGCCTGCTGCTCTCGTACGACCCGCAGGCGGGCGGCGAGATCGACGTGCCCGACCCCTACTACGGCGACGCCGGGATGTTCGACGAGGTGCTCGCTATGATCGAGAGCGCGAGCCGGGCGCTCTTCCGGCAGCTCGAGCCCGCGATCCGCACCACGTCCTGAGCGCCCGTTTCACCGAATGGAGCCTCGTGACCTCTCTGCCCCCGCAGCCCCTCAGCCCGCTCGACGGACGCTACGCCGCCACCGTCGGAGCACTCGCCGACTACCTCTCGGAGGCCGGCCTGAACCGCGCCCGCGTCGAGGTGGAGGTCGAGTGGATCATCGCGCTGACCGACCGCTCGCTGTTCGGGAGCGCCCCGCTCGCGGATGAGCACAAGACACGGCTGCGGGCGCTCTACCGCGATTTCGGCCAGGCCGAGATCGACTGGCTCGCCGCGAAGGAGGCGGTCACCCGTCACGATGTGAAGGCGGTGGAGTACCTGGTGCGCGACCGCCTCGCGACCCTCGGCCTCGACGGCATCGCCGAGCTCACCCACTTCGCGTGCACCAGCGAGGACATCAACTCCGCCTCGTACGCCCTCACGGTCAAGCGCGCCGTCGAGAACGTGTGGCTCCCCAAGCTGCACGCCGTCATCGACGCGCTCGGCGAGCTCGCGCGCGAGCACCGCGATGCGCCGATGCTCTCGCGCACGCACGGCCAGCCGGCCACCCCGTCGACGATGGGCAAGGAGATCGCCGTGTTCGCGTGGCGCCTGGCCCGCGTGGCGAGACAGATCGAGGGCGGCGAGTACCTCGCGAAGTTCTCCGGCGCGACCGGCACCTGGTCGGCGCACCTCGCCGCCGAGCCCGATGTCGACTGGCCCGCGCTCTCGCGGGACTTCATCGAGGGTCTCGGCATCGACTTCAACGTCCTCACCACGCAGATCGAGTCGCACGACTGGCAGGTCGAACTCTACGACCGGGTGCGCCACGCCGGCGGCATCCTGCATAACCTCGCGACGGATGTCTGGACCTACATCTCGCTCGGTTTCTTCGCGCAGATTCCCGTGGCCGGGGCCACCGGATCGTCGACCATGCCGCACAAGATCAACCCCATCCGGTTCGAGAACGCCGAGGCGAACCTCGAGATCTCGGGCGGGCTCTTCTCGACACTGGCCTCGACGCTCGTCACGAGCCGGATGCAGCGCGATCTCACCGACTCGACGACGCAGCGCAACATCGGCGTCGCGTTCGGGCACTCGCTGCTCGCGCTCGACAACCTGCAGCGCGGGCTCACCGAGATCTCGCTCTCGCGGCACGTGCTGCTGGCCGATCTCGACGCCAACTGGGAGGTGCTCGCCGAGGCGATCCAGACGGTCGTCCGCGCCGAGATCGCCGCCGGCCGCTCGCAGATCACCGACCCCTACGCGCTGCTGAAGGACCTCACCCGCGGCCGCCGCGTCGGCGGGCCCGAGCTCGCCGAGTTCGTTCGCGGCCTCGACATCGGCGACGCCGCGAAGGACCGGCTGCTGGCCCTCACGCCCGCGACCTACGCCGGCCTCGCCGACGAGCTGGTCTCGCAGCTCGGCTGACGCCCCCGACCCGCGCCGAACACGCACCCTCGTCGCGAGATCGCACCGGCATCGGAGCGTTCTCGCCCCGACGGTGCGTTCTCGGTGCGCGGTGTGGGGCGCGCGGTGCGGGGTGCGGGGTCAGTGGCGGGGCGCGGAGGGCGACGAGCCGGTCTCGTCGGGGGTCTCGGGGTCCTCGGGGTAGAGCACCGGGCGATCGACCCGCTTGGTGACCTGGGCGGGGTCCACCGCGAGCATCAGCAGCGCGATGATCACGAGGGTCGCGATGAAGGCGACCCCGGCGACGATGAGCGCCACGACGACCGCGCGCTCGGCATCCTCGCGCGGAATGGACTGGAAGGCCCCCATCGAGACGAGGGTGATCACGCCCGAGAAGACCGCGGCGACGAAGGCCAGCCCGAGCAGCTGCACGGGGCGCATGATCTCGCGGCGGGTGGGGTGTTCGCCGCTCACGATGCGACCTCCGGATTCGACGAGGGTGTTGACGCACCCGAGGATGCCGCGCCACCGGCGACCGCCGGTGCGGCGTCGTCGTGACGCGGTGAGAAACCGGCGATGCCGAGGAACACCGCCACCACGGCCGCGTATCCGCCGAAGAGGCCGACCCCGATGGTGATGCCCGTGAGGGTGAAGGACCCGCCGGCTTCGGCGATGAAGTACTCGAGGCTGTACGCGGGGTTCACCAGCAGCAGTCCGACGACCAGCACCAGGGTGATCCCGCCGATGAGCACCTCGTCACGAGCCGCGGGCGAGGCGGTGCGGCGTCCGCGGAGGCCCGAGATCAGTTCGATCCCGCCGGAGACGAGTGCCCAGGCGATCACCACGGCGAAGAAGCCGACGGGTGTGCGCAGGGGTGGGAGGCCGGCCAGCACGGCCGCGACGAGCGTCACGGCGCCGAGGGCGATGGGCACGCGGCGACGGCCGGCGGGATGCGCCAGCCAGGCGCCCACGAAGAGGATGATCGCCGTGGCCGTCGCGAATCCGCTGAAGACCGACATGCCCACGATCGCCGAGTGGTCGGGTGAGAAGGTGATCATGACCGCCGCGACCGCGGCGAAGAGGGCGCGACCGAGCTGGACATGCCGCACCTCGAAGGTGCGGGCGGCGGATGCTGCAGACACGGCGGTACCCTCGCGGATCAGAACGGGATTCCCCCGATTCTACGCGTCCCCCTCACGATGCCGGCCGCGCGGGGCGGCCGACGGGGAATCCTCGGCGACGGTCGCACGTTGCCGACGGTATGAAGGCACTGACGTACACCGAGTTCGGCGGTAACGACCGCTTCGAGATCAGCGAGCGCGAGATGCCCCATATCGGGCCCGACACCCTCGTGGTGCGCGTCGTCGCCGCGGGGCTGAACCCCGTCGACTACAAGCTGCGCGAGGGGTACCTGCAGGGCGTGATCGACGTGCACCTGCCCGCCGCGCCGGGCTGGGACGTCGCGGGCGTCGTGGAGAAGGTCGGCCTCGACACCCCCGAGTTCGAGGTCGGCGACGCCGTCCTCGCGTATGCGCGCGCCGACGTCGTCAGCGGCGGGTCGGTCGCCGAGTACATGGCCGTGCCGGTTCGCACCGCCGCCCGTAAGCCCGAGGGTCTGGACTTCGCCGCCGCGGCAGCGATACCGCTCACCGGCCTGACCGCGCTGCAGGCGATCGAGCGGTCGGCGGTCGACGCGGATTCGACCGTCCTCATCCACGGCGCCGCGGGCGGCGTCGGGTCGTTCGGCGTGCAGCTGGCGCGCCTGCGCGGTGCCCGCGTGATCGGCACCGCCTCGGAGAAGAACCACGACTATCTGCGCGATCTGGGCGCCGAGCCCACCACCTACGGTGACGGCCTCGCCGAACGCGTCCGCGCGCTGGCCCCGGCCGGGGTCGACGTCGTGCTCGATTTCGCCGGCGGCGGCTCGCTCGATGCGACGGCCGACCTCCTCGCGCCGGGTGGGGTCGTCACCTCGATCACCGACCCGCGCGCGGCATCCGAGTTCGGCGGCAACTACATCTGGGTGCGCCCGGACGCCGCGCAGCTCGCCGAGCTCGCCCGCCTGGCCGCCGAGGGGACGCTCCGGGTCGAGGTCGCGGAGACCTTCCCGCTCGACGAGGCAGGTGCCGCGTACGCCCGGCTCGAAGAGGGGCACACGCGCGGCAAGATCGTCGTCACGGTCTGAACCGCGGGGTGCGCCTCCACGCCGCGCGCCGAGTCGGGGCAGCGCATAGCACGTTTGCCATGTCCGCCAAAAGGGGGACAAATGGGGATTCTGTCCGGCGTATCCTCGGCTTGCTGCAGGACCACAAACTGGGGAGCTGGTTAGCCCGCACCCCCGCCACTTGGTCTTTTGGGGATACCAAGCGTGCCCGCGTGCGGGCTCTCGCTACAGCACGGTGACCCGGCTGGAGATTCACCCGAGCCTCCAGCCGGGTTCGGCCCCGGCACGTGTGCACGGGCGGGGATGTCGGAGCCGACGGTCATGCTGGGACGGTGTCCGACACGCTCACCCCGATGCCGGACGCGTGCCGCGTCTGCGGTTCACGCGTCGGTCTGCTCGCGGCTGCGGACGCCGGTTGGACGTGCGCCCGCTGCGGCTGGCGCCTCGGTGACGCACCGGATGCCGACCTCCCGCGGCCCGTCGTCGAGGTCGTCTACTACCTGCGCTTCGACGAGCGGGTGAAGATCGGCACGAGCAGCAGACCGCGACAGCGGCTCGCCGCCATCCGACACGACGAGCTTCTCGCCTTCGAACCCGGCGGGCGCCGGCTCGAGCAGGAGCGCCACCGCGAGTTCGCCGACCTCCGCGAGGGCGGCGAATGGTTCACCCTCGCGGGCGCGCTGACCGCGCACATCGCGACGCTGCGCGCAGCGGCATCCGACCCGTGGGCGCTCCACGACGGCTGGCTCGGCGACGCCTACCGACGCGCCTCATCGTGACCGCGATCGGTCACGATGAGCCGATCGCCGGCCGGGGTCACGCCTCGGTCAGGAAGTCGATCGCGGTCTGACGGAACACGCGCGAACCCGGCGCATTGAAGTGGTGCCGATCGGGGATCTCGACGAAGCGGCCCTGCGGCGTCGCTTCGGCCAAGGTCTTCGAGCCCTCGATGATCGCATCGAGGGATCCCGTCGCGAACAGCACCGGCTGCCCGGGCGCATGAGCGGGATCGGGGTCGACGGTGTCGGAGGCGCGCATCCCGCCGGCGATCGCCAACAGGGCGCGCAGGTCGTTGCCCGGTACTCGCTCGGTGAGTCGCACGTAGTTCTGCGTGACCGGATCGGTGACGGGCGTGCCCTCCTCGACGAGAGCGCGGACCTGGTCGATGTTCAGCCGGGCGAGGGGGATGCCGTCGGGCACGCCCCCGAGCACGCCCCGGGTGATGCGCGACGAGAAGTCCTGCAGCACCTCCCAGCCCACGCGTGCCCCGAGCGAGTAGCCGACGTACGCAGCCGTGTCGACGAGGTAGGTGTCGAGCACCGCCTCGACGTCGGATGCCAGCTGGTGCAGGTCGTAGTCGCTCGCGCGATGCGGCTTGTCGCTCGCACCGTGGCCGCGCTGATCGAGTCCGAGCACCCGGAAGCCGGCACGCTGCAGATCGCGCACCCAGCCCGTCGACACCCAGTTGTCGCGTGTGTTCGAGGCGAAGCCGTGTACGACCACCACGGTGGGCAGATCGTCGTCACCCCACGAGTAGGTCGCGATGCGGTGGCCGTCCTCCCCCACGAGGATGTAGCGGGGGTCGGGCAGCTCGGTCAGGCCGGCGGCGGGAATGCTCACCCGCTCATTCTCCCGCCTCGCGGCGGCGACATCCGTCATCCCTTCGCGGGGTCGTGGCCCCAGTTCATCAGCGAGTAGCGCCAGGCGGTCTCGGTGATGTCGCCGGAGGGCCGCTGAGCGAGGTGTCGCTCGATGTATCCGAGCACCTTGCGCATGTGGTCGAGGTCGCCGTCGGTGAGGTCGTCCTTCTTGGTGCGCAGCAGGCTCACGATCCGCCGCCCGGACCGGTGCCCGGTCGACTCGCCGCCGCCGTCCTTCTGCCCCACGGCTCGGGACTCGTCGCCCTCGAGCCAGTGCTCGAGCTCGGACGGGCTCATGTTCACCGCATCCCGGAAGTCCTTCCGGACCTGGTCGTCATCGTCACTCATGGAGCGAGCGTGCCGCGACCGGGCTGCTCGCCGCATCCTCTTGACAGGCCCGGTGGCGGACGCGGGGCCGCGGTCAGGCCGTCTCGCGCGCTCGCAGGTCTTTGCGCAGGATCTTGCCGGCGGCCGACTTCGGCACCGCCTCGATGAACTCCACCCGGCGCACCTTCTTGTGCGGGGCGACGTTCTCGGCGACGAAGGCCATGACGTCGTCGGCGGTGAGGCCGGAATCGGCGACGGTGACGACGAAGGCCTTCGGGATCTCCTGCCGGTCGTCGTCGAGGACGCCGATCACCGCGGCATCCATGATCTTCGGATGCGACAGCAGCAGCGCCTCCAACTCGGCCGGGGCGATCTGGTAGCCCTTGTACTTGATGAGCTCCTTGAGACGATCGACGATCGCGAACCAGCCGTCGGCGTGGTGCACGGCGATGTCGCCGGTGTGCAGGAAGCCGTCGTCGTCGAGGGTCTCGGCGGTCGCGTCCGGCCGGCCCAGATAGCCGAGCATCACGTTCGGTCCGCGCACCCACAGCTCCCCCGGGACGGTGAGTCCATCGTCGACGTGGTCGACGATCTCGACCCCGGTCTCGGGATCGATCAGCTTCGCCTCGACGTCGGGAACCAGCACGCCGACGGAGCTCACCGGCATCTCTCCGCGCTCGGGCGGGATCGCGTGCGACACCGGGCTGAGCTCGCTCATTCCGTAGCCCTGGTAGATGCGGGCATCCAGCCGGCGGCCGGCGGCCTCGGCGGTCTCGCCGTCCAGCGGGGCGGCGCCGGAGAACACGCTGTGCACGCTGGAGAGGTCGAAGTCATCGACGATGGGGTGCTTCGCGAGCGCGACCGCGATGGGCGGCGCGATGAACAGGAACGTGCATCGATGCTCCTGGATGAGACGCAGGAACTCGGCGAGATCGAACTTCGGCATCGTCACGAGGCTCGCCCGCTGGCGCAGCGCGAGGTTGAGCAGCACCGTCATGCCGTAGATGTGGAAGAACGGCAGCACGGCGAGCACGCGGTCGTCCCGCTCCAGTCGGATGCTGACGCGGCACTGCTGCACATTGGCGACGAGGTTGCGATGCGAGAGCATCACGCCCTTGGGGTTGCCGGTGGTGCCCGAGGAGTACGGCAGCACGGCGACGTGGGTCGCCGGATCGAACGACACCGGGGGCGGGGTGCGCCGCTCCGACAGCAGCTCGCGGAGGTCGGGGTGCCCACCGGCCCCGTCGAGGTCGATGATGCGGTCGTCGGGGATGCCGACCGCGTGGGCCGCGGCGACAGCCTGGGGATGCAGGGCCGATACCGTGACCACCCAGGTCGCCGCGGAGTCCTCCAGCTGCTTCTGGATCTCCGACGGCGTGTACAGCGAGTTCACGGTGGTCGCGATGGCGCCCAGACGCAGGATGCCGTGGAAGACCGTCGCGAACGCGGGGATGTTCGGGCAGAGCATCGCGATGACGGTGCCGGTCACGACGCCGCGCGCCGCGAGAGCGCCGGCGAAGGCGTCGACCTGGGACCGCAGCTCGCCGTAGGTGGTCTCGGCCCCGGATGCGGGGTCGACCAGTGCGATCCGGTGGTGGTCGCGCTCTTCGAGGGAACCGAAGAGGTAGTCGTAGACGCTCACTTCGGGGACCTCGATGGAGGGGTACGGGCTCTGGAACACAGCGCATCTCCTTCGGGACCGGCGACACCGCTGTCGCGTCGGATCATCCTCGCACCGGGGATACCGGGTGTCACGGGGTTGCGCGAGGGCGGGGTGCGGGGTGGGGTTTGGTTCGCGGGGTGGGGCGGGCGCGGGGTGGGGCGGGCGCGGGAGCGGAGTTCGCTGGGCGGCGGGTCGCGGGTACCGGAGGTGTGCAGACGTGCGTTCCTCCCCAACACAGCGCTCGCTTCGTTCGCGGCAGGTAGTACTGATGTTCCCTTTTCGTGTCGGTGGTGAGTGCGACAATAAGAACATGAAGACCAACGATCCGGACAGCAAGAGCGATGCGGTGGGCGACTCGCCCCACGCCGCTGCGTTCGCCGGATTCGATGAGTCGTTGCGCCTCCTCCACGCCGGCGAGGTGGCCGCGATGCGAGCCCTCGCCGAGCTGGGACGGTCGGCCCTGCGCGAGGCGCATCGCGGCGGAGTCCGGGGCATGGCCTCCGACATGGAGCTGCGGTCGGTCGCCGCCGAGGCGGCGGGGATCGCGCGGCGGGGTGACCGGCGGGTGCAGTGGGAGATCGACCACGCGATGACGGTGGTGGATGAGTACCCGGCGATGTTCGCGGCGTGGGAGCAGCGCCTCGTCACGCGCGAGCACGTCGATGTCGTCGTGAAGGTCGGGCGGGCGGTGCCGGAGGAGGTACGACCGGAGTTCGACGCCGCCGCAGTGGCCGTGTGCCAGCGGGACATCGCGACGCGGGTGGCCGGGGCGTTGCAGAACCTGGCAGAGCGGATGCACCCGCGATCGTTCTCGGAGCGTCACGGGGAGGCCGCCGCCGGACGGTGCGTGCGGTTGTCGCCGGGCGTGGATGGGATGGCCGACCTCTCGGCGACGGTGCCGATGGTGATCGCGGCGGGGATCTACGACCGGTTGACGCAGATGGCACAGACCGTGAAGGACGCGAGAGCGGATGCCGTAGTGGATGCCGCGGGCGCGAACTCTGCGGGCGCGGATGCCGCAAGCTCGGGCGCGGGGTTCGGGTTGAGCGACCCACACCACGCGGGCGCCGCCGGGCCCGATGCCGCTACCGCCGCCGCGCCGGACACCCGCACGATGGATCAGCTCCGTGCCGACGTGCTGTCCGACCTCGTCCTCGGCGGCGCACCCGTCATCGACCCCACCACCGGCACCGACGGGCGCGGGACGCTCGGCGCGATCCGCGCGAAAGTGCAGGTCGTGATCACCGCAGACACCCTCACAGGGAAGGACGAACACCCCGCCGAAGCCACCGGCACCGGACTCATCGACGCCGACACCGTCCGGGAACTCGCCTCACAGACGGGGACGTGGGACCGGATGTTCATCGACCCGATCACCCGCACTCCGGTCGAGACCGACGCCTACCGGCCATTGCCCGCGATGCGGCGACTGCTGCAGACCCGCGACCAGCACTGCCGATTCCCCGGCTGCCGCAGAGCCGCGATCCGCTGCGAGATCGACCACACCATCGACCACGCCCTGGGCGGTCACACCCACATCTACAACCTCGCCCACCTCTGCCAACGACACCACTCCATGAAGCAATTCACGAAATGGCAGGTCCGGCAGGCCGGCGGCGGTGTCCTGGTGTGGACCTCACCCCACGGCCGGGTCTACCGAGAAGACATCCCCATCCCCGCCGTCTGCTTCACACCCGAACTCGCCACACCACCACCCGCACCAACCGGCCCGTCCGGCCCACCCGGCCGAGGCGCCGGCGCGCCACCCGACGCGCCACCAACCTTCTGACACCTCGCGCTCCTCGCGTTCTTCGAGTTCCTCGCGTTTTTTGGAGCTGCGCGCGTTCGGACGCTCGCATAGGTCACCCATAGACGGTTCCGACGTCCGTGCTGGGGAAAGGCGTCACACTCCCGGTACCACCGATCGAATCCGAGGAGCCCCGATGAACCGCATCCCCGAGCCTGAGCAGACCCCCGACGGCCCCGCGTACGAAGGGCGGCTGCTCGATCGCGTCGATGACGAGGTGGTCGACCAGGGCGCACCGTTCGACATCCGGACGCTGCTGACCCGGCGATCGGTGCTGAGCCTCGTCGGCGTGGGCCTCGGCGCGGCCGCCCTCGCCGCCTGCACCCCGCGGGCCACGGCATCCCCGACGTCACCCGCGGCGACCCCGTCGGCCAGCGCCTCCGCGACGGCGAGCCCCCCGGCGACCGGTGCGGCCGTCGACGTCCCGGCCGGCGAGATCCCCGACGAGACAGCAGGCCCGTACCCGGGCGACGGTTCCAACGGCCCCGACGTGCTCGAGCAGTCGGGCATCGTGCGCAGCGACATCCGGTCCTCGCTCGCCGGCGGGGCCACCGCCGACGGAGTACCGATGACGCTGCGCCTCACCATCCTCGACACAGCCGCCGGCGACGTGCCGTTCGCCGGCGCCGCGGTCTACGTCTGGCACTGCGACGCGCAAGGGCGGTACTCGATGTACTCCAGCGGCGTCGAGAACGAGAACTACCTCCGCGGCGTGCAGATCGCCGACGCGTCGGGGGTCGTCACGTTCACCTCGATCATCCCGGGCTGCTACGCCGGGCGCTGGCCCCACATCCACTTCGAGGTCTACCCCGACGCCGCATCGATCACCGACGCGGCGAACGCGATCGCCACCTCGCAGGTCGCCCTGCCCGAAGACGTGTGCGCGAACGTCTACGCGCTCTCGTCCTACGACGGCTCCGCCCGCAACCTCGCGCAGATCAGCCTCGACTCCGACAACGTCTTCAGCGACGACGGCGGTGCCCTGCAACTCGCGGCCGCCTCCGGCGACACGACCTCGGGTTACAGCGTCGCGCTCACCGCCCGCGTCGACACCCGCACCGCGCCCGCTGCGGGCGGCGGCGCAGGCGCCCCGGGCGGTGGGTCATCCGGACGGCCGTGATGCCCGTGCCCGCACGATGCGCGGGACGTGACGGCGCTGAACACAGTGACACGGCGACCCGCGACATCCAACCCGCACGTCCCGCACCGCAGCGCCCAGCGCGCCCAACGGCATCGCCAAGCCGACGACCACTGCGACCGCGAGCGCGAGCAGGAACAGCACCACCTGGTGCCGCTCCGCCGCACGCGCGACAGTCGGCATGAAGCCAGGATGCCGCACCGTGCGCGCGCACCGCCGGCGGGGGTCGACGGCGCGCGTACCGCCGCCGACCCCCGGGTACTACCGCTCAACGGCAGCGCGCCGCCGCAGGCGTGCAGCCCCGAGCAGCAGCCCGCCGAGCGTCAGGGCGACCGCCGCCGCGAACGGGCCGGCTGGAACCGAGCCGCCGGTGCCGGCGAGGACGTCCGCGCCGGCGGCGAGACTCCCGGAGCCGGATGAAGCACCGCCCGAGCCGGCACCCCCGGTTCCGCTTGCGCCGCCGGTCCCGCCCCCACCGCCGGTCCCGCCCGGCATCCCGGGAACCGCCGGCTCACCCGGCTGCCCCGGCTCACCCGGCGTAGGCTCCGGCGCCTCCGGCTCTTCCGGCACCCCGGTCGCATCCGCCAGCCCGCCGTGGGTCAGGCTCAGGTAGGGCGCCGAGTGGATCGTCGTCATCGGCCCCTCTTCGGCCAGCAGCGCCGCCCGCTCCGGCGTGGGCGCGTGATTCTGCGCGAGCTCGAAGTAGCTCATGCTGTGCGCGACCACCCCCGTCTCGCGGAGGTAATCGATCGTGCGCACGTTCGCCAGGTCGGCGACGTCTCCCGAGAAGTACCGGAACGTCGTCGGGTCGGCGACCCAGCCCGTCGCGGCGTCGGCGGCATCCGCGAGCCCCCGCCCGTTCGCGTTGACGTATCCGTGCAGGTCGTAGCCGTGCTCAGAGAGGGCCTCCGCCACGAGGAACAGCGGCAGCAGCGAGAAGTGGGTGTACCAGATGCCGTAGTCACCGACGCCGTTGTTCCGATCCACCTCCTCGGGCAGATGACCGTCCGCGTCGATCTGATGCTCGATCAGCTCCACCGCCCGCGCGTGCGCCCGCGCGATGCCCGCCGCGTCGTCGAGGTAGCTGACAGCGGCCGTCGTCGTCTCGAGCGCCCAGCTGCCCCAGTTGTTCGTCCGGTGCAGGATCGAGCCCGCCACCGGCAGCGCCGTCTCGCGGAGGAAGCCCGCGAAGGCGGCCTCCGCCTCTGCGTTCCAGGCGTCCGTGCCGCGCAGCAGCTCGGCAGCGTGGATGAACGCCGGGAAGTGATAGCTGAACGCGAGCGCGGAGTCCTCCCGCGTGCGGACGCACGTGACGGTCGACGTCCACGCATCGATGAAGTCCGCGGCATGGGCGCCGTAGCGCTCGTCGCCCGAGAGCCGGTAGGCCAGCGCGAGCTGGTAGGCCGTGTTCGCGTCGTTCTGCAGCCCATCGCGCGCGGCACGGTGCGCCGTCGGGTCGTTGTAGAAGAACGGCACGAAGAACGTCGTCGGCGGCGCGGGACTGCGCCCCAATCCCGCCTCGGCGTCGTCGAGCAGGCTCGGGTACGCCGACGCCTGCGGCTCGACCCCCGCCGCGATGCGCGACGACACCGCGTCGATGCGCGCCCCGCTGACGAGCACATCGCCGCGCCCCGCCTCGGCGTCGGGGATTCCCGACCAGGCGACGCAGTCGGTCGGCACCGGCTCGATGCGCTCGACGACACCGGTCAACGCCACCGCATCGACCGACATCCTCGCATCGCGGTGAGCGGCGAGAGCGAAGCCGCTGCCGTCGAAGGCATCGTCGGTCGCCGTGAGCAGCGGTGCCGACGACGCGTCGCCGACGCCGACGGACAGCTCGTCGCCGTCGAGGCGAGCGGTCAGCGTCACCGGCTGCGTCGCCGGGCGGGCGTCGGTCTGCGCCGTGGCGAGCACCGTCACCCGGCCGTCGCCGGCGGCGCGGATGAGCGCGAGCTCGCCGCTGTTGCGCACGAACACCGTGTACCCCGACTGCGTGTAGTCGTCTGCGGTTCCCGCCCGGCGGACGGTGAAGCCCGCCCACGCGTTCGCCCCGCCGCCGCTGGTGCTGAAACGGACCGTCGCGGTCGCCTCATCTCCCAGGCCGCGACCGGTCAGCGCCAGGATCGAACCGCGCTCCGCGCCGGGCTGGACGACCGTGGCCGCACCCTCCGACGCCTCCCACGTTCCCGCGGCGGCGAACCAGTGCGACGCGAGCTCGTCGAACGCGTCCTCGAACGTCGCCGCCGGCGTAGTGGTCGTCGCGGGCGACGTGGGGGCCGCGGCCGCCGGCAGCGCCGGGGCGGCGAGCGCCACGACCGCGGTGATCGCGAGCGAGAATCTCCATCGATTCCTCATCGTCATGCCTTTCTCAGGTGGATCCGGAAGCGCCGATGCGGGTCACATCACGCGCAGTGAGACGATGCGCGCCTGTGGGGCGCCGTTGGTCGCGAGCACGCGCACCCGCAACGCCGTGACATCGTCGGCCTCGACGTCGTGCACGCGCTGGCGCCGACGGTTCGCGCTCGCGCGCACCAGCTCCTCCCACTCGTGCGCATCGCCGCGACGGGTCTCGACGACGTAGTCGCGCACGAGCTCGGGGAAGACCCGATCGGGCGTGCGGTGGTGGTGGAGCGTGTTCAGCTCCACGTCGGTGTCGTCGTCGAAGACCAGCCGGATGCGGCGCACCCGCTGCCCCTCCCCCCACGCGAGGCTCAGCGCCGGATCGGGGTCGTCGGGCAGCGACATCCACATGTTCGGGCCGCCGAAGAACCGCTGATAGCCGCCCACGGCCCTCTGCTCGGCGAACGCCGCCGTGCTCGGGTGAAGCCGCAGCCGCGGCGTGCGGCCCCGCAACGGGATCGCCGGCCACGCGATGACGCTCTCGGACTCGTCGACCTCGACGTTCTGGTCGCCGTCCGCCTGCGGGCGGTGCGGGAGAGCCAGCACCCCCGGAACCTGGGCGTCGGCGAGCACGACGGCGGCATCGTCGTTCGCACCCAGCACGATCACGACGTTCTCGGGCTCGTCGGGCGTCCAGGTCAGCGGCAGCCGCACCCACTGCGGCTCGTCCCCCGCCGCGACCTCGACCGTGGTGTGCGCGCGCTCGTCGACCGGAACCGCGTTCTGCCGCCGCCCGGTGGTCCACAGGGTGGCGCTGATGGTCGTCGGGCGCGTGACCCGCACGAGCACGTCGACGCCGTCGAGTCGCGGATCGACCGGCACGAGCACGCCCAGGTCGCGGTCGAGCGGGTGGTCGGTGGTCGCTGCGCCCGGGGCGAGCTCGACGGGGTCGATCGTCGCCGCCGCCGAGGACGCCGTCACCCGCGCGCGCAGCGCCAGATCGTGCGGGTCGTCGTTGCGCACACCGAAGATCGCGGCGTCCTGGCGCAGCAGCAGCTGACGGAGTTCGTGCGCGTGCGCGGTGGCGATGCGGCGCGGGCGCACGCCCAGATCGAGCGCGAGCGCGGCCCCGGTTCCGGCCGCCTCGCCGCCGGCGCCGCAGGTGGCCATCACCCGCGTCGAACCGAACGCGACGTGACTGGCCGAGATGTCGCGTCCGGCCATGAGCATGTTCGCGACGTTGCGCGAGTAGTAGCTGCGGAACGGGATGCCGTAGATCCCGTCGGAGTACCGCTGGTGCGCGCCGGCCTCGGTGGCGTACATCCCCTCCACGGGGTGCAGATCGATCGACCACCCGCCGAAGGCGACGGCGTCCTCGTGGTCGACCTGGTCGAGGATCTCGTTCTGGGTGAGCACGTGGTCGCCGAGGAAGCGGCGGTACTCCCGCTTGCCGGGCATCGTGCCGACCCATTCGAGGTCGAGGGTCTCGGCGTCGAAGCGGCCCGAGTTCTTGATGTAGTCCCAGATACCGAAGATCACCGAGCGCAGCTCATCGCGGATCGCCTCGTTGTCGTGCACGGTGTCGAGGTGTCCGCCCCACTCGATCCACCAGTAGTGCGCCCCGGAGTCGCCCGACCGCAGGATCCGCGAGGTGGGGATGGGCGTCGTCGTGATGTCCTTCGCCGAGTCGGGGGCGACGAAGTCGACGGGGCGTCCGAGGTCCTTCGTGTAGAACAGGATCGTCGACCCGAGCAGCTCCTCGTCGGCCACCTCGGGAGCCCACGCCTCGCCGAACTCGTCGCGGGCCTCGCGCCCGATGCGGAAGTCCGCCCCCGCGAGGTAGCCGATGAGGCCGTCGCCGGTGCAGTCCAGCACGTAGGGGCTGCGGAACGTCGTGGCGATCTCCGAACCCATCGTCCACCCGTGCACCGCGGTGATCACACGTTCGCCCCCGACCTCGTCGAGGTCGATCTCGCGCACGTCGGTGTTGAGGAACAGTCGGATGTTCGGCTCGGCGCGCACCGCGTCGAGCACGACCTCGTCCCAGATGATCGGATTGCCCTCGGGGTTGCGGTACTGGTTCTCGACGTAGAGCTCACCGATGACGCCGCTCTCGCGAGCGAAGCGCTGGATGCCGTGCGACGTGGCGCCGACGACCCACACCCGCACCTCCGACGACGAGTTTCCGCCGAGCACCGGCCGATTGCCCACGAGGGCCACCCGCTTGCCCAGTCGCGCGGCGCTGATGGCGGCGCAGACGCCGGCGAGGCCGCCGCCGACGACGGTGATGTCGGATTCGATGTTCTGAGAGCGCATGGTTCCTTCGGGGGCAGGGGGAGCACCGGTGCGGGCCCGTCGGGGCCCCGCACCGGTCGGGGGCGGGGGGTTCGGTGTCGGAAACGGCTCAGAGCAGGCGGTCGATCGCCTCTCCCGCGGTCTTCATGGCCGCGGCGGGCTGCGCCTGACCGATGAGGACCGCCTGCACCTGCTCGGCGATGGCGGTCTCCATCTGTCCGTACGCGGGGTACTTCCAGAGCGGGCTCGGCTGCGCGGTCGCGGTGATGGACGAGGTGAACGCCTCGACGAACGTGTTCGAGGTCACCGCCGTCGACGACAGCGCGGCATCCGTCGTGGGCGGCAGGCCGAGAGCGGTGAAGTACGTCTCGCTCTGGGCGGGATCGCTGGTCAGCCACGCCGCGAAGTCCGACGCGGTCTGCGCGCCGGCCCCGTCGACCACGACGACGAGGTGCCCCCACAGCACGTGCTGCGGCGTCTGCCCCGCCTTGAGCACGGGCCTCGCGATCGGCACCATCTTGTCGCCCAGCGACGCGTCGGGCGACTGCGACAGCACCGAGGACTTGCCCACCGGGGCGTCGTCGTAGATCGCCGTCGCCCCCTGGGCGAAGAGCGTGCGCGCGGCCGCCCGATCGACGTCGGGCGCGATGAGCCCGTCGTCGTAGAGCTTCTTGTACCACTCGACCGCTTTGACCGATGCCTCGTCGCCGATCGCCGAGGCGTCCCCGTCGACGATGGGCGATCCGAAGGTCTGCATCCACACGACGATGTCCTTGAGCTGCGCGGCCTTCGTGCTTGCGGCGTAGGGGATCACACCGATGCCCTTGAGGGCGCGGAGCCCGTCCTCGAACTCCTCGATCGTGGTGGGCGTGAGCGACGCCCCGGCGCGCTCGAACAGCTCCGCGTTGCCGATGAGACCCACGGCCCCGATCGTCCAGGGCAGCCCGAGCTGCTTGCCGTCGGACCTGCCGGCGCCCAGCGCGGCGTCGGTGTAGCCCGCCCCGGACGTGAACGCCGAGAGGTCGGTGAGCTTGCCGAGAGCGGCGAGGGCTGAGAGCCACGCGACATCCAGCTGGGCGGCGCCGGCGAACTGACCGCCGCGCACCTGCAGGGTGAGCTGGTTGAGGTACTCGTTGTAGGGGTAGGCGACCGTGTCGATCTCGATGCCCTCGGCCTGGCGGAAGCTCGTCAGCGCCGACTCGATGGCGGGCTTCGCGGCCTCTTCCGACAGGCTCCACGACGAGAACGTGAAATCGGTCGCGGTGCCGCCGCCGGGTGTCGCGGCCGGGGCTCCCGAACCGCCGGGCGCGCAGCCGGCGAGCCCGAGCACCGCGGCACCGCCGATGCCGAAGACCGAGTACCGCAGCAGGGTGCGCCGCGAGATGTCCTGGACCATGAATTCTCCTTCGAATCGGGTGGGTGGTTCAGCCCTTGACCGCGCCGGCGGTGATGCCGCCGACGAGGAAGCGCTGCAGGAGGATGAAGGCGACGCAGACGGGCACCGACACGATCAGCGATGCCGCCATGAGCGCCGGCCACGACGTGCTCGCCTCGGAGATGAACGTGTTCACCAGGCCCGGGGGCAGCGTCTGCCGGTCGGGCCCGGCGAGCGTCAGCGCGAAGATGAAGTCGTTCCAGCCGCGGACGAAGGCGAACAGGCCGGCCGCGACGAGGCCCGGGGCCGCGAGCGGGAACACCACCGAGTGGAAGATGCGCCACGGACCGGCGCCGTCGATGCGCGCGGCCTCGATGAGGTCGTCGGGAAGCGCATCGAAGAACCCCTTCAGCATCCACACGCACAGCGGGAGGGTGAAGGTCGTGAACGACAGGATCAGCGCGAGGTAGGTGTTCAGCAGGCCGAACTGCGCGAAGACGAGGTAGAGCGTCACCAGCAGCAGCGCCTGCGGGAACATCTGGCTCGAGAGCACGAAGTACATCAGCGACTTGCGCCCGACGAAGCGGTACTTCGAGAACGCGTACCCCATGTACATCGACACGACGACGGACAGCACGGCGGTGATCACCGACACGATCACGCTGTTGCGCAGGTAGCCGAAGATCTGGGCGTTGCCGAACACCGTGGCGTAGTGCTCGAAGGTGATCTGAGTGGGGAAGAGCGCCGGCGGGAACGCGAACACGCGGTCGCTCGGCGTCAGCGAGGTCACGAGCAGCCAGTAGACCGGCGCGAACCCGAACAGCACGATCACAGCGAGCGAGATCCACATCCCCCATCGGATGCGGCCGCTCCGACGGCGACGTGCGGGCGGCGCGGGGGCGGGCTCGAGCGGCAAGGTGGCCGGGGCCGGGGTGGGGGCGATCGTGCTCATCGGGAGACTCCCTTCTCGCCGCGCTCCGAGAGCCAGACGTAGACCACGACGAGCACGGTCAGCAGCGCCATCCAGACGATGCCGAGCGCTCCCGCGTGGCCCAGGTCGTAGCCGCGGAATGCGGAGTCGTACACCTCGGTGGCGAACGTGCTGGTGGTGCCCGCGGGACCGCCGCCGGTGAGCACGAAGATGGTGTCGAAGTGCTGGAAGTTCCAGATGAACTCCAGCAGCACCACGAGCGCGGCGACGCCCCGGATGTGGGGCCAGGTGACGGCGAAGAACCGGCGCACGACGCCCGCGCCGTCCATCGAGGCGGCCTCGTGGAGCTCGCCCGGCACCGTCTGCAGCGCGGCCAGCAGCATCACCATCACCCAGGGGAAGGTGTTCCACGTCTTCGCGATCACGAGGGCGCCCCGGGCGGTGTCGGTCTGGAAGAGCCAGGCCACCGGGCTGTCGATGGCGCCGAGGCTCATCAGGATGCCGTTGAGCACGCCGTAGTTGGCGTCGAAGATCCACATCCACAGGAACGACACGACGACGCCGGGGATCAGCCACGGGATGAGGAACGCGCCGCGCAGCAGCCGCTGCCCCGGGAAGCTCTGGTTGAGCACGAGCGCCAGCGCGAGACCGATGAGGAAGGGGAGGATCGTCGCGCCGACCGTGAAGATCAGGGTCTGCCACACCAGCCGACCGAAGTCGTCGGCGAGCACGGCGGCGATGTTCTCGAATCCGACGAACTCCATGCCGGGGTAGAGCAGGTTCTCGTCGAAGAACGCCGAGACGAGCGATCGGATCAAGGGGTACAGCACGATCGTGCACAGCAGCACGACCCCGGGCAGGAGGAGGAAGACCAGGAAGGTGCGGTCGCCCAGCCGTGACCCGAGTCTGCGCCGTGGCGTGGTGTCGTGAGCCGTCACGCTCGAAGAGGTCATCATCGTCCTTCGTTCCATCGTCCCGGGGAGTCCTCACCGACCTCCGGGTGGGCGCTCGTCCTCGGCGCCTTCATCAGAGTGCACGACGTGCGCACACTGCGCAACTGTCATGCACTATGTGCATAATGAGATGATCGATCGGTCACCGGCAGAAGCGAGGAAGCATGGCTGCGGACAAGGGTGCGAACCAGAGCGTCGAAAAGGCGATCACGGTGCTCGAGACCTTCGCGGGCGGTGAGCCCATGCGCGTGAGCGATGTCGCCCGGGAGGCGGGGATCGGTCAGTCGACGGCGTCCCGGCTCCTGGCCACGCTCGAGGCCGGCGGCCTCGTCGAGCGTGACCCGCAGACCTCGCTCTACTTCCTCGGCGCCGAGCTGATGACGCTCGCGGGCATCGCCATCAATCAGAACCGGGTGCATCGCGTGGGCCGCCAGATCGCGCAGAGCCTGGCCGGCGAGCTCGGCCTGGGCGTCAACATCGCCCTGCTCCGCGGCGCCGAGCTCGTGTACCTGTGCAACTTCGAGGGCCGGCTGTCGCCGAAGTCGCACACCCTGATGGGGCAACGCGTGCCGTTGCACGCCACGAGCATCGGCAAGGCGACGCTCATGGGCAGCACGCGCGAGAAGCGATTGCGGCTGCTCCCCGAGCTGCCCGGCTTCACCGAGGCGACGATCACGACCCACGACGCGCTCGACCGCGAGGTCGCGGTCACGACGCGCCGCGGATACGCGATCGAGGTGGAGGAGTTCGTTCTGGGACGCGCCTCGACGGCCGCCCCGATCCTCGACCGCACCGGCCGGATCGTCGCGGCGATCTCGATCTCGGGGCCGCTCACGGCCGTCGACCTCGAGGCGCGTGCGTCCGAGCTCGGCCGCACCGTCGTCGAGACGGCCGACCGCATCAGCTCGGGCCTGGGCTACCAGGGCCCGGCCGGCTGACGGGTCGGCCGCGCCGAGGGCGGACTACTCGCTCGCGGGCGATGATGCGGCGGCATCCTTGCGATCGGTGCGACGACGACCGGCGCGCGCGACGAAGAACAGGATCGTGCCGGCCACGATGTACCCGGCGGTACCGAGCCAGACGGGCCCGGTCTGCTGCGTCAACAGCACGATGCTCGCGATGATCGCGAGCACGGGCACCACGCGCGGGACCGAGAAGTGCTTGTGCTCGACCTTGTCCTTCTTCAGCACGAGCACGCTCACGTTCGCCGAGAGGAACACGAGCAGCAGCAGCAGCACCGTCGTCTCGGCCAGCGTCCCGATGTCGCCGAGCACCGTCAGCAGCATCGTCGCGCCGGCGACGACGAGGATCGACACCCACGGCGTGCGGCGCTTGGGCAGCACACGGCCGAAGGCGCTCGGAAGCAGCTCAGACTCGGCCAAGCCGTAGCCGACCCGGCTGGCCATCACCATGAACAGCAGCGCACCGTTGGCGATCGCGACGAGTGCGATGAGGCTGAACAGCCACGGCGGGATCGCCACGCCGCTCGCGGTGACGACGTCGAGGAGCGGCCCGGTCGACTCGGCGAGCTCGGCCGGCGGAACCACGATGACGGCGCCGATCGCGATGAGCAGGTAGACCACGGCGGCCGTCGTGATCGCGCCGAACAAGGCCCGGGGGTACGACTTCGAGGGGTCCTTGACCTCTTCGGCCATGTTGGCCGCCGCTTCGAATCCGAGGAACGAGAAGAACGCGACGATGGACGCGGCGAACGCTCCCTGAAGCGGCGGCACGTCGGGAGCGAACTCGAAGATGCGGGCCGGCTCCCCGCCACCGCCCGCGAAGACCATGGCCGCGACGAAGATCACGATGACGAGGCCCGTGACCTCGATGACCGAGGCGACGAAGTTCGTCGCGAGCGACTCGCGGACGCCGCGCAGGTTGATGAGCGTCAGCACGGCGATGAACGCGATCGCGACCGGGATGGGCGGGATGTCGAACAGCGCCGCGAAGTAGTCGCCGGCGAACGCGTTGGCCAGCGCGGCGGCCGTCGTGATGCCCGAGGCCATCATGAGGAAGCCGACGATGAACGACAGGAAGGGCTTGCCGAACGCCCGGTCGACGTAGCGCGCCGCACCTCCGGCGTGGGGGTACTTCGTGATCAGCTCGGCGTACGTGCCGGCGGTCAGCAGCGCGACGACGAGCGCGATCAGCAGCGGCAGCCAGATCACTCCGCCGACGTCGGTGGCCATCGTTCCCACGAGCGTGTAGATGCCCGCGCCGAGGGTGTCGCCCACGATGAAGGCGAACAGGAGGGGGGTCCCGATGGCCCGCTTCAGCCCGGGCCGCTCGTCCGCGATCGGCGCACTGGTGTCGTTGGTCATCGCAATACTCCAGCGGCACGTCCCCGATCTCGACAACCCCTGGCGCGAGGAGGTGATCTGTGATTTGGGATGCGGCGCCGACGGTCCGCGGCGGGCAGGATGAGACCATGCCGGATGCCGCAGCCCCGAGGACCCCGTCGAGCGCACCGCGGTCGTTCCTGATCGGCGCCCGCGACCTCGCACACGGTTTCGCGTTCTGGTCGCGTCGCCCCGGAGTGATGGCGTCGGGCCTGATCCCGGCCGCCATCGTGGCGACCGTGCTGCTCGCGGGGCTCATCGCGCTCGGCGCGGCGCTGCCCGGCATCGTCGACGCGATCACGCCGTTCGCCGACGGCTGGCCGGGGCTGTGGGCCGGCATCGTGCGCGTGGCCGCCGGCACCGCTCTGCTCGGCGCAGCCATCGTGGTGGTCGCGGTGTCGTTCACGGCGCTGACCCTCATGGTCGGCGAGCCCTTCTACGACCGCATCTGGCGCGCCGTCGAAGCCGACGCCGGCGGAGCGGTGCCCGAGGGCGGCGGCGGGTTCTGGCGGTCGGTGCTCGACGCGGCCGGGCTCATCGCCCGGGGACTCCTCGCGGCGCTGGCCGCCGCCCTCCTCGGGCTCGTGCCGGTCGTCGGCGGCGTGCTGGGCTCGGTCACCGCCGTCGCCCTCACCGGCTGGCTGCTCGCCGACGAGCTGACCTCGCGCGCCCTCGTCGCCCGCGGCGTGGGACCCGGTGATCGCCGTCGTCTGCGACGCGCCCACCGCGCGCGCTTCCTCGGCTTCGGAGTCGCGACGCAGCTGTGCTTCCTCGTGCCGCTCGGCGCGGTCGCGACGATGCCGGCCGCCGTCGCCGGCTCCACCCGGCTGGTCCGGTCCCTCGTGGAGGATGTCGCCGCCTGAGCGGCTGGGCGTCGTGCCGGTCAGGCGTGGCGGACCGAGGGCGGCTCCTCGTCGCGGATCCGGCCGTTCTCGATCTGGAACGTCGAGTGCAGGACCGAGACCTCGAAGTGCTCGGCCACGCACGAGCGCACCTCCTGCAGCACCTCGGCGGCGTGTCCGTCCGAGAAGCACCGGTCCTCCACCACGACGTGGGCGGTGATCGTGGGCAGTCCCGTCGCCACGGTCGAGGCATGCAGGTCATGCACGTCGGTGACGTGGTCCAGCCGCATGATGTGATCGCGCACCTCGTCGAGATCGAGCCCGCGAGGGGTGAACTCCATCAGCACCGACGCGGTCTCGCGCAGGAGCCTGACGGCGCGGGGCAGGATCAGCGCCGCGATGAACAGACCCGCGACGGCATCCGCCTGGGCGAAGCCCGTGGTCGCGATGACGATGGCGGCGACGATGACACCCACCGAGCCGAGCGCATCGTTCAGCACCTCGAGGAAGGCGGCGCGCATGTTGAAGTTCGCTCCCCGACTGGAGGAGAGCACCGCGATCGCGATGATGTTCGCCACCAGTCCGAAGACGCCGAAGACCAGCAGCTCGAACGCGGGCACCTCGGGCGCTTCGGCGAGACGGCGGATGCCCTCGACGACCGCGTAGACGCCGACGACGAGCAGAAGCGCCGCCTGGCCGAACGCGGCGATCACCTCGATGCGACGGAAGCCCCAGGTCCGGCGCGCGTTCGCCGGCCGCATCATGAGCGTCGCCGCGACCAGGGCGACCAGCAGCCCCGACGCGTCGGCGAGCGCATGAGCGGTGTCGGTCAGGAGCGCGAGGCTGCCCGTGACCACCGAGCCGATCGCCTGCGCCACCACGATCGCAGCCGTGATCCCGAACGCGATCCACAGCTTCGCCCGGAAGTCCGCGGCTCCACCGGCGTCGCCGTGCGCGCCCCCCGTGGGCCCGTGCGCGTGCCCGGCACCCATCAGCCGGCCACCACGGCGTCGGCGACCGGACGCGGTCGCCGCAGGTGGGAGCAGAGCGTCGCGCGCGTGCCGGTCGCGTGAAGAAGGCTCTCGGCGGCGGTGATGAGCACGGCGGTCGCGTCGGGCTCGGCCAGCGCGTACCAGGATGCCCGCCCCTCGGGACGCACGGTGACCAGCCCGCACTCGAGCAGGAACGCGACGTGCTTGCTGACCGTCGACTGCGCGAGCCCGACGTGGTCGACGAGATCGCGGACGCGGTGCTCGCCGTACGAGAGGTGCTGCAGCACGGCCAGCCGTGTGGGATCGGCGAGTGCCTGGAAGAGATGCGCGTAGATCTCGGTCGCCCGGGCATCGAGCTCGACCGGTTCACGCGTCGCCTCGACCGCATCAATCGTCATACGGCGATGATATCGCCCTATGGGCGCCTTACGCCAGGGTCAGGCGGTGACCACCGAGGTGGAAGTCCGCCCCGCGTAGACGTCGCGATCGAGGTCGCCGCCGGCGTCCGCGACGAGCATGGCGACGAAGGTGTCGCCGTTGACGTTGAGGAAGGTGCGGAACACCCCCGCGAACCAATCGACGGCGATGAGGAGGCCCACCGCCTCGAGCGGCAGCCCGAGCGATGTCGCCAGGAAGGTCGCCACGACCGGGAAGCCGCCGGGCACCGTGATCGTGCCCATGTTCAGGAGCACGGCCAACGCCATGCCGAGCACGATGGTGCCCGGGTCGAGGTCGAGTCCGCCGGACTGCGCGAGGAACAGGACGACGAGCATGTAGTTGAGCACCGCCCCATACGAGCCCATCGTCAGGCCCACCGAGAGGGTGAAGTTCGCGACGGGGCGAGCGACCCCGACCCGCTCGATCGCGGTCTTCAGCACGGTCGGGTAGGTCACCGCCGAGCTCGTCGTCGTGACCGCGATCATCGTCTGCTGCGCGAGCTTGGCGGGAAGCAGGCCGATGTTGACGCGCGTGCGCGCCCACACCACCCCGACGAACAGCGCGAGGAGGATCAGCACCCCCAGCAGGGTCGACCCCAGGTAGCCGAGAGCGCCCAGCACGACGCCGAACCCGACGGTCCCCGCGAGATCGGCCAGCAGGCAGAAGACGCCGATCGGCGCGATCACCATGACGAACCGGATCATCGTCAGCACCACCTGCTGGATCTGATCGAAGAAGTCCAGCACCAGGCGGTTGCCGCTCGTCGTGACGTACACGTTGAGTGCTGCGCCGAACAACAGTGAGAACACGATGATCGGGACCATGGCGGCGCCCGACATCGCCTCGAAGACGTTGGTCGAGACGAAGCCGACGACGGTCTCCTGCCACCCGGCGGCTTCGCCCGCGGCATCCTCGAGGGCCGGGTCGACGGCGCCCGAGAAGTCGACGCCCGCACCCGGCTGCACGAGCGAGCCGATGATCCATGCGACCACGGCGGAGACGGCCGCGAAGCCCAGCATCCATGCGAAGGTGCGGGTGGCCAGGCGGCCCATCCCCGAGCCGCGGAGCGACCCGGTGGCGACGATGATCGACGACATCACGAGCGGCACGATGGCCATCTGGATGAGGCGGATGAAGATGTCGCCGACGAAGGCCAGGTTTGCGGCCGCGTCGCCCAGGACGAGACCGAAGACGATCCCCAGGACGGCCGCGAGACCGATCTGCACCGCCGGGTTCTTCGCTGCTCTCTTCACGGTGCTCCACCCTCCCTCACGCCCCGCCCACCGGACCGATGTGCCACCGACGCTAGGCGCCTGCCCGCAGCCGGACGCCATGATTGGTAGGACCGTAACGAGTGTTTTACACGTTCGGAATCTCAACGGAACGCGCGGTGCGCGTGCGCCGGATCCGGCGGCACGGACGCGCGTCCGTGCCAGACTGAGCCGGCGGACCGCGAGATGAGGAGCAACCCGTCGTGACCGACACCACCGGAGCGGGCCTCGGCCCCCTCCCCCGCACGCACGGACTCGTCGCCGACGACATCGCCCGGTACGTCGAGCGCCTCATCGTCTCGGGAGAACTCTCGCTCGGTGCGGCGCTGCCGCCCGAGCGCGTGCTCGCCGAGACGCTCGGCGTCTCGCGCAACGCACTTCGCGAGGCACTCACCCGCCTCGCCGGGCGCGGACTCGTCGAACGACGACAGGGAAGCGCCAACCGGGTGGCCCGCACGGTGCCGCTCGCGGCCGCCCTGACGGAGCGGATGAACGACGTCGCGGCCGAGTTCCGCAACGCCGTCGAGTTCCGGGCGGTGATCGAGCCGCAACTGGTGCGGCTCGCCGCCGATCGGGTCGACCGGGCTCAGCTCGACGCGCTCCGCGCCCTTCTCGACTCCGGGAGCGAGAGCGATCCGGAGGGCTCGGCCACCCTCGACATCGCCTTCCACACCGCGGTCGCCCAGGCGACCGGCAATCCGCTGCTGGCTGCGCTCGGTGAGCTGACGGCATCGTGGACGGTCGCGGCGCGCCTGTACTCGCACCTCGACGCCGACGGCCGCCGCCTGTCGCACGAGGGCCACGCCCGCATCCTCGCAGCCCTCGTCGCGCGTGATCCGGACGCGGCGGAGTACGCCATGCGCATCCATCTGGCCGAGATCCGCGATCTCGCGGAGCGGACCGGATGACGCTCCGGTAGGACCAATCGCACGTCATCCGCTACTCTCGTGTCGAACCGGCCCGTGGGGGGTCGCGACGAGAGGCCTCCTATGCGACGCGATCGCTCGACCCGGGCACCCGGACGACGCCACCTGGCGCCGGCCGAGCGCCGAACCGCCCTTCTTGCGCTCATGCTCCTGACCTTCGTGACGGGTCTGGTCGATGCCGTCGGGTACCTCGCCCTCGACCGCGTCTTCGTCGGCAACATGACGGGGAACATCGTCATCCTGGGGATGGCCGTCGCCGGCGGCGACGACCTCCCGGTGCTCGGGCCGGCCATCGCGCTGGCCGCCTTCACCGTCGCGGCCTTCGCCGCCGGGCTGTTCCTGAAGTCCCGCCGCAAGGAGTGGGGCGGCGCGGTCTCGGGCCTGCTGACGGCGGGCGCGGTCGTCCTGGCGGGGCTGGGCGTCGCGCTCCTCTTCCCCGAGGCGCGCGACACCGAGGCCGTCGTCCTCACCGCCTCGACCCTCACCGCGGCGGCGATGGGCCTGCAGGCAGCGGTCGCGCGGAGCGTCGCGGTCGCCGACATGACCACCGTCGTGGTGACCTCGACCCTCACCTCCCTCGCGAGCGAGTCGCTCGTCGACGACGGCGTCCGCGGGGTGTGGAACCGGCGGCTCGGCGCCATCGTCGTCCTGTTCCTCGGCGCGCTCGTCGGCACCCTGCTGCTGCCGTTCGGGCCGGGTGTTCCGCTCCTCCTGTCGGCCGCCCTCACCGTCGCCGTCGTCGTGCTCGGCCACGCCCGGCTGTTCACCCCCGCTCGACGCGAGCCGGTGGTCGTGTGAGCGTGCTGCAGCCGGGCGTCGGCGACCTCCCCGGTGACCACTACCTGCCGGCCCGACCGGACACCGTGCTGTGGGGACGCCTGCCGTGCGCAGCCGACGCGCCCGTGCTGACCATCGCCTCCGGCGCGAGCGTGACGATCGACACCGTCAGCCACGAGGGCATCCTCGAGGATCAGGGCAAGGACCCGCGCGCCTTCTTCGGCAGCCACGGGGTCGGCGCGGACGACGTGCTCGAGGATGCGGTCGCGATCGCCGCGCAGCTGTCGCGCGACCCCGCCGCCGACGGGCCCCACGTGGTCACCGGGCCGATCCACGTGGAGGGCGCACTCCCCGGCGACCTCCTGAAGATCACCGTCGAGAAACTCGTGCCCCGCGTGCCGTACGGCGTCATCTCGAACCGGCACGGGAAGGGCGCGCTGGTGGGCGTCCTCCCGCGCAGCGGCACGACGGTGAGCGTCTTCACGCCGGTCGAGCAGCGGGCGTCGGGTGAGGTGGGCACCCTTCCGCTCACCGACGACGGGGACCGGGTCGTCGAGTTCCCGCTGCGGCCCTTCCTCGGCACGATTGGGGTGGCCGTCGCGGGGGACGAGCGTCCGCATTCGGTCCCGCCGGGCGCGCACGGGGGCAACCTCGACATCAACCTTCTCGTCGAGGGCACGAGCCTCTACCTGCCGGTCCAGGCACCCGGCGCCCTCGCATACGTCGGTGACCCCCACTTCGCCCAGGGCGACGGCGAGGTGGCTCTCACCGCCCTCGAGGCGTCGCTCCGGGCGACACTCCGATTCGACGTCATCCCGCGCTCGGAGGCTCTGAGCGAGTTCGGCGAGCTGGCTGGCCCGCTCGTCCGCACCGAGGAGTTCCTGGTGCCGACCGGCCTCGACATCGACCTCGCCGAGGCGATGCGCAGATGCGTGCGTGCGGCGATCGACCTGATCGCCGCACGCTGGGGCATGGACGAGCACCTCGCCTACGCCTACCTCAGCGCGGCGACCGACTTCGACATCTCACAGGTGGTCGACATCGTGTGCGGCGTCCACGCCCGCATCCGCGAGTCCGACTTCGACCGGGTGCCTCAGCGCGGCTACGGCGCGATCCAGGCCGTCGCCTCCCCCGGCAGCATCCCCTCCGACACCGGCCGCGTCGACAACGCCACCTCGCCCACCGGCAGCGCGTAGGACGCGTCGCCGAACGTCGTGACGACCTGCCATCCGTTCGGGCGCGCGAAGTGCAGGACGTCGTCGCGCCCGGTGTCGATCCACCGCAGCCCCTCAGCGGCCTGGAAGAGGTGACGCAGGCGCAGCGCCTCGCGATACAGGTTGAGGGTGGAGCGCGGGTCGGTGTCCTCCACCTCCACGGCATTCTCCGAGAAGCACGCCGGCTGCGGCAGGTGCGCGCCTGCCGGACCGAAGCCGAACGAGTCCCCGCCCGCGGTCCAGGGCAGCGGTACGCGGCATCCGTCACGGCCCACCTCGGCGCCCTCGGTTCGGAAGAAGGTCGGGTCCTGACGCTCGGATGCCGCGATGTCGGCCACCTCGTGCAGGCCGAGCTCTTCGCCCTGGTAGACGTACGTCGAGCCGGGCAGCCCCAGGATGAACATCGTGGCGGCGGTCGCGCGGCGCAGCCCGCGGTCGCGGTCGAGCCCCGCCTCGTCGCCGCCGTCGACGAGCCACTGCCCGCCGTGACGCGTCGGCAGGGCGGTGTCGGCCGTGGGCACCCGCAGTCCGTAGCGCGTGGCGTGACGGACGACGTCGTGGTTCGAGAGCACCCAGGTGCTCGACGAGCCCGACTGCGTCGCGAGAGCGAGGTTGTCGGCGATGATGCGGCGGAAGGCCGCAGCGGCGAAGTCGGCCTCCAGCAGGTCGAAGTTGAACGCCTGCCCGAGGCTCTCGGGGCGCGCGTACAGGTGGATGCGCGACGGATCCACCCACGCCTCGGCCACGGCCGTGCGCGGCGGATCGTACGAGTCGAACACCGCACGCCACTCGGCGTACACCTCGTGCACGTCGTCGCGGTCGACCAGCGGGTGGTTGCCATCCCGCGGGATCCGCTCGAGCTCGGCGCGGGAGGGCAGCGGCTCGGACAGGTCCTTCGTCAGCATGTGGGCGACGTCGATGCGGAAGCCGTCGACCCCGCGGTCCGACCAGAACCGCAGCGTCTCGACGAAGTCGGCGTGCACATCGGGGTGATCCCAGTTGAGGTCGGGCTGCTCCCGCGCGAAGTTGTGCAGGTACCACTGGCCGTCGGCGACCCGTTCCCAGGCCGACCCGCCGAACAGCGACCGCCAGTCGGTGGGCGGCTCGGCACCGTCCGGACCCGATCCCTCGCGGAAGATGTAGCGCTCCCGCGCGGCCGAACCGCGCCCGGCCTCGAGCGCCTCCCGGAACCAGACGTGCTGGTCGGAGGTGTGGTTCGGCACGATGTCGACGACGACCTTGATGCCGTTCGCGTGCAGCGCCGCGAGCATGGCGTCGAAGTCCTCGAGCGTGCCCAGCCGCGGGTCGACGTCGCGGTAGTCGGCCACGTCGTACCCGCCGTCGGCGAGCTCCGAGGGATAGAACGGGCTCAGCCACACGGCATCCACCCCCAGCTCGGCGAGGTAGTCGACGCGAGCGGTGATGCCGGGCAGGTCGCCCAGGCCGTCGCCGTTCGCATCCGCGAAGCTGCGGGGATAGATCTGATACACCACGCCTTGCCGCCACCACGGGGCGGTCTGTTCACCGGGGCCGGCGTCGTGGACGAGGTCGAGCGGGGAGGTCACAGGGTTGTTCCTTTCGGTCGTTCGGTCGTGGTGCTTCTCGGGGACGGCGGGTGGCGGCGGGTGGCGGCGGGTCAGCCCTTGACGGCCCCCTGGGTGACACCTTCCATCACCCAGCGCTGAGTGAACAAGTAGGCGAGGATCGCGGGCGCCATGGCCATGAGATAGGACGCGAACGAGACGTTGTAGTTGTTGCTGAACTGGGTCTGGAACAGGTTCTGCCGAACCGGGAGCGTCTGCATGGCCGGGTCGGAGATGATCAGCGACGGCAGCATGAAGTCGTTCCAGGCGTAGAGGAAGGCGAAGATGCCCACCGTCGCGCTCATCGGCGCGAGGAGCGGGAAGATCAGCCGCCAGAACGTCTGCCACGTCGACGCGCCGTCGATGCGGGCGCTCTCCTCGAGCTCGATCGGGATCGAGCGCAGGAACGCGGTGAACAGCAGCACGCTGAAGCTCAGCTGGAACATCGTCGCCAGCAGCACGACGCCGACCGGGTTGTCGAGCCCGAGACGTCCGGTGAGCTGGATCTGGGGCAGCGCCACGACGGGGAACGGGATGAACATCGCCGCGAGCAGGTAGAAGAACGAGTACCGGAACAGCCGCCGGTCCCAGTTGCGCACGATCGCGTACGACGCGAAGGCGGCGAGGATGATCGTCGCGATCACCGTTCCGGCGGTCACGAAGAATGAGATCCCCGCCCCCACCGGGAACCGCGTGAGGTTCCATGCTTGGACGAACCCGTCGATGCTGAAGGGCGCCGGCAGCGAGAAGGCGTTGCCGTCGACGGCCTGCGCGGTCGTCTTGAACGCCATCGAGACGGTGACGTAGAGCGGCAGCAGCACCGTGACGGCGCAGAGCACGAGGATGACCGTGCCCGACCAGCTGACGCGTTCGGTCATTCCTCGGCGCCGGGGGCGCGGCGCCGAGCGGCGCGCGTCGACGGTGACGGCGTCCGCCTGCTCGAAGGCGAGCGCGGGCTGAGAGGTGGACATCAGAACGAGTTCCTTCCGCGCGTGAGCGAGAGCTGGAGGAGCGAGATGAGCACGGCGACGACGAAGAAGACGGTCGCGTTGGCCATCTGGTACGCGTAGTCGCCGCCGTTGAAGCCCGCGATGATCGTCATCGCGACGCTGCGGGTCGCCGTTCCCGGGCCCCCGTTGGTGAGCCCGACGATGATGTCGTAGGCGTTGAGGAAGCCCTTGAACCCGAGGATGACGTTGATCACGACGTATCCCGCGACGAGAGGGACGGTGATGCGCAGCAACTGCTGCGTCTTCGTCGCACCGTCGAGGTCGGCCGCCTCGTAGACGTCGCCCGGCACCGAGAGGAGTCCGGCGATGTAGATCAGCAGCGTTCCCGGGATGGCCTGCCACGCGGTCACGATCACGATCGCGATCCACGCGAGGTCGGGGTTGGCGAGCAGGCTGGTCTGCAGCCACGGCAGCCCCAGCGCCGTGCCCGCCTCGGGCAGCGAGTTCGAGAAGAGGAAGTTGAAGACGTAGGCGATGATGATGCCCGAGATCACCATGGGGATGACGAAGATCGTACGCAGCCCGGTCTTGAAGCGGATGCGCGAGGTCAGCCCCACCGCGAGCAGGAAGGCGATCACGTTCACGACGACGACCGTCGCGATCGCGAACCCCGCGGTGAACAGGTAGCTCTGCAGGATCGCCGGGTCACTGAACAGCGCGATGTAGTTCGTCAGCCCGATGAAGCGCCATTCTCCGATGCCGATCGAGTCGGTCAGGCTGAAGAAGATGCCGATGAGACCCGGCACCGTGATCGCGAGCGTGAACAGCACGAGGCTCGGCAGCAGGAAGAGGTAGTAGATCGGCTCGACGCGGCGTGAGCTGCGACGCGCGCGCCGGTCGCCCCCGGTGACGATGGTCGTCGTCGGACTGGTCGTCGCGGCAGTGCTCGTCGTGGTCATCGCGCGGCCTCCGCCTCGGTCGTCAGCGCGGGCTGGCGGAAGGCCAGTCGCGCCCAATCGGTGTCCATCGTCCGGAGCACGGATGCCGGGCTGTCGCCGAAGACCATCGCCTGGGCGTAGGCCATGACCGGGATGGTCTTGGGGACGAGCACCGACGGGCCCTGATAGATGCGCCCGGTGTCGTAGAACTCCTGCATGCCCGCGATCCGCGGGTCCTCCGGCGGTGCCGCATCGTTCGTGGGGGCGAAGCCGAGCTGCGAGGCGTTGTAGGCCTCGATGATCTCGGGCTGGAAGAGGTACTCGAGGAAGTCGCGCGCGGCATCCTGGTGCGCCGACCCCTCGGGGATCATCGCGGCGAGGTCCATGTTCACGCGCACGGCACGGTCGTCGGGGTCTTCGGTCATCGGCAGCGGGAACGTGCCCAGGGGCAGATCGGGCGCGGTCTTGGCGATCTCGCTGAAGGCCCACGGGCCCTGCAGGTACATCGCGGCCTCGCCGTTCGCGAACGCGAGGTTGCCGTCGCCGTAGCCGCGACTGGCGGCGTCGGGGTTCACGTACGTCGTGGTCAGCTCGAGCATGCGGTCGGCGGGCTCGGCGAAGTCCTTCTCGAAGGACGTGTCCGAGTCGGGGCCGACCTCGGCGCCCTCGGAAGCGAGCCGGTCGAAGAACTCGAGCACGTCGACCGAGCCGCCCACGGCGTAGTCGTACCAGCCCTGTGCGATCGTCCAGTCGTCCTTGAAGGTGCCGTAGAAGGGCGTGACCCCCGCGGCCTGGAGCGCGTCGCAGACGGCGATGAGCTCGCTCCATGTCTCGGGAACCTCGAGCCCGAGCTCGTCGAAGACGGCCGTGTTGTAGATGACCGACGAGGCCATCACCGAGTAGGGCAGCGCACTGGTGCGACCGTCGCAGGTGCCGTACTGGTCCATCAGGGGCTCGAGGTCCGCGCGCGTGCTGGCGGCGGCCGCCGTATCGGAGAGGTCGATCAGGGCGCAGCGCTGCACGAATCGGGCGACCTCGTAGTTGTAGTTGGCGAGCATGATGTCGGGCGGGTTGCCCCGGACGAAGCTCGCCGAGACGACATCCACTCCCGACGTGTCCATCTCGACGCGAACGCGGTTCTGCGAGGCGTTGTAGTCACTCACGGTGTCCTGCATGAAGGTGAGCGCCTCGCGTTTGCTGAACGTGAAGCGGATGGTCTCGCGGCCGTCGGCCGAGCACCCCACCAGCAGCGCACCGGCGAGTGCGGCCACTGCCGTCGCCGCGACCACCCGCCTCGCCCGTCTCGTCTTCTCCGACACCTGCGTCCTCCGATCGCCTCATCGCGCTGGAAACACCACCGAGTAAATTTACTCGCCAAATCAACTGATGAACGGCAGTATGGCAGGGCCGGACGAGAAAGGTCAACACTCGATGTCGACGACGACGATGGCGGCGGCCCCGCCGCGCCCCGCAAGCCACGACGCGGTCCTCGCGTTCGCCTGGCACGCCGGGGAGTTCACCGCCACCGACGCCATCGAGGCGACGGGCCTCACCCGGTCGACCACGATCGACGCGATGGACGCGCTCGTCGACCTCGGGCTGCTGCAGGAGCTGCCCAATGCCCGCCTCGCGGGCGATTACCGCAAGGGCCGCCCGGCGCGACGTTTCGCGCTGCGCGACGACGCCGCCGTGCTCGTCGGAGTGGACGCCGGCCACGTCCACGTCACCGCCACGGTGACCGATCTGCGATCGCGCGCCCTCGCGACGCGACGCGCGACACTCGAGCTCGACGGCGACGACGCCGCCGGCCGCGCGGTCCGCATCACGACCGTGATCGACGAGGCGCTGGCCGAGGCCGGCGTCGCCCGCGGGCAGGTGCTCGCCGTCTGCGTCGGGGTGCCGGCGCCCGTCGACGCCGCCGGTCGATCGCCGCGGCATCCGACGGGTTTCTGGGAACGGATGAACCCCGGGCTCGTCGACGCGCTCGCCTGGGCGCCGATCGTGCGCATCGACAACGACGCGTCCCTCGCGGCCGTCGCCGAAGGGTCGGTGGGCGCCGCCGCGGGATGCCGCGACTACATCGCGCTCCTCGCCGGCACCCGGCTCGGGGCCGGCGTGGTCGTGGACGGCCACCTGCTGCGCGGGCGGCACGGGGGTGTCGGCGAGATGGTGGCGTTCGACCACGTCGAGGGCGTGGGCAATGCCGAGGGGCTGGGCGTGCGTGCGGCCGAGTGGGCGGCCGAGGCCGCGACCGGCGGAGGGCTCGCGCCGCAGAGTGCGCTGGCGTCCGTCGCGCCCGCCGACCTCGACGCGCGCACGGTGCTGGAGCTCGCGGCGGGCGGCGACCCCGATGCCCTGCGCATCGCCGAGCGCGTCGGACTCACCCTCGCGCGCATCGTGAGCGTCCTCGGCAGCATGTTCGACCCGCAGCGGGTGGTCGTCTCCGGCGGGATCTCGGCCGGGATCGAGGAGGTGGTGGCCGCTGCGCGACGCTTCCTGCCGACCGACCTCGACCTGCCGGCCCCCGAGCTGGTGGCCTCGGACCTCGGCGCCGACGTGGTGGTCGTCGGCGCGGTCGCCGGGGCGGCCGAGGCAGCGCGAAACGCGGTGCTGGACGTCTGGGCGGGGCGGTCAGCGAGCGCGGCGGCGAATCCGGATCGGCCCCTTCGCCGTTGACGGATCGACGACCGCCCCGCGCTGGGTGATCTCGACCTCGCCGTCGGCCACGAGCCGCCGAGCCGCGCGGCGAGCGGGCTCCATGAGGTCGCGCCACTCGTCGCCGCCGACCTTGCGCGCCGCCTCCGACGGGCAGATCGTCGCTCCCGCGGCGCGCGCTCCCAGCAGGTCGAGGATCGTCTCGCTCAGCTGCGCATCGACACGACGGATGCCGCGGCGGCGGCAGGCGTCGGAGCAGTAGCGCACCTCGTCCCAGTTCTTCGCCCACTTGGCGCGCCACTGCATCTCGCGCCCGCACGATGCGCAGGTCTTCGGCAGCGGGGTCGCAGCGGCGGCGGCTCGGGACATACGTCCAGTCTGCGCGCGTTCGCGGGAGCCCGGCGGGCTGTTGACAGACGCTCCGGCGGTGGGATCAGGCGAGCAGGCGGGTCTCGCAGCGTGACTCGGTGACGCCGTCGCCGTCGCGCTTGACCGCCCAGACGGCACCGTCCGGCGCCTCGGTCAGCATCTCCACCGGTTCGCCATCCACATAGAGCACCGCGGCGCCCTCGTCGAGACCGAACCCGTTCGGCAGAGTCCCGTCGGCAACGGCCCGCTGCAGCGCCGGGCGCCGGTCGGGCTGCGAGTCGTAATGCACGCCCACGGAACGATCGACGAAGCCCAGCGCGTCGTCGATCACGGCGACGGGACCGAAGGTCGTGGTCGGGCCTCCGACGTGCCAGCAGATCGCGCCGGCCGACGTGCCCGCCAGTACGGTTCCCTGGTCGGCCGCCGCGGCGAGCACCTCGGGCAGCCCGTGGACGCGCCACACGGCGAGCAGATTGGCGACGCTGCCGCCGGCGACCCAGACGAGGTCGCTCGCCAGCACCGCCTCCCGGAGGTCGGGCTGATTGCGCCCGAAGAGTCGGATGTGCACGGCATCGACACCCAGCTGCTGCGCCGCCGCGAGCTCGCGCCCTTCGTCGACGCGCTGGTCCCCCGCCGCGGTGTTGATGAACGCCACGCGCGGCCGCCGCCCCGTCACCCCGGTCAGATCGAGCGCGTAGCGCTGCAGCGGACTGAACTCGACGTCGCCCCACTGCGCCGGGCTCCACCCGCCGCACGTGGCGAGGATCGTACGTGACCTGGTCATGACGGCACCACCTCCGGTGCGTTCCAGGCTCGCACACGCACGCCATCGAGGTCGTCAGCCGCGCACGTCGTTCACGAGCGGGATGACCTGCTCGGCGAAGCGCTCGAGCTCGTCGAGCGCCGGCGAGAACTGCAGCAGCAGCGTGTCGACGCCGACATCCTGGAACTGCCGGATGCGGTCGGCGACCTGCTGCGGCGTGCCGATGAGCTCGGGGCGCAGGCCGCGATTCGACACCGAGTACTCGCGCAGGCTGATCTCGACGTCGAGCTGCGACTTGGTCACGAAGTCCTGGTACGACTCGTAGGCCGCGCCCGAGCGCACGTCGGTGATGCGGGCGAGCTCGGCCTGCGCCTCCTCCTCGGTGTCGCGGACGATGGCGAACGCCGCCATGCCGAAGTGCCGGAAGGCGGGCTTGCCGGCGCGCTCGCGGCGCGCCCGCATGTCGGCGACCTTCGTGCGGAGCTCGTCGACGGTGCCGCCGTGGGTCACATAGGCGTCGGCAAACCCCGCGATCGCGGCGCGGCCCGCCTCGCTCTCGCCGCCCGCGTAGATGAGCGGCTGGGTGGAGGGCTTCGGCTCGAGATGGGTGCCCTCGAGCGAGAAGTGGCGACCCTCGTGACTGAACGGGGTCTCCGACCACAGCCCGCGCAGCACATCGACGTACTCGGTCGTCAGCGCATAACGGTCGTCGTGGTCGGCGAACGAGATGCCGTACTGGCGCGCCTCCTCGGCCCACCACGCCGACACGACGTTGAGGGTGAAGCGGCCCTGCGCGATCTCCTGGATCGTCGTCGCCTGCTTCGCGGCGAGCGCGACGGGGTGGTAGCTCGGGCGTAGCGCGGCCATGATCTCGATCCGCGAGGTCACCGCTGCGGTCGCGGTCGCGATCGCCCAGGCATCGAGGGCCGGGCCCGTGTGGCCCTTGATGTCGTTCAGATTGAGCTCGGGCACGAGCGTGACGTCGAAGCCCCCGTCCTCCGCGGCGAGGGCGATGCGGGCGATGTGCTCGAACGTCGCGGGCGTCTGCTCGTCGGCGACGTTGCGCAGCCAGCCGCCGTAGGTCGGCGTCCAGTATCCGAATCTCATGCGTGCAGCCTTTCCCAGGGAGCGTCCGTCGATCCCGTCGATCCTCACACGCCCGGTACCGGTGTAGCCTCCCGACGGCCGAAGCGCGTCACGGTCCGTCATGCGGCCCGCGACCCCGCTCCGTCGGTTTAGCCTGGCGGGATGTCGAGTTCGCCCCAGGTGTACGTCATCCACGAGAACCCGGAGTGGTGGGCGCCCTTCGCCGCCGCTTTCGAATCCGCGGGCGTTCCTGCCGAGCAATGGTTGCTCACGGGCGGCTCGATCGACCTGTCGGCGGAGCCGCCGCAGGGCGTCTTCTGGTCGCGGCTGTCGGCCTCGGCCCACACCCGCGACCACGCCGAGTCGAAGGAGTACGGCCGCGCCGTGCTCCGCTGGCTCGAGTCATGGGGCCGAACCGTGATCGGCGGCAGTCACGTGCTGGAGTTCGAGGTCAGCAAGGTCGCGCAGCACGCGGCGCTCCGCGCGAGCGGAATCGAGGTGCCGCGTACGAGCGCGGTGTTCGGCACCGCCGACCTGACGCGACGCGCGCGCGAGTTCACGGCACCCTTCATCAGCAAGCACAACCAGGGCGGCAAGGGGCTCGGGGTTCGCCGGTGGGATTCCCACGACGAGTTCGACGCCTGGGTCGACGGGCCCGAGTTCGAGGCATCCCCCGACGGCATCACGCTCATCCAGGAGTTCCTGTTCGCGCGCGAGCCCTTCGTCACGCGTGCGGAGTACGTCGCGGGCGAGTTCGTCTACGCGGTGCGGGTCGACACGAGCGCGGGCAGCTTCGAGCTCTGCCCCGCCGACGCGTGCGTCGTGGAGCCCGGTGTCGTGGGCGGCGTCGAGCCGGCGTTCCCGCCGTTCGCCCTGCGCGACGAGGTCACGGCCGAGCACCCGCTCGTGGCTCAGCACCGCGAGTTCCTGCACGCCGCCGGCATCCGCATCGCCGGGATCGAGTTCGTCGAGACGGTCGACGGGCGCCTCGTGACCTACGACCTCAACACGAACACGAACTACAACCCCGATGTCGAGGCCGCGGCCCCCGCATCCGGTCCGGGTGAGATCGCCCGCTTCCTCGGCGGCCTGCTCCGTGCCGAGGCGGGCGTGCTCGCCGGCTGAGGCGCGCGAGAGGTTCGAGGCAAGGCACCGTCAGCGGGTCCTGGCCGCAGGTGGTCGAAGGCCTGCAGCCACCGCGGCCGGTCGCGGCTCCACGCCCTCGCCCGGATTCTGCTTCCGCTCAGAACGCCGGGCCTAGCCGGGAGTGGGGCGTGAGTTCGTACTCTGTGGTGACCCAATTGGATCCGGCGTGAAGACCCACCTGGTGGACGACCGCCTGATGGAGGTCCCGAGGGGTCGGACCGCGACCGTCCCCGATGAGACTCGGGATCTGGCGAAGTCGCAGCACATCGACGAGCCCTGCGTTGAAAAGCGCGTCCGTGAGTTGCAGGCTGCCCCACACCAATACGTTCCCGTCCACATCGGTCCGCAGCCTGGTGAGAGCGGCGACCGGGTCTCCAGGCTGGACGGTCGCTTCGCGATGCGGACCCCACGGTGCGACGTCGATCGTGTTGCTCACGACATGCTTGGGAAGAGAGTTGATCGGCGCTGCAACGGGTTCGTCCGCCGGGTCGACCGCCGGCCAGTACTCAACGAACATCTCGTAGGTTTTCCGCCCGAGGACAATCGCGCCGGTGTGCTCCAGGAGTCGGATCTGGTCGGAATCGGTGCTGTCGATCGGCGCAGCGTTCATGAACTTCATCCCGCCTTCCGCGTCCTGCACGAATCCGTCGGCGGTGATGATCTGCTCCACGATGATGCGTCCCATGGGGAGACCATAAGCGCGCAACTCGACGAGATGATAGGTGCTCACACAGAACGCTCGGACCTGCGCGGCGTTCGGTTTGCAGTCGCGGCGGCGGAAGCGGCTATCTTCCTGACGCCAACGACGAACCGGGTGCGTTGCGTGATCGCTTGCCGACGCGAATTGCGTGCTGATACTCGGCGACGGTTCGCAGGCGTGGGGCGAAGAGGAGTGCGACGAGGTACGCGATCACCAGCAGCCCTCCGGTGAACAGACCCAAGATGACGGCGATGCTGCGGACCCAGTCGACGCGAAGATCGGTTCGCGTGGCGATACCGAGGCAGAGTCCGGAGATCTGCTTGCCTTCCTCGATGCGACACAGCAGGGGGGCCTTGCGATGGGAGACACCGTTCTGCATGTCCAGTGGGCCGAATTCGTCGAGGATGCCGGCTACTGCGGCTTCGTCGATCTCATCGCCTCCGCTGAGGACGGCGTAGAGGCGGTCGCCGATTGCGGTCTCGATGTCGCGAACCGTCTCGTCCCCGTCGGCGTCGGCGGACGTCGACTCTCTCACGCCTGCGAGGTAGTCGAGGATCAGCTGCTTGGCTTCCGAAGTGATCGAGAACGCGCCAGCGTGGCCGGCAAGAGAAAGGTCGGTCATGGTCATCGTCCTATCGAGTCGAGCATCGATGCGAGGGTGTGGAAATAGGCCCGAAACTGCTCGAGCTGAGCACGGCCATCCTCGGAGAGCTTGAGGTACTTGCGCGGAGGGCCAGTCGGGGATTCGTGCCACTCATGGATGACAAGTCCCTCACGGCGCAGTCGGTTGAGCAGTGGGTGCAGTGTTCCGTCCTGCACGGGGAAGCCTGCCGCCCGGAGACACTCGGCGATCTCGCCGGCGTAGCGCTGTTCATGCTCGACCGTTGCAAGGACCACAGGTTCGAGCATCCCGCGCCGGAGAGCCATCAACTTTGCTTCCATGCAGGTACCGTAACAGAAAACGATACCTATCGATGGGCAGACACTTGCTGACGGCTTTGCGCTGATGGGAAAGACACCGAGACGCGCCGGATCCCCGCGCCTTCATGACCGTCCCCGCTTCGCACAGCTAGCGCAGCCCTGCCCTCTGCACAAGCGATAGGGAACGTCGGATGCGGTTCCTACGCTGACACCGTGCTCCGAAACCTCGTCATCGTCCTGGGCGACCAGCTCGACCCCGACGCGAGCGGGTTCGACGACTTCGACCCCGCACAGGATGCCGTCTGGATGGCGGAGGTCGCCGAGGAGTCGACCCATGTGTGGAGCTCGAAGCCCCGCACCGCGGTGTTCCTCGCCGCGATGCGCCACTTCGCCGCCGACCAGCGCGAGGCGGGGCACACCCTGCACTTCACCGAGCTCGACGCGCGCGGAAACAAGCGCACCCTCGCCGACCAGCTCGCGGCCGACCTGAAGAGGCTCGAGCCCGCGGCACTCGTGATGACCGAGCCCGGCGAGTGGCGGGTGCGCGAGGCGCTGCAGCAGACGGCGGATGCCGCCGGCATCCCCCTCGACATCCGCGAAGACCGGCACTTCTTCTCGACCGTCGCCGAGTTCGCCGAGCACGCCGAGGGCCGCGCCTCGCTGCGGATGGAGTACTTCTACCGCGAGATGCGAAAGCGCCACGGCATCCTCATGACAGAGCGGGGTCAACCCGTCGGCGGCCAGTGGAACTACGACGCAGACAACCGCAAGGCGTTCCCGAAGCAGGGTCCGGGCCTGGTGCCGCCGCGCGCGACCTTCCCGCCCGACGAGGTCACGCGCGAGGTGATCGCCCTCGTCGAGAGGGAGTTCGCCGAGCACCCCGGTTCGCTCGACACGTTCGCGTGGCCGGTCACCCGTGCGCAGGCCCTCGAGGCGCTGCAGCTGTTCATCGACGAGCGGCTGCCCGGCTTCGGCGACGCCCAGGACGCGATGTGGCCCGGCGAGCCGTGGCTCTGGCACGCGCACCTGTCGTCGTCGATGAACCTGAAGCTGCTGCATCCGCGCGAGGTCGTGGCCGCCGCCGAGGAGGCGTACCGGTCCGAGCGCGCTCCGCTGCCTGCGGTCGAGGGTTTCATCCGGCAGATCCTCGGGTGGCGCGAATACGTGCGCGGCGTCTATTGGACGCAGATGCCCGGCTACCTGCAGCGGAACGCGTTCGAGGCGTTCGAGCCCCTCCCGGACTGGTACTGGACCGGCGACACCCCCATGGCGTGTCTGAAGGATGCCATCGGGACGACCCTCGAGAACGGGTACGCCCACCACATCCAGCGCCTCATGGTCACCGGGCTCTACGCGATGCTGCTGGGCGTCGACCCGCGCGAGGTGCACGCCTGGTACCTCGCGGTGTACGTCGACGCGGTCGAATGGGCCGAGCTTCCGAACACGCTCGGCATGAGCCAGTACGCCGACGGCGGGCTCATGGCCAGCAAGCCCTACGCGGCGACGGGGAAGTACATCGACCGGATGAGCCCGTACTGCAAGACGTGCCCGTTCGACCCGGCGAAGCGGATCGGCGAGGATGCCTGCCCGTTCACGACCCTCTACTGGGACTACCTCATCCGGCACGAAGAGCCGCTCGCCGAGAACCACCGCATGGCGCTGCAGGTGAAGAACCTCGGCCGCCTCGACGAGGACGAGATCACCGCGATCCGCGACCGCGCCGACGCCATCCGGCGCGGCGACGTCGCGGTGCCGGCCCCCGGCTGACCCGACCGAACGGAACCCCATGACCACGAACGACATCGCTCTCGTCACCGGCGCCCGCGGCGGCGTGGGCCGCGCCCTCGTCGCACGGCTGCGCACCCGCGGCCTGCGCGTCGCGGCCGTGGGCCGGGATGCCGCGACCCTCGCCGACGTCGACGCCGAGGCGCACATCGAAACCGACGTCACAACGCCCGAGGGTGCGGCGACAGCATTCGCTGAGTGCCGCACCGCGCTCGGCGCCGCGCCCGCCCTGCTCGCGCACGCGGTGGGCAGCACCCTCATCACGCCGTTGCACCGCACGAAGACGGACGACGCGCGCGACGTGCTGCGCGTCAACCTCGAGAGCAGCCTCTGGATCCTGCACGCCTGGCTCGATGCGACCGGCAAGGCGCCGGGGGCCGCGGTCTTCGCGAGCTCGGTCGTCGCCCGCATCGGCGTCGCGAACCACGAGGTGATCGCCGCTGCGAAGGGCGGTGTCGAGGCTCTCGTCCGCAGCGCCGCCGCGACCTACGCCGCGCGCGGCATCCGGGTGAACGCCGTCGCCCCCGGCATGACCGACACGCCTCTCACCGCCGGCATGCTCGCCGCACCGATGCTGCGCGAGAGCGCCGAGAAGCAGTATCCGCTCGGCGGAGTGCAGTCCGCCGACGAGGTCGCCGCGGTCATGGACTGGCTGCTCTCGCCCGAGGCGTCCCGCATCACGGGGCAGGTCCTCCCGGTCGACGGCGGATTCACGAGCATCCGGCCGATGGTGAGATAGTGACCACAGCCGATCCGAGGAGCACCGCCATCACCCGCCAGACATCGACCGTGGCGCGCCTCGTCCACATCTCGCGCCCGGTCCTGTGGATCAACACCATCGGCACCGGCGCGCTGGGCATGTGGCTGACCGGCCAGCTGATCGATGTCGCTGCGATCCCGCTGCTGGTGTGGCTGACACTGCCGTTCAACCTGCTGATCTACGGCGTGAACGACATCTTCGATCAGGAGACCGACGCGCTGAACCCGCGCAAGGGCTCCATCGAGGGCGCGCGCATCGAGCCGCGCGAGGTGAAGCTCATCGCGTGGGCCGTCGCGGTCACCAACATCCCGTTCCTGATCTACTTCGTCGTCGCGCTGCCGCTCGCCGCCGTCGGGCTGATCCTGCTCTACGCCGGCGTGTTCGTGTTCTACTCCGCGCCGCCGCTGCGCTTCAAGGCCCGCCCGTTCCTCGACTCGCTCAGCAATGCCGCCTACGGCCTGCCGCTGCTCATCCTGCCGGTCGCCCTCGAGGCACCGCCGGTGTGGCCCGCCGTCGTCGGGCTGCTCGCGTGGAGCGTCGCGAAGCACGCCTACGACGCCGTGCAGGACATCGAGGAGGACCGCGAGGCCGGCATCACCACCACCGCCGTCCTGCTCGGCCCGCGCGGCACCGCCCTGTGGAGCGGCGCGTGGTGGCTCGCGTCGACCGTGCTGTTCGCGCTCGTCAGCCCGATCGTCGCGGCCGTGAACCTCGCCCTCGCCGGCACGCTCGTCGTGTGGATGCTGCTGCGCCCCACCGCCGCGACCGGCCGCAAGCTCTACCCGCTGTCTGTCGCCTTCCCGTACATCGCGGGATCGGTCGCAAGCGGGCTGCTGCTGGCCGCCATGTTCCTCGGGATCTACCCGTGAGCCGCATCGTCGTCGTCGGAGCGGGCCTCGGCGGGCTCGCGGCATCCGCTCTGCTCGCCCGCGCCGGCCACCGCGTCACCCTGCTCGAGGCGGCCGGAACCGTCGGCGGCAAGAGCCGGCGCATCGAGCTCGACGGCGAGCGCATCGACACCGGCCCGTCGCTCGTCACCTTCCCATCGGTCTGGGACGAGCTCCTTCGCCGGCTGGGCGCGGATACCGGCTCGGGCACGGATGCCGGTGGGCTCGACCTCGTGCGCCTCGACGAGGTCGGCCGCTACTACTACGACGGCGAGGAGGTCGCGCTGCCGGTTCCCGAGGGCCACCCCTGGTACCCGGCCTGGCGACGCTTCAGCGACGAGCACGCACCGCTCGCGGAAGACGTGGCCGCGCTGCTCGTCGCCGATCCGCTCGATCGCGCATCGCTCCCCGCGTTGCGGCGGCTGCTCGCCGTGTACGGTCGACGCCTCAGTACCCGCGCCTACCTCGACAGCCTCACCTGGATGCCCGATGGGCTGCGCGAGATCATCGCGATCCACACCCTCAACGCGGGCGTCTCACCGTCGCGCACCCCCGCGCTGTACGCGAGCATGCCCGCCGTCATGGCGGCGGACGGCGTGTGGGTGCCGCGCGGCGGGGTGTTCGAGATCGTGCTCGCGCTGCAGCGGCTCGCGGATGCCGCGGGTGTCGAGATCCGCACCGGCGAGCGCGTCACGCGCATCGAGCGTGGACGGGTCACGACCGAGACCGGCTCGTATGAAGCGGATGTCGTCGTGAGCGGACTGGACGCATCGCGACTCGACGGGCTGCTCGGTCGGCGGCGCCTGGCTCCCGGTTCACCGCAGCTGTCGTGCTCGGCCGTCGCGATCTACGGCGTGCTCGATCAGCCGCTGCCCTCGCGGATCGCCGCGCACAGCGTCATCCTGCCGACCAAGCCCGCCGCCCTGCACCGCAGCCTCGCCGCCGGGGACGAGCCCGCCGACACGATGGCGTTCGTCAACCACTACCGCGCGAACGAGATCTACCCGAACGACCGCAGCACGCTCGCCGTTCTGCTCACGAGCCCCGCCGACGGCGAGGGCTACGCTCTCGACCACCCGTTCGTGACGCGCGAGATCGAGCGCATCTCCCGCGTGATGGGCCTCGACGGACTGCTCACCGACGGCATGAGCGAGTCGACCGTGCTCGACCCGCGGTACTTCGGCTCGTTCGGCGAGCCCCACGGCGCTCTGTACGGAGCATCGCGGCCGCTGTGGATGAGCGGCCCCCTGCATCAGCCGGCGCAGCACGACCCGCTGCGGCCCTGGCTCTGGCGCGTCGGCGCCTCCGTGCACCCGGGCGGCGGCATCCCGGCCGTGCTCGGCGGCGCGATGATCGTGGTCTCGAAGCTGCTCAAGCGGCATCCGGGCTGAGGCAGTCACCGCGGCCACCCGGGAACGCGCTCGAGTGCGCTTCCGTCACCCAGCGCGCTCTCCGGGACGACACTGACTTTGCCGTCGCTCTCGAGGACGATCGCGGCGATGGTCTCGAATCCCCCCTGTCCGCTCTGTCTGATCGCTTGCGCGATGTCGGCCGTGGTCATCCGATGCCGGCGCAACGCGGTCTCATCGATCGAGCCATGAGTCAGGAGCAGGGTCGGAGAGGCGGTCACCACACGCCGGAACCGTCGCGACCACACCACGAGGGCTGCCACGATCACCTGCAGGACGAGCAGCAGGCTTATCGCGGCCACGCCTTCGACGAACGCGACGTCGGAGGTGAGCAGGATCGTCGCCAACGTCGACCCCAGCGCGACGGTGACCACGAAATCGAAGGCGTTCATCTGAGCGAGCGAGCGTTTACCCGAGACTCGAATCAGGAGTATCAGCGACGCGTACGCTGCCACCCCGACCACGGCGACCCGACCTACATCCGACCAGCTGTCAAACCACATCCCCGAACCGTACGAGCGTGCTCCCCGGTGCCGCAGAGGGTTGCCCTGCGCCGACGCAGCGTCTAGTGAACGGGCGGTCCTCGTTCGCACGCTCGTCACAGGTCCCAGGACGACTCGCCGGTCGGGTCACGCCCGATCCGCCGTAGGTGCACTCGCCTGGTGAGGCGGATGAGGGGGCGGATCATCAACTGGATGCTTCCCAGCAGAAAGAACCACGTTCCAACGGGCGTGGTCGACTCGGAGAAGAACAAGACACTCCCCGCGACGAACCACGCCGCGACCATCACGTCGTTGACGATGCTCACGACTTCGTACATGTGCCGGATCACGATCTCGTCCCGACCGAGTGTGAAGGTCACTGTCCTACTGGACCCGGGAGGATGCTGTGCCATCCTCCATGAAAGCACGGGCGTCCGCGGACGGGGCCCCACGAAGACAGGTGATGACGCCTATCGTGGCTCGCATGCCCGATCTCCACGCACCACAAGGCGCACAACGGCCGGGCCATCCGGGCCGGCTGCGCCCTTCGACATGGCGATACCTGATCCGACGCACCTTCGCCGGATTCGTCCACGACGGTGGCATGGATGCCGCGGGATCACTGACCTTCTTCGGGGTCCTCGCCATCTTCCCGGCAGGACTGGCGGTCATGGCCATCATCGGGATCGTGGGCGACAGCGACGAGGTCCGCGATCAGCTCTTGTCGATTCTGAGCGAGGTCGCCCCGGGTGCCGTCGTCGACACGGCCGACACCATCCTCACGAACGTGGCGGGGTCCTCATCCGCTGACGTGACCCTCATCATCAGCGTCGCCATCGCCTTCTGGTCGTCGTCGATCTATGTGAGCGCTTTCGGCCGATCCGTCAACCGGATCTACGGCGTGAGGGAGGGGCGCCCCTATTGGAAGCGCAAGCCCATCCAGCTGGGTCTCACGATCATCCTGCTGGCGATCGTGATGGTGATGATCTGCCTCGCGGCGTTCTCCGGGCCGCTGGTGCAGGCTGTCGGAGACGCGTTCGGCATCGGCGAAGGTGCGCAGGGGGTCTGGGCGGCGGTCCGATGGCCCGCGTTCGCCGCCGCCGCCGTGGTGCTGATCGCCATCCTCTACAAGGGCACCGGCAACATCCGCCTGCCGCGCTTCGGGTGGCTCGGTCTCGGCGCCTTCCTCGCGCTGATCGTGATGGGGTCGGCTTCCGTCGGGTTCGGCCTCTACGTGGCGAACTTCGCGCGCTACGACGAGGTTTTCGGCGCATTCTCCGGCGTCACGATCTTTCTGATCTGGCTGTTCCTCGTCAATGTCGCGCTGCTCCTCGGCGCAGAGTTCAACTCGGAGATCGAACGGGGGCGCGAACTCCAGGCAGGGCTACCCGCAGAGGAGCACCTCCAGCTTCCGGTGCGCGACGCCGCGGCGACCGAGCGCCGAGAACGCTCCGAACGGATCACACGCGAACACGGCCGCTTGCTCCGACGGGGCGAGCCTCTCCCCCCTCGTCCCGATTCGGTCGTCGTGCGCCTGAGGGATTGGGCTCTCCGGATGAAGCAACGCCTGCTCTCTCCGCCACACGAGAACTGAGCGCCGAGGGCATCCCGGACCGGACCGGCCCTCAGCGTGCCTCGGGGGTGTCGGTGACCGCATCCGCCCGGCCCCGGCGCCGCGCCCACCGCGCCAGGAAGTACAGCCCGACCCCGACGACGAGCAGGACGGCGCCGAAGATCCACACAGCAGCAACAGGACCACGGTCTCGGCCAGCAGCGCGAGATCTCCGACAAGGGTCAGCAGATGACCAGGCCCGAGACCTCGATGGCGGTCATGACGACGTTCGCACCTATCGATTCCCGGATGCCGTGGGCGTTGAGCGCCGCGAGCACCGCAAGGAAGACGATGGCGAGAGGAACGACACGAGCTTGTTCTTGAAGGCACGCTCCGCGAAGCCGGCCGCTCCGCCTGCCCGGGGATACTTCGTCACCAGCTCGGCGTACGACCCGGCGGTGAGCAGCGCGAGCAGGAGCGCCGCCAGCAGCGGCGCCCACAGCATCCCGTCGACGCGCTAGGGGAGAGCACACCCATCAGCGCGTACACGCCGGCCCCGAGGATGAAGGCGAACAGCAACGGTCCGCCGATGCCTCTCCGCAGCCGGGACGGGGCGGGGGTATCTGTCTCACTCATTCCGCGAACGCTAGGTGGGAGGGGTCCCGAACCTCGTAGCGGGTTGACAGGGGAGCGGCGCGTCAGCTGGTGCCGGAGCTGTGACGCGCGCAACGCCGCGTCAGACGGCGGGGCCCGTCGTCCGACGACGCCACACACGGCGGTCACGACTGGTCGGAACGACCGAGAGTCGCACAAGTGCATGCCCGCGTCGGAGGCATTGCAGACGGTGAGTCCATAGAAGCCACTGTCTCTGCAGATCGTCGATCCGGAGAGTGGAGCGTCGAGCACAAGAGCGGAGCTCAGCAGTCTGGAGCGGCGCTGCACGCCTCCGACCGAGTTCTCGACGCCGAACGGGTGCGGATGCCCTGCACATGCGTGCGCCGCTCCCCTCCTACGGCAGGTGCAGCGCTCCGTCGATGCGGCGGGGGATGTCGACGGGTCCGTCACGCAGCTCCGCGGGAAGTTCAGCCGCCGGAGCATTCTGCCAGGCGACGGGTCGGAGATAGCGCCGGATCGAGGTCGCACCGACCGATGTGTGCACGGAGTCGGTCGACGGCCATGGCCCGCCGTGGTTCTGCGCCCACGCGACGGCCACCCCGGTGGGGTACTGGTCGAACAGGATGCGTCCCGCCCGCGCGCCGAGCTCCGCCCGGGCGGCCGGCACACCGGTGTCGCCCGGCTGGAGGAACAGCGATGCGGTCAGCGACCCGGGCAGCGAGGCGGCGAGGCGCGCGGCGTGGTCGTCGTCGCGGTAGCGGACGACGACGGCGGTCGGTCCGAAGCACTCCTCGGTCAGGCGGGCGGGCAGCTCGTCGCCCTCGAACTCGATGAGCGAAGGAACCGTACGTCCGGACTCGCCGACGGCGGCGACCTCGCCGAGATCCGTACCGGTCATCTCCCGCGCTCCGGGTACGCCGGCCAGGTCGATGATGCCGGAACCGTAGGCGGCGGCCATGCCGCGCGTCAGCGCGGGCTTCGGGTCGACGCGGCCGATCTCTTCCGCGAGCGCGGCGACGAGAGCGTCTCCCGGGGCTCCCGCGGGAACGAGCGCGACTCCGGGCTTGGTGCAGAACTGACCGCCGCCCAGGACGATCGATGCGGCGAGTCCCGCCGCGATCGAATCCGCACGTGCGGTCGCGGCCTCGGGTGAGATGAGAACCGGATTGATGCTGCCCAGCTCGCCGTAGAACGGAATGGGATGCGGCCGGGACGCCGCGAGCTCCGCCAGGGCACGCCCGCCTCCGGGGGATCCGGTGAAGCTGGCGGCGCGGATGAGGGGCGCCTGCACGAGGTCGATTCCGGCCTGGTACCCGTAGACCACGGACACCGCGTCGCCCACGACGTGCTCGGTGACCGAGGTGATCACCGTCCCGACGAGTGCGCTCGTAGCCGGGTGCCCGGGATGCGCCTTCACCACGACGCCGGCACCGGCAGCCAGCGCGGCGGCAGTGTCGCCCCCGGCCACCGAGAACGCGAGGGGGAAGTTGCTCGCCGCGTAGACGGCGACGGGTCCCGACGGCACGAGCATGCGCCGCAGATCGGGCCGAGGACCCATCGGGGTGTCACCGGCGTGATCGATCGTCGCTTCCAGATACGACCCTTCTCGCACCACCTCGCTGAAGAACCGCAGCTGGAAGACCGTCCGCGCGAGCTCGCCCTCCAGCCGGGTCGTTCCCAGCGCCGTCTCCGCGTCGGCCGTGGCGACGATCTCCGCGCGTCGCGCCTCGAGCGCGCCGGCGATGGACTCGAGGAGGGATGCCCGCCCGCGACGGCCGAGCGCGATGAGCCGCTCCGTTGCCCGCGCGGCCGCGGTGACGGCTGCCGCGAGCCCGGCGCCATCGGTCTCCGCGAGGTCGAGTGGGCGCTGGATGCCGGTCGCCGGATCCGTGGTGGTGACAGGAGTCATGTGTCGTGGTCCTTCCGTCCGGGTGACGTCGTTCGGTGGTGCGAGCCGCGCACGGGGCGGGGGCGGGGCGGGAGCGGGGCGGGTGCGCTCACATCCAGGCGGTCGATCCGTCGGGCTTCACCGGGACGCGGCGCTCCCAGTGCACCCAGTCATCCTTCGCGAGTGAGCTCTCGTCGATGGTGATCCCCCATCCGGGCCGGTCGGGCCGCAGTTCCAGGTGACCGTCACGCGGCTCGTACGGGTCATGGCACCACGACACCGGGTCGGGTTTGAACTCGAGGATCGAGAAGTTCGTGGTCGCGGCGGCGAAGTGGACGTTCGCCGCCGTCGCGAGAGGTCCGAGCGGATTGTGCGGAGCGACCGGAACATAATGGGCCTCGGCGAGATGCGCGATCTTGATCATCTGCGTCAGCCCGCCGACGACGCAGATGTCGGGTTGGACGATGTCGGCTCCCTGCGCGGTGAGCAACCCCAGGAACTCATAGGGCGAGTAGAGCGATTCGCCCGTCGCGAGCGGCACCGAGATCGCCGAGAGCTCGGAGCGGATCCGGGCCCAGGCCGGAAGGTGCTCCGGCCTGATCGGCTCCTCGAGGAAGAGCGGTTCGTTCGCGGCGAGAGCGGCGCCGAGCGCCACTGCTTGCTGGGGTGACCACAGGCAGGCATGGGCGTCGAAGGCGAACTCGACGTCTGCCGGATGTGATTCACGCACCTCGCCGAAGTACCGTCCGAGCTCGGCTGCGACGACCCCGAACCGGTGCCGGTGCAGATCGGCGCGGTAGGGACTCAGCTTGAACGCGGTGAACCCGTACTCCTCGTGCAGTTCCGACGTGCGATCGACCAGCTGCGGGATGTCCGGAGCCGAGTAAAGCCCGGCGTAGACCCGCACCCGGTCGCGCACGGCACCGCCGAGCAGCTGGTAGACGGGCATTCCCGCCGCTTTCCCGGCGATGTCCCACAGTGCGTGATCGATCGCGGCGAGAGCTGCCAGGCCGATCGCCCCCGGTGGGAACCGGGATGACTGCAGCAGCAACTGCGACACGTACGAGGTGCGGCGAGCGTCGATGCCTTTGATCTGCTCGAACAGGTACTCCAGCAGCGGGGGGAAGGCGAGATCGGGGCCGTGGTTGTAGACCTCCGCCCAGCCGTCTATCCCGTCATCCGTGGTGATCTTCACGAGCACGCGCGGCCGATCGCCGACGCGCTGCAGGTAGGTGTCCAGCCTCTCGATGACGCTCATGCCGGCACCCCTACGGACGGGGTTCCGGCGGTCGTCGTCGGCGGCGGTGCCGACCATGAGGCGATCGACTCGGTCACTTCCTCGCGAGCTCGAGCAGACAGCGGGGCGCTCGGGGGACGAAGATCCCGGCGGCAGAGGCCGAGCTGGTGCATCGCCTCCTTCACGACGGCGACGTTGTCGGCAGAACGGCGACGGGCTCGCAGGTGCTCGAAGTGGCGGATGCTGCGCCACACCCGTTCCGCCTCGGCTGGGTCGTTCGCGCGGAGAGCATCGAGCATGTCGAGGGACTTCGCCGGCACCACGTTCACGAGTCCGGAGGTGAACGCTCGCGCACCCCCCTGCCAGTAGGCCGGAGCGTACGACTCGGCGAGACCGGCGATCCACAACACGTCGGCGGACGTGCCCGCGGCCGCTTCGGCGCGCACCGATGCGAAGACCACCGGATCGGGCACGGAGTACTTCAGGGCCACCACGTTGGGTGCCCGGTCGATCAGCCGGGCGATGTGGGCGCCGGTCACCAGCGGTGTACTGAGGTAGGGCACCACGCCGATCTCCGGGACGGCGCGGGCGACGGTGACGTTGTACTCGACCCACCCCTCGGGCGACAGGTACGGCAGGACGGGTTGATGCACCATCACCGCGTCGACACCGGCATCCCGTGCGAAGCGCGCGTCCGAGACGGCCGTGGCGAGGTCGAGACCCACGCCGCCGACCAGCACGGCTCGCCCGGCGGCCGCGTGCGCGACCGTGAGAAGGACGGCTCTGCGCTCCTCGGGCGAGAGCGCATAGAACTCCCCGGTGTTGCCGTTCGGGGTGAGCGCGGTGACACCGGCCGCGACGAGACGGTCGATGAGGCTCCCGAGCAACGGATGATCGACGTCACCGTGCTCGTCGAACGGCACCACGGGGATGCCGACGACGGTGGAGAGCCGCTCGATCAGTGAAGCGCGGTCGAAGGATGGTTCGGTCGTCATGACGCCTTCTCATTCGTGGGGTGGACGACGTCGGAGAGCGCCACAACAGGTTTGATCCGAACCCAGAAGGCGTAGATACCCGCGCTGATGAGGCAGCTCAATGCGGCGAAGACCAGCGGACCGACGTAGGAGTTGTTGCTGAAGGTGAGGAACAGTCCGATCGCGATGGGGCTGATCAGGTTGCCCAGCTGCGAGCCGAAGTTCTGGAACCCGGCGATAGAACCGACGGTGTCCGGCGTCTCGGCGACCTCGGCGGGAAGGCTCAGGATGGCCGCCCCCGCGAAGGAGTGCGCCGCGCTCGAGACGGTGAGCACGACCATCACGAGCACGTTCGACTCGATGAAGGGACTGAACCCGATGCAGGCGCTCAGCACCAGACCCGCGATGATCGGGATCTTCCGGGCGGCCCCTGCCGACACCCTCCCCGACGCGAGCAGTCGGTCCGAAACGATTCCGCCGAGGACGGTCGCGCCGATCGCGATGACGGCGGGGATGGCCCCCACCAGCCCGAACTCCTCCTTCGAGAGGTTCCGATCGTTGAGCAGATAGCTCGGATACCAGGTGAGGAAGAACGCGCCGGCCAGAGAACGGAAGACGTACCCGAACATGAGCGCCCAGACCTGATTGTCGCGCAGGAGGGCCCGCCACGGCTTCTTCTCGGCGGCGCTCTCAGCATGGACCATCTCACCCTGGTCGGAATTGATGTACTCCAGTTCGGCGGCGTTCACGCGAGCGTGCTTCTCCGGTGCGCGATAGACGATGAGCCATCCGATGACCCAGAGGACGCCCACCACTCCGATCAGCAGGAACGCGAACCGCCACCCGGCGAACAGTGCCAGCGCGGTGACGATCGGGATGGAGAGCGCGGTGCCGATCTGCTGCCCCATGTCGAACAGACTCGAGGCGAACGCGCGCTCGCGACGCGGGAACCACCGCGAGACCACCTTGATGTTCGCCGGCTGCACCGGCGCTTCTCCGATGCCGAGCCCGAGTCGGAACACGATCGTCGACGCCACGCCGGTCGCGAGTGCGGTGAGTGCTGTCCAGATCGACCACCAGCCGACCGCGATCGGGTAGATCACGCGCGGCCCGAACTTGTCGAGCAGCCAACCGGACGGGATCTGGAACAGCGCGTAGGTCCAGAAGAACGACGAGAGCAGCACGCCCTGAATGGCGGGCCCGATCTCGAACTCCTCGGCCATGAAGGGCAGCGCAACACCGAGGGCAGCCCGATCGAGGTAGGCGATCGTCAGTCCCAGCGCCGAGAACCCGACGATCGTCCAACGCGTGTTGCTGCGTCGAGCACGCGCGGTGGATGCGGCGGAGGGAGACGGTTTCGTATCATTGTGAAGCATCGTTGCTCCTTGCTAAGCGACGGTGACCACTCCGTGAGGAGCGTTGAACAGGGGGCGGCTCGGGAACTTGGCGGTGAACGAGCCGTCTTCTTTCTCTAGGCCGACCCTCCTTCCGCGGAGTCCGGTCCCGCGGGCGCGATGCGTCGACGGGCGAAGTCGGCGACGTGCTCACGCACCAGGCGCGCCGCGCCTTCCGAATCGCCCGAGCGAGCGACGTGCAGGATGCGGGCATGCTCCGAGGCCTCTTGACGCCACGAGGCGGTACGGGCCCACGACCCGGCCGAGATGAGCGCGATCTGGTCGCGGAGACCATCGAGCGTCTGCACGAGCAGCGGGTTGCCGCACTCTCGGTACAGGCTCCGATGGAAATCGCGATTCGCCAGGCTGCGCTCGGACCCGCTTTCCGCGGCTTCAGCGCGCCCCAGGGCCTCGACGGCTCCTGTCGCGTCGAAGCCTGCGGCGACGCTTCGACGAACCGCTTCCGGCTCGAGCAAGAGGCGCATGTCATAGACGGCGACGGCGTCGACCTCGGTGAACACACGGACGACCGCGCCGGTATACGGCCGGATGACGACGAGACCGGTCCCCTCCAGGGACTTCAGTGCCTCGCGGACCGGAGTCTTGGACACTCCCAGTCGACTCGCCAGCTCCGATTCGACGAGCGCATCGCCGGGTCTCAGCTGCCCGTTGAGGATGGCACTCTTCAGCACCTCCAGGACGTGCGCCGTGCGCGACGTCGTGGCGACGGGTCCGAACGGTGGGATCGACATCACTGGCACACCTCCTCGTGGCTCTCGTACATCGTATATGAGAGCGGGCGGCCGTGGTCAACAGCGCGAGGACCCGAGCGCCGTACCGGTCGATGACGAGGTCTGAGTGCGGAGCGGTCTCCCCAGCATCCGCGTTGCTGAGCCGGGCGGTGGTCGCGAGAACGCTTCCCGTGAACTCACGCCTGCCGGGCGAGTTCGTCCTGCCAAACCAGTGAAACGAGAGGCTCGCCTCGAGCAAACCGGCATGCCTCATTCAGCGCGCTGTCGGCGAGTCGCGGTAGCTCCGTGCCCATCGATCCGGCTATGTGGGGGGTGAGGAAGGCGTGGTCTGCGGTGCGCAGCGGATGCTCGATAGGAAGCTCCTCGGGGTCCGTGACGTCGAGAATGGCCGTCAACTCGCCACGCACGACGCGCTCGGTGAGTGCGTCGTGGTCTATGAGAGCGCCACGTGCAGTGTTGACGACGACGGCGCCCCGGCGTAGCAGAGCGATTCCGGCGCGATTGAGCAGATGGCGCGTCTCCGGGAGCGCAGGAGCGTGCAGGGAGATCACGTCGCTCGTTCGCAGCAGGTCTTCCAGGCTGACGGCGCGGGCTCCCAGCGCTCTCGCGTCGTCTTGGGAGAGATACGGATCGTGGACGACAAGCTCGAGATCGTACGGTCGGAGCAACGCGAGTGTGCGCCGGCCGATGCGGGAGGCCCCCACGATCCCCACGCGCTTACCGCGATTGCCCATCTCGGGGTAGATGTCGTCAGAGACGATACTCGCTGCCGAGCGCGCGGCGATCCGCGCGAGGGGGAACGCTTGCTTGCCGGCCAGCAAGATCATGGCGGCTGCGAACTCGGCGACGGGTTGCGCGTTCGCATCGGTGGCGGAGCACACTGCGACACCGCGCTCCCATGCTGCGAGTCCGACGTGGCCCTTGACGCTGCCGCCCGCGTGCGCGATCAGCCGCAGCCGCGGTGCCCGGTCGAGCACGGCCTCGTCGATGACAGGGCTCCCCCATCCGGTGAGCAGCACGTCGACCTCAGAGAGCACCGCGTCGGCGTGCGCACCCTGGAAGGAGTCGAGCGGCCGCGGTGTGAGCAGCCGCAGCTCGTCGGCGCGATCGATGGCGGCCAGGCGGTCGGGGGGAAACACCTTCGCGGCGACGTCCGCGCTCATCGCGAGGGCGACGTTGAGAACGGCGCTCACTTGACGCTTCCCTCCGTCATCCCGGCCCGCCAGTAGCGCTGCAGCGAGATGAACGCGATCACGAGGGGAACGAGCGACAGGAGCGAGCCGGTCACGACGAGGGGCGCGTAGCGGGGGTCGACGGCGGTGAGCCCCTGCCAATGGGAGATGCCCAGCGAGACCGGATAGAGCGTGGGGTCGCTCAGCATGACCAGCGGCAGCATGTAGTTGCTCCAGACAGCGAAGAACTGGAAGAGCGCGATCGTCACGAATCCGGGGGCCAGCATGGGCAGCGCTACGGAGAAGAATGTGCGCACCGCTCCTGCGCCGTCCACGTGCGCCGCCTCAAGGGTCTCGTCGGGTACGTAGGCGCGACTGAATGCGCGGGCGAGGTAGACATTGAATGGATTGCACAGTGACGGCAGGATGATCGCCCAGACCGTGTTGACCATTCCGAGTTGCGAGAAGAGCATGTAGAGGGGGAGCACCGTCGCCGTGTTGGGCACGAGCACCCCGACGAGCACGAAGCCGAACAGGCTCTCTTTCCCGCGGAATCGAAGCTTGTCGAACGCGTAGCCGGCAGCCGTCGACACGATGCCGCCGATGACGGCGCCTGCGAGCGAGTACAGCAGGCTGTTGCCGATCCAACGGACGAAGAGCCCGTCTCCCTCGGCGACGAGGGCTGCGATGTTGTCGCCGATGAACCAGCGATCGATGTCGAAGACGGAGGTGGAGTAGAGACCGGCCGGGTCCTTCAGAGATGCGAACACGAGCCACAACACCGGGAAGACCATATAGACGGCGCCGAGCACGAGCACGGCATTCGTGACCGCAACGCCCGCCATCCGAGGTCGCGTCCGGTGCCGGGATGACGGCCGAGGCGGCACTGATGCCGTCCCCAGCGCCTCGGGGGGACGGCTCTCCAGGACGGTCATGTGCGCGCACCTTTCGAGGTGAGGCGTGTGATGGCGAACGACACGGCACCCGCGATAAGCGCGATGACGAGCGATGCAGCTGCGGCCTGATGTTGGTCGAGACGGTTGAAGGCCGCGTCGTATGCCCACATGTTCGGCACCCAGCTGGGGGTGATGGTCGTCGTGGCCTTGGCAAGGATGGATGGCTCCGTAAACAGCTGGAGGGCACCGATCGCGGTGAAGAGGCCGATGACCCCCACGGAACCCGCGACGAGCGGCAGCTTGATGCCGACAGCGATGCGTACTCCACCTGCGCCATCGAGGCTGGCTGCTTCAACGACCTCGCGCGGCACGGCTTGCAGAGCTGTGAACACGATGATGACGTTGTAGCCGGTCCACTGCCACACCGCGATGTTGACGACGGCCGGCACGATGAGCGTCGTGCCGAACAGGTCGAGCTGTACGCCGGCGCCGCCCAGGAGCCCGAGGATGGGGCTCACGCCCGGGGTGTACAGGTATGTCCACAGCAGAGCGGCGATGACCCCCGGGACGATGTGCGGCAGGAACAGCAGAACCTGGAAGACGCGGGCGAGTCGTGCATAGGCCGAGTCGAGAAGGAGAGCCAGCACGAGGGCAAGACCCAACATGGTCGGGATGTACAGCACGACGTAGAGAGCGAGACGCCCGAACCCCGCAACGAAGGACTCCGAGGTGAGCACTGCCACGTAGTTGTCGAACCCGACGAACAGGGTCTGCGCGTCGCCGCCGAACCCGATCCCCGAACGTTTCTCTGCGAACACGCTCAGCACGAGCGCGTACACGACAGGGGCGAGCAAGCACAGGGCGAAGAGGGCGAAGAACGGCCCGAGGAAAAGCGCGGCCGCGCCAAGGTCGTTCGTCGCGCGGTGCCGGCGGCGCGACGAACGAGGCGTCGCGCCGCCGAGGGATGCGGTGGTCATCGCCCCTACCTCACGGACCGACCGACAAGCCGAGCCCGGCGAGCCCGTCGACGGTTCTGGCCTGAATCGACGCGAACGCCTCTGCGAGGCGACCGCCAGGTGCGGTGGCGCCCATCGTCTCCTTCATCGCGGTCGCCGTGAGATCGAAGTTCGGCCCCCACTGCCAACTGCCCGAGTCTCGCGACGCAGCCTTGTCGAAGACCGCCCAGATGTCGTTCGCGAAGAACGATGCGTCGAACGCGGCCTGCGACACGGCTGTCAGATCGCTGTTCGCGAGGTACGCGGAGCCAGTGTCGCCCCGCGCCTCGATCGCGGCGGGGTCGGTGGTGAGGAACTCGATGAACTCGGCAGCGGCCGCGCCGTTCTCGCTCGACGCGGGCACGGCGAACGTCGAGCCGCCGTAGATCGGCGTCACCGGCTCCGCCCCATCCCACACGGGCAGCTCGGCCGCGACCCACGCTCCCTCCTGGCCCGGCGCGCGCGCGATGATGCCCGTCGCGCTCCAGCTCGCCCCGACGATGCCGGCGGCGGTGCCCGAGGCGATGTCATTGGTCCACTCGTCCGAGTAGGACGCGACGGCCTTCACCGCACCGTCATCGATGAGCCCCTGCCAGAACTGGGCGACGTCGGTCGTCGCAGCGTCGTCCAGGTCCACTACCCAGCTGTCGCTGTCCGTGTCGAACCATTGCGCGCCGTTCTGCCAGGCGAGCGCGGCGTACCAGCTCGGCTCATTCGCGTTGAAGGATGCGAGGTAGCCGCCCGTCGTCTCATGGACGGCGCGGGCCGCGTCGGCGAACTCCTCCCACGTCCTGGGCACCTCGACGCCGGCGGCTTCCAAGAGGTCCTGCCGGTACCAGACGATCGATGGAGGCGCGTCGTACGGCAGCGCCCACACCTCGCCGCCGAGAGTGATGAGGGAGCGACTGACGCGGGAGAACGAGTTCAGCACGTCGTCCGAGTAGATGCCCGTCAGGCTCTGAAGGCTGCCGGAGCTCGCGAACTGCGGTAGCGCGTAGTACTCGATCGTCGCGACGTCAGGGGCTTGGCCGGCCGAGATCGCAGCGGCGAGCTTGGCGTAGCCGCCGTTCGCGCCGTTCGACACGCTCTCGAACGTGACGTGGATGCGGTCCTGACTGTCGTTGAAGGCCTCGGCGACAGAGTCCATCCCGGCGAGGGCCGACCAGAATGTGATCTCGCCCTCGGGAAGCGCACTCTCGGTCGTCGTCGACCCGGGAGCAGTCTCCGCCGCGCACGACGCGAGGGGGACGAGGAGGGCAGCTGCCAAGACGGCGGCCCCCGTGGTGCGGATGATGCGGTCCATGGGACTCCTTGCTGATCAAAGCGATGGTGCCAGTCGGGTGAAGCAGTGCACCTATCATCAGGACCCCCACGATCACGCGCACGTGATCGCACACACCCGCACACCCGACTGCGCGGAATCGTGTCAGAGCGATGTTTCGGCCGATGACGAGCCGCGCACGGTGAGGGTCGGCAGCAGGTCGATGCGCGCGTGCGCCGGCCCGCCGAGGATGCGCTCGCCACGCGTGATCCGCTCGAAGCAGGCGCGCACCGCCATGGCGCCCACATCGGCCTTGGGGGGTGCGACGGCGGTGATGGGCACCTCGGCAAGCGAGGCGACTTCGTCGTCGTAGGCGACGACCGCGAGGTCGCGTGGCACGTCGATGCCTCGGTCGACGGCGAGGTCGACGAGACCGATCGCAGCCTCGTCGGGCAACACGATCAGCCCGTCAACACGCTGCGCGGCGCACGCGTCCACGACCGCCGCGAGAGAGGCTCGTTGCTCGGCTGCAGGCCTCTCGACCCGGGCGATCTCGAGCTCGATGGGGTCTACCCCTGGCAGCAGGTCGGCGAGAGCGCGGCGGTAGCCGTCGCGCAGCGGCTCGGCGGTCGGGCCGCGCCGAACCCCGAGCGCGATCCGCGAACGGCCGCCGTCGACGAGGTGCCGCAGGGCGACCTTGGCGCCGTGCGCGTGATCGGTGCGCACGGCACCCAGCAGAATGTCGGAGGGCGCGTCGACGAGGGAACGCTCCATGACGATGGTGGGCGGCTCGGCTTCGGCGAGGAGCCAGTAGGTCGCGTGGTCTTGGCGGTAGGGGTCGGAGGGCGTCACCACGAGCCCGTCGACGCCGCGCTCGAGTAGACGCCGGATCTGGTGACGCTCCGCTTCGCCGGAGTAGTCAGAGATGCCGAGCACGAGACGGGCGTTGAGCTCGGCCGCCGCGTGCTTGGCCCCCGCGATGATGCCGGGGAAGTAATACCGCGCCGACGGGACGATGAATCCGATCGTCGCGATGAGCCCCTTGTTGCGCGGCGCGCGTCGCCGCACCGCACCGCCATGGACACGTTCGAGAAGACCCTCTGCCTCGAGCTCGAGGAGATCTCTTCGGATGGTCATCGCCGAAACCTGGAACCGGCCGGCGAAGTCGGCGACGGTCAGGGCGCCGCGCAACTCGATCTCGCGGAGGATGGCCTGGTGTCGTTCGGAAGGCAGCACAGGCTCATCATCGCCGTTCGCACACTGCTCGCACGAGATCGCACACGATCGCACACCATCGACTCGTGACCTCAGTGCCGGTGCGCCGCGCTCGGCGTGGGGAGGCCGCCCGCGCCCACTGCGCCGAGGTCGTCGATCGGGATGTAGGCGTCCCCGATTGCGAGCCCACCGCCCGCGAGTGCCCCCGACAACGCCTCCTCGGCGGTGGCGAGCACGATGCGGAAGGCGGCTGTGGTGCCGGTGCGTGACAGGCGCAGCACACCGTCGTCGACCTCGGCGTCGAGCCCCTCGCGATCGAGCACGAAGCCGGACAGCACGACGGGGTCTCCCGCCGCGTCAGCAGACGTGAACGTGAAGAGCGGCTCGGCCTCCGATGCGTCCTCATCGAGCGCGATCACGACGCCGCTCTCGGGACGCAGCTGCCACGACCACGTGTGCGAAGTGTCGTCGGAGAAGTCGTCCGCAACGGCGACAATCGCCGTGGCCGGCCCGCTCGGCTCGAGATCGACGACCTCGAAGCGGTGCGCGACATCGACGCCGAAGTTGGCCGATCCGTCGAGCTCGAGGTAACCGCCGCCCTGGCCGCCGAACGAACGGGCGTCGAGCGTGACTCCCTGACCATCGAGTGTGCGGTACTGGTTCTCGTAGGGTTCGAGTTGTCCATCGACGAGCGGCTTGCTCCACGCGGACGGGTCGGCGTACGCCTTGCCGCCTTGCATCGCCCAGGTCGTGTCGTCAGAGATCCACGACAGCGAGAACGTCTCGGCTGCGGCCCACCCCTTGTGCTGGCTGTTCCGGTTCGACGTCACGACGATCGCATCGTCGGCATCGGCCACGTCGTCGCGGAAGGCGGCGAACCCTGCGTCCTCGTCGAGCAGCGCCGGCAGCGCGGCCGCCGCTGCCGATGCGGCGAGGGCCAATGAACGCTCGCCGGCGGTCGGCGCGAACAGCGCCGTCCAAAGGCCATGCACACCATCGAAGCGCTGGGATACTGACGCCGTGCCGTGCACGGCGTCGTAGATCTCGACAAGCTGACCGAGCTCCGCGGCGTCGGAGGCGAGCGGGAACAGCAGCGGCAGGGCACCGTCGACCTGCCCGTTCGGTCCGCTCACGCCGAACTGTGCGACATCGCCGGCGGCCCGCGAGGAGACGACGTGCAGCGCGAGACCCGAGAAGTCGATGTCCGCGAACGCCGCGTCGAGGGCCGTGAGACCTGCGGTCTGCGCCATGTAGATCGACGGGAAGAGATAGAGCTCCGTGTAGTGCAGGTAGTCCCAGCCCTCCTGCATCCAGCCGGTGCCGGTGTAGCCGTCGTCGAGGTGCTGGGCGACCTGGTCGGTGAGGAAGAGGATGCGCCTGTCGAGCGCGTCGTCGGAGGCAGCGGTCTGGTCGCCCGCGAGCATGAGGAGCATCGCAAGCTCGGTCGACCGCGTGACGCCGACCCAGTTGCTCGCCTTGTCGCCCGTCGTGTCGAGGTTGTCGTGGTGGTACGTCGACAGCAGCTCCGAGACGCGCAGCATCATGGCCTGCACGTGCGTACGCTGCGCATCGGTCCATCCCGGAGCCGCCCAGTCGTAGGCGGGCGCCAGCAGCAGTGCGGCTCGGCCGAGCTCGAGACCCATGTTGGTGTCGCGGGCGGTGATGAATGCTTCGCCGTCGACGAGCCCGTCGTAGGCCTGCTTCGCGTAGGCGGTGTCGCCCGTGATCGCAAACGCGAACGCGGCATCACGCGCCTCGTACAGGCCGGCGCTGCCGTTCGAGGAGTATCCGGCCGTGGCGGGGGCGACCAGCCGCCCGACGAGGGCGTCCCACGCGCCGACGACCGTGGACTCGCCAGCAGCCAGCGACGCCTGCACGCGTGCGATGTCATTAGCGCCCAGCAGGGCGCGCGGGTGGGCCACGGCACCGACACGCGCGTCGGCGACGACCGCACCGTCGGCGAGGAGTTCGACAGTATCGCCCACCGCCGCGGCAACCTCGACAGACCCCGTCGCAGCCGTCAGAGGCGTCGTCGCGCCGTCGACGCGCAGTTCGACCGACCCCGTGCCCGACGGCACCGCCCAGCTCGCGCGCGCCGTATCGTCGTCGGTCGAGCGCGCGAAGACGATCGGGCTCTCGACGAGGTCGACGACGTCCGCCGGCACGGTGGCCGACGCCAGGGGTGTCGAGGCTAGGACGGCGCCGGCGACGTCGAGCGCGTCGACGACGTAGGTGTAGGTCGTGCCGGGCTGCGCGGTCTCGTCTGCCACCGTGGATGCGGTGCTCGTACGCAGCCAGACCGGCTCGTCAACCGTCCCGCGCCGCACGCGGTACTCGGCGGCGGTGACGTCGGGGAATGACCACGTCAGCTCGACGGCGCCGCGTTCGCCGACGATCGCGTCGAGCGACCCTGTCGCGACGTCCTCGACGATCTCGACGCCCGTTACCGACAGCGAGCCCGCCGCTCGGTCGAGCATGGGCTCGACCGAGATGCTCGCGGCGGTGTCGGGCAGCGTGATCGCTGTCTCCGAGACCCGCCAGTCGAAGGTACCGCGCAGATACGGGCCTGACGCGACGGGCACGATCACCCTTCCCGTCGCGTCGCGAACCTGCACCCGGATCATGCTGTAGCCGGCATCGAGGGCTGCGCCGCGGACGAGCGCGCGGACGACGATGCGTCTCGGAGTGGCCGCGTCGACCGTGACTCGCTGCGTGAGAGCGAGGCGGGCGGTCGGCCCCGACGTCGACGTGATCGTCGCCGCCGTGCGCCCGTCGGGCCCGTCGGCGGCGACAGAGACGCCCGCCGTCCCGGCGGGGTTCCACCGGGACCAGCCGTCGGGTGCACCGTTGCCGTCCGCGTCGTCGAAGTCACCGTTTACAACGGCGGGCGGCACGGAGGCGAGGGCGGGCGCGGGACCGGCGAACATCAGGATGGCCGCGGCGGCGGCGAGGACGGCGAGGGTGCGGCGGGCAGAGCGCATGGGTTCCTCCTCGGACGGGTTGCGACGACGTTAGGACCCCACGGGACGGGCCGCACGGGATCGCTCACGATCGCACAGCACGGGCGCGAGGTGCACGAGAACGCCTCCGGCCCACACCGCGTCGGGTACGAGATCCTCTCCCAGCAGCACGAGATCCGCTGCCGCGCCCGGGGTGAGGGTGCCGATGCGCCCCTGCAGGCCGAGCACGCTCGCTGGCGTCGAGGTGAGCGCGGTGACCGCGTCCACGAGCGGGATGCCTGCGGCGACGGCATTCGCTAGGGCGCGGTCGAGCGTCAGCGTCGAGCCGGCGAGCGCGTCGTCTGCGCCGTGCGTGGCGACGCCGTCGCGCACCGTGACGTCGAGGCCGCCGAGCTGGTAGGCGCCGTCGGGGGCGCCAGCGGCGGCCATGGCATCGCTCACGAAGGCCACCCGGCCCGGCGCGGCGCGCATGGCGCACGCGATGACGGAGGGATGCACGTGGACGCCGTCGACGATGAGTTCGATCACGACTTCTGCCGTCTCGAGCGCGGCGACGACGGGTCCGGGTGCGCGGTGGTGGATGCCCGGCATGCCGTTGAAGGCGTGGGTCAGGACGCGTGCGCCGCGTGCAAAGGCGTCTCGTGCTGTCGCATGGTCTGCGGCAGTATGGCCGATTGCGACGATGACGCCGGCTGCTACCAGCGCGTCGATCGCGTCGATCGCGCCGGGTAGCTCTGGTGCGATCGTGATCATGGTGACGGGTCCCCCGTCCTGCAACAGGGCGAGGGCATCGGGCGTGGGAGTGCGGAGCGCGGCTTCGCGATGGGCGCCACGGTGCGAGCCCGCCAGGAACGGCCCCTCCAGGTGTACGCCGAGGAGAAGCGGGTCGGCTTCCACGAGGGGCGCGAGTGCGGCTGACCTAGCGGAGAGCACAGAGAGGTCGTCCGACACGAGCGATAGCAGCGATCGCGTTGTGCCGTGGCGTCGGTGCAGGTCGACGATGCGCGCGAGGTCCGCGGGGTCCGCGGCGACGTCCTCGGCGCTCGCGCCACCGCCGCCGTGGCAGTGCAGGTCGATGAAGCCGGGCACAGCCGTGCGGCCTCCGGCGTCAACGACATGCGCGCCTTCGGCCCCAGAGCGCCATCCGCCGCCATACCCTCGCGCGGCGACGAGCCCGTCGTCGAGCATGATCCACGCGTCGTCGGCCGACGCTCCGTCGGAGATGACGTACGCGGAGTGGACGACCGTGCGGCGCTCGGCCGTCACGATGACACGACAGGCGCTGCTGCGTCGAGCAGCGTCAGCAGGCGCGCGGCCTCGGCGCGCACGGCGTCGCGGCCGGCGCGCGTGTAGGTGCGCGAGTCGACGAGGGCCGGGCGGTCGGCGAGGGCGCGGCGCACGGCCTGCGTGTACTGCTTGGTGAGCTGCGTGGCGATGTTGACTTTCGCGATGCCGGCGGCGACTGCGGCGCGCAGGTGTCCGTCCCCGACGCCGCTGGACCCGTGCAGCACGAGCGGGATGTCAACCGCTTCGCGGAGGCGCGCGATGAGATCCAGGTCGAGTACGGCCGTGCGGTCGGTCATGGCGTGCGACGATCCCACCGCGACGGCGAGGGCGTCCACGCCCGTCGCGGTGGCGAACTGCACGGCCTCGACGGGGTCTGTGCGCACACCGGGCGCGTGCGCACCGTCCTTGCCGCCGATCTCGCCCAGCTCGGCCTCGACGAGAACGCCTGCCGCATGCGCGACCCGCACAATCCTTCGCGTCGCCGCAACGTTCTCAGCGAACGGCAGGGTCGCACCGTCGAACATGACAGACCCGAAGCCGAAGTCGATCGCTTCGAGTGCGAGCGCCTCCGAAACGGCGTGGTCGAGGTGCACCGCGATCGGGACGTCGGCGTCCCGCGCGATCGCCGACACAGCCGCGGCGACGGGGGCGAGCGCTCCGTGATAGTCGACGCAGTTCTCCGAGATCTGCAGGATGAGCGGCAGCCCCGTGTCGTCGGCGGCGCCGGCGAGCGCCTCGGCGGTCTCGATGTGCACGACGTTGAAGGCGGCGCGACCACGTGTCGTGCGGTCGAGGATGGCGCGGGTCGGGACGAGCGTCATGCGGGGGTCCTTTCGCGGGAACGTGGGATTCCCGGGGCGACGATGGCCTCGGAGATGAGGGCCGGGTATGTGGACGAGACCTCGCCTGCATAGGAGGCGAGCACGGCCGCGGCTGAGAGGCCCGCCGCCCGACGGGCGAGCGTCGCGAGGTCGCCGACGCCGTCGACGAGGTCCCGCGCGAGCGAGGCGACGGCGGCATCGCCCGCGCCCGTCGCATTGCCGCGCAGCGGCTGCGGCATGCGGGCGCTCACCGCCTCGAATCCCGAGCCTTCGGAGCGCGCGATGCACAGGCCGTCGGCGCCGAACGATGCCGCGACCATCCGCGCACCGTCGTCGAGGAGGCGGCGGATGCCGTCGGCCGGATCGGCCGCGCCCGTCGCCTCGACGAGCTCGACCGCATTCGGTTTGACGAGGTCGGCGCCCGCGTGCGCGGCCTCGCGCAGTGCGGGACCCGCGACATCGGCGATAACTGCGACACCCTGTCGGCGCGCCTTGCGGACAAGGCTGCCGACGAAGCCGTCGGGCGTGCCAGGCGGGAGGCTTCCGGACACGACGAGAACACGCGCGTCGGAGAGGCGAGCGATCGTGGCCTGTACAAGGGAGGCGATCTCCGTTCGACTCCACGCGCTCCCCCGCTCGTTGAGGAGCGTCGCCGTGCCGGTCGCTTCCTCGACGAGCGCGACGGACCGACGGAGGGCCCCGTGCACCGGAACGAGTTCGACGGGGATGCCCGCGGTGCGCAGATCGTCAGAGAAGAGGGCGCCGTCTCCCGCGACGGCGCACGGGGCAACGGCGAGGACGGGTTGGCCGAGCGCATGAAGCACGCGCGCGACGTTGATGCCCTTCCCGCCCGCGCGGGTGTGCCCGGCGGCGACGCGGTGGCTCTCGCCTCGCTCGAGCGCGGGCAGGCTCCAGGTCAGATCGAGGGCCGGGTTTGGCGTGACGACGACGATCACGGGGCTACGGCCATCCGCGCGGCGGATGAGTCCGCGTACAGAGCGCGGGCGTCGAGCGCCGCCCCCAGGACACCAGCCTCCGCGCCGAGGCGCGCGGCCTCGATCACCGGCATCTTGTGGAAGCTGAGCCGCGCGGCCAGCCGCTCCCGCACCGGTTCGATGAGGGTATCGCCGGCGCGGGACAGACCGCCCGCGATGAGCACGGCGTCGGGCGCGAGGGTCGCCACGAGATGAGAGAGCCCGAACGCAAGCGCGTCGACGGCGGCATCCCACACGCGCGCGGCCTCGGCATCTCCTCGCGCGGCAGCGTCGAGAACGTCACGCGCCCCGGCGGCCGGACGCCCCGATAACCGTCGGTAGCGGCGCGCGATCGATGCGGCGGAGGCGACAGCTTCGAGGCAGCCGACGAGCCCGCACACGCACGGCTCATCGGAGCCCTCGCCTGCGATGGGTGCGTGGCCGATCTCGCCCACGAGGGGCGATCCCCCCACCACGCGGTGGCCGCGGACGATCACCGCCGACAGGCCCGTGCCAGCCACCATGACGACGGGGTCACGGAACCGGGCGCCGCCGCCGACGAACATTTCAGCAGTGGCCGCCGCGCGCACGTCCTGCCCGAACGCGACCGGCACCCCCAGACGTTCGCGCACGAGACGCCCGAGCGGCACATCACTCCATCCGAGGTTCTCGGAGAACACTGCCACGTCACCCTCGACGATGCCTGGCACGACCAGGCCCACGGCCTGAAATCGTCCTGCTTGCGCGGCGGCGATCCCGTCGATCGCGTCGAGGAGCGCAGCGGGCCCTCGGGGTGTCGGACGGCGGTCGACGGCACCGACGGCGCCAGATGCCGCGGCGACCGCGGACTTGATATCGGTGCCGCCCACGTCGATCGCGAGCACGGCGGCGGGGCCCTCCGGCAAGCGGAAAGGCGATGCGGCGAACGACACTGTCAGCCGAGGATGACGGAGCGCGTGAGGTTGCGCGGACGGTCGGGGTCGAGGCCGCGAGCGCGGGCTCGTGCGAGGGCGACGCGCTGCGCGCGGACGAGCTCGGCGAGCGGATCTGCGTCCGACATCTCGAAGTGGGCGCCCGTGGCGGCGACATCGCCCACGAGCCCATCGGGGGTCGGGCCGAAGCTCCATACCACCCGGCCTGGCGCGGCGATACTGATGGGTCCGTGTCGGTACTCCATGGCTGGATACGCCTCGGTCCACGACTGCGAGGCCTCGCGCATCTTGAGGGCGGCCTCGTGGGCGAGCCCGGTCGTCCAGCCGCGCCCGAGCAGGGTGATCTGCTCGGCGTCGAGGAGCTCTGTGGGCAGGTCCGCCGCGAGGGCGCGACGGGCGTCTGCGACCGATGCTGCGACATCGTGGCCGACGGATGCCCGTAGCGCGCTCAGCGCCGAAGTCGCGAACCGGGTCTGCACCACCGAGGTCTCGTCGGCGAAGGGCAGCGCGACGAGCCCGTCGACGGCGTCGGGGAACGGTGATGAGGTGTCGCCCACGATCCCGACCGTGCGCACGCGCCCGCGCAGTTCGGCGGCCAGCTCAAGCACCTCGGTCGTCGTGCCGGAGCGGGTGATGAGCACGACGACGTCGTAATCACGGGCCGCGACCGGAGCCTCGGACGCTGCGAACGCGTCGGTCGGCCCGTGTCCCGCGGCCTCGCGCAGGGCCGCATAGCTCTGCGCCATGAACCACGACGTGCCACAACCGACAGCAGCGACCCGCAGGCCTCCGTTCGGCAGGACGGCGGCGTCACGGGCGACCTGTGCGGCGCGCTCCCAGCAGTCGGGCTGCGAGACGAGCTCGGCCTCCATGTGCGCTCCCCGTAACGGGGAGATCGTCTGCGTACCGGTCTCGGCCATGCGCATGCCACCTTTCGAGTCGTGGGGTAACGACTCGATGATGGCGATGGCGGGTGTGCGATCTCGACGCTCCGCACACACTCGCACACAGTTCGAGCTGCGGGCCTGGTCGGCCACATCGGTTTGTTTCCACGCTCGACGACGATGAGCCCGTGTCGGCTAGCCGGAATTTGTCAGTCCATCCCCACGGCCATGTCGGTGAAGCGTGAGAAGTGGCCCTGGAACGCGACGGTGACCGTATCGGTCGGGCCGTTACGGTGCTTCGCGACGATCAGGTCGGCCTCGCCGGCGCGGGGGCTGTCCTTCTCGTAGGCGGCCTCGCGGTGCAGCAGGATGACGATGTCGGCGTCCTGCTCGATCGAGCCCGACTCGCGCAGGTCGCTGATCGCGGGCTTCTTGTCGGCTCGCTGCTCGGCGCCACGGTTCAGCTGCGACAGGGCGATGACCGGCACCTGCAACTCCTTCGCGAGGAGCTTGAGCGCACGCGAGAACTCCGAGACCTCCTGCTGGCGCGACTCCACGCGCTTACCGCTCGTCATCAGCTGCAGGTAGTCGATCACGACCATCTTGAGGCCGACGCGCTGCTTCAGCCGGCGGCACTTCGCTCGGATCTCGACGAGCGTCATGTTCGGACTGTCGTCGATGTACAACGGCGCATCGTTGATGCGGCCACGCGTCGCAGCGACGGTGGTCCAGTCGCGCGAGTCGAGCGTGCCCTTGCGCATCGACTGCAGCGGCACAGCACCCTCGGCGCTCATCAGGCGCATGGCGATCTCGCTGCGCCCCATCTCGAGCGAGAAGAAGATCGTCGGCGAGTCGTTCTTGATCGCGGCGGCACGTGCGAAGTCGAGCGCCAGCGTCGATTTACCCATCGCGGGTCGGGCCGCGACGACGATCATCTGGCCGGGGTGCAGGCCGTTGGTCAGCTGGTCGAGTCCCGAGAAGCCGGTCGGGATGCCGGTCATCTGACCGTCGCGCCCGCGCGCGGCCTCGATGTCGTCGATGGCCGCCGTGACAGCCACTTCGAGGGGGACGTAGTCCTCGGCCTTCTCGGCGCCTGTGACCGAGTAGATCTCGGCTTGCGCGCTGTTGACGAGGTCGACCGCGTCGCCCTGGCCGTTGTAGCCCATCTGGACGATGCGGGTGCCGGCCTCGACGAGGCGGCGCAGCAGCGCGCGCTCGTTCACGATGGACGCGTAGTAGCCGGCGTTCGCGGCAGTGGGCACGATCGAGGTCAGCGTGTGCAGGTAGTCGGCACCGCCGGCGCGCTGCAGCTCGCCGTTCTTGATGAGCTCGTCGGTGACGGCGACGACGTCGGTCGGCTCGCCGTGCGAGTACAACGACAGCAGCGCCTCGTAGATCAGCTCGTGCTTGGGCACGTAGAAGTCGGTGCCTCGCAGCGTCTCGATGACGTCGGCGACGGCATCCTTCGACAGCAGCATTCCACCGAGGGTGCTCTGCTCGGCGAGCATGTCGTGCGGTGGGGTCCGGTCGGGCTCTCGCCGTCCGCCGAGTCTGTCGTCAGAGATGTCCGCGATCGACATCCGCACCCCCGCATCCTGGCCCGTGACCGAGCCGAAGTACACGGTATGGACGGGTCCCGACACCCGCAAACCAGCCTGTGGATAACTATGTGGACAAGATGCGGGAAACGCCGCAGGTGTTGTGTAGAAGTCCTGTGGAAAACGCCCGACCGAACGCCTCGGCTGAACTTTCTTAGCACCTCTGACCAGCTATTTCAGTTTCCCCAGCCTGTGGATGGAGATTGTGTTTGAAGTACCGCTTGAAGGTTGTTCATCTGGGGACTCACTTGTGCAAAACCGTCGCATTGTCAAGTCGAGACGGTGCAGTCTGCGCGCCCCTGCGCGCCCGCTGGCGCGCCGCGTCTCGCTGCCGGGATCAGGTGCCCGCACGAACCCTCGAAGCGCGGCGTGCGGCCCGCTGACCGCTCGTGAAACGACGGATGCCGCGAACCCCGAAGGGTCCGCGGCATCCGTACGGTGCGCCAGAGATTACTTGGCGGCGACCACCTGCAAGGTGATCACGGCGGTGAGGTCGTCACGCAGGCGAATGGTCGCCTCGTGCTCCCCCACGTACTTGATCGGCGAGGTGATGTGGATCTTGCGCTTGTCGAGGTCGCCGAGTCCGGCGGCCTTGACGGCGTCTGCCACGTCGGTCGGCTTGACGGCGCCGAACAGGCGACCCTCGGCACCGGCCTTGACGGCCAGCTTGACCTTGTTGGCCTCGAGGTTGTTCTTGAGGGCCACGGCCTCTTCGTGGTCGTGGATCACGCGGGCTTCGCGAGCGGCGCGAATCGACGCCACCTGCTTCTCGCCACCGCGGGTCCAGGCCACAGCGAAGCCCTGGGGGACGAGGTAGTTGCGGGCGTACCCGTTCTTGACCTCGATGACGTCACCGGCGCTTCCGAGCCCGGCGACCTCGTTCGTGAGAATCAGCTTTGCCATGTCGGTGCTCCTTACCGGCCAGCGCCGGCGTAGGGCAGGAGCGCCATTTCGCGCGCGTTCTTGATCGCCTTGGCGATCAGACGCTGCTCCTGCACCGAGACACCGGTGATACGACGGGCGCGGATCTTCCCACGCTCCGAGATGAACTTGCGGAGCGTCGAAACGTCCTTGTAGTCGATGACGCCGACGCGGATCGCCTTCGCGGGGGCCGCGTTCTTCGCGCCCTTCCGCGGCTTGCGGCGGTCGCCGGTTGCCTTTCCAGCCATTGTGTTTCCTTACGAGTGTGATGATCGGATGCCGCTGCTCGCGGCGTCCGGAATCCGATTCAGAACGGGGTGTCGTCGCCGTAGGAGGCGCCGGAGCCCGGTGCGCTCCATGCGTCGGGAGCCGAAGAACCCGGGGTCGCCCACGGCTCCTCCTGCACCTGCTGCTGCGGACGCGCCTGCTGACCGCCGCCGAAGCTCCCGCCACCGCCACCGCCGCCGCCCGAGCCGGACGCGGCGCGCGTGACCTGAGCGGTCGCGTAGCGCAGCGAGGGGCCGATCTCGTCGACCTCCAGCTCGATGGCAGTGCGGTTCTGGCCTTCGCGGTCCTGGTAGGAGCGCTGACGCAGGCGGCCGGTCGCGACGACCCGCATGCCCTTGGTCAGCGAACCCGCCACGTGCTCGGCGAAGTCACGCCACACGGACGCGCGGAGGAACAGCGCTTCGCCGTCCTTCCACTCGTTCGCCTGGCGATCGAAAGTGCGAGGAGTCGAGGCGATCGTGAAGTTCGCCACCGGCAGACCGTTCTGCGTGTAACGCAGCTCGGGGTCTGCCGTGAGGTTGCCCACGACGGTGATGACGGTCTCGCCGGCCATGAGCCTTAGACCTTCGCGACCTTAGCGGGGGCAGCAGCCTTGCGGGCGGCCTTCGCCTCGGAGCGCGCCTTCTCGGCGGCGACCTGTGCGATGGCCTCCTCGGCGCGCAGGACCTTGGTGCGCATGATCGACTCGCTCAGCTTCAGCTGGCGGTCGAGCTCCTGCGTGGTCTCGCTCGTCGCGGTGAAGTTGACGACGGCGTAGATGCCTTCGTTCTTCTTCTGGATCTCGTACGCCAGGCGGCGACGACCCCAGATGTCGACGTTCTCGATCGTCCCGCCATCGTTGGTGATGACCTTGAGGAACTTGTCAAGGTTGGGAGCAACCTGACGCTCGTCGATCTCGGGCTGGAGAATCACCATGAGCTCGTACTGGTACGTGTGCGTCACTGACCCACCTCCTTCGGACTAGAACGGCTCCCGGGCATTTCCCGGAAGCAGGAGGGTGTGTAGCACGTGCCCGACCGAGGTCGGACAACCTCAACAGCTTAGCGGATCGCGCGTCATCCTGCCGACCGGTCGCCGGTAGCGTGGGCGCATGGAGTGGAGCGCGGACGTCTCGGCGGGCGATTGGCTACGCGATCGCCTCGACGATCCGTGGGCGGGCACGATCCACGACGTCGTGCCGCGGGGCTTCGAGGCGTACGCGCGGGTACTGCACCCGGCATCCGTCCAGTCCCGGGCGAGTGGCGACCCGCTCCCCCCGTTCGACGAGTGGTTCGCGATGGGATGGGAGCGGTCGCAGCGGCTGACCGCCGACCTCGTCACCGACCCCGCGACCTGGGCCGACACCGCTGCGGCGTTCGGGACGACGCTGCATCCGCTGGCGCAGTGGGACTCGATCGTGCGCTCGCCCGAGTTCGGGTCGAACCAGATGACGTCGCCGGACGGCCGCTGGTTCGCGGCACCCGGCACGGGCGAACTCGACCCGCACCTCCTGGCCGCGCTCGCGGGCGAGCTGATGCGACACACCTCGACACCGGATGACGTGACCGCGGGCCTCTGGGAAGGCCGCGGCGGCCTGATCGGCCACACGGGGCGGCGTCCTTCACGGGCGTTCTTCCAGATCGGCGACCCCGACGACGCCACCCTGGCCCGCCACAACCGCATGCTCGGGTCGTCCTTCGCCGACCGCTTCAACAGCGTGTTCCGCAAGCCCAGCTGGCAAGAGGGGATCCTCTCGCGCGAGATCTCGGAAGGCCCGCGGCTGCGCTTGCCGGAGCGGCCCTTCATCCTGTTCCGCGGAGCCCTCGAGGAGTTCGCCGACGACGACTGGGAACTGCGCATGCCGTGGCGCGACCTCCCCGCCGAGGCGGAAGGAGCCGCGCCGATGTCGCAGAGTCCCAGCCTGCTCTGGCCCGCGGACCGCGCCTGGGCGATGGTGTCGGAGGTCGACTTCGACTCGACGATCGTCGGCGGCTCCCGCGAGCTCGTCGCGGCGATCTGCCGCATCCCCGACGTGGAAGCCCTGCCCCTGCCGGACGACGCGCGCCTGTACTGGGGCGCAGACGAGGTGAACCGATGAGCGTTCCGTTCGATCCCCGCCCTCTGCAAGAACCCATTTCGCCAGCGACCGCACGCGCGTTCCGCAAGCACCTCGGTCAGACGGGACGCCTCCCGGGCGGTGCCGGCACCGCGGCGGGCGTCATCGTCGCGATCGTCGTGGTGATCTTCATCGTGCTGGTGTTCGGGGGCGTTCTCTCCGCCGTGATCGGCGGGCTCATCGTCGCGGCCGGTGCGCAGTCGGGCACGGGAGCTGCGCTGTCGCTGACGACGCTCATCCCCCTCGTCATCCTGATCGGACTCGCAGCGCTCATCCCGTTCTTCGTCCGCCGTCAGCGCACCGCGCAGGCGGCGGCCTGGTACCGCCTCGATCGTTTCGCGCAGGCCAACGGCATGAGCTTCGAGCCGCAGCGACCGAATCCTCCCCTGCCGGGCATGATCTTCTCGCAGGGGTCGAGCCGGATGGCATCCAACCTCGTCCGCGGCGACCGGCCGCGCTTCGTGGAGTTCGCGAACTACCGATACACGACCGGATCGGGCAAGAACCAGCAGACGCACACATGGGGCTACGTGGCCGTGCACCTGTCGACACCGCTGCCGCACATCGTGCTGGATGCCGTCGGCAACAACGGACTGTTCGGCTCCAACCTGCCCGTCGCGTTCGACCGCGACCAGCACCTGAGCCTGGAGGGCGACTTCGACCGGTACTTCCGCCTCTACTGCCCACGCGGCTACGAGCGCGACGCGCTGTACCTCTTCACGCCCGACATCATGGCGCGCTTCGTCGACAACGCCGCCGCCCTGGACGTCGAGATCGTCGACGACTGGCTCTTCTTCTACGGCAAGCGCGACTTCTCGACCCTCGACCCCGCCACCTGGTCGTGGCTGTTCGGCGCCGTCGCCGCGATGATCGACAAGTTCGCGCAATGGGAGCGCTGGCGCGACGATCGGCTCGGCCAGGTGGCGACGTCCGTGGACGCCCCGACGTCGCCGCTCGGTCCTGTGCCCGGATCGCCGGCCGCCGGCGCGCCGGGGTCGCCGGCCACGCCCGGGTCGCCGGCTCTCGGTGGGCCGTCGGCTCCGGCGCCGGGCGATCCGGCGGCGCTGCCCGTCGCGCCGCCGCCGGGGCTCCTGCGCCCCCCACCCGGGGTTGCCGCTCCCGGTCAGCGCCTGCGGCGCGGCGTTCCCTGGGTGGCCGTGGTCATCGTCGTCGTCGTGGTCCTCGCTGGCGTCATCGGACCGGCCATCGCCTTCATCGGAGGCCTCCTCGCCGCGATGCGGTGAGGCGGGACGGCATCGGATGACGCGATCCCCGAAGGAGAGTCCATGAAGTTGCACATCGAGACCACGGGGTCCGGCCCGCGGCGCATCGCGTTCGTCCGCGGCCTCGCCAATGACGCAACGGTGTGGGCGCTCGACGCCATCGTCTCGCACTGGGACCGGAAGATGGGGCTGTCCGTCCTGCAGGATGTCGCTACGCATCCGTACCGCGTCACTCGCCCGGCCGCCCCATCGACGGTCGTCCTCTCGGGCGACGCGCTTTACGTCGTCCCCGACCCGCTGCCCGAGACCCGGAAGAGCTCGGGATGGACCATCGTCCGCGAGGACTCGCTGGGGCACGCCATGTTCCTGGAGAACCCCGACCTCGTCTGGGAGCTCATCGAGCCGGCCCTCTGAGGTCGACGACAGCCTTGCGGACCGGAGTCACGGCTGCCGCCGGGGCGTCTCGTGTGCCGCGAGCACCCGCTGGGCGGCCTTGACCATGGCGACGTCGATGAACGTGCCGTCGTCGAGCACGAACGCGCCCGTGCCGTCGGCGGCCGCGGTGCGCACCCGCTCGACGATGCGCTGCGCTCGCTCGACCTCGTCGGGGCCGGGGGTGAAGACCCGCCGGATCACCTCGATCTGCCGCGGATGGATGGCGGTGCGCCCCGCGTAGCCGAGCGCGCGTCCGGCCGCGCAACTCTCCTTCAGCCCGTCGAGGTCGGCGACATCGGCCCAGACCGCCATGAGCGGCAGGGGCAGCCCGGCCGCGGCGGCGGCGTTCACGACCCGGGCGCGCGACCACGCGAGCCCGGGTTCGCCCGCGCGCCCGGCGGGCACCCCGATCTCGGCTCGCAGGTCGGCCTCGCCTACGGCGATCGAAGCGACACCGGCCTGCGCGATCTCGAACGCCCGCTCGATCGACAGCGCCGACTCGAGCAGCGCATGCACCTCGCGCCCGGGCGCCGCAGCGCGGACGGCCGCGACGTCGTCCGGCGACTGCGTCTTGGGCAATCGGATGCCGAAGGCCGCGGGCAGAGCCGCGACGGCGGCGACATCCGCGTCGTGCGCCTCGGCACCCCGCGCGTTGACCCGCACCTGCACCGCGGGAACCGAAGCCCCACGTGACGCCCATGCTGCGGCGAAGTCGGCGAGCGCAGCCCGCGCCGACGCCTTGCGCGAGGGGGCCACCGCGTCCTCGAGGTCGACGATGACGGCATCCGCTCCCGCATCCAACGCCTTATCGAAACGCTCCGGACGATCGGCGGGCGCATAGAGGGCGACCATGATCGCGCGCGTCATGCGACCGATCCTTCCGCGCGCAGGCGGGCGATGTCGTCCTCGGTGTAACCCAGCGAGCCCAGCACCTCCGCGGTGTCGGCCCCGTGGCCGCGCCCGGTGAAGGCGATCGTCGACTCGTCGCGCGACAGGCGGAACAGCGGCCCCTGCATGGCCATCTCGCCGAGATCGGGATCGTGGATGCGATGCACCGTGCCCAGCGCCTGGAACTGCGGATCGGCGACGATGTCGGACGGCTCGTAGACCGGGGCGACGGCGGCCTGCGCCGCGTCGAACGCCTCGACCACCTCGTCGCGTGTGCGCTGCGCGATCCAGCTGCCGACGGCCCCGTCGAGCTCGTCGGCGTGCTGGGCCCGGCTCGACCCGCTCGCGAACCACGGCTCGGCAGCGAGGTCGGGCCGGCCGACGAGGGTCACGACCCGTTCGGCGATCGACTGCGCGCTGGTCGACACGGCCACCCACGAGCCGTCCGCCGTCCGGTACGTGTTGCGGGGGGCGTTGTTCGCCGACCGGTTGCCGGTGCGGGGCTGCGCGGTCGCCAGCTGATCCCAGCGGGTGATCTGCGGGCCGAGCATCGCCAGGATCGGCTCGATGATCGCCACGTCGACCACCTGCCCGCGCCCGTCGCGCTGGCGGGCGTGCAGCGCAGTCATGATCGCGTAGGCGGTGGCGAGCGAGGCGATCCCGTCGGCGAGGCCGAACGGCGGCAGGGTCGGCGGCCCGTCGGGCTCGCCCGTCGCTGCGGCGAACCCGCTCATCGCCTCGGCCAAGGTCCCGAAGCCGGGCCTGCTGCGGTACGGCCCGATCTGGCCGAAGCCGGTGACGCGGGCGAGCACCAGGCCCGGGTTCTCGGCCGACAGTTCGTCGTACCCGAGACCCCAGCGCTCGAGGGTTCCCGGACGGAAGTTCTCGACGACGACGTCCGCGGTGCGAGCAAGGCGCAGGAACGCCTCACGTCCATCATCCGTGTGCAGGTCGATCGCGACGGTCCGCTTGTTGCGCCCCAGCGTCTTCCACCACAGGTTCTGCCCGTCCTTGCTCGGCCCGTGTCCGCGGGCGGGATCCGGGCGGGTCGGATGCTCGACCTTGACCACCTCGGCCCCCATGTCTCCGAGGTGCATCGCGGCCATGGGCCCCGCGAACAGCGTCGAGGCGTCGATGACGCGCAGCCCGTCGAGCGGGGTCATGGCCGCTCCTCCCAGCACACGCGGAATCCGATCGAGGGCGAGGCGTCCTTGCCGAGGCCCGGCAACAGGAGCTTGAGCGCGAACTCCGGGATCTGCACGCCGCCGTCGACGTACCAGTCCGACCCCTCGCTGCGGTGGGCGCTGCCGCCTTTCAGCATGACGAATCGGGTGCGCCCGTCGGAGTGCTCCGACTCGGTCCAGTTCCACACCTCCGGGCTGCGGCGGTGGAACGCGGGATCGGATGCTGCAAGCTGCCACTCGTCCTCGGTGGGCAGCCGCCCGCCCACCCAAGCGGCGTACTCCCGGGCCCGGGCGAACGTCACGCCCGTCGCCGGGCGCTCGGGATCGCGGGCATCGGTGTGCTCGCCGATCGCGTCGAGAAAGCGGGCGTAGTCGGCCTCGCTCACCTCGCTCGCACCGACTCGCACCGGATGCCGCACCTCGGCGACCCGTTCGAGGGTGCGCTGATCGTGCAGTCGCGGCGGCAACGGCTTCCACTCGTCGACGTAGGGCGCGCCCTCGTACATCCCGGTCTCGCGGGCGCGGAAGCGCACGGTCAGCACACGTGAGCCGCGGGGCACCGTGACGGTCGACACGTCCTCGCTCGCTGCCGCGTCGCTCCGGGGTCCGGTCCAGACCGGGGCCGCGAGGCGTCGCGCCCGGCGATGCGGGAACGAGGCATCCGCCGCGGGCGACTCGTCGCGCAGCGCCGCTCTCACCTCGGCGACGGGCGCCGGCTCGGCGGTCTCCGCGGACATCCGCACGACGGCGGCGACGCCACCGGCGGGCACGGTCACCGACGTCACCTCGTCGGCCGCCTCGTGCAGCGGCACGTATCGACCGCCGGGCTCGAGGCCGACCTCGACGTCAGCCCCCGACGTATTGACGAGGCACAGCAGGGTCACGCCGTCGAGCTCGAAGGCCGAGCCGAACACCGGGGCCTCGTGCACCGCGAGCGGCGTCCACTCCCCCTCGACCAGCCAGCGGTGCATGCCGCGCTGCACGGGCAGCATGCGCCGGAGCGTCGCGGCATCACGGTCGTTCCAGCCGACCCAGACGCCGAAGACGACCTCCCACACCATGACGCCGACGCCGTTGAGCCAGGCCGATCGCAGCTCTTCCGCGTGATCGCGGTGCCAGCGGCGGATGTGGTGCTGCATGTGACGGCGCTCGAACCAGCGGGCGCGCAGCACCCCGGGCACCTCCGAGTCGGCGAACCACTGCGCCCACGACAGGGTGTGGTCGGCGATGCGCTCGGTCGCGAGTTTCGACTCGCCCTCGAGTCCGATGCCCGGACGTGCGGCGTCCAGGGCGGCGACGAGGTCGGGATCGGCCTTGCGCAGCGTGTCGAGGAAGACGCCGTCGGCCGCGAGACGCCGCACGGTCGCGGCGAGCTCGGTGGCGTCGTCGCCGGAGCGCCGCGTGCCGACGTCCCACGGGTTGTAGTCGACGAACACTGCTACCCCGGCGGCGCGCAGAGCCTGGGCAGCCTCCGCGAGCCCCGGAACGGCGTAGAAGTCCCATTGATTGCGGTCGTCGATGCCGATCACGGGATAGGCGTGCCAGAGAACGATGCCGTCGAGGCCGCCGAACCGTCGCCGCGCGTCGGCGAGGAAGCGCTCGGGGGTGAAGCGCTGCGCGTCGAAGTCGAAGAACAGCTCGTCCCACAGCCAGACCTGCGCGACGGTGAAGCACCGGCTCGCCCAGGCCGACTCGGGATCGTCGTAGCGGGTCGGCACGCCGTGTCGTGCGCGGGCGCCCTCCCGCCATGCCGTGAGCTGCGCGCGCCACGCGTCGAGGTCGGCCGGATCGGTCGGTGCGACGAAGATCTTCGCGTCGTCGAGCACGGCCGCCGCGTCGCCCGAGCGCACGTCGACATCGAGGGGAACCGGTGTCGGGAGGTCGATTCCGCGGGGGACGAGAGGGTCGAATCCACCGCTCACGGCTGGTTCTCCTTCTGAAAGGCGACGACCTCGTCGCTCGTGGGAACGGCGTCCTGGGCGCCCGGGCGGGTGACGGCGAGAGCAGAAGCGGCGGCGCCGGCGCGCGCGGCATCCACGAGCAGGTCGAGGTCGACGGTGTCGGGGCGGCGGCCCGAGGCGGCGAGCGCCGCGGCCAGCACGCCGCAGAAGGTGTCGCCGGCGCCCGTCGTGTCGACCGGCGTCACGGCGTAGGCCGGCACCTCGGCACGATCGGTGCCACAGACGACCAGGCAGCCCCGAGCGCCGAGGGTGACCACGAGTACGCCGACGGCCGCCGCGAGTGCGCCGACGGCCTCGTCGAGATCATCGGCGCCCGCCGCCTCGCGGGCCTCGTGCTCGTTCACGACCAGCACATCGGTGGCCGCGAGCAGCTCCGCACGGGCGGAGGCGAAAGGCGCGGACGGCGCGGCGTTGAGCACGTGCCACGCTCCGTCGGCTCGCGCCGCCGCGGCATCCCGCACGAGAGCCACCGGGATCTCGAGCTGCGTGAGGACGACCGTTGCCGACGCCACGGCCGCACGCTGCGTGTCGGTCAGCGTGTCACGGGCCGCATTGGCACCGGCGGCGACGACGATCGCGTTCTCTCCGTGCGCGTCGACCGAGATGAGGGCGGTCCCGGTCACCCCGTCGACCCGCAGCAGGCCCGAGACGTCGATGCCGTCGGTGACGAGAGCCGACCGCAGCGTTTCGCCCGCAGCGTCCGTTCCCACGGCACCGACGAACGCGACGTCTGCCCCACCCGCCCGTCGGGCGCCGACGGCCTGATTGGCGCCCTTGCCCCCGCCGCTGCGCACGAGCGACTCGGCGAGCAGCGTCTCGCCCGGAGCCGGGATGCGGGCGACCCGCGCGACGATGTCCTGATTGATGCTGCCGACGACGACGACGCTCACGAGGTCTCCTCCGCGAGGGAGGCCGTCCGCTCGGCGAGCTCGCGGATCGACCGGTGCGGTCCGCCGGGCATGGAGGTCGCGATGCGATCATGGAGTGGTGCGGTCCACGCCGGATCTATGTCGTCCGAGCCGACGAGCCCGCCGACGACCGAGCCCACGGTCGCGCCGACCGAGTCGGTGTCCCATCCCCCGGCGACGGCGAGCGCGACGGCCGAGCCGAAGTCGCGACCGTGTGCCTGCAGGGCGCATGCGGTGAGCGCGGCATTGTTCAGCGTGTGCACCCAGTGCATGCACTCATACTCGGCGTGCAGAGCGTCGAGGGAGTCCGCGGTCGTGAGCTCACCCGATGCGAGCGCCCGGCCGGTCTCGCGCCCGAACCGTACGGCGCGGGCCAGCCGCGACGCGGGCGGCACGATCGCGTCTGCCGCATCCAGCACGTCGTCCATCGAGTCGGCGACCAGCGATGCCGCGCACAGGGCGGCGGCCCACATGGCGCCGTACAGTCCGTTGCGGGTGTGGCTGAGCCGCGCGTCGATCCACGCCGAATGCGCCGCGGCCCGCACGTCGCCGGGGTGGGCCCACCCGTGCACGTCGGCACGGATGAGGGCGCCGATCCACTCGCGGAACGGATTGCGGTGGGTCGCGGTCTCGGGCACCGGACGCGCGTCGAGGATGTTGCGGTACGCGGCGCGCTCGGCCGTGAAGACGCGACCCGCGGGCAGGGCGGCGAGCCAGGCCTCGGCGACGTGGTCCGTGGTGAGCGCGCCGCCGTGCTGCTCGAGCAGGTCGAGCGCGAGGATCGGGAAGTTGAGGTCGTCGTCCTCGGGCATCCCGTCGATGTTCTCGACGAGCGAGGTCGGTGCCGAGCGTCGGTTCCACGGCCAGCGCTTCGCGACCTCCGTCGGCAGACCCTGAGCGGTGAAGTAGCCGCGGATCGGCCAGTTTCCGGTGGCGCGGGCGATCTGCTCGATGCCCGCTCGGGGGATCTTCTCGACGGGCTTGCCGAGCAGGCATCCGGCCGACCGTCCGAGCCATGCGCCGTGCACGCGGTCGAACGAGGCACCGCCCCCGGCCCCGTCCGGCTTCGCCGGAGCGGGCAGCAGCGCGACGATCGTCGCCCAGTCGTCGGGCTCGTCCGCGCTCGGCCGCTGCAGCGTCTGCAGCTCGTCGAGCACGCGGCGCGCCTCCGCTCGCACCTCGGCCGACGCCGGCGTGGCGCTCGCTCCCGAGGGTGCCAGCACGGTCGCACCGCCGGCATCCGCCCAGCGCCGTTCGATCGCCGACAACTCGTGATCGGGCACGCCCTGCTCGCGCAGCGCGGCGAACTCGGCCGGCACGAGGTCTTCGGGTTGGGCCCAGGTCAGCCTCACGCCACGGCCTCCGCCGACAGCAGGACCGACAGCGCCTCGGCCCGGGCAGCGGCACGCTCGGCGTCGGCGCGCGCGACGTCGCGCACCACCTCGACCATCGTCGTGACGACACCGTCGAAGTCGAGGCGGCTCGCGGTCACGACCTCGCTCAGCCACTGCTCGGGCACCGCTGCACCGCCGTGCAGGCCGCCGCAGATGGCGCCGGCCATCGTCGCGATCGAGTCGGAGTCACGGCCGTAGTTCACGGCGTCCAGCACCGCGGCACGCAGGTCGCCGTCGTGAGCGACGACGAAGCCGAGCGCGACGGGAAGCTCCTCGATGGCCTTGGTGCGCGACGGCAGCCGGGCGTCCATCGCCGGTGACCGGTACGCATCGCCCACGGTGTCGAACGGTCTGACCGCCGCGCGGACGACACGACCGAGCTCGCGCGGCTCGTCCGACCCGCCGGAGGCGCGGAAGGCGTCGACGGCGTCGAACACGGCGCGGATGGCGGCGGCGGTGCCGTCGTGCGCGACGTCCAGCACCGCGCGGCGGACGTCGTCGACCGTGGCGCCGGGGACGGCGGATGCCGCGATCGCGGCGGCGAACACGCCCGCGGCCTCGCGACCGTACGACCACTGGTGGGCGCCGGTGATGTCGATCGCCTCGGCGTAGGCACCGCGCGGGTCGCCGATGTGGACGAGTCCGACGGGTGCCATGTACATCGTGGCGCCGCAGTTGACGACGTTTCCGACGCCGGCTTCGCGGGGGTCGGCGTGGCCGTAATGCAGCTTCGTCACAAGCCACTTCTCGGCGAGGAAGACGCGCTGCAGGATGAGCGCCTCGTCCTCGAGCTCGGGGATCCACCGGCGCTCCCCCATCATGAGGGGCACGAGGTCGCTCGCGACGTCGTAGGCGTCGAGGTGCCGACGCTGCTTGGCGTAGACCTCGATGAGCGCGTGGGTCATGAGGGTGTCGTCCGTGACGTGCCCGTCGCCCTTGTGGTACGGCGCGATCGGGCGAGCCGTGCGCCAGTCGGGCAGGAAGGGACCGACGATCCCCTCGACACGTCCACCGTGCCGCTCCTCGATCTGCTCGGGGGTCCATCCCTCGGTCGCACCGCCGAGCGCATCGCCCACGGCGGCTCCCGCCAGTACTGCTGCCACCCGATCGTGCAACACGTCCATTACGTCCCTCTCTTCGTTCGAGCGTGTGATGGGGGCGGGCCGTCGGTCGACCCGCCCCCGCGAGTCCGTCAGCCGGCGACGTCTGCCCAGCCGTCGGTCAGCTGGGCCGCGAGCTCGTCGCGGTCGATCTGGTCGGCCAGGTACTGCTGGAAGGCGGGCGTCGCGATGGTGTCCTTCCACTCGGTGTACTTCGACACCTTGAGGAACGGCGGGCCCTCGAGTCCCTCGCCCGATGCGAGCACCTGCTGCCAGGCGGCGTCGTCGCCGGCGAGCTCGGCGACCTGGGTCCGCGCGGCTCCCGATGAGGGGATGAGCGCGTCGGCGTACGCGATCTTCGCGAGGTTCTCGCCGTCCATGAAGAAGTTCAGGAACTCCGCCGACTCGTCCACGTGCTCCGAATCGATGTTCACCGAGTAGGTCTGCGGGTTCGCCGCCTGGACGGCACCGGCCGACCCTTCCAGCGGCGGCAGCGCGACCCAGTTGAGTCCCTCCGGGGCGTCGGCGGCGATGTTGGCCGCCTGGAAGGATCCCTGAACGGTCAGAGCGACCTTGCCGCCGTAGAACGACGGCAGCACGTCGGAACCCGACTGCGTGAGCGAGGTCGGGTCGATCGACCGGTCGGTGTAGGCCATCTCGTGGATGCGCTCCGGAACCGCGAGCTCGTCGTCGCCGACCTCGACCGTGACGTCATCGCCCTCGCCGTCGAAGTAGCCGCCGTCGAAGCCGAGCGAGAGGCTCATGATGGTGGCCGTCGGCGACCCGAGCCCCCAGCCGAGGCCGTAGTGATCGGCCGTGGTCGTCGCCTTCGCGATCTGCTGCAGCTGCTCCCACGTCATCGTGTCGCCGGTGGGCACCTCGACGCCGGCCTCGGCCAGCAGGTCGGCGTTCGCGAACGCCATGTACGACTGCAGGGTGGAGGGGTAGGCGACGATCTGACCGTCGTGCGTCACCGACTCCCAGATGCCGTCCGAGATGTCGGACTTCAGGTCGGGGTCGATGAGATCGGTCAGGTCGGCGAGGTAGCCGTCGGCCGCGAACGACACGATCGAGCTCGCCTCGAAGTGGATGATGTCGGGCGCGGTGCCACCCGAGAACTGGGTGATCAGCTTGTCGTACGTCCCGTCCCATCCGGCCTGGATGATCTTCACCTGGACGTCGTCGTGCTCGGCGTTCCACGCGTCGACGATCTCGCTGATCGCCGCCTGCGTCGCCGGCTGGTCCGACAGCGACTGGAACTGGAGGGTGACGACGTCGCCGTCCGTCCCACCGCTGTTCGCGCTGCCCTGCTGGCAACCCGCGAGCGCGATGGCTGCGATGCCCACGAATGCGACGGCGCCGATGCCGCGGATTCTTCTCATGGTCTGGCCTTTCTGGTTCTCATGGTTTCGTCGTCGCGGGGAGGTCAGCCCTTGACGGCACCGGCGAGCATGCCGCCGGTGAGCTTCTTCTGCAGGATCCCGAAGATGATGAGCGAGGGGATCGTCGCCAGGATCGCGCCGGCGGCCAACGGCCCCAGCTGCGTCTGCCCCTCGGCGCCGAGGAACGAGCGCAGCGCGATGGGCAGGGTGTAGAGCTCGGGGCTCTGGATGAGCACGAGAGCGAGGAAGAACTCGTTCCACGCCGAGACGAACGTGAACATCGCCGTCGCGACGAGGCCGGGCACGAGCAGCGGCAGGATGACGGTCCGCAGGATCGTGAACCGCCCCGCCCCGTCCATCTCGGCGGCCTCTTCGAGCTCGGGCGGGATGGCCGCGACGTAGCCCTGCAGCATCCAGAGCGTGAAGGGCATCGTGAACGTGACGTACACGAGGATGAGGCCGAAGAGGGTGTCGTTCAGCTGCAGGCTCCGCAGCACCAGGAACAGCGGGATGATGATGAGGATCGTCGGGAACACCTGGCTCACGAGGATCCAGACCGTGCCCGCCGCACGCAGCCTGCCCTTCAAGCGCGCGAGGGCGTACGCCATCGGCATCGACAGCAGCACCGCGACGATCATCGTCACGATCGACACGAGCATCGAGTTGCCCGCCGCGGTGATGAGGTTCTGCCGCTCGAGCGCCGCGATGTAGTTGCCGAAGTCCCACTGCTGCGGGATGAGGTTCACCGCGAGCGAGTTGAGCTCCCGCGTCGACTTGAACGACGCCGACAGCAGCCACAACAGCGGGAACCCGAGGAAGATCAGGTAGCTCGCGAGGGCGAGGTACATCAGGACGGTCGCGTACAGGGGGCGCTTCGCGGTCACGACCGTGCCCCCTTGTTCTGGCGGAACTGGTTGATCAGGTAGAGCGAGAGGATCACCAGGATCGCCACGACCAGCACGTTGCCCATCGCCGAGGCGTATCCGATCTCGCGGTTGCGGAACGCCTCGAGGTAGGTGAACAGCGGCGGGATCATCGTGCGGCCGCCCGGGCCGCCCTCGGTCAGCACGTAGATGAGACCGAACGAGTTGAACTGCCAGATGAAGTCGAGCGCCGTCACGGCGATGATCACCGGCCGCAGGGCGGGCAGCGTCACGTGCCAGAAGCGGCGACCCGCGCCCGCCCCGTCGACGGCTGCGGCCTCGTGCTGCTCGGGTGCGATGGACTGCATGCCGGCGAGCAGCAGCACGGTGGTCTGCGGGATGCCGGCCCAGACGCCGACGACGATCACGGCGGGCAGTGCGGTGGAGAAGTCGCCGAGCCAGTTGACGCCCGGGATGCCGAGCCAGCCGAGCACGCCGTTCAGCGGGCCCGAGTTCGGGTTGTAGATCATGCGCCACACGATCGCGATGACCACCGGCGGCATCGCCCACGGGATGAGGGCCAGCACCCGCGTGAGGCCCTTGAGCCGCAGGTTGCTGTTGAGCAGCAGGGCGAGTCCCATCGCACTCACGAGCGTGAGCAGCGCGACCGATCCGGCCCAGACGACGCCGATGCCGAACGACTGCCAGAACCGACGGTCGCCCGCGAGCTCGACGAAGTTGTCGAGGCCGACGAAACCGACTTCGGCGTTCCGCGCGAGCGTGGCATCCGTGAATCCCAGGAGCACTCCGCTCACCAACGGGATGACGGAGAAGATGATGATCGGCAGAAGCGCCGGCGCGACGAGCGCGATCGCCTCGGTGCGCTGAGCGCGGGCCCGCGGTCCGATCGTCCGGACACGGGGTGGGCGCGAGGACGCCTTCGTCCTTTCGAGCGTGGTCATCCGTGGGCTCTCTCTTCGTCGAGGGGGTCGAGACGGCGGAGCGCGGACGGGGCCGACGCCGACGAGGAGCCGCGCACGACCAGTGCGGGCGGCACCGTCACCGACTGCGGCGGCCGCGCGGAGTCGGCGATGCGCGCGAGCAGCATCTCGGCGGCGGCGCGCCCGCGTTCCTTGGCACCGAGGTCGACGCTGGTGAGGCCGGGGCGCACGACCTCGGCGAGCTCGGTGTTGTCCAGTCCGGTCACGGCGAGGTCGCTCGGGACGCGCAGGCCGAGATCCTCGGCGGCGCGGAGCACGCCGACTCCGATGAGGTCGTTCGCAGCGACCACCGCCTCCGGCCGGTCGGGCCGGTCGAGGAGCGGAAGCGCCGCGTCGTATCCGGCGGCGATGGTGAAGTCGGCTGCGTCGACATGGCGGGTGCGCAGCTCGTCGTACGCGCGCGCGGCGGCGATGAAGCCGTCGCGTCGCATGGCACCCGGCGTCGTGTCGGCGGGGCCGTTGACGAAGACGATGTCGCGGCGCCCCTCGCCGACGAGGTGATCGACGACGAGCCGCATGGCCGTGGGCGAGTCGGCGCGCACGGTGTCGAACGCGGCCGAGGCGGGCAGTCGGCCCAGCACGACGAACGGGATGGGGGCCGCGGCCAGGGCGGTCAGCAGCTCGTCGGTCACGCGGAGGGGCGAGAGGATCAGCCCGTCGACGTAGCCGCGGCCGAGGTCGCGGACGACGTCGACCGACGACGACCCGGTTCCGGTCGACGACAGCAGCAGCCGGTAGCCGGATGCCGACACCACCTGCTCGATCGCGGCCATCATCTCGACGTAGACCGGGTTGCCGATGTCGGCGACGGCGTAGCCGAGCTGCAGGGTGCGTCCGCGCTTGAGCGACTGGGCCGTCGCGTCGGCGACGTACCCCAGCTCGCGCGCAGCGGCGCGCACCTTCGCGGCGGTCTCGGGACTCGCGATCAGACCGTTGAGTGCTCGCGAGGCGCTGGCGACGGAGACGCCGGCGCGGGCGGCGACCTGCGTGATCGTGACGCGGACCATGGCTCTCCTTCGAGCGATTGTAAACGTTTCCATCATCGGATGCTGTAAACGTTCTCACCCAGAGGAGCCGTCTGTCAAGAGCCGGCGAGCACCCGCCGCCGTCGGGTTCACCCCGCGCTGGAGAGCTGACAGGATGCTCACGGGCGACGGAGAGCGCACGCTCGACACATGCGAGGAGCGGACCAGTGAAGCTGCACATCGAGACCACGGGCTCCGGTCCGAAGCGCATCGCCTTCGTCCACGGCCTCGGCAACGACGGGACGGTGTGGGAGGACCTCGTCCGGCTCGCCGCGTCGTCGGAGCGGTACACCCTCATCACCGTGGACCTCCGCGGTCACGGCCGGTCGGACCGCGCACGCTCGTACGCGCTCGACGATTTCGCCGACGACCTGGTCGCATCGCTCCCGGCCGGCTTGGACGGCATCGTGTCGCATTCCCTCGGCGGCGCGGTGGTCGTCCGCGCGGTCGAGCGCCTCACCCCGGCGAGCGCGGTGTACCTCGATCCGGGCTTCCGACTGGCACTTCCGACCTCAGGGCTCGGCGGCTTCCTCGTCCGCCGCGTCCGCTGGTCAATCCCCCTGTTCGCCGCGTCGGCGGGGCGCGGGGTGCGGACCCCGACTCTCACGCCCGAGCGCGCGGCGGTCGAGCGCGCTTCGCAGGCCCGCTGGGATCGGAGGATGGCATTGTCGGTGCTCCAGGACGTCGCCACGCACCCGTACGAGGTCGCGCCCGCCGTTGCGAGGTCGACGGTCATCCTGTCGGGTGACGCACCCTACGTCGTTCCGGACCCGCTGCCCCAGACCCTGCAGGCCGCGGGCTGGCGGGTGGTGCGCGAGGACTCCCTCGGCCACGCCATGTTCCTCGAGGATCCCGAGCTCGTCTGGCGGCTCGTCGAGCCTTCCCTGTGAGCGCCGCGGACGACGCGGTCGCTCCGTTCGACGCCTACCTGGCGTCGTTCCGAGAGCCGCCCGGCTACCTGAACTTCGCCAGCTACGGACCGCCGTCGGATGCCGTCGTCGAAACGATCGTCGACCTGGCCCGCGACGCGTCCCTCGGCCGGTCCGCGGCGCACCTGCACGCCCAGGACCGTCGCGCCCTCGACGCCGTCGCGCGCCTGACCGGCTTCTCCCCGGAGGCCGTGACCCTGACGACCAGCACGTCGCTCGGTCTCCTGCAGGTGGCCTTCGGCCTCCCCCGCGGCGACGTGCTCGTCAGCGAGGCGGAGTTCCCCGCGAACCTGTACGCGTGGTGGCGCTCCGAGGAGGCCGGGCTCACGCGGGTGCGCAGCATGCCGCCGGTGGCCGGCGACGCGCTCGCCCCCGTCACCCCCGAGCGTGTCGCCGCCGCCGTGGGGGCCGACACGGTCGCCGTGGCCGTCAGCGCGGTCGACTTCCGGACGGGGGCCCGGGCCGACCTCGCCGGGCTCCGCGAGGCCGTCGGCGATCGGCTGCTCATCATCGACGGCATCCAGGGGTTCGGCATCCTCGACACCGACTGGACGTCGGCGGATGCGCTCGTCGTCGGAGGACAGAAGTGGCTGCGCGCCGGGTGGGGCACGGGTTTCACGGCGCTCTCACCGCGTGCCCTCGACCGGCTCCGCCCGCGCCTCGGAGGATGGACCGGGGTCGAAGACCCGAGCCGCTACGACGGGCGTCCGCACGCGGCGCTGCCGGGCGCGCAGCGTCTGTCGGTGACCCATGCGTCGCCGTTCGCCTCCGGCGCCCTCGCCGCCGCGCTCGAGCTGATCGAATCCGTGGGGGTGCCCGCGATCGAGGCGCGGATCGCCGCGACGACCGAGCACCTGATCACGGCTCTCCTCGCGGCGGGAGTGGCCGTGCTCTCTCCGACGCGGCGCGACGAACGCGCGGGCATCGTCGTCGCGAACGTGCCAGCGGCGGGTGCCCCGTCAGCCGTCGCCCGGCTCGCCGATGCCGATGTCACCGCCACGCAGCACGGACCGGACCGGGTCCGTCTCAGCGTCCACGCCACGACCACGGTCGACGCCGTCGAGACGGCCGTCGAGGTACTCGCCACCGGGCCATGACCCGGCGGCGCGCTCAGCGCAGCATCCGGGCCACGAGGCTCTGCACGGGCCCGGTCAGGAACATGACGAACAACCCGAGATAGCCGAGCGTCGGGAAGACGATCGCGATGGCGAGCGCCGCGACGAACAGCGCGATCATGGCGATGTCCACCGACATGCCGGTGCGCAGGTCCGTCAGCGACGCGCGGTGCAGCTCGGGATGCCGCATGAGGTGGATCCGCGTCGTCAGCAGCACGGCGCTGGCGAGCACCAGCGTGCCGATGTAGAGGATCTTCTGGAGCGGATCATCGGCCACCTGCCCGGTGAGGGCGGTGACGACCGGCATCCACACGATCGTGAGCATCCACGCCAGCGTGATCCAGAGCAGTCCCGACGAGATGCGCTGCACCCACACGAAGAGTCGATGGTGGAGCGACCAGAACATCGCGATGAGCACGAAGCTGATGATGAAGCTCTGCAACTGCCCGCTCTGCTCGGCGAGCCACTGCGCGGTGGTGCGGTCGTTGCTCGCACTGTCGCTGACGCTGTCCATGAGCGGGAGGATCAGCAAGGTCATCGCGATGGCGACGACCGCGTCCACGAAGGCTTTGGTCCGCTCGGGGCTCAGGCCCGGGACGACCGATGCCGCGGTCTCGTCGTCGCTCATGCCGAGGATGCTAGCGGCGTCGATACCCCTCGGCCTGTTTCGACTCGTGCGCCACCCGCACGCCGTACCGGTAGGCGAGCTTGCCGCCGAGCCATCCCGAGGCGCTCAGCGTCAGCAGGCTCAGTGCGCTGAAGACGACGCCCGCGACGGGGATGTCGTCGGTCGAGGTGCGCAGGAAGAGCTGGAACAGGTAGGCGCCGCACACAACGAAGTTGAGCCCCATGTGGACGGTGGCTGTGCTCGAGGAACGCGTCCGGTCGGGGATGCGCAGGTAGTCCAGGATGCCGAGGACGATCGCCACGACACTTCCCACGAGGCCGATGCCGATCAGCACCCGCGATCCGACGGCGTAGGGGGTGGGATCGGCCACGATCAGGCCGACGATGTCGAACACGAAGCTCGCGATCCACGCCCCGATCGGTATGGTGACGGCGATGGGATGGAACGGATGTCCGTAGGGCCCGGCCAGCGGGGTGAGGGGCCGCTTGTCGGGGCGGGGGTCTGGATCGGTCATGGTGTCTCCTCGGCGAGAGCGCGCGACAGGTGTGGGGTGTGCTCGGAACGGATCCGTCGGCGGAGCCGCGTCGGTCAGGGCAACGACTCGAGACCCTCGGCCTGGGTCGTCTCGGTGGCCACCCGAACCCCGTAGGTGTGCGCGAGCTTGCCTCCCAGCCAGCCGGACGCGGCGAGCAGCGCGAGCCCGACGAAGCTCGCGATCATCGCAAGGGTGGGGACCCCGTCGGCATCCAGACGCAGGAGGAGACTGCCCGTGAAGATGGCCATCGCGATCAGATTGAGCACCATGTGCGTCAGCCCGGTGGCCCGGGCAGGCGTGCCCTTCGGGATCGCGCTCCAGTCGATCAGGCCGAGCACCGCCGCCACGACGGCTCCGAGCAGGCCGAGGGCGACGAGGATGCGTGCCCCCAGCGCGAATACGCCAGGATCGTCGCCGACGACGGAGATGACATCGAACACGGATGCCGACACCCAGGCGCCGATCGGCAGGATGATGGCGATCGCATGGAACGGGTGCCCGTAGGGCCCCGCGACGATCGACCGCGGGTACTTCGCCCTCATGATCGACGCAGTGTCGTCCATGGCGTCTCCTCTCGTTCGACGCCCCGACCGTACGTTCGACGAGGGGTGCGGCACGTACCGGGTTGACAAGCCCCCGGGCGCACCCCTACGGCTGCCCCCGCACGCTCCGCTCCACGACCTCGACGAGAGAGCGGAACCGCGGTGACGCGGGAAGGTCGTCGAGCAGCACGACGTTCCCGTCGGCATCCGCGAGCGGCACCCGCCAGTTCGGGTACTCATCGTCGGTGCCGGGCTGATTCTGCACGCGCTTCTCTCCGACCGCGTCGACGAGCGAGACGCCGAGCAGACGCGACGGCGAAGCGGCGAGGAACACGTGGAGCGCCTCGACGACCTCCTGCTCACTCGCGTTCGCGCCGATCAACCCCCGCGAGCGCAACTCGTCGAGCATCCGATCGCGTTCCCGCTCGAAGTCCGCGCGCTCGTCGTCCACCGATCGGGTCAGCAGCCCGAGGCGTGCCCGCAAGGCGACGTGCTCGCCCTCGAGGTATCCCGCGGTCGGAGGCAGATCATGCGTGTTGACGGTGGCGAGCACGTCGGTGCGATACCGCTCGGGGGCGAGGGGGCCGTCGTCGTCGTCGCTCTCGAACCACAGGACGGAGGTGCCGAGGATGCCGCGCGCGGCGAGGTAGTCACGCACCCACGGCTCGACGAGCCCCAGGTCCTCCCCGATGATCACCGCACCGGCGCGATGCGCCTCGAGGGCCAGCACGCCGATCATGGCGTCGTGGTCGTACCGCACGTACGTGCCCTCGCCCGGTCCGAGGCCGTCGGGGATCCACCACAGCCGGAAGAAGCCGAGGATGTGATCGATGCGCAGCGCGCCCGCGTGGCGGAGCAGCGATCGGATCATGTCGCGCAGCGGCGCGTACCCCGCCTCGGCCAGGCCCGCGGGCAGCCACGGCGGCTGATTCCAGTTCTGCCCCTGCTGGTTGTACATGTCGGGTGGGGCTCCGACGACGACGCCGGGAGCGTAGAGGTCTCGCAGCGACCAGGCATCCGAACCGACGGTCGAGACACCGACCGCGAGATCGTGCATGATCCCGATGCGCATCCCGGCGGCGCGTGCCGCGGACGCCGCGGCGCCGAGCTGCTCGTCGACGACCCACTGCAGCCAGACGTGGAACGCGATGCGGTCGGCCAGCGTGTCGCGGAGCTCGATGACGGCGGGATCGTCGATGGCGATGCCGGCCGGCAGCCGCTCACCCGACTCGGCCTCGTGCTCGCGCACCGCGCACCACAGCGCGAAGTCGGCCAGCGCCGCACCCTCCCGACGCGCGAAGGCGTCGCGCTCGGCGCGCCGGGACGGCGCGAGCTCGACCCCGTGGATGAGCTCCAGCGCTTCGCGCTTGGCCGCCCACACGACGTCGCGATCGATGCGGTCGGGATCCGAGTTCGCCGCAGCGGCATCCCGGTGCAGCCGCGACAGTCGTTCGCGGGCGGCGCCGGAGAGGTATGCCGTTTCGGGAATGAGCTCGGGCCGGATGTACAGAGGGGCGAGGAATCGTCGCGATGAGGGCAGGTAGGGCGACGCCTCGATCGGCGTCGTCACCTCTGCGGCGTGGACGGGGTTGATGAGCAGGTAATCGGCGCCCGCCTCTCCGGCCACGGCCGCGAGATCGGCGAGATCGGCGAAATCGCCGAGACCCCACGACCGGCGGGAGCGCACGGAGTACAGCTGGGCAATGAGTCCCCATGCTCGCTGTCCCGGGTCGGCGGAGGGGAGCGAGAGTCTCGACGGCGTCACGATGACTGCGCCACGTGCGTGCACGTCGGCGCTCCCGCCGTGCTGTCGCGCCTGCAGCGTATGCCAACCGAGGGGCACATCTGCCGGAATCGGAATACGCACCCGCCAGCGGGTGAGCCCGTCTACGGTGCGCGCGATCGGCTGCTGCTCCGGGATCGAGAGGGGTCGAAGCGAGCCGTCCTCCAGCACGAGCACGACCTCGACGTCGTGCCCGTCGGCGACGTGCACGACCACCTCGCCGTCTCCCGAGCGCATGACCGTGGAAGCCGGCACCAGACGGCGCCACGGACCCGCCTCCGCCTCGGCGAGTGACGCCGCGGCGCGCTCGTCATCCGCGGCGTCGGCTCCCATGGCGGTCAGCACCGCGCGCAGCGTCGTCGCCGGCACCCGCACCTGCTCCCCGGAGAACGACCAGTACTCCGTCGCCACGCCGTGGGCCGCGGCCAGAGCCGCGAGCGTCGGGCTCGGTGCGTCGCCGGTCGGCTCCGTGCGTTCTCGATCGCTCACGATCCGTCATCCTCTCGGGCAGTGCGGAACAACTGAGGGTGAATCCGTCGACACGATGTTTCACGTGCAACATCCCCCGGTCATCCTGTCAGCGCATCGCGTCCGGCGGAACGGTCAGGTGCGCGCAGCCCACCAGGCGCGCAGCCGCTGCTCCGCGGCATCCGCCCCGATCATGCCCTCGTCGAGCCGGATGTCGAGCAGGAACCGGTACGCCTCGCCCACCTCTCGCCCCGGCCCGATGCCGAGCACTTCCTGGATGCGGTTCCCGTCGAGCTCGGGTCGCATCGCGCCGAGCTCCTCGGCCGCAGCGAGGTCGTCGATGCGACGCTCGATGTCGTCGTAGGCGGCCTTCAGACGCGCGGCCTTGCGCTTGTTGCGCGTCGTGACGTCGGCGCGCGTGAGGATGTGGAGGCGCTCGAGCTCGTCGCCCGCGTCGCGCACGTAACGACGAACCGCCGAGTCGGTCCACGCTCCCTCGGAGTAGCCGAAGAATCGCAGATGCAGCTCGACGAGCCGGCTCGCCGACGAGATCGTGTCGGAGTCGAAGCGCAGGGCCTGCAGGCGCTTGCGCGCCATCCGCGCGCCCTTGAGGTCGTGGTGGTGGAAGCTCACTCCCCCGCCGGGTTCGAGCTTGCGGGTCGCCGGCTTGCCGATGTCGTGGAGCAGCGCCGCCAGACGCAGCACGACGTCCGGCTCGGCGCCCGGATGCCGCTCGTGCTCGAGCTCGATCGCCTGGCGGAGCACCGTCAGCGAGTGCTCGTACACGTCCTTGTGATGGTGGTGCTCGTCGATCTCGAGACGCAGCGCCGGCACCTCGGGCAGTACGAGCTCCATCAGCGCCGTGTCGACGAGCAGGCGGATTCCGCGGTCGGGGTCGTCGGTGCGCAGCAGCTTGACGAGTTCACCCTGCACGCGCTCCGGGCTGACGATCGCGAGGGTCTCGCGCAGCTCGGCCATCGCCTGCTCGGTGACCGGATCCACCGTGAAACCCAGCTGCGACGCGAACCGCGCGGCCCGCAGCATCCGCAGCGGGTCGTCTCCGAAGCTGACGGCGGGGTCGCCGGGTGTGCGCAGCCGGGCCGCCACGAGATCCTCGACTCCCCCGGTGGGGTCGACGAGCGCCGGGCCCGGGATGCGCAGCGCCATCGCGTTGACCGTGAAGTCGCGGCGCGCGAGGTCCTGGTCGAGGGTGTCGCCGAACTCGACGGTGGGCTTGCGGGTGACACCGTCGTAGCTGTCGGCCCGGTAGGTCGTGATCTCGACCTGCTCACCGCGCACCTTCGCGCCGATGGTGCCGAAGGCGCGGCCGATGTCCCACGTCGCGGTGGCGAGGGGCTCGACGACGGCCAGGATGTCGTCGGGGCGGGCGTTGGTGGTGAAGTCGAGGTCGTTGGTCGCGCGACCCAGCAGCGCATCCCGCACCGGACCGCCGACGATCGCCAGCTCGAAGCCGGCGCGCTCGAAGGCGTCGGCGAGCGCTGCGACGACCGGGGATGCCGCCAGGGCGCCCAGGCGCGCGACACCCTCGGCCATGTTCAGCATGCCTCCGAGCCTACCCGCGATGGTCACCCCTCCCCCGAGCCCCCGTGCCTGGCCGACCGGCCCGGACCGCGAGTGCACGGCATCCCGTCGACCGCACGGCCTTCCCGCGCGAGCGAGCCGTGCACTCGCCGTCAAGCCGTGCACTCGCCCGGTGGGCTCGGGGGTCAATCAATGAAGCGGAGAAATCCTGTGAACAGCAGCTCGCGCACGCGGGGCAGCAGATCGGCGCGCAGTGCGCCGGCGTCGACCTCGAGGAGGTCGGCGATCGCTGCGACGAGCACACCGACCGGCAGATCGCCGTCGCTGGCTCCCACGAGCGCCGCGAGGGCCGGGTCGACCTCGAGCGCACGTCCGAAGCCCGCGCCCTGCCGCAGCTCGATCACCTGCGGATCGGCGGCGCCGGGAACGTGGTGCCGCGCCTCGGTGACGTCGGGTGCGACCCGCAGCACGGCGGCGTCGAGCTCGGCGTCGGTCATGCTCGACTCCCGCTGCCAGGCGCCGAGCGCATCGCCCAGGTGCGGCCCGAGGGCTCCGGCGATGGTGCCGGTGATGCGCTCGTACCGAGCCAGGGTCGGGATGACGTGCGCGCGGTGCAGCGTGATGTAGCCGAAGCCGACGGCCGTCACTCCGCGCTCGGCGAAGTCGTCGAGCCAGGCCTGCACGAGCGGGGCGTACGCAGGCGAACCCGGTGCCGTGCCGCCGTCGCGCACCCAGAGCTCGGCGTAGGCCAGCGGATCGAGCCGTTCGCGTTCGACGACCCAGGCGTCCAGCGGCACGGGTGACTCCGCGACCCATGCGCGCACCCGGTCCAGACCGTCGTCGGCATTGTGGTACTCCCAGTTGCCGAGCAGTTGCGCGACGCCGCCCGGGGCGAGCACCTCGCCGACCTGGCGCACGAACGCGGCGACGAGATCGTCGCCCGCCATCCCGCCGTCGCGGTACTCGTAGGCCGGGACGCCCTCGGTACGCGGCGTGATCACGAACGGAGGGTTCGACACGACCCGCTCGAACTGCTCACCGACGACGGGTTCGAACAGGCTGCCCAGGCGTGTCTCGATGCCGTCGACGCCGTTGATGAGCGCGTTCATGCGCGTGAAACGCAGTGCCCGCTCCGACACGTCGGTGGCGATCACCGTGTCCGCGCCGCGCCGCGCGCGCAGGGCCTGGATGCCGCACCCCGTGCCGATGTCGAGCACGCGGCCGACCGGCGCGGTGAGCTGCAGCCCGGCGAGCGTGAGCGACGCACCGCCGACCCCCAGGACGTGACCGGTCGGCAGCGGGCCGCCGACGGCCGCCTCGTCGAGATCGCTCGCGATCCACCAGTGTCCCTCGCCGGCGGTATCGGAGATGTCTTGCGGACGCACGAGCGCGTCGGGCAGGACGAGGTCGCCCTCGACGTGCGCGAGACCGAGATCGACGAGCCCCTGCTCGCCGAGGGTGGGAAGCGCGTCCGCGACGCGGGCGCGCGACGTCGGGCTGCCCAGGAAGAGCAGCGCGGCCAACGTGCCGAGGGCATCGGTGCGCCCCGCGAGCGCGCGATGCGCGGGCTCGGTGAGGCCGTGGCCGACCGCGGTGTCGACCATCGCACCCCACAGCTCGCGCACCGCGTCGGCGCGATAGCCCGCGGCATCCAGGTCGGAGCGGAGCGCGGCGCACCCGCGAGGGTCGGGATCGAGGTTCACCCGTCCATTCAACCCTGCCGGCCCGTGCCCGGGCAGAGCAATAGCCGAGCGGCCCGGCCCGCCTCGGATGACGCACAGCGGCGCCGCCCTAGACTCTGTGCGACCCTCCCCCTCCGCCGGCAGGGTCGAGAACTCCGCCATGACCGTGACTCCCACCGCCACCGCCCGCGCACGCCGCGGTCGTCGCGGTGCCCGCGTGGTCGCCTGGGCTGCCGCTGTCGTCATCGCCCTCGTTCCGCTGATGGGCGTCGACGCCGCCACCGCCGACACCACGCCGTCGCCGACACCGTCGCCGAGCGAGGTCGGAACGGCCTCACTCACCGCCGCTCCCACCGGAGCCGGGCTCGTGCCGACCGGGTCGGACGCCGTCTTCACGGTGACGCAGCGCAACGAGACCTCGCGGTCGCTCGCGGCAGGCCCCGTGACCGTCGCGCTCTCGCGCACGCCGTTGACCTCCCAGCAGGCGGTCGACGACTGGCTGCGTCCGGACGACACCGAGGCTGACGAACCCGGCGGCGAAGAGATCGCGCGCACGGACGTGCCCGAGCTCGCCGCCGGTGAGGAGCGCGGCACGAGCGTACCGGTGTCCGCCGCCGACAGTGCCCTCGCCGATCTCGCACCCGGGGTCTACCCGATCGTGGTGACCGGTCCCGGCGGGCAGTCGCGCACGCTCATCACGGTGCCCCGACCCGATCAGCCCGCCCGATCGGTGGCCGTCATCGTGCCGATCACCGCGGGCCCCCGCACGACCGGCATCATCACCGCCGATGAGCTGTCCCAGCTGACCGCCGAGGACGGCGCGCTGACCGCGGCGCTGGATGCCGTCACCGGCACGCCCGCCGTCCTGGCGGTGGACCCCGCGATCACCGCCTCGATCCGGGTCCTGGGATCGAGCGCGCCGGCGTCGGCCACCGCGTGGCTGACGACCCTGATGGGCCTGCCGAACGAGCGCTTCGCCCTGCAGTTCGGCGACGCCGACCTGTCGACTCAAGTGCACGCGGGCCTCCCGTCCACGCTGCAACCGACCACGTTGGAGCCGTACGCCGACCTCGCGGACTTCGCCCCCGCCGCCGGCTCGAGCTCTCCCGCCGCCGTCCCGGACACCGCCGCCCTCACGGCCGTCGGCACCGCCGCCACCACGCGTCGTCAGGTCTTCTGGCCCGCCTCGGGAAGCGCGGGCGCCGACGTCGTCACGACCGTGTCGGCGCAGGCCGCGGCGGCCGCGGAGTCCGCCGCGGCCACCGAGCCGGCCGACACGCCGGTTCCGGACACCGCGCCGCTCGTGCTCGCATCGTCCGACACGGTCACGGGCGCACCGGGCGCGCCCCGCGTCACGGCGGGTGGTGCGGAGCTGCTGGTCTACGACGCCTCCGCATCGACCGAGCTCGCGTCCGCCGCGGCCCTCGACGACGCGGCCGAGCGCGGTACCGCACTCGCCGCTTCGACGGCGAAGCTCGTCCTCACCGGCGACGCCCCGGTGGTCGCGACCGTCGATCGGCCGACGTCGACCTCCCGAGCCGCGCTCCGAGCCGCCGTCAACGCGGCCTACAGCGTTCCCGGCGCCTCCCCGATCTCGCTCGCCGAGCTCCGCGGCACCGCGGGGGCGGCGGCGACCGTCGCCGACGTCCCGGCCGCCGCCGAGCGCGTGGCGGCGCTGGAGCGCTTCCTGTCGGACGAGGACCGCCTGGCCACCTTCGCCACCGCCCTCGTCGAGCCCGCGCAGCTGACGGCGCGCGAGCGCACCGGCATCCTGCAGCTGCTCGGCAACGCCTGGCTCGACGACGCGGCGGCGTGGAGCACCGCGGTCGATGCCCACGAGCAGGCGACGCGCGACACACTGGATGCCGTCGGCATCGCCAATCCCGGCACGATCAACTTCCTGGCCACGAGCGCCCCGATCTCGGTCACCGTCCGCAACGACCTGCCGTGGCCGGTCTCGGTGGTGCTGTTCGCCGACACCGGTGATCCCCGCCTGATCGTCCAGGACGTCACCCCCGTCGAGGCGGGCGCGCAGCAGAACACCCGCGTCGACGTACCGGTGGAGGCGCGGGTCGGCAGCGGCGAGACCGCCCTGCAGCTCCAGCTGCGCAGCGCCGCCGCCGTCCCGATCGGCGCACCCGAGACCATCGCCCTCACCGTTCGTGCCGAGTGGGAATCGGTCGGTGTGACGGCGATCATCGTCATCGTGGTCGTGCTCTTCGCCGGCGGTGTCGTCCGCACGGTGCTGAAGCTGCGTCGCCGCCGCTCTCCCGCGACCGCGCACGGGGATGCCGCATCCCAGAACCAGGAGAACATCGAGTGAGCGGTATCGGCCGAGCCGGAGCGGTCGTCGCCGCGGGAACCCTCGTCTCCCGCCTCACGGGCCTCGTGCGCAACATCGTCCTCGCCGCGGCACTTCCGGTGATCGCGACCGGCGCCACCGGCGGTGCGGCCAACGCCTTCGCGATCGCCAACCAGCTGCCCAACAACATCTACGCGATCATCTCCTCGGGACTGCTCGCCGGAGTGATCGTGCCGCAGATCATCCAGGCCGCGAAGCACCGCGACGGGGGAAGTGCATTCGTCTCGAAGCTGCTCACGCTGGGCCTCACGGCGCTGTTCGTGACGACGGTCATCGCCGTCGCCGCCGCTCCCCTGCTGGTCTTCGCGTTCGGGTCGCGCCTCGGCCCCGAAGCGTCCGCGCTCACCCTCGCGTTCGCGTACTGGTGCCTGCCGCAGCTGCTGTTCTACGGCATGTACGCCCTGCTGGGCGAGATCCTCAACGCCCGCGGCGTCTTCGGCCCCTTCGCGTGGTCGCCGATCGTCAACAACATCGTCTCGATCATCGGGTTCCTCGCGTTCATCTGGACGTTCGGCGTCCAGGAGGACGTCATCGGCTGGACCCCCACGATGGTCGGCGTGATCGCCGGTACCGCGACCCTCGGCATCATCGCCCAGGCGTGCGTGCTGCTGATGTTCTGGCGCCGGGCGGGCCTGCACGTGCGGCCCGACTTCCGCTGGCGCGGCATCGGGTTGCGCCACATCGGCCGCCTCGCGGGCTGGACCTTCCTGATGGTGCTGGTGGGGCAGCTCGCCGGCCTCGTGCAGACGACGCTGGTGAGCGCGGCGTCCAACGCAGGCGCATCGGTGGCGGCGATGTCGTACGCCTGGCTGGTGTTCATGCTCCCGTTCTCGGTGATCGTGCTGTCGATCGGGACGCCGTACTTCACCCGCCTGAGCGAGCACGTGTCCACCGGACGCCCGGATGCCCTGAGGTCAGACCTCGATGCCGCCACCCGCACCATCGGAATCTTCATGGTGGGTGCCCTCGCCGCGATCGTCGCCGCGATCCTGCCGATCTCGCGGGTCTTCACCACGAATCCGCAGACCGCCACGTCCTTCGCCTGGGTGCTCGCGGCTTACCTCGTAGCGCTCCTGCCCCTCTCCTTCCAGTTCGTGCTGCAGCGGACGTTCTACGCCCATCAGGACACCCGCACACCGTTCGTGTTCACGCTGGTGCAGGCCGTCCTCGTCGCCGTCACCGCGGTCCTCGCCTACCTGCTGCTGCCGGTCGAGCAGCTGGCGGTCGGTGTCGCCCTGGGCCAGTCGCTGGCCAACGTCGTGCAGCTCGTGCTCGCCGTCGTCCTGCTGCGTCGCAAGATCGGACCGCTCGGGCTCGGAGGCGCGGTACGCGGCGTGATCCGCTTCGTCGCAGCCGGCATCCCCGCCGCGGCGGCGGGCTGGGGCGTCTCACTGCTGTTGGCCGGGCTCTTCGGCTGGACGATCGAGACGGTCCCGGCAGCCCTGCTGGGCGGCGCTGTCATCGGTTTCTCGACCCTCGCGGCCTACGTGGTCGTCCTCGCCGTGCTCCGTACTCCCGAGCTCGGCACGGCCGTCCGCACGGTGCGCCGCATTCTCGGTCGCTGATCCCCCTTCGCCACGGCCGTCGGGAATGCCCCGCGGCTAGCATGGGTTGGACGTGTCGGGGCATCCGCGACGCGGATTTCAGACTCCAGAAGGGGATGTCGACGTGCGACAGGTCATCATCATCGGATCCGGCCCGGCCGGCTACACCGCTGCCATCTACGCGGCGCGGGCGAACCTGAAGCCGCTGCTCATCGCGAGCTCGGTTGAAGCCGGCGGAGAGCTGATGAACACCACCGAGGTCGAGAACTTCCCCGGCTTCCCCGAGGGCATCATGGGGCCTGAGCTCATGACCAAGATGCAGGAGCAGGCCGAGAAGTTCGGCACCGAGGTGCTGTACGACGACGTCGTCGAGCTCGACGTCGCCGGCCCCGTCAAGAAGATCACGCTCGGCAGCGGAGCCACGCACGAGGCCGACAGCCTCGTCTTCGCCACCGGCTCGGCGCCCCGCAAGATCGGCATCGAGGGCGAGAGCCGCCTGTCGGGACGCGGCGTCTCGTACTGCGCCACGTGCGACGGCTTCTTCTTCCGCGAGCGCACGATCGCCGTCGTCGGCGGTGGCGACTCGGCCATGGAGGAGGCGACCTTCCTCACCAAGTTCGCGTCGAAGGTGTACGTCATCCACCGTCGTGACGAGCTGCGCGCCTCGAAGATCATGCAGAACCGCGCGATGAACAACGACAAGATCGAGTTCGTCTGGAACAGCGAGGTCGCCGACATCCTCGGCGAGGATGCCGTCACCGGCGTCGTCCTGCGTGACACCGTCGACGGGTCGACGCGCGAGCTGCCGCTCGACGGCATCTTCGTCGCCATCGGCTACGACCCCCGCACGCACCTCGTCCACGGCGCGCTCGACCTCACCGAGCACGGCACCGTGTGGGTCGACGGGCGCTCATCGCGCACCTCGATCCCCGGCGTCTTCGCCGCGGGCGACGTCATCGACCCGACCTATCGCCAGGCGGTCACCGCCGCCGGCAGCGGCACGGTCGCCGCCCTCGACGTGGAGCACTACCTCGCCGCCCTCGGTGAGGCCTCCGAGCCCGCGGCCGACTCGTCGCCCCTGCGAGGCCGCCCCGACGAGGGTCTCGAGGCCCTGGTCGCCGAGACCGAGAACGCGTAACGGAACATTTCACCGGCCTGCATCGTTGACGTAGGCGACACCCTTTCGAAGGAGATCACACATGACCGCCAAGGCCACGACCGAAAGCACCTGGCAGCAGGACGTCCTCGACGCCGACGGACCCGTCCTCGTCGACTTCTGGGCCGCGTGGTGCGGTCCGTGTCGGATGGTCAGCCCCATCCTCGACGAGATCGCCGGCGAGCACCCCGACAAGATCACGGTGCTCAAGCTCAACGTCGACGAGAACCCGAACCTCGCCATGCAGTACCAGATCACCTCCATCCCGGCGATGAAGGTCTTCAACAAGGGTGAGGTCGAGAAGACGATCATCGGCGCCAAGCCGAAGTTCGCCCTCGAGCAGGACCTCGCCACCTACATCGGCTGACGTCCCGCGTCACGAAGCCCCGGTCGGAAGCACTTGCGCCCGGGGCTTTCTCGTTCTGCGACGCCTCAGGACGCGTCGGCCCGCGTCGCCGCGTCCCAACGCCGGTGAGGTTCGCTGCCGAGAAGCCGCCACACCGCGCGGGTGAGCTCGGGATGATCCATCGCGATCTGCCGGAGGACCCGGTAATTGCGGGCCGCGCTCGGCCGACCCCCGCCGTACGCCTCGATGTTCTCGGCCCGCAGCATCAGGACGACGAGCTCATCGACCGTCGGCAGATCCTCCATGAACTCCCAGGGGTCCTCGCCGCTGCGCAGTCGCTCCTCGACGAGGACCGAGAGCTCGTCCGACGCTTCCGCGCGAAGGAGCTCGACACTCGCGCGTCTCGGGGTCTTCTCGTCGCTCACTCATCAAGCCTACGCCGCCCCGCTGACACCCGGCTCAGCGAGCTCCGTACGCGTCCTCGCCCAGTTCGGCGAGGATGCGGTTGAGGTCCTGGATTGTCGCGAAATCCACCACGATCTGGCCTTTTCGTGCCCCGAGGGAGATCTTCACCTTGGTGTCTAGGCGGTCGCCGAGACGACCCGCGACCTCGTCGAGATGGGCGCGCACTCCGCCTGCCTTGGGCGCCGGACGTCGAGAGCCGGCGGTCTCGACGTTCTTGGCGGCTGCCTCCGCGGCGCGCACCGAGAGGTCCTCGTTGACGATCTTGTCGGCAAGGCGCTGCATCCCGTCCGCCCCATCGACCGACAGGATCGCGCGCGCGTGACCGGCGCTGAGCACACCCGCCGCGACGCGCTGCTGTACCGGCACCGGGAGCCGGAGCAGCCGGATCGTGTTGCTGATCTGCGGGCGCGATCGGCCGATGCGCGTGGCGAGCTCCTCCTGCGTGATGCCGAAGTCCTCGAGAAGCTGCTGGTAGGCGGATGCCTCTTCGAGCGGGTTGAGCTGCGAGCGGTGCAGATTCTCGAGCAGCGCATCCCGCAGGAGGTTCTCATCCGAGGTGTCGCGCAACACCGCGGGGATGGCGGTGAGACCTGCCTCGCGAGCGGCACGCGTACGCCGCTCCCCCATGATCAGCTCGTACTTGCCGTCCTCGTTGGTCCGCACGACGACCGGCTGGAGCACACCGAACTCGCGCACGCTGTGCACCAGCTCAGCAAGATCGTCAGAGTCGAAGTGAGTGCGCGGCTGGCGCGGGTTCGGAACGATGTCGTTCGGGTCGACCTGGATGAGCATGGTCCCGGGCACCGCGACGAGGTCGGGAACGGGCTCGGCATCCGCGGTCGGTGCGATCCCTTCGGGCCTGTCGGCAACCAACGCGCCGGATGACTTCGCTCCGGGGAAGAACACGTCGACGGGACGGGACTCGGACTGCTCCGACGTGGGGATCAGTGCGCCGATTCCTCGACCCAGTCCGGTGCGCTTCGCCATCAGGCATCTCCCTTTTTCTCATGTGCCGCCGCAGACGCGCGCTGCGCGATCTCGACGGCCGCCTCGCGATATGCCACCGCGCCGGCCGACTGACCATCGTAAGCGATCACGGTCTGCCCGAAGCTCGGCGCCTCGGATACTCGGACCGAACGCGGGATCACCGTGCGCAGAACCTCGTTCGGAAAGTGCTGGCGGACCTCTTCCGCCACCTGCTGAGCCAGCCGCGTGCGTCCGTCGTACATCGTCAGCAGGATCGTCGACAGGTGCAGCCGCGCGTTGAGGTGCTTCTGGATCATCGACACGCTCCCGAGCAGCTGACTGAGACCCTCGAGCGCGTAGTACTCGCACTGAATGGGGATCAGCAGCTCGTTCGCGGCTGTGAAGGCGTTGATCGTGAGCAATCCCAGAGACGGCGGGCAGTCGATCAGGACGAAATCGACCCGATCCTCCGATGACGACAGATAGTCATCGATCGCAGTCCGTAAGCGGTGCTCGCGCGCTACCTGAGACACCAGCTCGATCTCAGCACCCGCGAGGTGGATCGTGCTGGGCGCACAGAACAGGCGGGGCGACTCCGGGCTGGTCTGAACGATGTCGGACAGGGGGAACTGGTCGATCAACACGTCATAGACGCTCGGAACGTCCGCGGTGTGCGGCACGCCGAGCGCCGTGGACGCATTTCCCTGCGGATCCAGATCGATGACCAGCACGCGAGCACCGAGCGATGCCAGCGACGCCGCGAGGTTCACCGTGGTGGTGGTCTTGCCGACACCACCCTTCTGGTTCGAGACCGTGATGACCCGAGGGTCCCCCGTGAACTCCAGTGAGACGGAATCGAGAGCACGTCGACGTGATGACAGATCGGCGAGCTCGCGTGCCAGGGGCGAGTCGAACGTCAGTGACCCTCGTCCCGAATCGGACTCCGCCATGCGATCAACTCCTCGTTCTCGGTATTCACTCTAGGGATGCCGTTCGACATGGTTTCACGTGAAACGGCAACGTCTCGGTGTTTCACGTGAAACATCGGGATCTGATCCGGGGTGATGTTTCACGTGAAACATCACCGCACGGTCGCGCGGATGACTCGTGTGGGCTCGACCAGAAGATCCGTCCCAACCGTCTCGACCCGGACCTCGGACAGTCGGAAGCGACGAATGGCTTTCTCCGCGGCCGCGATCTCCGCCTCGGCGTTCGCACCCTTCAACAGGATGAGTTCACCCCCGTCGTGAACGAGCGGTGCCGTGAGGGGGATGAGTGTGCGCAGGGCGCTGACGGCGCGCGCGGTCACGGCATCGAGCGACGCGCCCCGGTTCCATTCCTCGGCGCGCGTGCGCACGATCTCGACATTGTCCAGACCGAGGACGGCCACCTGTTCCGACAGCCAGGCGACACGGCGCTCCATCGTCTCGATCAGAACCCACTCCACGTCCGGACGCGCGATCGCCAGGACGATGCCTGGCAGACCCGCACCGGAGCCCACGTCACCGACGCGGCCTGCGAACAGGGGAGCCGCGGCAGCGCAGTTGAGCACGTGTCGCGACCACAGACGGGGGAGTTCCAGCGGCCCGATCAGACCGCGCTCCTCACCGTGCTCGGCCAGCGCCGCGGTGTACCGGCGTGCGAGTTCCGCTCGCGGTCCGAAGGCCGCCTCGACGGCCGATGTCGGCTCGGGCTCGATCACAGATGTTTCACGTGAAACATCAGCCATGACGGATAACGGTGTGGCGGTCGGCACCTTCGCCGTACGACTCCGAAACCACGCCGCGCTCGGCAGCGATGTCGTGCACGAGCTTGCGCTCATAGCTCGACATCGCCGGGAGCGAGGCCTGTGATGCGCCCTCGTTGAGGCGCTCGACGGCACGGTCGACCAGGCGTTCGAGCTCGACCCGGCGCGCATCCCGCGAACCACCGATATCGAGGATGAGCCGCGAGAACCGTCCGGTCTTCGTCTGGACGGCGATACGCGTCAGCTCCTGCACCGCCTGCACGACGTCGGGATCCGCCAGCACGCGCAACGACGCAGCATCCTCGGCCTCGACCGAAACATACGCGCGTCCGGCACGGACATCCAGGTTCAGATCCCCGTCGATGTCAGCGATGTCCAGCAGACCCTCGAGATAGTCCGCGGCGATGTCGCCCTCGCGTTCGAGCTCTTCCACGGTCGCTTCGGAGCGCTCGACGGACGGGGACTCGGTGGGGTTGCTCATGGGGTTCCTCCCGGTGATCTGGGTCGGGTGCCGGCGGATGAACGCGGGGTCAGGCCTGCGGCCCGTCCTTCTGCGACTGCTTCTTGGCACGCTGCTTGTTCATCGGCTGCTGACGCTTGGGCTGCGCTGCGCGCGCACGCTCTGCTTCTTCGAGGAGTCGCTGCTGCTCGGCCTCGTACTTCTCCATCGAGATCACGCGGCCCTTCGCGTCGAGGGCCTTGCCCTTGCGTGCGAGACGCTCCTCGCGCGCCTTCGCCGCCTCCGAACCCGGCGTGGGCAGGTTGCGGATGACGATGAACTGCTGCGCCATGGTCCAGATGTTCGACGTGAACCAGTACATGACGACACCGAGGGGGAAGAACACACCCGAGAAGATGAAGGCCAGCGGGAGCACGTAGAGCATGATCTTCTGCATCTGGTACGCCTGGCCGGTCTTGGCCTCGGGCGACAGGTTCTTCGAGATGATCTGCAGCTGGGTGATGAACTGCGACGCGATCATCAGGACGACGAGGATGACGAGGATCGTCACCGTCGCCGTCTGCCCGAGGTTGATGGCCTCGATCATGTTCGTGTGGAGCGGCGCGACGTCGAACAGCTGCGCGTCGTAGAACTGCTTGGTGAGATCCACGTTGAGCAGACCGACGCCACCCACGCCCCACTCGGCGTGCTTCTTGACGTCGCTCAAGGTGTAGAACATGCCCAGCAGGATCGGCATCTGCACGAGGAGCGGCAGGCAACTCGAGACCGGCGTCGTGCCGTGCTTCTTGTACAGCGCCATCGTCTCGCGGCTCATCGCCTCGCGGGAGAGTTGATCGCGCTTCCCGCGGTACTTCTCCTGGATCTTGCGCATGTCGGGCGCGAGCTCCATCATCTTGCGCTGGCTCTTGATCTGCCGCACGAAGAGCGGGATCAGCGCGGAGCGCACGACGATGACCAGGCCGATGATCGACATGACCCAGGTCGCGCCGGCGGCAGCGGGCATCCCGACAGCGGTCAGGACCCAGTGCCAGAACACCAGGATGGCCTCGACGAGGAACTTGAACGGCCACATGATCGTGCTGAAGAAGTCAGCACCGCCGGGAGGAGGAGTCGTCGGGGTCGGCACGACGGGAGTCGGCGTGGCGAGGAAGAGATCCAGCACGGATCAGTCCTTTCTCGGCGGCACGACGAAGCCGTGCCTGGTCAGGGTGTGGCGGAAGGTCCGGTGGGCGGGAACGTCGTCGACGCCTCCCGCTGCCCACGGGTGGCATCGTGCGAGGCGGGCGGCGGCGAGAGCCGAGCCCTTCACGAGCCCGTGCTGCTGAACCGCGCCCACGGCGTAGGCGGAACAGCTCGGGTAGTACTTGCAGACATCGCCGTAGAGCGGAGACACCACCGAGCGATATGCATGAAGCACCGCTATCCCGGCGTTGCGCGGTGCGAGGGGCACGGATCGGAGCAGCGACGACGCCGCGAGACGACCGTCACCGATGGAGGCGGCCGGCAACGTCGACCAGCTCATGCCGATGCTCGTCGTCGCAGGCACCGCGTCACCTCTTCTCGCAGTTGAGCGAAGTCCGACCCGGCCGCCGAGGGCAGGGCACGGATGACGATGTCGGCGCCCTCGCGCACCTCGGGCAGAACCTGCGCACAAACGGCCTTCAGCCGTCGGCGCACTGTATTGCGCACGACGGCTGATCCGACTTGCTTGCTGACGATGAAACCGAAACGCGGGGAGCGCCGAGATCCGCTCGACACCACGTAGGTCACGGTGTGCGATCCGGCACACCGAGCACCCCCGCGGACGACGGCCTTGTAATCCGCCCCGCGCGTGATCCGGTTTCCGCGCGCCAGCACAGAGAGGCTGCGTCAGGCCGACAGCTCGGTGCGGCCCTTGCCGCGGCGTGCCGACAGGATGGCACGACCGGCGCGGGTGCGCATGCGGGCGCGGAAGCCGTGCTTCTTGGCGCGGCGGCGGTTGTTGGGCTGGAACGTGCGCTTGCTCATAGGGATCACTCCGGATCGGCGGTCACCCGAACGCTTCATACGGGGACACGGGTACAGGACTGCCCTTGCGGGCATAAGTCAACCGACTAAGGGTACGTCGCGTTTCCCCGTAACTCAAACCGACGTGATGGGAACCCGCAATTATCCACCGCTGTACACAGCCCCTGGCGACGACACGCGGGCCGGAACTACAGTGGATTTGGCTCCGTCGACGCCGCGTGACTAGCGTGTCACGGTCAGTTATCCACAGCTATCCCCAGTTCGGCGCGAGGCTGTGTGGAAAACCTTCGATCACCGTGGGAGAACCCTTGGCTCAGCACGATCTCCCGGACGTCCCGGTGTGGACCGCCGTCCTCGACCTGCTGGCCGACGACGACCGCGTGACCCCGCAGATGCAGGGATTCCTGAGCCTGGCCGTCGCCCAGGGCGTCATGGGCGGCACCCTCTACCTCGACGTCCCGAACGATCTGACCGCCGCTCAGCTGAACAAGCGCCTACGGCAGCCCATCATGGAGGCGCTCGCCCACGTGCACGTCGAGCCCGGGGCGGCGAGCTTCCGCGTGGTCGTGAACCCCGAACTGGCAGACAGTCATCTCACCGCACCCATCCCGGTGCAGTCCGCCGCAGCTCCCGCGCCGCTGCGACCCGCCGGCGAGGAGTACGTCGAGCCCCCGGTGTCGACGTCCCGCCACGACACCCGGCTGAACCCGAAGTACACGTTCGACAACTTCGTCATCGGCCAGTCGAACAGGTTCGCGCACGCCGCGGCCGTCGCCGTGGCCGAAGCGCCGGCGAAGGCCTACAACCCGCTGTTCATCTACGGCGACTCGGGCCTGGGCAAGACCCACCTGCTCCACGCCATCGGCGACTACGCGCTCAACCTCTACACCGGCATCCGCGTGCGCTATGTCTCGAGCGAGGAGTTCACGAACGACTTCATCAACTCGATCGCCAACAACCGCGGCTCGGCCTTCCAGGCGCGCTATCGCGAGGTCGACATCCTGCTCATCGACGACATCCAGTTCCTCCAGGGGCGCGCCGAGACGCAGGAGGCGTTCTTCCACACCTTCAACACCCTCCACGACCACGACAAGCAGGTCGTCATCACCAGCGACCTGCCGCCGCGCCACCTCACCGGCTTCGAGGACCGCATGCGCAGCCGGTTCGAGTGGGGCCTGATCACCGACGTCCAGGCGCCCGACCTCGAGACGCGCATCGCCATCCTCCGCAAGAAGGCGCAGTCCGAGCGGCTGCTCGTGCCCGACGAGGTCCTCGAGTACATCGCGACGAAGGTGTCGTCGAACATCCGTGAGCTCGAGGGCGCCCTCATCCGCGTCTCGGCCTTCTCGAGCCTCAACCGCTCGACCCTCGACATCTCGTTGGCTCAGACAGTGCTTCGCGACATCGTCGACCAGGATGACGCCAACGTGATCTCTCCAACCGACATCATCACTGCGACAGCCCAGTACTTCCGCCTCTCCGTCGACGACCTCTACGGATCGAGCCGGTCCCAGGCCGTCGCGACCGCACGACAGATCGCCATGTACCTGTGCCGGGAACGCACCAGCCTGTCGCTGCCCAAGATCGGGCAGCTCTTCGGTAATCGCGACCACACCACGGTGATGTACGCATACAAGAAGATCAGCGAGCTCATGAAGGAGCGCCGCTCGATCTACAACCAGGTCTCCGAGATCACGGCTCAGCTCGGGCGACGCTGACGCACCCACGGCGCACCCGGCGCTCGGCTTGACAGTGCGCCCCGGAGGTCCCATCATGCGGTTCTGCACAGTGTGGACAACCTGTGGATAACTTCGATTCCACGTCGAACAGTTGTGAACGAATCCCCGTCGGCCTGTGGACTCCCGCTCGCAGACGTCCATCGCGATCCGGATCCGTTCACGCATCCATCCGCAGCCGGCCCACAAGTTACACGTTTGTCGTTCCCAGGCGTCGACCGGGATCCCCAGAGTTATCCACAGTTTCCACAGCAGTGAAGAAGAAGACAGAGATATCTAGAGAGAAAAGGGATTCGATCACCTCGAAGGCGGTCGAACCGGCTGACGCCGTGCTTCGGGCACGACCCTGCATGGGCACTAGCATGGGAGAGCTTTCAACCTCGACAAGGGAGCACCAGTGAAGTTCCAGGTCAATCGCGACGTCTTCAGCGAGGCTGTGTCGTTCGTCGTGAAGCTCCTTCCGCAGCGCAATCCCCAGCCGATCCTCGCCGGTGTGCTCATCGAAGCCACCGACGCCGGACTGTCGCTGTCGGCTTTCGACTACGAAGCCTCGGCTCGCACGACGATCGAGGCGACGATCGACGAGCCCGGCACGATCCTCGTGCACGGCCGCCTGCTCTCGGAGATCGCCAGCAGGCTGCCGAACGCGCCGATCCAGATCGCCGTCGACGACGACGGCATCGTGCTCTCGTGCGGCTCGGCGCGGTTCACCCTCGCATCGATGCCCGTGCAGGAGTACCCCGCCATCCCCGAGGTCTCGGGCGAGTCGGGCGTCGTTCCGGCCGAAGACTTCGCACAGGCCATCTCGCAGGTCGCGTTCGCGGCGTCCCGCGACGACGTCACCCCTGTCCTCACCGGCGTGCAGCTCGAGGTGACCGGAACCCAGTTGAGCCTCGTCGCGACCGACCGCTACCGCGTCGCGCTGCGCGACATCCCCTTCGACAGCGGGATCGCGGCGGACGAGAACACCACGACGGCCCTGGTCCCCGCTCGGACACTGACCGAGGTGGGCAAGACCTTCTCGCACTCCGGAGACATCACCGTGTCGTTCTCGGGCTCGGGCGACCGCGAGATCATCGCGTTCACCGCGGGCAACAAGACGGTCACCTCCCTGCTGATCAAAGGCAACTTCCCGCCGGTCCGACGCCTCTTCCCGGAAGCCACCGAGCATCACGCGGTCGTCAACACCGGTGAGCTCATCGAGGCTGTGCGCCGTGTCGCCCTCGTTCTCGACCGGTCGGCGCCGCTGCGATTCACCTTCGGGGCCGATGGCGTGTCGATGGATGCGTCGGGAACCGAGCAGGCGCGCGCGACGGAGTCGGTCGACGCGACCCTCACCGGCGAGGAGGTCGTCATCGGGCTGAACCCGCAGTACCTGCTCGAAGCCCTCGCTGCGGTCAAGAGCGAGTTCACCCGCGTGACGTTCACCTCGAGCGAGAACGCCAACAAGCTGAGCCCGATCCTCATCACCCCGCAGACGTCGGGCGGCGTGGAGTCGTTCAAGTACCTCCTGCAGCCCAACCTCCTCCTGCGCTGAGGCCGGCGGCGGCGTCCGGATACGCCGCGGGGCCGGTGTCAGAACCGAGAACTAGGGTGATCTGATGATCGTGGAGCAGCTGAGCCTGGTGGACTTCCGCAATTACGCGGCCGCCGAACTCACCCTCGCTCCCGGCGCGAGCGTCTTCGTCGGTCGCAACGGCCAGGGCAAGACCAATCTCGCGGAGGCGATCGGATACTTCGCGACCCTCGGCTCCCATCGGGTTTCTCAGGACGCCCCGATGGTCCGCGACGGTGCGGACGCCGCGTTCGTCCGCGCCCGGCTCGCGCACGGCGAGCGCCGTGTGCAGCTGGAGGCGCAGCTGAACCGGACCGGTTCCAACAAGGCTCGAGTGAACGGTTCGCCCGTCCGCACCTCCGAGCTGCCGCGTTACGCGCAGGTCGTGCTCTTCGCACCCGAAGACCTCCAGATCGTCCGCGGCGATCCGTCGGCGCGGCGGCGGTTCGCCGATCAGCTGCTGATCCAGCGGGCCCCGCGCCTGGCCGGCGTGCTCGCCGACTACGACCGCGTGCTCAAACAGCGCAACGCACTTCTCAAGTCGGCGCGATCGCGAGGCGTGCGCGGCGAGGGCCTGTCGACCCTCGAGGTGTGGGACGACAAACTCGTCTCCCTCGGCACCGAGGTGATCCGCGCGCGGCTGCGGCTCGCGTCCGAACTGGCCGGACCCGTCGCCACCGCCTACGCCGCGATCGCCGGGGCCGATCACCGCCCGCAGTTGCAGTGGGCGTTGTCGGTGGGCGGCTCGGATCCCGAGGAGGACGACTCACCCGCCGGTGCCGCGGTCGCCGACGCCGCGGCGATCGAGCAGCTCTTCCGCTCTGCCCTCGCCGAGCGGCGGTCGGCGGAGCTCGATCGCGGGATCACGCTCGTCGGTCCCCATCGCGACGATCTCGTGCTGCGCATCCGCGATCTGCCGGTCAAGGGCTATGCATCGCACGGCGAGTCGTGGTCGGTCGCCCTGTCGCTGCGGCTGGGCTCGGCCGAGCTGCTGCGCGCCGAGTCGAGTCTGGGCGATCCGATCGTGATCCTCGACGACGTGTTCGCCGAGCTCGACACCGACCGACGAGCCCGACTCGCCGGCATCGTCGCCGACTACCAACAGGTGATCGTCACAGCTGCCGTCGCCGAGGACGTCCCGCTCGAACTGCGCGCGCGCACCGTGCGGGTCGAGGCGGGAACGCTGCACGAGGATGTCGATGAGCGCTCCTGACGAGCTGCCCGAGACGATCGCCACCTATCTGCGCCTCCGGGGCCTCGAGCCCTCGGGCAGGTGGAAGAAGCGGCGCCGGGTCCGCACCGACGATGACGAGAACCAGCCGTTCACGACGGGTCGCGATCCTCGGGGGCTCGGTGACGTCATCGCCGACCTCACCCGTCAGGCCGGGTGGGACGCCCAGCTCTCGCGCGAGGACCTCGTGCTCCGGTGGGCCGAGGTCGCCGGTGAGGAGACCGCTCGCCACGCCTCGCCCGTCGCGCTCTCCGACGGTGTGCTGACGGTGCAGTGCGACTCCACGGCGTGGGCGAAGAACCTCCATCTCATGCGTGCGGCCATCACGACACAGCTCGTGAGAGCGTTCCCGCAATCGGGGGTCCAGTCGGTGCGTTTCGTAGGGCCGGACGTCCCCTCCTGGAAATGGGGCCCCAGAGCCGTTCCAGGGCGCGGCCCTCGCGATACCTACGGATGAGCCACGTCCCCAGTCGTCGAATCCGACTTTCGTTCGCCATACGGGCGCTGAGGCCCGCGAGGAGATCCTGGAGCCGGTAGACTGGGTGGGACCGACCGAACCGATGTGGAGCGCTCGAAACCTATGACGTCTCAGAATTCCGACAGCGTTCCCGAAGATCCCGACATCCCCGCCGCGACGGGAGAGCAGACCCCCACGAAGGTACCGAACGAGTACGGCGCCGACGAGATCCAGGTGCTCGAGGGTCTCGAGGCGGTGCGGAAGCGTCCCGGCATGTACATCGGGTCCACGGGCGAGCGCGGCCTGCACCATCTCGTCTACGAGATCGTCGACAACTCCGTCGACGAGGCCCTCGCGGGCTACTGCGACACGATCCAGGTCTCGGTCCTCGAGGACGGCGCGATCCGCGTCGTCGACAACGGCCGCGGCATCCCGGTCGACATGCACAAGACCGAGGGCAAGTCGACCGTCGAGGTCGTGCTCACGGTGCTCCACGCCGGCGGAAAGTTCGGCGGGGGCGGCTACGCGGTCTCGGGTGGTCTGCACGGTGTGGGCTCTTCTGTCGTGAACGCGCTCTCGACGCGCCTCGACGTCGAGGTCCGTCGTCAGGGCCACGTGTGGCGCCAGTCGTTCCACGACGGCGGCGTGCCGCAGGCGCCGCTCGAGAAGGGCGAAGCCACCGACGGGACCGGCACGACCATCACCTTCTGGCCCGACGCGAGCATCTTCGAGTCGACGCACTTCGACTACGACACCCTCCGCACCCGGTTCCAGCAGCAGGCCTTCCTGAACAAAGGGCTGCGCATCGCGCTCGAGGACCTCCGACCCGACTCAGCGTACGTGGTCGACCTCGCCGACGGCACCTCCGAGAGCCGGAGCCCGCACGACGACTTCCTCTACGAGCGTGGACTCGTCGACTACGTCGAGTACCTCAACAAGCTGCGTAAGACCGAGGTGGTCAACGACGAGATCATCGAGGTCGAGTCCGAGGACACCGTTCGTCACATCGCCCTCGAGCTGGCCATGCAGTGGACGACGAGCTACACCGAGAACGTCTTCACCTTCGCCAACACCATCAACACGCACGAGGGCGGCACCCACGAAGAGGGCTTCCGCGCGGCGCTGACGACCAAGGTCAACGCCTATGCACGGGAGAAGGGCCTCCTCAAAGAGAAGGACGACAACCTCACCGGCGATGACATCCGCGAGGGTCTGACCGCCGTCATCTCGGTCAAGCTCTCGGAGCCGCAGTTCGAGGGCCAGACCAAGACCAAGCTCGGCAACACCGAGGCCAAGGCCTTCGTGCAGAAGGTGGTGGGCGATCAGCTGACCGACTGGCTCGACCGCAACCCCGCTCAGGCCAAGCGGGTGATCATGAAGGCGGTGGATGCCGCGACCGCTCGGCTCGCAGCCCGCAAGGCGCGCGAGACCGCACGCCGCAAGAGCGTCTTCGAATCGGCGTCGATGCCCGACAAGCTCAAGGACTGCACGAGCAAAGACCCCTCGATCTCGGAGATCTTCCTCGTCGAGGGTGATTCCGCCGGCGGTTCGGCGGTACGCGGGCGCGATCCCGAGACCCAGGCGATCCTGTCGCTGCGCGGCAAGGTGCTCAACGTCGAGAAGGCGCGGCTGGACCGCGCGCTCGGCAACAACGAGATCCAGGCGATCATCTCGGCGTTCGGCACCGGCATCGGCGAGGACTTCTCGGTCGAGAAGGCGCGGTATCACAAGATCGTCCTCATGGCCGATGCCGACGTCGACGGGCAGCACATCACGACGCTGCTGCTGACCCTGCTCTTCCGCTACATGCGCGGGCTCATCGAGGCGGGCTTCGTCTACCTCGCGATGCCCCCGCTCTACCGCTTGAAGTGGACCAACGCCGAGCACGAGTACGTCTTCAGCGACAAGGAGCGCGATGCGCTCTTGGCGGACGGGCTCGCGAGCGGCAAGCGCATCCCCAAGGAATCCGGCGTCCAGCGCTACAAGGGTCTCGGTGAGATGAACCCGAAGGAGCTGTGGGAGACGACCATGGACCACAGCACCCGCACCCTCCGTCAGGTGACGATCGACGACGCGGCCGCGGCCGACGAGATCTTCTCGGTGCTCATGGGTGAAGACGTCGAGTCCCGCCGCACCTTCATCCAGCGCAACGCCAAGGACGTCCGCTTCCTCGACATCTGATCGAGCCGAGCGACATCGAGAAACTGAGAACGCATGTCTGACGAAGAACGTCCCGACCTCACGCCTGCCCACAACCACGGCAACATCGATCAGGTCGACCTCCAGGTCGAGATGCAGCGGAGCTACCTCGACTACGCGATGAGCGTCATCGTCGGTCGTGCCCTCCCCCGCGTCGAAGACGGACTCAAGCCGGTGCACCGTCGGGTGATCTACGGCATGTACGACGGCGGCTACCGGCCCGACAAGAGCTACTCGAAGTGCGCCCGCGTCGTCGGCGAGGTGATGGGTCAGTACCACCCGCACGGCGACAGCGCGATCTATGACGCCCTCGTACGCCTCGTTCAGCCGTGGTCGCTGCGCTACCCGCTCGCCGACGGTCAGGGCAACTTCGGCTCGCCCGGCAACCAGGGCGCAGCGGCACCCCGGTACACCGAGACCAAGATGGCTCCGCTGGCGATGGAGATGGTCCGCGACATCGACGAGGACACCGTCGATTTCGAGGACAACTACGACGGCAAGACGCAGGAGCCCGTCGTCCTGCCCTCGCGCTTCCCGAACCTCCTCGTCAACGGCTCGGTCGGCATCGCGGTCGGCATGGCGACGAACATCCCGCCGCACAACCTCCGCGAGGTCGCCGAGGGTGCACTCTGGTCGCTCGAGCACCCGGAGGCCACGCGCGATGAGCTGCTCGAAGCGCTCATGTCGCGCATCCACGGGCCCGACTTCCCCACCGGCGCGCAGATCCTGGGCACGAAGGGCATCCGAGAGGCCTATCGCACCGGCCGCGGGTCGATCACGATGCGCGCGGTCATCGAGGTCGAGGAGATCCACGGCCGCAACTGCCTCGTCATCACCGAGCTGCCGTATCAGGTCAACCCCGACAACGTCGCGCTGAAGATCCGCGACCTCGCCCGCGACGGCAAGATCACCGGCATCGCCGACATCCGCGACGAGACCAGCGACCGCACCGGTCAGCGTCTTGTGATCGTGCTCAAGCGCGACGCCGTGGCCAAGGTCGTGCTCAACAACCTGTACAAGCACACGCAGCTGCAGGAGAACTTCGGCGCCAACATGCTGGCGATCGTCGACGGCATTCCGCGCACCCTCCCCCTCGACGGCTTCGTGACGTACTGGATCGAGCACCAGATCGAGGTCATCGTCCGGCGCACCCGCTACCGCCTGAACGAGGCCGAGAAGCGGATGCACATCCTGCGGGGTTACCTGAAGGCGCTCGATGCGCTCGACGAGGTCATCGCGCTCATCCGCCGCTCGCCCACGGTAGACGAGGCCCGCGAGGGCCTGAAGAGTCTGCTCGAGATCGACGACCTGCAGGCGGACGCGATCCTCTCGATGCAGCTGCGTCGCCTGGCCGCGCTGGAGCGTCAGAAGATCGTCGACGAGGCGACCGAGCTCGAGCTCAAGATCGCGGACCTCAACGACATCCTCGACACCCCGAGCCGGCAGCGGACGATCATCGCCGAGGAGCTCACCGCGATCGTCGACAAGTACGGCGACGAGCGGCGCACGCACATCCTGCACGGCTTCGACGGCGACATGTCGATGGAGGACCTGATCCCCCAGGAGGAGATGGTCGTCACCGTCACCCGTGCCGGCTACATCAAGCGCACCCGCAGCGACAACTATCGTTCGCAGCACCGGGGCGGCAAGGGCATCAAGGGTGCACAACTGCGCGCGGATGACGTCGTCGAGCACTTCTTCGTCACCACGACGCACCACTGGCTGCTGTTCTTCACCACCAAGGGCCGCGTCTACCGCACGAAGGCGTACGAGCTGCCCGAGGCCGGCCGCGATGCGAAGGGTCAGCACGTCGCAAACCTGCTCGCGCTGCAGCCCGGCGAAGAGATCGCCCAGATCCTCGACATCCGCGACTACGGCGTGGCGAAGTACCTCGTGCTCGCGACCCGCGACGGCAAGGTCAAGAAGACGGCGCTGTCGGAGTACGACACCAACCGTCAGGGCGGTGTCATCGCGATCCGCCTCCGCGGCCAGGAGGACGAGGCCGGCGGCGACGAGCTCGTCAGTGCGCTGCTCGTCGACGAGGGCGACGACATCCTCCTGATCACGCGCAAGGGCATGTCGCTGCGGTTCTCGGCGACCGATGACGCCCTGCGCCCGATGGGCCGATCGACCGAGGGCGTGAAGGGCATCTCGTTCCGAGACGACGACAGCCTCCTGTCGGCGTCGGTCGCGCGCAGCGAAGGCTACGTCTTCGTCGTCACCGACGGCGGCTACGCCAAGCGCACCTCGGTCGACCAGTACCGCACCCAGAGCCGCGGTGGCCTGGGCATCAAGGTGGCCAAACTGAACGACGATCGCGGCGTGCTCGCGGGCGGTCTGATCGTCTCGGAGACCGACGAGGTCCTCGTGGTTCTTGCCAGCGGCAAGGTGGTACGCTCCTCCGTGGCCGAGGTCCCGGCCAAGGGCCGCGACACCATGGGAGTCGTCTTCGCCCGGCCCGCGGACGACGACCGCATCCTCGCGATCGCCCGAAACGGCGAGCGGGGCCTGACCGAAGACGCGGCATCCGACGATGCCCCCGCCCCGGATGCACCCCCGTCCGCGGATACCGAAGAGAGTGGTTCTGACGCATGAGCACGGTCGCCGACAAACTCGCCAAGAAGTCCACCAGCAAGACCAGCTCCAAGCAGGTCCGCCTGCGCCTGGTCTACGTCGACTTCTGGTCGGCCGTGAAGCTGTCGTTCCTCGCCGCGGTTGCTCTGGCGATCGTGACGGTCGTCGCGACCTTCCTCGTGTTCATGGTGCTCAGCACGACGGGGCTCATCGACCGCGTCGATGAGCTGTTCGTGGCCTTCTCGAACGGTGACTTCTCGATCAAGCAGTTCCTCAATCTGCCGCAGGTGATGGCGTTCTCGGCCATCGTGGCGATCCTCAACCTCATCGTCGTCACGGTGCTCGGCGCGGTCGTCGCGGGCATCTACAACGTCATGGTCAAGGTCACCGGCGGGCTGCTCGTCGGCTTCACCTCCAATTAGTGAATTCCCGGTTCGTCCGGTAAAGTCTTGGAGGTTGCCGGCGCGTGAAGCGCGTCGGTACGGGGCTATAGCTCAGGCGGTTAGAGCGCTTCACTGATAATGAAGAGGTCCCAGGTTCAAGTCCTGGTAGCCCCACCCCGAACCCCCTCGGGGCCTTAGCTCAGCTGGTAGAGCGCCTGCTTTGCAAGCAGGATGTCAGGAGTTCGAATCTCCTAGGCTCCACGAAAACGGCAACGCCGGTACTCGACAGAGCACCGGCGTTCTTCGTTCCCGGATCGATTCAGCGCGAGCGCTGCTCCGTGATGTCGGCGACCGTCGCGCCGTAGGCTGCGATGAGGGCATCGGCGTCGACGAACAGGCTGTAGCCGTGTGCTCCCGCACCCATCGCGATGCGTCGGCCCACGATCGACGAGTCGGCGAAGATCGGCCAGTCGCCGGTGCTCCCGATCGGGACGATCGTGCCGCGCTCGTAGCCGGTCGCCTGCAGGGCGAGCTCGGGCTCGGGCAACCGCAGCTTGTTCACCCCCACGATGGCGCGGAGCTTGGGCCAGGAGATGACCCGATCTCCCGGAACCAGCGCGAAGAGATAGGTGTCGTCGCTGCGCTTGACGACGAGCGTCTTGACGATGTCGTCGGGCTCGAGCCCGAGCAGGGCCGCGGCCTCGTCGAGGCTCGATGCCTCCGGACGCGGCCGCACGACGACATCGAGCCCACGCTCGGCCGCCGCAAGGCGGACCCGAGACGTGGGCTCGAGATCTTCGGTCATCCGATTCAGGCGTCGGGCGCGCGCAGCGGGTCGTCCGCCACCCACAGCTCGTCGTCGGCGCGGAGCGTCTGCCAGGCGGCGTAGAGCACACCGGCCGCGGCGGTGACACCGAGGATGATGGCGATCACGCCACCGGCGCCCAGGCCCTTCTTGGGCTCGGGCAGAGCGGCGCGCGACTGGAACTTCTTGGTCGCCTTCTTGCCGTACTTCGCAGCCTTCTTCTTCACCGACGAGAGGTCGAGGTCGACACCCCGGCCGTGCGCGAGGCGCTCGCGGGTGTCGGTGGCGGCATCCCACACCGACAGCGCGCCGCCGACGACGGCTCCGGCGGCGGGGATGAGTGCGCCGTTGTACACCTTGCGGGTCGCACGGGCGGTCTTGTCGACGTACGGAGCCGCGTACTGCTCGTACGAGTGCTTCACGGCCGGCTGGACGTGCTCGCGGCTGTACTGGCCCAGCTGGTGACCGGCGTCACGGGCGACGTTCGCGGCCTCCCCCACCAGGACCTGCTGCGACTCCCACAGGGTGTTCGCCTGCTTCTGGAGCTTGCGGAGTTGCTTCTTGTGCTTGCGGCTGAGGCTCACGTGGGCCCTCCCTGCATCGTGGGACGTTTTCCCTCATCTTGCCAGAGAGCGCACCAGCCGGCAGGGCATTGACAGGTGCGAGAATGGCAGACATGCCTCAGCACACTGCAGTAGCGACGATCCACACCAACCACGGCGACATCGTCGTCAACCTCTTCGGCGACCAGGCGCCCCGCACGGTGAAGAACTTCATCGGTCTCGCCGACGGCACCGGAGCCTGGACCGACCCCGCGACCGGCAACCCCGGTGACGGTCCTCTCTACACCGACGTCATCTTCCACCGCATCATCCCGAACTTCATGATCCAGGGCGGCGACCCCCTCGGTCAGGGCATCGGCGGCCCCGGCTACAACTTCGATGACGAGATCAGCCCCGAGCTCGACTTCCAGAAGCCGTACATCCTCGCCATGGCCAACGCCGGCCTGCGTCGCAACGCCATCACCGGCAAGGCCGAGGGCACCAACGGCTCGCAGTTCTTCATCACCACCGACCCGACGCCGTGGCTGCAGGGCAAGCACACCATCTTCGGCGAGGTCGCCGACGCCGCCTCGCGCGAGGTCGTCGACGTGATCGCCGCCGTCAAGACCGGCGCGGGCGACCGTCCGGTCGAGCCCGTCGTCATGTCGTCGATCGACATCACCGCGGTCTGAGCGGTACGTGAGCGCGCCCGAGCTTCGGAACAACCCCGACAACTTCTGCTACCGGCATCCCGATCGTCAGAGCTTCGTGCTCTGTCAGCGCTGTCTGCGCACGATCTGCGCGGAATGCCAGACGCCGATGCCGGTGGGGGTCATCTGTCCCGAATGTCTGCGTGACCAGCAGAAGAACTCGGGCGCGCCACGGCCCCGGCGCCCACCCCGCGTGCTGCGAGCGGTACGGGCCGACGACTCGCGCCCCCTCGTGACCTACGGCATCATCGCGCTGACGTTCTTCAGCTTCGTCGTGGGTTTCATCCCCGGCGTGGGGTCGCTGCTGGCGCTCTTGCCGCCGCTGCTGTACCCCGAGTTCACCGGGACGTTCCAGCCGTGGCGGCTGTTCACCGTGCTGCTGGTGCACAGCGGCTTCTGGCATGTCGGCCTGAACATGCTCGCGCTGTGGATGCTGGGGCGCAGCCTCGAGCCGATGCTGGGGCGCGCCCGCTTCCTCTGGCTCTACCTGCTCGGCGGCCTCGGGGGATCGGTCGCCGTCGTCCTCTTCGGCTTCACCTCGACCGTCGTCGGCGCCTCCGGCGCGATCTTCGGTCTCTTCGGAGCTCTCCTCGTGATCGGCCGGCACATCGGAGCGAACATCACCGGGATCGCCGTCGTCCTCGGCATCAACCTCGTCATCACCTTCCTGCCCCTGCTGACGACGGCCTTCGGAGGCAGCGCGGCCGTGCAGGTGTCGTGGCAGGCGCACGTCGGCGGCCTGGCGGTGGGTGCGCTGGTCGGATCGATCTTCGCGCGGACGCGGACGCTCACGCGGCGGAGCTGGCAACCGTGGCTGCTCGGCGGCACCGCGGCCGGCCTGTTCGCGTTGCTCGCGTTGCCGCTCGCCATCTACGGCTGAAGTTATCCACAGGTCTATCCCCAGGTGGGGAGAGAATCACACCGGTGTGATTCGTTCGCGGAGAACGGTCGTCAGCGCCACCGCGTCGTCATCAGGAAGCCGACGAACGCGATGCCGAAACCGATCACCAGGTTCCAGCCGCCGATGCCGGGGACGGGCAGCGTGGAGTTGCTGAGGTAGAACACGAGCACCCACACGAGTCCGATGAGCATCAGTCCCAGCATGATCGGCTTGAACCAGACCGGGTTAGGTGCGTCATCTGCGGGGCGTCGCTCCACGGTCGGGTCGTCGTGGTCGCTCGAAGATGCCATGGATGAATCCTAACCGTCAGCCCCGCGATATCCCGGGCGGCTAAACTTCCCGATCGTGGAGCACAGCCCGTCGCAGACCCGCCGCGCCCGGCGGACGTCGCGGTCGCGGCCGCCACAGGCGCGGCGGAGAGTCGGCGTCGTGGGTGTGCTGGGGGAGCTGCTCCTCACCGCCGGCGTCGTGATGATGCTCTTCGTGAGCTGGCAGATGTGGTTCGGCGACATGATCATCGGGTCGCAGAAGCAGGCCGAGGCGTCCGCTCTCGCGCAGCAGTGGCAGGCCGACGGGGCCACCGCGCCGCCCGCCTCGGACGACGGGGCCGCCGATCCGGGGGTGGTCCCCGTGCTCGCCGAGCCCGGTCGGGGGGCGGAGTTCGGGGTCATGCACGTGCCGCGTTTCGGCCCCGACTGGCAGTTCACGATCGCGAACGGCACGGCCAAGAAGACCATCCTCGACGAGGGCTACATCGGTCACTACGAGGGCTCGGCGATGCCCGGCGCCGAGGGAAACATGGCCGTCGCCGCGCATCGATGGACCTCGGGTGCGCCCTTCGATCCCGTCGATCGTCTTGTGATCGGCGACGCGATCGTGATCCAGACCCAGGACGGCTGGTACACCTACCGCTTCCGCAACGTCGAGTATGTGCAGGACACCGCGATCGAGGTCCTCAACCCCGTGCCGCAGCAGGTCGACCTCGCCGCGAACGGGCGCTTCCTCACCCTCACGAGCTGCGCGCCCAAGCTCAACATGCTCGAGCGCATCATCTCGTATGCGGTGTTCGACGAGTTCACCCCCACCGCCGACGGACCTCCGGCGTCGCTGGGCGACGGGGGCGACGCCTGATGTACGGGGCGCTGTGGCGCGTCCTTCCGGGTCCGTGGTGGGTCCGGGTGCTCCTCCTGGTGATCCTCGCCGCCGCGGTCGTGTACGCCCTGTTCTTCTGGGTGTTCCCGGCGGTTGCGCCGTTCTTCGCTCCCGGCGAGGAGTCGACGGTCGGGTGACGCGCATCCTGGTCGTCGACAACCACGACAGCTTCGTCCACACCCTCGTCGGGTACCTCCGCGAGCTGGGTGCGATCACCACCATGGTCGAGGCCGACGGGATCGACGACCCCGATCGCGTGATCGCCGGGTACGACGGCATCCTGGTCTCTCCCGGCCCCGGCTCTCCCGAGGACGCCGGGGCATCGGTGGCGGTGGTGCGGTCAGCAGCCGCGGCCGCCGCACCGCTGCTCGGAGTGTGTCTCGGCCACCAGGCTGTCGCGGTGGCGTTCGGGGGCGAGGTGGGGGAGGCGCCGGAGCTGATGCACGGGATGACCTCGCCGGTCGAGCACGACGGGTCGTCCCTGTTCGCCGGCCTGGCGCGCCCGTTCACCGCCGGTCGGTATCACTCGCTCGCGGTGGACGCCGCCCGGCTGCCGGGCGAGCTCGTCGTGACGGCGACGACCCCGGCGGGAACCGTGATGGCCCTCGCGCACCGGTCGCTGCCGATCTACGGCGTGCAGTTCCACCCGGAGTCGGTGCTGACCGAGGGCGGCTATCGGCTGCTGGGCAACTGGCTCACGATGCTGGGATCGACCGGTGCCGACGAGCTCGGCGCGCGGCTGCGGCCGCACCGCTCCGACGACGCCGCGGGCTGAACGGCGCGTTCGGCGCTCGGCGGGATCAGGCGCCGGTGCAGACCGTGAGCGACACCGTCGAGCCGATGGGCACCTCGCCCGGCATCAGCGACTGCGTCGCCACGGTCGGGCCGCCCGGCGATGCCGCGCAGCCCGGGTCCTCGACGACCTCCGGAACCAGCTGGAGCGACTCCTGCTGCAGCTCGCGCTGCGCCGCCTCGACGGTGTATCCGGTGAGGTCGACCAGGATGACGGTGCCGCTGGCGACCACGAGATTCACCGGGCTGCCCATCGCAAGCTCCGCGCCCGGTTGCGCGGACGTCTCGATGACGGTTCCGGCGGCGAGCGTGGGATGGTTCTGCGAACGGACGGTGCCGAGCTGGAGGCCCGCGTCGGCGAGGGCCTGGGTCGCCTCGTCGCGAGAGAGGTTCACGAGCGTCGGCACCGCGGCCATCTCCTGCCCGGTCGACACGTACACCGCCACGCGCTGTCCCGGCGACACCGTGATGCCCTCGGCCGGTTCGGTCGCGATGACATCGCCTTCAGGCACGATGTCATCGCTGCGATCGGAGCGCACCGGGTCGAGATCGGCCTCGGTCAGCAGGTTCTCGGCGAGGTCCCACGACTTGCCCGAGACCTCGGGGACGACCCGCGAGGTGGGAGGCACCGTCGAGGTGGGCCGGAAGGCCAGCACCCAGATGAGCACGGCGATCAGGAGTGCGGCGAGCACGGCGACACCGGCCCAGATCCAGCTGACCGGGGGACCGGACTGGGTACGGCGCATCGAGTTGTCGGTGCTGAGCTGACGCAGCGACCGAGCCGTCTCGGCGGCATTACGCGGATCGGGCCCGTACAGCTCGTTCGTCAGAGCGCCCATCTGGCGTTTCGAGGGCTGCTTGCCGCCGATCGCCTCGTCGAGCGCGGTACGGAACTCGGTCGCATCCTGGAATCGCTGGAACGGGCTCTTCGCCAGGGCACGGAGCACGACGGCATCCAGTGCTCGAGGCACGTTCTCGACGATCTCGGACGGCGGGAGCGGCGCTTCGCTGACGTGCTGATAGGCGACCGCGACCGGGGTCTCACCGCGAAAGGGCGCGCGACCGGTGAGCAGCTCGTAGAGCACGACGCCCGTCGAATACAGATCGGCCCGCGCATCGACCGGCTCGCCCTTCGCCTGTTCGGGCGAGAAGTAGGCCGCGGTGCCGATGATGGTCGTCGTCTCGGCGACGGTCGACGACGAGTCCGAGACGGCACGAGCGATGCCGAAGTCCATGACCTTCACCGAGCCGGCGTCGGTGATCATGACGTTGCCGGGCTTGATGTCGCGGTGGACGACTCCGGCGCGATGGGAGTACTCGAGCGCCTCGAGGATGCCGTCGACGTAGCGGACCGCGTCGGCCTCGGAGAGCGGGCCCGCGTCGATCATGTCTTTGAGCAGGCGACCCGTGACCAGCTCCATGATGATGTAGGGCACGGGATGCCGGCTGCCGTCGGGGTCGACCTCGACATCCTCACCCGCGTCGAAGACGCGGACGATCGAGGTGTGCGCCATCCGGGAGGCGGCCTGCGCCTCGAGGCGGAAGCGGGTGCGGAATCCGGGGTCGTCGGCGAGCTCCCGCTTGAGGATCTTCACCGCGACCTCGCGGCCCAGGGTCACGTCGTAGCCCCGATACACGCTCGCCATTCCGCCGCGGCCGATCGGCTCGTCGACGCGGTAGCGCTCTGACAGCACACGATGCTCTGCCGACACGTCACTCCCTGCGTTCGACTCGTTCTCCGCTGATGGCCTCATGGTGCGTGCGACGCTCAGTCGTCGTTGCCGCCGCTGCCGCTGCCGGATCCGCCGTTGCCGTTCCCGTTCCCGTTCCCGTTCCCGCCCGAGGGCGGGGTGGTGGGGGCCGACTGGATGGTCGCCGCGGCCTCGCTCGACACCGGCGATGTGCGGTCGCCGCTCTCGCCGGCGCAGGTCACGGTGTAGGTGACCGACAGCGCGCCGGAGTCACCGACGGTGACGGGAGCAGGACGCTGGTTCAGGCTGAAGCTCGACGTGGTCTGGCCGTTGGCGAAGGTGCCGCCCGAGACGGTGAAGCGGTACTCCGAGGGCGTGAGGCCCGCGGGGCACCCGTAGTTCGACCACATCACCTGCACCGTGGACCCGGCGGTGACACTGGTGACGGTCTCGCCCTCCGACTGGATGGTGGGTGCGGCGGGAGCCTCGAGCGGGCTCTGCTCGGCGTAGGCCGTGAGGGTGACGGTGTCGGAGAGCTGCACGTTGCCGAGGGGCACGACGCTGTAGACCTGACCCACCTGACCGTCGTCGCTCGCCGGGTTGCCGGGCGCGCAGGTCACGTTCACCAGACCCGCCTCCTCCGCCACGGCGAGGGCGTCCTCGCAGCTGAGGCCCACCAGTCCGAGGCCGTCGATGTTGATCGAGGTCGGGGCGGAGGGGGTCGCCGGCGTCGACGGGGTCTCGATCGGCGTCGAGGGAGCCGCACCGGTCGGCGTCGTCGGAGCGGGGTCCGGGTCGCCGCTTTCGGAGAAGAGGGCGAACAGCGTGCCGCCGAGGACGATGACCAGCAGCGCGATCAGCGCGACGAGCGGCCAGGTCCAGCGGCTCCGCTTGCGCTTGGGCGCCTCACCGGAGCGGTCGTCGGCGGCCAGCGCGTCGGGGGCGCCGGCAGCGGCGCCCAGACCGGCGCCGGCTGCCGCGGCGGCGCCCGCCGGCATGAGCAGCGTCGCGGTGTCGCCACCGTCCGAGCTCAGCAGCTGCGTGACGTCGCTCGTGCCGGCACCGCCGACGATGGCGGGAACGGCGGCGTGGGCTGCGGCGAGGTCGCCGCGGCGCAGCGCGGAGGCCGCGCGCGCGACGGCCGACGCCGAAGCGGGACGGTCGTCGGGCTTCTTGGCGATCATCGCGAGGATGAGCTTCTGCACCGGTTCGGCGACCGTGGCCGGCAGCGGCGGCGGCTGCTCGTTGATCTGCGCCATGGCGATCGCCACCTGCGACTCACCGGTGAACGGGCGCTTCCCGGCGACGCATTCGTAGGCCACGATGCCGAGCGAGTAGGTGTCGGTCGCCGGGGATGCCGGGTGACCGGATGCCTGCTCGGGGGAGAGGTACTGCACCGTTCCCATGACCTGACCGGTGGCCGTCAGCGGCACCTGATCGGCGATGCGGGCGATCCCGAAGTCGGTGATCTTCACGCGACCGTCGGGGGTGATCAGCAGGTTGCCCGGCTTGATGTCGCGGTGGACGAGGCCGGCCGCGTGCGCAGCCTGCAGCGCCGCCGCGGTCTGGGCGACGATGTCGAGGGTCTTGTCGGACGAGAGGGCGCCTTCGCGCTCGAGAATCGTCGACAGGGCCTCGCCGGGCACGAGCTCCATGACCAGGAACGCGCTGCCGTTCTCCTCGCCGTAGTCGAACACGCTCGCGATGCCCTCGTGGTTCACCAGCGCCGCGTGGCGCGCCTCGGCGCGGAAGCGCTCGAGGAACCCGGGATCACCCATGTACTCGTCTTTGAGGATCTTGATCGCCACGGTCCGGCCGATGACGTGGTCCGTGGCTTCCCACACCTCGCCCATACCGCCGATCGCGATCCGCGAATCCAGTTCGTAACGCCCGCCGAAGCTCACGCCTTGCATCGGTCTCATCTGTTCAGCACCGCCTCGATAACCTTCTTCGCAATGGGGGCTGCGATCCCGCTGCTCGTTCCGGCCTGCCCCTGGCCGCCCCCGTTCTCGACCATCACCGTGACGGCGATCTGGGGGTCGTCCGCCGGCGCGAAACCGGTGAACCACAACGTGTACGGATCGCCTGGACCGTGCTCCGCAGTGCCTGTCTTTCCGGCGACATCGACGCCGTCTATTCTTGCACCGCTCGCAGCGCCGTCACGGACATTGGCGACCATGAGGGTGCGCATCTGCTCGGCGACGTCCTCGTCGAGGGCCCGGCCGAACTCGCTCGGCTCGAACGTCTCCTGCACGGTCAGATCCGGAGCCACCACCGAGTCGAGCAGCTGCGGGTTCATGACCATGCCGCCGTTGGCGATACCGGCCGAAACCTGGTTGATCTGCAGCGGCGTGGCGGTGACGTCGCCCTGTCCGAAGCCCGACAGCGCGGTGCGGGCATCGTTGAGCGCACGCGGGTACTGCGACGTCGCGGCGGGCAGCGGCGTGCTGATCTCGGTGTTGAACCCGAACTTCTCGGCCTCCTCGCGGATGGCGTCGTCGCCCAGCTCGACGGCCAGCTCGGCCATCGGGATGTTGCAGCTCAGCCGCAGCGCGTCTGCGAGGGTCACCGTCTCGCCGGGACCGCACGTGCCGAGGTCGAAGTTGTGGAGCGTGTTGCTCGTCCCCGGGATCGTCCAGGTGGCGGGGTTGGGGAACGTCGACTGCGGCGTGTAGTCGCCCGACGACAGTGCGGCGGAGGCGACGACGAGTTTGAACGTCGACCCGGGCGGGTTCAGATCGCCCTCGATCGCCCGGTTGAACAGGGGCTTGAGGGGGTCGGCGGCGAGCTCGTCGTACGCGGCGTTGACGCCGCCGGAGTCGTGGGATGCCAGGAGGTTCGTGTCGAAGCTCGGGCTCGTCACCATCGCGAGGATGCGGCCGGTCGACGGGTCGCTCGCGATGACCGCGCCCTCGTAGCCCTGGAGCGCGTCGAAGGCGGCGCGCTGGATCGTCGGATCGATCGTGAGCAGCACGTTCGACCCCCGTGCCGGGGCGCCGGAGATGATCTGCTCGAGACGCGCGAGGAACTGGGTGTCGTCGGTTCCCGAGAGCGACTGGTTCATGAGCTGCTCGAGGCCGCGGGAGGACCCGAGCACCGGGTTGATCCAGCCGGTGATGGGCGCCCACATCGCGGCATCCGTGTACTGGCGCTGCCACGAGTAGATGTCGCCGCTGGGAACGGATGCCGCCACGACCGAGCCGCCGGCGATGATCGAGCCGCGCTGCACCTCGAACGAGTCGTAGAGGGTCCGGCGGTTGCCCGGGTCTTCGTTGAGGGCCTGCGCCTGGATCACCTGGATCCAGCTCGTCGAGACGAACAGGGCGAGGAACATCGCGAGCATGACGAAACTCAGCCGTCGTAGTTCCTTGGTCATCCGATCACCACCCGGGGTCGAGAGCGCACGGCGTCGGAGATGCGCAGCAGCAGGGCCACGATGATCCAGTTGGCCACGAGCGACGACCCGCCGGCCGCGAGGAACGGTGTTGTCAGCCCGGTGAGCGGGATGACGCGGGTCACGCCGCCGACCATGATGAACACCTGCAGCGCGATCGTGAACGACAGCCCGGTCGCGAGCAGCTTGCCGAAGTCGTCCTGGCCGGCCAGCCCGATGCGTACTCCGCGACTGGTGAACACCATGTACAGGCACAGCAGCGCGAAGACGCCGATGAGGCCGAGCTCTTCGCCGAGGCTCGGGAAGATGTAGTCGCTCTGCGACAGCGGCGTCATCCACGGCCGGCCCTGCCCGAGCCCGGTGCCGATGAAGCCGCCCTTGGCCAGGCCGTAGAGGCCGTTCACGAGCTGGAAGCTGCCGCCGCCGGCCTCGATGTTCTCGGGGTCGAACGGGTTCAGCCAGTTCTGGAAGCGGCCGTTGACGTACGGCAGCACCTGAGAGGCGATGACCACGCCGCTGACGACGAGCGCGAGGCCGATCATCACCCAGCTCGTCTTGCCCGTGGCGACGTAGAGCATCGCGATGAACATGCCGAAGATGAGCGTCCCGGTGCCGAGGTCGCGCTGCAGCACGATGATGCCGAGCGAGATGACCCAGATGACCAGCACCGGCCCGAGCTCGCGGGCGCGCGGCCAGGTGACGCCGAGGAACCGCGTTCCCACCGAGGTCAGTGACTCGCGGGTGCGCACGAGGTAGCCCGCGAAGAAGATCGCGAGGGCGATCTTGGCCAGCTCACCGGGCTGGAACGACACGATCCCGCCGATGGAGACCCAGACATCCGCGCCGGCTTCGACCCCGAGGCCGGGCACGAAGGGGAGCAGCAGCAGTCCGACGCCGACGAAACCGAAGATGTAGGTGTAGCGGAACAGCACGCGGTAGTTCCGCAGCGCGATCACCACGGCGAGTGCCGCGGCGAGTGCGATGGCGCACCACACCAGCTGACGCACCGCCAGCATGTCCCAGCCCTGCGACGTTCCCTCGAGGTCGATGCGGTAGATCATCGCGATGCCCACGCCCGACAGCAGCGTCGCGATCGGCACGACGAACGGATCGGCGTCGCGGGCGCGCAGGCGCAGCACGATGTGGATCGCTAGCGCCAGCACATCGAGAGCCGAGCAGTAGATCAGGAACGACGAGTCGATCGCCCCGTTGGTGCCGAGCTGCACGAGGGCCAGGGCCGCGGCGTTGATGACGAACGCGAACAGGAGCAGACCGAGCTCGCGGTTGCGCTGCGTCTGCGGCATCCGGAGCTTGCGCAGCGCCTTGATGACGGAGGTGTCGGCCGAGACGGGGGCACTGGTCATGATCCGCTTCCCCCGTCCACGCGCAGGTTCTCGACTTTGGCGCGGGCGTCGGCGAGCGAGTCGGCCGCGATCGTCTGCTCGAGCGCCTGCAACTGGTAGGGCGCGAGGTCGCTCAGCGGGATGCCGGTGTCCTCCTCGGGCGATGACAGCGAGATCGGACCGATGCTCGGCGGGATGCCGCGGTAGATCACGACGGTGTCCTCGTCGACCCCGACGAAGAAGCGGGTCTGCGTCCAGCTGTACGAGGCGAACAGCACGACCCCGATCGCCGCGAGGATCACGATGAAGCCGCCGAACCAGGTGATGCGCCGCCGGCGGGCGCGGCGGCGGTCCTCCTCGATGAGCTCCTCGAGGAACTCCGCCGCGGGCTCGAAGTGCGTCGGCTCGTTCGCGGCCTGCCGCACCGGGTGCAGCCAGCCGCTGCGCGGCGGCCGGGCCGCCGGCACGTCGATGCCGAGCGGGTGCGACGCCGAGCCGACGACGGTCGGGGGACCGCTGAAGAGCGGATGCTGTCCGCCGACGTCGACGATCACGATGGTGACGTTGTCCGGTGCGCCGCCGTCCAGGGCCTGCTTGAGCAGGCTGTCGGCGGTTCGCCCGGGCGCCCACCCCTGCGCCAGGGCCTTGGCGGTGTGGGGGTCGTCCACGACGCCCGACAGGCCGTCGGAGCACAGCAGCCACCGGTCGCCCGGCTGGGTGGGCATGACGAAGGTGTCGATCTCGGGATCGGGGTCCATGTCGCCGAGCACACGCATGAGTACCGAGCGCCTCGGGTGGTAGCGGGCCTCCTCGGGGGTGATACGACCCGAGTCCACGAGCCGCTGCACGAACGTGTGGTCGGTGGTGATCTGTGTCAGCGCGCCGTCCCGGAACAGGTACAGCCGCGAATCGCCGATGTGGGCGATGACGGCGTACTCGTCGACCATCACCAGGGCGCTGACGGTCGTACCCATCCCGGCGAGCTCCGGACGCACCTTGACGGTGCTGATGAGCTCGGTCGCCGTGTCGGCCAGCGCCTCGCGCAGGGCCGTCTCGGCCGCCGTGGTCGTCGGGAACGCGTGGTCGAGGCTCTGCAATCGCTGGACGGCGAGACTCGACGCCACGTCACCGCCGGCGTGCCCACCCATGCCGTCGGCGACGACGAACAGGTTCGAGCCGCAGAAGCCCGAATCCTGGTTGTTGGAGCGGACCTTCCCGGTGTGCGAGATGGCGGCGCTGGAGCCCTGGAAGACCATACGGAGGGGGTTACTTCCGCAGTTCGAAGGTCGTCGCGCCGACCTTGATCGGCGCTCCCACCGTCACCGGAACCGGCGAGGCGACCCGCTCGCCGTCGTGCCAGGTGCCGTTGGTGGAGTCGAGGTCCTGGATCATCCACTGGTTGCCCCATAGGACGAGGCGCGCATGGTGGCTCGAGGTGTAGTCGTCGCGGATGACGAGGCCGGACTCGCTCGAGCGCCCGATCGTCAGTGGCTCGGAGCCGAGCGGCAGCTCCAGTCCGGCCTTGGGACCGCTCGTGATCACGATGCGCGCGACCGCGTCGGTGGTGGCCTTGCCGCTCGCGCCCGCGGGGGCTGCGACGCCGACCGCGCCGACGGCCGCGGTCGCGGCATCCGGCGACGACGTCGGCGGACGGGTGACGGCGGGCCCGCCGGCGGATGCAGCGCCGGCCGCGGCCGGCTCGGGGAGCTTGCGCACCTTCACCCCGAACAGGTCGGCTCGCAGCGAGTAGACCACGGCGAAGACGAAGAACCAGAGCAGGACGAGGAAGCCGATCTGCAGCAGCAGCAGGGTGAGCGGACTCATCGGGCGTCACCTCGCGTGTCGTACATGCGCGTCGCGTCGGCCGCCGACATGCGCGGGCGCGCGGGCGACTGCGTCTGCGGGACGACGCGGAAGACGATGTCGGTCCGGCCGATGCGAACGACGCCGTCGACGGGCAGTGCGGCCTCGCCGACGCGTGCACCGTTGAGCTGAGTGCCGTTCGTCGAGCCGAGGTCGCGCACCATCGCGCGCTCGCCGTCCCAGAGGATCTCGACGTGCTTGCGGCTCGTGCCGGCGTCGGGGATCGTGATGTCGGCGTCGCTGCCCCGGCCGATGACGGTCCGCGATGCGACGATCGGATGCCGGGTGCCGTCGATCTCGAGCACGGGCTGCCACGAGACGCGAGCGCCGGAATCCGCGTTCGAGTCCACGCGCACCGTGCCGGTCGACAGCTGCGGGTCGGCGTCGAGCGACACCGAGACGGCGCTCGAGAACGAGTAGCCCTGGGCGGCGGCGTGCTTCTCGACCAGTCCGCGCAATTCGTCGAGGAGGGCGGGCCCGATCGCGCTCATGCGCTCGGTGTCGTTGTCGGACAGGCGCACCGTGAAGGCGTTGGGCACCAGGATGCGGTCGCGGCTGACCACGGCGGCCTTCTTGTCGAGCTCGCTGCGGAGCGCGGAAGCGATCTCCACCGGCTGGACACCGCTGCGGAAGGTCTTCGCGAAGGCGCCGTTGACGGCACGCTCGAGACCCTTCTCGAAGCTGTCAAGTAGTCCCACGGGGCTCCTCAGGCAGGCGGATGGTTGCTTCATCGTAGTCAGGCAGGCTGAACGCACGATGCATCCCGGGTCGGTTCCATGCTGGTTGGGGGTCGCATCCGCCCCCGCGCGACCGCCGCCACGGGCTTCGACGGCTGCCGCGCCGTGATATCCTCGGGAAGTTGATTGCGTGGAAACACGTTCTCGCGCGAGTGGCGGAATAGGTAGACGCGCTGGCTTCAGGTGCCAGTGCCCGCAAGGGCGTGGGGGTTCAAGTCCCCCCTCGCGCACAGCGAGACGACAGCCGGTCGGTGGTGTGAACCCCGACCGGCTTCGTCGTTCCGGCGGTCGGGTCAGTCCCGCCGGCCCGGGCCCGACGCCGATGAGGCGACGTTCTCGATCAGGTGCAGCTCATCGGCGTCGTCGATTCGGACGCTGCACATGAACGAGCTCGGTGCGAGACCTTAGTCATCCCCGTCCCGGCACGCTACGCCTCACCAGCCGAGGTGACCGGCGGCGATGTCGACGACGAGGTCCGCGGCGTCGTCGGGGTGGATGCCGGGGGCGGCGGGGATCCGACCGGAGCGCACGGCGTTCGCCAGACGCTGCACACTGTTGCGTTTGACGGCGCCGGTCTCGTCCTCGAGGACGACGCGGGCTGCGTCCTCCGCGCGGTGCGTGTCTGCCAGGACGGCCGACATGAGCTCGACGAGCTGCACCGCGGCGGCATCCTGGAAAAGCGCGGGTGTCGTCCCGGGGGCGCCGAGACCGGGCGCGAGCCCGAGTGCCCCGTCGACGATGAAGGCGAGCGAAGCCGCGGACACGGCGAGCCCGTCGGCGGTCTCCTGCACGACGGCGCGGAGGTCGAGCGCGATCTCGAGGGCGCGGTTGCGCACCGTCTCGTCGACGGATCGCAGCAGGGGAGCGGGGACGACGCTCGACTCCGCGCAGAGGCGCATCAGCGCGATGCGCGGGTCGATCCCGGCCGCGACGCGTCCGCGGAAGCGCTGGGCCTCGGTCCCGTCGTCGGCGGCGAGCGTCCGATCGCGGACGAGCTCGGCCGTGCGCGAGAGCTCGACGAGGGGGCCGCGCAGCTCGATGGTGACGTTCGACGGCGCGGCATCCGAACCCTCGACGGGGAGGGTGAACGGTCCGCGGTAGGTCGGCAGCCGGTGCTCGGGAAGGTACCCGGTCAGCTCCGCGCGAGCCCAGGACCGCAGTTCGTGCGAGCCGATGTGCTGCGCGAGCGTCTGCACGAGCCGGAGCAGATCGGGAGTGGACGTCGATGACGAGGCGGCGGTCACGACGTCGTCGAGCAGATTCATCGTAGAAGTATGCCTGCGTGGCCCTGCGTTCTCCGACCCGGGAAGCCCGCCCTGCGCGATTCCAGAGGGAATGCTCGCCCGCCGGGACGCAACCGGGTGAGCGGCGCCCCGACGGGCTCGCCGGGCGGGGCGCCGCGCCGGTCAGCCGATGGCTGCACGCAGCTCAGCGGCTGCCGCACCCACGTCAGGAGCGCCGTAGAGCGCGCCGCCGACGACGGCGACCTGGGCTCCCGAGTCGCGCACGGCGCCGATCGTGCTGAGGTTCACGCCACCGGCGATCGAGAACGGCACGCCGGAGGCCTCGCCCGCGCGCAGCAGCGTGTCGAGGGAGTAGCCCTCCAACGCCTGCTCGTCCAGGCCCGCGTGCACCTCGACGAACTCGGCGCCCAGAGCCACGACCTCCTTCGCGCGGGCCGCTTTGTCGGCGACGCCGATGAGGTCCACGACGACGCCCTTGCCGCGCGCGCCGGCCGACTTCACGGCGCCGGCGATCGTGCTGTCATCGGCCGCGCCCAGCACGGTGACGAGATCGGCGCCGGCGTCGAAGGCGAGGTCGGCCTCGAGCTCACCGGCATCCATCGTCTTGAGGTCGGCGAAGATCACCTTGTCGGGGTGGGCGTCCTTGAGCGCGGTGATGGCCGAACGGCCCTCGCTCTTGATGAGCGGGGTACCCAGCTCGAGGATGTCGACGTGGGCGGCGGCGGCCGCGGCGAGCTCGAGGGCCTTCTCGATCGAGAGGGTGTCGATGGCGAACTGCAGCTTCATGGGTATCCAATCCGGGGGGTGGTCGTGGTCGGGGGGCCGCTGTTCGCGGTGGCGGGGTTGACGGCGGTGCGGGTCACTCGAGGTTGGCGTGGCGTGGCCAGAGCTCGTCGGCGCTCGTTCCCTGCCGGCCCCACATCGCGTGGAAGAGCCCGTCGCCGATGACGACGACGAGCTGCTCGAACAGGCTGCCGGCGTACTGACGCGAGGCCGCGGCCGAGCGGTCGAGCTTCTGCGCGGCCGGCACCGCGATCACGACGTCGGCGAGTCGGCCGAGGGTGGAGCCCGCGTCGGTGGTGATGGCCGCGACGGATGCACCCTCACCGGATGCCGTGCGCGCGGCGCGCACCACGCTCTCGGTGCCACCGGAACCACTGGCCGTCAGCAGCAGGTCGCCGGCGCGGATCGCCGGGGCGGTCGGTTCACCCACCACGTGGACGTCGAGGCCCAGGTGCATGAGGCGCATCGCGGTCATCCGCAGCGCGATGCCCGAGCGGCCCGCGCCCAGGAGGAACACGCGATCGGCGGCGAGCAACGCGTCGGCCAGGTCGTCGAGCGCGGATGCCGCGACGACGGCAGTGCGCTCGGCGGCGCGCAGCAGTTCGTTCGCGACCAGCGACACGGCGGCGGAAGACGAGTGCGCGACCGAGGAAGAGGCGGTCGATCCAGGCATGGGCCCAGTGTGTTCGGACGGCCGGTGCGCGTCGATCACCCGGTGGGATGGTCCGTCCTACCCGTACGGATGGGGTGGGTAGTGTGGGCTGTCATGCACCTGGACGACATCTCCTCCGCCGCCGCGCGCCGCGCCGCCGCCGACCACGCCCGGGCGCTCGCAGACCAGCGGGACCGCTACGCGCTCACGCTCGAATCGCTTCTCGCGACGCTGCGCTCACCCCGTCTGGACGATCGAGCCGCGCGCACTGTCGCCGTCGACGTCGCGGCGGGTGCGCTCGTCGGCCTGCGCGAGCAGACGGATGAGCAGGGGGCCGCTCTCGAACCGGTCGTCGGGGCCTTCGAGCGCCTGCGCGGCGACCTCCGGCCACTCGTGCGCTACAGCGATCTCGATGTGCAGTTCGTCGAGCCGCCGGCGAACGGTCGCGCGCTGCCGGGTGAGATCGCCCACGCGGCACGGACGATCGTGCGCAGCACCGTGCTGGCGATCGTCGACCGCGCCGAGACCTCGCGCATCCGCATCCAGTGGGACTGCGACGGACTGCACCTGCTCATCGGCATCCGCGACGACGGCGACGGCGAATTGACGAGGCACGACGACGAATTGCGCCCGGTGGCCGAGATCGTCTCGTCCCTCTCCGGGCACCTATCCGTGACCTCTACGAAAGGGTGGGGGTCGGAGGTCGCGATCCAGCTGCCGCTCGATCCGCCGACCGGTCCTGGCGAGGTGCCCGACGGCTTCGAGGCGAGCCCGCGCGAGCGGGATGTGCTGCGCCTCGTCGCCGCCGGTCGCCGCAACCGCGACATCGCCGAGACGCTCGGGGTGAGCGAGAACACCGTGAAGTTCCACGTGTCGAATCTGCTGCGCAAAGCAGGAGCGGCCTCGCGGGCCGAACTCGCCGCGCTCGCCCGCATGTAGACCCCGCGGTCAGATGCCGTCGAGCGTGGGGGGCAGCGCGAAGACCACCTCGTCGATCGCGGTGCCCCGCGCGGGTGCGAACGAGCGCTCGCGACGGATCTCGCTGAAGCCGTTGCCGCGCAGGACGGCGATGGATGCCGCGTTGTCCGCGGCCACGCGGGCGTAGAGCGGTCGCTCGGCCTCGCGCATGACGAGCATTCGCAGTGCGGCCGAGGCGACTCCGCGACCCTGCGCATGGCGCGCGATCCAGTAGGTCACCTCGCGGTCGCCGTCGACGGTGAACGCCGCCGCGGTGCCGGCGAAGCCGCCGTCCTCGGTGACGACGAGCATCGTCACACTGTCGTCGGTGCGGTGCCGTTCGAGCCACGCGTCGAACGCCCCGCGATCGGACGGATCATCGGCGGTGAAGGCCGCCTGGGCGACGGCATCCGGGTCGCGCATCATCTCGAAGACGGCGTCTGCGTCGTCATCGTCGAAGGGTCGCAGGTCTACGTGTGCCACGACCAGCACGCTACGCGGATGAAATGCGTCTCATCTGCGGGTATCGGTGGAAGCGGATCATCAGTACAGTGGTCCCCGTCACGCAGTGCGTGACGTATCCGGGGGGATCCGTCGACGCCCGGGCGCTGCTTTCTGGCATGCAGCCCGGGCGTCGAATGGGGGAGGCCCGTCGGGTCAGCCCCCGGGCAGCAGCTCTGCGCGCAGCTGGTCGATGTCGTCGACCACCGCGATCGCACCACGTGCTTCGTCGGGGGTGCTGAAGCCCCACGACACGAAGATCACCGGCACGCCCTTCTCGGACGCACCCTCGACATCGTGGTGGCGGTCGCCGATGAGCACGGGCCGCGAGACGTCGACGCCGTCCGCCGTGAGGCGGCGCAGCGCCTCGCCGACGACGTCCGCCTTCGAGCTCAGCGTCTTCTCGTCGGTGGTCGCCCCGACGATCTCGCGCAGTCGCGGGGCGAGGCCGAAGTGCTCCATCAGCGCTCGGACCTGCACCTCGGGCTTCGAGCTCGCGGTCGACTGCGGCACACCCGCCTCGTCCAGCTCGACGATGAGATCGGCCACGCCAGGGTAGAGCCGGGCGCCGGTGGTGTAGCCGTCGGCCTTGCCGAGCACCCGGTAGAACGACACCGCCTCGGTCGCCTTCTCGGGCGTCATCCCCAGGTTGTGCTGGAACGACTCGTGCATCGGCGGTCCGATCCAGTCGATCAGCTGGTCGGTCGTCGGAGCCGGATGCCCGAAGTGCGCAAGGGTGATCGTGAGGCGTCGGAGGATGCCCTCGGAGGCGTCGACGACCGTGCCGTCGATGTCCCACAGGACGCAGGAGAACGGCGATCGGGTCATGCTCCCAGCCTACGGGCCGGGCGCCGAGCTGCCGGTCGGGGGCGGCTGGTGCGGGCACGCGGCAGCTGGCCGCGGGAGGATCACCGTTGAGTCCCATCTCGGGGTGTGGACGAGCATCAGCCTCTGTATCCGCCGAAATCGCATCGCGAGACGTCGAAAACCGACCTGCCGCCAGACCCGCTCCTGCGTTCCGGTCACACCGAGGTCTAGCCTTCGAGGATGCGCACCTGGTTTCTGCATGCACGGGAATCCTTCTGGTTCCTTCCCGCTTTGTTCGGGCTGGGCGCCGTCCTTCTCGCGCTCGGGCTGACAGAACTCGACCGGCTACTGCTGGCGCACGGCATCCAGTCGGTCCCGTTCATCGCGGATCTGTCCGCAACGGGCGGGCGCGCGATCCTCACCGTCATCGGCGGCACGATGCTCGGGGTTGCTGCGACGTCATTCTCGATCACCATCTCGGTTCTCGCCACGACCTCGTCCGCCTATGGGCCTCGCCTGGTGCGCAACTTCATGGCCGACCGGGGAAACCAGGTCGTCCTCGCTGTGCTCACCTCGACGTTCCTGTACACCCTGGTCGTGCTCCGGGCGGTGCGGACCGAACAGGACTCGACGTCAGCATTCGTCCCGGTCATCGCGGTCACCTTCGCCGTCCTCCTGGCGATCGGCAACGTCGCCGTGCTGGTCTACTTCATCCATCACATCGCACGTTCCGTGCAGGTGACCACTCTGCAGAACCGCGTCCTGAAAGAGCTGCGTGCCGTCATCGACCTGCTCTACCCGGAAGACCCCCGCCGGGTCACGGCACCGATCAGACTCCAGGATCTGCGAGTCGAAGAGACGTTCTTCTCCTCGACCGCCGGCTACGTGCAGTACGTCGACATCGATGACCTCGCCGAACTCGCAGACTCGAACCGCACCGTGGTGCGCGTTCTCGCACCACCGGGTACATACGTGCTGGAGGGCCAGCCGATCGCCGAGTCACTCGGCTCCGCATCGCGAGAGGCAACACCAGGAACTCGCGGAAAAACAGATCGCAGCGGGGCAGAGCATCGACCGAAGAAGGTTGCATCGGCGATCTCGATCGGCGCGCCCCGCACGCCCCATCAGGACCTCGTCTTCGCTGCACGGGGGTTGACCGAGATCGGTATCCGTGGACTCGCATCCGGGACCAACGACCCCTACACCGCGGTCGCCGCGATCGACGCCCTCAGCTCAGCACTGGTCACCCTCGTGAAGCGACCGGCCGCGACCGGCCGCTTTCCTGGCCCCGATGGACAGTTGCGGGTCGTGTGCGAGTTGCCGTCACCGTTCGACGTGATCACGGACGTGCTTCTCTCCGTCCGCACCTACGGCATGCAACACCCCCTCGTCGTCCGAGCCGCAGTACGACTCCTGTGTCGGATTGCAGCGGTCACGGACAGGGAAGACATCCCGTTATTGCGTCGCGAGATCACCGCCTTCCGATCGGCCTACCTCGCTGTCGATCCGCCGAGTGCGGACGCCGCATCGACGCTCTCGTCGATTGACGACATCCTTCCCGAAGACGCCGATCGATGAGCATCCCTCCGCAGAGGGGCCTCACTCTGTCATCTCGCACGGCTTCAGCGAGTCGGAGACGGGAGGTCACGTCGACGCCTCTCTCAGCGCCCCGGAAATCAGCAGCTGCACGAGCACCTCGGGCTCGTATCGGACATCATTCGCGGCTCCGATGCACAGGTTGCCGATGCCCTTGAACAATTTGTACGCATCTGTCTGCAGGGCGTCGGCGACGCTGTGTTTGGTGACCAGGAACTCCACGAAGAGCTTCACCCACGCGCGAAGAGCCGCCTCCGGCGTTTCGCTCTCTGCGAGCAGCCGCGGGCCCGCCGCTGCGCGCGTCTCGACGTGATGTCGATAGACCGCAACGAGCAGTTCCAGACGCGTCGTCGTCGGATGACATCGTCGGTACCGGCGTGCCGGTACTCTCTGTCGCGCCTTCATGCGGCCGTCAGTCACACGGCTCACCACACCGACCCTTGTCGTCGCCGGCGACCGCGACCAGTCGGGGATGTCCAGCCGTGGCTCGGACTGGTTCACCGACGCCTACACCCGCAGTCCCGGCGCGACCGACCTGGTCACGCTTCTCGGCGCCGAGCACTCGCTCGGTGGCATGGTCGGATACGAGGTGGCCGAGACCACCGATCGGAGTCCAGAACCGGTGGCGATCGTTCAGAGTTTGACAACCGCCTATCTCCGTAACGCGCTCTCGGTCGACGACGCCAGCTGGTCGGCCGCGCGGGCCGCTTTCCGCAACGCCGCCGAACCCATCGGCACGATCGAAAGCAGGGAGGCGCGACTCACGCGATTGCGGACGCTCGTGTGAGGGCAGGACAGGTCGGGTCGCCGATGCCCTCGCTCACCGGGCGAGCGCATCAGCGACTCGCCGTGCGGTGTCGCGGCTTGAAGCGAAGGGGTGGATGCGGCGTAAGATCGACCCGACAGACGGCCGATTCACGCTGGGAGTTCTCACGCTGGCCGGACGCGAGAATATCGCCGAATCGACTCCAGCGCACCTGCCCTCCTGCGACACGCGGTGTTCGACACCCTCACGGCAGCGCAGGCGCGACAGCTCGCCTCAGCTAGCAGCAAGATCGCCGCAGTGCTCAGCTCTCACGAGTCGTGGCCCCCCGCGCTGACTGCACCGGTGAGAGGCTCAGCCAGACCGAGCGCGGAGTCGATGCGCGGCGAGTGAGCGGCCGGGAATGTCTCGAGGCCGGATCGTGCTGGAACTCCTATGACGACTTCCAGCACGTCCCCTGCCCAGGCTTCCGGCACCTTCCGCATCGGCGGCGACCTGGAGGTGAATCGCCTCGGTTACGGCACCATGCAGCTCACCGGCCCCGGCGTCTGGGGTCCGCCGAAGGACCACGACGAGGCGATCCGCGTCCTCAAGCGCGCGGTCGAGTTGGGCGTGAACTTCTTCGACACCGCCGATTCGTACGGGCCCTATGTTGCCGAGGAACTCCTGAAGGAGGCGCTGCATCCTTACGGCGACGATGTGATCATCGCCACCAAGGCCGGGCTGACGCGCACCGGACCGAACGAGTGGCCGCCCGTCGGGCGACCGGAGTACCTGCGTCAGGAAGCCGAAATGAGCCTCCGCCGTCTCGGTCTCGAGCGCATCGACCTCTTCCAGCTGCACCGCATCGACCCGCAGGTGCCGCTGGAGGATCAGGTCGGCGAGCTGAAGAAGCTTCAGGACGAGGGCAAGATCCGCCACATCGGCCTCTCGGAGGTCTCGGTCGACGAGGTGAAGGCCGCGCAGCAGATCGCGACGATCGTGACGGTGCAGAACCTCTACAACCTCCAGAAGCGCGACGCCGAGGAGCTGCTCGACTGGTCGGATGAGCAGGGCATCGGCTTCATCCCGTGGTTCCCGCTCGCCACCGGTGGTCTGACCGGGGCCGACTCGCCGCTGAGCGAGCTGGCGGAGCGCAAGCAGGCATCCCCGGCGCAGATCGCGCTCGCGTGGCTGCTCAAGCGCTCGCCGGTGATGCTGCCGATCCCGGGCACGTCGAGCGTCGCGCACCTCGAGGACAACCTCCGCGGCGCCGAGATCGAGCTCAGCGACGACGAGTTCGCCGAGCTGTCCAAGCTCGGCGCCTGACGCGACGGGGGCGCCTCGTCAGAACAGGCGCGGCGCCCCCGACTCGATGCCCTTCATGGCGTCGTAGTCGAGAGTCACGCAGCGGATGCCACGGTCGGCCGCGAGCACCTTCGCCTGGGGCTTGATCTCCTGAGCGGCGAACACGCCGGTCACGGGCGCGAGGTGGGGGTCTCGGCCCAGGAGCTCGAGGTAGCGGGTGAGCTGCTCGACGCCGTCGATGTCGCCGCGGCGCTTGACCTCGACGGCGATCGTGCCACCGGCCGGATCGCGCAGCAGCAGGTCTACCGGCCCGATCGCGGTGGGGAACTCGCGCCGCACCAGCGTCAGGTCCTCGCCGATGACCTCCACCTGTTCGGCGAGCAGTCGCTGCAGGTCGGCCTCGACGCCGTCCTTGACCAGGCCGGGGTCGACGCCGAGCTCGTGCGAGGAGTCGTGCAGCACCTCGTAGAGGCGCACGACGAGCGTGTCGCCCGACTTGGCGTGGCTGACGCGCCACTGCTCGACGACCTGCTCCTCGACGTCGAGGTCGTCCTCGGGCGTCTCGACCGTCAGCGTGCAGGGCGGGCTCATCCAGTTGAGCGGCTTGTAGGAGCCTCCGTCGGAGTGCACCAGCAGGCTGCCGTCGCCCTTGTGCACCAGCAGCCGGGTAGCCAGCGGAAGGTGAGCATTGAGGCGCCCCGTGTATTGCACGGAGCAGCGGGCGATGACCAGACGCACCCGACGAGCCTATGCGCTCTCGGCCGCGCCGGGTGCGTCGTCGACGGGGAGCTCGTAGATCAGCTCGAGGCCGTCCTCGTCGTCCCACTGCTCGCCGCGCGCGACGAACCCGTAACCGTCGATGAGTGCACGCGATGCCACGTTGTCGGGACTGATGGTCGCGCGGACCGTGCGCACGTCGGGATGCTCGCGTGCGACGTTCAGCAGGATCTCGAGCGCTCGGCGCGCGTAGCCGCGGCGCCGAAGCGGGGGGTCGACGCGATATCCGACCTCCACCATCCCGGTCTCGTCCGGCGGCCCGTGGAAGCCCGCGATCCCGACGGGCACGTCGAGGAGCGGATCGACGATCAAGCGGGTGACCCAGGGGGCGTCGCCCGGAGACGCGAGCACCTGCGCGCTCCGGATCCGCCAGAGCCAGTCGCATTCCGCACCGGTGAGGAACGGAGTGGCGTAGAACTGGTCGAGGCTCGCGGCGTCGCCCGAACCGAGGGCATGCAGCACCTGCTCGGGGATCATGTCGAGACGGACGCCCGTGTCGGGATCCGGGTGATGCCAGGACTGTGTGGAGATCGTCATTGCGGATGATCCTGGCAGAGCGACGTCGCGCCCGCCCATGGGCGCGACCGCGCGTCCGCGCCCGCGGGCCTCCAGCGCAGCCCCGAGGTCCCAGTTCAGCCGGGAATGGCGGCGAGATACCCGGCTCAATTGGGACCTCGCGGCGCGGACCTCGGGTGCCCGCCGGGTCAGTGACGACCGGCGCCGACCTTCGCGCCGGGCAGCGGCTTGGCTGCCGACGAGGCGAGACCGGATGCCGCCACGAGCACCACGAGGATGTAGAGCGTGTTCAGCAGTCCGATGTGGTCGCTGATGAAGCCGAGGATCGGCGGGCCGCACAGGAACGCCACGTAGCCGATGGTGGCCGCTGCGCTGACCCGAGCCGCGGCCCGTGCCGGGTCGTCGGCCGCGGCCGACATGCCGAGGGGGAATCCGAGGGATGCTCCGATGCCCCACAGTGCCGCTCCGACGAACACGAGCGGGAGGTTCGGGGCGAGGATGAACAGCAGGATGCCGGCAGTGGCGGCCACCGCCAGGACGCGCAGCGTCGCGACCCGGCCGAAGCGATCGACGAGCGGCCCGCCGAAGACCCGGACGACCGTCATCGAGATGCTGAAGACCGTGAGCGCGGCGGCGCCGAGCGTGGCCGAGCCGCCTTCGTGCTCCACGACCCCGAGGGCGAGCCAGTCGTTCGCCCCGCCCTCGGCGAAGGCCATGCCGAGCATGATGATGCCGAGGGTGTAGGTGCGGGGCTCGCGCCAGGCCGACAGTGAGACCGCGACGCGTTCGCGCCAGCCGGGCTTCGCGGCCTCGGCCGCCGCGGCCGGGGTGGGGCCGTCCGCGGCGACCGCGTCGGTGACCGAGCGTCGGGGCACGTTCGCGATCGCGACGACGGCGAGCACGACGATGAGCGCGGCGATGCTCACGGCGTGGATCGCGACGCCGATGCGCAGACCCGCCGCGATGGCTCCGACGCCCGCGCCGATCACCGTGCCGAAGCTGAAGAAGGCGTGGAACAGCGGCAGGATCGTCTTGCCCGACTGCGTTTCGATCGCCGCCCCGTCGACGTTCATCATCACGTCGAGGCAGCCGTTGCCGAAGCCGAACAGCGCGAGCCCGACCACGAGCATGGCGTAGAAGTGGAACAGGCCGGAGCCGAGGCCGAGGATCGCCAGTCCGATCGAGAGGACGATCAGCACCGCGAACATCCCCGAGCGCGTGCCGAACCGCGCGATGACGACGGAGCTCGCCGACAGCCCGAGGATCGACGCGATGCCCATCGCGAGCAGCGCGAGTCCGATCTCGCGGTTCTCGATTCCCAGGTCCGCCTTGATCGACGGCACCCGCGCCGCCCAGGTGGCGATGCTCAGGCCGCTCGCGGCGAAGATCGCGAAGACGGCGTTGCGCCAGCGCAGGTAGACGGAACGGGAGATCACATCGGTCACCGAGTCAGGCTACCGAATCGATTCGACATCGCACCAGCGGCGGGTACGATCGGGTCGTGAACGCGCGCCGGCCCACCATCTCCGATGTCGCCCGTGCCGCCGGGGTGTCGCCGTCGACGGCCTCGGTCGTCTTCAGCGGCAAGACCCCCGTCAGCGAGGCGACGCGAGAGAAGGTGCTCGCCGCAGCCGCCGAGCTCGGATACCTCGGACCCGACCCACGAGCGGCGTCGCTGCGGCGAGGCCGCAGCGGAATCGTGGGCGTGGTCAGCGGCGGGCGCCTCGGCAGCGTCTTCGGAGATCCCGTCATGCGCATCACGATGGATGCGCTCGCCGATGCCGTGGCCCCCATCGGAGCGGGCCTGCTGCTGTTGCGCGAGGGAAGCGTGGTCGCCGGCGAGCCCACCCTCATGACGGCGCCGATCGACGCCGCTGTCCTCATCGGATGCAGCGCGCTGCTGCGCGATCACCTCGCGAGCGTCCGCGCACGCGGCATCCCGGTCGTGGTCATCGAGGGCGACGGGGGAGAGGGCGTGCCCCGCATCGCGCTCGACAACCGCGAGGCGCAGCGGGTCGCCGCCGAGCACGTCCGCGACCTGGGCCACACGGACGTCGTCGCCGTCACGATGCCGTTCCGCTGGGGGTCGGAGGCGGGCTGGCTCTCGACCGACGACGAGAGGACGACGTCGGTCGACGTCGTGGCCGACCGGCTCGCGGGGTTCCGCGACGTGTTCCCGGATGCGCCGGTATACGCCGCCGTCGACAGCTCGATCGACGCCGGCGCGGCCGCCGGTCGTGCGCTCTTCGCCGGCTCCGGGCCGCACCCGACGGCCGTCGTCGCGCAGAGCGACCTGTTGGCCGTCGGCGTGCTCCGCGCGGCCGAGGAGGCGGGTCTGCACGTCCCCGGGGACGTCAGCGTCACGGGCTTCGACGGCATCGTCGTCGACGGTCTCGCCCCGTACGAGCTGACGACCTTGGTGCAGCCCGCGTGGGAGAAGGGACGGGCTGCCGGAGAGACCGTCGCGGCGCTCCTGGCCGGCGACGCCGCAGCATCCCACTCCTTCACGAGTACGTTCCGGATCGGGAACACGACGTCTCCGGTCGCTGTGACGTCCTGACGCGGCGGCCGCAGCATCCCATCCTGTCGGTAAGATGGATGACACGACCCCCCCACGCCCAGAGGAGGCCTTTTGCTGATCTTCCTCGGTGCGTTCGCGGTTCTGCCGCTGGTCCTGCCGTGGTTGGTCAAGCGGATCGGCGCCCGCGCCTTCTACGTCGCCGCCCTGCTCCCGATCGCCGCGTTCATCGATGCGGCGCTGCGCGGGCCCGTCGTCCTTGCGGGAGGCATTCCGTTCGAGTCATACGCCTGGATCCCGCGTCTCGACGTCGCGCTGTCGATGCGGATGGACACCCTCGGCTGGATCATGACGCTCATCGTGACCGGCGTCGGCGCGCTCGTGATGATCTACTGCCGGTGGTACTTCGACGGCAAGAAAGTGGGCGTCGGCCAGTTCGCGGCCGTGCTGCTGGCGTTCTCCGGCGCGATGTACGGTCTCGTCCTCACCGACGACATCGTCGTGCTCGTGATGTTCTGGGAGATCACGAGCGTCCTGTCGTATCTGCTCATCGGCTTCTACAACGGCCGTGGCGCCAGCCGTCGCGCCGCACTCCAGGCGCTGCTCGTCACCACCCTCGGCGGCCTGGTCATGCTCGTCGGCGTCGTCATGCTCGTCGTGCTCTACGGCACCACGAGCCTCAGCACGATCGTGTCGGGTCCGGCGCCCGAGGGTGCTCTGCTCGACATCGCGGTCGTGCTCATGCTCGTGGGGGCCCTGAGCAAATCGGCGATCTTCCCGTTCCACTTCTGGCTTCCCGGCGCGATGGCCGCGCCCACCCCGGTCAGTGCGTACCTGCACGCGGCGGCGATGGTCAAGGCCGGCATCTACCTCATCGCGCGTCTCGCACCGGCGTTCGCGCATGAGGACCCGTGGCGGCCCATCGTCATCGGGCTCGGCCTCTTCACGATGCTCCTCGGTGGCCTGCAGGCGTTGCGCGAGTCGGATCTCAAGCGCATCCTCGCGTTCGGCACGGTCAGTCAGCTCGGCATGCTCACCGTGGTGCTCGGGTACGGGGAGCGCAACTCGGCGCTGGCCGGACTCGCCCTCCTCGTCGGCCACGCCCTGTTCAAGTCGTCGCTGTTCCTCGTGGTCGGCGTCATCGACCGCCAGCTCTCCACCCGTGACATCCGCGAACTCTCCGGCGTGGGCCGTCAGGCGCCGACGCTGGCCGTGTTCTCGATCATCGCGATCGGGTCGATGGTGGGCCTCGCCCCGACGATCGGGTTCGTCGCAAAAGAGGCGGTGCTGTCGTCGCTCCTCGAGGGTGGTGGCGACCCGGCCTCGCTGGCGCCCCTGATCGGCATCGTGCTCGGGTCGGTGCTGACGACCGCGTACGGTGCGCGTTTCATCTGGGGTGCGTTCTGGACGAAGAAGGATGCCGCGGACGAGACGCTCCCGCGCACCGAGTGGCCCGATCCGCCGATCGGCTTCCTTGCCGCGCCGGTGCTGCTGGGCGGGCTGTCGATCGTCGGCGGCATCGCCGCCCCGCTGCTGGACGCCGCGTTCAGCGGTTACGCCGACACGATGCCCGAGTCGGCCGGCTCCGATGGGTACGAATACCACCTCGCGCTGTGGCACGGTCTCGAGCCGGCGCTGTTCCTCTCGGTGGGCAGCATCCTCGCCGGTCTCGCGCTGTTCTGGTTCGTCGGCCGCGGCGGCGGCACGCAGCGTCGCTGGCTCCCCTTCACCGCCGTCGACGCCTACAACGGCACCGTCCGCGCGGTCGTCCGGACCTCGGTGTGGACGACGTCCCTCACCCAGCGCGGCTCGCTCCCGGTGTACGTCGGCACGATCTTCGTCGTCTTCGTCGCCGCCGAGGGCACGGCCCTCATCGCGCACGCGGGCTGGCAGGCGGATCTCGCCGGCTGGCACGCGCCGATGCAGATCATCGTGGCGCCCGTCATGATCATCGCCGGCATCATCGCCGTGCGTGCCCGCAAGCGGTACACCGGCGTCGTGCTCGTCTCGGTCACCGGCCTCGGCATGGTCGCCCTGTTCGCATCGAGCGGAGCCCCGGACCTCGCGCTGACGCAGATCCTCGTCGAGACCGTCACCCTCATCGCCTTCGCTCTGGTGCTCCGCCGCATCCCGTCGCGCATGGGCGACCACAACGCCTCGGTCTGGCCGATCGGGCGCGCCCTGCTGGGCCTCGGTGTCGGCGCCACGATGGCGCTCATCGCCATCGTGGCCACGGGGGCCCGGGTCGCCGAGCCGATCTCGGCCGCCTTCCCCGACCTGGCCTACGAGATCGGTCACGGCCGCAACGTCGTGAACGTGACCCTCGTCGATCTGCGCGGCTGGGACACGATGGGCGAGCTGTCGGTGTTGATCCTCGCCGCGACCGGAGTGGCCTCGCTCGTGTTCGTCACGGACCGCTCCGACACTCTCTCTCGCGCGATCTCGTCGCTGCCCACGGGCGCGCTGCGCACCCGGCGACCGTTGGTCGAAACCTCGGACGGGCCTCGGCCCCGCGCGGGCTCCGGCTCCTCGCGGCAGGCCTGGCTCGTGGGCGGGCAGAAGCTGCGACCCGAGACCCGCTCGATCATGCTCGAGGTGATCGTCCGCATCCTGTTCCACACGATCATCGTGGTGTCGATCTACCTGCTCTTCGCCGGCCACAACCTGCCGGGCGGCGGGTTCGCCGGAGGCCTCGTCGCGGGCATGGCGCTCGTCATGCGCTACGTCGCCGGCGGCCCGTACGAGCTCGGAGCCGCGGCGCCCACCGATGCCGGTCGCCTCCTCGGCGTCGGGATGACGCTCGCCGTCGGCACCGCGATCGTGCCGCTGTTCTTCGGGGCGCCGGCACTGACGAGCACCTTCTGGGAGGCGGAGCTGCCGGTGCTCGGCCACGTCGAGTTCGTCACCTCGACGATCTTCGACGTCGGCGTGTACCTCGTGGTCATCGGACTCGTCCTCGACGTGCTCCGCTCGCTCGGCGCCGAAGTCGACCGTCAGCGCAAGGAGCGAGAGGAGGTCGCCCGATGAACGTCTCGCTGACCCTGATCATCATCATGGGCGTGCTCTTCGCCGCGGGCGTCTACGCGATGCTCGAGCGCAGCCTCACCCGGGTGCTCATCGGCTTCCTGCTGCTCGGCAACGCCGCGAACCTGTTCCTGCTCGTGGTGATGGGCGCGCCCGGTGTCGCTCCCTTCTACGGTTCGGCCGAGGATGCCGCCGACTACAGCGATCCGCTGCCGCAGGCCCTCACCCTGACCGCGATCGTGATCACCTTCGCGGTCTCGGCGTTCCTGCTCGCGCTCATCTACCGCTCCTGGCAGCTCGGCCAGGCCGACACGGTCGAGGACGACGAGGCCGACCTCGCCGTGCGCGACCGCGTCGCCGAGGACGAGGAGGCGATGGAGCAGGAGATCACCGACGAGGACGACGACGCCACCACCGACTTCGTCGGCGATCTGACCTCGCCCATCACCGTGCTGCACTCGCGCGACTTCGACGCGCTGCGCGACGACGCGCCCACCGATCGCCCCGGAGGAGACCGATGAGCGCCCTGGTACCCCTCCTCGTCACTTTGCCGCTTCTCGGCGCGGCCGTCGCCCTGATCTTCGGCCGTCGTCGCCGCATCCAGGTCGGCGTCTCGATCGTCACGCTCACCGCGACCCTGGTGATCGCGGCCGTGCTGCTCAACGCCATCAACGCGACGGGGATCCCGATCGCCGTCTCGGTCGGCGGTTGGCCGATCCCGTTCGGCATCGTCCTCTACGTCGACCGGCTGGCGGCGCTGCTCGTGGTGGTCTCGAGCATCGTGCTCCTCGCGGTGCTGCTGTTCTCGGTCGGGCAGGGCGCCGCCGACGGCGACGACGAGACGCCGGTGTCGATCTTCCACCCGTCGTACCTGATCCTGGCGGCCGGCATCTTCAACGCCTTCATCGCGGGCGACCTGTTCAACCTCTACGTCGGCTTCGAGATCCTCCTCGTGGCGTCGTACGTGCTCATCACGCTCGGATCGACCGAGTCGCGCATACGCACCGGCGTGGTCTACATCGTCGTCTCGCTGGTCTCGTCGATCCTCTTCCTCTCGGCCATCGCCGCCATCTACGGCGCGCTGGGCACGGTCAACATCATCCAGCTGTCGGAGCGCATGACCGAGCTCCCGCAGGAGACGCAGCTCGTGCTGCACCTCATGCTCCTGCTCGCATTCAGCATCAAGGCCGCGGTCTTCCCGCTGTCGTTCTGGCTGCCCGACTCGTACCCGACCGCGCCCGCACCGGTCACGGCCGTGTTCGCGGGCCTGCTCACCAAGGTGGGCGTGTATGCGATCATCCGCACCGAGACCGACATCTTCCAGGACAACGACGTCAACACGCTGCTGATCATCGTCGCCCTGGCGACGATGATCGTCGGCGTGCTCGGCGCCGTCGCACAGGCCGAGCTCAAACGCATCCTGTCGTTCACGCTCGTCAGCCACATCGGTTACATGATCTTCGGGCTCGCGATAGCGACGCCGGCCGCGGTGGGCGCCACGATCTACTACATCGTCCACCACATCGTCGTGCAGACGACCCTGTTCCTCGCGGTCGGGCTCGTCGAGCGTCGGGCGGGGTCGACCTCGATCCTCAAGGTGCGCGGTCTCATGCGTGCCGCCCCGCTGCTGGCCGTGCTCTACTTCATCCCCGCCATCAACCTCGGCGGACTGCCCCCGTTCTCGGGCTTCATCGGCAAGTACGCCCTCTTCGACGCAGCAGCCGACGAGGGCACCCCGCTGATGTACGTGCTCATCGTGGCCGGCATCGTCACCTCGCTCCTCACGCTCTACGCCCTCATGCGCGCGTGGAACCTGTCGTTCTGGCGCGAGAAGGAGGAGATCGGCGAGGGCGAGAGCGAGACCGACGCCCGCATCGCCTACCTCGGCGACGCCGAGGGCGCCGACGTGCAGACCGAGAAGCGCGTCATCCCCCGCATCATGACGACCGCGACGGCCGGGATGGTCGCCGTCACGGTGGCCCTGACGATCTTCGCGGGCCCGCTGTACGAGCTCTGCGCCGACATCGGCGAGTCGCTGCTGCAGCCGGTGACGATCACCCAGCTCGAGCAGGAGGTGCAGGGATGATGGGCGAGGCCAAGCGCAACGCCGCCACAGCGCTCTGGCGTCAGCTGCCCTTCTTCGTCTGGCTCGTGGCGCTGTGGATGCTGCTGTGGGGCCAGTTCACGGTGCTCGCCGCGCTGACCGGGGTCATCGTCGCGCTGTTCGTGACCCGCATCTTCCGGCTGCCGCCGGTCGAGCTCTCGGGTCGGGTGAACCTGTGGTGGGGCGTGGTGTTCTTCCTCGAGTTCCTGCTGTCGCTCGTCAAGGGCTCGCTGCTGGTCGCATGGCAGGTCATCGATCCGCGGCGTCAGCCGGGCACGGCGATCATCGCCGTGCCGCTGCGCACCGACGACGACCTCATCATGACGCACGTCGCGGTGACGGCATCCCTCATCCCCGGGTCGCTCATCATCGACATCGACCGTGATCGACGCATCCTGTACGTCCACGCGATCGGTGTGCGCAACCAGGAGCAGCTCGATCGTCAGCGGCGGGCGATCCAGCACTGGGAGGAACGCATCGTCCGTGCCGTCGGATCGAAGGCGCAGGCGCACCAGCTGTCGGATCTGCGGAGGGAGCGCTCGTGACCTGGCTCATCGTCGTCATCTCGGTGGTCTTCGCCGTCTCCGCGTTGTTGACCCTGTGGCGGATCATCACGGGGCCGTCGATCCTCGACCGCGCCGTCGCCTCCGACGTCCTGCTCACCCTGGTGATCTGCGCCCTCGGAGCCGAGATGGCCGTCAACCACCACACGCGCACCCTTCCGGTGCTGCTGATCGTCGCCGCGGTCGGGGTGTTCGGTTCGATCTCGATTGCCCGGTTCGTCGCACGGAAGGACAACGTCGACCGATGATCATCACCGACGTCATCGCCCTCGTGCTCGTGCTCATCGGCGCGCTGCTGTGTTTGACGGCCGCCGTCGGCCTGCTGCGCTTCCGCGACGTCCCCACCCGGCTGCATGCCGCGACCAAGCCCCAGGTGCTCGGGTTCATCGTCATCTGCATCGCCATCGGCGTCGCTTCGCAGTCGTGGGAGGTCGTGGCCTTCCTCGTTCCGGTCGCACTCGTCCAGCTCGCCACCGCTCCGCTGTCGGCGCACATGGTCGCGCGGCAGGCGTACCGCAACAAGACCCTCGACCGCGACTCGCTCTTCGTCGACGAGTTCGCCGACGCCCCCGCGCCCAGCGACACCCGCGACTGACCCACGCACGACGCTCGGGCTACCTCGCCAGGGTGTCGAGGTGACGGGCGAGCACGCGGTCGGCGTCGCGGGCGGGGTCGTCCGACGGAGTCCACAGCAGGTGGAGGGCCAGTCCGTCGAGGAGGGCGTGCAGGCGGACGGTCTCGAGAGGCAGGTCGAGCCCGTCCGCGAGCACACGCGCTTCCGACAGCCCGTCGAGCACGGCGGCGCACACTCTCCGAACGCCCTCGTGCAGCTCTCGTGCGCTCTCGGAGAGGCCCGAGTCGGTGAGCGCGAGTCGGCTCAGCTGAAGCTGCACGGTGAGTTCTGTGCGACGCGTCGCGTCGAGGGGCAGGAGTTCGCGCATCCACTGCATCGCACGCTCCCGGCCCTCGCCTGTCACGGCACGGATGCGCGCGGCGACGGCCGTTTGCAGGCGCGCGAAGCAGAAGCGGCGCAGGGCGTCCTGCGTGGCGAAGGCGCGACGCAGGGAAGCCGTCGCGATGCCCGCCTCGTCGGCCACCCTCCGCACCGACAGCGCGGCCAGGCCATCGCGCGCGAGAACCCGGAAGGCTGCTGCCGCGATCTCGTCGTTGCGGTCGTCGTGGTCGATGAGGCGCGGCATGAGCTCATCCTGCCGCAGCGACGGGCGGGCGCTTGGGCCACACCGAGTAGCTGATCGCCCAGAGCAGGTCGATACCCACGATGACCCCGAGGATGGGGAGGAATCCGACCAGCTCGGACGTGCGGTCGGCATCGCCGACGAACAGGATGAGCCCGCCGAGGACGGCTGCGGCGATCGAGGCCGCCAGCACCGTTCGCGGCACGTCCTTCCAGCAGGCGACGGCGTACGCGGCTCCGTACCGTCGCGGCCGTGGCGCGGCCCCGCGGAAGCGGGTCGCGAACTTCGCGTCCGCCCAGGCGATCATGCGGTGTCCGTAGGCGACCGAGACCCCGATGTAGAGCGCGGCGAGACCGTGGTGCCACGAGGCGGTGCCGCCGCGGAGCATGTCCACCGCGACGAGGACGAGGAGCACGAGGTCGATCAGCGGCGCTGCGAGGAGCAGCATCGCGCCCAGTCGGGGGCGGCCGAAGACGTAGCGGGTGACGAGGCCGCCCACGATCGCGGCCCAGAACCCCACCTCGCACGCGATGATCGCAGCCAAGATCATGACGAATCCCCTCCCTGGTGTGGATGCGGCGATGTTAGCACGGCTGTGCTAATTGGGCCGTTTCGCGCCGCTACGCCCCGGTGCCGCCGATCGTCCGATTGACTGGACGTATGACATCCGCCCCTCCTGACACCCGGGCCGCGGTTCTCGACACCGCCCCGGTGATCCTGGCGCCGGCACGCAGATCGTGGGAGCCCTTCGCGCGGCAGTCGATCATCACGGCCTTCGTCGTGGGCGCCGCCATCGCGAGTGCCGCGACGCCGTGGCTGAGCGTGACCGACGCGTCCCGGATGTGGCAGGGCGCGGCGCTCGCGCTCGCGCTGCTGCTGGTGGCCGGCCTCATGGTCCGGTCGCCTGCTCTCCGACGTGCCGAGATCGTCATCCCGATCGGCGACTTCATCGCGGTCGGACTCCTGCGCTTCGGCACGGGTGACTCGCAATCGGTGTTCCTCGCGATCATCGTGCTGCCCGTCATCTGGATCGCCGCCGGTCCGGGGCGGTGGCGCATCCTGGTGCCGCTCGCCGGCACCTGCGCGACGCTTCTGCTGCCGATGGTGCTCGCGCCCGGGCATGGCATCACGGTGAGCGAGACGGTACGGCTGGTCATCGCCGTGCTGGTCTACGCGGCGGCGGGTGCGGTCGTGAACGAGCTCTCGCGGCGTTCGCTGCAGAAGCTGACGATGTCGCAGTGGCACCGGCGCCTGGCCGAGGCCGAGGTGTCGCAGGCGGCCGTCGTGCAGCGCTCGCTTCAGCCCGTGGACGGCTCGTCGCTGCCGAGTCGATTCCGTGTGGCCGGTGCGTGCGTGCCCGCCCGCACGGTGGGCGGAGACTTCTACGACTGGTACGCGACTCTGGACGGCGGCACGGCCTTCACCCTCGGCGACGTCATGGGCAAGGGCGTCGGGCCCGGGATGATCGCCGCGGCGGTCCGCACCGTCATCCGCAGCAGCGTCGACGAGCCCGACCCCGCCACCGCTGTGCGCCGCGCGGCCGTGGGCCTCGACACCGGTCCCACCGCCGCGATCGGAGCACAGTTCACCACCTGCTTCCACGCCCGCATCAGCCTCGACGGCACGCTGCGGTGGGTCGATGCCGGCCACGGGCTCACGGTCGTCCGCAGCGCGGACGGTACGACCGTCTTCCTCCGGTCGGGTCACCTCCCGATCGGGGTGGGGAGCAATTGGACCAGCTCCGAGGTCGCGCTCCAGCCCGGCGACAGCGTCATCAGCGTCAGCGACGGCGTGCTCGACCTCTTCGGCGGCTCGCTCGACTCGATCGACCTCTATCGCGAGTTCATCGAGGGTCGCGACGACATCCAGACGATCGTGGACGAACTCGTCGCGCGCGCCACCCGGGCCGAGCAGGAGGACGACGTCACCGTCATCGCCATGACCTGGGGAGAGGCCTGAGACGCCGGCCCTCGCTCAGCGCGCGCGGTTGCGCACGAGCTCGAGCGCGGCCTTCTCGTACCAGCTGCCCGCGGCCGGCCCGCCGTTGCACAGGCCGTCGCTCTCTCCGGGTCGCTTGATCCACAGCAGCGCGTCGAGCGCCGAGCCCGAGGCTCCCGCCCGGGGCGCGGTTCCGAGGCCGACGCCGGAGGGGTTGCACCAGCCGCCCTGCCACCCGCGCCCGTTGCGCGAGGTGTCGATGACGTAGCGGGGCGAGCCGCCGAGCAGGGCGCGCAGCCGCTCCGCGTACTGCTGCTCCGTCGCGGTGCGCGAGAAGTTGGAGACGTTCGTGGCGAATCCGCGGCCGTTGAGCACACCGGCGTCGCGCAGGCGCTGGGCCATCGTCTCGGGCGGCACCCAGTTCGCATTGCCGGCGTCGATGTACGCGGCGACCCCCGCTGCGGTCAGCGCCGACACGGCATCCCGGATGAGGGTCGTGCGCGGACCCTGTCCGGTGCAGTCGCCCAGCATCGCGAGCGCGTCGGGTTCGACGATCACGGCAGAGCCGGTGCCGCGCAGGGTGTCGGCGATGAGCTTCGTCCACGCGCGGTACCGCGTGGGGGTGAGGCCGCCCTGCGAGTGGGCCGCGCAGTCGCGCGCGGGGATGGCGTACATGACGAAGGTCGCGACCTTCTTCTGCTTCTTCGCGGCGGCGGTCTCGGCCTTGAGCACGCGGACCAGCTCGCCATCGCTGTACCACTCGCCGAGCCAGGTGGCGGTGGGCGTGCGTGCGATGACGTCGAAGGCGTCGGCGACCGCGGTGCGGCCCTTCGCGCGGGCGTCCGCCGCTGCGACGGCCGCTGCCGAGTACGTCGGCAGGGCGGCGCCGCGGGCGAGCGGGTTCGGGCCCGGCGTCGGAGCGGACACGGATGCCTCCTCGCGTCGCGGTTCGGCCGCGTGAGCGCTGCCGGTCACCGACACGACCGCCCCCAGGGCGACGGCCATCGCGAGAAGCGCGGCCGCGGCGGGCGGCATCCGGAGACTGGGTCGCATGGGATCCTCGTTCGAAACGTCAACCGAGGATAACCTCAACCTCGACCCCGCGGGCTAGCCGATGAGGCTCGGCTGCAGGTCGCGGAGGGTGCGCCGGTGGGTCATGCGGGCCACGCCGATCGCGGCGAGGACGAGCGCCCCGGCCATCCAGGTGAACAGCACCGCGAGGTCGAGGCTGACCCGGCTGAGGTCGCCGCCGTACATCCATTGGCGCATGCCGTCGACGACGTAGCCCATCGGCAGCACGTGATGGAGGGCCGCGAGCGGTGCCGGCAGCGTCTGCCAGGGGAACGTGCCACCCGCCGTCACGAGCTGCAGCACCATCAGCACGAGGCCGACGAACTGACCGACCGATCCCAGCCACACGTTGAGCGCGAGGATGATCGCGGCGTAGGTGAACGATGCGGTGAGCAGCATCCCGAGCGTGCCGACGGGGCTCGAGAAGTCGAACCCGAGCGCGAGGGAGAGGACGCCGAACAGGACCACCATGCCGACGCTGCCGAGCATGGCCGGGGTCAGCCAGCCGGCGAGGGTCACCCGGACGGGCGAACGCAACGCCGTGATCGCGCGTCGCGAGATCGGCTTGACGATGAGGAACAGCGCGTAGATGCCGATCCACCCCGCGAGCGCCGCGAAGAAGGGAGCCAGCCCGGCCCCGTAGTCTCCGGCCTTCGCCAGATTGCCCGAGTCGACCGACACCGGGTCGGCGATCGTCTGCGCCTGCTGGTCGCGCAGGTCGGGCGTCGAGTCGGGCAGCTGCGCGACGCCCGAACTGAGCCCGTCCCGCAGCGTCACGAGCCCGCTGTCGAGCGTCCCGAGACCCGAGACGAGCTGACGGGCGCCGTCGTCGAGTTGCGCGGCACCGTCGGCGGCCTCACCGGTCGCCGCGGCGAGCTGCCCCGCACCCGCTGACACGGATGCCGCACCGTCGGCCGCCTGCGCCGCGCCCGTGGCGAGCTGCGCGGCACCCGAGCTGACCTGTGCCGCGCCCGCGGCGAGGCGATCGATCTGCCCCACGGCGTCGTCGACGCGCGTCGCGCCCGACTGCAGGCGCTCGCCGATCGGATCGAGGCGCGCGAGCACCTCGTCGATCTGCGTCTGGTCGAGTCCGCGGTCGGCGAGCAGGGCGGCGATGTCCGAACGCACCTGGGGCAGTCGACCGGCGGCCTCGTCGACGGCGCTGCGCGCGCGATCGGCGTATCCGGCGATCTCGGCGGTGCCGTCGGAGACCTGCGCCGCCCCCGCGGCGAGGTCGGACGATCCCTGTGCCAGCGTCCGCGTGCCGTCGGCGAGCTGCGACGCGCCGTCGGCGAGACTGCCGGCGCCGTCGCGCAGCTGCGCCGCGCCGCTCGAGAGCCGGCCGGTGCCGTCGGCCAGCTCGTTCGCGCCGTCGAGGGCCTGGCCCGCACCGTCGACGAGCTGGCTCGCGCCGTCGGTCGCGTTCTGCAGCTGCACGCGGATGTCTGCGATGCCGGTGAGAAGTCGCGACGCGGCCTCCCGGCCGACGAGCTCGGCCACCGAGTTGCGGATGCGCTCCACAGCCTGCGAGCCGATTGAGGAGGCGAGGTAGTTGTTCGCGTCGTTCGTCGCGAGCACCAGCGTCGCCTGATGCGGGGTGTCGCCCGCCGCGCTGGTGAGCGCCTTGGAGAAGTCGGCGGGAAGGGTGACCGAGAAGTCGACCTCCCCGGTACGCAGCGCCTCCTGTGCCGCGGCGGCATCCAGCTGACGCCACGAGAACGCGCCGCCCTCGACGAGCTGGTCGGCCACCTGCGAGCCGTAGTCGACCGTGCCGCCGCCGTCGCTCGCGGGCGCTCCCTCATCGAGGTCGACGAGGGCCACCGGGATGTCGGCGAACTTGCCGTACGGGTCCTGGTTGGCCCACAGGTAGAGGCCGCCGTAGAGCACGGGGACGAGCATGAGCGCGATGAGGGCGACCACCGACATCCGCGTGGCGGTCAGGCGGCGCAGCTCGGCGCTGATCAGGGCGGGGATCTTCATCGGGCGGCCTTCGGGCGGGCGCCCCGCAGGCGGATGCCGCTCGGCAGCAGCCGGCGGTGCGGTGCGGAGGGGGCGGATTCGGTGAGGAGGTTCGCGGCTGCCTGACCGGCGATCACCAGCACGGCGTAGCCGCGCCCGGCGAACTCCTGGGCGAGGTCCCACCAGGCACGGGGGTCGCCGCCGTGCCTGTCGGGGGAGACGAGGACGAGACCGTCGACGCCGGGCCGCAGCACCGCGAGCTCGAGCAGCATCCGGATGCGATCGGTCGCGGGCACGTCGCCGATCGGCACGCGCGAGTACGCGCGGAGGTCGTGCTCGTCGAGCCAGCGGCGGGCCGAGATCGGGTCGGCGGGGCGGCCGGCGAACATCAGCTCTTCGCCGACGATGCCGACGGTCGAGATGTTCGGCGGCGCATCGCTGACGTCCGGTGCGTCGATGAGGGCGATCCGGCGACGCAGGCTGCGGGTGGCGCGCGCGCCGTCGAGCGTCACGGTCCCGCCGTCGGGGCGCATCCGCCCGCTCGCGATGAGGCCCAGCACCGTCGGACGCTGCTCGGTCTCGGCGATCGCGAGGGTCGCGAGTCCGGAGCGATAGGCCACGCTTGTGGGCGGCAGGGCGAGATCCCGTCGGCCCTTGGCGACAGAGCGCAGCTCGACGCGCATCAGGATGCCGCCACGACGTCGGGATGCGCGGCGATCAGACTCTCGGCCTCACGCCACGACAGCCCCGCGATGGAGAGGACCGAGCGCACGACGAGCGAACGCGCTTCGGGCGACGAGGCATCCAGCCGCACGAGCACGGTGCGCGCGGTCTCCTCGATGAGGCGGGCCAGCGTGGGTGCTGCGACGTCGGTGCGCAGCGTGCCGTCGTCCTGGCCGCGGCGCACGAGGCCCATCAGGGTGCGACGCAGCGGTGCGAGCGCGGCGGCGGAGTCCTCGACGTGGCGCTCGTCGAGCGCGATGGCTGCGGCGACCTGCACGTGCGATGCCTCGCCCCACAGGCGTCCGGTCAGACGCGCCAGGACAACCGGCGCCGGGTCGAGCTCGACCTCGAGCTCTCCGGCGATGGCGTTGAAACGCTGGGCGCCGGAGGCGATGAGCTCCCGCAGCAGCGCGTCACGGTCGTCGAAGTGGCCGTAGAGCGCGCGGCGGCTCAGCCCCGCGGCGCGGGCGATCGTGTCGACCGAGGCGCTCGGGTCGATCGCCAGGGTGCGGGCGGCGGCCGACAGCAGGCCGGCGCGGTTGGCGGCGGCATCCTTCCGCGGTCGACGGGGAGAAGCGGTCTCGGTCACGCGACGATGGTACAAAACTGCACAGCTATGTGCAAGTTAAGGACCCGGTGGAGTCACGGGCCGACGTAGTTGCCTCGCGGACGCAGCCGCAGGGGGCGTTCGTCATACTCCGCGGCCGCATGGCGGATCCAGCCGGCGGTCCGCCCCAGCGCGAAGATCGCGACACCTCCGTCCTCGGGCATTCCGGCCGCGACACCGAGCGCAGCGAGGGCGAGGTCGCTGTTGGGCATCAGGCCGGTTCGTGCAGAGACCACCGCCGCGAGTTCGTCGACGGCTGCTGCGACTCCTGCACCCTGGGGAAGGGCGGGAATCAGGGGCAGCAGGGCGGCCGCCCGGGGATCGATGCCGTCGTAGAGGGGCTGACCGAAACCGGGCACGCTTCCGGTCAGCTGAGCGGCCTCCGCCACGGCCGCCGCCGCAGAGGAGCCCTGCACCACGCGGGCGACGAGTCGTGCCGCCGCCCGGGGCGCGCCTCCGTGGAGGGGCGAGTCGAACGCTCCGAGGGCGGCTTGCACGATGGAGTATCCGTCCGCTCGGGCAGACGCGGCGACCCGCGCCACGAACGTCGACGCCGCGAGATCGTGATCGATCATCAGCGTGAGGGCAAGGTCGACCGCGCGCGTGACGGTCGGGTCCGATGTGGTCGTCAGCGAGCACGCGATCGCTTCCGCTATCGAGCTCGTCGTGGGGCGAACCGAGGGATCGAGGGCGTGGGGGAGCGCCCGCAGCAATGCCCATCCGATGCGGTGCAGGTTGTCGGAACCCGCCTGATGGCGCAGGACGTCGTGTGCGCCGAGGGTGGCTACCGCGACGCGCACGCGATCGATCAGGGCGCTCTCGGGCGGCAACGAGCTCGCAGCCGTGGCCGCCAGGCCGGCTGCCTCGGAGGCCGAAGCGTGCCACGACGGCGGAGGTGCCTGCCACAGCCAGGAGACCGCGTCTTCGAACGTACCGTGGCTCAGCTCCTCGAGGCTCCGCTCGCGGTAGAAGAGCTCGCCGTCGTCGATGTGGGCCACGTCGGTGTCGACGACCATCAGCGGAGCACCGGAGCGACCCCGGGGAGGCGGCAGCGTCGACCTCGACCGGCGCCGTCGAGCCACCGCGAACGCCTCGACGTCGAGTGGGTCGAACCAGGACCCCGCGCGATCCCGCGAACGTCGCAGCATCCCTCGGGACACGTACGCGTAGACCGTCTCGATCCTCACCTCGAGTCGCGCGGCGACCTGCGCGGCGCTGAGTCGCGGGGGCGGCTCGGTCATGTTGATCCGATCAACGTTGACGGAGCCGGCATCCTGTTCACACACTGAGCGTATGACGACCGAGCTGATCGATGTTCCCCGCGGACTCACGGGTGTCGCCGTTGCCGAGACCGCCCTCAGCGACGTCGACGGAGAGCAGGGGTACTACCAGTACCGGCAGTACTCCGCGACCGATCTGGCGCGCCGCGTCAGCTTCGAGGAGGCGTGGCATCTCCTCGTGATCGGACGGCTTCCCGACGCGGGGGAACTCGAGCGGTTCCGGGTGCGGGTCGCGACAGCACAAGCGCGGCCGGAGCTCGAGCGGGTCGTGGAGGTCGTCCTCCGCGCGCGCCCGCAGCCGATCGACGCGCTGAAGGCGGTGTTCCCGCTGCTCGCGGGAGCTCGCGGCAGTCGGCCGCTGTACGACCTCGACGAGGCGTCGCGCCTCGACGACGCGATCGAGTTCGGCGCGATCGCGTCGGTCGTGCTCAGCCGGGCGCAGCGCGGTCGGCTCGGACTTCCTCCCCGAGCGTCGGACCCCACGCGCGGTCTGGTCGCCAACTACCTCGCCCAGGTCACCGACGCCGTCGCCTCCCCGGAACACGAGCGCGCGCTGTCGTCGTATCTGGTGGCGGCCATGGACCACGGTTTCAACGCCTCCACGTTCACCGCGCGCGTCATCGCGTCGACCGGAGCCGACCTCGCCTCCTGCCTCGCAGGAGCTCTCGGGGCGTTGTCGGGCCCCCTCCACGGCGGTGCGCCGGCACGGGCTCTCGCGAGCCTGGACGAGGCGGACGGCGATCCGGCTGCGTGGATCGGCGCGGAACTCGCAGCCGGCAGGCGGCTGATGGGCTTCGGCCACGCCATCTACCGGACGTCCGATCCGCGCTCCGACCTGCTGCGCGAGGAGGCGCAGAAGCTGGGGGGCCCGCGAGTGGCCGCTGCGCTGGACTTCCAGGCGCGGGCCGAGGAACACCTCGCCCTCCACAAGCCGCACCGGCCGCTCAAGGCGAACGTCGAGTTCTACGCCTCGGTGGTGATGGAACAGTGCGGCATCCCCGAGGAGATGTTCACGCCGACCTTCGCCCTCGCCCGCACCGTCGGCTGGACGGCCCACGCCCTCGAGCAGGCGCGCGACTCGAAGATCATCCGCCCCTCAGCTCGCTACGTGGGACCACCTCTCCGACGCTGATGCCGGTGCGAGGCTCTCGGCGCGGCCGTACGTGCCACGTACCGTTTGCGGGTCACGCCGCCCTCGCCTACGCTGAACATGGCTTGTTACCGGTTCCCGGGCAATACCGATCCGTCGGAGTAGACGGATTCATCGTCCCAGAGGTATCGCCCATGATCGTCCGCCGTGTGCTCAACAACAGCGTCGTCGACGCACTCGATGACGCGATGCGCGAAGTCATCGTGCTCGGTCGTGGCATCGGCTTCCGCGCGCAGCCGGGCGACACCATCGACGCGACGGCGATCGAGAAGATCTTCCGCCTCGACGACAGCGCCCAGGGCAGCCGACTCGCGCAGGTCGCCGCCGACGTGCCCGCCGAGATCCTCGGGGTGACCGACGAGATCGTCACGCTCGCTCGCGAGCACCTCACCGAGAAACTCAGCGACTCCGTCTACGCCGCGCTCGCCGACCACATCGCCTTCGCGGTGCACCGGGTGCGCGAGAACATCGACCTCGCGTCGGCGCTCGAGGCCGACGTGCGCCGCTTCTACCCGAAGGAGTACGCCGTCGCCACGAGCGCGCTCCCGCTCATCGAGGCGGCCACGGGCGTCGCGATGCCGGTGGCGGAGGCGGCGAACATCGCGCTGCACCTCATCACCGCCGAGGTCGGCGGGGGTGACGGTTCGGCGGCGGCTCTGACGAGCTTCACGCAGGACGTCCTCGACATCGTGCGGCTGCACTTCGGCATCGTCTACGCCGACGACGACCCCGCGTACGCCCGGTTCGCCACGCACGTCCGCTACTTCGCGCAGCGCGTGCTCGCCGGCACCGTCATCGAACGCGACGACGACGAGCTGATGACCCTGCTGCGTCGTCAGCTGCCCCACGTCTTCGCGGCCATCGACCGGATCGAGGCCTACGTCCGCGAAGCCCACCACCACACGATGACCTCGACCGAGAAGGTCTACATCGCCATGCACGTCAGTCGCTTCGTCTGAACCGACTGTTCTCGGCGCGCTCAGGGACCCCCGCGTCAGCCGCTCATCACCACCGAGAGAGATCCTCATGTCCTACGACAAGGATGCTCGCGCCATCATCGACGGCGTGGGCGGTGCCGACAACATCGTGTCGGCCTACCACTGCATCACCCGGCTGCGCTTCACCCTGCGCGACAACACGCTCGCCGACGCGACGGCCCTGACCGCCGTGCCGAGCGTCGTCGGCGTCAACGACACCGGCGGCCAGTACCAGGTCATCGTCGGCGACAGAGTGCCCGACGTCTTCGCCGCCGTCGCCGCGGTCGAACCCCGCCTGGGCGGCGAGAGCGCGGCCCCCGCGCCGCGCCAGAAGCTCAGCCAACGCTTCTTCGACTTCATCGGCGGGGTCTTCGCCCCGCTGCTGCCCGCGATCGCCGGCGCCGGTCTGCTCAAGGGCATCCTGGCGCTGCTCGGCTTCGCCGGGTGGATCGACGCCACGTCCGACACGGCGCTCGTCCTCAACGCGATCGGCGACGCGGTCTTCTTCCTGCTGCCGGTCCTCGTCGCGATGACCGCGGCCCGCAAGCTCGGCGCCAACCAGTACGTGGCCGTGGCCATCGCCGGCGTGCTCATCTACCCGGCGCTCGTGACGGCACTCGCCTCGGGCGAGGCCGTCGACTTCCTCGGGATGCCGGTCACGGCGACGACCTACTCGTACACCGTGATCCCCAGCCTGCTGGCGATCTACCTGATGTCGTGGGTCGAGCGCGGCCTCAACCGCATCATCCCCCGCGTGGTGCGGATGATGGTCGTGCCGCTCATCACGCTCGTCGTCGTGGCCCCCGTGACGCTCATCGTCCTCGGACCCCTGGGCTCGTTCGTCGGCAACGGCGTCTCGGGCGGCATCAACTGGGCACTCGAGAACGGCGGGCCGCTTGCCGGCGTCGTCATCGGCGCGCTGCTGCCCCTCATCATCATGACCGGCATGCACTACGCGCTCGTGCCGTTCATCCTGACCAACCTCGCGCAGGTCGGTGCCGACAAGTTCCTGCCCCTGACCTACATGCAGAGTTTCGCGACGACGGGCGCCGCCCTCGGCGTGGCGATCCGCGCGAAGTCGAAGACCCTGAAGTCGCTCGCCTTCTCGACGACCTTCACCGGGCTCATGGGCGTCACCGAGCCCGCGCTGTACGGCCTCATCGTGCCGCTGCGCCGCCCGCTGATCGCCACCATGATCGGAAGCGCCGCCGGTGGCGCCGTGAGCCTCGGCCTCGGCGTCAACGCCTACGTTCTCGCGGGCAACAGCGGCATCCCCGGCCTACCCGGTCTCGTCGGGGCGACCTTCGGCTGGGCCATCGTCGGCATCGTGCTCTCGTTCGTCGTGTCGGCCGTGCTGACGCTCGTGCTCGGCTTCGACGAGTCGGCGTACGCAGCCGCGGCCACGAACGCTCCCGTCGCCGCGGGCACCGCGCCCGCCGCATCCGGCCCCGCGACCCCCGGCAGCGCCGCAGCGACCGGCGCCACCGTCTCGGTCATCGCGCCCGTGGCCGGCGAGATCGTCCCCCTCGCGACCGTCCCCGACCGTGTCTTCGCCGACGGGGTCATGGGCCCCGGCGCCGCGATCGCGCCCACGGCATCCGACGTCGTCGCCCCGATGGCCGGCACCGTCGTCGCGCTGTTCCCGACCAACCACGCCTTCGGCATCCGCGGCGACGACGGCGTCGAGGTGCTCGTGCACGTCGGCATCGACACCGTCGCCCTCGAGGGACGCGGTTTCACCGCGCACATCGCCCAGGGCGACCGTGTCGAGGCGGGGCAGCGCGTGCTCACCGTCGACTTCGACGAGGTCGGCCGCACGAAGGACACGTCGGTCATCGTCGTCGTCACCGAGGCTGCGGGCACCGATCTGCGCGACCTGCGGACGGGTGCGGTCACGGCGGGCGACCCGCTCTTCGCGATGCAGCCCGTCGCTGCGGAGGTGAAGCGATGAGCGCCGTGTTCCCCGATGACTTCCTGTGGGGCGTCGCCTTCGCCGCGAATCAGGCCGAGGGCGCGTACGACGCCGACGGCAAGGGGCTCTCGCAGGCCGATGTCGTGCCGTTCGGCAAGGACCTCGACTACGTCGACCTGCACGAGGCGATGAGCCCGTCGCCCCAGCGCATCCGCGTCGCGGCCGCCACGGCGGGGACGTCCGGGTACCCCAAGCGCAACGGATCGCTGTTCTACGAGAACTGGGAGGGCGACGTCGAGCTCTTCGCCGAGCTCGGCATCCGGGCGCTGCGCATGTCGATCGCGTGGACCCGCATCTTCCCGAACGGGGTCGAGTCCGAGCCGAACGAGGCCGGTCTCGCCTTCTACGAGCGGCTCTTCACGCGCCTGCGAGACCGCGGCATCGAGCCGGTCGTCACGATGTCGCACTACGAGATGCCGCTGCACCTCGTGACCGAGTACGACGGCTGGGTCGGTCGCGAGGTGATCGGCCACTTCGAGCGCTACGCGCGCACGATCGTCACGCGCTACCGCGGCCTGGTGAGGTACTGGCTCACGTTCAACGAGATCAACACCACGACGATCGAGCCGTACACCGGCGGCGGCGTGGTCGATGACACCGCTCTCGGCGACCGCACCCGGCGCGCGCATCAGGCGCTCCACCACCAGTACCTCGCGAGCGCGCTCGCCGTGCGGCTGGTGCGCGAGATCGACCCCGAGGCGCAGGTGGGATGCATGCTGGCGCGGATGCTGCACTACCCCGCTTCAGCCGATCCGCGCGACGTCCAGCAGGCCCAGCACGACAACGACATGAACCTCTCGCACACCGATGTCCAGGTACGCGGCGCGTACCCGGGTATCGTGCGACGGTTCTGGCGCGAGAACGACATCGAGGTGCGGATGGAGCCGGGCGACGAGCAGGTGCTCGCCGACGGGACGGTCGACTTCCTGTCGTTCAGCTACTACATGACGCTCGTGTCGGCTGTGGAGCCCGAGAAGTACGGCTCCACCGGTGGGAACCTGTTCTCCACGATCAAGAACCCGCACCTCGAGACCTCGGAGTGGGGGTGGCACCTCGACCCCGTCGGCATCCGGATCGCGCTGACCGACCTGTGGACGCGGTACCAGGTGCCGCTGTTCATCGTCGAGAACGGGCTGGGCGCGAGCGACACGGTCGCGGACGACGGCTCCGTCGACGATCCCTACCGCATCGACTACCTGCGCCAGCACCTGCGGCAGGTGGCCGAGGCGGTCGCAGACGGCGTCGAGCTGATGGGGTACACGAGCTGGGGCGGGATCGACATCGTCAGCGCCTCGACCTCGCAGATGACGAAGCGGTACGGGCTCGTGCACGTCGACCTCGACGACCACGGGAACGGGACCGGTCGGCGCACGCCGAAGTCGAGCTTCGCCTGGTACCGCGAGCTCATCGCGTCGCGCGGAGCGCTGCTCGACCGCGACTGAGCCGCGACTCGGCGGGCTGTCGCACGCCGCGCATGACGCGACCCGCCGCGTCCGGAACGATCGGATGCGGCGGGTCGCGGTGCACGTGGGCGGGCCGCCGGGTCAGTCGGCGCCGAAGTCGAACGAGGCGGACTCGCCCGCGGCATCCACCTTGTCGGCGAGGGCCTGATCGGTCGGCTCGACGTTGCCGGTGATCTCGGCGGCGCCGCCGCGCTCCATGTCGCCCACGAGCTCGGCCGTCGGACCGCCGATGAGGCCGATGCCGACGTAGTGCTCGAGCCGCGAGCGCGAGTCGGCGATGTCGAGATTGCGCATCGTGAGCTGGCCGATGCGGTCGGTGGGGCCGAAGGCCGAGTCGCCCACGCGTTCCATCGAGAGCTTCTCGGGGGAGTACGACAGGTTGCGGCTCTCGGTGTTCAGGATCGTGTAGTCCTCGCCACGGCGCAGGCGCAGCGTGACCGTGCCGCTGATCGCCGAGCCCACCCAGCGCTGGATCGACTCGCGCAGCATGAACGACTGCGGCTCGAGCCAGCGTCCCTCGTACATCAGGCGGCCCAGGCGGCGACCCTGCTCGTGGTAGGTGGCGAGGGTGTCCTCGTTCAGGATGCCGTTGACCAGACGCTCGTAGGCGATGAACAGCAGCGCCATGCCCGGGGCCTCGTACACACCGCGGCTCTTGGCCTCGATGATGCGGTTCTCGATCTGGTCGCTCATGCCGAGACCGTGGCGGCCGCCGATGGCGTTCGCCGCCATGACGAGCTCGACGATGTCGGAGTACTCGGTGCCGTTGACGGCGACCGGGCGGCCGGCCTCGAAGGTGATGGAGACGTCCTCGGTCTCGATCTGCACCGCCGGGTCCCAGAAGCGCACGCCCATGATCGGCTCGACGATCTCGAGCGAGACGTCGAGGTGCTCGAGGGTCTTGGCCTCGTGCGTGGCGCCCCAGATGTTCGCGTCGGTCGAGTACGCCTTCTCGACGGAGTCGCGGTACGGGAAGCCGTGCGCGACGAGCCACTCGCTCATCTCGGTGCGACCGCCCAGCTCGGTGACGAAGTCGGCGTCGAGCCACGGCTTGTAGATGCGCAGTGCGGGGTTGGCCAGCAGGCCGTAGCGGTAGAACCGCTCGATGTCGTTGCCCTTGTAGGTGGAGCCGTCGCCCCAGATGTCGACGCCGTCCTCCTTCATGGCGCGCACGAGCATCGTGCCGGTGACGGCGCGGCCGATCGGCGTCGTGTTGAAGTAGGTGCGTCCGCCCGAGCGGATGTGGAAGGCGCCGCAGGCGAGGGCGACGAGGCCCTCTTCGACCATCATCGGCTTGCAGTCGATCAGGCGCGAGCCCTCGGCGCCGTACTGCAGCGCGCGGCCGGGGATCGAGGCGATGTCGTCTTCGTCGTACTGTCCGAGGTCACCGGTGTAGGTGAAGGGGACGGCGCCCTTGTCGCGCATCCACGCGACGGCCACGGAGGTGTCGAGACCCCCCGAGAAGGCGATGCCGACGCGCTCGCCGACGGGCAGGGACTGGAGGACCTTGGACATGGGGTCAATCCTACTGAGAGGGTGGTGAGCCGACGTGCCGGGTCGATCGGCGGGGGGAGGGCGATGCGCGCGCACCAACTCCTCAGATCCGGGCGCGAGGCCCGGATGGGCTCGGGGCTGGCCTCGCTGCTCGGATGAGGGATCACGGGGCGGGTAGGAGGTAGGTCCTGCCCGCCGGTCACCGTCGGGCTCAGAAGGCGCCGGTGGTGATCCCCGCCGATCCGGACGGCGGTGTGTTCAGGACGTTGTTCCCGCCGGGCTCCCACGCGTCCACCGTGAACGGGTCGTTCTCCTGCCGCTTGATGCATTTCCACTCGATCGAACTGGAGGGCGGCAGCGCCTCGATGACGCCGGTCCACGTCGGGTAGCCGCTCGGCTCGAGCTTGATCGCGCCGGTGGGCGACCAGTTACCGAGCTGCGGGATGCCGCCGACGACGTAGACCGACTGGCCGAACGTCGTCGTGGCGTTCTCGCAGGCGAAGGTGGCCCACACCGGCTGCTCTCCGAGCATGAAGGCGAAGGTCTTCGCATCCGACACCGAGCCGCTCGCCGACTTGGCGATGACGGTGCGGCCTCCCGCGTTGTACCAACCGCTGGCGGCTGCATCGAAGGCCGCCTTGTTCGCGTGCTCGACGAGCTGGGTCCCGCCGAGGGTCACGGCCGACGCCTGCGTGCCATCGGTGACGAGCTCGACGACGGTCGACCGAGACGAGGGGGCGCCGGAGTACGTTCCGGATGCCGGATCGACGGTGACGGTGGCCACACCACCGGCCAGCTGCTGCGAGATGCGCGTCGTGCGCACCGCGCCGTCTTGGTACGCGGTGGTCGCGCCGTCGTCCTCGTAGAGGGTGAACTCACTCGCGTCGCCGTCGGCGTAGACCGTCGTGATGAGCTCGTCGCGGACGGTGCCGTCGGACCGGGCGCCGGTGATGTCCTTCGTCTCGCCGTCGACGAACGCCTTCGGGATGATCGCTCCCGACCGCGCGTACGCCGGCAGGGTGAACACCCCGCCGCGCCACAGCGGGACATCGGTGATCCACTGCCCCGAGCTGGCGATGCGCTCGTTCGTGTGCAGATCGACCCAGTCGCCGGCGGGAAGGTAGACGTCGCGTTCGCGCTCGCCCTCACCGGCGACGATGGCGACCATGAGGTCGCGGCCGAGCATCTTCTGGTGCCCCATCTCTCGCACGTTCGCGTCGTCCTGGTAGTAGTAGACGAGCGGCGGCGCGAGCGGTTCGCCGTACCGGTTCGCGCGGTGCGCGAGCGAGTAGTAGTACGGCGCGAGCTCGTAGCGGCGCACCAGGTTCTCGCGGTTGCTCGCTTGGTCGCCGATCCCCGCAGGGCTCGTCTCGAGGCAGTTGCAGAGGTTCTCGGTGTGCGGACGCAGCGGTGTGTCGAACCAGGCGCTGTCGGCGAACCACTGCGTGTAGAGCTCATCGGCATCGGCGTCGAGCATCTCGCGCCGGAAGCCGCCGACATCCGACCCGTAGTAGTCGATGCCCGACATCGACATGTGCATCTGCGCGTTCTGCTGCGACGCGAGGGCCTTCATCGTCGAGCCGATGTCGGCCGACCACATCGCCGTTCCATGGCGCTGGATGCCGCCCGCTGCGGCGCGCGAGAGGAGGAACGGCCGGGCGTCCTCGTCGTTGCGGGCGTAGCCGTCGGCGATGCTCTGCGCCCAGAGCAGGTTGTAGGCGTTGTGGTAGTCAGCGTGCGCGTGCTTGCCGGGCAGGATGCCCGCGGTCCAGTCCCCGGCGTCGTACATCTCGGGCTCGCCCAGGTCGAGCCAGTGTCCGGTCACGCCCGCGTCGACGAGATGCTGCCGCTGGCCGTCGTGCCAGGCCGCGCCGGCGGCCGGCTGCGTCCAGTCGATCATCCCGCCGGTGCCCCACCACGGGTTGCCGGTGAGGTAGACCGGCGCGCATGTCGCACAACCAGCGCGCACGAGGTGGCCGGCGGCGGCGAGCTCGCCGTGCTCGGGGAGGTTGCGGCCGATGTACGACTCCTCGATCGGGATGATGCCGACGCCGTCCGCGGCGAGGGAGGCGATCTTCGCGGCGGGGTCTGGGAAGCGTGAGGTGTCCCAGTCGAGCGATCCCATGCGGGTGTCGTCGGAGTTCGCGGTCACGCCGCCGAACCACTGCACGTCGAGCATGGCACCGTCGACGGGGAAGTCGGCGTCACGCAGAGCGGAGATCGTGTCGTCGACCTCGTTCCAGTCGTCGTAGCCGAACTCCGACATCCACAGGCCGAAGGCCTTGCGCGGCGGCACCGGGGGTGTGCCGGTGAGCTCCATGTAGTCCTGGCGCAGATCGGGGAGGTCGTCGCCCGCCATGAGGTACCACCGCAGCTGGTCGCCCCACGTCCGCATCGTCCAGGGGTCGCCCATCAGGTTCCACTCCTGCTTGTAGAGCTGGTCGACGAACAGTCCGTAGTTGGCCCCGGCGGCGCCGACGGCGAACAGCACGGGGATCTGGGTGTTGCCGACGGGCCCGTTCTCGGGATCGAACACCATGGCGTTGCCGTAGGTGCCGCCCGGCGTGCGCGTGCGGCCGACCCAGTCGCCGTCGGCGCTGGCGCCGGTGAAGAACTGCTGGCCGAGGCCGTAGGCGTTCTCCATCACGCCCTTTGTGATGTCGAGTCCCTTCCACGCCTGGCCGAAGTCGGCAGGGCACGCCTCGTGCAGCACGAGCTCGGGGCTGCGTGCGATGTCGACCGCGGTGACGCACAGGTCGCCCGGGTCGACCTCGATGCGCAGTGCCGCGGTCTCGATGCTCGACCCGGCACGGGAGTAGACCTCGGGCCCGGCGTAGTCGTTCTTATCGACCTGCGGGGTGGTGAACAGGGCCGACCCGGTGCCCGGCGGGGTGCCGCCGCCAGCGAGCTCGAAGTGCACGAGGTCGTCATCGAGAACCTCGACGATGAGGTAGCTCGAACCCGACGTGAACTGCTCGCGCTGTACCCCGAGCGGCGCTGCCACGGCAGGGTCGGACGCCGACCATCCGGCGACGCCCGAAAGCACCGTAAGGGTCAGCGCGCCGGTCGCGATCATGGCGGCCGGGCGCCGCCGGGACTGCGTTGTCATGTTTTCCACCGTTCTGATCGGCTGGCTCAGCGCGCCAGCACGAGGTTGTCGAGGTTGATGCCGCCTGCGCCGCCGGGTCCGTACTCGATGCGCACGGTGTGCCGGCCCGGGGTGAGGGATGTCGAGATACCCGCCGTCCCCCACTGCGACCACGAGCCTGTCGGCGCGAGCGTCAGGTCGCCGAGCGAGACGCCGTCGACGCGGATCGTTCGCGCCGCCCCCGTCGGCGCACCGTTTCCGTAACGGAACTGCAGCTGGTGCGTGCCCGCCTGCTCGGCCCACACGTCGAACTCCACGGCGTCGCCGGTCGTCGCGAAGCCGTCGACGAAGCCGGTGCCGGTGTATCCCGGGTGATCGGTATTCGTCGTGACGGCCGTGTGCTGCGCGAACTCCGCTTCGTATGCGGCCTTGTCGACGCCCGTCAGCGACACGACGCGAGCGGTGGTCGCAGCCTCGATCTTGACGGAGGTGAGCTGCAACTGCGGGTCCCAGTACCAGCCGCTCGTCGCCGCGGCCAGGTCGCCGAGGGAGCCGATCGGACTCACCGCCGTACCGCCGACCGAGACGCCGCCGGGCCGGGTGCCCGAGACCTGGTAGGTGGCGGTCGTCGTCAGCGGGGGCGCCGTGATGTCGACGGTGCGCGCCACGCGGTCGGCGCTGACCTCGATCGTGCGGCGGGCGTCGGCGGAGTCCTCGAAGTAGTCGTACGAGCTCGACTCTGCCGGGTACACCCTGAACGCCAGGTTGTCATAGGCGTCGACGTCGTTGCCGATCGTTCCGCCGAGCTCGTACGCATCGTTGAGGTTCAGGGGCACGACGGCCCCGGCGCGCGCGTAGACCGGGATGCCGTCGAGGCCCGCGCTGTACTGCTTGACACCGTCGCCGAGGGCACGTCCGCCGTTCCAGAAGTCGTACCACTCGCCCTCGGGCAGGTACACGTCCTTCGTGGTCTGGCCCTGCGCCGTGATGGGTGCGACGAGCAGCTCGGAGCCGAACATGTACTGCTGGTCGTAGCCCGCGGCCGCGGCATCCTCGGGAAACGCCAGGCTCATCGCCCGCATCATCGGGATGCCCGTCCGCGAGCTCTCGTCGGCCGCGGTGTAGAGGTAGGGCACGAGGTTCATGCGCACGTTGGCGAACTTCGCGAAGGTGGGGACGACGCTCGGGTCGCCGGTGCGCGCCTGGACATTCCAGGGGGTTCGGGCCTCGGACGGGCTCGGGTCGGCCTTCTCGGAGTGGTACTGCATGATCGGCGAGAAGGTGGCCTGCGCCGTCGAGCGCAAGTAGAGCTCGGCGCTCGGGAACGAACCGGTGAAGCCCGCCAGATCCCATGCCCAGAACGGCACGCCCGACTGTCCGGCGCTCTGTCCGGCGCGGACCGCCTCTTGGAAGGCGCCAAAGGTCGAGGCCTGGTCGCCCGCCCAGAAGATCGACGAGCTCTGCCCGCCCGTGGTCCCCGCGCGGCTGAAGATCGTGCCGTCGCCGCTGGTGGCCTGCTGCACGACCGCGTTGTACGCCGAGGTGTACTCGTTCGGGTAGGCGTTGTGCATCTCGTCGCCGCGGCGGCCGTCCGACACTTGGAGGTCACGCCCGAACAGCGCCTCGCTGCCGTCGGTCTTGAAGCCGTCGACGCCGATCTCGTCGAGGAGGTACTGACGCTTGCTCATCCACCACGCCGTCGCGGCGGGGTCGGTGAAGTCCGGCACGGTGCTGTCGCCGAACCACTGCCCGGTGGGGATGCGGTACGGCTGGCCCGAGCCGTCGTCGACGAGGTAGCTCTGCGCCGTCGCGTGGGCCCGGTCATTGAGGTGCTGCTGCGGCGCGGTCGCGGGGTTCGACGTGAAGTTCTCCTTGAGTACGGGGATCTGCCACAGCAGCACCTTCACGCCCTGGTCGTGGGCGTCGGCGACCATCTGTCGCGGGTCCTGCCAGGCGCCGCCCGCGGGGAAGGTGAGGTCGTCGTACGACAGGGCGTCGCCGCCCGCCGTCGGGGTGTACTGCGCATCCTTCCAGAGGTAGAAGGTCGCCTCGTCGCTCCACTGCTCGAGCACGAGCACGCTGTGCGGGATCTGCGACGACTCGACCTGACCGAGCCACTCGTCGACGTCGGCCTGGGTGTTCCATTCGTTCGCCGAGCCCCAGAGGCCGAACGCCCACTTCGGTGGGAGCAGCGGCCGGCCGGTGTCGGCGGTGTAGTCGTCGAGCACGGCGGCCTGGTCGCCGCTGAAGAAGCTGTAGCCGAGGGTCGAGTCGAGCGCGCCGCCGGTATCGACCGTGAAGCCCGCCATGTCCGACCGGTGGGTCGCCAGGTTGAAGATCGCGTACCGCGTCGTGTCGAGGTGGATGCCGTAGCCGGCCGAGTTGACGAAGAAGGGGGCCGAGTAATACGTCCGCCGTGTTGCACCTTGGTCCTGGTACTGGTTGTAGACGTAGTTGTGCACGTCGGTGCCGCGGTGGTCGAGCCCGTCGTACCTCTCGCCGAAGCCCTCGAAGCGCTCGCCGGTCGGTGAGAGGAAGTGGTCCTCGATCTTCGTGACCGTCGACGATCCGTCGCTCGCCCAGCCGATGTTGCGGAACTGCGTCGGGTCGTACTGCCGGGTGATGAGGGTCGTCCCGTCGCTTTCGTAGACCGAGAGCCGGTACGGCGCCTTATCGATGCGCAGCACGATCCGGTCGGTCGAGATCGTGACCTGGGTCGCCGCGTCGTCGACGGTGTAGTCGGTCAGACCGGCGAGATCGAGGCCCGAGCCGGTGGGGGAGATCTGCGTGTCGAATCCGTCGAGACGCGGAAAGGCAAAGCGGATGCGGGGCGTGAAGTCCCCGGCGCTGTCGCCGGTGACGATGTCGACCGATGTGCCGTTGTCGAGCACCGAGGTCACGTCGGTGACGGAGCTCCATGAGGTCACCGTGAACGAGAACGGGCCGATGTCGCGCTGACCGGCGCCGTTGACGTCGGCGTGCACGGTGTACTCGACGCGGTCGCCGCGGGCGAACTCACCCAGGTCGATCTTCCAGTACGTGTTGTTGCCGGAGTTGTGGTCCCAGGCCGCGCCGCGGGGCGTCTGGTCGACTCCGTTGAGCTTCCACGTGATCCACGCCGACTGACCAGGCGCCACCGGCCAGGTCGTGACATTGAGCTGGACGTCGTCGCCGGCCATCGGGTCGCGGGGGGCCCGCTCGGTCGGCTCCGTCGCGTAGAGCTCGTCGGCGCCGTAGGGCGAATGCCAGACCCCGTCGAGGGTGTTCGCGCGCGCCGGGGCCGCGGAGAGCAACGCCAGAACGAGGCCCGCGATGAGTGCGATCGCCAGGCCGGCCAGGCGACGAGAAGCCGCCGGTGTGGGATGCGGGGCGGCGCCGGCCGCGACGACGCCGATAGGCGAGTGGAAAGACATGGAGACCCCTTTGTTCACGCATGTATTTAGTGAGCAATATGGCGTTTCCCGTTCGATCCGTCAAGACCCCCGCCAGCAACGAGCAAGGGGGCAAAGAGTCGAGATCGCTCCCGAGAGTGATTGACATCGCTGCGACGCCCGCTCTACTTTTACTTCAGCACTGAACTAAGGGGTTCCGTTGTCCGCATCCACTGCCCGAGCAGATGTGACACGTTCGGCCGTTCTCGCCTACATCGGCGGCAACGGGCCCACGTCTCGCGCCGATCTCGCCCGCGAGCTCGGCGTTTCACCCGCGCTCATCACGCAGCACACCCGCCAGCTCATCGCCGACGGCCTCCTGATCGAGCTCGACCACAGCCCGTCGCAGGGCGGCCGGCCGGCGCGCCTGCTCGGACTGGTGTCCGACGCCGGGCGCGCGATCGGCGTCAAGGTCGTCGCCGACCACATCACCGCGGTCGAGGTGGGCATCGACGGCTCGGTGGCCCGATCGGCGACCGAGCCGTTCAACGCGGCATCCGGCACCGCCATCACGCGGCTCGGCGCGATGCTGCGCACCTTCATCGACGGGGGATCGGGCGCGCCGCTGCTCGGGATCGGCGTCGGGGTGCCCGGCAACGTCGACGAGCAGGCGGTCGGCACGGTCGACTCGACGCAGCTCGGCTGGCAGCGCGTACCGCTCGGTGAGGCCCTGCGTCGCGAGCTCGACCTGCCCGTGCTGGTGGAGAACAACGTCAACGCCCTCGCGATCGCCGAGGCCCTGCACGGACAGGCCCGCGGCCACGACAACGTGCTCGTGATCACGATCGGCACCGGCATCGGCGCCGGCCTCATGGCCGACGGCCGAGTGCTGCGCGGCCGCAGCGGCGGTGCCGGCGAGGTCGGGCACGTGCCGGTCGAAGAGGACGGACCGCTCTGCCAGTGCGGCGGGCGCGGCTGCCTCGAGGCGATCATCGGCCAGAGCGCGCTCGTCGATCGGGCCCGCGAACGCGGACTGATCGGCGTCGACGCGGGCGTCTCGGCCTTGCGCGCGCTCGCCGACGGCGGCAACGTCGCCGCGCAGCAGCTCTTCTCGCACGCGGGCCACCTTCTCGGCCGTGTACTGGCCGGGGTGGTCAACCTCGTCGACCCCGAGATCGTGATCATGCTCGGCGAGGGTATCGAGGCGTGGAGCCACTGGTCCTTCGGATTCGAGCCCGCGTTCCGGTCAGGACTGATCCCCCGCAACCGCATGGTGCCCGTCGCGGTGGAGACCTGGCAGGACGATCGATGGGCTCAGGGCGCCGCGGCGCTCGTGCTCTCGACGCCGTTCGACGCGCAGGGGCGATCGGGCGAGCAGGGGCGTCTCGTGCGCGAGCGCATCGCCGTGCCGAGGTCGTCCGACGACGTCCGGGACGGTGGGCGATGACTCTCGCGCCGGGACGCGCACCCATCGCGATGCCCGACACGGCACCGCCCGCCGCGTCGCCGCGTCGTCGTCGCCGCGGACGGGGCCGGTACGCGCTCATCGTGCTCGCGTTCCTTCTGCCGAGCGCCGTGCCCCTGGCGATGTTCACCATCTATCCGATGTTCGGTGCGCTCTGGACGAGTCTGCACCGGTGGAACCTTCTCGCACCGATGCAGTGGGTGGGTCTCGACAACTACGTCACCCTCATCCAGGACCCCGGGACGCGGCGGGCCTTCGCCAATACGCTGTACTACCTCGTGGGCTATCTCCCTCTCGTCTACATCGGGGGCCTCGCGCTGGCGTTGGCTCTCAACACGCGTTTCCGCGGTCGTGACCTGCTGCGCGGGGTCTACTTCCTCCCCGTCGTGACCAGCTGGATCGTCGTCGCGCTCGTCTGGCGCTGGCTGCTGAACCCATCGGTCGGCATCGTCAACGCCGCGCTGGCCGTCATCGGGATCGAGGGCCCCGGATGGTGGACCGATCCGCTGTGGTCGATGCCGTCGATCATCCTGGCCTCGGCCTGGAAGGACCTCGGGTTCGTCATGATCATCCTGCTCGCCGGGCTCCAGGCGATCCCCACCGAGATGTACGAGGCGGCCAAGGTCGACGGTGCCGGTCCCTGGCGGCGTCTGTTCAGCGTCACCCTGCCGCTGCTGTCACCATCGACGTTCTTCGTCGTCGTGATCTCGCTGATCAACGGCTTCCAAGTCTTCGACCAGGTCTACGCCATGACGGGCGGTGGCCCGGCGGGGTCGAGCACCGTCGTCGTCCAGCAGATCTACGACCTCACCTTCCGGTACGGGTCGGCGGGGGAGGCGTCCGCGCTGTCGTGGATGCTGTTCACCCTCGTTCTGGGGGTCACCGTCATCCAGATCATCGGCCAGCGCAAGTGGGTGACCTATGCGTGAGAAGACCAAACGCTCGCTCCTCGTCCTGGTGCTCATCGTGGGCGCCGCGATCATGTTCTTCCCCTTCCTGTGGACCCTGTCGACGTCGCTCTCGCCGGGAGCGGGGCTCGATGCGACACCGCAGCTCGTTCCCGACGACCCCTCGATCTCGGCGTACCAGACCCTGTTCGCCGAGCTCCCCTTCGCCCGGATCATCCTCAACTCCCTCGGTCTTGCCGTCGCGACGGCGGTCTTCCAGCTGGTGACGAGCTCGCTGGCCGCCTACGCCTTCAGCCGGCTGCCGTTCCGTGGCCGCGGGTTCGTGTTCGCCCTCTATCTGGCCACGATGATGATCCCGATCCAGGTGCTCATCGTCCCGCTGTTCGTTCAGATGCGGGACCTCGGCCTCGTCGACACCTATCTCGGCGTCCTGCTTCCGGGTATCGCGAGCGCGTTCGGGGTCTTCCTTCTGCGCCAGGCCATGAACGCCGTGCCGCGAGAGCTCGACGAGGCGGCGACGCTGGACGGCGCGGGGCACTTCCGCATCTTCGGCACCGTGGTGCTCCCGCTGGTGGGCCCGACGCTCGCGACGCTCGCGGTCTTCTCCTTCATGAACAGCTGGAACAGCTTCCTGTGGCCGCTCATCATCCTGCGCTCGAAAGAGCTGCAGACCCTGCCGCTCGCGCTCGCCGGGTTGCAGGGGCAGTACACCACCGAATGGGACGTCATGATGGCCGGTTCTGTCGTCAGCATCCTCCCGATGCTCGCCATCTACGTCTTCGCCCAGCGCTACGTCATCCAAGGCGTCGCGAGCAGCGGCATCAAGTGACCGTTCCCCCACCTGCACCGACTATCGAAGGAGATACTCATGAACCGCACAGCCCGCGGGGTCACGATCGGCGCCGTCGCCGTCGGCGGCCTCATCCTCACCTCGTGCGCCGGGGGCGCGGCCCCCGGCGACGACGGCGACGTCACCATCACCTACTCGAACTTCATCTCGGCGGGCGGCAACGAAGACAATCTGACGAAGATCGTCGAGGCCTTCGAGTCCGAGAACGAGGGCATCACCGTCGAGGTGAAGACCCTGCCGTACGCGGACTATTTCACGGCCCTCCAGACCGATCTGGCCGGCGGCACGGCGTCGGATGTCTTCGACATCGAGTTCGCGAACTACGCGGCGTACCAGCAGAGCGGTGTGCTCGCTCCGCTGGACGACGTCGATACGGGCGCCTATCAGGCGTCGCTGGTCGACGCCTACGCGACCGACGGTACGTCGTACGCGCTGCCGAGCTCGTTCTCGAACGTCGTCCTCTTCTACAACGCCGACCTGTTCGACGCGGCCGGCCTCGAGTACCCGACCGCGGACTGGACATGGGAGGACGAGCAGGCGGCGGCGGAGCAGCTGACGGATGCCGGCGCCGGAGTGTGGGGCGACTATCAGCCGATCAGCTACCACGAGTACTACAAGGCCGTCGCTCAGGCGGGCGGCGAGTTCCTGAGCGATGACGGCACCGCGGTCGGGTTCACCTCGCCTGAGGGGATCGCGGCGGCCGAGTGGCTCATCGGCAAGAGCGGCTCCACGATGCCCACCGCCGAGCAGGGGGCCGGAACACCCGACTTCGACAGCGGGCTCTTCTCGTCGGGCAAGCTCGCGATGTGGCACAGCGGCATCTGGATGTTCGGCTCCCTCGCCGACGCCGATTTCTCGTGGGACATCGCCGTAGAGCCCGGAGACCAGCAGCATGCGAGCGCGTTGTTCTCCAACGCCGTGGGTGTGTCGGCGGGTTCGAAGCACACGGATGCTGCAACAGCCTTCGCCGAGTTCCTCACCTCCTCCGCGACCACGGTCGAGACGCGGCTCGAGGCGGGCTGGGAGCTCCCCCCGATCGCCGATCAGTCCGAGCTGGCGGCCTATCTCGACATCACGCCGCCGGCGAATCGCCAGGCGGTGTTCGATTCGCTCGAGAACGTGGCCCTGGCGCCGTCGATCGGCGACGGGCAGGCCGAGATGCAAGACATCGTCACCGAGGAACTGACCGAGGCCGCCGCGGGACGCAAGACCGTCGAGCAGGCACTCGCCGACGCGGAGCAGCGCATCACGCCCCTCCTCGGCTGACCCCACCACCGGGGGCGAGGCGCGCTCTCGCCCCCGGTCCCCCGCGAATCCGGAATAGGAACCATGACCATCTCTTCACGCGTCGACCTCCACGCGCTCCTCGATCGATCTCGAACCGTCATCACATCGCTGCAGGAACCGAACGGCGCTTACCCCGCGTCACCGACCTTCTCGGCCTACCGGGGATACTGCTGGTTCCGCGACGGATCCTTCATCGCCGACGGTGCCTCAGCCGCCGGTGAAGCGGAGTCGGCGACGGCATTCTTCGACTGGTGCGCGATGGTGATCGGCCGTCATGCCGAGCGCATCCGCGACATCGTCGCCGCCGCGTCGGCGGGAGCTCCGCTGCCGGACGACCGGATGCTGCCCGCGCGTTTCACCTTCGCGGGCGAGCTCGGTGTCGACGAGTGGTGGGACTTCCAGCTCGACGGCTACGGCACGTGGCTGTGGGCCGCGGCCGACCACGCCGCGCGGCACGACCTGCCCGTCGAGCGGTGGGCCGACGCGGCGGCGCTGACGGTGGACTACCTTCTGAGCTCGTGGGAGCGCCCCTGCTACGACTGGTGGGAGGAGCACAGCGAGCACGTGCACGTCTCGACCCTCGGGTGCATCGCGGCCGGGCTCGAGGCGGCGGCGCGATCGGGCCTCGTCACGGGCGAGCGGGCGGATGCCGCCCACGCCGGCGCCGAGCGCGTGCGCGACCGCATCCTCGCGAGCGGAGTCGCCGAAGGACACCTCACGAAGTGGCTCGGCACCGATGCGGTCGACGGCAGCCTCAGCTCGCTGATCGCGCCGCTCGGCGTCGTGGCGCCCCAGTCGGGGCTCGCCGCGGCGACCCGTGCGGCGCTGACGACCCAGCTCGAGAACGGCGGTGGGGTCTACCGCTTCACGGCCGATACGTTCTATGGCGGGGGCCGGTGGCCGCTGCTGTCGTGCTTCCTCGGGCTGTCGTATGCCGCGGCGGGCGACGAGGCCGGGGCCCGCCGCCTGTTCGCGTGGGCGGTCGGTACGGCCACGGACGACCAGCTGCTCCCCGAACAGGTCGACGGCGAGCTGCTCGCACCCGAGCGCCGGCAGGAGTGGATCGAGCGTTGGGGCCCGGTGGCGACGCCGTTGCTGTGGAGCCATGCCATGGTGCTCCGCCTCGCGGCCGAGCTCGGTCTCGTCGGCGCGGCCGGCGGTGTCGTCAATGCCGGCGCGGGCGCGCGTCGGGCGGCGGTGGCCTCGTGATCCGGCACCGTCCGTCAGGATCGGGGCATCCGTACGCCGACGACACCGAACAGCGCAGTCCGGTGCAGCCCGTCGCGGGCGAGCCGCTGCGGCTGGGGGTGCGCACCTCCGGCGCCGTCGACGGCGTCGTGCTTGAATGGCGGATCGACGACGGTCCCGTAAGCACCGTCGCGCTCCGCCCCGTCGTGCGCTCGTCGCGCGGACAGGCCGTCGACGGCGGCCACTTGGCCTCGGCGCAGGCACGCCTCTCCCGCACAGCGGGCGGCTGGCAGACCGAGCTCGTCGCACCCCCGGCGGCCACGACGATGCGGTACCGGTTCGTCGCGAGCCGGTCGGAGGGAGCGGGATCGCCCGAGTCGACGAGGTGGTTCTCCTGCCGCTCGGCGGCCTGGCGGGCGGCCGAGCCCGACATCCTCGTCGTCGATGCGGGTGCGCGCGGCGGCGCTTCACGCCCCGGCGCGCCGAGTCCCATGCTGGTCGAGGTGCTCGACGACGGCGAGCGGCTGCACCGCGTGCGGTTCGCGCTCGCGCTCGCCCCGGGCGAGCATGTGACCGGATTCGGCGAGCGGTACGACGCGCTCGATCACCGCGGCGCGCACCTCGACTCGGTCGTGTTCGAGCAGTACAAGAGCCAGGGCGCCCATCGGCGCACCTACCTGCCCATGCCGTTCGCCCACATCGTCGGCGGAACGGGATGGGGGCTGCACGTGCGCACATCGCGGCGGGTGTGGTTCGACATCGGAGCGAGCGACCCCGACCGTCTCGTCATCGAGGCGGAGGTCTCGGCCGCATCGACCGACACCGGCATCCTGTCGCTCAGCCTGTACACGGGATCGCCGCGTGACGTGCTCGACGCCTTCGCGACCGAGACCGGGCGCCCGCGCGAGCTTCCCGACTGGGTCTTCGGGCTGTGGGCCAGCGGCAACGAGTGGAACACCCAGGCCGAGGTCGAACGGCAGATGTCGTTGCACCGCGAGCACCGAATCCCGGTCCGCAACGTCGTGATCGAGGCGTGGAGCGATGAGAAGACCTTCACGATCTTTCGCGACGCCCAGTACGAGGTGCGCGCCGACGGCGGACCGATGTCGCTGCGCGACTTCACGTTTCCCGCCGAGGGCGCGTGGCCCGACCCGAAGGGCATGGTCGACGACCTGCACGCCCACGACATCCGTGTGCACCTGTGGCAGATCCCGCTGATCAAGCTCCGGCCCCACCCGACCGGCCAGGCCGCCGCCGACGCGCGCGCCGCCGTCGACGCCGGGGTGCTGGTGCGCGAGACCGCGCCCGACGGGTCGCTGCGGCCCTACCGCAACCGCGGCTGGTGGTTCCCGCTGTCGCTCATGCCCGACCTGACTGACGAGCGCGCCGCGGCCTGGTGGACCGAGAAGCGCCGCTACCTCGTCGAAGAGGTGGGCATCGACGGATTCAAGACCGACGGCGGCGAGCACGCGTGGGGTGAAGACCTTGTCTTCCTCGACGGCACGCGCGGCGACGAGGCCAACAACCTCTTCCCGGTCGCTTACGCCGCGGCCTACGGACGGCTGCTCGAATCGGCGGGCAAGGCGCCCGTGACCTTCAGCCGCGCGGGCTTCACCGGCTCGGCAGCGCACGGTGCGTTCTGGGCCGGAGACGAGAACTCCACGTGGGAGGCGTTCCACTGGTCGATGATCGCGGGGCTCTCGGCAGCGGCATCCGGCATCGTCTACTGGGGCTGGGACATCGCGGGGTTCTCGGGCCCGATCCCCGACGCCGAGCTGTACGTGCGGGCGATGGCGGCGAGCGTCTTCGTGCCGATCATGCAGTACCACTCCGAGTTCAACCATCACCGCACACCGTCGGCGGACCGCACGCCGTGGAACATCGCCGAGCGCACGGGCGATCTTGCGGTGATCGATGAGGTGCGTGCTCTGGTCGAGCTGCGCGAGCGTCTCGTGCCCTACCTCGCCGCGGCGGCGCGGCGCGCCGTCAGCCAATCCGTTCCGCTCATGCGGCCGCTGTACTTCGACCATCCGCAGGATGAGCAGGTGTGGCAGCATCCGGTGCAATGGATGCTCGGTGACGGTCTACTCGTCGCCCCCGTGCTCGAGCCGGACGCGCGCTCCTGGGGGGTCTACCTGCCCAGCGGTGACTGGGTCGACGTGTGGACCGGGCGGACGATCACCGGCGGCCGCGTCGTCGAGGTCGACGTGACCGACCGTTCCGTAGTTCCGGTCTTCGCGGTCGCCGACCGTTGGCCGGGTCTCGAGGCCGTCTTCCACGCCGAGTGAGCGGGGCGGTCTCGCAGACGCGTGCCTAGCCGCCCGGATCGCGGCTCGCGCGAGAATGGCTGCGATGGCGGACCTCATCCCGCTCGTTCTCGTTGTGCTCAGCGTCATGCTCGCGCTCGGCGTGCTGATCCTGCGGTGGAGACGCGCGGGGGCCCGTGCGCGGGGAGGCGACGTCGGGATCGGGGTCGCCTCTGTGATCGCCCTCGCCGGCGCGTACCTCGCGTTCGGGGTCATCGACGGCGGGGCGGACGCCCAGCACTAACTCCTGCAATCCGACCGCTACCGGGGGCTGTGGCGCGGATTCGGCCGCGGGCGGCGCCGTTTTGCAGGAGTTAGTGCGCCCGTGGCGTCGCACCCCGCCCGGCTCAGTCCTCGGTGACGGGAACGACGAGGCCGCCCCAGGTCTCGTTCTCGAAGTCGGCGACCTCGGCCGAGGTCAGCAGGTCGTAGAGCGCGGCGATGCGGGGATCCTCCTTCAGGTCCGGACGCGTGGCGAGCACGTTGTAGTACGGGCTTCCCTCGCCTTCCGTCAGGATCGCCTCGTCGGCCGTGAGGCCGGCGGGCAGCGCGAAGCTGATGGTCACGAACGCGGCGTCGACGTCGGGCACGGCCTGCGGGAGCGTGGCGTTCTCGATCTCCTGGAACTCGAAGTCACGCGGGTTGTCGGTGATGCCGGTGAGGTCGACGACGTCGTCGGCGACCTCGATGAGGCCTTCCTGCGCGAGCAGCTTCAGCGCGCGTCCCTCGTTGGTCGGGTCGTTCGGGATGGCGATCGTGGCGCCGTCCTCGAGGTCGTCGAGGCTGTCGACCTTGTCGGAATAGAACGCCGCCGACGGCAGGTATGCCTCTCCGACGCTGATGAGGTCGGATCCGGTGTTGCTGTTGAAGGTCTCGAGGAAGGTCGAGTTCTGGAACAGGTTGGCGTCGATCGACCCGTCGACGAGCGCCGTGTTGGGGGTGTTGTAGTCCGTGAACGGCACGAACTCGATCGTGAGTCCCAGCTCGGCGGCACCGTTCTCGGCGATGTGGTTCAGGATGTCGCCGGCGGGCGTCTGCAGTGCGCCCACCTTGATCGTCCCGAGGCTGTCGCCGTCACCGGAGCCGGCGTCTGCGGTGTCGGCGGAGCTGCCGCAGCCTGCCAGCAGCAGGGCGGCCGAGGCGACGGCGGCGACGAGGAGCGGGGTGCGTGCGGTGCGAGACATGGAGGAGTCCTCTCGGGGTGCGGAACGGATGCGGTGCGGAACGGATGCGGTGCGGAACGGATGCGGTGCGGAACGAGTGCGGAACGGATGCAGCGGCGGTGCGGTGATTCAGGAGGCCGGTGTGGCGGCGTGTGCGCGTCGTGCGGCGCGACGGGTCGCCGGGCCGCCGCGGGGCGACCGCCGGGCGAGCCGCCGGGCGCCCCAGCTCGCGAGGCCCTGCAGCACCATCACGATGGCGAAGATGACGACGATGACGCTGATGATGTGGATCCAGCTGTACTGCTGGTAGCCGTAGCGGATCGCGACGTCGCCGAGACCGCCCCCGGCGACGGTGCCGACCATCGCCGAGAAGTTGATGATCGAGGTGACGGTCGTCGACAGTCCCAGCAGCATCGCGGGCGCGGCCTCGGGTAGCAGCACCTTGGTGACCAGTTGCCACCGGCTCGCCCCGAGGGATGCCGCGACTTCGAGCAGACCGTCATCCACCTCCTTGATCGCGATCTCGACCATGCGCGCGAAGAACGGGATCGCCACGACCGAGAGTGGCACGATCGCGGCGGTGGGGCCGATGAAGGTGCCGACGATCAAGCGCGTGAACGGGATCAGCGCGACCATGAGGATGATGAAGGGAACCGAGCGACCCAGGTTGACGACGAAGTCGAGCACCCGGTTGACGACGATGCCCGCACGACGCGAGCCGAACGGCGACGACAGGAAGCGTCCCTGCTCGGTGCCCACCAGCACCACGCCCAGCGGCAGGCCGATCACGATCGTGGCGAGCAGGGCGACGCCGACCATGTAGAGCGTCTGGCCGGTGGCGACCAGCAGCAGGCTCAGAAGCTGCTCGTTCATGCGGCATCCCCCGTCTGGGTCGAGCCGGCGGCGCGCAGGACGTCGACGATCAGCCCCTGTCCGCGCAGGTCGGCGATGACGGCGGATGCGGCTTCGGCGGGTACCTCGAGACGAGTCCGCCCCGCCTGGGTGCCGGCGATCTGCTCGACGAGGGCGCCGAGCAGCGAGACGTCGACCTCGTGGTCACGGGCGATGCGCGCGATCACGGGTCGGTCGGCCGTTCCGCCGGCGAAGGTGATGTCGATCACGGCGGCACGCGGATCGGCGCCGGCGGGGATGGGGCCGAGGGGGAACAGCTGCGAGGTCAGTCGGGATCCCGGGGTGCGGATGACGTCGGTCAGGCGACCGCTCTCGATCACGCGCCCCTGCTCGATGAGGGCGGCGGAGTCGCAGGTCGACTTCACGACGTCCATCTCGTGGGTGATGAGGAGCACGGTGAGGCCGAGCTCGGCGTTGATGCGGCGGTAGAGGTCGAGGATGGCGGTGGTGGTCTCGGGGTCGAGCGCGCTCGTCGCTTCGTCGGAGAGGAGCACACTCGGGCCGGCGGCGAGAGCGCGTGCGATGCCCACCCGCTGCTGCTGGCCGCCCGACAGCTCGTGGACGGACGCGTCGCCGCGGTGTCCCAGGCCGACGAGGTCGAGCATCTCCTGCGCGCGCGCCCGCCGCTTGGCGGCCGAGGTGCCGTCGAGCTCGAGTGCGAGCTCGACGTTTCCCCGCACCGAGCGGCTACCCAGCAGGTTGAAGCGTTGGAACACCATGCCGATGCGCCGCCGCGCCGAGCGCAGGTCGCCGGTGCCCAGCGCGGTGAGGTCGGTGCCGTCGACGACCACGCGACCGGAGTCGGGACGTTCGATGAGGTTCACCAGTCGGGCGAGCGTGCTCTTTCCCGCGCCGCTCTGCCCCACGATGCCGTAGATCTCGCCCGTGGGGATCTGCAGCGAGACGTCGTCGACGGCCGGGATGCCGCCGTACGTCTTTGACACATGCTCGAGCGCGATCACGATCGGGCCTTTCAGGTCTCGGCGCCGCCGAGTGCCGACGGTCCCCCGAGTGTCGCGGTAGGGACCGGCCCCGGTCGAATCCGCGTTACCCCAGATGTCGCCGCCGGTTGCGTTCCGGCGGCGAGAGGCGGGTCAGCCCAGCGTCACGCCGGTGATCGTCACCGTCGTGGCGGGTGCCCCGTCGGCCGCGCCGCCCTCGGCGCCGGCCGAGGCGACCTCGCGTACGACGGCCAGGCCCGCTTCGTCGAGCTGACCGAAGACCGTGTAGGAGGGCGGCAGCGGGGTGTCCTCGTACACGAGGAAGAACTGCGATCCGTTGGTGTCGGGCCCGGCGTTTGCCATCGCGACCGTGCCCGCGGGGTAGGTCTCGCTGTCGTCGAGCTCGTCGGCGTAGCGGTACCCGGGGCCCCCGCGGCCCGTTCCCGAGGGGTCGCCGCACTGCAGCACGAAGATGCCCGAGGTCGTGAGGCGGTGGCAGGGCGAGTCGTCGTAGTAGCCCTGCTCGGCGAGCGAGACGAAGCTGCCGACGGTGCACGGGGTGCGGTCTGCGTCGAGGGTCATCGGGATGTCGCCGACCGAGGTCTGCAGCACGGCCGCGACCTCGCCGGTGACCTCGGCCTCCGCGGGCGGGGGAGTCACCTCGCGCACGCCACCGGCGGCCTCGACGTAGGCGCATGCGCCCTCGGGAACGGCATCCGCTGTGGGCATGGTGTCGGGAGCATCGGATGCCGGTGACGATGCGCACCCCGCGAGGGTGAGGGCCGAGAGGACGAGCAGGGTGGAGCCGAGGCGAGCGCGCATGTCATGAGCCTAGGGCGGGGACGCCCCCGGCCACCGGTGCGCCACCGGTGCGCCGCGGGTGATCCGGCCCCCGTGCGCCGCGGCTCTGTCCACCGGGCGCGCGGAGTGGCACGATCGGACCGTGACGCCCGCGCCGCGGGCCGAGGAGGGGGTGGACATGGCCGGCAAGACATCGGGCGGAGCGGGGTTCTCCGACGAGGAGAAGGCGGCGATGCAGCAGCGCGCCGAGGAACTGCGTTCCACCAAGGGGCTCAAGGGGGCGGCCAAGCTCGCGAAGGAGCTCGAAGCCTGCGTGACCGCGATCGAGACGCTCGACGGCATCGACGGCGAGGTCGCCCGGCTGGTGCACCGGATCGTCTCGGAGGAGGCGCCCGACCTCGACCCCAAGACCTTCTACGGGTTCCCGGCGTACGCGCGCGAGGGCAAGGTCGTGATTTTCGTGCAGCCGAAGTCGAAGTTCGACACCCGCTACCCGACGCTCAACTTCGATGAGACGGCGACGCTCGACGACGGGGCCATGTGGCCGACGTCGTTTGCGATCGTCGAGGTGAGCGCCGAGGTGGAGCGGCGCGTGCGCGAGCTGGTGCGAGCCGCGGTCGACTGATCACCGGCTGTCCGCGGCGCGCGGGGATGGCGCGGTGATGCGGGCTCAGGCGAGGAGCGCCTCGGCGCGCACCGTGAGCGCGACGGCGACCGACGTCGAGAGCAGGCCCGCCGCGAGCAGCAGACCCGGGTGCGCGAGCCCGATCACGATCTGACGCGTGCGCGGCGCCTCGGCGAGGAAGTGCTCCGGGATGCGGTGACGCGTCGGCACGGCCGACCACCCGCGCAGGCGCACCAGATACGACGCGTACCGCAGGATCAGGACGCAGTACAGCAGCACCGTCACTGGGGGGACGATCATCGCGAAGATCTCCGCGGCGATCTCCCAAGCGGTCACGATGTCGGTGCCGCTCTCGTCCGTGAGCTGCACCGCGATCGCGCCACCGATCACGACCGACCCGAGCCAGAAGATGAAGGCGCTGAAGAGGGCGAGGAATCGCGCGAAGAAGTGCGTCAGGATCGACGGCTCGTACTCGAGATGCGAGCGCGGCGTCTGCGACAGCACGACGAGCGTCGCGACCAGCGGCGGCAGTGCCGCGGTCAGCGTCAGCACCGCCCGGAGCCATCCCGGTGCCCCGGCGAGGTCGCATCCCACGAGGAGCGCGACCACCGCCGCCATCCAGACCAGCCCGAGCGCGGTGGGGTGCGACGTCAAGAACGACGGGTGGTGCGGCTCGAGCCGCGCCCCCGCGCCATCGACGAATCGTCGGCCCCGTTCGCTGGTCATCGGGCCGATGGTATCGGCTCCCGCGCGCGGGGGAGGGGTAGCCTGGAGGCGTGAGTACCGTTCGTCTGCTGCCCTCCGGGCGTGAGGGGGTCTCCGGCGCGCTCAGCGCCGGCGGCACAGGCGCGGCATCCCTGCTCGTTCTCGCCGGTTGATCCGGTAGCCGCGTCGCGTCGACCTCCGTCCGTGATGCGGCCCTCCCCGGGCTCAGGGCGACGTCGTTCGCCCCGAGCCGTCACGATCGCGTTCGTCAATGCCGTTCCGGCCTCATGACGGTTCCGCGATCGTGCGAACGCGTACTCAGACAGGACCCACCATGTTCGCTCTCACCGAGAGATCCATCCGCGCCTCATTCATCAACGTCTCGCTTCGCGAGCGCAGCTCGCTCGTCGTCCCGTCCGGCCTCGGTGACATCGACTGGGACACCCGTGACTACTACGGCTGGCGTGACCCCAAGACGCCGCTGCTCGGCTTCATCGTCGCCGAGCTCGACGGCGCGGCCGTCGGCTTGCAGCTGCGCCAGGCCGAGCAGCGTACGCGCACGCGGCCGCAGTGCTCGTGGTGCTCCGACGTCACGCTGCCGAACGAGGTCGTGCTCTTCGCGGCGAAGCGCGCCGGCAAGGCCGGCCGCTCCGGCGACACGGTCGGGACGCTCCTGTGCGCGGGCTTCGAATGCTCGCGCAATGTGCGCCGGCTCGACCCGCCGCCCTACCTGGGCTTCGATGCCGGCGCCGCCCGGGATCGCCGCATAGAAAGCCTGCGAACCCACGTCGACAGCTTCTTCCGCGACTTGCGCGACGGGGCCTGACCGCACCCGCGGCTCCGACGGATGAGACTGCACTGGGTTCAGCGCGAGTCCCGTGAGGTGAGGCGGTCCCGGTGCTTCGCGGACTGTCGCGCGGCGACGGGGAGGTCGATCGGACCGGTGACCGTCAGCTCGTCCTCCCAGCACTCGATGCCGGTGACGCCCGGCAGGCGGTCCCGGGTGAAGACCGGGTCCAGCCCCTCGCGCCGCTGTGCGGAGTAGTCCTTGAGCAGCCGGAACGCGATGCCCGACAGGAGCCCGATCGCGATGAGGTTGGTCAGCGCCATGAGCCCCATCACCCCGTCGGCGAAGTTCCAGACGAGGTCGGCACCGACGACCGAACCTGCCAGGACCGCGCCCACGACGAGCACGCGGTAGCCGGTGAGAAGTGCACGACTCGTCGAGATGAACTCGATGTTCGACTCGCCGTAGTAGTAGTTGCCGAGGATCGAGGAGAAGGCGAGCAGGAAGATGATGATGCTCAGGGCGATGTTCGACCACTCGCCGAGTGTGTCGACGAGCGCACCCTGGGTCAGATCGATGCCGCGGGTGGCGCCGGCGAGATCGGGGACCGAGACCAGGATGATGAACGCCGTGATCGAGCACACCAGGAATGTGTCGAAGTAGACGCCGAGGGTCTGCACCAGGCCCTGCTTGACCGGGTGGGTGACGGCGGCGCTCGCGCCGGCGTTCGGAGCCGAGCCGAGGCCCGCCTCGTTCGAGAACATTCCGCGCTTGATGCCGGTCAGCACGATGTACCCGAACGCCGCGCCGACGACCTCGTTGAAGCCCCACGCGGACGTGACGATCTCGACGAAGACCGGCCCGACGCGGTCGAGATGCAAGGCCACGACGATGATGCCGAGGACGAGATAGGCGAGCGCCATGATCGGGACCAGCACCTGGGTGACCGAGGCGATGCGGCGGACGCCGCCGAACACCACGAGGCCGGTCAACAGTGCCACGCCGACGCCGACCGCCCAGGGGAGCCATGCGATGTCGCCGCCGACGCTCGAGCTGACCGTCGCGGCGATCGTGTTGGCCTGCAGCGAGCTGAACGCGAAGGGGAAGCAGATGATCAGGATGACCGCGAACCACACCCCCAACCACCGGGCTTTCAGCCCCCGCTGCATGTAATACGCGGGCCCGCCCCGGAAGCTGTCGCGGTCACGTGTCTTGTAGAGCTGGGCGAGGGATGACTCGATGAAGCTCGAGGCGCCTCCGACGAAGGCCATCGTCCACATCCAGAAGACCGCGCCGGGTCCGCCCACCGCGATGGCCGTGCCCACTCCGGCGATGTTGCCCACGCCGACACGAGACGCCGCCGAGATGGTGAACGCCTGGAACGCCGAAACCGATTGGGGTTTGCCGGCGCTGGTCAGGGGTGTCTTGTTCGTCAGCGTGCGGAACATCTCCGGCACCATGCGCAATTGCACGACCCCGGAACGGACGGTGAAGTACAGGCCGAGGAGGACGACGACCGGCAGGACCGCCCAGGTCCAGAGGTGATCTCCCCAGGTCAACAACCATTCGTTCACGGCATCCATGTGGGTCAGTATGACGACTCGGCTGCCGATTCCGCGACCATCCGTCGATCGCATCGGCGCGCGCCGAGCGTCACCCGGACGGCGAACAGCCCGTCGGCGACGACGGTGCGCGCGATGCCGACGACCCGGCTCAGGCCGACGGGACGGTGGTCGGCACGTCGGCAGCCGCGGCGTCGGCGGCGGAGACCTCCGCGGCGACCGCGTCGAGGTTCTGCACGGGATGCCGCGCGACTACCGCCTCGTGGACGGCGATCTGCTCACCCTCGACCTCGCGGTGATCAAGAACGGCATCGCCGCGGATGCCGCCATCAGCTTCATCGTCGGCATCCGCCGGGACGCCGACGCCGTCGCCCTCATCGATGCCACCGAGCGCGCGCTCGCCGCCGCGATCGAGGTCGCCCGACCAGGAAACCGGGTCGGCGACATCTCCCTCGCCATCGGCACGGTGCTCTCGGACGCCGGTTACTCGATCAACACCGAGTTCGGCGGGCACAGTATCGGCTCGGTCATGCACGGCGACCTTCACATCCCCAATACCGGGCGAGGAGGCCGGGGGTACGAGCTGCGGCCCGGGCTGCTGATCGCGATCGAGCCCTGGGCGATGGTGGACACGGATGTTCTCGTGACCGACGGGGACGGGTGGACGCTCCGGAGTTCCACCGGGTGCTTGACCGCGCACAGCGAGCACACCATCGCCATCACCGACGGCGCAGCCGAGATCCTCACTCGGCCGGTCTGATGCCGATTCCCGCCGTCACGGCGCGGACCGCATCGGTGACGCGTGCGCGCGCCGACGCGTCACCCAGACGGTGAAGAGCCCGACGGCGACGAAAGCGACCGCGATGCCGATGACGTAGCCGATCACCATGCCCCAGCCGCCCGGGTTGTTGGGGTTCACGAACGGGTAGGGGTACCAGAAGGGCTCGCCGGACGTCGGGTTGGTGACCAGCGGGCCGCGGATCAGCGTGTACGCGGTCCACAGCAGCGGGAACGCCACGACGACGCCCACGACGCGCCACTGCAGCGCGCGCCGACGGATGCCGACCAGCAGGTCGACCAGCAGGAAGAGCGGCGCGACCAGGTGCAGGACCTCGTTCGACCACGGCACCGGCTCGGAACCCTGGGGCAGCGTGATGCCGCGCAGCAGGGCGTTGTAGACGATGCCCGTGATCACCATGTAGGTGGTGGCGCAGGCGAGAGCCGCCGACAACCCGAGCGATGACTGCTCTCGGCCGGGGCGGACGAGGGATGTCGTCCCCGCGATGGCCAGCACGACCGCGGCGATCACGTTCGAGAGGATCGTGAAGAAGCTGAAGAAGTTCGCGAACACGGTGGCCACGTCACCGTCGGCTTCGGCCGTGCGGGTCAGCGATGCGACCAGCTGCGTCACGACGGCGGCGATGATGACGACCGCCATCGCCAGGCGGAGCGAGGACCACACCGTCGTCTGTGTCGAGGACTTCACGTGGGCACCATACCGCTCGCCTCGGACGCGTGAACGTTTGTGGCGCCCGCGCGTGCCGCGTCGTCGACGAGCCGTTAACGTCGCGGTGCGGCGTCCGTCCGCGACGGTGAGGAGCGTCATGACGACCGAGCTCGAACGCGAGGCGCTGGAGTTCGTGCGCGACCTCATCCGCATCGACAGCGTGAACACCGGTACCGCCGAGACGATCGGCGACGGCGAGACCCGCGCGGCGCAGTACGTGCGCGACCGATTGGCCGAGGCGGGCATCGCGTCGGAGCTCATCGAGCCCGTGCCGGGCCGCGGGTCGCTCGTCGCCCGCATCCGTGGATCGGATCCGGATGCCGGCGCCCTGCTGATCCACGCGCACCTCGATGTCGTGCCGGTGGCCGAGGCCGATTGGACCCACCCGCCCTTCGGCGCCGAGATCCACGAGGGGTACCTGTACGGCCGGGGCGCGGTCGACATGAAGGACTACGCCGGCACCGTCCTCGCCGTCGCGCGCCACTACGCCCGCGAGGGCATCGTCCCTCGGCGGGATCTCGTCCTCGCCTTCCTCGCCGACGAGGAGAGCGGCGGCATCTGGGGATCGGACTGGCTCGTGCGCAATCGGCCCGACCTGTTCGAAGGCGTGACGGAGGCGCTGAGCGAGGTGGGCGGATTCTCGGTTCCCCTCGACGCCCCGGGCGGGCGGGCGGACGATGGCGGTGCCGAGGTCGCGCACGAGCGCCGCGCCTACCTCCTCGCCGCGAGCGAGAAGGGTGTGGCCGGTGCGACCCTCGTCGCGCGCGGCCGTGCCGGGCACGGATCGCGACCGACGGGCGACACCGCGGTCGTCCGGCTGGCTCGAGCCGTCGCCGCGATCGGCGGACACCGGTTCCCCGTCGTGCGCACGGCGGCGCTCGAGGCGTTCCTCCGAGCCTTCGGCGCCGCGCGGGGCCTGGCGTTCTCGGACGACTCGCTGGAGGAGGACCTGGCGACGCTCGGCTTCGTCGCGACCCTCGCCGGCGCATCGACCCGGAACACCGTGACACCCACCGTGCTCCGCGCGGGCGGTAAGGTCAACGTCATCCCGGCGGAGGCATCGGCCCTGCTCGACATCCGGCTGCTTCCCGGTCAGGACGATGTGCTGCGGCGCGAGCTGCGAGAGCTCGTCGGCGACGACGCCGAGGTGATCGAAGGGCGGTGGTGGTCCGCCACCGAGGCGCCGCCCGACGCGCCGCTGATCGAGGTGCTGCAGCGGGCGGTCGCCGCGGAGGATGCCGACGGGGTCGTCGTTCCCTACCTGCTGCCGGCCAGCACCGACAACAAGCACTTCGCGCGCCTCGGCATCCGCGGGTATGGATTCGTGCCGCTGCGCGTTGCTTCTGACTTCGACGTGTTCGCGCAGTTCCACGCAGCCGATGAGCGCGTGCCCGTCGACGCGCTGCACTTCTGTGCTCGGGTGACCGAGCGCATCCTTCGGGACGCATGAGAGGACCCACCCCATGACCATCACCACCTCCCCGGTCCGCGACGGCGCCGACGTGCGCGACAACGCCGCCTGGCACTCCCTCGTCGGCGCGCACGCGCACCTGGCGATCGGCGATGACCTGGTCCGCCGGTATCCCGACGACGTCGCGGGATTCGTGGGCGTCCGCACCTGGGGGGACCCGGCCGTGTGGGATTCGCTCAGAGCGGTCGTGGGCTCGGGCAACGAGTTCAGCATCAGCTCCGCCGAGCCCGCGGGTGGTGCCGAGGGCGGGGCGGCTGGCTCGACCACGCCCCCGCCGGAGCTTCCCCCCGGGTGGGCCGAGACGTTCCGCGGGGCGGGCGTGCAGCTCGTCGAGACCGACCGGCTGCACCCGCGTCCGGACGACGAAGCGGTGGAGCTCGGCGAAGCGGATGTCGCAGACATGCTCGCGCTCGTCGAACGGAACCGCCCGGGCCCGTTCCGACCGCGCACCCACCTGCTCGGTCGCTACATCGGCATCCGTCACGAGGGACGGCTCGTCGCCATGGCCGGAGAGCGCCTCCGCCCCGGCGACTGGACCGAGATCAGCGCCGTGGCCACCGACGAGGCCTATCGCCGGCGAGGGCTCGCATCCCGCCTCGTGCTCGACATCGCCTTCCACATCCAGCAGCGCGGAGGCCGTGCGCTGATGCACGCAGCCGCGTCGAACGTGAATGCGATCGCGGGCTACGAGAAGCTCGGCTTCGAGCTGCGCCGGCGGACGATCTTCACGGGGGTGCGCGTTCCCTGATTCGCGGGTGGGGACTGCGCGCGTGCACGGTGTGGTGCGGCGTGCGGTGCGGCGCGGTGTGCGGCGTGCGGCGTGCGGCGATTCCTCCCCAGACCGCCCTCTTGGCGACCTTTGCAGAAAGGTACACATGTACTACTCGCATCGCGTCGTAGCCTGCGAAAATGGGAACATGCAAGCGAACCAAATCGAAAGTGGCGAGGCTGCGGGTGGGTCGCCCCACGCCGTCGCGATCGCCGGGTTCGTGGATGCGCTCGCTCTGGCGCACGTTGCGGAGATCGCTTCGGTGCGAGCCCTGGCTGAGCTGGGGCGGTCGGCGCTGCGCGAGGCGCATCGCGGCGGGGTGCGGGGCATGGCCTCCGACATGGAGTTGCGGTCGGTCGCTGCGGAGGCGGCGGGGATCGCGCGGCGTGGGGATCGGCGGGTGCAATCGGAGATCGATCACGCGATGACGGTCGTCGACGACTACCCCGCGATGTTCGCGGCGTGGGAGCAGCGCCTCGTCACCCGGGAGCACGTCGATGTTGTCGTGAAGGCCGGGCGGGTGGTGCCAGAGGAGGTACGGCCGCAGTTCGATCAGGCCGCGGTCGTCGTTTGCGGGCGGGACATCGCGACACGCGTCGCCGGGGCGTTGCAGAACCTGGCGGAGCGGATGCACCCCCGATCGTTCACCGAGCGGCACCGGGAGGCCGCGGCCGGGCGGTGCGTGCGGTTGTCACCGGGCCACGACGGGATGGCGGATCTGTCGGCGACGATCCCGATGGTGATCGCCGCGGGGATCTACGACCGGTTGACGCAGATGGCGCAGTCCGTGAAGGACGCGAGAGCGGATGCCGTAGGCGCGGATGCGGGTGCAGTGGATGCCGCGGGCGTGGATGTGGGAGCGATGGATGCCGCGGGCGCGGGTCCGGGTGCACTGGATGCCGCACGCGAGGGTACTGCCGAGGCGCCCGACACCCGGACGATGGATCAGCTCCGCGCGGACGTGCTCTCCGACCTCGTCCTCGGCGGTGCACCCGTCATCGACCCCACCACCGGGGTGGACGGGCGTGGCGCCCTCGGGGCGATCCGCGCGAAAGTGCAGGTCGTGATCACCGCCGACACCCTCACCGGCAACGACGAACACCCCGCAGAAGCGATCGGCACCGGACTGGTCGACGCCGACACGGTCCGGGAACTCGCCGGACAGACGGCGACATGGGACCGGATGTTCATCGACCCGGTCACCCGCACCCCGGTCGAGACCGACGCCTACCGGCCATTGCCCGCGATGCGGCGACTGCTGCAGACCCGCGACCAGCACTGCCGGTTCCCCGGATGCCGCAGAGCGGCGATCCGCTGCGAGATCGACCACACCATCGACCACGCCCTGGGCGGTCACACCCACATCTTCAACCTCGCCCACCTCTGCCAACGACACCACTCCATGAAGCAATTCACGAAATGGCAGGTCCGGCAGATCGGGGGCGGGGTGCTCGTGTGGACCTCACCCCTCGGGCGGGTCTACCGCGAAGACGTCCCCATCCCCGCGGTCTGCTTCACACCAGAACTTGCCGCCCCACCACGTCCACCCGGTCCACCCGGCCGAGGCGCCGGTGCACCACCGGACGCGCCACCACCCTTCTGAGTTTTTCGACCCGTTGAGCCCGCCCCTGATGCCGCCACTGTTCGGTGTGCTCCCCGAGTGGGACGATGAGTCGTGCTCTCCCCGCAGTCTCTCGACGAGTCCGATCGGCGCTGCGTCGCCGAGTGGGCGGCTGGCTGTGCTGAGCGGGTGCCGCCGCCTACGCAGCGAAAGCTCGCGAGCTCGAGACGCCCGGATCCTTCGACACCGAGGTCTCCTGGCAGCTCGCCTCGCTGACGCCGCGCTCCCGAGCGGTGCTCAGCCGGTTGCCCGCGGTCGGCTCCGACCACGCCGGGCCGCTGACAGTGGGCGGCCTGTTGGCGCGCGGGGTGCTTCGCGACGCCATCCAACTCATCCAGCGGGCTCTCGCCTGACTTCCCGGCGAGAGCCCCGCCCGTAGCGCGGCCACCGGCCCCGCGGCCCCCGTGTTACGGCGTATCTCGGTGCATTTCGGCATGTGTGGAGCGCCCGCGCCCGGAGCATCCGAATCCTCTTACTGTCGGTCGATCCGCTGCACCCCACCGCTCGCGAGGAGATCCGCCATGACCGACACCGTCCCGCGCGTCGATCGAGCCGGTGACGACGCCGTCACCGCTCCATCGCTGTCACGCGTCGACCTGAGCGACATTCCGGTCGTCCGCACCAAGCACTGGTTCCGGTGGGCCATCGCCGCGATCGTCGTGTTCGTCGTGGCCCAGTTCGTGTGGTCGCTCGTGACGAACGAGAACTACGAGTGGGACTACTTCGCGCAGTACTTCTTCTCCGACCCGGTGCTGCAGGGTCTGGGCCTCACCCTGGTCTACACCGCCGTCTCGGCGACGATCGGATTCCTGCTCGGCACCGTGCTCGCGCTCGCACGGCTCGCCAAGTCGCCGCTGCTGAACGCCGCCGCGTGGGGCTTCATCTGGTTCTTCCGCTCGGTCCCCCTGGTCGTGCAGCTGGTCGTCTGGTACAACCTCGGCTACCTGTACCCGACGCTCGGACTCGGCACCCCCTTCACGACCGACTTCTGGATCGTGGAGTTCCCCACGGTCCAGCTCATCAGCGCCTTCGCGGCGGGCGTGCTCGGCCTGAGCCTCCACCAGGCGGCATACTCCGCCGAGATCATCCGCGGCGGTCTGCTGTCGGTCGACCAGGGCCAGCTCGAGGCGGCCGCCGCCCTCGGCATCCCGCCGCGCCGCCGACTCAGCCGGATCGTTCTGCCGCAGGCGATGCGATCGATCATCCCCAACGCGACCAACGAGGTCATCGGGCTCGTCAAAGGGACCTCGGTGCTGTTCGTCATCGCCATCCCCGAGCTGTTCTACGCGGTGCAGGTGATCTACAACCGCAACAGTCGCGTCATCCCGCTGCTGCTCGTCGCGGTGGTCTGGTACACGATCATCACCACCGTCCTCAGCATCCTGCAGTACTACATCGAGCGGCACTACGCCCGCGGCGCGGTGCGGGTGCTGCCGCCGACCCCGCTGCAGAAGGCGCGTCACTGGATCGCGGTGCAGTGGGCGCGGCTGGGCGACGACGCGCCTGCACCCCACCCGCTCGCGGGGGCCGATGCGCCACCGGTCAGCACGCGTGCCACCCCCGGAGGAGAATCATGACCCGCGGCCTCGTCGAGATCCACAACGTGCACAAGAGCTACGGCGGTGTCGAGGTGCTCGGCGGCATCGACCTCACCGTCGAGCCGGGCGAGGTCGTCGCGATCCTCGGCGCCAGCGGCTCGGGCAAGTCCACGCTCCTGCGCACTATCAACCATCTCGAGACGGTCGACCGCGGCTCGGTCACCGTCGACGGCGAGCTCATCGGATACGAGCAGCGGAACGGAAAGCTCTACGAACTGCGCGAGAAAGCGGTGCTCGAACGCCGCACCCAGATCGGCATCGTCTTCCAGAACTTCAACCTCTTCCCGCACCTCACGGCGCTCGAGAACGTCACCGAGGCGCCCGTCGCCCTCGGCCGCCTGTCGAAGGACGACGCTCGCGATCTCGCCCTCGGCCTCCTCGACCGGGTCGGGCTCGGCGACAAGGCCGGTCACTACCCGCGGCAGCTCTCGGGCGGGCAGCAGCAGCGCGTCGCGATCGCGCGGGCGCTGGCGCTGAAGCCGAAGGTGATCCTGTTCGACGAGCCGACGAGCGCGCTCGACCCCGAGCTCGTGGGCGAGGTGCTCGACGTCATCCGCGACCTCGCCCAGCTCGGAACGACGCTCATCATCGTGACCCACGAGATCGGCTTCGCCCGCGAGGTCGCCGACCGCGTCGTCTTCCTCGACGGCGGCCGGGTCATCGAGCAGGGCCCGCCCGCCGAGGTGCTGGTGACTCCGAAGCATCCGCGTGTGCAGGAGTTCCTCGCCAAGGTCCTCGCCTGAGCTTTCCCCCTTTTCCACTCCACCCGCACCCCACCTTTTCGAGAGAGATCCACAGCATGGCCATCAGCAAGAAGCAGGGCATCGCCGCCGGACTCGGCGTCGTCGCGGTCGCCGCGATCGTCGGCGGCATCGTCACCGCGGTGAACCTCAACCGGCCCGCCGAGGCCGAAGCCGCCGCCCCGGCGGCCACGACCGCGAACGTCGCGACCGACGACATCCACTGGGTGCACCTCGACGAGCCCGTCGCCGAGGCCGTCGCTGCCCTCGAGGCGAGCGGGTTCACCCCTGTCGAGGCCGGGAAGCTCACCGTCGCCCACTCGGCCTACCTCCCGCCCCTCGGCTACATCCCCGAGGGCGAGACCGAGGCCGCCGGCACCGAGCCCAACATCGGCTCGCTCGTCGCCGAGGCGCTCGGCCTCGAGTACAACCCGGTCGTCGTGGCGTGGGCCGACTGGCCTCTCGGCATCCAGTCGGGCAAGTACGACCTGATCGCCTCCAACGTCACGGTGACCGAGGAGCGCAAGGAGCTCTACGATTTCGCGAGCTACCGCGAAGATCTGCTCGGCTTCTACGTGAAGGCCGACAGCGACATCGACAAGATCGAGGCGGCTGCCGACATCTCCGGGCTGAAGATCGTCGTCGGCTCGGGCACCAACCAGGAGCAGGTGTTGCTGGCGTGGAACGAGGAGCTCGAAGCCGCCGGCGAGGCGCCGGCCGAGCTGCAGTACTACGACGACAACGCCGCAGCCGTTCTCGCGCTCCAGTCCGGCCGTGTCGACGCGACGTTCGGCCCCAACGCGACCTCTGCCTGGTCGGCCCGTGAGACCGGCGACACGAAGCTCGTGGGGCTCGTACCCGGCGGCTGGCCCCAGACCGCGAACATCGCCGCCGCGACGGCGAAGGGCAACGGACTGATCGAACCGGTGTCGATCGCCCTGAACGCCATCATCGAGGGCGGGCAGTACGACGAGGTGCTCGAGACGTGGGGGCTCGAGTCCGAGCGCGTCGAGAAGAGCGAGATCAACCCTCCGGGCCTGCCGAAGTCGTGAGCCGCGGAGCGACTCCGTCCCGTCGAGAGGTAGCGTCGAGCAGTGACCACAACCGCGACAGCCGTCACCATCCGCCTGGTCCGAACCGAGGAGTTCGAGCGTGCCGGCGACCTCACCGCGCGAGCCTATGAGCACAGCTATGCCGGCCTGTCGGACGGCTACCTCTCATCGCTGCGCGACGTGGCGACGCGCGTGCGGCAGGGCGACGTTTGGGTAGCGGTCGACGGCGGCGGCGAGATCCTCGGCACGGTCTGGGTCTCGCGCCCGCACCGCCCGCTGGCCGCGGTGGCGCTGTCCGGCGAAACCGACTTCCGCCAGCTCGCGGTCGCCCCGGAAGCCCGCGGGCGAGGCATCGGCGAGGCGCTCACCCGCCATGTCATCGACCTCGCCCGCGAGCGCGGATCGCACCGGGTCGTGATGAACAGCGGCCCCGAGATGACGGCGGCGCACGCGCTGTACGCGAAGCTCGGATTCCAACGCCTGCACGACCGCGAGGGCACGATCGAGGTCGAGCCCGGCCGCTTCATCGAGCTGCTCTCTTTCGGTTACGACCTCGACCCCGCACAGAGCGCGGAACCCGCCGCCGCGGGCCCGGCGCCGACGTGGCTGCTCGAGGAGGTCGACTACGACGACCCGCGCGCCGGCGCGCTCCGCGCCGAGATGGACCGCGAGGTCGGGCCGCGGTACGCCGACCGCTTCGAGGACGCCGATCCGGAGGCAGCAGCCCGCTCGGCCCGCGCTTTCGCGGTCGACCCGTCGACGATCGTCGCGACCGTGCTCGTGACGGATGCCGCGGGCACGGCCGTCGGCCACGGCGCGCTGCGAGACCTCGCGCACGACGGCACCCGCGACCTCGAGATCAAGCGGGTCTTCGTGCACCCTCGGGCCCGAGGGCTGGGGGCCAGCCGGGTGCTGCTCGCCGAGCTCGAGCGCATCGCGCGCGACCGCGGCGCAGCGCGCGTCATCCTGCAGACCGGCGATCGCCAGCACGACGCCGTCGTGCTCTACGAGCGCCTCGGCTACACGCCCATCCCGATCTACGCCCCCTACACCGAGTACGCCTTCTCCCGCTGCTTCGCGAAGTCCTTCTAGCGCCCCGCCCCGCGCCGCGCCACCGTCCGGCGCAGATTTCCATCCATTGCGGGTTCGGTGACGAACACAGTAGGCACGGTAGGAGTGATCTGCCGATCGAGAGGCGACAGCGATGGCGAAATCAACCGCACCAGCGAAGCACGCGAAGGCCCGTCGCTGGGTCTGGGTCCTGTGGAGCGCGCTTGCCGGCATCGTCAGCGCGGCGGCGTTCCTGGCCGTGGCGGAACTCATCGCGCTCCTGGTCGCGCGTGAGAGCAGCCCCATCCTCGCGGTGGGCGCGTTCGTCATCGACATCGTGCCGCAGCCCCTGAAGGAGTTCGCGATCGCGACGTTCGGCGAGGCCGACAAGATCGTGCTGCTGGGGAGCCTGGGCCTCGCGGTCGTCGTCGCCGCCGCGGTCGCCGGCGTGCTGCAGTTCTTCGCGCGTCCGTTCGGGCTCGTCGTCATCGGAATCGCGGGCGTCCTCTCCACGGCGGCGATCGTCACCCGCACCGGCGCCAGCCCCCTCGCGTTCGTCCCGCCCGTCGTGGGCATGCTCGTCGGGGCATTCGTGCTGGTCTTCCTCATCACGCGCCTGCGCCGCTGGGCGGACGGTCCGAAGCCGTCCGCGGACGAGGAGGCCGCAGTGCCCGCCGCCGCGGACCGCCAGCGCGGACTCGGTCGCCGCTCGTTCCTCCTGGCCACGGGAGGCGTGGGCCTCGCCGCCGTCGTCGTCGGAGTCGGTGCCCGGCTGCTGAACGCGACGACCGCTTCGATCGACGCCCTCCGCCGCGAGCTCGCGCTGCCCGAGCCGCGCTCGACCGTCACGATCCCCGAGGGCGCCGAGCTCGACGTCGAGGGCATCTCGCCGCTGATCACCCCGAACGCCGACTTCTACCGCGTCGACACTGCTCTGACCGTGCCCTCCGTCGACCCGACATCGTGGCGGCTCGTCATCGACGGCATGGTCGACCAGCGCGTCGAGCTGAGCTTCGACGATCTCGTCGGCATGGGGCTCGACGAATACGCCGTCACCTTGACCTGCGTCTCGAACGAGGTCGGCGGCGGCCTCGTGGGCAACGCCATCTGGCAGGGCGTGCCCATCCGCGACATCCTCCGGATGGCCGGGCCGCAGTCGGGTGCCGACATGGTGCTCTCGACGAGCGTCGACGGCTACACGGCGTCCACTCCGCTCGAGGCTCTCACCGACGACTCTCGCGACGCCATCTTCGCCGTCGCGATGAACGGTGAGCCGCTGCCGCTCGAGCACGGCTTCCCGGTGCGCATGGTGGTGCCCGGGCTGTATGGCTACGTCTCGGCGACCAAGTGGGTCACCGAGCTCAAGGTCACCACGTTCGAGGCCGACGAGGCGTACTGGACCCCGCGCGGCTACGCGGCGGAGGCGCCGATCAAGTTCTCGTCCCGCATCGACACCCCGCGGACCGGAACCCCCGTCGCAGCGGGGACCGTCGCCGTCGCCGGCATGGCGTGGGCGCAGACGGTCGGCATCGACCGCGTCGAGGTGCGCATCGACGACGGCGACTGGCAGGCCGCCACGCTCTCGACTCCGATCAATGCCGACACCTGGGTGCAGTGGGTGCTCGAGTGGCAGGCCGAGGCCGGAACCCACTACGTCGAGGTGCGCGCCGTCAACAAGAACGGCGACACGCAGGTCGAGGAGCGCGCTCCCATCGCACCCGACGGCTCGAGCGGCTGGCAGCGCGTCCTCGTCACCGTCAGCGCCTGACCGCCCTGCCTTCTTCCTACCCCCGGCGTCGACTCGCCACAGAACGGCGGATCCCGGCTTCGTCGCATCCGCCGTTCCTGGTGAGTCGACGGGCTGATGCGGGGATCAGGGGGCGAGGGCGGAACGGTGAGGCGTCACGGCCGGACCGCGGAGCGCGGGATGGAGCGCCGCCGCGAGCGACAGTGCGCTCGCGACGAAGCAGACCGCGACCGCTGTCTGCAGCGAGCCGGCCGTAGCCTGACCGCTGGCGGTGAGCAGGATGCCGGTGGTGAGGGCGACGAGAAACGTCGCCGCGAGCCGTTGCGTGAGCTGCAGGAAGGATGCCGCGACGCCGTGCAGGCGCGGCGACGCGAACGCCAGCGTGAGCGCCCGGATCGGCGGTTCGACGAGACCGCCGGCGAACCCGAGGCCGATCTGCGCCGCCGCCGCGATCATGAGCAGCGCGCTGTCGCCGACGAGAGGTGTGACGACCGTGAACGTCGCGAACAGCAGCAGCTGGATCGTCAGTCCAAGGGACACGGTCGTCGTGCCGATCCGGGCGAACACATGCTGGCTCAGCAAGGAGGCCACGAGTCTGGACACCGCACCCGGAGCGAAGAGCAGGTCGATCGCGAGGGGCGTCAGCCCGGGGCGCTGCAGGAAGTACAGGGTCACCGCCGAGGCGAAGGCCATTCCGCTGCCGAACCACAGCAGCGCCGAGACGTTGCCCGCGACGAAGCCGCGCGAGCGCACGAGGTCGGGCGCGAAGAGGGGGAGCCGTCCCTGCCGGCCGTAGTGACGCTCCCATCCGACGAGTGCCAGCGACAGCACGCCGGCGGCGGCCGCGATCCCGATGCCGGCGCCGCCCGACAGACCGGGCTCGACGACGGGCAGGGTCACGGCCACCACGATCGCGCAGAGCAGTGCGATGCCGGGAAGGTCCAGGGCGACGCGGCGCCTCTCGGGGCGGGCCTCGCGGACCGGCCCGGGAAGCCCGCGCGCCCCGAGCGCGAGCGCCGCGAGCACGAACGGCAGGGGCATCAGCAGCACGATGCGCCAGGCGCCGCCTGGCGACGCGGCATCCGACACGAGAGCCGCCGCGACCGGCCCGAGCAGCCCTGCGAGGGCGCCTGTCGCCGTGTACGCGCCGAGCGCCCGCAACCGGGCCGCACCGGTGAACAGGTCTTGGATCGTGCCCAGCACCTGCGCGCTGATGACACCGGCCCCGAGACCCTGAACGAACCGGGCCGCGACCAGCAGGCCGGAGGGGATCAGCCCCAGGCCGAAGGTGAGCGAGAACGACGCGAGCAGCCACTGCACGCCGGCGGTCGACGCGTGGAGGGATGCCGCGACGTCCGGCGCCGCGTATGTGATGACGGTCGCGTCGAACAGCGTCGCGAAGCCGGCCGCGAGGCAGGCCCACAGCGCCGCGCGCGGCTTCACGCGGGCACGGTGACGGGATCGTTCCCGACGGCGGCCCCCGCCCGATCCGAAGCGGGGTCGAGGTCGGTCCACAGGGTCGTCGGCAGCTCGCGGCGCAGCACCGGCGCGACCTCCGTGGCGAAGCGGTGCAGGATGTCGAGCTGGCGGGCGAACGGCACCGTGGTGGGCAGGCTGATGGACTGCAGGTCGTGCCGCAGCCGGCCGTGGAAGCGGGCGATCTTGTCGATCACCTGCTGCGGTGTGCCCACGAGCGCCGGGCCCTCGGCGACGGCGTGCTCGATGTCGCGGAACGGGGTGTTGTTGCCCGGCACGTTCGTCGCCGCGACCAGTGCGTTGTACACCGGGCCGTACGCCGCGACGGCCTCCTGGGTCGTGTCGGCGATGAAGAGCGCACCCGACCCCGCGCCGACGAAGGCACCGCGGGGATCGTGCCCGTGCCGGGCGAACTCGGCACGGTAGTGGTCGACGAGCACGCCGTAGTTCTCGAGCGGCTGGATGGCGTTCGCGCTGAACAGCGGATCGCCGTACTGCGCGGCCAACGCTGCGGAGAACAGCGTGGTGGCGGACCCGTGCCAGACGCGTGGCGCTCCCGCGAACGGGCGGGGGAGCGTCGTGACGCCCGCCAGCGATCGCGTGTACGGCGAGCCCGCCCAGGTCACATCCGTCCGACGCCAGAGCTCGCGCAGGAGCGCGTACTTGTCGGCCAGCAGCTCCCACTGATCGTCGATGTCGAGGCCGAAGAGCGGGAACTGAGCGACTTCGTTGCCCTTCCCGATCGTGATGTCGAGGCGTCCGCGCGAGAGCTGATCGATCGTCGCGTAGTCCTCGGCGACGCGCACGGGGTCGAGGACCGACAGCACCGTGACACCCGAGTTCAAGCGGATGCGGGTTGTGCGCGCCGCGATCGCCGCGAGGAGCACGGTCGGCGACGACGAGATGAAGTGGCCCGCGTGGCGTTCGCCCACGGCGACGGCGTCGAGCCCCCACTCCTCGGCTCGGACCGCCTGCTCGACGGTCTCGGCGAACCGGTCGGCCGGCGATACCTGGCGTCCCGTGATCGGGTCGGGGCGATAGGGGACGATGTCGAGCAGTTGGAACTTCACGGCGACACCTCCGCGCCGGCGATCACGCGCGCGAGAGGGGTCTTCTCGCCCGCCTCGATCCCGATCGGGAGCCGGTTCTCGGACGGCGGCAGCGGGCACGTCGCGTGATCGGTGTACGCGCACGGCAGGTTGACGGCGCGGTTGAAGTCGATGACCGTCGCTCCGTCGGCATCGGGCGCGGCGACCGAGACCGAACGGTTGGCTGCGTACGTCGTGATCCCGCTCGTCGCGTCGGTGAACAGGACGAGGAGGCTGCCCGGGGCACCGTGTCCGGGGAAGGCGGTCAGCGAGAAGGTCTCACCGCGCCACTCGAACTCGAGCACGCCGGGAGCGTCGTACACGTGCGTGAGACCGTCGACGGCCGCCCCCACGGCCGTCGGGCGAGGAGCGTCGAACGCGCGGAACCGTGCCGCCACGCGCCAGCGCGGGTTCGGGACGTACGTGGGCGTCCCGGTGTACGCGGCCAGGAAGGGATGGTCGGCCCGCCGCGGGCGCACGATGGTGTGGCCGCCTCGCTGCGCGAGCTCCACCACTCCGGCGACGTCGCCGTCCGTGAAGCCGAGGCTCACGCCGCCGCGCTCGGGGATCTCGCCGAAGGCGTACTCGCCGCTCAGCGTCTCGCCGGCGAGGTCGAGCGTCTCGCCCTCGGCCAGGCTCACCACCGGCCCGTCTGGTCCGAGCGTCCACGTGCCGGGTGCGTCGGGCAGCGTGACGGCTGTGTCGCCGAGCCAGTGCAGCCCCGTCACCGCGAGGAACCCGTGCGCGTCGGCGCGTCGCGCCTCGTGCTCGCGGTGCCAGCTCTCCCAGTCGCGACCGAAGGCGGCGCGGTCGATGGTGCCTCCGGGGATGCTGTCGTCGATCGTCGTGCTCATGTGTTCTCCTGATCGTGGAAGGTGCGCACGACGTGGTCGAGCGCGTGGACGGTGAGGTCGAGCGAGGCGAGGTCGATGCGCTCGTCGTGGCCGTGGAAGAGCCGCCGGAAGGTGCCGTAGTCCCAGCGCTCGCTGAGCACGCCGAACCCATAGGCCGGGATGCCGCGGCGTCGGTAGAACCGGCCATCGGTGCCGCCGATGCCGAGCATCGGGAGCAGCTCCGCGCCCGGGTAGGCCCGGCGCACGGCGCTTCCGAGCGCCGCGAACAGCGGGGTGTCCGTCGGCGAGATCGTCGACTCGCCGAACCAGTCGCCCTCGATCTCGATGTGCTCGAGCAGATCGCCGAGTGCCTCGCGCAGGTAGCCCTGCACGTCGTCGCGCGTCACGCCCGGCAGGATGCGGATGTCGAGCTGCACGGTCGCCTCGCCGGGGATGACGTTGGCCTTCTCGCCCGCGCGCATCACGTTCGGCGAGATGGTCGTATGGGTCGAGGCGTGCGCGAACCCGTTGAGCTCGCCGAGCGCATCGACGCCCTCGAAGAACCGGGCAGGGTCGGTGACCGCCGCGCTCACGTCGGGGTCGAGGTCGAGGGCCTCGGCGTAGGCGCGCCACTGCGGCGTGATGACCGTGCGGCCGCGGAAGCGCGCGAGCCGCGTCACCGCCTCGGCGGCGACCACGCCGGCGTTCCGGGCCCCCCACGGCGCGGAGCCGTGGCCCGGCACGCCCCGTGCCCGCAGCAGCCGCCCGGCTCCGCCCTTCTCTCCGACCATGACGCCGAGCGAGGGTGTCGAGCCGGCGTGCGCGCCGCCCGACTCGGTCAGGACGTAGTCGGCGTCGATCAGGTCGAGCCGGTGCTCGGTGAGCCAGCCGACGCCGAACCTGCTGCCGCTCTCCTCGTCGGCGACCGCCGCGAAGACGAGGTCGCCGCGGGGACGGAACCCGCTCGTCGCGAGCGCGCGCGTGACGACGGCATAGGCCGCGGTGAGGTTCAGCATGTCGATCGCTCCCCGCCCCCACAGCACGCCGTCGACGATCTCGGCGGCGAACGGATCGCGTTCCCATCCCGCCGGCTCCACCGGAACGACGTCCGTGTGCCCGACGAGCGCGAGCGAGGGTGCGCCGGGATCGGTGCCCTCGATCCTCACGATCAGCGACTGACGTCCCGGATGCGGCTCGACGACGACGCCCTCGAGGCCGGAGCCGGCGAAGAACTCCTGCAACGTGCGCACTTGCCGCCATTCCTGCCCCGAGTCGGGGGTGCCGTCGTTGACCGCGGCGTTGCGGATCAGCTGCTGCAGCAGCTCGGTCGTCTGCTCGGCGAGACCCGGCGCGCCGCTCATGCGGCGGCCTCGCGGGCGCGCCCGGGGATGGCGTCGATGAGGCGGCGCGTGTACTCCTCGCGTGGCCGCGTCAGCACCTCTGCCGTCCGCCCCTGCTCGACCACGCGGCCCTTCTGCATCACCGCGACGCGGTCGGAGATCTCGCGGACGACGGCGAGGTCGTGACTGATGAAGAGGTAGGACACCCTCAGCTGCTGCTGCAGTTCGACGAGCAGGTCGAGGATCTGCGCCTGCACCGAGACGTCGAGCGCCGAGACCGCCTCGTCGAGGACGACGAGGTCGGGGTCGGTCGCCAGGGCGCGGGCGATCGCGACGCGCTGGCGCTGCCCGCCCGACAGCTCGGCGGGTCGGCGGCGGGCGGTGTCGGCGGGGAGCGCGACGCGATCGAGCAGCTCGCGCACGCGGGAGGCTCGGGCGGCGCGGTCGCCGACACCGAACGCGCGCAGCGGCTCGTCGATGACGTCCGCGATCGTGAACCGCGGGTCGAGCGACGCGTACGGGCTCTGGTAGACGAGCTGGAACCGGCGACGGAGCGAGCGCAATCGCTCGCGTCCGGCGGTGACGAGATCGACCCCGTCGAAGCGGATGCCGCCCGCCGTCGGCTGCTCGAGCCGCAGCGCGAGCCGGGCGGTGGTGCTCTTGCCCGAACCTGACTCGCCCACGACGGCGAGGGTCTCGGCCCGCCCGACCGTGAACGACACGTCGTCGACCGCGACGAGACGGCGTCGCCCCGGGAGGGTGAACTCCTTGCGCAGCCGGGTCACCTCGAGGAGCGGCACGTGCTCCTCGACCGCTCGCTCCTCGTTCCGCTCCGTCCGCTCGTCGACCTGCGGCGCCGGTCTCCCGGCCCGCAGGCCCGGCGCCGCGGCGATGAGCGCACGCGTATACGGATGCTGCGGGTCCGCGAGCACGGCGCTCGCCGGTCCCTGCTCGACGATGCGTCCGTGCTGCATCACGATGATCCGGTCGGCGCGGTCGGCGGCCACGCCGAGATCGTGCGTGATGAGCAGCACCGCCGTGCCGAGGGTGTCGGCGAGCGTGTCGATGTGGTCGAGGATCTGCTTCTGCACCGTCACATCGAGGGCGCTCGTAGGCTCGTCGGCGATCACGAGCTGCGGCTCGGCCGCGAGCGCCGCGGCGATGAGAGCGCGCTGCCGCATTCCGCCCGAGAACTGGTGCGGAAACTGCTGCGCCCGCGCCTCGGGCTCGGGGATGCCGGCGAGCCCGAGCAGTTCGACCGCCTGCCGGTCGGCAGCGCGGCGCGATGCGAGCCCGTGGATCACGAGCGGCTCGCCGACCTGCCGGCCCACGCGCTTCACCGGGTTCAGGCTCGTGCCCGGATCCTGCGGGATCAGACCGATCCTGCGGCCGCGCACCTCGCGCCATGCCCGCGGCGAGAGCCCGGTGATGTCCTCACCGTCGAGGCGGACGGTGCCGGCGTCGACGCGAGCGTTGCGTGCCAGCAGGTGGATGACGGCGTGCGCGGTCGTGCTCTTGCCCGATCCGGACTCGCCGACGATGGCGACGACCTCTCCGCGATCGACCGAGAACGAGACGTCCGTCACCGCGGGCCGCGTCTCACCGTCGACCACGTAGGAGACGCCCAGTCCATCGACCTCGAGCAGGGGGGCGGGCTGAGCGGTCATCGGGTTCCTCCGTTGCGTTCGAGAGCGCGTGAGATGCGGTTGGCCGAGAGCACGACGGCGACGATCACGAGCCCGGGGAGCGTCGTCAGCCACCAGGCCACAGCGAGGTAGTCGCGGCCGCCCGACACGAGCGACCCCCACTCGGGCGTCGGCGGCGGTGCCCCGAATCCGAGGAACGACAGCGACGAGATAGCCAGCACCATGACGCCGAACTCCAGTGCGGCCAGGGCGACGACCGGTCCCGACGCGTTCGGCAGCACGTGGCGGGCGAGGATCGTGTACCACCGCACCCCCGAGACGCGGGCGGCCTCGACGTACACCGCCGTCGCGACCTGCAGCACCTCGGCGCGCATCACGCGGGAGAACGACGCGACGCTCGCGAGCCCGACCGCGATCGCGACGTTGATCGTCCCGAAGCCGAGAGCCGTGATGAGGGCGAGCGAGAGCAGCAGGCTCGGGATGGCCAGGAGAACGTCCATGAAGCGCATGATCGCGTCGTCGACGAGACCGCGCAGGAAGCCGGCGAGCAGCCCGAACACCGAGCCCACCGTGAGCCCGACGACGACCGCGACGCTCGTCGCGGCGAGCGACGTGGCCGAGCCGTGCACGACCCGGGCGAAGAGGTCCCGGCCGAGGTTGTCGGTGCCGAACACGTGCTCGGTCGACGGCGGCTGCAGCCGGTCGCGCGCCACCCCCTCGATCGGATCCCACGTCGTGAACCAGGTCGGCGCCACGGCCCACAGCACGACCAGGGCGAGCACCGCGACGGCGAGCACGAGCGTGGGCTGGCGGAGGATCGAACGGATGCCGCGTGCGGCGCGTGTCCGCGCCGTGCGGGCATGGCTTCTCCGCGGGCCGCCGGATGGCTCGGGTGCGATCGGCTCCGCGGGACGGATGGGGGCGTCGAGGGTGATGGCCATGATTCCTCCGGCTCAGGCGGCGACGAACGCCGTGCGCGCGAGCGTGATGCGACGGTCGACGAGCGGGTAGACGAGATCGACGAGCAGGTTGGCTACGACGAAGACGAGGGCGGCGAACACCACCACGATCTGCACGACCGGCACGTCGCGGTTGTTCACGGCGGTCACCACCAGGCGCCCGATGCCCAGCCGCGAGAAGACGGTCTCGGTCACGACGGCGCCCGAGAGCAGCCCGCCCACGAGGACGCCGCCCATCGTGAGGGTCGGGATGACGGCGTTGCGCAGCGCGTGACCGAACTGCACGCGGGCCTCGCCGGCGCCCTTCGCGCGGACGACCTCGACGTAGGGCTGCGCGAGGGTCGAGCGCAGGCTGCGCGAGAGCAGCTGGGCGATGAACGCCCCCGAGGGGATCGCGATCGTCACGGCGGGCAGCACGAGGCTCACGAAGCCGTCGTCGCCCATCGCCGGGAACAGGCGCAGCTGGAACGAGAACGCCTGCAGCAGCAGGAGGCCGATCCAGAACACCGGGATGGAGACGCCGATCGGCGGAAGCGAGAACAGCAGGTTGCGCAGCCACGTGGTGCGCGTGAGCGAGGCCGCGAGGGCGAGGACCGCGCCGAGGGCGATCGACAGGACGAATGCGAAGCCGGTCAGGGCGAGCGTCGGAGGCAGCGCCTCGCCGAGCAGGTCGGCGGCGGGGCGCCCGGTCTGCGTCGAGGTGCCGAAGTCGCCGACGAGCGCCCGCCCGAGCGCCGTGAGGTACTGCTCCCACAGGGGACGATCGAGCCCGAGCTCGGCGCGCAACCGCGCCACCAGCTCGGGGTCGACCGCTTCCTGGTCGGCACCGCCCGCGAACAACGCCGCGGCGTCGCCCGGGAGCAGGTAGAGGACGAGGAACGAGATCGTGTACGCCGCCCAGAGCACGACCAGTCCCTGCCCGACGCGTCGCGCGATGTAGGTGAGCCACATGATGATCCGTCCCCCGTCCGTTCGACGCGCTTACTCGGCGATCCAGGCGTCGAAGAAGTCGAGCCGGCTCGACGCCTCGAACGTCAGCCCCCGCACCTTCGAGGCCGCGGTGATGGTGGTCGACAGCTCGTAGATCGGGATGGCGATCCCCTCGGTGACGAGCGCGCGTGCCGCCTCGTCGACGACGGTCTGACGCTCGGCGGCATCCGTGATCGCCGACTGCTCGTCGAGCAGGTCGTCGACGGCGGTGCGCGTCGTGCGACGGGTGTTGCCGGTCGGGTTGTCGGCTGTGAAGACGGTGCGCAGCACGTCGGGGTCGGAGCGGGTCAAGTTGCCGTAGACGAAGTCGTAGGTGCCGTCGGCCGACGCCGCCTGCGAGTCGGCGATGCTGGCGAACTTCAGCTGCAGGTCGACGCCGATCTCGCGCAGCTGCTGCTGGACGAGCTCGAGCACCTCCTTGGGTGACTGCCAGTAGGTGACGAGGAAGCTGAGCTTCTCGCCGTCCTTCTCGCGGATACCGTCGGCACCGACCGCCCATCCGGCGTCGTCGAGCAGCTCGCCCGCGGCGTCCGGGTCGTACTCGAGCACGTCGCTCAGGTCGCTGAAGTACGGCGTCGACGAGGCGAGCGGCGAGACGGCCGGCTTGTCGTCGGGGCCGAGCAGGGTCGCGGTGATCTCCTCGCGGTCGATGCCCTTCTGGATCGCCAGGCGCACGTCGGGGTCGGCGAGCTTGGGCGTCGACTGGTTCGCGTAGAGGTTGTAGACGACGCCGGGGTTGGCGCGGTTCTCGCTCCAGAAGCCGTCGCCCTCGAAGAGCACGGCGTCGGTCGCCGAGATGCCGGTCGTGGCGTCGATCTGCCCCGACTGCAGGCTGCCGGTGCGGTTGCCGGCCTCGGGCACCACGACGTACTCGATCGCGTCGAGATACGCCTCGCCGGTGTGCTCGTTGGTCGAGGGGCCCCAGGCATAGCCCTCGCGGCGCACGAGGGTCGCGCCCTGGTTGGGCGTGTAGCTCTCGACCGAGAACGGGCCCGAGCCGATGTAGTCGCCGAGGCAGCGGTCGGCCTGGCTCACCGCGGCGGTGGCGGGCGAGAGCAGGCCGAGGCTGAAGGTCGAGGTCGCCTGCAGGAACTGCGCGCTCGGGCGCGAGAACGTGATCGTCACGGTGTCGTCGTCGACCACGTCGATGCTCGCGAGGTCGGCGAGGTACGACGACCCGAGCGGGGCCTTCGCGCCGAGCGCCTGGATGGCCTCGAAGTTCGTCTTCACCGAGGCGGCGTCGATCGGCGCGCCGTCGGCGTAGGTCGCGCCGTCGCGCAGCGTGAACGTGAAGCTCGTCGCGTCGGCGTTGACCTCGTAGTCCTCGGCGAGCCACGGCAGGATCTCGCCCGTCTCGGCATCCTGCGTCGTCAGCGAGGCCACGGTCTGGCGGGCGATCGCGATCGCGTCGTTGTTGCCGACCTGCTGCGGGTCGATGCACTGGCTGTCGACGGAGATCGCGAAGGTCAGCGTGCCGCCCGAGACCGGCTCGCCGGACGGCGAGGGACTCGTGCCGGCGGTGGTCGAGCTGCAGGCGGAGAGGAGGAGGGTGCCGGCGGCCACGCCGGCGAGGAGCACGGTCGGGAGCGCGCGGGGACGGGTGCGGAGAAGAGGCATGCGTCCCAGGCTCGCGACCATGGGCTCGGCCGGCGCGCGCCCCCGTCACACAGCGGAAGACCCCGACACCCGGCTTCACACCCCGTCACGCAGCGTCATCCGCCGGCGGGTCGTCAGGCGCGGTGGTGGCGACCGAGGGGAGACACGAGCGGCGCCCCGGAAGCGGGGTCGGGGATGACGATCGCGTCGATGCCGAAGACCTCGCGCACGAGGTCCGCCGTCACGACATCGGCGGGAGCACCCTCCGCGACGATGCGCCCGCCCGACATTGCGACGAGATGGTCGGCGTAACGGCACGCGAGCGACAGCTCGTGAAGCACCATCACGATCGTGGTGCCGCGCTGGTGGTTGAGATCGACGAGCAGGTCCAGCACGTCGATCTGGTGGCTGATGTCGAGGTAGGTCGTCGGTTCGTCGAGCAGCATGACGTCGGTCTGCTGGGCGAGGGCCATCGCGATCCAGACGCGCTGCCGCTGACCGCCCGAGAGGGTGTCGACGGAGCGGTCGGCGAGCTCGGCGACGCCCGCCGTGCGCATCGCAGCGTCGACGATCGCGTCGTCCTCGGATGCGCGTCGCCGCAGCCAGCCCTGGTGCGGGTACCGTCCGCGGGCGATGAGGTCGGCCACCAGGATCTGTTCCGGCGCGACCGGCGACTGCGGCAGCAGCCCCAGCACGCGCGCCACCTCCGCGGTCGGCCGCGACCGGATGTCGGCGCCGTCCAGCAGGACCGCGCCCGTGGTGGGCGTGAGCAGCCGGGCGAGAGCCCGTAGCAGCGTCGACTTTCCGCACGCGTTCGCCCCGACGATCACGGTGATCCGCCCGGGCGGCACGGCGAGCGACAGGCCGTCCACGACGGTCGCTCCGTCGTAGCCGAGCGTGATCGCCTCGGCGCTGAGTCGGTGGTCGGCGGTGGTCATCGGGTGCCTCCCGGGCGGGCGGGGTCGGAACGCGTCAGCAGCCAGGCGAGGTAGGGAGCGCCGATCGCTCCCGTCACGACCCCGACGGGAAAGGGGATGCCGGGAACGGCGTACAGCGCGACGAGGTCGGCCGCGCTGACGAGGGCGGCGCCGGTGGCCGCCGAGGCGACCAATGAGATCGACCCCGGCCCCACGAGGCGTCGCGCGATCTGCGGCGCCATCAGGGCGACGAACCCGATCGGTCCGCTCGCCCCGACGGCGATCGCGGCGAGAACGACGGCGGTGAGCAGCACACCGACGCGGACCCGCTGCACCCGCACGCCCAGGGCCGCGGCCGTCGCGTCGTCCAGTTCGAGCCCGCGCAGCCCCCGCACCTGCAGAGCGAGCAGGGCGAACGCGATGACCGCGACGACCCCGCTCGTGCCCACGACGCTCCACGACGAGCCGCCCAGGCTGCCGACGAGCCAGGTGTACGCGACGCTCACGTCGCGGATCTCCGCGCGGGTCAGCACGGTTCCCGTCAGCGCCGTGGCGAAGGCGGAGAACCCGACGCCGACGAGGATGAGCCTCATGCCGTGCAGCCCGCGGTTCCAGGCCAGGACGCCGATGAGCGCCGCGGCGACGATCGACCCGCCCGCGACGAGACCGGTCAGTGCGATGCCGCTGAGACCGAGGCCGAGCACGGCGGCCACGCCGACGGTACCGGCCGACGCCGTGACCCCCAGCACGTCGGGGCTCGCGAGCGGGTTGCGCAGGACCGATTGGAAGACGGCCCCCGCGGCGCCGAGGCAGGCGCCGACGACGACGGCAGCGAGGGCGCGCGGCATCCGGAGCTCCCAGACGACGAGCGAGACGACCGGCTGGGCGCGGCCCGTGAGCGCCTCGACGACCTCTGCGGGCGAGAGCGCCGCCGGTCCCAGCAGCAGGGCCACGGCGAACAGGACGGTGACGGCGACGGCGGCGCTGGCTGAGACGATCGCGACCCGGCGAGCAGACGCCCGACGGAGCGGTCGAGTCAGAGCCGCGGGCATCGTGCCCGTCGCGGGCGTCACAGCCCCGCCATCCGACCCCGCCGCACGAGCGCGATGAAGAACGGTGCCCCGACCGCCGCGACCACGATGCCGACCTGCAGCTCTCCCGGTCGCGCGACGATCCGGGCGACGACATCCGCCGCGACGAGGAGGACGGCGGCGGTCGGTGCTGCGAAGAGCAGGATCCACCGATAGTCCGGGCCCGCGATGCTGCGCACGGCATGCGGCACGATCAGTCCGACGAAGGCGATGGGACCCGCGACCGCCGTGGCGCCGGCTGCGAGCACGACCAGCGCGATCGCCAGAAGCAGGCGAGCGCGGTTCACCCGCAGGCCGAGGGCCGCGGCGGTCTCATCGCCGAGGGCGAAGAGGTTCAGCGTCCGACCCGACGCCAGCGCGACGGCGGCCGCGACGATCAGGACCGGCAGCACCGGAACGAGCACGTCGAGACCGCGCCCGGCCAGGGCGCCGACCTGCCAGAAGCGCATGGCGTCGAGCGCCTCCCGGCTGACGATGAGCACCGCCGACACGAGCGAGAACAGCGCCGCCGACACGGCCGCTCCCGCGAGCGCCAGCTTGCCGGGGGTGGCCCCGTCGCGACCTCGCGACGACAGCACCCAGACGATGGCGGCGGCGACCGCCGCGCCCCCGATCGCGAACCAGAGATACGAGCTCGGCCCGGTCGCGCCGAAGACCGTGATGGCTGCGACGACCGCGAGGGCCGCGCCCTGGTTGACGCCGAGGATGCCGGGGTCGGCGAGCGGGTTGCGGGTCACGCCTTGGGCGATGGTGCCCGACAGCCCGAGCGCGGCGCCGACGACGATCCCGACGATCGTCCGTGGCAGACGCTTCTCGACGATCGCGATGTGCTCCGGATCAGTGGGATCGTAGGCCGTGAGCGCGTGCCAGACGGTGCCGAGAGGGATCTCGGACGTGCCGATCGCGAGGCTCGCGACGACGACGCCCCCGAGCGCGAGCGCGATCGCGGTCCCCGCCCAGACGCGCCGACGGGGCAGCGACCGCGGCGAGCGGCCCCTGCCCCGAGGAAGCGCGAGCGTGTCAGCCGACACGCTCGGCGACGGCGGCGAGCTGCGGAACGTACTGGTCCAGCATCCACGGGATCGACAGCACCGTGGGCGCGCTCGAGGCCATGACGAACGACTCGCCGACGATCGGGGCGAAGCGGTCCTCCTTCACCTGCGGCATGGCGGCCACGAGCGGATCGGCGACGAAGGCGTCGACGTCTGCCTGTGTGCCGAAGTAGGCCACGAGCACGTCGGACTCGAGGGTGTTCAGGTTCTCGAAGCCGAGCTGGTAGAAGTAGCTGTCGTCGTCGGGAGCGAGCGCTTCGACCGAGGGGGCGACCGTCATGCCCAGCTGGGTGAGCAGCTGCACGCGCGGGTCGTCGTCGCGGAAGACGTTGAAGATCTCGGGCTGATTGTTCGCTCCATAGGCGAACGACGTATCTGCGAGCGCCGGATACTGCGCGGCGAGGTCGGCGATGTCGGAGTCGACTTGAGCGACCAGGTCGGCTGCCTCATCCGTCAAACCCAGCGCCTGGCCGACGATGGCGGTCTGGTCCTCCCATGAGGTCGCCCAGCGCTGGTCGGGGTAGGCCACGACGGGCGCAACCTTGCTGAGCGCGTCGTACTGCTCCTGCGTCAGCCCCGAGTAGGGCGCGAGGATGACGTCGGGTCGGGCCTCCACGAACTCCTCGATGTTCGGCTCGCCGGTGTCACCACCGGTGAGGAGGGTCGGCGTCTCGCCGCCGAGGTCCTCGATCGCATCGGCATCCCACGGGAGCACGCCGTCGACGCCGCCGTAGGCGAAGGCAGGCATGGCGACCGGCACGACGCCGAGAGCGAGCACCGCGTCCTGCGCCGACCAGCCCCATGTCGCGATGCGCTCGGGCTTCTCGGGGATCACCGCGTCGCCCAGCGCGGACGTGACGGTGACGGGGAAGCCGGCAGCATCGGCCCCGTCCGCGGCGGGGGCCGTACTCGCGTTCTGGGCCGCGGGGGCGGAGCAGGCGACGAGGCTCGCGCCGGTGACGAGGAGGGCAGTGACGACCGCGGCGACGCGGCCCCCGGGACGGGAGAGAGCAGTGTGCATGGAGATCCTGGCTGAAGGCGGTTGTCTGACCGGCGACCCGGTCGGACGTTAGGTTACCCTAACCAACGGCACGGCCGCGTCGAGGACAGCGGCGACGATGGCGCCGGCCGTGCGATCCGTCTGGCGGATCGACAGGGCGTTCGACCCCGGGCGGGTGAAGGCGCCGCTCTCGGGCAGCGACGTGAACGGGCCGAGCGCGAAGACGGATGCCGTCGGCACGCCCTCCGCCGTCACCACGCGGCCGTCCGCGTCGGTCAGCACGCGTGCCGCGGAGCCCTGTCGCCGGGCGAGGGCACGCAGCACGGGATTGTCGCTGTGGGCCGCGCCGGACCCCGGTAGCCACGCGTCGACGAGGCTGCGGGCGACCGTCTCGCCGGGGACGCGCGGGCTCGACGCGACGAAACCGCGCCCGGGGTCGACGCGGACGTCGATGTCGGGCCCGAGGAAGCGGAGGACGCCGGCATCCGCGAGCGCGAGGAATTCCTCCAGGCGGTGCGCGGGCGGGCCGCTCGCGACGTAGCTGAAGAAGGTGTGCCACCGCACCGGGAGCGACACCGCGCGAGATCGCTCGTTCCATCGTTCGGCGGGGACGTCGGCGAGGGCGAGGTACGACAGCAGCGCCGCGAGGAAGACGCCCTGGGCGGCGCTGCGCTCCGGCGTCGTTCGCAGGTGCAGGTCGGTGACGATGTGGGCGCGCACCCGCTCGTGCGCGTCGTCGCGGTCGGCGAAGGCCGCAGCGGCCAGCGGGCGGTCGAGCGAGGCGACGTCGAACCGGTCCAGCGGGTCGGGCACCGTCGCCGCGATCGCCTCGAGAAGCGCCGGATCGTCCCACGCGTGCGACTGCAGCACGGTGCGGAACGTCGGCCAGTCGCCCACGACGCGGTCGGGGTGGCCCGTGAACAGCTCGCGGTAGTGGCCGTGAAGCAGCTCGCCCGCGATGAGCGGCCACACGTCGGCCTCGAAGTCGATGAGACCCGGGCGGGCCACCAGCTCGGCGATCGCCGCGGCCGTCAGCACCTCGCGCTGGGGCGCGTCGCCCTGTATCGCCGAAGACACCTTCGAACGGTAGGGGACGCCTCGGCGCGACCCGAGGTGCAGGCGGGGCTCGCGCCCGGAGGCGACGTAGCGCAGCACACCGTCGTCGTCGTCGACGAAGCGTCCGCCGCGGCCCTGCGTCAGCAGCACGACGAGGTCGACCGCGGCCAGCCCCATGCCGCGCACGATGACGTCGTCGCCTGCGCCGAGCTGCGAGAGGTCGGCGTCGGCCGTGAAGGCGGGAGGCACGTATTGCAGCCGCTCGCTGCGCGCCGCGTCGATGAGCGCCGCGGTGGCGGCATCCGGTTCGCGACCGGTGTGGCCCAGTGCGTAGACGATGCCGTCGGCATCGAGCTCGAGGCCGCTCGCCAGGGTCACGCGGTTCTCCGGGCTCACGCGCGCGACCGTGTCGGCGCGCCAGCGCACCGTGACGCCGGAAGGCGCCTCGGCGACCGTGCGGCGGTAGAACCACTCCAGGTAATAGCTGTGCAGGCGGCGGGTGGGGAAGCTGTCGCCGCGCAGTCCCCGCGCCTCGGCCGCGGCCACCTCGTCGTCGATCTCGATGCCTCGACCGGTCGCGGCCAGCTCGCCGCTGCGCCAGAGCTCGGCCCACTCGATGAGCGACGGGCCCGGACGGATCGGACCGTCGATCGTGCAGCTGTCGTCGGTGAAGACCGTCACGTCGCGCGCCATCGAGTTGAGCTTCAGCAGCGGCGACTGAGCTCGTCGCCAGATGCGCCCGGCGCCCGGCGGATGCGGGTCGATGAGCTCGACGTGCAGGCGCGGTGCGCCCACTGCGCGGGCGTCCGACGTGCCGACCGCCTCGCCGGACCGCGCGACGATCCGCTCGAGGAGCATGATCGCGCGCGGTCCGGCTCCGACGATGACGAGCCGCCGGACGTTCGCCGCGCCCGCGCCGCCCATCGGGCTCACTGCGCGACGGCAGCGCCGGCCGGGACAGCGGCCGGCAGCCCCAGCAGGTCGCGGAGCGTCGCGCCCTCGTCGTACGAGTCCCGGTACGAACCGCGCTCCTGGAGCAGCGGCACGACGCGCGTGGCGAACTCGTCGAGACCGTGCGGTGTCAGGTGACCGACGACCGTGAAGCCGTCGGTCGCGCGCTCCTGGACGTAGCGGTCGATCTCACCCGCGATGAACTCCGGGGTGCCGACGAAGGTGTGCTTCGCCGTCAGTCGGATGACGAGCTCGCGCACGCTCAGGCCCTCGGCCTCGGACAGCTCCCGCAGCGATGCGATGCGCGCCTGTACCGCCGCGTGCCGGTTCGCCCAGCCACGCGCGGTCTCCGCGCCGGTGTCGGGCTCGACGTCGGGGAGGGGGCCGTCGGGGTCGTAGCCGCTGAGGTCGCGGCCCCACACCTGCTCGAGGTAGGTCAGCGCCTGCTCCGGCCGCACCTGCTGCAGCGCGATCTCGCGCGATCGCTCGTGCGCCTCGGCAGCGGTGTCGCCGATCACGAAGGTCGCCCCCGGCAGGATCTTCAGCGAGTCCTCCTCGCGACCCCAGGCGGCGAGACGCCCCTTGACGTCGTCGTAGAACACGCGCGCCGCGTCGAAGTCCTGGTGCAGCGAGAAGATGACCTCGGCGTGCTCGGCCCCGAAGTCGCGTCCGTCGGCGGAATCGCCGGCCTGCACGATCACGGGGCGTCCCTGCGGCGACCGTGGGACATCGAAGCGGGCGTCGACGTCGAACTGGGGTCCGGAGTGACGGATGCGGCGGGGCAGCGCCTCGCCCTCGTCCCACGAGTCCCACAGCTTCTTCGACAGCGCCGCGAACTCCTTCGCGCGCTCGTAGCGGTCGGCGTGGGCGAGGAACCCGCCGCGGCGGAAGTTCGCGCCGTGGAAGGCGTCCGAACTCGTCACGGCGTTCCATCCGGCCCGGCCGCCCGACAGGTGGTCGAGCGAGGCGAGCTGACGGGCGAGCTCGTACGGCTCGTTGAACGTCGTGCTCAGGGTGCCGACGAGACCGACGTGGTCGGTGACGGCGGTGAGAGCGGCCAGGACGGCGAGGGTGTTCGGTCGGCCGAGGACGTCGAGCTCGTGCACCCGACCCTTGTGCTCGCGCAACCGCAGGCCCTCGGCGAGGAAGACGTAGTCGAAGAGGCCGCGTTCGGCGGTGCGGGCGAAGTACTCGAAGGCGGCGAAGTCGATCTGGCTGCCCGACGCGGGGTCGGTCCACACCGTCGTGCTGTTGACGCCGGGGAAGTGCGCGGCCAGGTGGATCTGTCGGGGCGAACGGCTCACCGGGCGACCTTCTCTCGTGTCTGGGTGGAGGTGTAGCGGCTGTCGGGTCGCGCCAGGCCGAGCCGGCCGCGCAGGGTGGCCGCGTCGTCGTCGCGCAGCACCCGCGTCGCGCGCAGCAGCGGGGCGAGCCGCTCGGCGATCGCGACGACGTCGTCGGGCTGTCGGGCGGGACGCAGCCGCACGCCGTCGACGCCGGTCTCGGCGAGCCCACGGAGGTGCTCGGCGACCTCCACGGCCGTGCCCGCGATCACCCGCGCGTCCGAGCGGAACTCGGCCCCCGCCAGCTCGTCGAGCCGCGCGAGCGCGTCGTGCGCGGCGGCCGAGGTCTCCTCGATGAGGACGATCACGTCGGCGAAAACGCGCAGGGGCTCGGGCGAGCGGCGCAGCCCCGCGGCGGCTCCGTCGAGCTCGGCGAGGATGCCGGTGGCCGCGGCGGCATCATGCGGTGTGATGAAGACGACGTCGGCGTGCTCGGCGGCGAGGCGGAACGGCACCGTCTGGTGCGCGAGCACGGAGATGATCGGGCGGCCCTGGGGTGAGCGGGGCACGATCGAGGCGCCGGTGATCGAGAAGAACTCGCCCGCGACGTCGATGTTGTGGATGCGGTCGGCGTCGACGAAGCGTCCCGTCGCGACGTCCCGGATGATGGCGTCGTCCTCCCACGAGTCCCAGAGGCGCCCGAGCGCGTCGGCGACCTCGCCCGCCTCGCGGAACCCCGTCTCGATATCGAGCTCGTCCCGGCGCCCGAAGTTCGCGCGCTCTGCGGCCGACCCGCCGACGACGAGGCGCACGCCGGCGCGACCACGGCTCGCGAAGTCGAGGGTCTGGATGCCGGTGGCCACGTGGAACGGCTCGGTGTGGGTCGTCGTCACGGTCGGGACGAGACCGATTCGCTGAGTGCGCGGCGCGAGCGCCGAGGCGAGCAGGACCGCGTCGACGCGACCGTGCAGACGCCGAGGGTCGGGATCGGCGGCGTCCTCGTAGCGGTCGGTCAGGGCGAGGGCGTCTTCGATGGTCGCGAGGGTGACGCCTGCCCGATCGAGAAGGCGCACCTGGTCGGCCCAGTGGCGCGGTGTCGTGAACGCGCGCGGCGAGAGGCCGGACGCACGCCACGCAGCGGGGTGCCAGCCGGCCCGCTCGAGGGCGACGGCGAGATGGATGCGGTGAGACATGACCCCACTGTCGGCCCCGCTTCGAGCGCCGCCAAGGCCGCCCGTCATCCGGCGACACCTGTCGTAACAGGAGTTCGCGACGCGTCTTCAGGTCACCGGCTGCGGGGTCGGTAGCGCGTCGCCACGGCGCCGGATCGGAACGCCGTCCGGTGCACCGATTCGAGCTCGAGCTGCCGCTGCACGCCCGCGAGCAGCGTCGGACCGCGGCCGGCGACCACGGGATGCACGAGAAACTCGTACTCGTCGATCAGGCCGAGCTCCGCGAGCTGGGTCGGCAGCGCCACGCCGCCGACCCACAGCCCGGCGCCCGGCTCGGCCTTCAGCGCGCGAACGGCCGCTTCCGGGTCGCCCGAGATCAGCTCGGCGTTCCAGTCGGGATCGCGGAGCGTCGAGGACACGACGTACTTCTGCGCGCCGTCGATCGCTTCCGCGAACCTGATCTCGGCGTCGTCCATCCACTCGGGCCACTCGCCCGAGGCCGGCCGTCGCCAAGCGGCCTCCATCATCTCGTAGGTCACGCGGCCCAGCAGCAGCGCGTCGACACCGGCCATCTGCCTCGTCCAGAAGTCCATCGACTCCTCATCGGGCGGCAGCCCCGACTCATGGTGGCAGCAGCCGTCGAGGGTCACGTTGATCGAGTATCGGAGAGGTCTCATGCCTCATCCTGTCTGCTCAGACCTTCGGGGTCCATCCGAGCGCGGGGCCGATGCTCGTCGCGAGCTCGCGCACGATGTGACGCTGATCCTCGGCGCTGAAGGAGAACGGCAGTTCGAGCAGAAGCTCGTCGACCGCCGTGAACGCCGCGTCGCCGGCGATGGCGTCGACGATCTCGGCGGTCGAGCCGATGATGTCGCGGGCGATGAGGGTGCGGCCCGGTCCCTGCGGCGCGAGCGTGCGAGGCGTGCGCGTCTCGACGTAGGCGGCGAAGCGCTCGCGCTGCTCGGCGGTCGCGTTGTCGGTGGGCAGGATGACGTGGCCCTTGCCGACCGTCGCGGCGTCGCCGAGCGGGTGCCGTGACCGGAAGAGGTCGATCTGCTGCCGCTGCACCTCGGAGAAGAGCTCCGAGTCCTCCGCGGTCGAGATGTTGCTGACGAGCAGGTTGAGTCCTGCCGAACCGGCCCACTGCGCCGAGCGCAACGACCCGCCGCCGTACCAGAGGCGCGACGCGAGACCAGGGCTGTGCGGCTCGACGCGGTCTGAGGAGAGCTCGGTGACCCCGCCGAGCCCGATCTCGCGCTCCCGATCGACGGCATCGCCGCGGATGAACCCGAGGATCCGCTCGATGCGGCCGTAGCTGACGTCCTCGTCCCGCCAGCGCTCGCCCAGCACGCGGTCGGCGACGTCGTCGGGCAGCCGCGGCGCTCCGACGCTCAGGCCCGGCTGCAGACGGCCGCCCGACAGCAGGTCGGCCGTCGCGAGGTCTTCGGCCAGCCGCAGCGGCGACTCGTAGACGGTCGGGATCACCGCGACGCCGAGGTCGATGCGCCGCGTGCGCTGCGCGGCCGCGGCGAGGAACACCGCCGACGACGGCACGCCGTACTGCAGGTGCCGCGTGCGGATCCAGCCGCCGTCGAGACCGAGCTCCTCGCCGTACGAGAAGAGCTCCAGCGCCTCCTCGAGCCCCGTCGCCGGGTCGCCCCGGCGGAACGGCACGATGTGGAGGAATCCGAGTTTGCGCAGTCGACCGGTCACGGCATCACGCTAGTCAGACGCGCCCCGCCCGCGGCCCGGATGCGTTCACACGCCGACACAGTCGAGGAGTCCGCGCCTCGGGCCGGTGACTCCGTGTCGATAGGATGGGGTGCAATCCCTCCTCGACAGAAAGGGAGATCCGCATGCCGGGAATCGTCATCGTCGGCGTCCAGTGGGGCGACGAGGGCAAGGGCAAGGCCACCGACCTGTTGGGCGATCGCACCGACTGGGTCGTCAAGTTCAACGGCGGCAACAACGCCGGGCACACCGTCGTCATCGGTGACGAGAAGTACGCCCTGCACCTGCTGCCCAGCGGCATCCTGTCGCCGGGCGTCAACGCCGTCATCGGCAACGGCGTCGTCGTCGACCTCGAGGTGCTCTTCGCCGAGCTCGAGGCGCTGTCGGCGCGCGGGCTCGACATCTCGCGTCTCAGGGTCAGCGCCAACGCGCACCTGATCACCCAGTATCACCGCACCCTCGACAAGGTGACCGAGCGCTTCCTCGGCAAGCGTCAGATCGGCACCACCGGTCGTGGCATCGGCCCCGCATACGCCGACAAGATCAATCGCGTCGGCATCCGCGTCCAGGATCTCTTCGACGAGAACATCCTGCGGCAGAAGGTCGAGGGCGCCCTCGACCAGAAGAACCACCTGCTCGTGAAGGTCTTCAACCGCCGCGCGATCACCGCGGACGAGATCGTCGAGGACCTGCTGTCGTACGCCGACCGACTGCGCCCCATGGTGTGCGACACCGGTCTGCTGCTGAGCAACGCGCTCGACGCCGGCGACGTCGTCGTCTTCGAGGGCGGTCAGGCCACGATGCTCGACGTCGACCACGGCACCTACCCGTTCGTGACGTCGTCGTCGGCGACCGCGGGCGGTGCCGCGACGGGCGCGGGCGTCGGACCGAACCGCCTCGATCGCATCGTCGGCATCGTCAAGGCCTACACGACGCGCGTCGGCTCGGGCCCCTTCCCCACCGAGCTCTTCGACGAGAACGGCGACTTCCTCCGTTCGCGCGGCTTCGAGTTCGGGACCACCACCGGTCGTCCGCGCCGTGTCGGCTGGTACGACGCCCCCATCACGCGGTATGCGACACGCATCAACGGCATCACCGACCTCGTGCTGACCAAGCTCGACATCCTCACCGGGCTCGACCGCATCCCGGTCTGCGTCGCCTACGACGTCGACGGCGAGCGGTTCGACGAGGTGCCGGTCAACCAGTCCGACTTCCACCACGCCACGCCGATCCTGGAGTACTTCCCCGGCTGGAAGCAGGACATCTCGACCGCCCGCACCTTCGAGGAGCTGCCGGTCGAGGCTCGGGACTACGTGCTCGCACTCGAGAAGATGAGCGGCACGCGCATCTCGGTCATCGGTGTGGGTCCCGCCCGCGACGCGGTGATCGTGCGCCACGACCTCGTCGACTGACATGCGCCTGCTGCTGGGCGGCTACACCGCCGATATGGCGGGGGAGGCATCCGGCATCGGCTTGGTGCACGCCGGCGACTCCGACGGCGCGACCGCCGACGGGCAGCTCTCGTCGCGCCCCGAGGTGGCGACCGCGTCGTCGCCCTCGTGGCTGGCCCGGCACCCGCGATCGGACGTCGTGTACGCGGCGCTCGAGTTCCGAGGTGAGGTGCAGGCCTACCGGCGCACCGGCCCCGATACGTGGGTGCCGCTCGGGCGTGCGGTCGCGGCGGGCGAGGCCGTGTGCCACATCGCCGTGGCGCCCGACGGCGGGTCTCTCGTCGCGAGCTGTTGGAGCGACGGTCGACTGGTGCGGATGACGCTGGATGCCGCCGGCGCGCCGTCCCACCCGGTCATCGCCCCCGCCGCGGTCGACCCGTACGGTCCCGACGCCCCGTCCGGGGCCGGTGAGGGCGACATCGACCTCGCCGCCGCCGCGCGGGCGCTGCGCGAGGCCGCCGGTCCCGAGTTCGCGCACCTCGTCCCGGGATCGGCGGAGCCTGCGCCGCAGCATCCCGGTCCCGATCAGGATGCCGGCACCCCCCGCCCATCGCGCTCGCATCAGGCGCGACACCTGCCCGGCGGCCTCATCGTCACGACGGACATGGGCCTCGATCTCGTGCGGTTCTGGCGGGACACCCCGCACGGTCTGCGAGCGGTGCAGGAGGTCGCCCTGCCGCTCGGAAGCGGCCCGCGCCACACGCTCTGGCATCCGAGCGGCCATCTCTACGTGCTCACCGAGCTCTCCCGTGAGGTGTTCGTGCTCGGAGCCGACCGCGCCGGCCGGTGGCGCATGCTGTCGGCGACGGGCCTCGTCGGTTCGCTCGACGACGACACCGCCGCCGAGATCGCGATGACCCCCGACGGCGAGACGGTCTACGCCGGCGTCCGCGGCAGCGACACCCTCGGCGTGCTGCGTGTCGGCGGCGCCGGTGACCGGCTCGAGCAGCTCGCCCTCGTCGACGCGGGGGTCTCGTGGCCGCGCCACCACATCGTCGTGCGCGACACCCTGGTCGTGGCCGGTCAGCACTCGAACGACCTCGTGTCCATGACCCGCGACCCCCGCACCGGCGTGCCGGGAAAGGTGCGGCACCGCGTCGCGGTTCCGAGCCCGACGTGCCTGCTGCCGATCACCTGATCTGCGCGGACCCGACCCGACTCAGGTGCGGTGCTTCTTGGCGTCCTGTCGGGGGATGACGATCTGGTTGACGATCAGCAGGATCGAGGCGGTCACGGGGATGGCGACCAGCGCGCCGAGCAGCCCGAGCAGGGTTCCGCCGACGAGCGCGCCGATCACCACGAGCGAGCCCGGCACCGACACCGTGCGGTTCATCACACGCGGGGTCAGCAGGTATGCCTCGACCTGCATGTAGATGAGGTAGACGCCCGCGAAGATGATCGCGGGCAACGGGGCCGTCGGGTTGGTCAGGAGCGTGATCACCGAGGCGCCGACCCAGAAGATCACGGTTCCCACGAGCGGGATGAGGGTGATGGCGAAGGCCAGCACCGCGAGCAGCGCGGCGAAGGGCACGCCGATGAGCGTCAGCACGATGAAGGCGAAGACCGCGTTCATGAGGGCGAGCACGACCATCCCCGACAGGTAGCCGCCGATCGACTCGGTGATCTGTCGGGTCATGTCGGCGACCGTCGCGCGCGAGCGCGCCGGCGAGAGGCGGACGAGCGCGTTCTTCATGCGGGGGAGCGACGCGAGGAAGTAGAGGCTCAGCACCAGCACGATGATCGACCCGGAGATGGCCGTGACCACGTCGACGCCGATCTGCAGCAGACCGCCGCCGATCGCGGCGATGTTCGACGGGTTCGTGACGAAGCTCTGCACCTCGTTGAGGATGTCGCTGAGGCTGTCGCCGAACGTGTCCTCCGCCCACTGCACGGTGTCGCTGCGAAGCACGTCGTTCACGATGGTCGGGACGTCGCCCACGAACTGCTCGATCTGCCGCACGACGGGGGGCAGGACGATCCACAGGATGCCGACGATGATGACCGCGAGGGCGACGAAGGTGATCACGATGCCCCACGCGCGGCTGATGCCCCGTCGCATGAGGAACCTCACGACAGGGTCGAGCGCGAGGGCCACGAAGAGGGCGATCGCGACATAGATCAGCACCGTCGACAGGCTCGAGATCGCGAGCCCGAGGACGATCGCCGCGAGGGCCCCGAGCGCGAGGAAGAAGCCGGCGGCGAACGGACGCGAGAGGGCGCCCCACACCGGTCGGTCGCGCGACGGGACCTCGGCTGCCGGAGCGGAGGGGACCGCGGTCGCGGAGGTGCTCGGGCGGGGCTTCGTCATGGTCACACTCTAGGCCGCGGCCGGCGGTGGCCGAGGGGGAGAACGCGGCACCCTGTCAGCCGATAGGGTCGGCGGGGGAGGAGCCGCCATGACCGACGCCACGACACAACTCCAGCGCCTGCGCGCGAGCATCGACAACATCGACGCCGCGCTCGTCTTCATGCTCGCGGAGCGATTCCGTTGCACCAAGCAGGTCGGTGAGCTCAAGGCCGAGCACGGCATGCCGGCATCCGACCCCGGTCGCGAGGAGCGCCAGATCGCACGCCTGCGCCGGCTCGCGGAGGAAGCCGACCTCGACCCCGAGTTCGCGCAGAAGTGGTTCGGGTTCGTCGTCGCCGAGGTCATCCGCCACCACCGCATCGCCGCCGAGGACGTGTCGGAAGACGCCCCTGAGCGCGCGGCCGACTGATCTGCGCCGGCCGTAACACTTATACGTATTCACGAAACGCGATCGTTACCGACCGTGCTGGCTGGTAAGTCTTCCCTTACCGCTATGCATACGTATACGGTGTGCCCATGTCATCCACTCAGAAGCGCGCTTTCGCCCTTGTCGCCGCGGCGGCCGTGGGTGCACTCGCCCTCACCGGATGCGGCGCCGGCAGCCGCACGGGGAACGCGAATGCCACCGAGGTCACGTGCGACTACACCGCACCCGATTCGGCGACCACGGTCAACGTGCTCGCCTACAACTCCTCCGCCATCGATCCGTTCACCAACACCATGGTGTCGAGCTGCTCGAAGGACGATGTCACCGTCAAGCACGACCCGATCGACTTCGGCGGGCAGGTGACCAAGACCACCGCAACGCTCGCGGGCGACACGGGCACCTACGACATCGTCGAGACCTACGGCTTCGTCATCCCGGGGCTCGCCACCGACGAGAAGCTGGTTCCGCTGGACGACCTGTTCGACAAGTACGCCGACGAGTACGGCCTCAACGAGATCAGCGAGTCCATGCGCACCGGCATGTCGTACGACGGCAAGCTCTACGCCCTGCCGATGCAGGCGCAGATGTTCGTCATGGCCTACCGCGCGGACGTCTTCGAGGACCTCGGACTCGAGGTCCCCACCACGTTCGACGAGATGATCGCCGCCGCCGAGGCGATCCAGGCCGAGGGCACCATGGCCTACCCCATCGCCCTGCCGTGGCTCGCGACATCCGACGTCTCCACGAGCTTCCAGGCCGCGATGAACTCCCTCGGCGCGGACTTCGTGGACGAGTCCGGCGAGGTCACCCTCGACACCCCCGAGGCGCAGCAGGCGCTCGAGGGGATGCTGGCCCTCGTCCCCTACATGGACCCGCAGGTCACGACCTTCGACCAGCCCAAGGTGCAGCAGCAGATGTACAACGGCACCGCGGCGATGTCGATCATGTTCTCGGGCCGTATGAACGACCTCACCCTCGACACCAACAGCAACCTCGCCGAGTCGTTCGCCTTCGCCGCCCCGCCCAAGCTCAGCGACGATGCCGAGTACGCCTACAACCGCCTGTCGATCGACGGCTGGTCCATCCCGTTCAACACCAAGCTCGACCACGACATGCTCTTCGTCATGATGGCCTCCGCCGTCAGCGAGGATGCGTCGACCGCCTCGGTGCCCGCGGCCTACCCGGCTCGCGAGGGCATGGTCACGGCAGAGAACTCGCCCTACGGCGAGGCGGCCAACGACTCGATCGCCGCGGCGATGCCGCCCGTGGTCTCGCCCATCCTCGCCGACCTGACCAACGAGATCCGTCCGATCCTCGTCCAGGTGCTGTCGGGCAACGTCTCGGTCGAGGACGGCATGGCCCAGATGCAGGCGGCGGGCGAGGCCTTCGTCGGCTGACGCACCTCCACCGCACCGAACCGCACTGACACATCGATGACCGCGGCCTGGATCCAGGTCCAGGCCGCGGCCGATCGAGGGGAGTTCCCGATATGAAGGCACGCGAGTTCTGGCTGCTGTTCGCACCGAGCTTCGTCATCATGGCCGGCCTGCTGGTCGTGCCGCTCATCCGAACCATCCAGTGGAGCTTCGAAAGCGTCCGCTACGGAACGCCGGGCACGTTCGTCGGCCTGGCGAACTTCGTCGACGCGCTCACCGACGCACGCTTCGGCCGGGCCGCGCTGTTCACGATCGTGGTGACCGTCATCACGACGACCATCCTGCTCGTGCTCGGCTACCTCATCGCCACCGGCGTGAACCGCCTGACGACTTCGCGCCCCCTCGTGCTGGGCATCATGCTCGTGTCGTACGTCCTGCCCAACCTGGTCGGCGCCGTGGCCTACTCGTGGCTCTTCGACGACAACTTCGGCGGTGTCGTCAACCGGTTCATCGGCCTGCTGGGCGGATCGCAGGTGCTCTGGTTCACCGACCAGGTTCCCAACGCCGTGCTGGTCATCTCCAACACCGTCTGGCACATGCTCCCGTTCGCGATGCTCATCATCCTCGCCGGGCTCCAGGGCGTTCCGGTCGAGCTGCGCGAGGCGGCGACGATCGACGGCGCCAACGCGGTGCAGACCCACCTCAACGTCATCATCCCCACGATCCGCGGGGTCATCGGGTTCGTCACGCTCATCTCGATCATGGACGTGCTGCGGATGTTCGACAACCTCATCCCCCTCTCGCCACAGGCGCAGGCGATCGGCAACGAGTCGATCATGCTCTACGTGTACTCGGTGGCCTTCGCCGACGGGGCGCAGAACCTCGGACTCGGCAGCGCCATCAACGTGCTGACGATCCTCCTCATCCTCGTCATGCTCATCCCCTTCATCCGCGGCATCTTCCAGGAAGCGAGGGCGGAACGATGACGCTCACCAGCGGCGACCTCTCCACACGCGCCATCACCACCGGCGACATCGAGGGCACCGGGCGCGCACGTCGACGCCGGCTCGGCCGGCCGCCCGTGATCACCGGCATCCTGCTCGCGATCCTGTGCGTCGTGATGCTCAGCCCGTTCATCTGGATGACGCTGTCGGTGACCAAGCCGACGAACGTCGCGTTCGCCAACCCGCCGGTGCTGTGGGACTACCAGCCCACGGTGCAGGCCTTCGTCGACCTGTGGCAGACCACCTACTTCGCCGACTATCTCGTCAACACCGTGGTGGTGGCCGTCGTCTCGACCGTCATCGCCCTGATCATCGGGATCCCCGCCGCCTACGCGCTGTCCCGCTTCCCCAGCTACGTGTCGGCGCTGCTCCTGGTGCTCGCCCTCATCTTCCGCGCGCTGCCGCGGTTCGCGGTCGTGCTCCCGATGTACGACATCAGTCGGGCGCTCGGCATCTACGACACCACGTTCGCCCTGGCGATCGCGCTCGTCGCGATCAACCAGCCCTTCACGATCTGGCTGCTGCGCAACTTCTTCGCCGAGATCCCTCGTGAGCTCGACGAGGCCGCGATGATCGACGGCTGCACCCGCATCGGGATGCTGCGTCGCGTGATGATCCCGCTCATGGGGCCGGGCATCCTCACCGCGGGGATCTTCGTCTTCCTCTTCGCCTTCCAGGAGTACCTCACGGCGCTGGTGCTGACCGACTCGTCGTCGAAGACGGTGCCCGTGTTCATCGCCACGCAGCTCGGACAGACGCTCCCGATGCTGCAGCAGGCGGGAGCGGCGTCGATGCTGCTGACGATCCCCGTGGTGGTAATCGCGTTCATCGCGCAGAAGTACCTCGTGGCCGGGCTCAGCGACGGGGCGGTGAAGGGCTGACGTGACCCCGCTCGTCCTGCTCCCGGGGATGAACTGCACGGCGGACCTGTGGACGGGATGCGGCGTCGACGATGCGCGGACGCCCGAGCTGACCGAGGACGATCTGGGTCGTCAGGTCGAGCGGCTGCTGGACGAACTGCCTCCGGTCTTCGCCATCGGCGGCCTGTCGCTCGGTGGGATCGTGGCGATGGCGCTCGCCGTGCGAGCGCCCGAGCGGGTGAGCGGGCTGTTCGTCGCCTCGACCAACGCCAAGGCGCCGACCGACGCGCAGCGTGCGTCGTGGCGGAGGTGGCTCGCGCGGCTCGACGCCGGCGACGCGCCGCGCGACCTGCAGGCCGAGATCCTCGGCGCGCTGCTCGGCCCCGGGGTCGTGGCACGGCGCCCCGACCTGGTCGAGCGGACGCTGCGGATGGGGGCCGAGACCGCCCCCGGCGCCCTCGCGATGCAGCTGCACCTGCAGGGCACGCGCGTCGACCTGCGCGAGGGACTGCGCCGTGTCCGGGTGCCGACCCTCGTGCTCTCGGCCTCGGACGACGTCCTCTGCCCGCCGGCGTTCCACGAGGAGATCCTCGCAGCGGTGGCCGACGGCATCCCGGTCTCGGTCGATGCCGGCCATCTGTCGCCGGTCGAGCGCCCGGACGAGGTCGGGGCGGCGGTGCGTGCGTGGTGGAGCGCGGTCAGTCGCGGGCCGCGCGCAGCCCGCGCAGATGACGCATGAGCGAGTGGGCGAGGTTGTAGACCACCAGGTGCGCGCCGTCCGCGAACGCTGCTGCCGCCGCCTCGGGCGTTCCGACGATGTCCATGCGCAGCCGCCCGGCATCCGCGACCGCCCGGTTCACCCGCGCGGACGCGGCCGCCACCGACGGATCGTCGGGACCCGACGAGGCGGCGAGATCGGCGGGCCCGATCATGATCCCGTCGAGCCCCGGCGTGCGGGCGATACCGTCGGCCGCGGCGACGCCGGCGGGCGACTCGATCATGCCGAGCACGAGCGTGTTCTGCAGATACCAGTCGCGGTGCTCCGCGGCATCCGTCTCGCCGAATCTCCCGGCCCGGCTGTAGGTCGCGAAGCCCCGGGTACCGGCCGGCGGGTAATGCGCGGCCGAGACGACGGCCGCGGCACCGGCGGGGTCGTCGATGTGCGGCGCGAGGATCCCCTGCGCGCCCTGGTCGAGCACACGCAGGATCATGCCGGCGTCGCCCTCGCCGACCCGGACGATCACGGGCACCCCGTGCGCGGCGGCGACGGCGATGTGCTGGCGGAGGGGCACGATGTCGGCGGGCCCGTGCTCGCCGTCGATGAGGACGAAGTCGAAGTCCGCCACCGCGAGCATCTCGACGAGCTCCTCGCCCGGCATCCGCAGCAGCGCGCCGATCAGACGCTCGCCGGCGTCGGCCCGGGCCCGGAGCGACGGCCCGCGCGGCGGAGCCGAGGGGGCGGGCATCAGGCGACCATCCCGGCCGAGAGATCGACATCGGCGCCGCACATACCGGGCATGTTCAGCATCGCGACCACGGCGGCCCCGACCTCGGACGCGGTGACCATCCTGCCCAGCGCCGATCGCGAGACGAAGGCCGCCTCGGCGCTCTCGGCCGAGGTGCCCGAACGCTCGGCCTCGAGCCGGAAGTTCCGGGCCATGCGGTCGCCGGCCACGGGTCCCGGGGACAGGCTGTTGACCGTCACCCCGGCAGGACCGACCTCGAACGCGAGCGAGGTCGTCAGGCCGAGCACGGCCATCTTCGAGGCCGTGTACGGGGTTCGGTGCGCCAGCGGGCGCTTGCCCGACACCGACGCGACGTTGATGACATCGCCCGCTCCCCGCGCGACCATGCCCGGGAGGAAGGCGCGACACATGAGGAAGGTACCGCGAACGTTCACCGCGAACACCTCGTCCCAATCCGCCGCGGTGACCTCGGTCAGCGCCGCGACGGGACCGGCGATCCCGGCATTGTTGACGAGGATCGACACCTCGGTGGGGGCGAGCTCGTCGCGCAGGCCCTCGACCGCAGCGGGATCCGACACGTCGCAGGCCACCCGCCGCGCGCGCTCGCCGAGGCGGGCGACCACCGCGTCGAGCCGTGTCGTGTCGCGACCGACCAGGACCACCTCGGCCCCGGCGCCGTGCAGGGCGTCTGCGATCGCGGCGCCGAGACCGCTCCCGCCGCCGGTGACCAGGGCGATCCGACCGGAGAGGTCGGTCACCGCGCGCCCGCCCGGCTCTCCTCGATCCACGGGAAGCTCGTGCCGGCGTGCCGCCACGCACGCGCATCGCCCGATCGGGCGTGGCCCTCGAACAGCTCGACCCGCGCCGCCCGGCCGCACACCTCGCCCAGCAGCGCCGACGACGCCGGGTCGACGATCTCCTGGTAGGTGACGGTCCGCAGGTACTTGCCCACCCAGAGCCCGCCGGTGTAGCGGGCGGCGCCGAGGGTGGGCAGCACGTGGTTCGTGCCGATCACCTTGTCGCCGTACGAGACACAGGTGTTCTCGCCGAGGAAGAGCGCGCCGTAGTCGTGCATCTTCTCGAGCGCGGCGCGGGGCTCGTTCGTGAAGACCTGCACGTGCTCGAAGGCGAACGTGTCGGCGAGGGCGTAGGCCTCGTCGAGGTCGTCGACGACGATCACCTGGCCCCAGTCCCGCCAGGCCGGCTCGGCGTAATCCCTCGTGGACATCCCCGGGAGGAGTTCGTCGACGAGGGTCATCACGCGCTCGCCGAGAGAGCGCGAGGTCGTGATGAGGACGGCCGGCGACTCCGGACCGTGCTCGGCCTGCGAGAGCAGGTCGACGGCAGTGAGGAACGGATCGGCGTCGTCGTCGGCGACGATGAGGATCTCGGTGGGCCCGGCGAAGAGGTCGATGCCGACCTCGCCGAACAGCTGGCGCTTGGCCTCGGCGACGTAGGCGTTGCCGGGGCCGGCGATGAGATTGACCGGCGCGATCGTCTCGGTCCCCACGGCCATCGCCGTGACGGCCTGGATACCACCGAGGATGTAGATCTCGTCGGCACCGGCGAGCTTCATCGCGGCGACCGTTGCGGCGGGGATCTCACCGCGGATCGGCGGGGTGCAGGCGACCACGCGGGGCACGCCGGCGACCTTCGCGGTGATGATGGTCATGTGGGCGGATGCCGTCAGCGGGTACTTGCCGCCGGGGATGTAGGCGCCCGCGGCCTGGACGGGCACGTGCTTCTGCCCGAGGTGGACGCCCGGAAGCGTCTCGACCTCGATGTCGACGAGCGAGTCGCGCTGCGCCTGGGCGAAGGTCCGCACCTGATCCTGCACGAACCGGATGTCGTCGATCACCTGCGGATCGAGGCTCGCCATGATCTCGTCGATGCGGTCGTCGTCGAGGCGGAAGGGTGCCTCCCACCGGTCGAACTGGGCCGCGTAGCGTGCGACGGCCTCGTCGCCGTTGCCGCGGATGTCGTCGATGATCGTGCGCACCCGCGCGGCGACGTCGCTCTGCGCGGTGTCGGTGAACGACTTCGTCGGCGCATTCTTCAGGTAGAGGGGCATCGGTGCATCCTTCCCATGCATACGTATGTTGCCACTATGACTGCGTATGCACAGAACGTCAAGTCTCCGCTAGACTTCGAGCCGTAGCGCCGAGCCTGCAGGGGGGGGGTCCATGGCTGTCACCAGCAGAGATGTCGCTCGGCTCGCCGGAGTCTCGCAACCGACCGTCTCGCGCGCGCTCCGTGACGACCCCCGGGTGTCCGACGAGACCAAGAAGCGCGTGCGCGAAGCCGCCGCGCTGCTCGGCTATGTGCCGAGCGAGGCGGGGCGGGCGCTCTCATCGGGGCGGACGCGGCGCATCGGTCTGCTCGTCACCGACCTCGGCAACCAGTTCTACTCGCACATCATCGCGCCGTTGCACCGCGAGCTCGAGGCGCGCGGCTATCAGCTGGTGCTGCACACCGAGACGACCGACGAGTCCGTCGCCGAGCGCCTCATCGCCAACGGGCTCGACGGCGTCATCCTGGCCACGACCACGGTGGACTCCGTCGTGCCGCTCCGCCTGCGCGATCGCGGCCTCCCGTTCGTGTACTTCAACCGCACGGCGGCGTACGTCGACGCCGACGCGACGGTGGTCGCTCCATCGCCGGGCTTCCAGGCCGCGGTGGACCGGGCGCTCGAGATCGGCCACGAGCGCATCGGTGCGGTTCTCGGGCCCGAGAACACGAGCACCGGTCAGTCGCGCGAGCTCGCACTCCGCTCGGCGCTGCGCACCCGGGGTCTCGGGCTGGACCCCGACTACGTCCGCCGCGGTCCGTTCGACACCGAGACGGGCGACACCGCGACGTCCGAGCTCCTCGCCCTGACTGAGCCACCCTCGCTCATCTTCTGCGGCAACGACGTCGTCGCCTACGGCGCCCTCAACGCCGCGCGCCGGATGGGCGCCGCCGTGCCCGAGGATATCTCGATCATCGGGTTCGACGACCTCCCGCCCGCGTCGTGGCCCATCATCCAGCTGTCGACGATCGCCTACGACTACGTCCGCATGGCGCGGGAGGCCGGCCGCCTGATGGTGGAGCGCATCGAGGAGCGGCCGGTCGACTACGCGCACGTGGAGTTCGAGACGACCTTCGTCGAGCGTCGCACCCTCGCCTCGCCGCGCGTCCGCTGACGCCCACGTCGCGACGGCGGGCGACGCCCGCGCGGTCGTCGCCTTCCGCCTCGCCTCTTGCATCGTGGTTGTGCATACGCATACACTGCGAGCATCAGACGCCGCGCCGGCTTCGGCGCCGACATCCCTAAGGAGCCCCGAGTGCCTCTCGACCCGGTCGCCTACCAGCCGTATGCGGATCCCGACGACTTCATCCGGGAGGTGACCGACCTCATCTGGGTGGATCGGTCGATCAGCTTCATCCGCGAGAACTACGAGCCCGACTCGATCGTGCACGGCGCCTACGGCACCTCGATCACGCGCGACGAGGTGATCGAGGGAACCCTCATGCGCATTTCGGCGACCCCTGACCGCACCGGCCAGGCCGAGGACGTGATCTGGGAGGCGCGTGGGGACGAAGCCTTCCTCAGCTCGCACCTCGTGCTCTCGGGCCACCTGCAGACCTCGGAGCATAGCCGCACGATCGCGAACTGCCTCTACCGTCGGGGACGCATGGTCGAGGAATGGGTGGTGCGCGACTCGCTCGCCGGCGCGCTCGCGCTGGGCGTCGACCTCGACGAGCTCGCCCGCGTCTCGGCCTTCCGCGGCTACACCGGCTCGTGGACCGAGCCGGCGCCCGTCGACCCGATCGCCGTCGGCGACTCCGGTCCGCGTCCCGACGACCACCGCCCCGAGGTCGAGCGGGTCATCGAGATGATCCAGACGGTGTGGAACGACCGCGACCTGCAGAAGGTCGAAAGGTTCTTCCACCGCGACCTGGTGCTGCTGACCGTCGGCAACCGCATCGTCATCCGGCCCGAGGGCTACCGACGGGCGCTGCTGCGCTTCCTCGAGTCGTTCCCGGCCGGGCAGTTCGAGATCCGCGACATCCAGACCAACTACGACGTCCGCTACGCGGGCTTGCGGGTCGCGGTCACCTGGAAGTTCGTCGGCGCCTACAACGGCGTCCCGAACTACGGGCCGCTCACCGGCAAGCCGGTCGACGTGCTCGGCATCTCGCAGTTCACGTTCCACCAGGGAGCCCTGGTCAAGGAAGTGCGCCTGTGGGACGACATCGCCCTGCGCGCCCAGATCGCGGGCATGCGCGGAGACGAGCCCATCGGACCCGGAAACATCTACTGAAACACGGAGGAAGAACACCATCATGAGTACCGATCGACTGAGCCACGACACCGTCGTCGACGGGGCCGAGATCGACCGCCGGACCATCCGCAAGAGCGACTGGGCGCCGCACAACGCCGCGTTCATCGACTGCCGGACGCCCGGTTCGGACCGCAAGGAGAACTACGCGTTCATCGGCGGCGGCGTGTCGCAGAACGCCGGCCAGGTCATCAACCTGACCGAGGAGCACGGCTTCAACACCGGCGCCGCGGGTATGCCCAACGGCATCTCCAACAACCTGCACCTGCACTTCACCGCCGAGGTCTTCGTCAACCTCGGCGGTGAGTTCCGTCTCCGATGGGGCATCGACGGCAAACAGGGCGAGTACGTCAGCACCGACGGCGACATCATCTCGATCCCCACGTGGATCTTCCGCGGGTTCACCAACGAGGGGCCCGATGACGGCATCCTCTGGACCGTGCTCGGCCGCGACGTGACGGGCGGCATCATCTGGGGCCCCTCCGTGCTGAAGGAGGCGGAGTCGTACGGTCTGCACCTCACGGCCGACAACCAGCTGATCGACACCGTCGCGGGCGATGTGCTGCCCGACGACGTCGCGCTGATCAAGCCGATCCAGCAGAAGTACGTCGACGAGCTCACCACCTACTCGGTCGAGGACATGCGCGGCCGCGTCATCCAGCCGGGCGACCGCGTCTACAGTGCGAACGCCCTGCTGTGCGCGAGCCTGCCCGGCGGCGCCGCCGAGCTCAGCCTGGCGATCGGCTACGGCATGACCGAGGACCGCCGGCAGGTGCCGCGCATCCACGAGCCGCACTCGTTCAACATGGCGTGGGTGCGCGCCGCCGAGGACGAGGGCATCCTGCGCCACCGCCACGACAAGAACCAGGCGCTCCTCGTCAAGAGCGGGCGGTGGGCGGTGACCCTCAACGGCGACCCCGCCACGACGGTCGAACTCGATCCCTCCGACTCGTTCTCGGTTCCGGCGGGGGCCTGGCGCGCGTTCCGCTGCATCGACGCGGGGGAGTCCGGGGCCGGCGAGCTCCTCGTGATCAACTCCGGCGACGACCGGGTCTACTTGGAGTGGGCACCCGAGGTCGTCGACGCCGCGCGCGACGCCGACTGGATGATCGACCCCAACGGCTACCTCGCCCCCGTGGGCGTCATGGTCACCGCGACGGAGGACGACTGAGGATTCGCGGACATCACTCGATCGCCGTGCGCCCCGGGTGCACGGCGATCCGTGCGCGCAGCATCCGCTCGGCCAGCTCGGCCAGGCGCCGAGCCGCCGGAGACAGGTACGCGCCCTCCCGCTGCGCGAGAGCGATGGTGTCGTAGAGCGGTTCGGCGAAGGGCACGACCCGGATGCCGGCGGGGAACGACGCCGATTCGGCGATGGTGCGCGAGACCACGGTGTCGGCGGCGCCCGATGCGACCAGGCCGAGGGCCGTCTCGACGTTCTCCACCTCGATCGCCGGGTCGATCACCCGCCCCTCCAGGCGCGCCCGCTCGAGCAGCTGTCGCCGCGTCGGGTCCTGTGAGCCGGCGTAGGCGTCGTAGAGGACGAGCTTGGCGTCGCACACCTGCCCGATCGAGACCGGCTCCGCCGGTCCGTCTGGGCGCGCGGTGGCGTACAGCACCTCGTCGCGGAAGAGCGGGGTGATCCGCAGGCCGTCCTCGTCGACCGGGAGCACGAGCAGCCCGGCCTCGATCTCACCGGCGGCGATCGATCGGGCCACGAGGGCCGAGTTGATGCCCACCAGGCGCACCTTCACCCGCGGATGCCGCTCGTGGAAGCGCTGCACGAGGTCGGAGAGGTCGTAGTACGCAGCGTTGCGCAGCACGCCGAAGGTGCAGGTGCCGCCCTCGAGGGCGTGCAGTGCCCGCATGGTCTCGACGCCGTTGTCGATCGCCGACACGGCCTGCTCGGCGTGCCCGCGCAGCGCCACGGCCGCCTCGGTGGGGGCGAGTCGGCGACCGCCGCGGGTGAACAGGCGCACCCCCAACTCGCGCTCGAGCCGGGCGACGAGCTCCGACACCGAGGCCTGCGTCGTCGCGAGCTCGACCGCCGCGGCGGTGAACGAGCCGCACTCGAGGGCGGCGAGGAAGGCCTTCAACTGGGTGAGCGTCACGAGCCAATGGTAAAGCCTATGGAAAGCATCGTGACCATCGGTCTTGTGGGGGAGATGGCGCGGCCCTAGCGTTCCGGTATGCGATTCACTCCTGCGCTGCTCGAGCGCCTCGACGGTTCCTTCCACCACCTGAAGACCCCGCTGATCGACGCCCCGGCGGCGCAGCGGGATCCGGCGGTGATCGCGACCGTCTCGGCCATGCTCTCCGACATCCAGAGCCGTGGCATCGACGCCGTGCTCGACTACGCCCGCTCGCTCGACCGCTACGCCGGCGGCGACATCGAGCTGTCCGCGGAGCAGATCGCCACCAGCGGCGACCGGCTGCCCGCCGACCTCCGCGCCGCGATCGAGCTCGGATCGGAGCGTACTCGCGCCTTCGCGGCGGAGCAGCGCTCGCACCTGAAGGACTTCGAGACCGAGCTCGTGCCCGGACTCGTCACCGGTGCGCGGTACATCCCGGTCTCGCGGGTCGGCGCGTACCTGCCGGCCGGACGCTTCCCGCTCACCGCGAGTGCGTTCATGACCGTGGGCGTCGCCAAGGCCGCGGGCGTCCCGACCGTGATCGCCTGCACCCCGCCCCAGCCCGACGGCGGCGCGAACGACGCGGTCGTCTACGCCGCGCACCTGTCGGGCGTCGACCGTGTGTTCGTGCTCGGCGGAGTCCAGGCCCTCGCCGCGATGGCGTTCGGCCTGCTGGGAGACCTTCCCGTCGACATGCTCGTCGGGGCCGGCAACGCCTACGTCGCCGAGGCCAAGCGCCAGCTCTTCGGAACGGTCGCCATCGACCTGCTCGCCGGGCCGTCGGAGGTCGCGGTGATCTCCGACGAGAGCGCCGATCCCGAGATCGTCGCCGCCGACCTGCTGGGTCAGGCCGAGCACGGGCCGAACTCGCCCGCCGCCCTCGTGACCACCTCCGAGGAACACGGCCGCGCCGTGATCGCCGCGGTCGACCGGCAGCTCGCGGGCCTCGCCACCGAGCCCATCGCCGGTCCCGCGTGGCGGGACTACGGATCGGTCACGGTCGCGGCCGATCGCGAGACCGCCGCGGCCCTGATGGACGACCTCGCGCCCGAGCACCTCGAGGTCATCTCGACCGACGACGCCTGGTATCACGACCGGCTGCGCAACTACGGCTCGATCTTCCTCGGACCGTGGAGCACGGTGGCCTACTCCGATAAGGGGATGGCCGGGACGAACCACGTGCTCCCGACCGCCGGCGGTGCCAAGCACAGCGCCGGGCTCTCGGTGTCGCGCTTCGTCAAGCCGCTGACATACCAGCGCATCAGCCGCGCGGCGACCCCCGAGCTCGCCGACGCCGTGCAGGTCATCTCGGACTCCGAGGGCATGGCGGCCCACAGCGCGACGGCGACGATGCGGCAGGCCATCTACGCCCAGGAGTGAGGGGGCGCTCAGGGGGTGGCGCGGCGCAGAACCGGGAAGGACGCGCCGGCCAGCACCACGACGAGCGCGACGGTCGCGACCGTGAGGCCGATCGGGCCCGCATCCGCGATCCACCCGAATACCGTCTGCCACCCGTCGGCGGCGCCGATGAGCCAGAGGGCGCCCACGAGGAGCGCGAGGACGCCGAGGACCACGACCGTCAGGGCGAGCGCTCCGAATCTCTTGTACACCGTGGCCCCGGCGAAGCCGATGACGAAGAAGAGCATCGACAGCGCCAGGTAGGACAGGCCGGCGAACACCGGCCCCGCCGCCCACAGCCACTCGAGCTTGAAGAAGTAGCCGTCCATGCCCCAGCCGCCGGTGGCCTCCTCGAGGAGGCCGCCGGCGACGAATGCGAGCGCCAGCGCCGCCGAGGTGGCGAGGGCGATCAGCAGCGTGCCGGCGAAGAACTCCCGACGCGAGACGCTCATGGCCTGCGAGAAGGGGAACGTCAAGGTGAGCGCCTGGGCCCCCACGACCGCGAAGTACCAGAGCGGTGCCTGCGCCCCGCCTCCGTAGAACGGGGTGTCGTCGGCGATACCCGAGCTGCGCAGGACGGCGTAGGCCGCGAGCGTCACGGCGAGGGCGCCGAGCAGCACCAGGGCCGGCACCCAGACGAAGGTCTGCTTGTTCACCAGCTGCATGCGGGCGACGTTGAGGGTGCGGTTCATCGCGGGACTCCTTCGGAGGATGCCGGGGCGTCGGCGGACTGCTGGGTGAGGCGGACGACGAGCTGCTGCAGCGACACGGGTGAGGTCTCGAGCCCGGCGTCCCGCAGGCCCGCGCGGTCGGCCTCGGTCAGGGTGCCGAACACCGTGACGCTGGCGACGCGACCCAGTTGCTCGCGGTGCAGGACATCGCGCCCGGCGGTGAACGCGTCGACCGCGGGGGCGTCGCCGATGATGGCGGTCGCGCGGTCGCGCACGGCGTCGGTCTCCTCATCGAGCAGGACCGATCCCCGGTGGATGAGCACGACGCGCTCGATGAGGTTCGAGACCTCGTCGATGAGGTGGCTGGAGAGCACCACGGTGCGCGGGTGCTCGGCGTAGTCCTCGAGCAGCCGGTCGTAGAAGATCTGGCGCGACGTGGCGTCGAGGCCGAGGTACGGCTCGTCGAAGAACGTGAGCTCGGCGCGCGAGGCGAGGCCGATGATGACCCCGACCATCGACAGCTGCCCCCGGGAGAGCTTCTTGATGGCCTTGGTCATCGGCAGACGGAACTGCGCCACCAGGTCGTCGGCGAGGGCCTGATCCCATCGGGGGAAGAACAGCCGCGCCATCCGCAGCGCATGGCGCGGGGTCGCGTCGTCGGGGTACTTCTGGCTCTCGCGAACGAAGCACATGCGACGCAGCACCGCAGGGTTCTCGAAGGGCGCCTGGCCGTATACCCGGACGTCGCCGGTCGTGGCGAAGTTCTGCCCCGTGATGATCGACATCAGGGTGGTCTTGCCGGCGCCGTTGCGGCCGAGCAGTCCGTAGATGGTGTTCTCGGCGAAGGTCAGATCGACCCGGTCGAGGGCGAGTGTGTCGCGGTAGCGCTTGGTGAGGTCGTTCACCTCGATGACGGTCATCGGTCGGTCCCTTCGGGGCGGTGGTCGGTCTGTTCGTCTGCCGCGCGCTCGCGTACGAGCCGGGCGAGGTCGTCGGGGGTGAGCCCGAGCGTGCGGGCTTCGGCGAGCAGCGGTTGGATGTATCGGTCGGCGAAGACCGTGCGGCGCTCGTCACGCAGGCGGGCGCGAGCTCCGTCGGCGACGAACATTCCGATGCCCCGGCGTTTGACGAGGATGCCTCTGTCGACGAGCACGTTGATCCCTTTCGCCGCGGTCGCGGGATTGATGCGGTAGAAGGCGGCGAGTTCGTTCGTCGACGGCGCGCGATCGCCGTCGACGAGACTGCCGCCGACCACGGAGTCCTCCACCTCCTCCGCGATCTGAAGGAACAGCGGCCTGCCTTCGTCGATCACGTCGCCATCCCGGTTATGTGGTTAGTCACTTGAGTAGCTAACCACATGACCGCACCAACGTCAAGAGCCTCCGACTTTCTCGTCGCGACGCGCGCGTGATACCGGAATGGCCGGTCGGAGGTCAAATCATCGGGTCGATTTGCGACCTCCCCCGAGACGTGACACGTTTGTTTCGGCCCATGGTGGGCCGTACCCGACCAGTCCGCGGTCGCTGGTGGCAAACCCTGGGGGTGCCAGACCGGCGAGCGTATGGTCGGCGGCCCGTGCGCGCGAACCCTATGTTCGCGGCCGAGACGCCGTCGAGAGACGTGCGCCGGGGGGTCGTCACCCGGGCGTGACCGCTGCAGCCCTGCACCGGCTGCCGAGGTGACCTGTGACCACTCCGTCTTCTCCGGGGGAAACGATCTCCCCCGCCCTGGAAGCAAAGAACCTGTACAAGGTGTTCGGCCGAAACCCGAGAGCCGTCGTCGAGAAGCTGCGAGACGGAGCCCAGCGCAGCGAGATCTCCGACGCCGGGACGGCCGCCGTGATCGACGCGTCGTTCGCGGTCCAGCCCGGCGAGATCTTCGTCATCATGGGTCTGTCCGGCTCGGGCAAGTCCACCCTCATCCGGATGCTCAACGGACTGCACGACGCCTCGTCCGGCACGATCACGGTGAAGGGCGACTCCATCACCGACGTCGCGCCCGCGCGCCTCCGCGCCATCCGGCGCGAGCGGATCGCGATGGTGTTCCAGCACTTCGCACTGCTGCCCCACCGCACCGTGGCGGCCAACGTCGCGTACCCCCTCGAGCTCCGCGGCGTCGGCAAGGCCGAGCGTCACGCCAAGGCCGAGGAGATCCTCGCGCTCGTCGGGCTCGACGGCTGGGGCGACAAGCTCCCGTCGGCGCTCTCCGGAGGAATGCAGCAGCGCGTCGGCATCGCCCGCGCGCTCGCCGCCGACAGCGACATCCTCCTCATGGACGAGGCTTTCAGTGCGCTCGACCCGCTCATCCGCCGTGAGATGCAGGAGCAGCTCCTCGAACTGCAGCAGAAGCTCCAGAAGACGATCATCTTCATCACGCACGACCTCAACGAGGCGATGTTCCTCGGTGACCGCATCGCCGTCATGCGCGATGGCCGCATCGTCCAGATCGGCACGCCCGAGGACATCCTGACCGACCCGGCGAACGATTACGTCGAGCAGTTCGTCCAGGACGTCGACCGCGCCCGTGTCCTCACCGCTGCGAACGTCATGGAGCGGCCGCGGCCCGTCGTCGCCGAGTCGGCGGGGCCTCGCGTCGCCCTCAAGCAGATGCGGGATGCCTTCATGTCGGCCGCCTACGTCGTGGGGCGCGACCGCAAGCTGCTCGGCGTGGTCACCGACCGTGACGCCGTCAAGCTCGTCCGCCGCGGCGAGTCATCGCTGGGCTCGGTCATCAAGCCCGCGCCGCAGGCCGTCAGCCAGGACGAGGTCTTGATGAACCTCTTCGTCCCAGCCGTCGAATCGCCGCTGCCGCTCGCCGTCACCGACGACGAGGGCCGACTCGTCGGCGTCATCCCCCGCATCACGCTGCTCGCGGCCCTCGGCCCCGGGCCCGGAGCCACCGAGGAGATCACCATTCCGCTGCAGCCGATGCCGCAGGCCGCGATCGACGAGGTGCTCGCCGAGGCGTCCGCCGTCGACGGCACGGCCGCCCAGAACGAGGAGGTGCGCTGATGGATGGCTTCCGCATCCCGCTCGGCCAGTGGGCCGAGGTCGCCGTCGACTGGATCCGCGACAACCTCTCCTGGCTCCTCGGAGCCATCTCGACCGCGGTCGGGTGGCTCGTCGGCTCGCTCGCCGATCTGCTGCTGAACGCCCCGATCGTCGTCGTGATCGTCGTCGCCGCGCTGCTGGGCTGGGTGCTGCGCTCGTGGAAGTTCGCGATCGGCACGGCGCTGTCGTTCGCGATCATCCTCGGGGTGGGCCAATGGGTCACCGCGATGCAGACCCTCGCGCTGGTGCTCATCGCGACCGTCATCGCCGTCGTGATCGCGGTGCCCCTGGGCATCCTCGCGGCACGCAGCGACCGCTTCAGCGCCATCCTCAAGCCGGTGCTCGACCTCATGCAGGCCATGCCGGGCTTCGTCTACCTGATCCCCGCGATCGTCTTCTTCAGCATCGGCTTCGTGCCCGGACTCGTCGCGACCGTCATCTTCGCGCTGCCTCCGGGTGTGCGCCTGACCGAGCTCGGCATCCGCAGCGTCGACTCCGAGACCGTCGAGGCGGGGCATGCCTTCGGCGCGACACCCGGGCAGATCCTGCGGGGCGTGCAGCTGCCGCTGGCCATGCCGACGATCATGACCGGCGTGAACCAGGTCATCATGCTCGCCCTGTCGATGGCCGTCATCGCCGGTATCGCCGGCGCGCCCGGCCTCGGCAAGGAGATCGTCCAGGCCATGTCGACCGTCAACATCGGCACCGGCGTCGAGGCGGGCCTGAGCGTCGTGATCCTCGCGATCTACCTCGACCGCCTCACCTCGGCGCTCGGCGACATGCGCGGACAGCGCTCGTCGCTGCTCGGCGAGATCGGCCGCCGCCGGGCGGGCGCGGCAGCCGCCCAGCGCGGTCTCGCCCAGGCCGTCTGAGCGACCCCCAGAACGTATCCCTCCGCACCACCACCCATACGGAACGAACGAATCCATACGGAAGGCACACGATGAACAAGCGACACCTCACCGGAATGCTGGCGCTCGGCGCCGCGGCGTCCCTCACCCTCGCGGGCTGCGCGAGCGGCAACCAGACCGAGGGCGGCTCCGGAGCCGGGGGCGAAGACAGCCTCGGCACCATCACCCTCGGCTACCTCCCCTCCTGGACCGACGGCCTCAGCACCGCGTACCTGCTGGAGGACCAGCTCGAGAAGATCGGCTACACGGTCGAGATGCAGGAGCTGACCGAGGCGGGTCCCCTGTACGCCGGTCTCGCTCAGGGCGACGTCGACATCTACCCCTCGGCGTGGCCCGAGCTCACCCACGCGTCGTACATGGAGACCTACGGCGACCAGATCGAGGACCTCGGCGCGTACTACGACAACGCCAAGCTCACGATCGCCGTCCCCGAGTACGTCGACATCACCTCGATCGAGGACCTCGCCGCGAACGCCGACCGCTTCGGCGGGCAGATCTACGGCATCGAGCCCGGCGCGGGCCTGACGGCTCAGACCCAGGACTCGATGATCCCCGAGTACGGCCTCGAGGGCACCTACGAGCTCGTCACCTCGTCCACGGCGGCGATGCTGACCGAGCTCGACACCGCGATCGCCGCGGAGCGCGACATCGTCGTGACCTCGTGGCGTCCGTTCTGGGCGAACGAGGAGTACGGTCTCAAGGACCTCGAGGACCCGCGCGGCGCGATGGGCGACACCGAGGCGCTGCACTTCCTCGCCACCGGCGGCTTCGCCGAGGAGTACCCCGAGGCGGCCGAGCTGATCGGCAAGATCGTCCTGGACGACGAGCAGTACGGCGCCCTCGAGGACATGGTCGTCAACGAGTACGGCGAGGGCCGCGAGGCGGAGGCCATCACCGCGTGGCTCGAGCAGTACGGCTCGCAGGTCGACGGTCTCGTCACCGACTGACCTCAGTGCTCGTGCGGCCGGTGAGAATCGGCATCCGGCGCGAGAATCGGTGCCACGCATCGACTCTCGCCGCCGGGTGCGATTCTCGCCGGCCGTTTCACGTCGGCGAGACGGGCGGCCGAGCGGGCGGAAGCTGCAGGGCGGCTTTCTCGGCGAGGCGCTCCATCGCGGCGTCCGACACCGCGATCAACCCGTCGAGCTCGGCGCGAACGCGCTCGTAAGCCGTCCGCCGCTCGGCCGGTGTGGCCGCCTCGTCGACCGCCACGTTCAGAAGTCGCTTGGCGGTGTCGAGACGTCGCCGCTCGGTCTCGCTGAACGAGTGGTCGCGCTGGCGGCGGGCATCGCGCTCCGCCAGGTCGAAGGCCACCTCGGCATCGGTCAGCGCGTCGCGGTACGCGACCAGATCCGCCGCGCCGACGCGCGCGTCGGACGAGGGCGGGCGCAGGCCGTCGGCGACCTTCTTCGCGCGGAGGAAGGCCGCTGTCAACGGCTGGCGACCGTCGCTCATCGCCGGGAACGCGATGAGCTTCGCCACGTCGAGCTCGTACTCGAGCCAACGATGCGTGAGCTCGTCGTGCGCCGTGAGCAGGCGGGTCAGTCGCGTGCGGGTGTCGGAGCCCTCGTCGTCGGCCGCCGAGGCCGCACCGGGCTGTGCGGCCTCGGCCGCCTCACGCGCCGAGACGGCGATGGCCTTGGCCTCGGCCTTCGCGCGGATGATCTCGAGCCGGCGCTGGTGTCGGCGCTTCGAGGACCGCTCGATCGCCTTCGCCGCGCCGCCGGCGGCGGGCCCGATGAAGAAGATCAGCCACCAGTAGCTCCCGGCGAATCTCGCGAGGTCCCCCCAGAATTCGCCCACGGCCCCATCGTAGCGAGCGCGTGCTCGCTACCTCCCGTCCGGGTGCGTGCGGGGATCCTCGTCGTCACGACGGCCGCGGTCACGGCGCACCCGGTTCCACATCTCCGTCGAACGGGCGATGGCGCGCTGCGCGTTGTCGAACAGGTCGTGCGCGACCTCGGTCCAGTCGGCCGAGCGCTCGTCGGATCGGGGCAGCTGCTCCCGTTCCGAGCCGCGGCGGGCCGCGCGTTCGGCTGCGTCGAACGCGTGCGTCGCGCGCCGCACGGCCTCACGGTAGGCGCTGTAGTCGGCGGGGGAGATCCGCGCGTCGCGGGTCGCGGGTCGCAGCCATGAGGCCTGCTGATGCTCGCGCAGGAACAGCTCGAGCGGTGGCCAGCGGGCATCGGACATCATCGGGAAGCCGATCGCCTTGGCGGCATCGGTCTCGTACTCCATCCACCGTGCGGTCACCTCGTCGTGCTCGGCCATGAGCCGGGCCAGCGGCATCCGATCGATCTCGGACCGCGACGCCGGCATCATCGCTCGTGCCGCCTGCACCCCCGCCCGCCTCGCCTTCAGGTCGGCCACCGCCGCCCGGGCCTGACGCTCGGCGAGCTGGAGCCGGCGTCGCGCCTCGGGGATCGCACCGGCCGTCGCCCGAGGCGTGGACCTCTCGGCTTGGGCGCGCATCAGTTCAGCTCGCGCCACCTTCAGCTGCGCGCGCGCCTGCGTGACACCCTGCTGCGCCTGCCGGACGTCGAGCTGCGCGGCGTCCAGTTCGAGCCGCCGCTGCGACGGGCGGCCGCGGCGCAGGCCGATCACACCGAGGGCGCCCGCCCCGGCTCCCGCCGGTGCGATCCACCACCACTCGGCTACGAGCGCGAGGATCGGATCCACCCTCTCAGCCTACGCACCTCGATGCCCGGCGTCTCCCGCACACGGGGCTCCCGCACAGCCCCGCACGTGCGGCGTCGGGTCAGCCGAAGAGGAGCGCGAAGACCGTCGAGCCGCCGCCGACGAGGATCAGCGCGACGATCGCGACCCACGCCGTCAGGCGCATGCGACGTGAGCGACCGCGCGCGAAGCCGGCGTACTCGTCGTCTTCGCCTCGGGGCGTGAGGTCGCTGCCCGTCATGAGCTGGGCACCTCGTCGATGATCTCGCCGAAGGCCGCCGGCAGCGTCGCGCGCGAGGTCGCACGGATGTCGGCGACCGGAACCGTGAACAGACCCTGCAGGTCGAGCACGGAGGTCACACCCTCGGCGGCGTCGGTCACGCCGATGCGGATGACGGGGTAGTCCCGGCCCTCGCAGAGCCCGCGGAACTTCACGTCCTCCTCGCGCGGAACCGACACGATGACGCGACCGGCCGACTCGCTGAACAGCGCCGTGGCGGCATCCACGCCGTCGCGTTCGATGATCTCGCTCAGCCACACGCGGGCACCGACGCCGAAGCGGGTCGTCGCCTCGGCGAGGGCCTGACCGAGGCCGCCGGTCGACAGGTCGTGGGCGCTCGAGATGAGGCCCTCGCGCGACGCCGCCTGGATCAGCCCCGCGAGACGCTTCTCGCCGGCCAGGTCGACCTTCGGCGGACGACCGCCGAGGTGGCCGTGGACGGTGTCCGCCCACGCCGACCCGTCGAGCTCCTCGGCCGTGGTGCCGAGCAGGTAGATGTTCTCGCCGGCATCCTGCCAGCCCGACGGGATGCGGCGGGCGACGTCGTCGACGATGCCGAGCACGCCCACGACGGGGGTCGGGAAGATCGGCTGGTCGCCGGTCTGGTTGTAGAACGAGACGTTGCCGCCGGTGACCGGGACGCCGAGCTCGAGGCACGCGTCGGACAGCCCGTCGACCGCCTGCCCGAACTGCCACATGACCTCGGGGTTCTCGGGGCTGCCGAAGTTGAGGCAGTCGGTGACGGCCGTGGGCAACGCGCCGCTGACCGCGACGTTGCGGTAGGCCTCCGCGAGGGCCAGCTGCGCCCCGGCGTAGGGGTCGAGCTGGCAGTATCGGCCGTTGCAGTCGGTCGCGATGGCGAAGCCGAGCCCCGACTCCTCGTCGACGCGGATCATGCCGGCGTCGTCGGGGAAGCTCAACGCCGTGTTGCCGAGCACGTAGTAGTCGTACTGGTTGGTGATCCACGACGTGTCGGCGAGGTTCGGGCTCGCCACGAGCTGCAGGAACTGGTCGCGCAGCGTGTCGGCGTCGTTCGAGCGCGGGAGGGATGCCGCCGAGTCGGCCTGCAGCGCGTCGATCCAGGTCGGGTAGGCGACGGGGCGGTCGTACACGGGGCCGTCGACCGCCACGGTCGAGGGGTCGACGTCGACGATCTGCTCGCCGTGCCAGAAGATCTGCAGGCGACCGTCGCCGGTCACCTCGCCCAGCACGCTCGTCTCGACATCCCACTTGCCCACGACGGCGAGGAAGGCGTCGAGCTTCTCGGGAGCGACGATAGCCATCATCCGCTCCTGGCTCTCGCTCATGAGGATCTCCTCGGGCGTGAGCGAGGGGTCGCGCAGCAGCACGTTCTCGAGGTCGACGCGCATGCCCGATCCGCCGTTGGCGGCGAGCTCGCTCGTGGCGCACGAGATGCCGGCGGCACCGAGGTCCTGAATGGCCTCGACGAGCTCGCCGGCGTACAGCTCGAGGCAGCACTCGATGAGCACCTTCTCGGCGAACGGGTCGCCGACCTGCACCGCGGGGCGCTTGGTGGGACCGCCGTCGGCGAAGGTGTCGGAGGCCAGGATGGATGCGCCGCCGATGCCGTCGCCGCCCGTGCGTGCGCCGAACAGCACGACCTTGTTGCCGGCGCCGGTCGCGTTGGCGAGCTTGATGTCCTCGTGGCGCATGACTCCCACGGCGAGGGCGTTGACGAGCGGGTTGCCCTGGTAGACCGCGTCGAACACCGTCTCGCCGCCGATGTTGGGCAGGCCGAGGCAGTTGCCGTAGAACGAGATGCCGCTGACCACGCCGTGCACGACGCGCGCGGTGTCGGGGTGGTCGATGGCGCCGAAACGCAGCTGGTCCATGACGGCGACGGGCCGCGCGCCCATCGAGATGATGTCGCGGACGATGCCGCCGACGCCGGTGGCGGCGCCCTGGAACGGCTCGATGTAGCTCGGGTGGTTGTGCGACTCGACCTTGAAGGTCACCGCCCAGCCCTCGCCGACGTCGACGACGCCCGCGTTCTGACCCATGCCGACCATGAGGCGGGTCTTCATCTCGTCGGAGACCTTCTGGCCGAACCGGCGCAGGTAGTTCTTGCTCGACTTGTACGAGCAGTGCTCGCTCCACATGACCGAGTACATCGCCAGCTCGCCCGAGGTGGGGCGGCGGCCGAGGATCTCGCGGATCTTCGCGTACTCGTCGGGCTTGAGGCCCAGGGCGCCGTAGGGCTGATCACGCTCCGGAGTGGCGGTGGCGTTCTCGACGGTATCTGCGACAGGGGTGCTCACGCGGCTGGACTCCAGGACTCGGGATGCCGGACGCGATCAGTCTAGTTGGCGCGGCCGGCTCGCCCGCTCGTGCTCGACGCTGGGAGCCGGGGATCAGGGGGTGTCGTAGGCGCCGAACAGGCCGGTGCCGTGCTCGACGAGGGCGTCGTAGGCCTCGCCGTACGTCGCGGGCAGCGTGCTGCCCGGGTCGAAACGAGCAGCCAGGAGTCCGAGCAGTCCGCGCGCCGGCGGGGTGAGCGGTCGCTTGTGGTGGCGCTCGTCGGTCGCCTTGTGCGCGCCCTTCTCGGGATTCGCCGGAGCGTAGAGCGACTGCGGCTGCGGCCAGGTGTAGGGCTGCCGCGGCGTCGTGAGGTTCACCGCGTTGAAGATCGGGTTCGCCGTCTCGTCGCGCACCGTGAGCGGCCGCAGCCCGTGCAGGCGGCACAGCGTGTTGGTGATGGAGCCGTGGTGCATCTCATCGTGCACGACGGTGCCCGCCGCCGTGTAGGCGCTCACCACGATCGCCGGCACGCGCAGCCCGAGGCGGTCGAAGGCGAAGCCCATCTCGCCGGGCCCGCTCGCGTCGGGCGGGGCCGCGGCCGGCGGGGCGACGTGGTCGAAGGTGCCGCCGTGCTCATCGAAGGTGATGACGAGCGCGGTGTTCATGGCGTTCGAACCGGGGCCCGACGCACTCGTGCGGATCGCGTCGTAGACGTCCTGCGCGAGCTTGTCGCCGGCGCGGACGTCGCTGTCGGCGCTGTTGGCGATGCGGATGCGGCTGCCGTCTGGCAGCTCGAGCTCGCCGTCGCGCGTCGCTCCCCACGGCGGATGCATGTCGTTGTGGTTGAAGACCATGCGCGGCTCGATGAACGCGTAGTCGGGCAGGGTGCCGTTCGCGGCATCCTCGAAGAACTGCTCCATGACGCGGAAGTTCGTCTTCCAGTACTTCTCGAGAACGGGAGCGTGCAGCATGCCGGTGAGCGAGACGAGCTGGGTTGCGTCGTAGTACACGCGCCACGTCAGGCCGGCGTCCTCGAGGCGGTTGAAGATCGTCGGGGCCGGCGGTGCATCGATCCACTTGTCGTAGTCGTCGCCGGTGTGGTTGACGACGAACCCGTGCGAGGTCGAGGCGTGGAAGAAGCTGCGGTTGCAGAACGTCTGCGACGGCACGCCCGCGAACCACCGGTCGTAGACGGCGAACTCGCGCGCCAGGGTGGAGACGACGGGGAGCATCTCGGGCGAGAAGCCGCCCATCGCCGTCGCGTACTCGTCGGCGGTGGGCTCGCGCTTCTTCGCGGCGCGGTAGTTCACGACGTAGTCGCGCACGAAGCCGTCGTTCCCGGGCGTGGCGCCCGGGGCCGCGGCGTTGTAGGGCGGCTGCAGGCCGTTGCGGTCGATGTCGGCGTTGCCGGGGGGATCGATGGTCCCGAACAGCTGCGTGTTCACGTGCGGATACGTCTCGCCGGGATCGGGCTGCGGCTGCTGCATGACGTGGTCGGTGGCGCCCTCGTAGACGTGCGCGGGGATGGCCGTGCCGTCGGGGGCGGTGTTGGCGTAGTCACCCTGCAGGATGCCGTCGAAGTCGGCGGCGGTCTTCTCGTCGGCCGTGTACAGGTGACCGAGCAGATTGTCGAAGCTGCGGTTCTCGAACATCAGCACCACGACGTGATCGAAGCCCGGCAGATGGCGTGCGGCGAGCGGGGCGAACTCCGGGGGATGGGCCGTGACCGCCGCGGTGAGGGCGGCGCCGGCAGATCCGCCGACCGCGATGCCCGCGGCGCCGAGGCCGGCGCGACGCAGGAAGTCACGTCGTGAGGGCTTGCGGCTCGCCCACGCGGCATCCGTCTCATCGCCCGCGGCGTCGTTGCGACCCGACCCGGCCATGCTGCGCCGCCTTTCGCTCGATCAGCGTTGCTCGCGATTGTAGGCCCGTCCTCACCCACTAATCTCGCAGCATGGACCACGGCCCGGCATCCGATCGCGGAGCGCGCTACGGGGCGGCCGTCGTCGCCGCGCTGTTCGGTACCTACCTGGCCGTCGCGACCGATGTGTCGGCGATCGTGCAGTCGGAGAGCTACGCCGGCAGCATCACCAACGACGCGCCCTTCGTCGACGCGGCGCAGTTCCTGCTGGTCGTGGCGACGCTGGTCGCGGCCTGCGCGTTGCTGCCGACCTCCGGCATGCGGCGGGTCGCGGGGGTCACGCTCGTGTGCGTGACGCTTTTCCTCTGGGCGACGTTCGGGCTGCTGCGGGGCGGCGGACAGCTGGCGCAGTTCGACGCGCTGTGGTCCGTCGTGCTCGACCAGGGGTTCGTGGCCCTCCTCGCCGGGGTCGGGGGCTGGGTGATCGCCCGGGGTCGGCATCCGCTGTCGTGGCTCGTCGTGGTCGTCGCCCTAGTGCCCCCGGTCGTCGGCCCTCGTCTGATCGATGCCAACGTCACCTCCGGCGGGTACGCACTGGCGATGCAGGGGATCGTCGTCGCCGGGGGGCTCGCGGCGGTGTGGGCCGCGGCGGGGATCGACCGGTGGATGCGGCGGGTCAGTGCTCGGGATGCAGCGACGCGTCGGCGGGAACACTCCGCCACGACACGAAGCGAACCGTGAGTCCCGCGCGGGTGGGCGCGCAGCAGAAGGGTCCCGCGGTGACCGTCGCCGCGGGGTCGAGCGGGGCGACGCGCACCAGGCGCCAGTCGCCGTCGTCGACACGCGCGCGGATCGTCACGGCGTCGCCCGACCGGCTCGCGCGCACCGTGACCGTGCGCCCGGTCCAATCCGAGACGGGCGAGAGCGACCAGTCCGACATCCCGCGGGTGACGACCGCGCCCAGGCTGTCGGCGCCGTCGCTGTGCTCGATCCCGGCCTTCATCCAGGTCTCGGCGTCGACGCGGAGGAACACCCCGGCCTGGTCGAACTGAGCCGAGAAGTCGAGCACGAACGCGACCTCGACAGCGGTGCCCGGCGCCATCGGCGCCAGCAGCGCGTGCTCGTCGTCGTGGACGAAGCCGTACGAGGTCACCCGCCAGGCGTCGCTGCCCTCCCGCGCCGTCACGAGCAGGACGTCGCCGTCCCGTTCGACCCGCTCGGGCTCGTTCGTCCATGAGCCGGACGACCAGTCGGTGTCTGTCATCCCTGTTCTCCTCTCGGGTCAGTCGCTCAGCTGCGCGAGCAGCGCGGCGTGATCGGTCGTGCCGGCGAACTCGGCGATGCGCCCGCCCGCCAGCCGCAGGAATGAGAACTCTGCGACGTTGACGTGCCGACGGGTGGGCCGGATGCCGCGGAAGGCGCCGGTGTGCGTGCCGCTCGCGCGCACGTGGGCCGCGATGCGGTCGTCCTCCGCGACGAGCTGGATGCGGCGCACCTGCCAGTCGGGAAACGCATCGAGCACCTCCACGACGCCCGTCATCCAGGCGTCGATCCCACCCGGCAGGTGCGCTCGCCGCACGTCCGGATCGACGAACGAGCGGATGGCGTCGAGGTCGTGGCGGTTGCAGGCCTCGAGGTATTCGGCGTACCAGGCATGCATCTCCCACGGGTCCATCCGCCCATTATCGACGGGCGCGAGCGGGCGTCCGTGTGTGTCAGCGGGCGGCGGTGGCGTTCTCGTAGGCACGCATCGCTGCGTCCTGCGCGTCTGCCAGTGCCTCCTCGGCGGTCTTGTCGCCGAGCAGCGTCGCCGTGACGGCATTGTTCAGCTCGTTCTGGATGTCCTGTCCGGCGGGGGAGGATCCGAACGACGAGCCGTAGTCGACGACGTCGTAGTAGGTCGCGACGACCTGGTCGAAGCCCTCGTCGCCCGACGACGTCACCCACTTCTCGCGGATCTCCTGGTCGGGCTGCGGCGACCCGGTGAACAGGCCCGTGTTGGCACCGCCGTCGGCCGCGCGGGTCTCGGCCCGCGCCGCTCCGGCGGCGTTCCAGGCTTCGCCGCTCGTGAGCGCCGAGACCCACGCGCACGCGGCGGCCGGGTTCTTCGCCCCGACCGGGATGACGAAGGCCTGACCGCCCGAGACCGAGAAGGGCTCGCCCGCGCTGTCGCGGAACGGCACCGCCTCGATGTCGATCTGGTCGAGGTACGGCGAGAGCACGTTCGGGTACCACTGCGCGTTGACCTGCGCGCCGACCTGATCGGTGACGTATTGGTTGCCGTCGCCGAAGGTGTCGAACGCGTCGGTGAAGCTCTTGACCTGCGCGAAGCCGCCCTGCTTCTCGTTGATCCGCTGCAACAGTTCCATGCCGGCGATGTTGGCCGGGTCATCGAGCGTGGGGACGCCGTCGTCGTCGGTGAGTCGACCGCCCGAGCCCAGGATCCACAGCGCCGACTGGCCCGTCGAGACGGGGTCGAAGCCGAGCCGGGTCGGCACCCCGCCCGACTCCTGGTACATCTTCTCGATTGCGGCGAGCAGCACGTCGGGCTGCGACGTGTCGATCTCGTCGGCGGTCACGCCGGCGGCATCCATCACCCGCTTGTTCAGGATGATGGCCGGTGGCTGGTAGAACTGCGGCGCACCCCAGACCCGATCCTCGTACCGCACGTCGTCGACGACCGACTCGTACCAGCGGTCGTCGGCGTCGACGTCGTGGGCGTCGAAGCAGGTGTCGAGCGGCATGACGAGGCCCTGCGCGGCGTATTGCGTGACGTACCGGCGGTCCATCTGCACGACGTCGGGCACGTCGCCGCTCGCGACGCGGGTCGTGAACTTCTGCGAGTCGAAGGCCGTCGCGTCGAGCTGCACGTCGACGTCGCCGAGCTGCTCCGCGGCGTAGTCGAGTCGCGCGGTGCCGACGTCGTCGGCGTTCTCGAACCCCCATGCCGCGAGGGTGCCGGTGGGCGTCGCGGCGAAGTCGACCTCCTCCTCGGTGCCGCCGTCGCCCGTGCATCCGGTCAGCAGGACGACGGATGCCGCGGCCACCGCCGCCGTTCCGATCAGTCGATTGCGCATGTGTTCCTCCTGTCGTGGCCCCACGCGAGCACGCGGGTCATCCCTTGCGTCCCTGGGTCGCGACACCCTCGACGAAGTAGCGCTGCCCGAACGCGAAGAGGATGAGCATGGGGAGCGTGACGATGAGCGAGGCCACCATCACGTACTGGTAATCGCCCTGGCCGCCGGCCGTCGGGCTGTACTTGGTCATCGCGTAGGCGATCCCGAGCGGCGTGGTGAACTCGTCGACCGTCCCGGCGTTGAGGTAGATGAGCGCCGCCTGCAGGTTGTTCCAGCTGGCTTGGAACTCGAACAGGAAGACGATGACGAACGACGGCACCGACAACGGCATCGCGATGCGCCAGAACAGCCCCCAGGAGCTCGCGCCGTCGATGCGCGCAGCCTCGAACAGCTCACGCGGGAGGCCGAGGAAGAACTGGCGCTGCAAGAAGATGTAGAACGCCGAGCCGAAGAGGTTCGCGCCCCACAGCGGCACCCACGTGCCGAGCAGGCCCGTCTCCTTCCAGATCAGGTAGACGGGGATCATCGTCACGGCGCCCGGCAGCATCATCGTCGCCAGCACGAGCCCGAAGAGGAGTTTGCGCCCGGGGAACGAGAAGTACGCGAACCCGAAGGCGACGATCGAGCTCGAGATCGACACGGCCGTCGCGGCGAGGAGCGCGATCGCGACGCTGTTGAACATCCAGCTGAGCAGGGGCAGCTGGTTCCAGACCTCGGCGTAGTTCTCGGGAACGAAGGTCTGCGGGATGAGGCGGTTGTCGAAGACCTCGCCGCGCGGTTTGAAGCTCGCCGCGAGCAGCCACGCGAACGGGTAGAGGAACAGCAGCGCGAAGCCCGTCGAGACCGCAGCGAGCACGACGCGGCCCGCGACGGTCCCGGGCGTCCGGATGCGCGTGCCCATCACCGGTCGCCCTCGTAGTAGACGAAGCGGTTACCGAACCTCACCTGGACGACGGTGACGATCATGATGATGACGAACAGGAGCCATGCCATGGCGGCGGCGAAGCCGAAGTTGAACTGGCGGAACGCCTGCTGGAACAGGTAGATGGCGTAGAACAGCGATGCTTCGGGTGAGGAGTTGCTCTGGTCGCGCCAGAACAGCAGGTATGCCTGGTCGAAGACCTGGAAGGCGGCGATGGTGAGCACGAGGACGTTGAAGAACATCGCACCCGAGATCATCGGCAGGGTGATCGAGAAGAACTTCCGCACCGGTCCGGCGCCGTCGAGCGACGCCACCTCGTAGAGCTCGACGGGCACGTTCTTCAGGGCGGCGAGGAAGATGACCATCGTGCCGCTGACGGTCCACAGCGCCATGATCACGATGCTGGGCTTGACCCAGTCGGGGTCGACGAGCCATTGCGGCCCCGGGATGCCGATGGCGGCGAGGCCCTGGTTGATGGCGCCCGAGTTGCCGTTGAGGAGCAGGAAGAACACCGCCGCGGTCGCGACCGCGGGCGTCATCTTCGGCAGGTAGTAGAGCGTGCGGAACACGCCGGCCCCGCGACCCATGCGATTGAGCAGGAGAGCCAGCACCAGGGCGAACGCGATCTCCAGCGGTACGGCCATGACCGCGTAGAACAGCGTGTTGGCGAGCGAGACGGCGACGCGCGGGTCCTCGAAGAGGCGCGCGTAGTTGTCGAGGCCGACCGGTCGCGACGAGTTGGTGGCGAGGTTGTAGCTGCTGAACGAGATGACGAGGCTGTAGACCATCGCGCCGACGGTGAAGACCAGGAAGCCGATGATCCACGGCGTCAGGAAGAGATATCCCGCAAGCGCTTCGCGCTTGTTGTACTTCTGCCGGATGCGCCGGGCAGGAGCGGTGCTGCTGATGTCGGCCTCCGATGCATCGTCGCGGCAGGACCTGACGGACGCCGTCCTGTGAGGCCGAAGCTAGGAGCACCAAGAGACGCTTCCCCAGTGCCTTGACAGGGAAGCGTCTCTCGGGCAGTGATCGCGACGCTACTGATCGTGCCGCACCGCGCAGCCTCGATGCGCTCAGCCGGCGGCCGCCACGTTGACGTGGAAGGTCGAGACGAATCTCGGTCTCGACGGGCCACGCGCTCGGAGCCGAGACGGCCGATCACGTCTCTCAGGCCGGAGCGAGCCGGCGCGTGTTGGCCCGGACGGAGGGAAGCCGTCGGTGGTGGATGATGAGTTCGCGCAGGGCGCTCACTCGCCGGCGGATGCCCCAGACGCTCACCTTCCACAGTGACTCGCGGACGATGTTCCCACTCATCTTGCTCTCGCCCCGTTCGCGTTCGATGAAGGTGATCGGCACCTCGACCACGTGCAGCCCGCGCTCGAGGCCGCGCCAGAGCAGATCGAGCTGGAAGCAGTACCCGTGCGACTCGACGGAGTCCAAGCCGATCGCCCCGAGGGCCTCCGTGCGATACGCGCGGTAGCCGCCGGTGGCGTCGCGGATGTCGATGCCGAGGGCGAGGCGAGCGTAGACGTTGCCCCCGATGCTCAGCACCTTGCGGTGGAACGGCCAGTTGACGACGCTGCCGCCCGGCACCCAGCGGGAGCCGAGCACGATGTCGGCGGACCGCAGTTCGCTGAGCATGACGGGCAGGGATTCCGGCTGGTGCGATCCGTCCGCATCCATTTCGACCAGGACGTCGTACCCGCGCTCGCGGCCCCAGGCGAAGCCCGCGAGATACGCGCGCCCCAGGCCGTCCTTCGCGGTGCGGTGGAGGACGTGCACGCTCGCGTGCCGGGATGCGAGACGGTCCGCGAGGTCTCCGGTGCCGTCGGGCGAGGAGTCGTCGACGATGAGCACGTCGGAGACCCCGACGGCGAGGACGCGGTCGACGATCCCCTCGATGTTCTCGACCTCGTTGTAGGTGGGGACGATGGTCAGCGCTGCGTTCATCTGGACGATCTCCATTCGGGTGGCAACGATTCGGGCGGTTCGGGGCGGTTCGGGGCGGGTCGGGGCGGGTCGGGCAGGTTTCAGGCGGCGATCGCGGTGACGACGATGTTGTCCTCGTACAGGCCGGTCTCGGAGCTGATCGGTCCGCCGCAGGTGACGAGGCGGAGCTCCGGCGTGGGTACCGGCGCGTAGATCGATTCGGTGGGGAATCCGTGCTTCTTCACGCTCTGCATGCTCGTGACGACGAATTCGGCCACGGACCCGTCGCTGCGGGACACCGAGACGGTGTCGCCGGGGCGCAGCTGGGGGAGGTTGTGGAAGATCGCCGGGGCGGTCGGTGAATCGACGTGGGCGGCGATGACGGCGGGTCCGACCTCGCCCGGAACGACCCCGTCCTCGTACCACCCGACGTCGTTGTAGTCGGCGGGCGCCTCGATCCAGCCGTCCGCGCCGCGTCCCAGCCCGATGAGGTCGGATTCGAGGCCGATGGCCGGGATCGACACGTGCACGGGGACCGCGTCCGAGGCGGCCTCCGCCGGCACCGGATCCTGGAACGCGCCCGCGCTCGAGCTCGACGACGCTCCCGTCGCCGAGCTCGACGACGGCCCGAGCGGCGGACAGCCCGCGAGGGCGTCATCGGTCAGCATCGCCTCGGCGAGGGCATTCCAGGCGTCGCCGTAGTACGTCGGCGTTCGCGCGGCGGTGTCTCTCATCCGCCCGAGATCGGCGCCGGCATCGTCGGTGCGCCCCGCCGCGGCATAGGCGGCCGCACGCGCCGCGTACGCGACAGGGTGCTGATCCGTCGTCACGGCACCCGAACCCGAGTCGAGCTCGGCAGGCAGCACGTCGTCGCCCGGGAACGCCGTCGCCATCGTCGCCGCGAGCTCGGCGTCGGCGGCGTCGCAGGACTCGGCGTACCGGATCGGTGCGCGGGCGGCGTCGTATCCGAAGCCCGGCTCGCCCGTGCCGTCCGCTGCGCCGGCGATGGCCACCGACCCGTCGGTCGCGACCGTCGCCCAGTTGGTCGGGAGCGCGTTCGCGTCCAGCAGTGCCTCGGTGGCGGCGCGACTGCCCTCGGCGAGCTCGTCCCAGCGCTCGTCGCCCGACGCGTCCGCCAGCACCGCGTAGGCCGCGGGCGATGCGTAGGACGGGTTGTACGCGTGCGGCGATGTCGTCGCCCACGTGCCCGGGAGGAGGATCCGTCCGAGATCTGTCGTCGCCGTCATCTCCTCGAGCAGCGCGTCGCCGAGGGCGAGTCCGTCGGCCGACAGGTCGTCGCGGCCGAAAGCGTCGCCGGCTAGAACGAGGGCGCGCGCGGCGTCGAGGTCGGCATCGGATGCCGGCTCGTCGTCGACGACCGCCCCGTTTTCCCAGCGCCAGGCGAGCAGCAGGTCGTCGCGCTGGAGGTTGTCGGTGGTCCAGTCCCAGATCTCGTCGAATCGCGCTTCGTCGTCGGCGACGACGGCGAGCAGCAGGCCGTACGCCTGGCCTTCGCTGACCGTGTCGCCGCCCTGGTCGGTGCGGACGACACGCCCCCCGTCCACGTAGGTGTCGAGGAACGCGTCGGCCGCCGCCGTCGCGCCGGTATCGGATGCGTCGCCGTCGGTGACCGGCCCGGAGCACGCCGTCACCGCCAGTGCGATCGCGGCGCCCGATGCGGCAGCCGTGAGGAAGCGCCGCGCCCGCATCAGGCGGTGTCCCGCGCTCCGCGGCGCCGGACAGCCGCGGTCGTGACGACGGCAGCCGCGAGCAGTGCAGCGGCTCCCATGAAGATGCCGGCCGGTGCGGTCTCGCTGTGCGCGGCACCGCCGCCGCCGGTCTCGATGCCTCCGATGGGCATGTCGGCGAGGGTGGCGGAATCGGTGACCGCCGTGGCCGTCAGAGCTCCCGACGAGGTGTCGAGCACGAAGAGGGTCGAGACCGAGCCCGCGGGCAGGTCCACTGTCGCAGTCGACACATCGTCGGCGCCGGCGAGCTCGAGGTTCCACGACCCCGCTCCGACGGCGGCGTAATCCGTGGCCGAACCGGTCGGGACGTCGCGCGCGATGGGGCGGCCCTGTGCGGTGTCGACGCTCACCGTCGGCTCGACGGTCGACGCCTGGATGACGCGCACGCGCGCCTCTCCCGCGGCCGGGGCCGAGAGGTCGTCCTCGAAGACGACGGTCTGGAGGTCGGCGTTGACGCCGTACGCGGCGACCGTGACGGGGCCGCCCGCTGCGACGTCGACGGACTGCTGGACGATCGGCTCAGCATCGTCCGCCGCGTCAGACGGGACCATCGAGACGACGTACGTCCCCTCGGCGAGCGGGATGTAAGAGCTCACCGCACCGTACGCGACATCGTCGAGCTCGTACACGACGGCGCCGCCGGCGAGCGCGGTCATCTGCACGTCGACGGACTTCGTGTCGGGCGAGAGGTGCGCGACGCGGGCCCAGCCCCCGGGTTCAGCGGGAACGGCTGCGGATGCGGCGGGGGCGACGGCGATGCTGATGGCGAAGGGGATGGCTGCGGCGGCGACGACAGCCAGTCCGCGGATTCCCCGCCCGGCGGTGCGGGCGTTCGGGTCGAGGTGCGAAGTGTGACGAATCATGATGATCCTTTCTTCGGGGTTGGGCCGGGCGGTTCCGCCCGGCGCGGGGGGAGGCTCTCAGGCTGCGGGGCGCGGCAGGAGTTCGGTGGGCTCGACGGGCGAGAAGGTCACGACGAGACCCGCGTCGCTGCGCTCCACCGACAGCGGGGCGAGCGAGCCGGTGAGCGAGGTGAAGAATCGCAGCGCCGCGTCCGAGCCCGCGGCACGTCCCCGGGCGTCCTCGCCGGCGAACGAGCTGATGACCAGCTGCCGGTAGACGCCGGAGGGATCGCCCTCGAGCTGGGCGATGTCGGCGATGTCGATACGGCCCGTCGTGGCGATCTGCGCGAGGGACAGCAGGATGCGACCGTCGACGACGCCGGCTGTCATGAGGTCCTGCTCCTCGACGGGCACACCGACATCGGGGTTCGTGAGAAGCTGCTGCCCGGCGAGAGAACGCGCCGCGTACAGGCCGTCGTCGGCTGCCTGCGCGAGACCGGACTGCTCGCGGTCGACGTACCGGACCTCGACCTGCTGCGCGCCCTCGCCGAACGACGCCACCACGACGCTGTTGTCGATCGCCTGGCGGACCGTCGGGAACTCGGTCGGGAAGGTGCGCATGGAGTCGGTGGTGACGACGTAGTCGTAGTCGCGCCATCCGTTGGGAGCGAGCGCCTGGACGTCGGAGTCGGTGTCGGCCTTGTAGTACCAGACGACGTTCTCGCGGCGGAACCCTTCGTCGACCAGGTCCACCCACATCGCGTCGTCGACGAGGATGCGGGCATCGCCCGAGGCGTTCTCGACCATCCAGGTCTCGGCATCGCGCAGCGGGCGATCGAGGTCTGCGAGCAGGAAGCCGCGCAGCTGCGTCGTCCACAGCGGGACGGCGGCGACCATCGCGACGACGAGCGCTGCGGCGATCCCCGACCCGCCGATGCGTGAGAGCACCGGATGCCGTCCGCTGCGGGACCGGAGCCGTTCGACGGCGACCTGGCCGATGCCCGCGATGACGATGGCGGCGAACGGCAGCATCATGATGACGTAGGGCACGGGCAGATAGCCGCCCCGGAACATGAACGCCGTGAGCGCGAGCAGTGCGACGGCCCAGGGTCGCAGCCGCCGGACGAACAGCGCGGCGACCGCGGCGGCGAGGCCGGCGACGATCAGGACCGAGTCGAGCTGCCACCACATCCCGATGGTGCGGGACATGAGGCTCTCGGGATCGAACAGCGACCCGCTGCCCTCGCGGGATGCCAGCTGGAAGGCGAGCCCTTCGAAGAGGCTCACTCGGCCGGGCCCCGGCATGACCTCGCCCTTGACGAGGGCGAACGCGACGTACGTGAGACCCAGCAGTGCGAGCACGGACGATGCCACCGACAGCGTGTACCGGCGCGTGGTGCGGTCGGCGCCGCGCCACATGAACCAGGCCAGCAGCGGCAGCGCCAGCAGATACGTCTCCTTCGTGAGCACGGCGATGCCGAATGCGGCCGCGGCGCCGATGTATCCGAGCAGCTGCTTGTTTCGGCTCATGCCCAGCAGCAGCGCGGCGAGGAGCCAGGCCGTCGCGATGTTGTCGAGGTAGACCTGTCGGTGGAACTGGACGGCGAGCGGCGACAGCAGGAACAGGACGACCGCGACCGAGGCCGTGGCGCGCGCGAATCCGATGCGCCGGACGACGAACCACAGGAGGATCGCCGCGACCACGGTGGCCGCCATCACGGCCTCGCGTGCCGCGATGACGGCGACGTCGTAGCGGTCCCACGCGCCGGTGAGCGCCGCATAGCCGGCGATCTGGATCCATCCGAGGGGCGGGTGGTCGTACCAGTACGTGTAGTGGGTCAGCTCGCCGAGGTTGCCGATGGCCCAGGCCTGCGCGGTGTATGTGCCCTCGTCGTCGATGCGCTGCGGCGAACCCGCGAGGTTGACGAGGTTGACGATCAGGCCGACGACCACGGCGGGGAGCAGCCAGGCGAGGTCGGTGCGACGTGCGCGCCACGGCGACACGGGGCGGATGCCGGCGGTGTCGCCGTTGCCTCCGTCATCGGTGGGCGTTGAGACCGGTGCCGCCGGTGAGCGGTCGAGTGTCGAGGTCATTTGTTCTCCTCCGAGGCAGAGGCGGCGATCAGCGCCGGGGATGCGGGCGCAGCCGTGTCCGCGGCGGCGGGGGATGCGGGTGCGTCGCGGTGCGCTCCCGTGTGCTCGGTCTTCTCCCAGCTGCCGTCACCGCGCAGCTGGCGGACGACCGAGCGGACGGCGGCTGCCGCGAGGAAGATCTGGTACGGCACGAGACCGAGGACGAGCTTGACGTAGTCGCGGACGCGGACCTTCTTCCCGTAGACCCGGCCGAACTCGGTGAGCCCGGCCGCCTCGACCACCAGCGTGATGACGGTGGGCAGCAGCGGGAGGAACGTCACGAGGGCGACGGCGGTCGGCACCTTGACCAGGAGGATGAACGCGATCGAGATCGGGATCAGCACACCCGTCGCCGCCTGGATGAACGGCATGTTGAGCAGGTACCGCGCGTACATGCGCTGGCGGAGGGTGGGGAGCTTCTTCCATTCGCCCTTGCCGAGCACCTGCAGGAATCCCTGGTTCCAGCGCGTTCGCTGCTTGTACAGCGACATGAGCGTCGGCGGGGTCTCTTCGCGGGTCACGTACTCCGGGTTGTAGGCGACGACGACGTTCGCGCCGTCGCTCGAGAGGCGGACCCCGAGCTCGCAGTCCTCGGCGAGGCATTGGTCGTCCCAGCCCTGCGACCATTCGAGACGATCGCGGGTGACGAAGACCGTGTTGCCGCCGAGGGGGATGAACTTGGAGCGTGCGTGGAAGTGCAGTCGGGAGCGGAACCAGAAGTAGTACTCCAGGACATTCCGCAGCGACCACCAGCTCGTCTCGAAGTTCATGAGCTGCACGCCGCCCTGCACGACGTCGGCCCCGGTCTCCTGGAACTTCGAGTCGACGACGGTGAGGAGGCCGGGGTGGACCTCGTCTTCGGCGTCGAACACACCCACGACGTCGCCGGTCGCGATGGCCAGCGCACGGTTCAGCGCCTTGGGCTTGTTCTTGGGCACGCTGTCGTCGACGACGACCTTGATGAGGTGCGGGTGACGCGCGGCGGCCTCCCGCACGACGAGTTCGGTGCCGGGATCGTCATGACCGACGATCGCGATGATCTCGAAGTCGGGGTGGTCCTGCTGGGCGAGGCGGTCGAGGGTCTGGCCCATGACCTCCTCCTCGTGCCGCCCGGGCACCAGCAGGGTGAAACGATGACGCGCGGGGCGCGGGGACGAGCTGAACTGCGTGGCCCGGAGATCCGCCGCCGAGCGCCAGGCGTGCAGCATCCACCAGAGGGTGGTCGCCGCCACGGCGGTGAGGAGGAGGGCCAGCAGGATCACTCCGCTGTAGCCGAACCACTCGCCCACGGACCAGGCCATCAGGCCGTCGGCGTCCGCCGGGACGCTGGAATCGATCGGGGCGGGAACGTCGACCTCGCCCACCGACGGCTGTCCGGGGGCGGGCGCGACGGGGGTGAGCAGCGGGTCGGGGGTGGGGCCGGGGTCGGGCTGGGCTCCGGCGATGACGATGCGGTCAAGAGGGATCACGAGGGACCTCCGGTGTCCGGACGGACGGTTCGACGAGCGGGATGCGGCAGGCGCAGAGTGCGCGAACGCGGGGAGAAGACGAGCCACCGGTATGCGGCGAACCGGAAGGCCGTTCCGAGCACGAGACCCACCCCGTTGCCCGAGATGTTGTCGGCGAGCTGCGAAGTGAAGCCGAGCACGTAGTGCGAGACGAAGAGGCAGCCGGCGGCGATCAGCAGGCCCACGACGTTGACGACGGCGAAGAGGATGCCTTCGCGGACGGCGTGCGGGGAGCGGTCGCGCCGGAAGGTCAGGTAGCGGTTGCCCAACCAGGCGAAGGCCGTGGCCACGGCCACGCTGACGACCTTGGACCAGATGGGGGAGTCCTGCAGGACGGTCGCCCGCACGGTGTTGTAGACGACCAGATCGACGATGAACGCGAGCCCGCCGACGAGGCCGAAGCTGGCGAGCTGGCCGATCAGCCGTGAGCCGGCGGGCCTCGGCTGCGCAGCGGAGTCGGTGCTCGCGGGGGGAGCGGTCCGCGGGGGCGCCACGGTGCGGGGCCGGGTGGCCCTCGTCGTCTCAGTCTCGATATCTCTCCGCACGACGGGTGATCCGGTGCGGGGAAGCCAGCGGTTTGGAACGGTCAGGGGGTTCCCAGGGCGACGTAACCTGCCGTTCTTCTCGGGCAGCGCCCGCCGTCAGTCGACGACGAGTCGGTACCCCATGCCCGCCTCGGTCAAGAGATGCCGGGGTCGGGCGGGGTCGGGCTCGAGCTTCTTGCGCAGCTGCGAGACGTAGAGCCGGAGGTAGCCCGTATCGCTCACCTGCTCGGTGCCCCACAGCTCCTTCAACAGATCCTGGCGGGTCACCAGGGCTCCGGGGTTGCGCGCCAGAACCTCGAGCATCCGCCACTCGGTGGGCGTCAGGTGCACGCGCTCGCCGGCGCGGGTGACGGCTTTCGTGGCGCGGTCGACCTCCACGTCGCCGAACCGGACGACGGGTGCGGCGGTCGCGCCGCCGGTGCGGCGGCCGAGGGCGCGCAACCGGGCGAGCAGCTCGTCGATCTGGAACGGCTTGGTGACGTAGTCGTCGGCACCGGCGTCGAGAGCTCCCACCTTGTCGGCTGACCCGGTGCGGCCCGAGACCACGATGATGGGCACGTCGCTCCAGCCGCGCACCGCCTCGACCACCGAGACGCCGTCGAGGCGCGGCATCCCCAGATCGAGCACGACGATGTCGGGATGCTCGGATGCCGCGGCGGCCACGGCTGCGGCGCCGTCGGCGGCGGTGACGACCTGGTAGCCGTGCGCGGCCAGCGTGATCCGCAGCGCGCGCACGAGCTGCGGATCGTCGTCGGCGAGCAGGACCTTCACTCCCCGATCCTCTCCTGCTCGGACGCGATCGGCAGTTCGATGACCATCGTCAGACCGCCGCCGGGCGTCGGCTCCGGGACCAAGGTGCCCTGCATCCCCTCGGTGAAGCCCTTCGACAGGGCCAACCCGAGTCCGAGTCCGGTGGTGTTGTCGGCGTCGCCGAGCCGCTGGAACGGCGCGAAGATGTCGCCGTACCGCTCCATCGGGATGCCGGGCCCGCGGTCGATGACGCGGATCTGGGCTCGCCCGCCCAGTGCACTGGTGCTGATGCGCACAGCACTGCCGGCCGGTGCGTGGCGGTGCGCGTTTGCGAGCACGTTCACGATGACCCGCTGCAGCAGGACCGCGTCGGCGACGACGGGCTCGAGCGTCTCGTCGAGGGCGAGTTCGACCTCGTCCGGCCCGAGCCCCAGCTCGTCGATCGCGGCGAGCACCACGTCGGCGGTGTCGACCGGCCGGAGCGCGACCGCCAGGGCGCCCGCCTCGATGCGGCTGACGTCGAGCAGATCGGTCACGAGGGTGGTGAGGGCGTCGAGGCTCTCACCGGCGGTCTCGAGCAGCTCGGCGCGATCGGCTTCGGTCAGTCCCGGGCCCGCCGCGCGGAGCCCCCCGAGCGCGGCGACGGCAGCGGCGAGGGGACGGCGCAGATCGTGGCTGGCAGCCGAGAGCAGCGCGCTGCGGACGCGATCGGTCTCGGCGAGCACCGTCGCCGAGCGGGCGGAGCGCTGCAGATCGGCCTGTTCGAGGGCAGCCGCGAGCTGGGCGACGACGACGTCGAGCAGCCGCCGTTCGGAACCGCCGAGTTCGCCGCCGTGCAGCTCGAGCACCGCGGCATCCCCGACGGGCACCCGCAGGTGCCGCTCGTCGCGCACGGGTTCGCCGTCGGCGGCGAGGACGGTGCCCTCGGCCGCGACGAGCCGCGCCCCCGACATCCGGAAGGCCTCGCGCGCGCGTGAGACGAGAGCCGGCACCGAGCCGTCTCCGCGCAGCACGCTTCCCGCGACCGCGGCGAGCAGCTCGGCCTCGGCGCTCGCCCGGCGAGCGGCGCGCACGCCCCGGGCGGCGCGATCGACGATGATGCTCACCAGCAGCGCGATCACGACGTACAACACCAGCGCCCAGGTGTGGAGGGGATCGGAGATCGTCACCGTGTACAACGGTGCGACGAAGAAGAAGTCGAGCGTGACCCCCGACATGACGGCGGCGAACACCGCGGGCCACAGGCCGCCCACGAGGGCCACGACGACGACGAGCAGCTGGTAGGCCAGGACATCGCTCGTGATCGACTCGGGGCTGCGCAATGCGACGAGCAGCCAGGTGAGCAGCGGTCCGCCCGTGAGCGCCACGACGAACCCGAGCATCCGACGCCGCACGCTCAGCGCGCCGCCGGCGATACGCGGCAGGGCGAAGCGCCCGCCCGCGGCGGCGTGGGTGACCACGTGCACATCGATGTCGCCCGACGAGCGGATGACGGTCGCCCCGATTCCGGGTCCCGTCAGCGCTGCGGCCAGACGGCCCCGACGACTGACCCCCACCACGAGCTGCGACGCATCGACCGATCGCGCGAACTCGACGAGCGCAGCGGGGATGTCGTCGCCCACGACCTGGTGGTAGCTGCCGCCGAGCGACTCGACGAGCGCGCGCTGGCCCGCGAGGGCCGCGGGGTCGGCCGTCCGCAACCCGTCCTGCCCCGACACGTGCACGGCCAGCAGCTCTCCCCCGGCCGACCGCGCGACGATCCGCGCGCCCCGGCGGATGAGCGTCTCGCCCTCGGGGCCGCCGGTGAGCGCGACCACCACTCGCTCGCGCGCCTGCCAGGACCCGCGGATGCCGTGCTCGGCGCGGTAGTCCCGCAGTGCGCTGTCGACCTCGTCGGCCAGCCAGAGCAGGGCCAGCTCTCGCAATGCCGTGAGGTTGCCGAGGCGGAAGTAGTTCGACAGTGCGGCGTCGATGCGTTCGGCGGGATACACCAGGCCCGCCGCGAGCCGATCGCGCAGCGACGGCGGGGCGAGGTCGACCAGCTCGATCGGATCGGCCGAACGCACGACGGCATCCGGTACCGTCTCGCGCTGGCGGACCCCGGTGATCTGCTCGACGACGTCGCCGAGCGACTCGATGTGCTGCACGTTGACCGTGGTGATGACGTCGATGCCCGCGTCGCGCAGCTCCTCGACGTCCTGCCACCGCTTGTCGTTGCGCGATCCACCCGCGTTCGTGTGCGCGAGCTCGTCGACCAGGGCGACCCGCGGTCCGTGCTCGAGCACCGCATCGAGATCCATCTCGTCGAGCGTCACGCCGCGGTGCCGCAGCTCTCGACGCGGCACGACGGGCAGGCCCGACGTCAGCGCCGCGGTTGCGGCGCGTCCGTGGGTCTCGACGATCGCGATGACGACATCGACGCCCGCCTCGTGCAGTCGTCGGCCCTCTTCGAGCATCTCGTAGGTCTTGCCGACCCCGGGCGCCGCCCCCAGGAGCACCCGCAGCTTTCCGCGCCTCACGGCCTCACCCTAGTTGCCGGTGTCGAGCGCCGCGTTGAGTTCGACCACGTTCACCCGCGGCTCGCCGATGTAGCCCAGGTCGCGGCCCGCCGTGTGCTCGGCGACGAGGTCGCGCACCTCCGCCGCCGAGAGCCCGCGCTCGGCCGCGACCCGCGCGACCTGCAGCTCGGCGTAGGCGGGCGAGATGTGCGGGTCGAGCCCCGACGCCGACGCCGTGACGGCATCCGCGGGCACGTCCGCGACATCCACGCCCTCGCGGTCGGCGATCGCGGCGCGCCGCTCCTCGATCGCGGCGACGAGGTCGGCGTTGTTCGGGCCGAGGTTCGAGCCGCTCGAGGCCGCCGCGTCGTAACCGTCGCCGGCCGCCGACGGCCGCGACTGGAAGTATTGCGGCAGCGCTTCGCCGTCGGCATCCGCGAACGACTGGCCGATCAGCGACGAGCCGACGACCTGCCCCTCCGCATCGCGCAGCAGCGCGCCGTTCGCCTGCGCGGGAAGGGCGATTCCCACGAGGGTGATGAGCAGGGTGTACCCGAGGCCGAGGACGAGGGTGAAGACGACCATCGCGCGGACGGCGACGGCGGAGGTGCGCAGCGAGGCGCGGACGGTGGACATGAGAGGACTCCAGACGGGGCTCAGAAGCCCGGGATGAGGCCGACGACGAGGTCGATCAGTTTGATGCCGACGAACGGGGCGATCACACCGCCGAGTCCGTAGACGACGAGGTTGCGGCTGAGGATCGCCGATGCGCCCGCCGCGCGGTACTTCACGCCCCGCAGCGCGAGCGGGATCAGGATGACGATGACGATCGCGTTGAACACGATGGCGCTCGTGACGGCCGAGGCGGGGGACGACAGCTGCATCACGTTCAGCGCCGCGAGCCCGGGGAACACGCCCATGAACATCGCGGGGATGATCGCGAAGTACTTCGCGATGTCGTTCGCGAGCGAGAACGTCGTGAGGGCGCCGCGCGTGATGAGCAGCTGCTTGCCGATGCGGACGATGTCGATGAGCTTCGTGGGATCCGAGTCGAGGTCGACCATGTTGCCGGCCTCCTTCGCCGCCGACGTACCGGTGTTCATCGCGACGCCGACGTCGGCCTGCGCGAGTGCGGGGGCGTCGTTGGTGCCGTCGCCGGTCATCGCGACGAGGTGGCCGCCCTCCTGCTCCTTCCGGATGAGGGCGAGCTTGTCCTCGGGGGTCGCCTCGGCGAGGAAGTCGTCGACGCCCGCCTCCGCGGCGATCGCGGCCGCCGTCAGCGGGTTGTCGCCCGTGATCATGACCGTGCGGATGCCCATCGATCGCAGTTCGGCGAAGCGTTCGCGCAGGCCGTCCTTCACGACGTCCTTGAGATGGATGACCCCGAGCAGCACTCCTGCGCCCCGGGGGTCGAGGGTCGCGACGGCCAGCGGGGTCCCGCCGGATTGCGCGATGGCGTCGGCGTTGTGCAGGAGTTCTGCACGCGCCTCGGCCGAGACCGGTCGCGCCGATGCGTCGAGCCAGGCGAGCACCGACCCCGAGGCGCCCTTGCGCACCTGGGTGCCGTCGGGCAGGTCGACACCGCTCATCCGGGTCTGCGCCGTGAAGGCCACCGCCACCGCGTCGCGCGGCAGCTCGGCGACGACATGCTGCGCGGCCGCGAGCTCGACGACCGACGTGCCCTCGGGCGTCGGGTCGGACAGCGACGACAGGGATGCCGCGCGGGCCAGCTCGACGGCATCGATACCGGTCATCGCGACGAACTCCGACGCGCGACGGTTGCCGTAGGTGATCGTTCCGGTCTTGTCGAGCAGCAGCGTCGTCACGTCGCCCGCGGCCTCGACGGCGCGACCCGACATCGCCAGGACGTTCCGCTGCACGAGACGGTCCATGCCGGCGATGCCGATTGCCGAGAGCAGGGCGCCGATGGTCGTGGGGATGAGGCACACGAGCAGCGCGACGAGCACGGGGATGCTGACCGGCGAGGCGCTGTACGAGGCGATCGGGTTCATCGCCAGCACCACCACGACGAACACGATCGACAGGCTCGCGAGCAGGATGTTCAGCGCGATCTCGTTCGGTGTGCGCTGACGGGCTGCGCCTTCGACGAGCGCGATCATCCGGTCGACGAAGGTCTCGCCCGGTTTCGAGGTGATCCTCACCACGATGCGGTCCGAGAGCACCCGGGTGCCGCCCGTGACGGCGCTCCGGTCGCCGCCGGACTCGCGCACCACCGGCGCCGACTCGCCCGTGATCGCCGACTCGTCGACCGTGGCGATACCGTGCACGACGTCGCCGTCGCCGGGGATGAGCTCGCCGGTCTCGACGACGACGACATCGCCGAGTCGCAGGTCGGCCGATGCGACCTCCTCGGTCGCGGCGCCGCGGGCCGCGGCATCCGCGCGCTCGTCGTAGGAGGCGACCCGGCGCGCGGTCGTCGTCGTGCGGGTCTGGCGCAACGCCTGGGCCTGGGCCTTGCCGCGGCCCTCGGCGACGGCCTCGGCGACGTTGGCGAAGAAGACCGTGAGCCAGAGCCACACCGCGATGCCCCAGGTGAACCGCGCGGGCACGGGTGTTCCGCCCGAGGCCGCGGCGCCCCCGAGGAACGGCTCCGCGATCGCGATCGCGGTGGTCAGCGCAGCGCCCACCCACACCAGGAACATCACGGGGTTGCGCCACTGCGCGGCGGGGTTGAGCTTGCGCAGCGCCCCGGGAAGGGCCGCGACGACCTGATCGGCGCTGAACGCCCGGCCGCGGGCGGCGGTCGGCCGAGCGGCGTGCTCGGAGCCGTGCTCGGTGCGGGTTTCGGTCACAGGGGCAGACATCAGGAGAGTCCTTCGGCGAGGGGTCCCAGGGTGAGGACCGGGAAGTAGGTGAGTGCGGTGATGATCACGACGACGCCCGCGAGCAGACCCGCGAACTGCGGACGGTGCGTCGGAAGCGTGCCGACGCTCTCGGGCGCCTTGTCCTGAGCGGCGAGCGAGCCCGCCAGGGCGAGGACGAGCACGATCGGGATGAACCGGCCGAGCAGCATCGCCACGCCGAGAGCGGTGTTCAGCCACGGGGTGTTGGCGGTGAGTCCCGCGAACGCAGAGCCGTTGTTGTTCGCAGCCGACGCGAAGGCGTACAGCACCTCGCTCAGACCATGCACGCCGGGGTTCCAGATCGAGGTGCCCTCGACGTCGGCGCGGACGGCCGGGATCGCGAAGCTCAGGGCGGTGCCCGCGAGCACGAGCGTCGGGGTCACGAGGATGTACAGGCTCGCGAGCTTGATCTCGCGCGGGCCGATCTTCTTGCCGAGGTATTCCGGGGTGCGCCCGATGAGCAGGCCGCCCACGAACACCGCGAGGATCGCGAGCACCAGCATCCCGTACAGACCCGAGCCCACACCGCCCGGAGCGATCTCGCCGAGCATCATGTTGAGCATCGGCAGCATCCCGCCCAGGGGCGTGAAGCTGTCATGCATCGCGTTGACGGCGCCCGTGGAGGTGAGGGTCGTCGCTCCGGCGAACAGCGCCGACGAAGCGACGCCGAATCGCGTCTCCTTGCCTTCCATCGCGGCACCCGCGAGCTGGGTCGCCGCGCCGCCTCCCGAGGACTCGGCCCACGAGCCCAGCGCGATCGAGGCCAGGAAGATCCCCGCCATGACCGCCACGATCGCGTAGCCCTGCCGGTCGTCGCCGACGATGCGCCCGAACGCGCGCGGCATCGCGAAGGGGATGACGAGCAGCAGGAAGATCTCGAACAGGCTCGTCCACGGCGTCGGGTTCTCGAACGGATGCGCCGAGTTCGCGTTGAAGAAGCCCCCGCCGTTGGTGCCGAGGAGCTTGATGGCCTCCTGGCTCGCCACCGGCCCGCCGGGGACGGACTGGGTCGCTCCGGCGATGGTCTGCACGTCGGTGAACCCGGCGAAGTTCTGGATGACGCCGCCCGCCAGCAGTACGACGGCCGCGACGATCGACATCGGCAGCAGGATGCGGCCGAGCCCGCGCACGAGGTCGACCCAGAAGTTGCCGATCGTGCCCGAGCGCCGTGAGGCGAAGCCGCGGACGAGGGCGATCGCGACGGCCATTCCGACCGCCGCGGAGACGAAGTTCTGCACGGCCAGGCCTGCGAACTGCACCGTGTACCCGAGGGTGGTGTCGGGGGAGTACGACTGCCAGTTCGTGTTGGTGACGAACGAGACGGCGGTGTTGAACGACAGATGCTCGCTCGGCGCCGACAGGCCGAGGGCGTACGGAAGGAGCGGCTGGATGCGCTGCAGGCCGTAGACGATCACGACTCCGGCGAGCGAGAACAGCAGCACGCCGCGGGTGTAGGCCTGCCACGTCTGCTCGGCGCGCGGGTCGACACCGATCAGGCGGTACACGCCCCGTTCGACGGCGAGATCGCGGGCCGAGGTGTGGACGCGGGCGATGTAGTCGCCGACGGGCCGGTAGAGCAGGACGAGGACGAGGACGAGGGTCGCGATCTGGAGCGACGCGAACCCGATCTGCGCGGCATCCACGTCAGAACCGTTCGGGTCGCACGAGCGCGACGACGAGGTAGACGATGGCGGCGACCGCCAGGGCCGCAGCGAGGAGCGAGAAGACCATCACAGCTTCTCGACCCCCCGAGCGACGAGGCCGACGAGGGCGAAGAGCGCGAGGATCGCGGCGAGGTAGATGAGATCGAGCACGAGACCCGATGCAACACCCCGTCGGATGCCGCTGCCGCGATCCTCACGGAATCCATGCGCCCCCGGCGCCGCTCCTCACGGACCCCTCACGGCCCGCCCGGCCGGCGGGCGACCGCCGCTCAGGGGGCGACGGGCGGGACCTCGTCGTCGATGACCCCGATGCCGACGGCGCGGTGGCTCGGCTCCTCGTCCTTCTTCTCGGGGGCCTTGGGCTCCTCGCCCGGTTCCTTGGCGACGCTGGGCTCTTCGAGCTCGTCGGTCGAGGGCTCTTCGTCGGGTGCGTGCTCGGCGCCCTCGTGCTCGGCGGCGTTGTCGTGGTGATCGGTCATGTCGTTCTCCCTTCCGCCTTCAGCCTGCTCCGGACTGCGTCGCGATGTCACCGGCTTGACGTAGGGTCGCGGGATGGATCCGCGATCGCGTCTCGAACAGCGCGGCCGCGAGCTGACCGTGTTGCTGCAGCGCCTCGACGCGGACGACGACAGCCTGCGTCACGACCGGGCCGATGCCACCGCCGATGACGAGCACGACCCCGAGGGGTCGACCCTGTCGGGCGAGTGGCAGCGCGTCGAGGCGCTGCGCCGGGGCGCCCGCGCCGAACTGGCCGAGGTCGAGGCCTCGCTCGCCCGCGTCGCGGACGGCACCTACGGCGTATGCGTGCGGTGCGGGCGCGAGATTCCCGCGGAGAGACTCGAGGTGCGTCCGCACGCGACGATGTGCGTCGCCTGCGCGTCGCGCTGAGCGGATGGGGCACCTCCACGGCGGTGATGCAAGAGTGTGCGGCGAATCCGTCCGACGGGCCAAGCTGGACCGATGACGCGATCAACGCCACCGCGGCGGCTGTCCGACCCGGCAGACCCGGGCGTCCCCGGAGAGCTGAATCAGGACATGACGCTGGGCACGACCCGCCTCACCCACTGGTACACCCCGTGGGGGCGTGCGCTCGCCGCCGCGGCCCGCGCGATCAGCGAGCGGCTCGGGCCGTACGCGGCGCTCATCGTCAGCCTCCTGATCGGCGGCGCGATCGTCCTCGGACTCAGCGTCGCAGCCGTCGAGGTGTACGACGCCGTCACGGACGAGGACGGCGTCGCCGGCATCGACCAGCCGTTGCTCGACTATGCCCTGACACTGCGCACACCGCTGGCGGAGACCATCGTCACCGGCTTCACCGACATCGCGGGCACGATCGGGATGCCGGTCATCGCCGTCGCGGCGATCCTCATCCTCGCGATCAAGCGGCGCTCGTGGACCCCGGTCGTCCTCATCGCCGCGGCCGGCGGCGGTTCGCTGCTGATGACCGTCGCGGGCAAGGAGCTCATCCAGCGCGAGCGGCCGCCGCTGGAGTTCGCCGTGCCGCCCTTCGAGCATTCGCCCTCGTTCCCCTCCGGGCACACCCTGAACGCGGTCGCCGTGGTCGGGATCATCGCCTACGTCCTCGTGCTGCGGCGAAACTCTCCCGCCTCACGCGCCGCGATCATCGTGGGCGCCGTCGTGTTCGCCCTCCTCGTGGGCCTGAGCCGGGTGTACCTCGGGCACCACTGGTTCACCGACGTGCTCGTCGGCTGGATCCTCGGTGCGCTGTGGCTCTCGATCATCGTCACCGCCCACCGCCTGTACCTGACGGCGCGGGAGCACCGGCATCCGTCCGGAGCGCGAGACGCCGTCGGCTCGGCTTGACCTCGCCCTTGGGGCGAGGCACAGGCCCGAACTCGACCGTCGCCTGATCTGAGCGCTGGAGACGGAAGGAATCCGGTAACTACGGACGCGCTACGCCCGTCGAGGAATCGTGCTGAAATATTGAGGTATATCTCGTTCTCGCAAGCACCCCTCTCACTGTTGTGCCGTTTTCTCTTGCATATTTGGCAAGCCGGGCGTCGTATCAAGCTTGGTCGTGGGTGTAGCCGTTGCCGTCGTCACTTTCATACTTGCTCGGATCGGTAACCGCGTCGATGATCGTGCTCGATCGCGCGAGCCGCGAGCCTCCAGACGCAACATCAAAGCCGGCAGAAGGTACCTCTAGTTCGTTAGCCAAACGCCCCCGCGAGTTCGCGGGTCCCGAGCGCTGGACGTTGACGTTCAACTCATCTCTGGGGGCCTACGAAGTCGAACAGCACGGACCAAACATCGTGCACGATCTACGCATCGACTTCTTCGATGCTCGTGCGGCTCGCCAGGTCGCACTAGTTCCCACCGTCCGCGTCCGTCAGCTTCCGCCACACCTTCCTCTCACGATGGACTTAGGCGCACCGCTCGGGTGCAGCACTACGGTCTCGCGATCCGGTGGGATGACGTCTTCGGCGCCGACCAATACGAAAAGCTACGCGTTGCTGACGCTCGCCACGACTGAGGGCGGCGGGCCGACAGCTTGGCGGTCCTCACGAGGCTGACGTTACCGCGGACACGGACGAGTCATAGGGAGCCTGCCGCAAACGATGGTGGTCTCAACCGATCAACGCACCACCCCTGGGATGATGCGGAAAATCGGAGGGGCGGCGCGTGGGCTCAGCGTTGACATTGGAACAACAGGACGCGATCTGGGACAGGTGGCGGGCCGGGGAACCGGCGCGGATGATCGCACGCGCAGTCCGCTGCGGACCCGCAGCGGTGAGACGGCACCTGGCCCTCACGGGCGGTATCCGACCGTTGCCTCGGAGCCGTACTGCTCTGCGACTCTCGCTTGCGGAGCGCGAGGAGATATCCCGGGGCATCGCCGCTGGCGAGTCCGCTCGGGCGATCGCGTCAAGGATCTGCCGTTCGGCGTCTTCGGTGTCGCGGGAGATCGCGCGCAACGGCGGCCGGGACGCATACCGGGCCGCGGATGCGGATTCGGCAATGTGGGAACGTTCGCTGCGGCCGAAGGCGTCGAAGCTTGACCGCTATGAAGGGATGCGGGAGTTGGTGCGGTTGAAGCTGACGGACGATTGGTCGCCGGAGCAGATCGCCGCCTGGCTACGACGCAGCTTCCCCGACGAGCCCGAGTGGTGGATCTCGCACGAGGCGATCTACCGCCACCTCTATGTCTCGAGCAGGCATGCTCTCCCGTCGGCGTTGACGTCGCATCTGCGGTCCGGCCGGCCAGTGCGGATGTCGCGGCTGGCGCGGAAGACGAAGCAGGGGCGGGGCCGGCTGCGGAACATGCTCTCGATCCACGACCGACCCGCGGAGGTCGAGGCCCGGGAGGAGGTCGGGCATTGGGAGGGTGATCTCGTGATGGGTTCCCGGCCAAGCGCGGTCGCAACGCTCGTGGAACGTTCGACGCGGACGGTGCGGCTCGTTCGGCTGCCGGGCATCAAGGGTCCGGACGTGCGCGCGGCCCTGATCCAGAACCTCCGGATCCTTCCAAAGGAGCTGCTGCGAACGTTGACGTGGGACCGCGGCCGGGAGATGTCCGAACACGAACGCATCGCCCAGACGCTTGGCATCGACGTGTTCTTCTGCGACCCACGATCGCCGTGGCAGCGCGGCTCGAACGAGAACATGAACCGACTCCTGCGCCAGTACCTGCCGAAACAGGCCGACCTGACCCGTTTCACCCAAACCGACCTCGACCGGATCGCGGACAAGATCAACACCCGGCCCCGGCGGGTGCTCGGTTGGGAAACCAGCCACGACCGACTCCTCGACGTGCTCACGGCCTGACCACGCGCAAAAGGGATCGGTCAGCGTGCGGATCTAAGCGCCGTTTCTATCGTGTTCCAGGCCCGCGCCCCGAGCGCCTTGTCTTCGGCTTCCGTGCCGCCGCGGAGCATCGGTGCGCCCCCGGTAACAGTGCGTTCGCCGGGAAGGATGGTCCGGTGTCCGGCCCGGGTCGCGACGATCAGCGCGGTGGCAAGGCCGACGCTTGCTCGCCGGGAACGGATGTTTTCGGCGTGTGGGACGCTTGGCCAGACCTGGTCGTCGCCGCCCGCGACGAGCACCAGCCGCTGGATACGCTCCACTGGAATCGAGGCCGCTGCGATGCCGTCGGAGAACGTCGCGCGCGAGCGTTCGTACAGCGGCCGGAAACGCGCTGGGGTCTCCTTGACGTATCCGTCCCAGTCGAACGGAAGGTATGGCACCGGCGCGTGGCCGAGCGTCCAGTGCGACGTCTCTCGTCGCTGCTCGTCGTACCCCGCCCACACCACGTCCGACGGCGCAAACGCGATCACGCCAGCGATGTCCCCGGAATGCGATCCTGTGAGAAGTGCGGCCTCAGAACCGAACGAGGTCCCCACCACCCACACGCGATCGCAATCCGATGCCAGGTGGTCGACCCGTCTGAGGAACGTTTCCAGGGGGATTTCCCACGGCCCAGCATGCTGCCCGGGCCCTCCGAGCCATCGGATGGACTCCGCGATACACCCTACTGTCGCAAACACTCGAGCACGGTCCTCGTCGATGCGCCCGCTCGAACCCGCGAGGACAAGCACGCCGTCCCCGTTTCGGACGTCCGGGTACCAGCGCACCCCGTCTGGGTCACTCAAAACAACTCGGCGCACACGATCATTCTTCCGTGCGATAGCCGGACCTCATCCGCGCCCGCACTCGCAAGGGCATGCACATCGCCAAAGCCGCCGGGAAACTCCGCGGCCGCCAGCCCAAGCTGAGCAAGACGAAACGGAAGCACCTCCTCGACCTCGCCGCCGCAGGCAAGCACACCCAAGCCGAACTCGCGGAACTGTTCGACGTGTCCCGCACCACGATCTACCGCGAGCTCAGCCGCGCAACGAACTGACGCGGATACGCTCGACAGCGCGGATGGTGCGTTGACCGGTTGAGATCACCATCGATTTCGGCGCACCACGGAAAGGACGCTCGGGACCACCGCCAGAAACGTGGGCCGGTACCTGGTTGTGGTGGCCCTTTTCGGTGGAGAGCCCGCGCTGCGGTGCCGCGGCGTCGCTTGGTCGGTCGGCGGCGTAGGTTCGGGGCATCAGGCTGCTTGAAGCTGACACAATGGGCGCATGCGTTCGTCGAGGGGGCCCCGCGTTATGCGGGGGTTGCTCGCTTCGTCGTTCGCTACTTTCATTGCGTTGATGTCTCACGTTGCGGCGGGTGGCACGGTCCCCGGGGTCCTCGGTGTCGTCGTGCCGTGGGTTCTCTCGCTGTTCGTGTGTGTGCTCCTCGCGGGCCGGGCGCTTTCGCTTGCGCGTCTCACCCTCGCCGTGATGCTGAGCCAGTCCCTGTTCCACGTTCTGTTCGTGCTGGGGTCCTTCTCGCCGAGCGGTTCGAGCAGCGTCGGGGGTCACCACAGCCATGCCCATTCGATGGTGATGACCGGCGGTGGCGCGATGACGTCCGCTCTGCACGGCGATGTATCGATGTGGCTGGCTCATGGGGTGGCCGCCGCGGTCACGGTCGCTGCCCTCTACCGGGGAGAGCGCGCGGCGCGCTCGATGCTTGAGCTGTTCGCGAAGCTGCGATCGTGGGTCAGGCTCGTGTTCGCCCGTCTGGTGGGCTTGGTGCTCGCCCCATCCCGCCGCAGAATCGCACCTGTTTTCTCCCTCACGCTCGTGCTGACGAGCGTGCTTCCGTTCGCGTCGGTATCTCGTCGCGGGCCCCCCTCGCTGTCGGCGCTCTGAGTTTCCTATCGCTGCGCTGCGGCGATGTTTCTGTGAGCTGAGCGGGCGGCTGCGGGCTGCCTGCCCCGGCATGCGTTGCGTGCCCGCGTCGCGGGTGTGCTTGTGAACGGTGGTCCGATGTCTCGTATCCGTACTCTTCTGGCGGCTGCTGCGGCCGCTGCGCTGCTGTCGTTGGCGTTCGCGTCTCCGGCGTACGCGCACGACGAGCTGGTGGGGAGTAGCCCTGCCTCAGGCGACAGGCTCGCCGGTGCCCCGGCGGAGATCACGCTAGATTTCTCAGCCGACGTGATGACAGTAGGGGCCGCGGTGATCATTGCCGACGGTCAGGGCCGGGACTGGGTGCTGGGCGAGCCGGCAGTGGATATGGGCCGGGTCACGGTGGTGGTCGACCCGGAGATGCCCGTTGCCGGTTACGAAATCCGGTGGCGGGTGGTGTCCTCTGACGGGCACCCCATCAGCGGTCTGATTCCGTTCACGATCGGTGATGCCGAGCCACTCACCCGCACCGCCGCCGCCACCCCCATCCCGGGGGCTCTCGCAGCCGGTGATGACACAGCAGATCAGGGAACACAGGAAACCAGCGGCGCTGTCCGCATCGCACTCATCGGCGCTGGGGGAGCGGCCGTAGCGGCCGTCTTCTTCATCGCCATCCATTTCATCCGCCGCCGGTTCGCTCGACGCGACACCGGCGGCACCAACGACCCCGCGCACACGGCCGGGTCGACACGCTCGTGAAAGGCACCCCTGTGAACACCAAGACCAACAGCATCCGTTTCGGCACCCTCATTGCCGCTGCCACCCTCATCCTTGCCGGATGCTCCTCCACAACCCCGACCGAGGAAGAAGCAGCCGCAGCGTCGATTGCCGGCGACAGCGTCCAGATCACCGACAGCTGGGTGAAGTCAGCTGACTCGGGAATGTCGGCGGCTTTCGGGGAGCTCACCAACGACTCCGACGCCGACGTGACCGTTGTCTCTGCGACCACGGAGGCATCGTCGATGCTCGAGCTGCACGAGACCGTCGAGAACGAGTCCGGCGAGATGGTCATGCGCCAGATCGAGGGCGGGTTCGTCATCCCCGCGGGAGGGTCGATGGACCTCGAGCCCGGCGGGAACCACATCATGCTCATGGACCTCACCGCCCCGCTCGTCGCCGGCGATGAGGTGACGTTCACCCTGACGTTCTCCGACGACTCGACGTACGAGTTCACCGCTCCGGTGAAGGACTACTCCGGCGCGAACGAGAACTACGAGGGCGGCGACATGGATATGGACATGGAAATGGATCACTGATGACAGTGCCCGACGAGGGCGCACGTCGAAAAGGCGCGACCCGGCGACAGTTCCTCTTCGGAGGAGCCGTCGCCGGCGTCGGCGCCGCCGCCGCGATCGGCATCGACCTTGCCCTGAACCAGAACCAGCAACCCGTCGAGGCGGGCGCATCCGTCCCCCTCAATGGCGATACCGTCGTGCCGTTCTACGGAGTGCATCAAGCCGGTATCGACACCGACGCCCAATCCAATGGCACTTTTATCGCCCTCGACCTCCACGACGACGTTGACAGTGACGGGCTGCGCCGGCTCATGCGAATCCTCACCGACGACGCCTCCCGCCTCACCCAGGGCGTGCCCGCACTTGCGGACTCTGAACCGGAGCTCGCAGCCACCCCGGCGCGGCTCACAGTCACGTTCGGGTTCGGACCTCGGTTCGTTGAGCGCGCTCAGGGGAGCGGTCCAGCCTGGTTGCGGCCGCTGCCGGCGTTCACAATTGACCGGTTGCAGCCGGAGTTCTCCGACGGTGACTTGCTCATCCAGCTTGCAGCGGATGACCCGATCACCCTCGCCCACGCGGTGCGGATGATGCTGAAAGACACCCGCAGCTTCGCGGAAGTGCGGTGGGTGCAGCAAGGGTTCCGGCAGGGCTACGGGTCGGTCGCGCCCGGCACCACGATGCGCAACCTGTTCGGCCAGGTCGACGGCACCACGAACCCGAAACCGGGCACGACGGACTTCGACGCTCTCGTGTGGAACACCAGCGGGTGGCTGACCGGTGGCACGAGCATGGTCGTGCGTCGCATTCACATGGACCTGGACAAGTGGGACCGTCTAGACCGTCCCGGACGTGAACAGTCCGTCGGACGGGACCTCACCAACGGGGCACCTCTGACCGGGACGAACGAGCACGACGAGCCGGACTTCACCGCCACCACCACGATCGGGTTCCCCGTCATCCCCGAGTTCTCCCACGTCCGCCGGTCTCGATCCGATGACACCCGTCAACGGATCTTCCGCCGCGCCTACAACTACGACATCCCACCCGGAAACGGGTCTGTGTCCGACTCCGGCCTGATCTTCGTGTCCTTCCAAGCCGACGTCGACGCCCAGTTCACCCCGTTGCAGAAACGCCTCGACGAACTCGACCTCCTCAACGAATGGACCGTCCCGATCGGTTCTGCTGTCTTCGCGATCCCGCCCGGCTGCGCCGAAGGCGGATACATCGGCGAAACCCTCCTCACCTGAAAGCACCCATGACCACCACCGCCACAGCCGTGTCCGACCAGGACACCCCGCCGCCCGCACCCCGCAGAAGGCGCGGCTGGTTCGGAGCGCTCATGCTCCGCATCCACTTCTACGCCGGCATCCTCGTCGGCCCGTTCATCCTCATCGCCGCCCTTAGTGGCGCCCTCTACGCCATTGCCCCAACGCTCGAGCAAGGCATCTACCAGCGGCAACTTCACGCCCCCGTCACAGACACCCGGCTCACCCTCGCCGAACAGATCACCATCGCCCAAGACCACATCGACGGGGAAGCAACGCTCTCCGCGGTCCGGCCCGCACCCGAACCCGGCGACACCACCCGGGTGATGTTCGCCCAAGAAGGGCTCGGCGGCAGCGAAACACGTGCCGTATTCATCGACCCCGGAACGGGCGAGATCCGCGGCGACGAAACCGTATACGGCACCAGCGGATCGCTGCCGTTCCGCACCTGGGTGAGCAACCTGCACCGAAACCTCAACCTCGGCGAACCCGGCCGTCTCTACAGCGAGCTCGCCGCCTCCTGGCTCGGCATCGTCGTCGCCGCAGGGCTCGCGCTCTGGATCATCCGCATCCGCAAGTCACGCACCAAGAAAGACTTCATCCGCCCGACCCGTAAGCACACCGGATACCGCCGCGTGTTCAGCTGGCATACCTCCATCGGCATCTGGGTGGCCCTCGGCGCCCTGTTCCTCTCCGCCACAGGCATCACCTGGTCCACCTACGCCGGCGCAAACGTCTCGGACCTCAGAACCGCTTTGGACTGGGGCACCCCCGCGGTGAACACCAACCTCACCGGGGAAGCATCCGGCGGCGGAGACCACTCGCACCACGGTGGTGCAGCTGCGGCGCCCACGGGGCAGGCCAACCCCGCGACATTCGACGAGGTCCTCGCGATCGCGCAACGCGTAAACGTGAATACCGGTCTGGTCCAGATCCTCCCTCCCGCAGAACCCGGCAGAGCATGGGTAGTGCAAGAGATCGATCGCGGATACCCCACCGAAGCCGACGCCGTCGCGATCGATGGAACGACCATGCAGGTCGTTGACCGGGTCGACTTCGCCAACTTCTCGCTGCCCGCAAAGCTCGCAACCTGGGGCATCGCGATCCACATGGGAACCATGTTCGGTATCGCCAACCAGATCGTGATGTTCCTCCTCGCCACAGGCATCGCCACAATGGTCGTCCTCGGCTACCTCATGTGGTGGAAACGCAGACCCGCCCGCGGCGGCGCAAAGGTCGGGAACCCGCCCCGACACGGCGCCCTCGACACCGCCCCGTGGTGGGGTATCGCGATCGTCGTCGCGGTCGCAATCGGCATAGGGTTCGCGTTCCCCCTGATCGGTTTCACCCTCGCCGGATTCGTGATCGTAGACGCAATAGTCAACGCCATACCGCGCCGCCCAGAGCGCGAACAAGCTACCGCCCCGCGAGGGTGACGGTAGGCGGGGTGCCACTTCCCTCCGGCATCCTGCGGTGGGGCGTCCGGGTGGTGCCGGACGCCCCACCAGCCCTGGACGCGCCCGGCGGCGCCTGATCACCCCGCATCGTAGGCGTCTCCCGGTTGATCACCACAACCCCCGAACTAGCGGGGCACCGTCAACCGCGCCGATAACGATCGTTTTCGGCGAGCTCATCGACGTCGACGAACAGCTGCGCGACACGTCAAGGACGGGCACGCCGAAACCCCCTGCCGAAACTGTTTCGAGCCGGAACCTCGGCAGTACCGTTTTCGGCATGGCACATGAAGTCGGGTACGCCCGAGTCTCGAAGCGGGAGCAGAACCCGGACGCGCAGGCGGCGGAACTCCGTGCCGCCGCCTGGGAGCGTGTCCTCGTCGACGACGGCGAATCGAGCCGGGTCATCGACCGCCCCCAGCGGTTGGCGTGCCTCGATCACCTGCAGCCGGGGGACACCCTCAAAGTACGCCGGCTCGATCGTCTTGCCGGCAGTGAGCGCATCTTGATTGAGACGCTTCAGGACCTCGATGCTCGCCAGATCAAATCGTCAGTCTGACGGAGCCGAAGATCGACACGACGTCACCGATGGGGGGATGCTCCCGCCGCGGGACGAGGTCGTGTTCGTGCGACCGCGGACCGCTGTCTCCGACGACGCGGGGATCGACGACATGGCGTTCTCCTACCTGTCCACCATGGCGTTCGCTCATCACCTGGCCCGGTACGGCGGTGAGGCACTGAGCGACACAGCGAGGCGACGCTTCCGGTCCGTGTCGGTGTTCGACGCGTCGGTGTGCCTGACGACGTGTACGACCTCGTCTCCGCAGACGGATGGCCGACTCGGCATCCCTCTTGACGCGCGCTCGGCCGGGCCTTAACGTGCAACCAAATGGTTGTAGAAAAAGCACCCCGAACCGAGCCGAGCGAGCTGAGCGATGACGAGATCGACCGCGTCTTCCACGCGCTGGCCGCGGCGACGCGTCGCGACATCCTGCGGCGCACGATCGAACGCGAGCAGTCGGTGTCGACCCTCGCGTCCGGGTACGAGATGTCGTTCGCTGCCGTGCAGAAGCACGTCGGCGTCCTCGAGGCCGCCGGCCTCATCGTCAAGCGCGCCGAGGGCCGGGAGCGGCTCGTGCGCGCGGATCCGGCCATGATCGCCCGCGCTCGCGGCCTGCTCGCGCGCTATGAAGACCTCTGGCGCGCCCGCATCGACCGCCTCGATGCGCTGCTCGCCGAGCCCGAAGACTGACCACGACCCACCCGCACCTCTCGCGCAGTATCCGTTCGAAGGAGAATCCGATGCCCGTCACCGACATCACCACCGATGCCGACAACCTCACGATGACGCTCGTGGCGGAGGTCGACGCCCCCGTCGAGCGCCTCTGGCGCGCGTTCACGCAGCCGGCGCAGCTCGAGCGGTTCTGGGGCCCTCCGGGCTGGCCGGCCACCTTCACCCGCTTCGAGTTCGAACCCGGCGGGCGCGCGCAATACGCCATGTCGAGCCCGCAGGGTGAGAAGTCCCGCGGCACGTGGGAGTTCATCGCGATCGACGAGGGACGCAGCTTCGAGGTGCTCGACGCGTTCGCCGACGAGGACGGCGAGCCGATGGCGCAGTTCCCGGCCATGCGCATGATCTTCTCGTTCGAGACGACCCCCGGCGGATCGCGACTGACCAACATCACCTACTTCACCTCTGCCGAGGCGCTCGAGCAGGTCATCGCGATGGGCGCGATCGAGGGATCGCGCCTCGCGATGGGCCAGCTCGACGCCGTCGTGCAGGATCTCCGCGCCTACGCGCAGGGAGTGGGCACCCGCATCGAGCTGCTCGACGACACGCACGTGCGCATCACGCGCCTCATCGACGGCCCCCGCGATCTCGTGTGGCGTGCCCATCACGAGACCGAGCTGCTGAAGAAGTGGATGCTCGGCCCGGACGGCTGGTCGATGACGGTGGCCGAGCCCGCGACGCAGGTCGGCGCGAGCTTCCGGCAAGCCTGGGAGCAGGACGGCGCACCCGAGACGGCGTTCGGGTTCGAGGGCGAGCTGCTGCAGTTCGACGCCCCGCGCCGTGCGGTCACGACCGAACGGATGTCGGGGACCGAGGGCCCCGTTACCATCAACGACCTGCAGCTCTACGAGGAGGACGGCGTGACGCTGCTGACGCTGCTGATCGAGTACCCCGACAAGCAGACGCGCGACATGATCCTCGACACCGGCATGGCCGAGGGCATGGAGACCTCCTACGCCCGCCTCGAGTCGGCGGTGCTGTCAGGCTGAGGCCGCTCGAGGACGGCCTCGTCAGGCTCGGGCGAGGCCGTCCTCGAGGGCGACCCAGGCGAGCATCGCGCACTTGACGCGCGCCGAGAACTTCGAGACGCCCGACAGGGCCGCTGCGTCGCCGAAGGTCTCCTCGTCAAGGGGGATCGTGCCGCGGGAGCGCAGCGCCGCCCGGAAGCCCTCGATCAGCGCGATCGCATCCGCCCGCGACATCCCGTCGCCCTCGACCTCTTCGGCCACGAGCGAGGCGAGCATCGATGCCGACGCCTGCGAGATCGAACAGCCGACGCCCTCCCACGAGACCTCGGTCACGCGGTCGCCCTCGACGGCGACGCGGAGGGTGATCTCGTCGCCGCAGACGGGGTTCTTCTGGTGCGAGTCGGCGTGCGCCGCCGCCCCCACGTCGTGCAGCGGGTTGCCGACCGGGTGCTTCGAATGGTCGAGGATGAGCTCCTGGTACAGCGAGTCCAGACCGGTCATGCGCGCGCCCCCTCGGCCTCGTCGGTGACGCCGAAGAAGCCGCGGATGCCGCGTACCGCGTCGAGGAACAGGTCGACGTCGTCCTCGGTGTTGTACAGCGCGGTCGACGCGCGGACGGATGCCGTCATCCCGAACTGCCGGTGAAGCGGTGCGGCGCAGTGGTGCCCGACCCGCACGGCGATGCCCTGGGCGTCGAGGAACTGCCCGGCGTCGTGCGCGTGCACGCCCGCGACGTCGAACGACCACAGGCCGACGCGATCGACACCGGCCGCGTCGCCCAGCAGCCGGATGCCGGGGATCTCGCGCAGGCCCGCCGCCATGCGCTCGGCGAGGGCGCTCTCGTGGGCGTGGATGTTCTCGAGGCCGACGCGGTCGAGATAGCGCACCGCCTCGGCTAGCCCGATCGCCGGCCCGACGGGCTGGGTGCCCGCTTCGAAGCGCTGCGGCGGGGGCAGGTACTCGGCGCCCTCGAGGGTCACCGTGGTGATCATCGACCCCCCGGTGAGGAACGGCGGCAGGGCCTCGAGCACCTCGGCGCGGCCGTAGAGGCCGCCGATCGCGTAGGGGCCGAGCATCTTGTGGCCGCTGAAGACGGCGAGGTCGACGCGCAGCGCCGGCAGATCCAGGGGCAGGTGCGGGGCGGACTGGCAGGCATCGAGCACGGTCGTCGCGCCCACCGCTTCGGCCAGGGCGACGAGCTCGGCGACCGGGTTGACGATGCCGAGCACGTTGGACACGTGCGTGAAGGCGACGATGCGCGTGCGCTCGCCGATGAGGGATGCTGCGGCATCCAGGTCGAGCGTGCCGTCGGCGCGCGCGGGGATGTGTCGCAGCACCGCGCCGGTGCGGGCTGCGAGCTCCTGCCAGGGGATGAGGTTCGCGTGGTGCTCGATGGCCGTCGTGACGATCTCGTCACCGGGGGCGAGCGCGAAGCGGGCGGAGGCCGGGGCGCCGCGACCGAGCGTCGCGTTGCCGATCGCATAGGCCACGAGGTTCAGCCCCGCGGTGGCGCCGCTGGTCCAGACCAGCTGGTCGGGCTGGGCACCGACGAAACCGGCGACCGCCGCGCGGGAATCCTCGAACAGATCGGTCGCCTCCGCCGCGAGCGTGTGCGCGCCGCGGTGCACGGCGGCGTTCGCGTGGGTGAGGAAGTCGCGCTCGGCGTCGAGGACGGCCAGCGGCTTCTGGCTGGTCGCCGCGGAGTCGAGGTACACCAGGCGGTGGCCGTTCACCTCTTCCGACAGGATCGGGAAGTCGGTGCGCAGGGTCACCGCGTCGAGCGGGCTGACGACTCCCGGCGCGGGAGCGGGCACGGCAGAAGATGTCACCGTCCTAGGCTACGCCCGCGCGCCGGGCCGAGCTCGGTCGGGCTCATCGGGCGCCGAGAACGCACCCGCTCGGCCAGCACCTACCGTGCGGGGTGCGCGCTCGCGGTGTCGGTACGCGCTCGCGACCGGCCACGGCGGGGCGCCGGCGCGGCTGGCACGATGGGGGCATGAGTGAGACCGAACTGCACGATGCGGCCCGAGACCGCGCCCGGCGCGATCAGCTGGCCTCCCACGCCGACGCCGCCCGCGGCCTCGTGGAGCAGCGCGAGCGCGAGCTCGCCGAGATGCAGCAGAAGCTGCGCATCGAGACGGCCGATGTCCGTCGCCTCGAGCGCTTCTCGCCCGCGCAGGTGTGGGGGTTGCTGCGCGGCGACATCGACGACAAGCTCTCCGTCGAACGGGCGGAGCAGTCGGCCGCCGAGCACGCCGTCGACGGCGCGACCCAGCGGCTCGACTACGCCCGTGCCGACCTCGCGCGCATCGAGGGCGAGATCGCCGCGCTCGGAGACGTCGACACCGCCTACGCCGCGGCCCTCGGCGACCGGGAACAGCTGCTCCGTGATGCGGGGACGGATGCCGCGGCCGAGCTGACTCGGCTCGACGCCGAGGCCGGCGAGCTCGCCGCGCAGGTCCGCGAGATCTCCGAGGCGACGGCGGCTCTGCACGAGGCGCAGGCCGCCCTCGCGGCGGCTCAGTCGGCCCTCGACTCCGCCGGCGGCTGGTCGACCTACGACACCTTCTTCGGCGGCGGCATGGTGGCGGACTGGATGAAGCACGATCGCATCGGGGCGTCGACGCGGGCGTTCACGGTCGTCAACCGGGCCCTCGAGAGTCTTGCGACCGAGCTGGCCGACATCGATGCGCCGCCGGTGCAGGGCGTCCGGATCTCGGAGTCGCTCGCGGTGTTCGACGTGCTGTTCGACAACGTCTTCTCGGACTGGGCGGTGCGCGAGCGGATCGCCCAGGCGCGGGCCGCGGCATCCGATCTCGGTCTGCGTCTCGATGGGCTCGACGCCTACCTCGCCGAGCGCGAGACCGCGGTCGCGGTGCGCACCGCCGACCTGATCACACGGCGCGAACAGCTGATCCTGGAGCGCTGATCGCGGAGCGGTGAGCCCGCGCCGACTCCTGGATCCCAGGTCGCCGGGCGTCACCCCGCCGGATCAGCGGTCGTCGGACGCCTCGGTGTGGGCGACCAGCCCGTAGGTCGTCGATGCGCGCCCGGCGCGGTCGTCGCCGGGCAGCGGGCGCGAGCGCCGGCCGTAGACGATCTCGGACGAGTCGAGCAGCCACGGCACGAGCGTGATCTGCACGCCGTGCACCATCATCAGCTGCTGCGCGATGCGTCGCGCGCGCCGGTTGTGCAGGAATGTCTCCCACCAGTGACCGACGATGTACTGCGGCAGGTACACGGTCACGACCGACGAGCCGTGCTTCTCGCGGTACGCGCGGATGAAGGTCGCGAGCGGCGCGGCGTACTGGCGGTACGGCGATTCGATGATGACGAGCGGTACCGGCATCCCGTGCACCTCCCAGTCGGTCTGAACGTCGTGCACCGACTCCTTCGACACCGCCACATGCACCGCGATCGTCTTGTCGTGCTTCGCCGACAGGGCGTAGTCCACCGCCTTGGCGACGGGCTTCTGCAGGCGGTTGACCAGGACGAGGGCGACGTCGCCGCTCGAGCCGAAGTGCACGCCGTCGTCCATCGCGATCTCGTGCTCGACGTCGCGGTAGTACCGGCTGACGCCCACCATCAGGAACGCCAGGATCGGGATCGCGATGAAGATGAGCCAGGCACCGTGCGTGAACTTCGTCACCGTCACGATGAGGAGCACGGCGACGGTGAAGGTTGCGCCGATGCCGTTGATGACCAGGCCCCGGCGGGCCCCGGCGCGCTCGGCGGAGGCCTGCGGATGCAGCAGCCGCAGCTCGCGGCGCCAGTGCCGCACCATGCCGATCTGGCCGAGCGAGAACGACACGAACACCCCGATGATGTACAGCTGGATCAGCGTGGTGAGGTCGGCCTGGAAGACCACCAGCACGAGGATGGCGGCGAGCCCGAGGATGATCATGCCGTTGGAGAACACGAGGCGATCACCGCGCGTGTTGAGCGACTTCGGCGCGTAGCCGTCGCGCGCGAGCACGGCGCCCAAAAGCGGGAATCCGTTGAACGCCGTGTTGGCGGCGAGGAGGAGGACGCAGGCGGTGGCCGCCTGGATGATGAAGAACGGGATGGAGCCCATCCCGAACGTCGCCGCCGCGATCTGGGCCATCAGGCTCGGCTGCGGCTGGGTGGCGCAGTCGAAGCCGATGAGGGCGCAAGGGTCTTCGGCGTAGTGGACGCCGGTGATGAGGCCGAGCGCCGTCAGGCCCGAGAAGAGCAGGATGGCGATCGTGCCCATCAGCACGAGGGTCGTCTGCGCGTTGGCGACCTTGGGCGCCCGGAACGCGGGCACCCCGTTCGACACCGCCTCGACGCCGGTGAGCGCCGAGCAGCCGCTCGAGAACGCGCGCAGCACGAGCAGGATGAGGGCGACCTGGGTGAGGCTCTCTCCCTCGATCGCGTACTGCGCGCTCGAGGCGACCGGGGCATCTCCCAGCAGGACCCGCACGAGGCCGGTGACGATCATGACCGCGACGGATCCGATGAAGATGTACGTGGGCACCGCGAACGCCGACGACGCCTCGCGCACGCCGCGCAGGTTCACCAGGATGATCAGCACGACGAAGCCGACGGCGAGCTCGACGCGCCATGCGTCGAGGAACGGCAGCGCCGAGATGATGTTGTCGACGCCCGAGGCGACGGAGACGGCCACGGTCAGGATGTAATCCACCAGAAGGGCCGCAGCGACGACGACGCCGGCCTTCTCGCCGATGTTCGTGCGGGCGACCTCGTAGTCGCCGCCACCGGAGGGATAGGCCTTGATGAGCTGGCGGTAGCTGAGCACGACGACGATCAGCAGCGCGACCACGGCCAGCGCGACCCACGGGCTGAAGGCGAGCATCGCGGTGCCGCCGATGGCCAGGATCATCAGCAGTTCCTGCGGCGCATAAGCCACCGACGACAGCGCGTCGGAGGCGAAGATCGGCAGCGCCCGACGCTTGGGAAGGAGCTGATCGTCGAGCTTCTCGGATTCGAGGGGATCGCCGATGAGGATGCGCTTCGCGATCGGCGTGGATTCCTCGCCCGGTTCGCGACTGTCAGTGGTCACGGCGGGCGACACTACGCCTGCCGCGGCATCCTGCGCAATCTCGCCACGCCGAGCGTCACCAGAGCGTTGCCGAGCCGTCGCCTTCCGCGTTCGGGATCACAGCCGGCTGTACGGTCGGTACAGGATCTCAGTGACCCCTGAGCCCGCCTTCGTGTCCGCGAAAACGCTGTAGGACAGCACTTCCACCGCGCCGTCGGGGTGGGAGAAATCGGTGCGGTCGATATCGAAGACGAAGCGCACCTCTGTCTCGTCGTCGGACATCGACCACTCGTCGTCCGGACCGTTCGAGCGCACCGCATCCGCGGTCGCGCCGATGGCGAGCGCGAACTCGGGCGTCACCGGAACCCCACTCACGTCGTTCGACCGGATGCTGATCCACGTCGGGATGCTGTACTCGGCGCGCGGCTTGTCGCCGGGGACCTCGACCATGTCGTACAGCGTGAAACCGCTCCAGTCGTAGGTCGTGTAGTCCGGGAAGTGGTTCCCGTCCCCGGGGTACACGCCGACGTCGGGCTCGGCCCCGAAGGCCTCGGTCAGCGCGGTCACCGCGGGCCCGACTTCGTCGCGCCAGCGGAACTCGAGCATCGGCGACCCGTCGTCGCCGGCGATCGTGAAGCCGGTCGCGGCCATGACGACCTCGCTGGCGCGCGGCGCGCTCTCGGTCGGCGTGGGCGTCGGTGCCGAGGTCGGTGCCGTGGTCGCGGGCGCGGCGGTCGGGGTCGGGGCGGGAGACGAGGGAGCCGCCGCGGGCTGCGCAGCGCGTTGCGCGAAGATGAACACGGCGACCGCCGCTGCGATCAGGATCACCGTCACGATGCTTGCGATGATGATCATCGTCCGGCGGGATCTCGCTGTTGCCATGCCTGCAATCCTGGCAGGGGCCCGGGCCGGAGGGAGTCGTCAGACCCCGCCCGGGCGCAACGAATCCATCACGACACGCCGGCCGCCTTCCGCGCCGCGGATCAGCCGGCGCGGAAGGTGTAAGTGACGGTGACCTTGCTGCCCTCGACGGTCACGGCCGCACCGAAACGGCGCTCACCGTCCTGGTAGAAGGTGTTGCGGTCCGAGCCGAAGACGAACGACCCGCCCTGGCCGGAGTCCGGGCCCAGCGCGGCGATCTCATCGGCGGACATGTCGAGGTCGATCCCGAACTCGTCCGTCACGGGCACGTCGATGTCGGAGTCGAACGACACGAAGGTCGGGGCCGGAACCTCGGCGCGCGGCCGGTTGCCGGCGCTGAGGAAGACGTCGTAGAGGCGGAAGCCCTCCCACACGTAGATGTCGTACGCGTAGTTCTCGGCATCGCCGTTCTGGAAGTCCTCCGTCGGCGCCGCCCCGAAGAGCTCGGTGAGCGCGGCGACGGCGGGGGCGGCGTCATCCGCCCACGCGTGGGTGAAGACCGTGGTGCCGGCGTCGTCGGAGATCGTGAAACCGTCGGCGTTCACGCCGATGCCGGCCGTCGCGGCCTCGGCCGTCGGTGATGCCGAGGGGGCCTGCGGCGCTCCGGTCTGCTGCGGAATGGCCCCGGTCGCGGGCGCCGTCGGCACCGGGACGGCCGCCGGCTCCTGCTGCTGTGACTGCTGCGTGAGGTAGATCACGAGCACCACGACGACCGCGACGACGAGCGCTCCCGCGATGCCGGCGAGGATGGCGAGGGTGCGGCGGTCGCCGCCCTCGTGGCTGCCGCGATCCGGCCGCCCGTCGGGCCAGTCCGCCATCGGCTTGGGCTCGCGCGGCGGCTTGGGCTCGCGCGGCGCCTTCTCGGGCTTCTCGCGCTTGCCGCGCTCGGGCTTGGGCGGCGGCTCGTAGGGTTCGAAGTCGGCGAACGGGTCGTTGGGATCGCTCACGCGAGGAACTCCTTGGCTGCCACGACGAGGTTCTCGACACCACGCTCGATCGTGGGGTGCATGACCGGCGCGAAGAAGGGCGAGTGGTTGGTCGGGATGTCGCGCTCGACGGTGCCGGCCGCGACGGCATCCGCGAACTTCTGCGGGTCGACGCCGCCCCAGAACCAGAACACCAGCGGCGCGCCGGCCTCGCGCGCGAACCACGAGACGTCCTCGCTGCCGGTGAACATGCCGGGGTCCACGACGCTTCCGGGCCCGAAGGCGCGCTCGAAGGCGGTGGTCAGGCGCGCGGTCGCGGTGTGGTCGTTGATGGTGGGCGGAAGCGTGTGGTCGACCGTGATCGTGGGCTCGGTCTCGGCGCCGGAGGCGAGGGCCTCGGCACGGATGACGCGCTCGACCTTGGACATCACGCGCTCGCGCGCCGCATCGTCGGGGTAGCGCAGGCTCAGCTCGAGCTTCGCCTCGGCGGGGATGATGTTGTTCTTCAGCCCCGCGTGGATTGAGCCGACCGTCACGACGGCGACATCCCGCGGGTCGACCTCGCGTGAGACGACGGTCTGCAGGCGCATCACGGTCGCCGCCGCCATCACCACGGGGTCGATCGTCGAGTGCGGGCGCGAGCCGTGTCCGCCTCGGCCGTGCAGGACGACGCTCAGCCCGTCGGAGGCCGCCATCTGGGTTCCGGGACGCACGCCGATGACGCCGGCGGGGAGCGGGGTGACGTGCTGGCCGAGCACGATGTCGGGCTTCGGGAAGCGCTCGAGCACGCCGTCGGCGATCATCGCCTGCGAGCCGGCGCCATATTCCTCCGCGGGCTGGAAGACGGCGACGACGGTGCCCGACCACTCGTCGCGCGCCGCGATGAGCTGCTCGAGTGCGCCGAGGAGGGCCGTGACGTGCATGTCGTGGCCGCACGCGTGCATGACCGGCACGTCGTTGCCGGCGGGGTCGACGCCGCGCGCGGTCGAGGCGTAGTCGAGCCCCGTCTGCTCGGGGACGGGCAGACCGTCCATGTCGGCGCGCAGCCACACCACCGGGCCGTCGCCGTTGCGGACGGCGGTCGCCAGGCCCGTCCGGCCGATGCCCTCTTCGTACTCGAGGCCGAGCTCCGCAAGCTTCGCGCCGATGACGGCGGCCGTGCGGGTCTCCTGGAACGACAGTTCCGGGTGGCGGTGCAGGTCGGTGTAGAGCGCGTCCAGATCCAAGGCCATGATCCGAGCCTACGGGAGGCCGCCTGCGCGTTGCCGGGGCCCGCGATGCAGGTCGGACCGCGTCACACGGCGCGCTGGGGCCGCGAGTCAGGCGGGCGGCGCCGTGCTCGACCGTTCCACGAGGGCGAAGTCGAGGCCGGCCGGAGGACCGGACGCCGCACCGTGCAGCGCGGCGATCATCGCCGAGGCCACACGCTCGCCCTGTCGGCCCGGGAACTGATCCACCGTCGTGAGGCCGAAGAACGCCCCGAGGTCGTGGCCGTCGACCCCGACGATCGACACGTCCTCGGGCACGCGCAACCCGAGCTCGCGCGCGGCGAGCATCGCCCCGATCGCCATCTCGTCCGAGGCCGCGAAGATCGCGGTGGGGCGGGCCTCGGCATCCCGGAGCAGTCGCGTCGCGGCCTCGTGCCCGCCGGCCATCGTGAAGTCTGCGGCGGCGAAGCGGTCGGGGTGCGCCGCGACACCGGCCTCGCTCAGCGCCGTCTCGAAGCCGAGGCGGCGTCGGGTGGGGATGTGGAAGTCGCCCTCGAACTGGGGATGCAGACCGATGTGGGCGATGTCGCGGTGCCCGAGCCCGAGCAGGTGCTCGGTGGCCGTCCGCGCCACCTCGATCTCGTCGACGGTGAGCGATCGCAGACCGGCCAGCTGGCCGCCCATGGCGATCACCGGCAGGCCGAGGTCGCCGAGCTGTGCGATCTCGTCGCGCGCGAGAGCCATCGACACGACGATGACCCCGTCGACGCGCTGGCGGCGAAGCGAGGTCGCGAACACGCGGCTGCGCTCGTCGGCCTCGGCGGTCAGGGCGTACAGCGCGACGTCGTAGTCGGCGCGCTGCAAGGTCGCCGCGATGCCGGTGAGCACGCGCGAGAAGAACCAGCGGTCGAGGATCGGCACGAGCACGCCGATGTTGCTCGTGCGGCCCGTGGCCAGGCTCGACGCGGCCGACGACACGACGTAGCCGAGCTCGGATGCCGCCTGCAGCACGCGTTCGCGCGTCGCGGGCGACACCGGGCCGCGGCCGCTGAGGGTGCGGGAGACGGTCGCCGTCGAGACCTCCGCGCGTCGCGCGACGTCGTCGATGCCGACCATCTCCCGCTCCCCCGTCAGCTCGCGCGGATCCAGACCGCCGCGTCGACGGGCAGCTCGGCCCCGTCGCCGCCGGTGCCGGCGAGGTCCGCGACGCTCGCGACCAGGATCTCACCGGCGGGCAGCGCGACCGGGGAGGACCCGGTGTTCGCCACGACGAGCACGTCGCCGTTGCGGAACCCGATGACCTCGTCGCCCAGGTGCAGGTCGACCCATTCGAGAGCGCCGGCTCCGAGGTCGAATCGGCGGCGCGCCGACAGCAGCTCGCGGTACAGCGACAGGGTCGAGCCGGGCTCGCCGACCTGGGCCGAGCGGGCGAGCGCCCGCCACTCCTCGGGCTGCGGCAGCCACGAGGCGCCGGTCGGGCTGAATCCGTAGCCGGGCGCGTCCGCCTCCCACGGGATGGGTACGCGGCATCCGTCGCGGCCGTAGCGCTCGCCGTTCGTCCGGAACCAGGTCGGGTCCTGGCGCGCGTCGTCGGGCAGGTTCACGACCTCGGGCAGGCCGAGCTCCTCGCCCTGGTAGAGGTAGGCCGAGCCGGGGAGCGCGAGCATGAGTGTGGTCGCGGCGCGGGCGCGCGCGAGGCCCACGACGGCGTCGGGCTGGCCGGGGGAGTCGGGCCCGAGGCCGTGTCCCTGCGGGTTCTCGGCGGTCAGCGCCAGGCGAGAGGCGTGGCGGACCACGTCGTGGTTCGACAGCACCCAGGTGGCGGGAGCGCCGACGGCGGGGAAGGCGCGGAGCGACTCCGAGATGACCTCGGTCAGGTGAGCGGCATCCCATTCGGTCTGCAGGTACGGGAAGTTGAACGCCTGGTGCATCTCGTCCTGGCGGACCCAGAGTGCGGTCTCGTCGACGGTCGGCAGCCACGCCTCGGCGCAGAGCGCACGGTCGCCGTCGTATTCGGCGAGGATGCGGTTCCACCGGCGGTAGATGTCGTGCACGCCCTCCTGGCCCCAGTACGGGACGTCGGCGCTGTCGCCGCCCATCGAGCCGGCGTCCTCGGCCGGGACGAAGTCGGGGAGGCCCTCGGACTTCACCAGCCCGTGTGCGACGTCGACGCGGAACCCGTCGACGCCCCGATCGAGCCAGAATCGCAGGATCCGCTCGAACTCGTCGCCCACCTCGGGGTTGGACCAGTCGAAGTCGGGCTGCGTCGCATCGAACAGGTGCAGGTACCACTGGCCGGGCGTGCCGTCGGGGTTCGTCGTCCGCGTCCAGGCGGGGCCGCCGAAGACCGACTCCCAGTTGTTCGGAGCCTCGGCGCCGTTCTCGCCTCTGCCGTCGCGGAAGATGTAGCGGGCGCGCTCGGTGCTGCCGGGGGCGGCGTCGAGCGCCTGCTGGAACCAGACGTGCTGGTCGGAGGAGTGGTTCGGGACGAGGTCGACGATGACACGGATGCCGCGGGCGTGCGCCTCGTCGAGCATCGCGTCGGCGTCGTCGAGGGTTCCGAAGAGCGGGTCGACGTCGCAGTAATCGGCCACGTCGTAGCCGGCATCCTTCTGCGGCGAGCGGAAGAAGGGACTCAGCCACACCGCGTCGACCCCGAGCTCGGCGAGCTCGGCGAGGCGGGAGGTGATGCCGGCGAGGTCGCCGATGCCGTCGCCCGAGGCGTCGGCGAACGAGCGCGGGTAGATCTGGTAGATCACCGCAGTGCGCCACCATTCGGCGCCGGGGCGGGAGATCCCGATCGGGGAGAGGGTGGATTCCACGGTGTCCACGGAGGAGGAGGTCATGGGCGCCAGCCTACTGCAAGCGCTTGCAGTGACACCCGCTGGGTCGAGGTGGCACGCGCGCCGGACGATCGGGCGGCGATCATGGCGGGATCGACACCATCAAGCGGCGTCTAGGGTGGTTCGGTGACCTCCGACCCCCTCGAGCACGCCGAGTCGCTCATCGCGCTCATCCCGGATTTCCCCGAGCCGGGAGTCCTCTTCCGCGACATCTCGCCGCTGCTCGCCGACGCGACGGCCCTGCGCACCGTGATCGACGCGATCGTCACGCCCTTCGCCCGCGAGTTCGACGTCGTCGCCGGCGTGGAGGCGCGCGGATTCCTCATCGCGGGGGCCGTGGCCGCCGCGAGCGGAGTCGGCATGGTGCCGATCCGCAAGGCCGGCAAGCTGCCGCGACCGGCGGCCTCCGTCTCGTACGACCTCGAGTACGGTCAGGCGACGATCGAGATGGCCGACGACCTGCCGCGCGGTACACGCGTGCTCCTGGTCGACGACGTGCTGGCCACCGGCGGCACCCTCCGTGCGGCGCAGCGGCTGCTCGAGGGACTCGGGCACCACACCATCGGGACCGCGGTGCTCATGGAGCTGTCGGATCTGGGTGGGCAGGACGTCTGCGGCCCGGTCCACACGGTCTTCCGCGTCTGAGCCGCCGCGGCTGCCGGGGGTGCCGCGGCTGCCTGCGGGCGCGCGACGCCGTCAGAGCACGCCGACGCCGAGGTTGATCGGGCTTCCGGTGATGTTGCCCACGATCCCGCGGAGGATCCCCGACCCGTCGGTGCCGTGCAGGCTCCGGTACCAGGCCTCGGTCACCGCCGGATCGTAACCGTGCGTCTCGGCGCCGCGGGCCCGCGCCCGCAGCACCAGCTCACCGGCGCGCTCGACCCGCGAGGCGGCGTAGCGCCGCAGGGTGTCCTCCACGGACACGGTGTCCGTGGCCACCGCGATCCCCAGAGCGAAGGCGTCTTCGAGCGCCGAGCACGCCCCCTGGCCGATGTCGGGCGCGGTGTTGTGCGCCGCATCGCCGAGGATCGCGACGCGGCCGCGGGTCCAGGTGTCGAAGGGGTCGATGTCCCAGATCTCGACGCGATTCAGCGATCGCTCGGCGTCGATCGCGTCGAGCAGAGCCTGCGTCCCCGGCGCCCAGTGCCCGAAGGCGTCGCGCAGCGCGTCCAGCGGGTCGCCGTCGGTGCCCGCGGGCCCGGGGATGTCGAACCAGAAGTAGAACCGCCCGTCGGCGACCGGCATCACCGCCGCGCGCTTGCCCTCGGCGACGTAGGTGGTCCACTGGTCGGCCGGACCGATGCGGGTGTCGATGGGCACCAGCCCGTTGTAGTTCGTGTACCCGGAGTACGTCCGCTCGATGGGTGGCGCGTCGGGGCCGGTGACGTAGTCGCGGGTGAACGAGCGCGCCCCGTCGGCGCCGATGAGCATGTCGGCCGTGTCGACCGTGCCGTCGGCGAAGGTGGCCGTGACGGTCGTCCCGTCCTCCGAGATGCCCACCAGCTGCATTCCCAGGCGGATGCGTTCGGCGCCGAGCCGGTCCATCAGCAGGGCCTGCAGGTCGGCGCGAGCGACGGGGTAGGCGCGCTGGCCGGTCTGCTGCTCGATCGGAGCGAGCGAGAACCGGCACAGCTCCTCGCCAGTCGGGCCGTCGCGGTAGGCCATGTGGTCCATCGCCCCGCCCAGCGCCGCGACCTCGGCGCCGACGCCGAGCCAGTTGAGCACCTTCACCCCGTTCGACCACAGCGACAGCGCCGCACCGACCGGGCGGTTCTCGCGCATACGGTCGTAGACGACCACCTCGTGCCCGAGGCGCTGCAGCGCGATCCCCGCGCTCGTCCCGCCGATCCCGGCGCCGATCACGATGATCTTCATACCGCCGCCGCCGGCTCGTGCACGAGGTCGGAGATCACGCGCTTGTACTCCGTGAAGGCGGGAGCGAGGATGTCGCGCTGCTCCGGCAGGTCGATCTCGACGATGCGGCTGATGTGCCCGGGAACGCCGTGCGAGGCGCCCCCGGTCATGACCACCACACGGTCGGCGAGGAACACCGCCTCCTCGATCGAGTGCGTGATGAACACGACGGTCGTCCGCGTCGCGAGGTGGATGCGTTTGAGCTCGGCCTGCAGGTCGGAGCGGGTGAGGGCGTCGAGGGCGCCGAACGGCTCGTCCATGAGCAGCACCCGCGGCTCGTTGGCGAGCACGCGGGCGATCGCGACGCGCTGCTGCATCCCGCCCGAGAGCTGGCCCGGGTACTTCTCGGCGAAGCGGGTGAGGCCGACGGCGGCCAGGAAGCGCTCGACCAGGTCGGCCACCCGGGCGCGGGGAAGCCGTCTCCGCCGGGGCCCGTAGGCGATGTTCTCGCGCACCGTGAGCCAGGGGAACAGTCCGTAGTCCTGGAACACCACGCCGCGATCGGGGCCGGGCTTCGTGACGGGTGCACCGCCGACGGTCACCGAGCCGTTGCTGGCCTCCTCGAAGCCGGCGAGGATGCGCAGCACGGTGCTCTTGCCGCAGCCGGAGGCCCCGACGATCGCGACGAACTCGCCCGAGGCGATGTTCAGGTCGACGCCGGCGACGGCCTGCGTGCCCGCCCATTCCGGTCCGTATCGCTTGCCGAGGTCGACGATCTCGACGGCGGCGGAGGCGTCGGGGGCGATGTCGGGTGAGAGCATCTCGGTCATGGTCGCTCCAGTCACTTGATGAGGGGTCGGCCACGGGTGGCCAGTCGGAACGCACCGACGAGGATGCGGTCGGAGAGGAAGCCGGCCGCGCCGATGGCGACCATCCCGACGACGACCATGTCGGTGCGCACGACGTCGCGGGCGAGGATGATCGCGGAGCCGAGCCCGACGTTCACCCCCACCGACTCGCCGAGCACGAGCACGACCCAGGCGATGCCGAGGCCGACCCGCAGGCCGTTGACGATGGCGGGAGCCGAGGCCGGCACGACGACCTGGGTCAGGATCTCCCAGCGTCGGGCGCCCAGCATGCGTCCCGCCTCGACGAGACGCGGCGGAACCTCCTTCGAACCGCTGATCGCACCGAGGACGATCGGGAAGAACGCCGACAGCGCGATGAGGAAGATCGTCGCCTGGTCGCCCCACCCGATCAGCAGCCCGACGAGCGGCACCCACGCGGTCGCGGGGATCGGCCGGAAGAGGTTGATGAACGGATCGAACAGTCCGTCCATCGTGTACGACCGGCCCATGACGATGCCGAGCGGGATCGCGATGGCCGCCGCGATCGCGAAGCCGACGAGCACGCGCAGCGCCGAGGTGCCCAGGTTGACCCAGAGGTCGCCCGAGAAGGCGTCGTCGTTCACGCCGCCGAACCCGTAGTCCCAGAGCGAGGCCACCACCTCGGACGGCGTCGGGAGGAACGCCATCCGGATGCCGACGAGCGGGATCTCCCACTCCTGGTCGCGGCCGATCTGCCACAGGACGACGAAGAGGAACGGCACCGGCAGACCGAGCAGGAACCGGTAGAGGGCCGCCCGCTGGTTGGGTCGGCGTGCCGGCGGGCGGCGCCGGACGGGGGCGCTCGTCGGCGCGACGGCGACGGCCGCTGCGTCGTCGGCGTGCCCGGACGGGACGGTGTCGGTCATGGTGCGTCTCCCCCGGGTCAGCCGGCGAAGCTCGTGTCGACGATCGAGTCGGCGGTCGGCGTCGCGGTGATCAGGCCGATCGAGGCCATGGCCTCGGCGAGGGCCTCGAGCTGACCGACGTACTCGTCCGACAGGTCCGACCGCAGCCAGAAGTTCTCGAGCGCCGAGGTGAAGACCTCCTCGTCGCCGCCGAACTCCTCGACCATGCCGGGCAGCCACTCCTCGATGTTGTCGGCCATGTACGCGGTCGTCGCGGCGTGGGTGTCGACGACGCGCTGCACGAGCTCGGGGTTCTCCTCGATCAGCTCGCCGGTGGTGACCAGGCCGATGTTCACGCGGCCGATGGCGGTGGAGTAGGGATCGACCACCTCGGTGCCGCCGTTCGCCTTGGCGATCGAGACGCCGATCTCGACGCCCATGAACGCGTCGATGTCGCCGGAGGCGAAGGCCGAGGCCATCTCGGGTACCGGGATGGGGGTGAGCTCGAAGTCGTCGGGGGTCATGCCCGCGTCCTCGATCAGCAGCCGCAGGGCGACCTCCTGAGCCGATCCCTGGACGATGCCGATCTGCGAGCCCTCGAGCTCGGCGAGCGAGGCCGCGCCGTTGCCGATGAAGCCGGATCCGCCGTCGGCGGCGCTCGCGACGATCCGCAGGTCGCGGTTCTGCGAGATCGACGAGATGGTCGGGGTGACGCCGGTGATCGCGAAGTCGATGCTGCCCGAGACGAGGGCGTCGGAGAGTGCCGGGGTGGTGTCGAGCGTCACGACCTCGAACTCGACGCCGTCGACGGCGTGGTCGGCGTAGAGGAACGGCTGGTAGAAGTGCGGCTGGCCGCGCAGGGTGCCGATCTTGACGGTCTCGACGTCGTCGCCGCCCGCGGCGCCGTCGCCGGCGGAGCTGCAGCCGGTGAGGACGAGGGCGGCGAGGGAGACGGCGGCCAGGAGGACGACGCGGGGTGAACGTGCGCGCATGGGGTTCCGATCGAAGGAGGGCGACGGTGCAGGGGACTGTCGTCATTCAACGGTTCGCGATCGCTCGCGACGTGAAGCCCGTGTAACGAACCTGTTAAGCCAGTACTTAACGTGCCGCGGTGGCTGCTTGCCGATCAGCTGCCGCGGTAGGTGGAGTAGCCGAACGGGCTCAGCAGCAGCGGCACGTGCACATGGGGCTCGTCGCCGACGGTGAAGCTGACGGTCGCGGACGGGTAGAAGGTCGCGGTGCCGGTCCGGGCGAAGTGCCCGCCGGTGTCGAACGTCAGCGAGTAGACGCCCGGCTCGAGTCGCTCGGGTCCGAGGGCGAGCCGTCCGTCGGTGTCGGTCGAGCCCGTCGCGATGACGCCTCCCCGGGCGTCGGCGAGCTCGATCCTCACCTCGACCGCGGGCGTGCCGGTCGAGGCGTCCAGCACGTGGGTGGTCAGGTGGGTCATGCCGGCGCCTCCTCGGTGACGGTCTGCGACAGGCGGAGCAGCGCGATCTCGGCGAGCTGGCCGAGGGCCTCGGCCGTCTCGCTGCGGTCGTCGTTGCCGAGGCGCCGCTCGAGCTCGGCCCGCATCTCGCCCGGGGTCCGGCCGGCCGCCCGGATGAGGAAGACGCGGTCGAATCGCTCCTCGTAGCGCCGGTTGCCCGCGGCGATCGCGGCGGTGTCGTCATCGGATGCCGACCGCATCGCGGCCTGCTCGGATCGCGACGCGTCGCCCTCGGCGCCCGGCTCGTCGACGCGGGCGCCGATGCGCGGATGATGCGCGAGCGCGGCGTCGAGGTCGTCGTCGTTCCAGTGGGCCGCCTCGGCGCGTGCCCGGGCGCTCAGCTCCGCGACGTCGCGATAGGGCCGCCCCGCGATCAGGGTCTCGACCCAGCGGGGGATGGGGGCCCAGACGGCGACGACGCGTCGGGCCTCGTCCGCGCTCAGGGCGTGGAACTCGTCGAGGTGCATGCGGGTCACGGTACTGTCACCGCGTTTCTCCCGCGTTACATATCATCGTGCCGTGGAACCGCAGCGCGCCGAGCCCGACCTTCCCGCGTCGATCGGGCGCCGCCTGCGGGCGCTGCGCACCCGGACGGGGCGTTCCCTGGCCTCGGTCGCTCAGGAGATGGGCATCTCGGCCAGCGCGCTGTCGCAGATCGAGACGGGCGCGATGCAGCCGTCGGTGCACCGGCTCGTCGAGCTCGTCGGGGTGCTGGGCGCTCCGGTGTCGGTCATCTTCGACGACCACGCCGTCGCAGCGGTCCCCGATCCCGATGCCCCCGGCGAGCTGAACGAGCCGGTGCCGGGTGTCTTCGTCGCCCGGGTCGGCGCCGAGACGACGGCGCGCCTCGGCGGCGGTGTCACCTACCGGCGGCTCACGCCCGTGCCCATCAGCGGTGTGGAGCACTTCGAGTCGACCTACCCGCCGGGCGCGAGCTCGAGCGTCGACGGGGGCCTCCTCGTGCACGTGGGCTACGAGAGCGGGCTCGTCGTGACGGGCACGCTCACCTTCGAGTTCGCCGACGGCGAGGTCGAGCTCGGCCCGGGCGAGTCGCTCTCGTTCGCGGCATCCCGACCGCACCGCGTCGCGAACCGCACCGACAGCGTCGCGGTCGCGACGTGGCTCACGGTCGTCGGGTCGACGGGGCCGGTCGACGGGCCGACCGGGCGCTGAGGCGTCGGCGCGTCGCACGCGACGGCACCCGACCGGGCTCACGCGGACGCATGCACGATCAGCCAGGTCGCGACGGCGATCTCGTCGCCGTCGTTGTGGATGCGGTGCGGCCGCGAGCACGGGTAGCTGATCGTGTCGCCGGGGCGCAGCACGACCCGCTCGTCGGTGAAATCGACGGTCAGCTCGCCCGAGAGCATGGTGCCCACCTCGTAGCCGTCGTGCCGGAAGAGGTCGGAGTCGCGGTGGGCCGACGATCCCGGCGGATAGGTCGACTGGAAGTAGTCGATGCCCGGGCTCGGTCCGGGAGACAGGCGGCGGAAGGTCACCCCGTCGCCGAGCTCGACCGTCGTCGCCTGGGCGGCGCGGACCAGTGAGAACCCGTCGATCTCCGCCGCGAGCGCCGCGGTCGGCGCGCCGTCACCGGTCTCGAACACGGCGGCGAGGGGCACGCCGAGGGCGTCGGTGATGGCGAGCAGCCGCGAGACGCTCGGCTGCAGCACACCGCGCTCGATCTGCGACACCGCGCTGGGGCTGATGCCCAGCGCGGCGGCGACGGCGCGCGCCGACATGCCTCGTTGCCGTCGCAGCTCTCGCAGCCGGGCGCCCACCTCTGTCCCGGTCCCCAGCGCGAGCTCTGACATGCCGCCGAGTCTAAACGGGCGGCGGCGGTGATCAGCCGCGGACGGGGTGAAGCTCCAACTTCACACCGTCGTTACATGGGCGAAACCCGGCGGGCCCGATTAACCCATAGCTTCACTTTCCAGATCCCCTCCTGGAAGGTTCCGACGCCATGACCGCTCCCCCGAACATCCTGCCCACCGCGACGACGGTTCCCGATCGGGGCTATGACCCCCGACTGTCGAACGAGGATCTCGCTCCGCTCCGCACGCAGAAGTGGACCTGGTACAACATCTTCGCCTTCTGGATGTCGGACGTGCACTCGGTCGGCGGGTACGTCACGGCCGGGTCGCTCTTCGCGCTCGGGATCGCGGCCTGGCAGGTCCTCGTGGCGCTCGTGATCGGCATCGTGATCGTGCAGGTCTTCGCGAACATGGTCGCCAAGCCCAGCCAGAAGACGGGTGTGCCGTACCCCGTGGTGAACCGCGCCATCTTCGGGGTGCGCGGCGCGAACATCCCCGCGATCATCCGGGGCATCATCGCGATCGCCTGGTACGGCGTGCAGACCTTCCTGGCGGCGCAGTCGCTGAACATCATCTTCCTGAAGTTCATCCCGGGCTCGGCCGCTCTTCTCGACGTGAGCTTCCTCGGGCTCTCGGCGCTCGGGTGGATCTCGTTCTCGATCCTCTGGGTCGCGCAGGTCGCGCTGTTCTGGAACGGCATGGAGGTCATCCGCCGCTTCATCGACTGGGCCGGTCCCGCCGTCTACGGCGTCATGATCGTGCTCGCGGTGTACCTCGTCAGCCAGGCCGGTTGGGAGAACATCGACCTGAACCTCTCCGACCCGGCAGCGGCGCCGCACGACCTGTGGGGCACCCTCGGTCTCATAGCCATGGCGGTCGGCATCGTGGTGGCCTACTTCGCCGGCCCGATGCTCAACTTCGGCGACTTCGCGCGGTACGGCCGCTCGTTCAGCCAGGTCAAGAAGGGCAATTTCTGGGGCCTCCCGGTGAACTTCCTGTTCTTCTCGATCCTGACGGTGCTCACCGCGGCGGCGACCGTGCCGGTCTTCGGCGAGCTGCTGCTCGATCCCATCCACACCGTCGAGGCGATCGACACGCCGTTCGCGATCCTGCTGGGCGGGCTGACGTTCGTCACCGCGACGGTCGGCATCAACATCGTCGCCAACTTCATCGCGCCGGCCTTCGACTTCTCCAACGTCGCGCCCCAGAAGATCTCGTGGCGCATGGGCGGGATGATCGCCGCCGTGGGGTCGGTGTTCCTCACGCCCTGGAACTGGTACTCCGACGCCACCGCCATCCATTACTCGCTCGGCATCCTCGCGGCCTTGATCGGCCCGCTGTTCGGTCTGCTGATCGCGGGGTACTACATCGCGGCGAAGCAGCGCATCCGAACCGACGACATGTTCACGATGAGCGAGACCGGGGCCTACTGGTACCGCAAGGGCTACAACCCGAACGCGACGAAGACGCTTCTCGTGGCCGGCATCCCCACGATCCTTCTGGCGATCCTGCCCAAGACGTTCGCCGACATGGGGCTGTTCGACGTCTCGTGGATCGGGAACTTCACCTGGTTCATCGGATGCGGCCTCGCGTTCGCCGCGTTCGTGCTCTTCGAGCGGCGGGACCGGCAGGTCCCGACGTTCGCGGGCGAGACCGAGGGCATCTCGGACGGCACCCTGCCCGAGTCCGCGCCGGAGACCGTCGCGTGAGGATCACGCTGATCAACCCCAATACCTCCCGGGCGATGACCGACAAGATCGCCGCCGCCGCGCGGGAGGTCGCCGGGCCCGGGGTCGACATCGTGGCGGTGCATCCCGTCGACGGGGCGGCCGCGATCGAGAGTCACCTCGACGAGATCGCCGCTGCGCGCTCGATCGTCGAGCTCATCGAGGACGACCTCGCCGCGGGCGGCAGCGACGCGTACGTCGTCGCCTGCTTCGGTGATCCCGGGCTCGACGCGGCGCGAGAGCTCGTGGATGTGCCGGTCATCGGCATCGCCGAGGCCGCGATGCACGTCGCGACCCTGTCCGGCCGTCGGTTCGCCGTGGTCACGACGCTCGGCCGGACCCTCGGCCGGGCACGCGATCTGCTCGCCCGGTACGGGATGACGTCGGCCTGCGCCTCGCTCGTCGCCTCCGGGATCCCCGTGCTCGACCTGGAGGACACCGGGTCGGACGCCTTCGAGCGCATCGCGGCTCTGTGCGCCGCCGAGGTGGCGGGCGGGGCCGACGTCATCGTGCTCGGCTGCGCCGGGATGGCCGACCTCTGCCACGCGCTGACGGAGCGGGTCGGCGTTCCCGTGGTGGACGGGGTCGGTGCCGCGGTCGGACTCGCCGCGGCGATGGCGCGGATGCGGGTGGGCACGAGCAAGCGCGAGGAGTACGCGCCTCCGCCGCGGCGTCACGAGAGCGTTACATCGGGGTAACCGTCGCGGCGGCGTCGCCCCGTAACGTGTTAACCCATAGCTTTAGACCGACAGTGAGCGTCGCGCACGCGCGGCATCCATCCGACCCGGGAGTCTCCGTGACCGCATCCCCTCCGCCGCCCGTCGTCGTCCGTGCTCGCCGAGTCTTCGACGGCGCGGCCTTCGCCCCGGCGGCCGTCGTGATCGAGGGGGGCCGCATCGCCGCCGTCCTGCCCGAGGACGCCGACGTCGACGCCGCCGAGGTGCGCATCCCCGACGACGCGGTGCTCCTGCCCGGCCTGGTCGACTCGCACGTCCACGTCAACGAACCCGGCCGCACCGAGTGGGAGGGCTTCGGCTCGGCGACGCGGGCCGCGGCCGCCGGCGGTGTCACGACGATCGTCGACATGCCGCTGAACTCGCTGCCCCCCACGACCACCGCCGAGGCGCTCGCCGTCAAGCGCGCCGCCGCCGAGGCATCCGCCCATGTCGACGTCGGCTTCTGGGGAGGGGCGGTGCCCGAGAACCTCGGCGCCCTCGCCCCGTTGCACGAGGCCGGCGTCTACGGGTTCAAGTGCTTCCTCGCGCCGTCGGGAGTCGACGAGTTCGGCCACCTCGACCGCGCTCAGCTGCGCCGCGCGATGCGAGAGATCACCGACCTCGGCTCGCGCCTGATCGTGCACGCCGAGGACCCCGAGCTGCTCGGGGCCGGCGGCGCCCTCGGCCGGGGCTACGACGCGTTCCTGGCGTCGCGGCCGGCCGCCAGCGAGGCGTCCGCGATCGAGGCGGTCATCGCCGCGGCCCGCGAGTTCGGGGGTCGGGCCCACATCCTGCACCTGAGCGACGCGCGCTCTCTCCCCGCCATCCGCGCAGCCCGCTCGGGCGGCGTCGACCTCACGGTCGAGACGTGCCCGCACTACCTCACGATCGTCGCCGAGGACATCCCCGACGGCGCATCCGAGTTCAAGTGCTGTCCGCCGATCCGCGAGGCCTCGAACCGCGACCTGCTCTGGGAGGGCATCGTCGACGGCACGATCGACGCGATCGTCAGCGACCACTCGCCCTCGACCGTCGACCTCAAGCGCGCGGGCGACGGCGACTTCGGGCTCGCGTGGGGCGGGATCTCGGGGCTGCAGGTCGGGCTGTCGGCCGTCTGGACCGAGGCGCGAGACCGGGGCATCCCGCTCGAGACGATCCTGCCGCTGTTCACGACGGGCCCCGCCGCCGTCGCGGGCCTCGACGCCGTCGGGCGCATCGCCGTGGGCGCTCCCGCGCACCTCGCCGTCTTCGCGCCCGACGACGTCGTCCGCGTCGACGCCCGCGAGTTGCGGCACCGCAACCCGATCTCGGCGTACGACGGCCGGGTGCTCACCGGTCGCGTGCGTCGCACCTGGCTCCGGGGTCGGGTCGTGTTCGAGATCGGCGCGGACGCCGGCGCCGCGGAGGCCGTCGGCGTTCCGGGTGGGCGGCTGCTCGCGCGGAGCGGCACCCTCGTCGCCGTCGGCGAGGACGCGTCGTGACCGACTCCGCCGCCACGTCGCCCGCCGACGGCATCCCGGGCGACGGCAGCCCGGCCGTCGACATGCCCGCCGATCTCGCGGCGGCGTTCGCCGACTACGAGCGCGCCATCGTCGAGAACGACCTCCCGGCGCTCGACGCCGCGTTCGCTCCCGGACCCGGCACGATGCGAGCGGATGCCGCGGGCCTGCTCGTCGGCCACGACGCGATCAGCGCCTTCCGCGGGGCACGCGGCGGGGTCGCGGCGCGAGAGATCGAGCGGGTCGAGTACCGGCCGCTCGCACCCGATGTCGCCCTGCTGATCGCGGTCTCGCGCTACGGCGCCGGCGGGACCGGCCTGCAGACCCAGCTCTGGCAGCGCATCGACGGGCGCTGGCTCATCACCGCCGCCCACGTGACCCCGCGCCCGCAGGCGTTCGACCGCTCGATCTGGCGCACGGTCGGCGACCCGCTCTACCAGGGCGCGTGGGACGGCCCGCTGGCCGGGCTGACCGTCGCCGTCAAGGACCTCTTCGCGATCCGCGGCTATCGCATCGGAGCCGGCAACCCGACCTTCCTCGACTCCGCCCGCGCCGAGACGACCACGGCGCCGGCTGTCGGTGACCTGCTGCGCGGTGGCGCGTCGCTGCGCGGCATCGCACGCACCGACGAATTCGCGTACTCCGTGGCCGGCGACAACGCCCACTACGGCACCCCGCCGAACGCCGCGCTGCCCGGCGCCCTCCCGGGCGGCTCGTCGAGCGGGCCGGCATCCGCCGTCGCGGCCGGGCACGCCGACGTCGCCCTCGCGACCGACACCGCCGGATCGGTGCGGGTGCCCGCCTCGTACCAGGGGCTCTGGGGCCTGCGGACGACGCACGGCCTCGTGCCGAGACAGGGGATGCTGCCCCTCGCGCAGAGCTTCGACACCGTCGGCTGGCTGACCCGCGACGGGGCGACGCTCGAGCGCGTCGCCGGATGGTGCCTCAGCTACACCGGGTCGGAGTCGACCGAGAGCGTGCTCGGCGAGTCGGGCGACGACCTGCCGACGCGCCTCCTCGTGCCCGACGAGATCGTCGGCGCCGCCGAGCCCGACACCCGTCGCGCGTTCGCGGACCTGCTCGACCGCCTCGCGTCCGCGGCGGTCTCGGTCGAGCACGTCGCGATCGGCGACCTCGACGAATACCTCGACGCGTTCCGCACCGTGCAGGGCGCCGAGGCCTGGCGCAACAACGGCGAGTGGCTCACGCAGCATCCCGATGCGACGGGAACCGCCGTCGCCGACCGCTTCCGCTCCGCCGCCGCCGTGACGCTCGACGACGAGAAGCGGGCGCGCGCCGCGCTCGCCCCCCTCGCCGACCGGCTGCGTGCCGTCCTCGAGCATGCGGTGCTGCTGCTGCCGACCGTTCCGGGAGCCGCACCGCCCCGCACCGCCGGCGGCGAGGCGCTCGACTCACTGCGACGTGACACACTGCGGATGACGACGCCCGCCGCCGTCGCCGGGCTCCCCGCGATCTCGGTGCCGCTGCTCACCGTGCCGTCGCCGCTGGGACCGGCGCCCGTCGGCGTCGGCCTCGTCTCGCGCGCCGGCACCGACCTCGCTCTCGTGCGGCTCGCGCGCCGCCTCTTCTCGCTCCTCGACCCCCGGATGGACACCCCATGACGAACCCGACCGTCCGGATTCCCGGACCCATCGACCCGCCCGCCCGTCTGCTCATGGGCCCCGGACCGATCTCGGCCTACCCCAGCGTGCTGACCGCGATGTCGGCGCCGCTCGTCGGCCAGTACGACCCGTTCATGACGCAGACGATGACCGAGACGCAGGAGCTCTACCGCGCCGTCTGGAACACGCGCAACGACGCCACGCTGCTCGTCGACGGCACCAGCCGCGCCGGCATCGAGGCGGCGATCATCTCGCTCGTCCGGCCCGGCGACCGGGTGCTCGTGCCCGTCTTCGGACGCTTCGGGCACCTGCTCGCCGAGATCGCGGAGCGCGCGCTCGCCGAGGTGCACACGATCGAGGCCGAGTGGGGACAGGTCTTCCCACCCACCGCGATCGAAGAGGCCGTGGTGCGGGTCAAGCCGACGCTCCTCGCGCTCGTGCAGGGCGACACCTCGACGACCATGAACCAGCCGCTCGACGAGATCGGCGCGATCTGCGCGAAGCACGGCGTGCTGTTCTACTCCGACGCGACCGCCTCGCTCGGCGGCAACGAGTTCGACGCCGACGACTGGGGGCTCGACGCCGCCACCGCCGGGCTGCAGAAATGCCTCGGCGGCCCCAGCGGGTCCGCCCCGATCACCCTCAGCGAGCGTGCCGTCGAGGTCGTGCGCTCTCGTGCGCGCATCGAAGCCGGCATCCGCGAGCCCGGCGACCCCGCTGCGACCGACTTCGTGCGGTCGAACTACTTCGACCTGGGCATGATCCTCGACTACTGGGGACCCCGCCGGCTCAACCATCACACCGAGGCGACATCGATGCTCTACGGCGCGCGCGAATGCGCGCGGGTGCTGCTCACCGAGGGTCGCGACGAGGTGATCGCACGCCACCGGCTCTCCGGCGCGGCGATGCTCGCCGGCGTGCGGGCGCTCGGCCTCACGGTCTTCGGCGACGTCGCGCACAAGATGAACAACGTCGTCGCCGTCGAGATCCCCGAGGGCGTGCCCGGCGACGAGGCGCGCGCCGCCCTGCTCGCCGACTTCGGCATCGAGATCGGCACCTCGTTCGGCCCGCTCCACGGACGGGTGTGGCGCATCGGCACGATGGGCTACAACGCCCGCCAGGACGCCGTGCTCACCACTCTCGCCGCCCTCGAGGCGGTGCTGCGTCGCTATGGCGTCGCGGTGCCGGTCGCGGGCGGCGTCGAGGCGGCGGCGGACGTCTACCGGGGGCGGTGAGCCGTGGCATCCGCTCTGCTCGCCGTGGCGCCCGAACGCATCGCCGATGCGGCACGACGGGTGATGTCGCGCTGCGACGACCTCGCGCGCATCAGCGCGGCCCCCGACCGCATCGAGCGCGTGTACCTCTCGCCCGAGCACGCGCGCGTCAACCGTCTCGCCGCCGAGTGGATGCGCGAGGTCGGCATGACCACGCGCCAGGACGCCGCCGGCAACCAGGTGGGCCGGCTCGACACCGGCGGCGACGACCCCGCGCTCATGATCGGGTCGCATCTCGACACGGTGTCGGACGCGGGACGGTACGACGGCATCGTCGGGGTCCTGATGGGGATCGAGGTCGTGCGGATGCTGCGCGAGCCCGCCGCCGACGACGGCTCGTCGTGGCGGTCGCCGCTGCCGTTCGCGCTCGAGGTCACCGCCTTCTGGGACGAGGAGGGCACGCGCTTCGGAAAGGCGCTGCTCGGGTCGTCGGCCGTCGGCGGCGTCTGGGACGGCGGATGGTGGGACCTCGCCGACGCCGACGGGACGACCCTGGCCCAGGCCTTCCGCGAGTTCGGGCTCGACCCCGGCCGGGTCGGCGAGGCGGCCCGCCGCCCGGACGAGCTCGTCGGATACCTCGAGGCGCACATCGAGCAGGGACCCGAGCTGCACCGGCGGGGCGAATCGCTGGCGGTGGTGTCGTCGATCGCGTCGGCCCGCCGGTTCCTGCTCACGGTCGAAGGCGAGGCCCGCCACGCGGGCGGCACTCCCTACGACATGCGCCGCGACGCCCTCCTCGGCGCTTCCGAGGCGGCGCTCGCGGTCGAGCGGATCTGCCGGGCCGAGCACCACATCATCGGGACGGTCGGGCAGTTCGAGGCGTTCCCCGGCGGGGTCAACATCGTGCCCGGCGAGGTGCAGTTCTCCCTCGACCTGCGCGGCGAGTTCGACGGTGAGCGCGACCGGGTCTGGCGACGGCTCACGAGCGAGCTCGACGAGATCATGGGCCGGCGGGGCCTGCGCTGGCAGCACCGCGAGATCCACAACGCCGCTGCCGTCGCGTGCGCGCCGCTGCTGCAGGACGTCGTCCGTGAGGGCATCCGTGCGACGGCCGACGTGACCGACGAGCCGCCCGCGATCTTCAGCCGTGCCGGGCACGACGGGATGGCCCTCGGCGGCCTCACCGACATCGGGATGCTGTTCCTCCGCAACCCCGACGGCATCAGCCACCACCCCGACGAGGATGTCACCGCCGCCGACGTCGCCCGCGGCATCCGGGCCCTCGCGGAGTCGGTCCTGCACCTCGCCGCGGACCGGCGCGCCACGGCCTGACACCTCGCGCGCGACCGCTTCCGGCGAGCCCGCGCGGGGCGCAATATCGCTGACCCGAGGGCGAAACATGGACTCGCTAGCGTGTCGGTATGCGCCTGCTCGTGACCCACGCCCGCCTCATCACGATGCCCGCCGGCACGGAGGATCCCGGCTACCTCGAAGAGGGCTGGATGCTCGTCGGCGATGACGGGCGCATCGCCGCCATCGGCGCCGGAGACCCGCCTGCGGGCACGACCGCCGATGAGACCCTCGATGCCGCCGGCTCGTTCGTCGCGCCCGGCTTCGTCTCGAGTCACTCCCACCTGTTCACGTCCGGCCTGCGCGGACTCGGCGTCGGCGAGACCCTCTACGGATGGTGCGACGCCATGCTCGGCACCACCGCGCACATGACCGCGGACGACGTGTACTGGTCAACCCTGCACGGAGCGCTCGACTTCCTCTCGAACGGCGTGACGACCGCCTACAACTTCACCGACCCGCAGCAGTCGTGGGAGTCGATGGTCGACGGCAAGCGCGTCGGCAACGCTCGTATGCGCGATCTGGAATATCACACGCGCCAGGCCGACGGAACGCGCGATGCCGGCATCCGCTTCGTCGACGCGATCGGCATGGATGTCACCGTCGGCTCCGACGACGACGTCTTCGCGCGCTTCGCCGCATCCGTCGCGCACACGCGATCGATGGACCCCGACTACGCGCTCGGGGCGTCGATCATGGGTCAGGTGCAGTGGTCGCCGCGCGAGGACGCGGCGTGGCTCGAGGTCGAGGCGATGCGCCGGTACGGCGTGACGAACCAGGCGCACTTCCTCGAATCGCCCGAGGCGGTGGAGCACCAGCGGTCGAAGTTCGCGCAGTACCGGGATGCCGGTGCACTCGGACTCGGACTCGTGTTCGGTCATTTCATCCAGACCACCCCCGAGATCATCGACGAGGCCGTGGCGGGCGGTGCGGCGATGTCGTGGCAACCGGCCTCGAACGGTCGCCTGGCGTCCGGCACGGCCCAGGTGCCCGAGATGCTCGCGAAGGGGATGCCGGTGGGCATCGGCCTCGACGACCAGGCCTGCACGGATGTCTCGGATCCCTGGCAGAACATGCGCATGGGCATCTATCAGCAGCGGGCGCGCCTGCAGGACCCGCTCGCGATGATGCCCGAGCAGGTGCTGCGGCTGCACACCCTCGGCGCGGCCGAGATCATGGGTGTCGCGGATCGGGTCGGCTCGCTCGAGGTGGGCAAGCTGGCCGACTTCGTGGTCGTCGATCCACGGCGGCCCGACGTCGGCCCGCTCTGGCACCCGGTGCGCAGCTACGTCCTCGCGATGAGCCCGCGCAACCTGTCGCGGGTGTACGTCGGCGGCGTCCTGGTCGACGATCGCGGGGCGTCGACCAATCCCCTGGCCGCCGAGGCGTCCGCACGCCTGCACGAGACCCTCGCCGAGGTCGCGCGCCGCCGCCCCACCCACCCCCACTGACCCCCTCCTGCGGCTGCAGCCTGGACCCCGGGAGCCGCGCCCGGCCGCCTGGGGTCAGGCGACCGAGGTCGTCATGCCCATGCGGGTCAGGACGAGCGTCTCGACGATCTGCACGAGGTTGTAGAGCACGAGCGTCAGCAGGGTGATGATGGCCACCGAGGCCCACAGGTCGTCGAAACGGGCGGTCGCGGTGAACTTCACGATCATGCCCCCGATGCCCTGACCCGTCGACAGCCACTCCGCCAGCAGCGCGCCGGTGACCGCTCCCGGCACCGAGACGCGCGCGGCGGCGAAGAGCGAGGGCAGCGCGCCCGGCACGCTCACCTTGCGCAGCTGGGCCAGTCGCCCGCCGCCGTAGACGTGCACGAGGTCGAGGCTCTCCTTCGACGCGCGGCTGAGTCCGAACAGGATCGAGGCGAGAGCGGGGAAGAGCACGACGATCGAGCCGATGACGGCGACGGATGCCGCGGTGCCGCGGCCCGTGATCAGGATGATCACCGGCGCGATGGCCACGAGCGGCACCGAGCGGAGCAGCAGCGCGAGCGGCATGACCCCCGCCTCGATCGCCTTCGACAGCGAGAACGCCACGGCGAGCAGGAGCGCGACGAGCATGCCGACCCCGAAGCCGAGAGCGGCGTCCTGCACGGTCTGGCCGATGAGCGGCCAGAGGTCCATGCGGTTCTCGGCGGCGTCATCGGCGGTGAACAGGAACTCCCACACCTCGGCGGGTCCCTTGGCGACGTAGGTCGAGATGCCCGTGAGGTTGACCACGGCCCACCACAGCGCGAGCACGATGAGCACGGTCGCGAGGGCGTTGATCAAGGAGCGGCCGAGCGAGCGGCGGATGGCGACGATCATGCGGCCGACCTCCCCGAGACCCACGGCGTCACGAGACGCGCGACGAGGCCGAGGGCCGCGTACCCGATGAGGGCGACGATGGCCGACAGCAGGAACACCGCCCACACGCGGGGCGAGTCGAGGTCGCCCTGCAGCTTGATGAGGGTGATGCCTACGCCCCGGTCGATGGCGCCCATGTACTCGCCGAGGATCGCCCCGAGGAAGGCGCTCGGCACCGCGATCTGCAGCGCGTTCAGGATGGCGGGGGCGGCGGCGATGAGGCGCACCTTGCGCAGCTGCGTCCACCGCGATCCGCCGTACACGCGCACGACGTCGAGCGACGCCTTGTCGGCGGCCTTGAACCCGAGGAGCGCCCCGACGACGGTGGTGAAGAAGACCGCGAGCGCCGCGAGGAAGATCGCGGTCGCGCTCGGGTCGCCGGCGCGCTTGGCCCCGCCGAGCACGACGATCGCGATGCCGCCGACGGCGACGACGGGCAGGCAGTAGCTGACGACGGCGATCTGGGTGACGACGACTTCGAGGCGGGGGAGGAGCAGCACCGTCGACGCGAGGAGGAGCGCGATGGCGTTGCCCCACGCGTAGCCGATCATCGCTTCGCCGATCGTGACCTGGAACACCGTCCAGTACGGCGCGAGACCGTCGCGGACGATGGTCTCGAACACGGTGAACGGCGAGGGGACGGGGGTGAAGGTCGTGCCCTCGGGCGGCGAGAACGCCGTGACCGACAGCAGCCACCAGGCGCCGATCAGCACGACGGCGCCGATGACGCCCGCGAGCCAGGTGGGCATTCCGGCGCGGCGCATCACGACTCCGCGTCGGCGCGGCCGTCGCTGCCGAACAGCAGCTCGGACGCGCGGTCGACCAGCGCGTGGAACTCGGGGGTCCGCATCATCTCGGGCGTGCGCGGGCGCGGCAGGTCGACGTCGATGATCTCCACCACGCGGCCGGGACGCGGCGACATGACCGCGACCTGGTCGGAGAGGAAGATCGCCTCGGAGATGCCGTGGGTGACCAGCAGCGTCGTCGCTGGCTTCTCGGTCCAGATGCGCAGCAGCTCGAGGTTGAGGTTCTGCCGCGTCATGTCGTCGAGCGCGCCGAACGGCTCGTCGAGCAGCAGCACCGACGGCTTGAGCGCCAGCGCACGCGCGATCGAGACGCGCTGCCGCATCCCGCCCGACAGCTGCGCAGGCTTCGCCTTCTCGAAGCCGGTGAGCCCGACGAGCGCGATGAGCTCATCGATGTAGGCCTTGTCGGGTGTGCGGCCAGCGATCTCGAAGGGCAGGCGGATGTTGGCCAGCACGCTGCGCCAGGGGAGCAGGGCGTGGTCCTGGAAGGCGATGCCCAGCTCGTGGTCGCGGCGCAGCTCGTGGGGTGTCTTGCCGTCGACGCGGACCTCGCCCGCGGTCGGGTTCTCGAGGTCGGCGAGGATCCGCAGGATGGTGGACTTGCCGCACCCCGAGGGGCCGAGCAGGGCGAGGAACGAGCCCTTGTCGGTGTGGAGGTGGGTGTCTTGCAGGGCCGTCACCGACCGGCCGCGGCCGGTGCTGAAGGTCTTGCTGAGGCCGTCGATCAGGATGCCGGTGCCGCGAGGGGCACCGGCATCCCGGGTGTCGTCGTGTGTCATGTGATGGAGGAAGCGTCCGAACTCACGGGAGGTAGTTCAGCAGCTCCGGGTTCTCGTCGTAGATCTCGTCGATGATGGTGGTGTCGAACAGGTCGTCGACCGAGACCTCCCAGCCGGCGGCGGCGAGCGAGTCGACCGTCTGCTGCTTCAGGTCGTCCGAGATGGTGAACAGGCCGTTCGCCTCGGTCTCCTCGGTCGAGATGAGCAGGTTCTGCGCGGCGATGCCGGCCGTCGTCTTCTCGGGGTCGAGGGCGCCGAACACGGCCTCGAGGCCGTCCTCCGACTCCTCGGCGGCCTGGTTGTAGTACTTCTGCACCAGGCTGACGGTGTCGTCGACGGGCTGCTGGAACACCTGGGTCCAGCCCTTGATCTCGGCGATGAGGAACTCCTTGAGGAGCTCCTCGTTCTCGGCGAGGTACTGGTCGGTGACGGTGAAGGTCTCGGCGACGTAGGGCACGCCGTTCTCGGCGTACGAGAGGTTGGTGATCTCGTAGCCGGCGAGCTCGACGGTCAGCGCCTCGTTGGTGAGGTAGGCCATGAAGCCGTCGACCTGGCCGTCCATGAGCGGGGTCGGGTCGAAGTCGACGGGCACGACGGTGACCTGGCTGGGGTCGATGTCGTTGGCGTTGAGCAGGGCCGCGAACACCGAGGCGTTGGAGTCCTGGACGCCGATCGTCTTGCCGATGAGGTCCTGCGGCGACGTGATGTTGCCGCCGTCCGCGAGCGAGAGGATCGTGAAGGGGTTCTTCTGGAAGGTCGCGCCGATGATCTTCAGCGGGGCCTCCTCCTCGGCGACCGCGGCGCCCACCGAGGCGGCGTCCGAGAGCGCGACCTGCACGGTGCCCGACAGCAGCTTCGCGACACCGGTGTCGGGTCCGGAGATTCCGATGACCTCGTCGAAGCCGGCTTCGTCGTAGTAGCCGTTCTCGTAGGCGTAGAACTCGCCGGCGAACTCCTCGTTCTTGATCCACGAGTACTGCACGCTGATCTCGCCGAACGAGGCGGAGTCGTCGGAGCCCGAGGCGCCGGGTTCGGCGGCGTTCGTCGAGCAGGCCGAGAGGGCGAGGGCGGCGACGGCGGCGGTGGCCAGCGTCGCGGCGAGGCGGTGTTTCCGGATGCGCGGAACGGGCATCGGTTCTCCTTCGGGTGTGCGGGTGCAGGAACGCAGCGCGGGTGCACGGATGCCGCTGCGGGGAGGTGCTGGCTTGAAGCTATTGCTTGAATATTTCGGTCAGCGTCGCGCTCGTGTTTCGATGCTGTGACGGCTTCCGATGCGTCGCTGCTCAGCGGGGGTCGCGCTGAGCCAGCCGCCAGACCCGATCCCGGCTGAAGGGCTGCTCGTGGGGCCGGTGCCCGAGGGCGCGGGCGATCGCGTTGCCGATCGCGGGCGCGACGGGGTTGTAGGGCGACTCGCTCATCGACTTCGCCCCGAACGGTCCGAGCGAGTCGTCGGTCTCGGCGAAGTAGACCTCGGTGTCGGGGATGTCGGCGGACTGCGGCACGCGGTACGTACGGAACACCGGGTTGATCACCCGGCCGCCGTCGTCGATCATCACCTCCTCGTACAGAGCGCTGCCGATGCCCTGCGCGACGCCGCCCTCGACCTGGCCGCGGCACTGCGCGGGGTTGAGGACGACGCCGGCGTCCGCCGACTGGACGGACTGGAGGATGCGCACCGAGCCGGTCTCGGGGTCGACGGCGACGCGGACCGCATGCACGTTGAAGGCCAGCGACCGCTGCTCGCCCAGCTCGCTGCCGTCAGCGGTCAGTCCGTCGTCGTCGCGATGGGCCGGATCGGCGGCCGCGATCAGCTCGGCCGCGCCGACGAGTCCCGCCGGCGTGCGGACCGAGCCGTCGGGCTGGAGCACGGCACCGGCGGCATCGGTTCCCGTCAGGGCGGCCGCGGCGTGCCGCATCCGGTCGGCGAGCGTGAGGCAGGCGGCGTGCAGGGCCTTCCCGGCGACGGTGATGCCGGCCGACGCGAACGCGCCCGTGTCGTGGCGGACGGCGTCGGTGTCGGCGCTGCGCACCTCGAGGCGCTCGCTGCCGAGCACCGACGATGCGATCTGACGGTGGACCGTGCTCGTGCCGTTGCCGAACTCGACGGTGCCGGTGCGCAGCAGGTACGAGCCGTCGGCCCGGAGGGTCGCGGTGGTGTGGGCGATGTGACCGAAGGGCGCCATCGTCGCGATCATCGCCGCGGCCATCCCCTCGCCCACCAGCCAGCCGTCCGGGGCTGAGACCCCGTTGCCCTTCCGCAGCGCCGACTCGGCGAGATCGAGGCACTGGTCGAACCCGTAGCTGCCCCAGACCAGATCGTGCTCGTGCGTGGGGTCGGCCGGGCCGACGGCGTTGCGGCGGCGGAGCTCGAAAGGGTCGATGTCGAGCTTCTCGGCGAGCATGTCCATCGCCGATTCGACGCCCAGGATCACCTGCCCGAGACCGTAGCCGCGGAACGCGCCCGAGGGGACGTTGTTCGTGTAGACGACCTCGGCGTCCAGCCGCACCGCATCGCAGCGGTAGATCGCGGTCGACTCGGCCAGAGAGTGGAACATCACCCCGCGCGAGTGGTTGCCGTATGCGCCCGTGTCGCTGAGCAGGTCGATCGTCATGGCCGTCAGTCGGCCGTCCGGGGCGGCGCCGAGCGTCACCCCGACCCGCATCGGATGCCGCAGCGACGCGCGCTGGAACTGCTCGGTGCGCGAGAACTCGTAGGCCACCGGACGACCGGTGCGCAGGACCGCGAGGGCGACGAGATCCTCGGTGAAGATCTCCTGCTTGCCGCCGAACCCGCCGCCCACGCGCCCGGTGAGCACGCGCACGCGGTCGGGGCTGAGGTCGAACAGGCGGGCGATCTCGTCGCGTGCGAGGAAGGGCACCTGCGTCGACGAGCGGATGACGAGACGGCCGTCGTCGTCGAGCCATCCCACCGAGCCGTGCGTCTCGAGCTGCGCGTGCGAGACGCGCTGGGTCGACCACGTCCCGCTGACGACGACGGCGCTCTCGGCCAGGGCCGCGGCGGTGTCGCCGGTCTCGCGATGCACGCTCGCGATCACGTTGCGGCCGGCCTCGTCGACACGATCGGCCGGGGTGCGCTCGGGGTGCAGCAGCGGCGCTCCGGGCCGGCGCGCCTCCTCGGGGTCGAACACGGCCGGGAGGACCTCGTAACGCACCCGGATCGCGCGCCGAGCGGCGTCGGCGGCCTCCGCGGTCTCGGCGACGACGGCCGCCACGCGCTGCCCGACGTGTCGGACGACGTCGTCGAGCATCAGGGTGTCGTCGGGGTCGTCCTCGCGGTGCTCGTGCCGGCCCGTGGAGTACCGGATGCGGGGGACGTCGGCGTGCGTGAAGATCGCGACGACCCCGGGCACGGCACGCGCGGCATCCGTGTCGACGGCGATGACGCGCGCATGCGCGTGCGGGGAGCCGACCACGCGGAGGACGAGCGGTGCGCCGGCGGGGGTCCCGTCGATGTCGAACGTGTAGGGCTCGCGGCCCTGCACGACGCGGCGAGCGGGCTCCGGCGAGACCGAGCGCCCGACCCCGGCCGGCCCGGCGGGTACGGCCCGGCGTCCGTGCGGCGGCTTGCCGGTCTCGCGCACCGGGCCGAGCACCGCCGCGCGCACCGCCTCGCGGATGGGCCGGTAGCCGGTGCAGCGGCAGAGGTTGCCCTTGAGCTTGCGGTCGAGGTCGTCGAGGTCGTCGCCGCACAGCGAGGCCGCGGTGACGCTCAGGCCGGGCGAGCAGAAGCCGCACTGGAAGCCGAAGTGATCGATCAGCGCTTCCTGCACCGGGTGGAGGTCGTCGCCGGGGGCCAGGCCGGCCGCGGTCGTGACGTGGCGGCCCTCGAGGCGCGCCGCGGGGATGAGGCACGAGTGCACCGGCTCGCCGTCGAGCAGCACCGAGCAGGCGCCGCAGTCGCCGGCGTCGCAGCCCTTCTTCACCTCGGTGCGGCCCGTCTCGCGCAACAGCGTGCGCAGGCACTGACCGGCTCGCGGCTCGGCCTCGACGGCCGCGCCGTCGACCTCGAACCTCACGACGCGATCCGCAGTCCGTCGAGGGCCCGACGTGCCAGCACCGCGCTCACGGCCCGCCGCCAGTCGGCCGCCCCGAGGGGGTCGGTGTAGTAGCCCGGGGCCCCCTCGACGGCGGCGGTGAGGGCGTCTGCCGAGGGCAGAGCCGCGAAGCGCAGGACCACGGGACGGCGGACGGCGGCGGTCACGGTGAAGGTCGACGAGTCGTCGCGGTCGAGGCGTCCGGTCACGACGGCGCCGGAGCGTCCGAGCTCGGCGAGGGCGATCTTGTGGAGGACGGCGCGCGAGCGCAACGCAGACGTGGGGATCTCGATCGCGCGCAGCACGTCACCGCGACCGAGGCTGGTCGCGCCGTCGTCGACGACGAGCTCGGCCACCGGCATCCGCAGCTCGTCGCCCCCGGCGGGCCAGATCACCGCGACGGCGTCGAGCGCCACCGCGAAGCTGACCATCGCTGCCGCGGCGAAGGCCCGGCAGAGGTTGCCCCCCACGGTCGCGGTGTTCCAGATCTTGAAGCTCGCCAGGAGCGCATCGGCCGCGGCGGGGACGAGGTCGATGGCCGTCCAGTCGGCGGGCGGCTGCACCTCGAGACGCCCTTCGGCGAAGGCGACGAGCCGCGCGATCGTGCAGGTCGCCGCGATGCGCAGCCCGTCCTCGAGGATCTCGATCGCCGGCCAGTCGAGGGCGGTGAGGTCGACGAAACCGGTGGTGTCCGGCTGGGGCTCCGACATCAGCCAGGTGCCGCCGGCGAGGAACCGCTCGCCGGGCGCGAGGAGCAGGTCGTCGCGGGTGCGGGCGAGACGGAAACCGGTCACGGTGGTGATGTCCACGGCGGCTCCTCTCGTCTCGCGCCGGGTCCCCGGCGTCGGATGGTCGAGTGAACCAGCCTCGCGTTTCGGCCGTGTTTCACGCCCCCGCAACAGGCCGGCAACACGGGTCACCTAGCCTACGATGAGTCAGCGCCACGGCTGCGGCAGCCCGGAGAATCCGCAGAGCCCGGCGACGACCCGGGTCGGGAGGAGATCGGATGCGGGAGATCCTCGCCGTCGCGTGCGACGAGCTCGCCGCGGGGCGCACCGTCGCGGTCGCGACGGTGATCGCGACCTCCGGCAGCTCGCCGCGCGAACTCGGCGCGTCGATGCTCGTCGCGGCCGACGGGCGCGCCTTCGGGAACGTCTCGGCCGGCTGCGTCGACGGTGCGGTTTACGAGCGGTGCGTCGAGGCGCTCGCGGGCGCCGGCGCGAGCGTCGACCGCTTCGGCATCGCCGACGACGCGGCGTTCGCCGCGGGTCTGTCGTGCGGGGGCAGCATCGAGGTCCTCGTCCGTGCGATCGCCCCCGGGTCGGCCGACGCGACGGCCCTTCACCTCCTCGCCGCGCGCGAGCGGGATGCCGTGCCCACGCTCGTACGCCTGCGCATCGCCGCACCCGGTGCCGGCAGCGTCACCCTGCTCGACGCCGCGACGCCGCAGCCCGCACCGCCCGGGACCGTCGACCTCGTCTTCGGTGCGCCTCCGAGGCTCGTCGTCGTCGGCGCGGTCGAGGTCGCCGTCGCCCTGACCGCTCTCGGCGCGGCCGCGGGCTTCCGGGTGATCGTCGTCGATCCGCGCGAGGTCTTCGCACGCCCCGAGCGCTTCCCGGGCGCCGAGGTCGTCGTCGATCAGCCCGGCCGGTACCTCGCCGCGGCCGACCTCGACGACCGGGCCGCCGTCTGCGTGCTCACCCACGACCCGAAGTTCGACGTGCCCGCCCTCGCCGCGGCGCTCTCGTCGCCCGCCCGATACGTCGGGGCCATGGGAAGCCGCGCCACCTGCGCCGACCGCATCCGACGCCTCGCCGACGCCGGCGTGTCGCCGGCTGCGCTCGCCCGGCTGCGATCGCCGATCGGGCTCGACCTGGGGGGCACGAGCGCGGCGGAGGTGGCGCTGTCGGTCCTCGCCGAGATCGTCGCCGCCAGGCACGGCGGCACCGGCGGAGCGCTGCGCGAGCGATCGGGGTCGATCCATCGCGACGAGGGGCGCCCGGAGGTCGCGGGCGCGGCCGACCTCGATGCCGCGTGCACGGTCGGCCGCCTGCTCGCCGCCCCGTGACGACCGGCGCGCCCCCACCCGTGGGGATCGTGCTCGCTGCCGGCGCCGGCAGTCGGTACGGGATGCCGAAGGCACTCGCGACCGGAGCCGACGGGGTGCCCTGGATCGACCGCGTCGTGGCCTCGCTGGCCGCCGCGGGCTGCGCGCCGATCCTCGTCATGCTCGGCGCCGCGCCCGACGCGCCGGTGCCAGCCCTGGCTCGGCCGCGGACGGTCGCCGACTGGAACGGGGGGCTCTCGTCGACGCTCCGGGCCGCTCTTCTGGCCGCGGGCGAGACGTCGGCCGAGGTGGCCGTGCTGGTGCCGGTCGATGTTCCCGACATTCCGCCGACGGTCCTCGCACGCGTGCTCCGCGCATCGGGCGGCGGCTCCGACGCCCTGGCCCGGGCGGTGTACGGCCGGCGCCCCGGTCACCCCGCGGTGCTCGGCCGCGCGCACTGGACGGCGGCCGCGGCGGCGGCATCCGGCGATCAGGGGGCGGGTCCCTACCTCGCGCGCTCCGGCGCGCTGCAGGTGGAGTGCGCCGACCTGTGGCACGGGCGCGACGTCGACCGTCCCGAGCCGACGGGGGTCACGGCTCGACGATGTTGAGCGGCTCCTCGCCGCGTGCCAGACGCTCGATCTGTGTGCGCACGAGCGACGCGATGCGCGGGCGCATGGCGTCGGCGGCGCCGCCCACGTGCGGCACGACGAGCGCGCCCGGGGCATTCCAGAGCGGATGGTCCTCGGGAAGCGGCTCCGGGTCGACGACGTCGAGCGCGGCGCGGAGGCGCTCGGTGGCGAGCTCGGCCACGAGCGCGTCGGTGTCGATCACGGTCCCGCGTCCGACGTTGACCACGAGTGCGCCGTCGGGGAGGAGCGCCAGCTCGTCGGCGCCGATGAGGCCACGCGTCGGCTCGCCGCCGGGAAGGGTGATCATGAGGACGTCGGTGCGCGGCAGCAGCTCGGGCAGCTCGTCGATGCCGTGGATGTGCACGCCGTCCTCGTCGCGAGCGCGCGATGCCACCGGCACGATGGTCGTCTCGAACGGAAGGAGCCGCGCGGCCACCGCCTTGCCGACGCCGCCGTAGCCGAGCACGAGCACCGTGCGGTCGGCGACGCTGCGGCTGAACTGCGGAGCCCAACGGGCATGCTCCTGGTTGCGGACGTAGTCGGCCAGATCGCGCTGGGCCGCGATGGTCAGCCCGACCGCGATCTCGGCCGTCGCGGTCTCGTGCACGCTCGAGGCGTTCGCGAGACGGGCCCCCTCGGGAAGGTACGCGCCCATGCCCTCGTAGCCGATCGACTGGCTCTGCAGCACGTCTACGCGCACGCCCTCGAGCGCCGCGAGCAGCCTCTTGCCCGACATGTAGGGCGGGACCACGAGGTCGAACGCGTCGCGCGGTGCGGGCGAGCGCAGGTCCCACACCACGAGCTCGACCCCCTCCGGCAGCGCGCCGACGTCAGCGGCCAGCTCTTCGGTGGGCACGCTGACGACGATGGCACGGGGGGTTTCGCTCATGCCCCCACGCTATCGAGCGCCGGGCCGGCGTGGGCCGCCGATCCCGCGCCACCGTTCGGGGCGGATGCCGCATCCTGGGGTGCGATGCTCACGCCCCGGCGGGCCTGTCGGGCCGTTTGGGGTGGGTGTCGCACCCTGGGGTGCCGCGCTCACGCCCCGGGGTGCTTAGGGCGCCCCGAACCCGCTCCGCCACGTCCGCCGCACAGTTCGGGGCGGGTGCCGCACCCGGATCGCCACGTCCGCTGCACCGTTCGGGGCGGGTGCCGCACCCTGGGGTGCCGCGCTCACGTCTCGGCGGGCGCTTCGGGGCGTTTGGGGTGGGTGTCGCACCCTGGGGTGTGATGCTCACGCCCCAGAGTGCCTAGGGCACCCCGAACCCGCTCCGCCACGTGCGCCGCATCGTTCGGGGCGGATGCCGCATCCTGGGGTGCCGCGCTCACGCCCCAGGGTGCTTAGGGCGCCCCGAACCCGCTCCGCCACGTCCGCTGTAGCGTTCGGGGCGCCCCGAACCCGCTCCGCCACGTCCCCTGCACCGTTCGGGGCGGGTGCGGCATCCTGGGGTGCCGTGCTCACGTCTCGGCGGGCGCTTCGGGCCGTGTGGGGCGGGTGCCGCACCCTGGGGTGTGATGCTCACGCCCCGTGGTGCGCCGGGCGCCCCAAACCGCGCGAACCGCGCGAACCGCGCGAACCGCGCGAACCGCCCCGAACCGCCCCGAACCGCGCGAACCGCCCCGAACCGCGCGAACCACGCTCCGCGGCGCGAAGCGCTCAGACGGCGGCGGCGACCACGGCCGCGACGGCCGAGGTGAAGAAGGTCAGGCCATCGGTGCCCGAGCGCATGGCTGCGGGCGTCTGCGGGCCGAACCCGAGCTCGACCGCGTGCTCGGGGTGGGGCATGAGCCCCACGACATTGCCGCGCTCGTTGGCGAGTCCGGCGATGTCGTCGAGCGATCCGTTCGGGTTCACGCCGCGATAGCGGAAGGTCACGAGACCCTCGCCCTCGATGCGCTGCAGCGTCTCGGCCGAGCAGGTGAAGCCGCCGTCGGCGTTCTTCAGCGGGATGACGATCTCTTGACCGGCCTCGAAGCCGCTCGTCCAGGCGGTGTCGGCGTTCTCGACCACGAGTCGCTGGTCGCGGCGGATGAATTGCTGGTGCGCGTTGCGGATCAGCCCGCCCGGCAGCAGGTGCGCCTCGACGAGCATCTGGAACCCGTTGCAGATGCCCAGGATCGGCATGCCCTTCGCGGCGGCATCCTTGACCTCCGACATGATCGGCGCGAGTGCCGCGATGGCTCCGGCACGCAGGTAGTCGCCGTAGCTGAAGCCGCCCGGCAGCACGAGCGCGTCGACGCCGTCGAGATCGTGCGAGCCGTGCCACAGCGCGACGGGCTCGGCGCCGGCAAGCCGCACGGCGCGCTGCGCGTCGCGGTCGTCGAGCGAGCCCGGGAAGGTGATGACGCCGATGCGGGCGGTCACTCGACCACCTCGATGTTCACGACGTCCTCGATCACCGAGTTCGAGAGGATCTCGTCGGCGATGCGGCGTGCCGTCTCGAGGGTCGCGTCGTCGGCGTGGTCGACCGTGAGCTCGAAGCGCTTGCCGATGCGCACGTCGGAGAAGCCGGAGACCCCGAGTCGGGAGAGGGCGCCCGAGACGGCCTTGCCCTGCGGATCCAGCAGCTCGGCCTTGGGCATGACGTCGACGACGATGGTGGGCATTGCTCGCTCCGGAGGTCGCGGGATGGGTGCGCGACCAGTCTACGGGTGGGATGCCGCGCCGCCGCGCGCCGACGACCGGACGCCGTGACCGGATCGTGACCGTCGCGTTCCGAACTCTCCATTGCGACTGTGGGAGCGCTCCCGTATGGTCATCGTCAATCGGTGAGAGCGCTCCCAAGGTCGGGATCGCCACCGCGCACCAGATACCCGCAAATCACGAAGGAGTGACACGTGAATTCACGCGCACTGCGGCGGATCGGCCTCGTGGCCGGCGTCGCGACAACGTCCGCACTCGTCCTCGCCGGCTGTTCCGGCGGCGGTGGCGACGCAGCATCCGGTGGTGACGAGAACACGCTGACCCTCGCCACGTTCAACGACTTCGGCTACACCGACGAACTCCTCGCCGAGTTCACGGAGGAGACCGGCATCACGGTCATCCACAACAAAGCCGCCACCTCGAACGACGCCCGCACCAACTTCTTCCAGAAGCTCGGCAAGACCGGCCTCGCCGACGTCGAGGGCGTCGAGGTCGACTGGTTCCCCGAGATGATGCAGTACTCCGACCTCGTGGCTCCGGTGCCCGAAGACCTGAAGGGTCGTTGGCTGGACTGGAAGGAGCAGGCGGCCACCGACGCCGACGGCAACCTCGTCGCCTACGGCACCGACGTGGGACCGCAGGCCATCTGCTACCGCTCCGACCTGTTCGCGGCCGCGGGCCTGCCCACCGACCGCGCCGAGGTCGCCGAGCTCTTCCCCACGTGGGACGCGTTCTTCCAGGTCGGCAGCGACTACGTCGCCAAGACCGGCCAGCCGTTCATCGACTCGGCCAACTCGGTGCTCCAGGGCGTCGTGAACCAGCTCGAAGTCGCCTACGAGGAGCCCGACGGCACCGTCGTGGCGACCGAGAACCCCGACATCCGTGCCGCCTACGACACCGTCATCGACAAGGCCGTTCCGATCGCCGCCTACCCCGGCCAGTGGTCGGACGACTGGTACGCCTCGATGGCCAGCGGTGAGTTCGCCGCGATGCTGTGCCCGCCGTGGATGCACGGCATCATCGAGGGCGAAGCGCCCGACATCGCCGGGTGGGACGTCGCCAATGCGTTCCCCGAGGGCGGCGGCAACTGGGGCGGCTCGTACCTGGTGGTCCCCGGCAACGGCGCCAACGTCGAGAACGCGCAGAAGCTCGCCGACTGGCTGACCTCGCCCGAGACGCAGATCAAGGCGTTCAACAACGCGGGCACCTTCCCCAGCCAGCCCGAGGCCCAGAGCAGCGCCGACCTGACCGGCTTCGTGAGCCCGTACTTCAACGATGCCCCCACGGGTCAGATCGGCATCGACCGCGCCAACGCCATCACGGTCACGACGTTCAAGGGTCCGAAGTACTTCCAGTACCACGACGCCCTGGGCAACGCGATCACCCGCGTCTTCGACGGCATCGAAGACAAGGAGACCTCCTGGAACACCTGGGTGAACGAGGTCGGAAGCTTCTGACCCGCACCCGCCGGAGCGCGTCGCACCGCGGCGCGCTCCGGCACCTCCCCCCTCTCGACGCCCGCGAAGGACGACCGTGACCACCACACAGCAGCGCCCGACGACGCGCGCACCCCGACCCGACGACGCCACCCGTCCCCCGCGAGTGATCTCCTTCTCGCAGAAGCTCAGCAAGTGGGACCTGCGGTTCTCGCCGTACCTCTACATCTCGCCGTTCTTCATCATGTTCGCGATCGTCGGGCTCTTCCCGATCGCGTACACCGCGGTCATCTCGTTCATGGACTGGGACCTCATCCGCGGCGAGGGCGAGTTCATCGGGTTCGACCAGTACATCTGGATCCTGTCGCAGCCCCACTTCTGGACGGCGCTGCGCAACACCTTCAGCATCTTCCTGCTCTCGAGCGTTCCCCAGCTGGTGCTCGCGATCTTCATCGCCGCCGTGCTCGACCGCAACATCCGCGCCAAGACGTTCTGGCGCATGGCTGTGCTCGTGCCCTACGTCGTGGCGCCGATCGCCGTCGGCCTCATCTTCAACGCGATGTTCGCCGACCAGTCGGGCTTCATCAACGGCATCCTGCAGTCGATCGGCATCGGCGCCATCCCGTGGCACGTCGAGCCCTTCTGGAGCCACGTCGCGATCGCGACCATGGTCAACTACCGCTGGATGGGCTACAACACCCTGATCCTGCTCGCTGCCATGCAGGCGGTGAACCGCGACTTCTACGAGGCGGCGACCGTCGACGGTGCCGGTCCGGTACGGCAGTTCTTCTCCATCACGCTGCCGTCGCTCAAGCCGACCCTCATCTTCGTCATCATCACCGCCACCATCGGCGGACTGCAGATCTTCGACGAGCCCCGCGTGTTCGACCAGGCGGGGCGGGGCGGCTCGGCGCAGCAGTGGCTGACCATCACGCTCTACCTCTACGACGTGGGCTGGGGTCAGTGGAACTTCGGCCGCGCCGCGGCGATGGCCTGGATCCTCTTCATCATCATCCTGCTCATCGGTCTGCTGAACCTCCTCATCACCCGCACGCTGGTGCGCGACGAGGGACTGCGACGAGAACTCAGCAAACGGCAGCAGAAACAGCAGGCGCAGCGCGCGCTGAAGGAGGCGCAGTCATGAGCACCATCGGTACCCCCACGCCCGTCGCCACCGTCGCCGAGGGCATCCCCACCGCGCGCGAGCAGCGTCGCAGCGCCCGCACGCGCCGCATCCGGGGGGCACGCCCCGGCTTCTGGACCTACGGCATCCTGGGCGCGGTCTTCCTCTCGGCGATCTTCCCGCTGTACTGGTCGTTCGTCATCGGGTCGGGAGACTCGACGACCCTCCGCGGCGCCTTCCCGTGGATCCCGGGCGGGAACTTCTTCGCGAACGCGGCGTCGGTGATCACCAACCCCGCCGTGAACTTCTGGCCGGCACTGTGGAACTCCATCTACAGCTCCTTCCTCATCGCCGCCGCCGTCGTCATCACCTCGACCCTCGCCGGCTGGGCGTTCGCGAAGCTCCGCTTCCACGGCGGTCCCGGGCTGCTCGTCTTCGTCGTGGCGACGATGGCTGTGCCGCAGCAACTGGGCGTCGTGCCGCTGTACATCCTGTTCTCCGAGCTCGGCTGGACCGGCCAGATCGGCGCCATCATCATCCCCGCCCTCACGAGCGCGTTCGGGGTCTTCTGGATGACGCAGTATCTGCGCCAGGCCGTGCCGGACGAGCTCATCGAGGCCGCCCGCGTCGACGGCGCATCGATGATCCGCACGTTCTGGACCGTCGGGATGACGGCGGCCAGGCCCGCGGCGGCCATGCTGTTCCTGTTCACCTTCGTCGGGGCCTGGAACAACTTCTTCTGGCCGTTCATCGTGCTCGACCGGCAGAACCCGACGCTGCCGGTGGCACTGTCGCTGCTGCAGTCGAACTACTTCGTCGACTACTCGGTCGTGCTCGCCGGCGTCATCCTCGCCACGATCCCGCTGCTGCTGCTGTTCATCTTCGCGGGCAAGCAGCTGGTCAGTGGCATCATGGCGGGGGCGGTGAAGGGATGACCCTGCACCTGGACCGCACTTCGCAGGAGACCATGAACACGTCGCGCAGCTTCCCGACCGGCTTTCTCTTCGGAGCGGCCACGGCCGCCTACCAGATCGAGGGAGCCGCCTTCGACGACGGGCGCACCGCATCGATCTGGGACGCGTTCGCCCGTGTGCCGGGAGCCGTCATCAACGCCGACAACGGCGACGTGGCGTGCGACCACTACCACCGCTACCGCGACGACGTGGCCCTCATGAAGGACCTCGGACTCGACACCTACCGGTTCTCGACGTCCTGGTCGCGGGTGCGCCCCGACGGCGGACCGCTGAACCCCCGGGGCGTCGACTTCTACGAGCGCCTCGTCGACGAGCTGCTCGCCGCGGGAATCATCCCGTGGTTGACGCTCTACCACTGGGACCTTCCGCAGGCGCTCGAGGAGCGCGGCGGGTGGACGGTGCGAGACACCGCCGACCGTTTCACCGAGTACGCCCTCGACATGCACGACGCGCTCGGAGACCGGGTGCATCACTGGACGACGCTCAACGAGCCCTGGTGCTCGTCGTTCCTCAGCTACACCGCGGGGATCCATGCGCCGGGCCGGTTCGACATCGGCGACGGGATGCTGGCCGCCCACCACCTGCTCCTCGGCCACGGGCAGGCCGTGCGCGAGCTGCGACAGCGAGACGACTCGCTCTCGCTCGGGATCACGCTGAACCTCACGGTGGCCGAGCCCGCCGATCCCGCGGCGCCCGCCGACGTCGATGCGGCACGACGCATCGACGGGCAGTTCAACCGCTGGTTCCTCGACCCGATCTTCCGCGCCTCCTACCCGAGCGACATCGTCGGCGATCTCGAGAAGGTGGATGCCGCGGCCGTGGCGCGCTGGCGTGACGCGGTGCGTCCGGGCGACGAGGCCGTCATCGCGCAGCCGCTCGACGCGCTCGGGGTGAACTACTACCACGGCGAGTTCGTGGGCGGAGAGCCCGATCCGAACCCGCCGACCCCGGGCGATGCCCCGACCGACCGCGTGACCGGCAGCCCGTGGCCGGCCGGCCACGACATCCACTGGCACGAGCGCGGACTGCCTCGCACGTCGATGCACTGGGAGGTGCAGCCGGCCGGGCTCACACAGCTGCTCGAGCGGGTGTGGACCGAGTACGCGCAGCCGGTGGGGACGGTGCTGTACGTCACCGAGAACGGCGCCGCGTACGACGACGAGGTGGTGGAGGTCGACGGTGAGAAGACGGTGCCCGACGCCGAGCGCACCGCGTTCCTGCGCGGGCACCTCGGCGCGGTGCTGGACGCCCGCGACGCCGGTGTCGACGTGCGCGGGTACTTCTACTGGTCACTGCTCGACAACTTCGAGTGGGCCTGGGGTTACGAGAAGCGGTTCGGCATCGTGCGCGTCGACTACGCCACTCAGGAGCGGACTCTCAAGGACAGCGCGAAGGAGTATCGTCGGGTCATCGCAGATCGTGCGATCGACGTGCCCGCCGCCGGGGACGCCGCCCGGACCGTCGTCCCGAGGTAGCTCTGACTGTGATCTCCGATCAGACCCGGGCGGCCGCGACCATCGAGGAGGTCGCGGCCGTCGCCGGTGTATCGCGCTCGACGGTGTCGCGCGTCGTCAACGGCTCGACCGCCGTAAGCCCGGCCGCCGCCGAGTCTGTGCGCCGTGCGATCGCCGAGCTGAACTACGTGCCCAACCGCGCGGCTCGCTCGCTCGCGAGCCGGTCGACCCTGGCGATCGCGCTCGTGGTCCCCGAAGACACCAGTCGCCTGTTCGGAGACCCGTTCTTCGCCTCGATCGTCTCGGGCATCAACGCGCGCATCAGCCGCAGCGACTACGTGCTGAACCTGATCATGGCCAGTGCCGACCCGGGCGACAAGACCGCGCAGTACGTCCGCAGCGGCGCCGTGGACGGGGCGATCGTCGTCTCGCACCACACCAGCGACACCTTCATCGATCGCATCGCCGCCGCCGTCCCCGTCGTCTACGGCGGCCGGCCGGTGCGGTCGCGTGGCGGCGACTACTACGTCGACGTCGACAATGTCGCGGGGGCCCGTGATGCGACCGCGTTCCTCGTGGGTCGCGGCCGCACGCGCATCGCGGCGATCACCGGACCTCCCTCGATGCCCGCTGGGGTCGACCGCGCCCAGGGTTACCGGCTGGCGGTGGCGGATGCCGGGCTGACGCCGGCGCCGGTCGCGGAGGGCGATTTCACCGTCGAGTCCGGGGCCGACGCCATGCGCGAGATCCTCGCGACCGGCGAGCCGTTCGACGGCCTGTTCGTCGCGAGCGACCTGATGGCACGCGGGGCGATGCAGGTGCTCGCCGCCGCGGGTGTCGGCATCCCCGACGAGGTCTCCGTGGTCGGCTTCGACGATTCGCCCATCGCGCTGACGACCGAGCCGCAGCTGACGACGATGCGCCAGCCCTCGTTCACTCAGGGGGAGCGGATGGCCGACGTGCTGATCGCCCGGCTCGCCGGGAACGAACCGCCCGAGGTGACGATCCTCGACACGGAGCTCATCGTCCGCGGCTCGGCCTGACCCGCGCCTGCGGCTCACCGCCGAGCGGACGGCTTCGCGCCGAGCGGACGGCTTCGCGCCGAGCGGACGGCTTCGCGCCGAGCGGACGGCATCCGCACGCAGGGAACGCGTCCGTCCGGCGGCATCCCGTGCACTCGGGAACGGGTGGTCCCGTCAGACGACGGCGGCGTGGAGGGTGTTGTGCCACGGGTCGTCGAACGAGACCGTGCGGCCGTCGTCGCGCACCGCGACGCCGTGGTGACGGAGCCGTTCGGCGAGGGCGCCGAGGTCGTCGGATGCCGGGAGCGCGAGGTCGACCCGTCCGAGGCCGAGCGCGGGCATGCGGGGCCCGGCGCCGCGCGAGTTCCAGACGTTCATCGCCATGTGGTGGTGGTAACCGCCCGCGCTGACGAAGAGTGCCTGGTCGCCGAGGGCCGCGGTGGTGTCGAAACCGAGCGCGTCGATGTAGAAGGCACGAGCCGTCGCCACGTCGCCGACCGAGAGGTGCACGTGCCCCACCCGGGCCGGATCGGATGCCGCGGGGCCGGAGCCGGCCGAGCCGCCCAGGACCGCGGCGTCGAGGTGCTCGCGAAGGAACGCGTTCGGGTCGAGGTACAGGGTGGCCATCTCGACCTGCCCGTGCGTCCACGACCAGGTGCTGCGGTCGCGGTCCCAGTAGAGCTCGATGCCGTTGCCCTCGGGGTCGGTGAAATAGAACGCCTGGCTGACGAGGTGGTCGGCGCTGCCGGTGAAGGTCGTGGGGGCGTGCCGCGCCACGCTGTACAGGGCAGCGGCGAGGGCCGCCTGCGTCTCGAAGAGGATCGCCGTGTGGAACAGGCCCGCCGAGCCGGGGCTCGCGTGTCGCAGCCCGGGCTCGTGGCGCAGGATCACCACCGGGCGGCCGGCCCGGCCGAGGGTCACGGTGTCGCCCTCGGCGGCGATCACCTGCAGGGTGACCACATCGCGGTAGTAGCGCGTCATGCCGTCGAGGTCGCCCACCAGCAGGGTGACGGCGCCCATGGTCGTGGCATCCGCCAGCTTCTCATTCACGTGCATCCACAACCCCGCCCCGGGCCTGCCCATTCCCGAGCGCGCCGCTGCCCGAGTGCACGGCGCAACGCCGAGTGCACGGCATCCTCGCGTCTGAGAGTCGTACATTCGACGGGATGCCGTGCACTCGGGCACCGCGAGCGCGACGGGCCTACCGGGGGTCGCCGCCGAGCTGGCCCACCGCGGGGAGCGGGCCGCCGTCGTCGGCGCCGGTCTTGCGCAGGCGCGCGACGGCGTTGCCGGCGTGGTAGATCACCAGGGCTGCGACGGTACCGAGGACGATGGCTCCGAACTGGAGCGAGCCGAGGTCCATCGCGAAGCCGGCGATCGCGATCACGAACGACACGGCGACGGTGTACTGGTTGACCGGGCGTGAGAAGTCCACGCGGTTGTCGACCCAGATCTTGATGCCGATGACACCGATCAGGCCGTAGAGGGCGGTCGTGACGCCACCGAGCACGCCCGCCGGGATGGTGTTGAACACGGCCCCGACCTTGGGCGAGAACGCGAGCAGGATCGCGACGATGCCGGCGACCCAGTACGCCGCCGTCGAGTAGACGCGGGTCGCGGCCATGACGCCGATGTTCTCGCCGTAGGTCGTGGTGCCCGAGCCGCCGAACCCACCCGCGAGCGTCGTCGCGAGACCGTCGGCGATGAGTGCCCGGCCGGTGTGCTTGTTGATCGAGGGGTCCTCGGTCATGGTCGCGACGCCGCGCACGTGGCCGACGTTCTCGGCGATCAGCACGAGCACGACGGGCAGGAACATCGGGACGATCGACCAGGCCGCGGCGTCCCCGATCGCCACGAGGTGGAAGTCGGGCAGGCCGAACCACGCCGCGTCCGCGACCGCCTCGAACTGCACCTGGCCGGTGACGGCGGCCACGAGGTAGCCGACGATCACGCCGAGGAAGATCGAGATCCGGCCGAGGAACCCGCGGAACAGGACGCTGAACAGGATGACGGCGCACAGCGTCACCGTGGCGATCTCGGGCTGCTGCTGGAAGTTGCCCCACGCCGCGGGGGCGAGGTTGAAGCCGATCAGGGCGACGATCGCGCCGGCGACGACCGGCGGCATGAGCTTCTCGATCCAGCCGGTGCCGAAGGCCTGCACGATGAAGCCGACACCCGCCAGCAGCAGGCCCGCCACGACGACGCCGAGCAGCGCCTGGGTGATCTGCTCGGGGGTCTCGAGCCGGTTGCCGCCGTTGAGGGCGGTGATCGGCGCGATGAACGCGAACGAGGAACCGAGGTAGCTGGGCAGCTTGTTGCGGGTGACGAGCAGGAACACGAGGGTGCCGAGACCCGAGAAGAGCAGGGTCGTCGACACGGGGAAGCCGGTGATGATCGGCACCAGGAACGTCGCGCCGAACATGGCGACGACGTGCTGCGCGCCGATCGCGATGGTGCCGGGCCAGTTGAGGCGCTCGCCGGGCTTGACGACGGCGCCGCGCGCGACGGTGCGACCGTCGCCGTGGAGGGACCAGATGGGCATGGGACTCCTCGGAGAAGTGGGAGGTTCGGGGTGGGGCGAGAGAGTGGCCCCACCTTATCTGTGAACTCCCTGGATGCCGCGTCGGCGCTCCGGTGCACGCCCTGGGGCGTCGCGGCTCAGCCCGCGAGCGTGTCGAGCAGCTCGCGGTACTTCGCCGCGGTGCGCTCGACGATGTCGTCGGGGAGCGCCGGGGGAGTGCCGGTCTTGTCCCACGCGGCCGCGAGCCAATCGCGGACGATCTGCTTGTCGTAGCTCGCCATACGCTCGGCCGGTGTCGAACCCGTGCGCCAGGCCTCGGCATCCCAGTAGCGCGACGAGTCGCTCGTGAGCACCTCGTCGGCGAGGGTCAGCACGCCGTCGGCGTCGAGGCCGAACTCGAACTTCGTGTCGGCGAGGATGAGCCCCTTCTTCTCGGCGAGGGCGGCGGCCCGGGTGTAGATCTCGAGCGACGCGTCGCGCAGCGCCGCCGCGGTGTCGGCGCCGACGAGCTCGACGGTGCGATCGAACGAGATGTTCTCGTCGTGCTCGCCGAGCGGTGCCTTGTAGGCGGGGGTGAAGATCGGCTCGGGCAGGCGGTCGCCGTTCTGCAGACCGATCGGCAGCGGGATACCGCACACGGTGCCGCTCTCCTGGTACTCGGCCCAGCCCGTTCCCGTGAGGTAGCCGCGCACGACGCACTCGATCGGCTGCATGTCGAGCTCGCGAACGATCATCGCCCGGGCGGCGACCGCGGCCGGAGGTTCGAGGCCGAGGATGTGGTTGGGGATCGGGTGTCCGCCGTCGCGCCCGGCGAGCTGTGCGAACCACCACAGGCTCAGCCGGGTCAGCAGTTCGCCCTTGCCCGGGATGCCGGGCTCGAGCACGTGGTCGAACGCGCTGACGCGATCGCTCGCGACCACCAGCATCCTGTCCTTGGCGCCGTCGGCGGGGCGGTACAGGTCGCGGACCTTGCCGGAGTAGACGTGCTTCCAGCCGGGCAGATCGAGGGCGCTCACCCGGCCATTATCCCGGAGCGCCGCGATGCGCGGGGTGCGCCGTCGGGGAGCGGGGAAATAGGCGTATAGTCCACATGGACTAATCAAGAGGGGGGTGCCGTGCCGGATGCCGTCGACCGACTCACCCCACTGGGGCTGATGCTGCTCGCGCTGCTGCACGAGGACGACATGCACGCCTACGAGATGATCCGGCTGCTGCGCGACCGCAAGGCGGACCGGCTCGTCGCCCTCACCCACGGCACGATCTACCACACCGTCGCGCGCCTCGAACGGCAGGGGCTGATCGAGGAGGTCGGCACGGACCGCGAGGGCAATCGGCCCGAGCGCACGACCTACGCCCTCACCGCTGCGGGCGCCGAGATGCTCCTCGCCTGGGTGCGGCGCGAGCTGCCGTCGGTCGAGCGGCCCGAGAGGTTCCGCGTCGCGCTCGCCGAGGCGCACAACCTCGACCGCGGCGAGGTGGTCGCGCTTCTCGGCGAGCGTCGAGTCGCCCTCGCGGCATCGCTCGAGGCGCACCGCAACGCCCGCGATCACGCGATCGAGCGTGGGTCGTATCCCCAGTTCCTGATCGAGGTGCACCGCGAGGCGGCCCTGCTGTCAGCGGATGTCGCCTGGCTCGACGAAGCGGTCGAGTACATCCGTCGTTCCGACACCGTCTGGGGGGTCACCGACCTCTCCCCGACCGACCGCTACCTGGCACAGAGAGAAGCCGCCCGCGCATGAGCGAGAAGACCAGCACCGTCCGCACCCCTCAGGGCGCCCCTCACCCCGTCAGCCCGTGGCCCGCCCTGTGGGCGATGGTCATCGGATTCTTCATGATCCTCGTCGACACCACGATCGTGTCGGTCGCGAACCCGGCGATCAAAGCGGCGCTCGACCCGGCGACGAGCAACCTCGACAACGTCGTGTGGGTCACCTCGTCGTACCTGCTCGCCTACGCGGTGCCGCTGCTGGTCACCGGGCGTCTCGGCGACCGCTTCGGCCCGAAGAACATCTACCTGATCGGCCTCGCGATCTTCACCCTGGCCTCGCTCGCCTGCGGGCTGTCGGGCTCGCTCGAGGTGCTGATCCTCGCGCGCGCGGTGCAGGGGCTCGGCGCGGCCCTCATGACCCCTCAGACGATGGCCGTCATCACGCGCACCTTCCCGGCGGAGCGCCGCGGGGCCGCGATGGGTCTGTGGGGGGCGACGGCGGGCGTCGCGACCCTGGTCGGCCCGCTGGCGGGCGGGCTGCTCGTCGACGGCTTCGGCTGGGAGTGGATCTTCTTCGTCAACATCCCCGTCGGTGTCATCGCCTTCGTCCTCGCGTGGCGTCTGGTGCCGCAGCTCGAGACCCACGCCCACCGGTTCGACGTGGTCGGTGTCGTGCTCAGCGCCGTCGCCCTCTTCCTCATCGTGTTCGGCCTGCAGGAGGGTGAGCACTACGACTGGGCGCCGTGGGTCTGGGGCATGATCGCGGCCGGCGTCGTCGTGCTGGCGGTGTTCATCTGGACCCAGGGCCGCACGCGCAGCGAGCCGCTCGTGCCGCTCGAGCTGTTCCGCGACCGCAACTTCGCAATCTCCAACCTGGCGATCGCCGCCGTCGGGTTCACGGTGACCAGCATGGCGCTGCCGATGGCGTTCTTCACGCAGCTCGCCCGGGGGCTCACCCCGACGCAGTCCGCGCTGCTGCTCGTGCCGATGGCGGTCCTCTCGGGTGCGCTCGCGCCCCTGGCCGGCCGCATCCTCGACCGCGTCGACCCGCGCCTGCTTCTCGTGCCGGGTCTGACACTCATGGTCGTAGGTCTCGTCGGCTATGCGCTGCTGATGAACACGGAGGCGCCGGTGCTGCTGCTGCTCATCCCCGCCGCGGTGATCGGCGTCGCCAACGCGGGGATGTGGGGCCCGCTCGCCACGACCGCGACGCGCAATCTGCCGCCGCGTCAAGCCGGCGCGGGCTCGGGCATCTACAACACGACCCGCACGGTCGGGTCGGTCATCGGATCGGCCGCCATCGCCGCGTACATGCAGTCGCGTCTCGAGGCGAACCTGCCGGGCGCCGGGGATGCCGCGGGCGGCGACTTCGGCGGGGGCGGCGCGATGCCTCCCGTGATCGCCGAGGGGTTCTCCGCCGCGATGGCACAGGCGATGGTGCTGCCCGCCGTCGTCATCGGGGTCGCTGTCGTGGTGGTGCTCTTCCTCAAGCGTCCCGCGCACCTCGTGCAGCGCTGACTGCGGCCGGATCGGTCCCGAGGCCGCGCAGAGCTCCTGCACGGCCGTGGGGTCGGTCGCGTGGCCCGTCCAGCTACTCGGCGACGCGCGCGGCGATGTCGGTGCGGTGGTGCGAGCCCTCGAGAGAGATCTGCGAGAGAGCGCGGTAGGCGCGGTCGCGGGCTTCGGTGAAGTCGGCGCCGAGGGCGACGACGTTCAGGACGCGTCCGCCCGTCGCCACGAGACCGTCGGTCGTCTCGGCCGTCGCCGCGTGCGCCAGATGCACGCCGTCGACGGCCGCGGCGGCGTCGAGGCCGGACAGGACACGCCCCGTCAGCGGCTGCTCCGGGTAACCCTCGCTCGCGAGCACGACGGTGACCGCGGCCTCGGACGAGAAGGTCGGGTCGGGCTCGCTCTCGAGACGTCCGCTCGCCGCGGCCATCAGCAGCTCCGACAGCGACGACGTCAGCCGCGCGAGCACGACCTGGGTCTCGGGGTCGCCGAAACGGGCGTTGAACTCGATGACCTTGATGCCGCCCTCGGTGAGGATGAGGCCTGCGTACAGCAGCCCGATGAAGGGGGTGCCCTCGGAATCGAGATGCCGGATGACCGGGTCGGCGACTGTGCGGGTGACCTCGGCGACGAAGGCCTCCTCGCTGCCGAACCGATCGGCGAGCCACGGCAACGGCGAGTAGGCGCCCATGCCGCCGGTGTTCGGGCCGGCGTCGCCGTCGTACGCGCGCTTGTAGTCCTGCGCCGGGCTGAGCGCGCGGACGGTGTCGCCGTCCGAGACGAAGAACAGCGACACCTCGGGGCCGGCGAGGAACTCCTCGATGAGCACCGGTCCGCTCGGAAGATAGGTGTCGGCGTGCGCAAGGGCGGCCTCGCGGTCGTCGGTGACGATCACGCCCTTGCCGGCGGCCAGGCCGTCGGCCTTGACGACGTGAGGAGCCCCCAGCTGATCGAGCGCGGTCTCGACCTCTGCGCGGCTGCGAGCGCGCACCGCGCGGCCGGTGGGGACGCCCGCGTCGTCCATCACGCGCTTGGCGAAGGCCTTCGAGCCCTCGAGCTGAGCGGCGACCTTGCCGGGCCCGAACACGGGGACGCCGCGCTCGCGCAACGCGTCGGCGACGCCCGCGATCAGCGGTGCTTCCGGCCCGATCACGACGAGGTCGATGTTGGCGCTGCCGGCGAACTCCGTGACCCCCACCGGGTCATTCGGGTCGAGGCCCGGCACGAGCTCGGCGTCTCGGGCGATCCCGGCGTTGCCGGGCGCCGCCAGCAGTTCGTGGCCCGCTCCCTCCGCGGCGAGAGCGAGGATGATGGCGTGCTCGCGCGCGCCCGAGCCGAGGACCAGGATCTTCACCCGGCCAGCCTACCGACCGGGCTAGCGTGGAACCCATGGCCCGCAGCATCCTCACCGCCGACGGCCGCGCCGCGCTCGCTGCGGTCGCGACTGCCGAGGCTTCCGGCGACAAACCCGCCCGCACCGACCTGGCCACGGCCGTGCGCTACCTGTTGCAACTGCTCGTCGAGAAAGCGCCGGGCAATTCGGTCGAGATGCGCGTACCGCCGTTCGGTGCGGTGCAGGTGGTCGAGGGCCCGCGTCACACGCGCGGGACCCCGCCGAACGTCGTCGAGACGGATGCCGCGACCTGGATCGCGCTGGCCACCGGCGAGCTCGCGTGGTCGGATGCCGCTGCGGCGGGCCGACTGCGCGCGTCGGGCACCCGGGCCGACCTCACGGCGCTGCTGCCCCTGCGGCCGTGAGCCGGGCCCGCCTGGCGCGGCGCAGCACGAGCAGCCCACCGGCGACGATCGCCGCCGCGAGCACCAGCAGCGCGTAGAGGCTCCACGGCAGCGCGACGGTGCCGACGTCGACGGTCACCGGCGCGACCGATCCGGTGCCGAGCCCCACGCCTTCGGGGGTGACCGTGAGCGTGCCGCCGACCCACCCGAGGGACATCACCGGCAGCTCGCGGGTGACCTCCACGACCGAGCCCGGAATGATCTCGCGCAGCTGCGCGGGCGCGGTGTCCGCTCCGAAGAGGCCGAGCGGTCCCGCGACCGCGAGGGTCTCGACACCAGTGATGCGCGTGTTGCCGGGGTTCTCGAGGGCATACGACACGGTGAGGGTGCCGGCGGCGAAGGGGTTCCACGACGGCGTGTAGGCGGTCGAGACGTCGGCGATGGCCGCGGCGGGGCTCAGCTCACCGGCGACGCGCAGGTTCACCCGGGTGCCGAGCCGGCGGTCCACCGACAACGACTGCGAGGCGTCGGTGGTGACGAGGGAGGTGACGATGCCCGCCGCGTGATCGCCCGGCCGCGCGTCGGCGGGGACCGAGATGGTGAACGCGATGTCTGCCTGTTGGCCGGGCAGGAGCTCGACGGCGGGGGTGCCGATGGCGACCCAGGTGCCGGCCCCGATGGACGGGGTGCCGTCGACGAGTACGTCGATGTCGCCGCTCGAGGTGGTGAAGGCGTCGGCCGCGTAGACCGCCAGCGGCAGTGCCTGCGTGCCGGTGTTGACGACGACCATGGTGTCGCTGATGACGGCGCCCGGCTCGACGTCGTAGGTGAAGTTGCCGCGGCCGACGCCGTTGTCGTTGTCGGCGGTCTCGACGGTCCACCCGATCGTGCCGGTCGCCCCGGATGCGGCCCTCGTTCCGGCCTCGGCTGCGGCGGCGGTGAGTGACCCCGTGACGGCGAGGGCCCCGGCCAGGGCCAGGGCGAGAAGCGAGCGGATGCGGCGGCGAGCGGTCACGGGCGTCTTTCGGGGTCGAGGGGGTGGGGCCCCGGCGCGATGCCGGGGCCCCGGGGTGTCACTGCAGGGCGGTGACGGTGAGCTTGCTGGTGTACGCACCGGCCGGGGTGTCGCCGGGGATGACCAGTGACAGGTCGGCGCCCACGGTCGCGCTGGCGGCGGTGGTCGACGAGGCGAGCACACGCGAGGACGCGAGACCGGCGCCGCCCAGGCGGGACGACGGCACGTCGGCGCCCTTGGTCACCGCTGCGCCGCCCTCGACGACCTTCGGCGTCCAGCCGAGCAGGTCGGCCGAGAACGACCCGCCGCCCGGGGAGGCGAAGTCGCTCGCCTGTCCGGAGATGCTCCAGATGTAGGGCGAGGTGCCCCCGGCGCGGGTGTCGGTCACCACGATGTTGGTGAGCGAGCCGGTCGCGACGAAGTTGCCGCCCTGTGCGGTCGCCGTGCCGAGGTCGGCCGGCGAGGATCCCTCGAAGCTCCAGCCGAACGAACCGGTGGGCTCCTCGACCTGCTCCGGCACCTCGACGACGACATCGCTCGCGCCGGCGAAGGTGATCGGGGTGAACGTCTCGAAGGGCGCGTAGGTCGCGCCGCTGCCGGCGTAGGTGTAGATGCCGTAGTTACCCGCCAGCAGATCGCGGGCCTCGGTGGTCGAGACGTTGAGCTCGGCCGTGAAGGTCCCGTCGGCCGCGAGCTCGATCGCACCGGCCGCGGCGCCGCCGACGGCGGCGTGGCTCTCGGCCGGGAGCGCCCACTTGGTGTCGACGCGCTCGCCGCGTGCCGAGGCCGGGGCGCCCGCGGAGGGCTTCCACACGTCGGCGAACTTGCCGAATGCGACGTACGCGCCGACGAACTGGCCGGCCAGCGGCGGCCGGCTGCCCGTCGTCGCGGCGCCGGCGGGCACGAAGCCCGAACCGGTCACCGTGATGGTCTCGCCGGCACGGTCGATGCCGGAGGTCTTCGAGACGGTGACGGTCGGTGCGGCCGGCTGAGCCGCGGCGGTGTACGACACCGACAGCGGCGTGGTGGGCTTGCGTGCGTCCGCTGCGCCGCCCGAGGAGTACCAGTAGCTGCCCTGGCCGGTCAGGGTCTGGAAGTCGACGAACGGCTGCGGGAACGCACCGGCCGAGGCCCCGGTCGTCACCTGCGGCGTGCCCGAGCCGGTGTTCACCGTCTTGCCGAGGTAGTCGGGGGTGACGGTGAATCCGTCGGCGTCGACCTCCACGCCGGTGAGGGTGGCGATGACGACGTCCTCGACGGGGGTGATCTGCTGGAACAGATCGGGGTCGTCCATCGATGTGCCGTAGCCGCCGAGCGTGGCGGTGATGGTGCCGGTGCCGTCGGCCGCGACGCTCAGGTGCGGGTCGGTGATCCAGGAGCGGGTCATGCCCGAGTAGTAGGCGGACGTGAACGTCCCGGTCCACTGGATCTCGGCGGTGCCGGCGGCGGGGTCGACCGTCCCGGTTCCGGCTGCGATCTCCACGACGTGTCCGGAGTTGTTGCCGGCGCCGGTGGTCAGGCGCGTGCCGTTGACGTCCGTGCTCAGTCCGGCGAAGGTCGCATCCGCGTAGCTGCCGTCGGGCTGGCGCTTGAGGATGTCGACGTTGCCCTCGGACTGCTTCCAGTTCGCGGTCGTCACGCGGTCGGCGGACGAGGTCGCGGTGACGACGCCGGCGCTGAAGAGGTTGTACGTGCCCGGCGCGAACGCGGCGGCGTGCGACTCGGCGTTGACGCCCCAGCGGAAGACGGCGTCCGAGACGGTCGTCTCGGCGGCGCTGGCAGGCGAGGCGGCGAGGACGCCGCCCAGAGCGAGCGCGCTCGCGGTGACGAGGGCCGCGATCGGCCGTCCTCGTCGACCGCGGCGCGTGGTCGGAGATTCCATGGTTGATCCCTTCGTGGTGTGGCTGCCTCCGGCCGCTCGGACATCGGGTACCGGCGCACGCGTTCGCGTGGATCGGGGAGGCTAGGCAAGGCTCACCTAACCATGCCGCGACGAGATGGTGCAAGATGTAGGTCAGGCTTACCTAACCCGAGGTGATTTCATGAGGCCGAGACGTTCCCGTGCGATCGGCGCGCTCGCCGTGGCGCTCGCCGCTGCGCTGATGCTGTCGTCGTGCGACGCCACCGCGCCGGGCGGCGGAGCGGATGCGGCAGCGACGCCCCCGCTGTCGGAGGTCACCCCGCTGTCCGACCCGGCCGCGTGGGAGGGGCCGTCGACCGCGGTCGCCGCGCACACGGCGGTCGAGCCGATCACCGACGGCCCGCAGGCTCTTCCGGCCACCGTGGTCGACGCGCAGGGCACCGAGGTGACGGTGACCGACACCTCCCGCATCCTCACGCTCGACATCTACGGATCGCTGTCGCGGATCGTGTTCGAGCTCGGACTGGGCGAATCGGTGGTCGCGCGCGACACCTCCAGCGGCTTCGCTGAGGCCGCCGGGCTGCCCGTCGTCACCGAGAACGGCCACGACCTCAACGCCGAGGCGATCCTGGATGCCGCACCGACGGTCATCCTCACCGACACGAGCCTCGGCCCGTGGGACACCATCCTGCAGATGCGCGATGCGGGCATCCCGGTCGTCGTGGTCGACTCCCATCGCTCGCTCGAGAACATCGGCGACCTCGTGCAGCAGGTCGCCGGCGCTCTCGGCGTGGCGGAGCGCGGCACGGCGCTGGCCGCACGGACGATGGCGGAGGTCGACGCGAAGATCGCCGAGATCGCGGCGATCGCTCCCGCGGATCCGGCGGAGAAGCTGCGGATGATGTTCCTGTACGTGCGGGGCCAGTCGGGCGTGTACTACCTCTTCGGCGAGGAGTCCGGCGCCGACAGCCTGATCGAGGCGCTCGGCGGCGTCGACGTCGCCGGTGAGATCGGATGGCAGGGCATGCGTCCGGTCACCGACGAGGCGCTCGTCGATGCGAATCCCGACCTGCTCATCATGATGACCAAGGGACTCGAGTCGGTCGGCGGCGTCGACGGGCTGGTGGAGCATCTGCCCGCGGTCGCGCAGACCGACGCCGGACGCCACCGTCGCATCGTCGACATGTCCGACACGACGGTGCTGAGCTTCGGCCCCGCCGCCGCCGGCGTGCTCGACGCGCTCGCCGTCGCCGTCTACGCGCCCGAGGCCGCCGGGTGAGCGTGGTCGCCTCCGAACCGATCGCGCCCGACCCGACCGGCGTGACGCGCTCCGGGACGGGCGCCGTGCGGCGGGCCGGGGCGCGGCGGCGCCGCACCCCCGTGCTTGTCGTCGGGGTCTTCTGCGGGATGTCGCTCGCCCTCGTCGCGCTGGCGGTGGTGTCGGCCGGCAGCGGTCAGCTCGTGATCCCTCCCGACCAGGTCGTGGGGGCATTCGCGCGCGCCTGGAACGACGCGGTGAGCGCGGCGGGGCTCGGCGCCCTGTCGGTGCCCGACGGCGCGGCGATGACGCATGTCAACGGCGAGGCGACGTTGTGGCTCATCCGGATGCCGCGGCTGATCATGGCCGTGCTCGTGGGCGCGACCCTCGCCACCGCCGGGGTCGTGATGCAGGGGGTCTTCCGCAACCCGCTCGCCGAGCCCGGCGTGATCGGCATCTCCTCGGGTGCCGCGGTCGGCGCGTCCGCTGCGATCGTCTTCGGGCTCACCTTCGCGGGCCCCCTCACGCTGCCGCTGCTGGCCTTCGCCGGCGGGCTCGCCGCCACGGTGATCGTGTACTCCTCCGCGCGAGCCGACGGGCGCACCGAGGTCGTCACCCTCGTGCTCACCGGCATCGCGGTCAACGCCGTCGGCGGGGCCGCCATCGCGCTGTTCACCTACCTCGGCTCGACGCAGGAGCGCGAGCAGATCGTGTTCTGGCAGCTCGGGTCGCTCAACGGCACGCGCTGGCAGGACCTCGCGATCGTCGCGCCGCTGGCGATCGTCGGCATCGTCGCCTGCTTCTTCTTCGCCGGCAGTCTCGACCTGCTCGCCCTCGGCGAGCGGCAGGCCGAGCATCTCGGTGTGCGCGTCGAACGGCTCCGCGTGGCGGCCATCGTCGTCATCGCGCTGCTCACGTGCGCCGCGGTCGCCTTCGTCGGCATCATCGGGTTCGTCGGGCTGGTCGTGCCGCACCTCATGCGGATGATCCTCGGACCGGCGCACCGGCTGCTGCTGCCCGCCTGCGCCCTCGGCGGCGCGGTGCTGCTGCTGGCGGCAGACCTCGTGGCGCGTACCGCGATTCCGGGTTCGGAGCTGCCCATCGGCATGCTCACCGCACTGATCGGCGGACCCTTCTTCTTCTGGCTGCTCCGCCGTACCCGCCGCCGATCGGGAGGCTGGGGATGAGCGTCGTCCTGCGCGCCCGGGGCGTGTCGGCCGAGGTCGGTGGACGGCGCGTGCTCGACGGCATCGATCTCGAACTGCGGGCCGGGGAGGTCCTCGTCCTGGTCGGGCCCAACGGTGCCGGAAAATCGACCCTCCTCGCCGTGCTCGCCGGGGACCGCGCCCCGCACGGGGGGTCGGTCGAGCTCGACGGCGCGGTCCTCGACGCGTGGCCGGTCGCCGAGCGTGCTCGCAGGCGATCGGTGCTGACCCAGAGCAACGACGTGTCGTTCCCCTTCATCGCGCACGACGTCGTCCGCATGGGACGCGCGCCCTGGCGTCGCCGCCCCGAGGCCGCGCGGGACGACCTCGCGGTGGCGGAGGCCGTCGTCGCGGGAGAGGTCGGGCATCTCGCGGATCGGCCGGTGACCGGTCTCTCGGGCGGAGAACGGGCACGCGTCGCCTTCGCGCGCTCGTACGCCCAGGAGTGCCGGATCGCGCTGCTGGACGAACCGACGGCGAGCCTCGACATCCGTCATCAGCACCGGGTGCTCGATCGTACGCGTCGGCGGGTCGCTGCCGGTGGCGCCGCGATCGTCGTCCTGCACGACCTCGGCCTCGCCGCCGCCTACGGCGACCGCATCGCCCTGCTCGAGGACGGTCGCCTCGCCGCCCACGGAACGCCGCGCGAGGTGCTCGAACCCGCGATCCTGACGCGGGTCTACCGGCATCCGATCGACGTCGTCGAGGGCCCGCGCGGCGCGTTGCTCGTCCTGGCCGACAGCGGCGCGGCCGACCGTTCCGGCGATCGCCCGCCGTCCGCCCCCCTGCAGACATCGACCGAGGAGCGCACCCCATGAGACCCCTGCACCGTATCGCCGCGGCGATCACCGCCGCCTTCATCGCGTGCGCCGCGGGACTCATCGCGGCGCCCGCCGCCTGGGCCGCGGCATCCGTCTCGATCGGTACGGCCGACGGGAGCGGTGTCGTGGCGGCCGACGGTGCGACCGAGGTGACCGTATCGGGGTCGGGATTCCAGGCGATCCGGGGCGGGTTCGGTGGGATCTACGTGCTCTTCGGCTGGGTGGACGATCCCTCCGGTGGGTCGTGGAAACCCAGCGCCGGCGGCGCCGTCGGAGCGGACTACCGCTACGTCCCCGACGCCGAGGCTGCCGACAACAACGGCTTCCAACGCTTCATCGCCTTCGAGGGCAGCCAGACCGAGAGCTCGGCCAACGGCGTCATCGCCGCCGACGGCTCCTGGTCGATCGACATGGTCGTGCCCGGGGCTGCGTTCGAGAGCACGGATCGCGAGGGTGAGGTGGCGCCCGTCGACTGCCGCGAGGTGACGTGCGGGATCATCACCATCGGTGCCCATGGGGTGAAGAACGCCAACAACGAGACCTTCACCCCGATCACGTTCCGCACCGCGGCCGCGGACGCGGAGCCCGCAGCCGCCGCTCCCGCCGCGGGCACGGCCGGGGCGGTGCGGGTCGGTGTCGCGTCGGCCGGTGTGGCGGCCGGAACCTCGATCGTCTTCACCGGTCAGGGCTTCGCGCCCGGTGAGCAGGTCGTCGCCTCGCTCGACGGCGGACTGACCGCGGTCGGGCCGCTCACCGCGGGTGCGCAGGGCGAGGTCGCGGCGGCACTGCCGGTGCCCCGCGACATCCGCGACGGCACGCATCTGGTGACGCTGAGCGGCGCCGCCTCGGGGGCGGTCGCCGAGGCGGAGGTGACCGTCTCGGGCGGCACGGTGACGGAAGCCGCCGCGAGCGGCTCGGAGCAGCCGCCGCAGTGGGCGCTCGTGGTCATGCTGGTGTCGCTGCTGGTGTCGGCGCTGCTCATCGTGGCGAGCATCGTCGCCGCCGTCGTGCGCGCCCGCGCCCGCCGGCGCGCCCGCCGGTCGACCGCCCCGCCCGCTCCGGGCGCCCCGCCTGCTCCGGGCACGGCTTCCGCGCAGCCGGCGGGGGCACGATGATCCCCCGGGTGCCGCGGATGCGGCGGATGCGGCGAGGCGCGTTCGCCTCGGGCGTCGCGGCGATCGCCCTCGTATGGGGTCTGGCGGCGGCACCGGCCGTCGCCCTCGCGGACGGCCCCGACGATGTCATCGTCACGATTCCCGAGACCGGCGAGAACCCTCCCGTCACGCCGCCGGCCGGCGGCGACCGCATCACCAACGCTCAGCTGCGCTGGGGGCTCAATGCCGAATCCGGCGGAGGAGCCTTCGCGGGCGGATGCAACTTCCTCAGTGCCGGGCGGGCCGGCGATTCCGGCGGCTCTCGTGTCTGGACGGCCTCGGACGGCCTCTATGCTCCGACGGACGGAGCCGTGCGCATCGAGAAGCCGACCGCGGACGGCGGGTGGACGGCGGCATCCTGGGACACGAAGTGCCTCGACCCGCGGGGCGCGGCGGTGACCACCGCCTCGACCGCGAGCGCGACGGGGAACCAGGTCGTCATCGACGGGGGCGCGGGCAGCCGGAGCGCCGAGGGTCTGGAGATCCGCTGGTCGGGGTCGTTCACCGTCGCGTTCTACGGCGGCATGACCTACTGGAGCATCACCGACCCCGTGCTCTCGCTCGATTCCGGCGGCTCGGGGCGACTGACCGGCACCGCCAGCGGTTACGGCACGTCGATGGACGACCTGACGAAGTGGGAGCCGATCGCCGCCGCCACCGTCGTCCTCGCCGAGATCCGCGGCGCCGCCGGCGACCGGGGCTTCACCGTCACCCCCGAGTACCTCGGCGTCGCCGCGACCGGTGCCGGGCAGGTGCCACGCACGCCCCAGAACGCGGCGTACTGGGGGTCGTTCCCGCAGTCGTTCGTCGACTTCCACCGGCTCACCGGGCAGCAGGGATACTGGCTCACGACCAACGGGGTGAGGGATGCGGCCAAGCCCGCCTCGCCCGTCACCGTGAGCTACGACGCCGCGGCGCCGGTGCCCGTCCCCCCACCGGCCGCCGGTGGAGCGCCCGCCTCGGCAGCCGCGCCGTCCAACCCGCTCCGGCTCCCCGCGGCCGTGGTGGCAGCGGTCCCCGATGCGCCCCCCATCGTGGCTGCCAATGCGCCGCTGTCGACGGTGCCGCAGGCGGCGGGTCTGGTTCCCGAGGCGACGGGACGGTGGCCCGCGCTCGTCCTCCCGCTGCTCGCGTCGGGCTCTGCGCTCGGGCTCGCCGTCATCGCGGTACTCAGCATGATGCAGCTGCTGCCCTGGCAGCGCGCGTCCTAGACCGCCCGAGAGCACTGCGCCCCGGAGACCGCCCGAGAGCACCGCGCGTCGGAGACCGCCCGAGAGCACTGCGGCGGTGCGACAATGGACCCATGGCTGAGCAGATCACCGAACGGGTCGAGTCGGCGCGCGTGCGTCGTGTGCCCAAGTACAGTGTGTTCCTCCTGCTCGGCGCGGCGGCGGGCATCATCGCGGCCCTCGCCCTCACCTTCGGCGTCTCGGACGACGGGGTGAGCGTCAGCACCGGTCTGGAGTACTCAGCGGGTCAGGTCTTCGGGTTCATCGCGCTCGGCGCGATCCCGCTCGGGATGGCGCTCGGGGGCGTGGTCGCGCTCATCCTCGACCGGTCCGCGCGCCGCCGCTCGCGCGAGGTGCGGATCGTGCACGAGCGCGTCCGCACGTCCGACGACGTCTGACGGAGCACGCCGCAGGCCGGCGGTGCCGTTCCGGGGGTCGGTTCCGCCGTCAGGCGATCTCCGCGATGATCGGCGCGATCGCCGCGTCGAAGGCGACGATGTCGCTGCGCAGGCCGTCGGTGACGGCGATGGTGAGTGACCCGATCCACCAGACGCCCCGCTGCGCCAGCGGCAGGACCTGCACGTTCAGCTCGAACGAATGGGCGCGCCGGCCGACTCGGCGCTCATGCTGGGCGAGCGCCCCGGCGTACGCGCGGTAGGCGACGCCGCCCGAGGCCTCGGTACGCGCCGCGTACCGAGCCTGGACCTCGCGGGCGAAAGAGACGGCTGCGGCCGCATGGGGCAGCATCTCGCGTTCGAGCAGTGCGAAGCCCTCGGTCGGCAGCGCCACGAGCGTGTCGTATCCGGCGACGAGGTCGAGCGGCACCGGTGACGGGTGGGCGAGCGGTTCGACCGTCATCGCCCAGTACGCCCGCCACTGCCGTTCGAGCTCGATCTGCTCGTCGGCCGGACGCTCCGGCGGCGCGGCCTCGACACCGCGCAGGTGCGGCAGCTCGTCCGGAGAACGCACACCCAGCACCTGGCGCAGGTAGAGCGCGACGACCGCCGGTGGCGCGGCATCCTCCCGCACCACCCACTCCGGTGTCCCCGCCGCATTCATGGCGCCAGTTTAGATCGGTCCCGGCACCGGGCGGCCGGTGTCGACGGACGCGTGGTCCGTACGGCACCGGCCGTCGAGCTCACTCGAACGCGATCGTCGCGTCGGGGTTGTTCAGCACGATCACGGGCGTGATCGCCGCATAGCCGGCCGAACGGATCACCGCGGCGTCGAAGCGCAGGAGGGGGCGTCCGGCGTGAACGCTCTCACCTTGCTGCACGAGCGCCTGGAAGCCGGAGCCCTTCAGCTCGACGGTGTCGATGCCGACGTGGATGAGCAGCTCGGTGCCGTCGGCGAGGGTCAACCCGATCGCGTGTCCGGTCGGGAAGACCGTCGTAACGGTGCCGTCGGAGGGCGCGACCACCGTGTCGCCGCTCGGCTCGATCGCGACCCCCGGCCCCATCGTGCCGTCGGCGAACATCGCGTCGGGCACCTCCGTCAGGGGCCGCACTTCGCCGGCCACGGGCTGCCGCAGGCGTACGACGTCCGGGGCGCCCGCCGTGCGCGGCGCCTCTGCGACGGCGGTGCGGACGCCGGGCTCGACCGCGCGGCCGGCCAGCACGTCCTCCATCGCGTCCTTGACGAACTGCACGTTCAGGCCGTAGACGACCTGCACCGACTTCGCGCCCGAGGTGATCGTGCCCGCGGCGCCGGCCCGCTTGAGGGCGTCGCCGTCGACGCGTGAGGTGTCGGCCACCTCGAGCCGCAGGCGGGTGGCGCAGTTGTCGAGCTGGACGATGTTGTCCTTGCCGCCCAGCGCCGCGACGAACCGCTCGGCGGTCCCGGCGAATCCGGCGTCGCGTGCCACGCCCGCCGCATCCCCGGTGTCGGCGTCGAGCACGTCGTCGTCCTCACGACCCGGCGTCTTGAGTCGGAACTTCAGGATCAGGAATCGGAACACGACGAAGTACACCGCGAACCAGAAGACGCCCATCACCGGGATCAGCCACGGGTTCTGCGCGAGCGGGTTCATCCAGCCCAGCACGAGGTCGATGAATCCCGCTGAGAATCCGAAGCCCATGCGCGTGGGGAGCAGGGCGGCGATGAACAGCGAGATGCCGGTGAAGGCGGCGTGCACGAGGTAGAGCCAGGGCGCGAGGAACATGAAGGCGAACTCGAGCGGCTCGGTGATGCCGACGAAGAAGGCAGCGACGGCGGACGAGAGCAGGATGCCGGCGACGGCCTTCTTGCGCTTGGTCTTCGCGGTGACGTACATCGCCAGGGCGGCGCCCGGCAGGCCGAACATCATGATCGGGAAGAACCCGGTCATGTACTGACCGGTGACCCCGAACACCCCGTCGCCGTTCGCGCCGTTCAGGAAGTTGTTGAGGTCGTTGATGCCCGCGACGTCGAACCAGAACACCGAGTTGAGGGCGTGGTGGAGTCCGAGGGGGATCAGCAGGCGGTTGAGGAAGCCGTAGATGCCCGCGCCGACGGGCCCGAGGGTCGAGATCCACTCGCCGAAGATGACCAGGCCCGTGTAGACGACCGGCCATACGAACAGCAGCACGATCGCGAAGAGCAGCGAGACGCCGGCCGTCACGATCGCGACGGAGCGCTTGCCGGAGAAGAACGACAGGGCGTCGGGCAGCTTGACGTCCTTGAAGCGGTTGTACGCCCACGCGCCGATCAGGCCGCAGATGATCCCGACGAAGACGTTCTCGACCCGGCCGAAGGCGGGGTCGACGGTGGCGACGTCCTCGACGCCCACGAACTTCGCCACGGTCGCCGGGCTCAGCAGCGTCGTGACGGTGAGCCACGACACGAGTCCGGCGAGGGCGGAGGTGCCGTCGGACTTGTTGGCCATGCCGATCGAGATGCCGATCGCGAACAGCAGAGCCATGTTGTCGAGCAGCGCGCCGCCGGCGGTGGCCAGGAACGTCGAGACGATGTTGTCTCCGGCCGCCGCGGTGATCCACTGGCTGATGCCCACGAGGATCGCGGCGACGGGCAGGACGGCGACGGGCAGCATGATCGACCTGCCGAGTCGTTGGAAGAACTTCATGGGTCACTCCGATGTGCGCGGGGGGATTCGGTACGCCAGTATTGATTAAGAACGTTTCCGAATTATTTCTCGGCGACTGTACTCGATGGGAGCGCGTATGACGAGCACGTCTGTGGCCGGCGGAACGAGCGCCCGTCCCCGAGGGCGGCGGATCCGCCCCGAGGACGCGCGCAGCAACAACCGCCGTCTCGTGCTCCAGGCGCTCCACCGCGAAGACGGACTGTCGCGCGCCGACATCGCCCGCGCCACCGGGCTGTCGCAGGTGACGATCTCCGATCTGGTCGCCGAGCTCGTGGACGACGGACTCGTGGTCGAGAGCGGTCCCGGCCGGCGGACCGGGCCCGGCGCCCCCTCACGGGCGCTCGCACTGGCCCGCACGGCGCGCAACATCGTGGCGGTGTCGATCTCGAGCGGCGACACGTTCGAGGGTGTCGTCGTCGACCTCGCCGGGACGCCGCTCGCGCGCGACATCGTCGAGCGCCGCGGTGCGACCGGTGCCGAGGCGCTCGCCTTGCTCGGCGACCTCGTCGAGCGGCTCATCGCCCGCGCCGAAGCGCCGGTGCTGGGCGTCGGCGTCTCCACCCCCGGCGTGGTCGACGGTTCGGGCACGGTGCGCGAGTCCTCCCACCTCGCCTGGACCGACGTGCGCCTCCGCGACCTCCTGGCCGCGCGCACCGGCCTCCCGGTCGTCGTGGCCAACGGTCTCAACGCCGCGGGGATCGGCGAGCTCAGCCAGGGGCGGCTCGACCACGATCTGCTCCTGGTGCGCATCGGCGCCGGCGTCGGCGCGGCCGTCATCGTCAACGGCGCGGTCGTGCACGGGCGCAACTGGACGGCGGGCGAGCTCGGGCACGTCGTCGTGACCGAGGGCTCCGGTCCGGTCTGCGCGTGCGGGCGGACCGGATGCTTGGAGGCGTGGCTCTCGGTGCCGAAGCTCGAGGCGCGCCTGGCCGGGGCCGCCGACGCGGGGGCCGCCGCGCGCGTGCGGCACGAGGCCGGCGCGTGCCTGGGCATCGCCCTGGCGCCGCTGGTCGCCACCCTCGGGCTCACCGACGTGGTCCTCAGCGGGCCCGCCCACCTGCTCGACGGCATCCTCATCGACGCCGCGAGGGAGGCGATCGGATCCCGCGTACTGCCGATCGTCTTCGACGACCTCGTCGTGCGGCGCACCGAGAGCGACGGCGACCTGCGCCTGAGCGGCGCGGCCGCCCTCGTGCTGTCGGGCACTCTCGGCCTCACCTGAACCCGCTCGACCCATCGAACCGAAAGGCAGCGCCATGGCAGAAGTCATCATCGTTCCGAGCGAGCAGGAGGCCGGCCGGCTGGTCGGCGACGCGATCGCCGACCTCATCACCGACCGCCCCGACGCCGTCCTCGGCCTGGCCACGGGATCCACCCCGCTCGCGGTCTACCGTCACCTCTCCGATCGTGTGCGGCGCGACGGCGTCGACGTCTCGCGGGTGCGCGGGTTCGCCCTCGACGAGTACGTCGGCCTGCCGGCGGGTCACCCCGAGAGCTACCGACGGGTCATCGAGCGCGAGGTCGTCGAGCCGGTCGGATTCGACCCCGCACGCATCCAGGTGCCGCACGGCGACCTCGAAGGCATCGAGACGGCGGGGGAGAGGTACGAGGCCGCCATCCGCGAGGCCGGCGGCATCGATCTGCAGATCCTCGGCATCGGCCGCACCGGCCACATCGGCTTCAACGAGCCCGGAAGCTCGCTCGCCTCGTCGACCCGGGTCAAGACGCTCACCGAGGAGACCCGCGCCGACAACGCCCGCTTCTTCGACTCGCCCGAGGAGGTGCCGATGCACTGCATCACCCAGGGCATCGGCACGATCCTGCGCGCGCGCCACCTCGTGCTGCTCGCCTTCGGCGCCGCGAAGGCCGAGGCGGTCGCCGCCGCGGTCGAAGGGCCGGTGAGCACGTCGGCGCCGGGATCGGCGGTGCAGCTGCATCCGCACGTGACGGTCGTCGTCGACGAGGCCGCCGCCGCATCGCTCTCGCAGGCTCCGTACTACCGCCACGCCTGGGCGAACAAGCCCGCCTGGCAGGGGATCTGAGCGAGGCGGCATCCGGATGCCGGCCTCGCCGCGACACGCGCGGCATCCGCGCCTCGCCCGTGCCGGTACTCTGGATGCCGTGGCCTCGAGTCCCGCTGATCCCTATACCCAAGCCGGCGTCGACACTGCGGCGGGAGATCTCGCCGTCGAACTGATGAAGTCGGCGGTCCGACGAACCCACGGCGCCGAAGTCCTCGGAGGTGTCGGCGGCTTCGCCGGCCTCTTCGATGCGACCGCGTTGCTCGGCTACACCAAGCCGCTGCTGGCGACCTCGACCGACGGCGTCGGCACCAAGGTCGCGATCGCGCAGGCGATCGACAAGCACGACACGATCGGGCAGGACCTCGTCGGGATGGTCGTCGACGACATCGTCGTGGTCGGTGCCAAGCCGCTGTTCATGACCGACTACATCGCGTGCGGCAAGGTCGTCCCCGAGCGCATCGCCGACATCGTGCGCGGCATCGCCGACGGCTGCTCAGCCACCGGAACGGCCCTCGTGGGCGGCGAGACCGCGGAGCATCCCGGACTCCTGGGGCCGGGCGACTACGACGTCGCGGGTGCAGCCACGGGCGTCGTGGAGTCTTCGCAGGTGCTCGGAGCCGAGCGCGTGCGCGAGGGCGACGTCGTGCTCGCCCTCGCCTCGAGCGGGCCGCACTCGAACGGCTACTCGCTCATCCGCCACATCGTGACGGGGGCGGGCATCGGCTACGGCGACCACGCCGCGGACTTCGGTCGCACGTGGGGCGAGCAGCTGCTCGAGCCCACGCGGCTGTACACGTCGCCGCTGCTGCGGCTGATCGATCAGCTCGGCGACGGCGTGCACTCCCTCAGCCACGTCACCGGCGGCGGCATCGCCGCGAACCTCGCGCGCGTGCTGCCCCGGGGCAGCTGGGTCGACGTCGATCGCTCGTCGTGGTCGCCCGCGCCGGTCTTCCGCGTGCTCGCCGATCTCGGCGGCCTCGACCTGCAGCGCACCGAGGGCACCTGGAACCTCGGCGTCGGCTTCTTCGCGGTCGTCGCCGCGGAGGCAGCGGATGCCGCCATCGCCACCCTCGCCGCCGACGGCATCGACGCCTGGCAGTCCGGCGTCGTCTCGACGGGGCCGCGCCCCGACGGGGAGTACGAGCAGGGCGCCAAGGGGGTCGACGGCGGCGCCGTCCGCCTCGTCGGCGATTACCGCGAAGCAGGAGCGAACTAACCCCCCATGTGCGGAATCGTCGGAATCGTCGGGCAGTCCCCGGCGAACCAGGAGATCTACGACGCCCTCCTGCTGCTGCAGCACCGCGGCCAGGACTCGACGGGCATCGCGACCGCCGAGAACACCGGGGTCTTCCACATCTTCAAAGCCAACGGGCAGGTGCGCGAGGCGGTGCGCACGCGAGACATGCGCTCGCTGCTCGGCAACATCGGGCTGGGTCACGTCCGGTACGCCACCAAGGGCACGGCATCGAGCGAAGAAGAGGCGCAGCCCTTCTACGTCAACGCGCCGTACGGCATCGTGCTGGTGCACAACGGCAATCTGACCAACACGCGTGAGCTGACCGAGGAGCTGTTCCGCAAGGACCGCCGCCACCTCAACACGAGCTCCGACACCGAGCTGCTGGTGAACGTGCTCGCCAACGAGCTGCAGACCACCATCTCGGGGCTCGATCTCGACCCCGACCAGGTCTTCCAGGCGGTCGAGCGGGTTCACGAGCGGGTCGAGGGCTCGTATGCGGCGATCGCCCTCATCGCCGGACACGGCCTGCTGGCCTTCCGCGACCCGTTCGGCATCCGCCCGCTCATCCTCGGCACGCGGCGGGCCGAGAACGGGCGCGACGAGTGGACGGTGGCCTCGGAGTCGCTCGTGCTCGAGAACGGTGGTTTCGACGTCGTGCGCGACATCGAGCCCGGAGAGGCCGTCTTCATCGACGCCGACGGCACGCTGCACGCGCGCCAGGGCGCCCAGCAGACGCAGCTCTCGCCCTGCTCGTTCGAGTACGTCTACCTCGCCCGCCCCGACTCGATCATGAACGGCATCTCGGTCTACGAGGCGCGCTTGCGGATGGGTGAGCGCCTGGCCGACACGATCGCCAAGTACACCCCGCAGGATGCGATCGACGTCGTGATGCCGATTCCCGACTCGTCGCGCCCGGCGGCCATGCAGGTCGCCCGCAAGCTCGGCATCGAATACCGCGAGGGCTTCTACAAGAACCGTTACGTCGGCCGGACGTTCATCATGCCGGGCCAGGCGGTTCGCAAGAAGAGCGTGCGCCAGAAGCTCAACGCGATGTCGAGCGAGTTCAAGGGCAAGAACGTGCTGCTCATCGACGACTCGATCGTGCGGGGCACGACCTCCAAGGAGATCATCCAGATGGCCCGGGATGCCGGTGCCAAGAGCGTCACGTTCGCCTCGGCCGCGCCGCCGGTGCGCTACCCGCACGTGTACGGCATCAACATGCCCTCGCGTCATGAGCTGATCGCCCACGGACGCACGATCCCCGAGATCGCGCAAGAGCTGGGCTGCGATTACCTCGTCTACCAGGAGATCGACGATCTCAAGGCGGCGATCGTCGAGGGCACGGGCATCACGGACCTCGACATGAGCTGCTTCGACGGCCGTTACGTCACCGGGACGGTGACCGACGAATACCTGAACTGGGTCGAGGGCACCCAGCAGTCGTGAGTGCGCTCTGGCGGGGCCGGGCGCTCGCCTTCGTCGGTGTCGTCCTCGTCGCCTTCTCACTGCGTTCGGCGGTGGCCTCGCTGTCGCCCATCCTCGCCGAGATCGACGCCGACCTGGGGGTCCCCTCCTGGGTCGCCGGGCTCATCGGTGCCGCACCCCCGATCTGTTTCGCGGTCTTCGGGGTGCTGACCCCCGTGCTCGAGCGCCGGTTCGGTCTGCAGCGTCTCGCCGTGGCCGCCATGATCGTGGCCGCAGCGGCGCTGCTCGGGCGCGCGCTCGCACCCGACGCCGGCACGCTGCTACTGGCCACGACGGTGCTCTTCGCCGCGATCAGCACCGGCAACGTCGTGCTCCCGCCGCTGATCAAGACCTACTTCCCCGATCGCGTCGGCACGATGACCGCGATCTACTCGACGATGCTCGCCATCGCGGCCTTCGTACCGCCCCTGGTCGCGGTGCCGATCGCAGACACCGCCGGATGGCGGTTCTCGCTGGGGTTGTGGTCGGTGTTCGCGGCGCTGGCGATCGTTCCCTGGCTCGTGACGCTGCGCCGGTCGCGCATCGCCGCTGCCGCGGGCGACGGTGCGTTGCCGCCCCCGCCCCCGCCCCAGGTGCTGGGCCGGCTCTTCCGGCTCCCGATGGCGTGGGCGATCGCCGTCACCTTCGCGGTGTCGGCCTCGAGCGTCTACGCGTCGTTCGCCTGGCTGCCGATCATCCTCGTCGATCTGGCCGGGGTGTCGCACTCCGCTGCCGGCGCACTCCTGGCGCTCTTCGGTGCCATGGGCCTGCCGTGGTCGATTCTCGTTCCGCTCGTCATCACGCGATGGCGGCGCCTGGGGGCGATCTACGCGGTCGCCGCGAGCGCCGGCGTGCTCGCTGTAGCGGGACTGCTCATCGCGCCGGGATCGGCGGTCGTGCTGTGGGTGGTCCTGCTCGGGACCCCCCAGATGCTGTTCCCGGCCGCCCTGGTGTTCATGCAGCTCAAGACCCGGACGCACGAGGGCACCGTCGCGCTCAGCGGCTTCGCGCAGAGCATCGGCTATGGGGTCGCGGCCGTGTTCCCCATCTCGTTCGCGCTGCTGCACGAGGCGACGGGAGACTGGACGGGCCCGCTCATCATGGTCGGCGTGCTGATGCTCGCAGCGATCCCCGCGGGGATCGTCGTCACGCGCCCTCAGACGATCGAGGACCAGTGGGAGCAGCGCCACGGCGCATGGTGATGAGCCCGATCAGGCCTTCTCGTCGGAGTACTCGTCGGAGTACTGATCGGCCCACTTGTCGACGTACTGATCGTCGTCCGAGTGGCCGAGCTCCTTCTCGAGCGAAGAGAAGTTGACATTGTAGGTGTCGTACTTCAGCTCACGCGCGATCTTGGTGTGCTTCGCCTTTTGACGGCCACGCCCCATGCGAGACCCCCTCATTTCTGAGTCACGGGCTAGTAGCGACGCCCGGAGCATTTCACGATCCGGCCATCCGCCGGGAAGAGTAGCATTCAGAATAACACGGTGGCTCCGGGCACTCGCGGTCGAAGCCGCCGAGACGAGGGGGAAGCCATGACCGAGCACCACGTCGACGACGATACGGCCCGCCTGCCGCGAACGCCGGTGATCGCCGGGGTCATCCCGGGGCAGTCTCCGCGCGTGCTGACAGAGGCTGCGCGATACGCGAAGCTGCTCGGGGTCGGGCTCATCGTCGCACACGTCGATGTCACGCGCTTCGTCACCTACGAAGACCCCGACGGATACGTCCACACCGCGCCGATCGATCTCGGCGCCGTCTCGAGCGCCGCCCAGTTCGAGGAGATCCGGGATGCGGCACGCGCGGCGCTGGCCGCGTCCGGGGTCGAGTGGGTCGCGCATCAGCTCGTCGGCGATCCCGCCCTGGCCATCAAGCACCTCGCCGATCGGCTCGATGCGCGGCTGCTGGTGGTCGGGACGCGACGACGCGGCCTCGGCGAATCCATCCGGGAGTTCTTCACGGGTTCGGTCGCCGCGCGGCTGGCCCATCGGCAGAAGCGACCCATCCTCGTCGTCCCGCTGGGCGAGTCGGCATCGGATGACGAGGAGCTGTGGGTCGACAGCTGACGGATCGTCGGGGGCCCGACGAGCGGACCCCCGGAGGCTCACCCGCGGAGCGCGCGTCGGACCTGGGCCTGGGCGGCGTCCAGCGCCATGACCAGTTCTTCGATGATGGACGGGTCGAGCGCGCCGGTGCGGGCGACGTGGGTGCGGAGATCGGCTCGGACGTTGGAGCGGAACTCGTCGATCGCCGTGTCGGCGCGTTGCACCTGGGTACGAGCAGCCGTGCGGGCGTTCTCGGGCTCCGTGGGCGAGGCCGCCGCGGAGCGGCCGGCATCGCGTGCCGCGGCGAGGTCGGCCTGCAGGCTTCTCATCGCCGCGCGCACGTTGCCGCGTACTTCGTCGGCGATGAGGCGTACCGTGTCGGCGAGACCGGCCTCGATCCCGTCCAGGTCGCCTCGTCGCGCGTCGAGGTGCTCGCGGCCGGCCGCGGTGATCTCGTAGACGGTCTTGCGTCCGTCGACGGTCTTGGTCACGAGGCCTTCGTCCTCGAGCTTCGACAGTCGCGGGTAGATGGTGCCGGCGCTCGGTGAATAGGTGCCGCCGGTGCGGTCGGAGAGCGCCTGCATGAGGTCGTAGCCGTGCCGTGGCGACTCGTCGAGCAGCGACAGCAGGTAGAGGCGGAGGTCGCCATGGGAGAAGACGGGGGGCATGATCAGCTCTCCTGCCCGGGGGTCTCGTCACTGAGGGCGTGCTGCGGCCCGTCGTCGGTGACGGAGGCCGTCGAGCCGGCGGTGATGTCGCTCGTCACGGGAGCGGGGCGGCGCAGCACGGTGACGTCGCCCGAGACCGAGTTGGTCCGCACGTCGACGAAGGAGCCGCTCAACTCACCGGTCGAGCCGGTGAAGCTCGTGAGGGGACCGGTGCCCTGACCCGACCGTACGACACCGTCGATCAGGACCCGTCCGCTGACGCTGCGGACCTGGTAGTCGGCGGGCAGTCCGTCGTCGAGACGGACGGTCGCGTCGCCGCCCACGGTGTGCAGCGAGATCGACTGAACCGGTCCGGTGGAGTCGACGAGCATGGCGCCCGAGACGGTGTCGATGTTCGCCTTGCGGAGGGTGCCGGTGGCAGCGACGTCGCCCGACACCGAGTTGGCGCTGAGCGCGCCCTCGAGGCCGCGGATCTGCACGTCGCCCGACACCCCGTTCGCGCTGACGTCACCGGTGATGCCGTCGATGATGATGTCGCCCGAGACGGTGTTGACGCGGGCGTCGGCGGCGAGGCCGGAGATGAGGGCGCTGGCGCTCACGACGCCCAGAGTCAGATCGGTGCCGCGCGGGACGGCGACGCTCACTTCTGCCTTCGGACCGACCGAGCCGAAATTGCGGAAGACCTGCAGGAAGTTGTCCCACCGCAACTGCGGGTGGTCGATCTCGATCGTGTCGCCGGTCGCTTCGATCCGGAGATCCTTGCCGGTGACGGCGTGGACCTCGATGCGGACGGCCGGCTCGTCGTGGGCGACGATGTCGATCTGGCCGCCGACCATGCTCACCTTGAGCTTGCGGATGTCGTCGACGTCGATGACCCGGGTCTCGCCGGGGTGGACAACCCATTTCTGCAGTGTCATGGCACTCCCTCTCTTCGGCGACCGCTCGATCGCTGACGATTCGCGATATATCGCGTTGAACCGAAGATAACACGATATATCGCGTTTGTCAGCACGAAGCCGCTGCGGGTGATCTCCAGTGCAGAAACGCCGAACGCCCCCGCCGACGGCGGGGGCGTTCGAAGCGTGCGCCGGTCAGGCGCGCTTGTTGCCGCTGATTACTCGGAAGAGGAACGCGATGAGCGCGATCACACCTACGATCAGGGCGACCCACAGCAGCCAGCTGAGTGCACTATTGAGGCCGCTGACGATCGCGAGCACGATCGCCACGACGATGATGATGACCAGGAAGATGTTCATGGGGGCTCCTTGTCTGTCTCCCAATGTCCGTCTCACTTGAGACGTCCACGCCGGTGAGCGCTGAGAGCGACATTAGAGAAAGCCGAGTGTGCCCCGCGAGCCCTTGACGTCGACTTTCGCGCGGTGGTAATCGCCTGGGCGCGTACCTCCTGATCGACAGGACATCGAACCGAGCTTTGGCCGGCCGCGAGTCGGCCGTCCGTGGATCAGAACGGCGGGGCGCCGGTGGGTGGTGGTTCCGACGGACGCCGACGGGGTGGGGCGAGGTCGTCGGGTGGTGTGAGGTCGTCGGATGGGGTGAAGGTGACGAGGGGTGGTGGTGCGTTGTCGCGGTAGGTGCGTCCGGTGGGTGAGGTCCAGACGAGGGTTCCGCCGGGGAGTTGTCTGACTCGCCATCGGGTGTGGTGTTTGGTGTGGTGGTGTCGTGTGCAGAGGTTGGCGAGGTTGTGGAGGTGGGTGGGTCCGCCGTGGGATGCGGCGATGGTGTGGTCGTTTTCGCAGCGGATGGCGGGTTGCCGGCATCCGGGGAATCGGCAGTGTCGGTCTCGTGCCCGGAGGAGCCGTTTCATCGCGGCGGTGGGGGTGTAGGTGTCGCATTCGAGGACGGTGCCGGTGACGGGGTGGGTGAGGAGCCGGTCCCAGGATGTGTTCTCGCCCGCGAGGACCCGTGCGGTGGCGGCGTCGATGGGGGCTCGGCCGACGAGGTCAGCCGGGTGCTCGTCCTGCCCTGCGAGGGTGAGCGCTGAGACCACGACCTGCACTTTCGCGCGGATGGTGCCGAGGGTCCCGTTGCCGTCTCCGGTGTCGGTGGGGTCAAGGCTGGGTGTTCCGGCGAGGAGGAGGTCGGAGAACACGTCCGCACGGACCTGATCGATCGTGCGCGCGTCATCGACGGACGACGAGCCTGGCGGGTCGATTGGCTCGGTCGCAACCGCCCGGTCTCTGGCGTGGATGATCTCCCGGGCCTGCTGGGTGAGGCGGTCGACGATGCCTTCGGCGATCACGGTCGGCAGCGTCGCGACGAGGTCCGACATCCCGTCCACCCCGGGCTGCACCCGAACGCAACGTCCCGCTGCTGCTTCCCGGTGCCGTTCGGTGAACGTCCGCGGGTGCAACCGTTCGGCGAGCATCCGCAGACGTTCCCGCACCCGGTTCGGGGTCTCACCCTCACAGGCCACGATGGCCTGCCGTTCGAACTCCGCCCGCACCTCACCGGGCACGATCGCCCCGGCATCCTGAATCACCAGCACATGCCCCCGAACGAGCAGGCCCTCCTCCCACGCGACCATCGTCGCGGGGTAGTTCTCCACCAGGTCCCGTGCCTCATCGATCCGCCGCTGCAGGGTACGGTCGGTCGCGACGAACACCCCGGCGAGCTCGGCGGCGATCGACCGGAGCGCCATCTCGTGGGCCTTCGCCCGCTCCGACGCACCGGCAGCCTGCTTCTCTGCCAGCTGTCCAGCCGCGGCGAGCACCCGCACCTCGTGCACCTGCGCACGACGCGCCTCGGCGACGACTCCCTCGGCATCCGTCACCAGCGCGGCCAGCGTGGCGACGTCCGCGTCACTGCCATACCCCACGTTCGAATGCATGTTCGAATGATGTCACGGACCTCGGACATCGAACCGCGCCGTGCTACGCCCGCGTGCGAACCCCTGTCAAGCAGATGCACGTGTCGCTCGATCGCTCGTAACGTCGGCCTCGAGAGAGGAGATCGTGATGCCAGAGGGACGCGGATCGAACAGCCTGAAGGACCCGGAGCTCTACGAGGAGCTGCGCGAGGACGGCGCCTCCAAAGAGAAGGCCGCGCGGATCTCGAACGCCGCAGCCCGAGACGGTCGCAAGGACGTCGGTCGCCGCGGCGGCGAGTCGGGCGACTACGAGGACTGGACCGTCGACGAGCTGAAGAAGCGGGCGAAGGAACTGGGCATTACGGGCTACTCCGGCAAGAAGAAGGCGCAGATCATCTCCATGCTGCGCGACCACTGACGTGTCCAGGCTCGTCCGCGTCCGTCCCGATGTGGATGCCGGCATCAACCGCATCCGCTCGGGGAAGGGCTTCCGCTACACCGACGTCGATGGGCGTGCCGTCGCGCGCCGGGACCTCGCTCGGATTCGCACCATCGTCATCCCGCCGGCGTGGAAGGACGTCTGGATCTGCGCCGATCCGCAGGGACACATCCAGGTCGTCGGGACGGACGACGCGGGCCGCCGGCAGTACATCTACCACCCCGATTGGACGCGGCGTCGCGACAAGGGCAAGTACGCGCGGGCGCTGCAGCTCGCCGAGACCCTGCCGCGAGCGCGTTCTCGAGCTACCGCCTCGCTCCGCAGGTCGGAACTCGACCGCGAGCGCGTCCTCGCCGCGGCGTTCCGTCTGCTCGACCGGTCGGCGCTGCGCATCGGATCGCAGCGATACCTGTTGCAGCACGGCAGCCGAGGACTCACCACCCTCCGGCGACGGGATGCCGCCGTGGCCGATGCCCTGGTCAGTCTGGCCTTCTCGGGAAAGAGCGGTCAGCGCCAGGCGATCGAGATCGCCGACCCCGACCTGGCCGCCGCGATCCTGCTGCTGATCGAGGGGCGGCCCTCGTCGCCGCTGCTCGCTTGGCAGCGCGCGCGGCGGCGCGTGCCGCTGACGCCCACCGAGGTCAACGCCTACGTCCGCGCGCTCACGGGCGGTCCTTTCACCGCCAAGGACTTCCGCACGCTGCGCGGCACCGTCGTCGCGGCGGACACCCTGGCACGCATCGGCATCGCCGAGACGACCCGAGCGGTACAGCGGGCAGAGGTGGATGCCGTCAAAGCCGCGGCGGCCGCGCTCGGGAACACCCCCGCGGTCGCGCGCGGCTCGTACATCGATCCCCGGGTGTTCGAGCGGTACCGGTCGGGGCTGCTCCTGGATACGACGGTGTCTCCCGAGTCGGCGATCCGCTCTCTCGTGCTCGGCTGACGGCCGTCGCGCGGTGTGGCGGCGGCGCCCCTCGAAGCCGCGGGTCTACGGTGGCGTCGTGGTCGATCGGGTGCGGATCTCGCCCCTCACGCTGCTGATCGTGATGATCGGCGGGGCGGCGGGGGTGGCGGCGCGTGCCCTGCTCACGGTGCCCTTCACGGGTTGGACGCACCCGCTCGTCGTCCCCGCGATCACGCTCGCGTGCAACCTCATCGGATCGTTCCTGCTCGGCGTCGTCGTCGGCCGCTGGGGCGACGCGCGGCCGCGCTGGCGCGCCTTCGTCGGAACCGGGGTCCTCGGCGGATTCACGACGTACAGCGCGTTCGCGGTGCAGTCGATCCAGGTCGCCACGAACGCCCCCGTGGTCGGACTCGCCCTGGTCATCGTGTCGCTCGTCGGAGGCCTGGTCACCGCGGCCCTGGGCCTGTCGGTCGGTGCCCGCGGGAAGGACGCGTCGTGAACGGGATCAGCGGTGGGATGCTGGTCGCCCTCATCGTCGCGGGCGGTGTCGGCGCCGGCATCCGGTACGTCATCGACATCGTCGTGACGCGCGGCCGGCGCGAGGCCTTTCCCGTCGGCATCCTCGTCGTCAACGTCTCCGGCTCCGCTCTCCTCGGGCTGATCACCGGACTCGGCACGATCGTGGCGCCCGATTGGCTCGCAGTACTCGGCGTCGGGCTCCTCGGCGGGTACACGACATTCAGCACGATGTCGGTCGACACGGTGCGGCTCGCCCGCCGCGGGCGCCGAGATTGGGCGCTCGTGAACCTCGTCGGCACCGTCGTCGCGGCCGTGGTCGCCGCCGCGATCGGGCTCACGCTCGGTGGTCTCATCCCGCGCTGACGCCCGGGAACGCGTGGGATACTGGGCGTCGATACACTTCTGTATCGACGGATGCCGCCGTGCGTCCGAACCCGCATCACCACCGATCGCGCGCCGGTTGCGGCGCTTCCGAGGGATCCCGTGTCGAAACTCGCCGTCCTGAGCCTGAAGAACCGCGCGCTCATCGCACTGATCACGATCGTCGCCGCGGTGTTCGGCGGGCTCGCGCTGACCAGCCTCAAGCAGGAGCTCATCCCCTCGATCGAGCTGCCGCAGCTCTCGGTCGTCACGACCTACCCCGGTGCCTCGCCCGAGGTCGTCAACACCGACGTCTCGACTCCCATCGAGACCGCGATCCAGGGCGTGCCGGGGCTCGAGTCGACGATCGCGACGAGCTCGACCAACGCGTCGATCATCCAGGCCTCCTTCACCTACGGCACGGACCTCGCCACCGCCGAGCAGAAGATCCTGCAGGCGATCAACCGCATCGAGAGCCAGCTGCCCGAGGGCGTCAGCCCCAACGTCCTGAGCTTCTCGATCGACGACTTCCCCGTCATCCAGCTCGCCGTGACGGGCTACGACGACGAGGAGTCGGTGCAGGCGCGGCTCGAGCAGTCCGTCATCCCCGACCTCGAGGACGTAGACGGTGTCAACGCGGCCCAGGTGGTCGGCGGCCGGACCGAGCGCATCACCATCACGCCCGACCAGGCGGCCCTCGCCGAAGCCGGGTTCACGCAGCAGGCCATCCGCGACGCCCTCGACCAGAACGGCATCCTCTTCCCCGGCGGCCAGATCACCGAGGGCGATGAGTCGCTCACGGTGCAGACCGGCGCGAAGATCACCTCGGCCGACGAACTGGCGGCGCTGCCGCTGGTGCCGACGGATGCCGCGCAGCTCGGGAACGGCACCACCACCCTCGGGTCCGTGGCCGCCGTGACCCAGGAGCCGGCGCCCATCACCTCGATCTCGCGGGTCGACGGCCAGCCCGCTCTGACGATCGCCGTCACCAAGCTGCCCGCCGCGAACACCGTCGACGTCTCGCGCGGCGTGCTCGCCGCGCTCCCCGCCCTCGAGGACGGCCTGGGCGGCGACGCCGAGTTCACCGTCGTCTTCGATCAGGCGCCGTTCATCGAGCAGTCCATCGAGGCCCTCGCGCAGGAGGGTCTGCTGGGCCTGGTCTTCGCCGTCCTGGTGATCCTGGTGTTCCTGCTGTCGGTGCGCTCGACCATCGTGACGGCGATCTCGATCCCCACGAGCGTGCTGATCACCTTCGTCGGGATCCAGGCGTTCGGCTACTCGCTGAACATCCTGACCCTCGGGGCTCTGACCATCGCGATCGGACGCGTCGTCGACGACTCCATCGTCGTCATCGAGAACATCAAACGCCACTACGTCGAGGGCGCCGACAAGCTCGCCGCGATCACCCTCGCCGTGCGCGAGGTTGCCGCCGCCATCACGGCATCCACCATCACCACCGTCGCCGTCTTCCTGCCGATCGCCTTCGTCGGGGATCTGACCGGTGAGCTGTTCCGACCGTTCGCCCTGACGGTGACGATCGCCATGTCGGCGTCGCTGTTCGTCTCGCTGACGATCGTGCCGGTGCTGGCCTACTGGTTCCTCCGGCCCGGCAAGCCCGTCGTCGACGCCGCCGGCCGGCAGATCGACCCGGAGCACCCGGATGCGCCGCCCTCCCGCCTGCAGAAGGCGTACCTGCCGGTGCTGCGGTGGACCCTCCGTCATTCCGTCGTCACGCTCGTCGCGGCGCTCATCGTGCTGGTGGGCACCGGGTTCACCGTGCCGCTCATGAAGACGAACTTCCTCGGCGACTCGGGCCAGAACACCTTCACCATGACGCAGTCGCTCGGCCCCGCCGCGTCGCTCGAGGCGGAGGACGCCGCGGCGCAGCGCGTCGAGGAGGCGATCGCCGACCTCGAGGGCATCGACGCCGTCCAGGTCTCGATCGGCTCCTCCGGCTCGCAGTTGCGCGACGCCTTCTCGGGCGGCGGGGGCGGCGTCACCTACTCGATCACGACCGACAGCGCGGACGACCAGCTCGAGGTGCGCGACCGCGTGCAGCGGGCCGTCGCCGACCTCGACGGGGTCGGCGACATCCAGATCGCCGCGGGCGGGGGCGGCTTCGGCTCGAGTGACATCGAGATCGACGTCACCGCACCCGACCAGGGAGCACTCCAGGATGCCGCCGATGCGGTCGTAGCCTCGCTCGACGGAGCCGACGGGATCAGCCAGGTCACCTCGAACCTCTCGGCATCGCTGCCGTACATCGCGGTGACGGTCGACCGCGACGCCGCGGCATCCCTCGGTCTGTCGGAGGTCGCCGTCGGCGGCATCGTCTCGAGCACCATGCAGCCGCAGTCGATCGGCACGGTGGAGATCGACGACACCTCGCTCACGGTGTACCTCGCCGCATCGCAGGCGCCGGCCACGATCGACGAGCTGCGCCAGCTCACCATCCCGACGGCCGGTGGTCCCGTGCCGCTGCAGGACGTCGCCACGGTGGAGCAGAGCGAAGGTCCCACCTCGATCACGACCCAGCGCGGCCAGCGCACGGCGACGATCACCGTCACCCCCTCGGGGGACGATCTGAACACCGCCTCGGCCGTGGTCGCCGACGCCCTCGAGACGGTCGAGCTGCCCCAGGGCGCCGACGCCGAGGTCGGCGGCGTGCTGACGCAGCAGCAGGATGCCTTCGTGCAGCTCGGGCTCGCGGCGCTCGCGGCCATCCTGATCGTCTACATCGTCATGGTCGCGACCTTCAAGTCGCTGCGTCAGCCGCTGCTGCTGCTCATCTCGGTGCCCTTCGCCGCGACGGGCGCCATCCTGCTGCAGATCTCCACCGGCATCCCCCTCGGCGTCGCGTCGCTCATCGGCGTGCTGATGCTCATCGGCATCGTGGTGACCAACGCCATCGTGCTCATCGACCTCGTGAACCAATACCGCGAGAAGGGGCTGTCGGCGCACGACGCGACGATCGCCGGCGGCTCGCGACGACTCCGCCCGATCCTCATGACGGCGCTCGCGACGATCTTCGCGCTGACGCCCATGGCGCTGGGCATCACGGGCCACGGCGGATTCATCTCGCAGCCCCTCGCGATCGTCGTGATCGGCGGGCTCATCTCGTCGACGGTGCTGACGCTGCTCGTCCTTCCCACGCTCTACAACCTCGTCGAGGGTGCGCGCGAGCGCCGCGCCGCCCGCCGTCACCGGTCGGCCGGCGGCGCCGACGAGTCGACGAGCGACGACGCCTCCGGCCCCGCGCGGGTTCCGATGACCCGGCGCGAGCGTCGCCTCGCCGAGGCGGCCACCGCCGAGCCGACGCACCTCGTCGTGCCCGTCGACGGATCGCCCGACGAGCCCACGCACCTCGTCATCCCCGTCGCTCCGGATGCGGACGACGAGCGCGATTCGGGCGGCGCGACCGTCCGCCGCGCCGGGCGTGCCATCCCCGGCCCCTCCCGCGGGCCGCGCCGTCGTCGCCCGGCCTGAGGCCGGGGTTCCGGCACTCGAGCGGTGAGAGGGGCCGGGAGATTCTCAGGAGGATGCCGTATCGTTGGCTGGTCGGCTCTGGGCAGCGCGTGATCGCGACAGGTTTTGTGAGTCCAAGGGGCCGATGGTGAGCGCCGATCGGCGCGCATGACCATCATGTGAATGGCCCCCGGCCGACGGATGCCCGGGTTTCCCGCGTGCGCGGATGCTGTTCTCGTGCAGAGAACCCGAAGGACACACCCATGCCCAAGAACAAGAAGCCGGCCGGCGGCCGCGCTCAGAACTTCGAGCCCCGCTACGGCAAGAAGACCCCCTACCAGGACGCCAAGCGTCGACCCGGCCAGTCGTCGGCGGGCACCCCGGGCAGCAAGAGCCCGAGCCACCGCGGCTACCGCGCCGAGCCCGAGGACACCGGCCGCAAGAACCGCTGGTCCGCACAGGAGCGCGCCGGCCGTGACGAGGCCCGCGGCATCCGTTCGCATGCCCGCGACGACCGCGCCCCCCGCGGCGACCGGCCCTCGCGCGAAGACCGTGCTCCCCGCGACGAGCGGCGCAACGACGCCGGCGGCCGCCGTCCCTACGAGGCGCAGCCTCGCGGCGACCGGCGCACGTTCGGTGACGCCCGCCCCTCGTACCGCGACGACCGTCCGCGTCGGGACTCGGGCGACCGTCCTGCGCGTTCGTTCGACGACCGTCCCCGTCGGGACTCGGGCGACCGTCCTGCGCGTTCGTTCGACGACCGTCCCCGTCGTGACTTCGGCGACCGGCCCAACCGCAACGACCGTCCGGCTCGGGACGATCGTCCCCGTCGTGACTCGGGTGACCGTCCGGCGCGTTCGTTCGACGACCGTCCCCGTCGTGACTTCGGTGACCGTCCGGCGCGTTCGTTCGACGACCGTCCCCGTCGTGACTTCGGCGACCGGCCCAACCGTAACGACCGTCCTGCGCGTTCGTTCGACGACCGTCCCCGTCGTGACTTCGGCGACCGGCCCAACCGTAACGACCGTCCGGCTCGGGACGACCGCCCCCGTCGTGACTTCGGCGACCGTCCTGCGCGTTCGTTCGACGACCGCCCCCGTCGCGAATTCTCGGAGCGCCCGGCGCGGGATGACCGTCCCCGCCGCAACGACGGTCCCAGCCGGTCGGACTGGGCCGCCGAGACGAAGTCGAAGGCGCACCAGGACCACGTCGACACCGTGCACGAGCGTCTGCAGGCCGAGGCCGTCGACGCTGCGTCCGTAGCGCAGTCGTCGTTCTCCGACCTGGGCCTCGGCGACAACATCGTCCGTCAGCTCGAGGCGCTCGGTGCGGCATCCCCGTTCCCGATCCAGGCGGCGACGATTCCGCCGATCCTCGACGGCAAGGACGTGCTCGCTCGCGGGCGCACCGGCTCGGGCAAGACCATCGCGTTCGGCGCCCCGCTCGTCGAGGCTCTCCTGCGCAAGCAGGCCGGCAAGCGTCGTGAGTTCGGGCGATCGCCGCAGGCGCTCATCCTCGCCCCGACGCGCGAGCTCGCGCTGCAGATCGACCGCACCGTGCAGGCCATCGCCCGCAGCGTCGGCCTGTTCACCACGCAGATCTACGGCGGCGTGCCGCAGGCGCGTCAGGTCGGAGCCCTCAAGAAGGGTGTCGACATCATCATCGGCACGCCCGGACGCATCGAGGACCTGCAGAACCAGGGCAAGCTCGACCTCTCGCAGATCAGCATCGTCGTGCTCGACGAGGCCGACCACATGAGCGAGCTGGGCTTCCTCGAGCCGATGCAGCGCATCCTTCGCCTGGTGCAGGACGGTGCGCAGAAGCTGCTCTTCTCCGCCACGCTCGACCGCGAGGTCGCGGCCCTCGTCGACGAGTTCCTCGTCGAGCCGGCCGTCTACGAGGTCGCCGGTGAGAGCCAGGACACCTCGACCATCGACCACCGCATCCTGGTGCTCGACCACCGAGACAAGGCCGAGATCCTCAATTCGCTCGTCGACCGTGACGGCAAGACCCTCGTCTTCGCGCGGACCCGCGCCTACGCCGAGATGCTCGCCGAGCAGTTCGAGGATCAGGGGATCGCCGCGGTCGCGCTGCACGGCGACCTCAACCAGGGCAAGCGAACCCGCAACCTGCAGCGGCTGACCGACGGCAAGGTGCGCGTCCTCGTCGCTACGGATGTCGCCGCCCGCGGCATCCACGTCGACGACATCGACCTCGTCATCCAGGCCGATGCGCCCGACGAGTACAAGACGTACCTGCACCGCTCGGGTCGCACCGGTCGCGCGGGTCGCGCCGGGTCGGTCGTGACCCTCATCACCCGCCAGCGTCGTCGCCGGATGACCGAGATGCTCGAGCGCGCCGAGATCGAGGCGCCGTTCGACGATGTGCGTCCGGGCGACGACCTCCTCGAGGAGGTCTCGGGCCGCCAGCTCGCGAACGTCGACGCCTGACCCGACGCCGCACGCCGCACGCCGCACGCGAAAGCCCGCGAGTCTCGCCGACTCGCGGGCTTTCGCGTGCACGGTGCGGTGGGGTACGGGGCGGGGGGGGTGTGTGACGCGAACGGGTCAGAAGAGCGTGGGGGCGGATGCGGCGGCGGCGCGGCCGCGCGAGGTGGTGACCACCGGGCCGGGGCGGAACCGGCGCGTGCTCGGCTGCGCCTCTTCTTCTTCGAGGCCGCCACGCAGTCGGAGCCGCGCCAGCAGCGGTCGCACGCGGGCGGCGAGCATGCGGCGGTACCCCTGCGGCGCCTGAACGGCTGCCCCGGGGTAGAGGCCGCGGTACGCCGGCACGAGATCGGGTCGTTCGCGCGCCAACCACTGCTGGAACCAGGGCTTCACCCCCGGGCGCAGGTGCATCGCGCCATACACGACCCGAGCCGCCCCGGCATCCGCTATCTGCGTCAGCGCGGCATCGAGCACCTCGACGGAGTCGGTCAGGTGCGGCACGATCGGCATCAGGAAGACCGTGACCCGGAAGCCGGCCGCGCTTGCGGCCCGCACCGTCTCGAGCCGCGCCGCGAAAGTCGGTGCCCCGGGCTCGAGCAGCTGACGGAGAGGTTCGTCGAGCACCGCGATCGACATCGCGATGTCGACCGGCACGGATGTCGCCGCCTCGGTGAGCAGCGGCAGATCGCGGCGGAGCAGCGTGCCCTTGGTCAGGATGGAGAAGGGCGTACCGCTGTCGACCAGCGCGGTGATGATGCCGGGCATCAGTCGGTAGCGGCCTTCGGCCCGCTGATACGGGTCGGTGTTCGTGCCGAGAGCAACCTGCTCGCGACTCCAGCCCGGACGGGCCAGCTCTCGGCGCAACACCTCGGCCACGTTGAGCTTCACGACGATCTGCGAGTCGAAGTCGGCTCCCGCGTCCATGTCGAGGTACTCGTGCGTGCCGCGGGCGAAGCAGTAGACGCAGGCGTGCGTGCATCCGCGGTACGGGTTGACGGTCCAGTCGAAGGGCATGGCCGACGGCCCGGGTACGCGGTTGAGGGCAGATCGTGACATCACCTCGTGGAAGGTCACGCCGGCGAACTCCGGCGTGGTGACCGAGCGCACCAGACCGTTGATCGTCTCGAGCCCGGGCAGCGCCGCGGCATCCGCGACACCCATCTGCTGCCCGTGCCATCGCATGGAAAGATTCGAACAGAGATTCGAAGCGCTGTCAACCCGGACCCCGGGGCTCCCGAGATCGCGCCTCGCCCCGGGGCATGATGGATGCGTGGCGCCCCCGACCCAGCACGAGACGCGTCGCTCGCGCCGTGAGGGCGGAGCGGTGTCGCGTCCCCTGCCCACGCGGCGGGAGCTTCGAGAACGCGGCTCCGCCGACGCGCATCATGGCCCTGCGGAGCAGCCGGCTCCGGCTGTGTACCGGCGTCGTCGACTGGTCGCGGGAGTCCTCGCGCTCGTGCTCGTCGGGGGAGCGGCCCTCGCGGTCGGGGGCGTCGTCTCGGGGATGACGACGGAGGCACCCGAGCGCACGGATGCCGTGGCGGCCCTCATCGGTGACGCCCGCGCCGATGCGCCCCGCGCGACGGTGCTGCCGGCGCCGGCCCAATCGGGCCAGGCGGCCGCCGCGGTCGAGCCGGACGCGGCCCGCGGGGAGCCGGCCCCCGCGGACCTGTGCGGGGACCCGGCCGTCTCCGAAGCGCTCGCATCGGGCAGTGACGCCGACGTGATCGCGGCGGCGGGTGGCGCGGAACCCTTCCGGGTCGCCGTCGCCAGCGGTGCCGCGCCCTGCATCGATCTGCATGCGGCGGGTCGGACCTGGGTCGTGGTCAACAAGCTCAACGCGCTCGATCCCATCGACTACTGGCCCGAGCCGCAGGCGCGCGCCGAGGGCGTCGAGCGGACCAGCGGCGGACACATGCGAGCGGATGTCGCGGCGGCGCTGTCGCAACTGGTCGGGGCCGCGCGCGCGGAGGGTGCCGGCGAGATCGGGGTCAACAGCGGGTTCCGATCGTACGATCGACAGGTCTCGACCTACCGCTCCTACGTCGGTCAGCTCGGTCAGCGCAATGCCGACCTGACCAGTGCCCGCCCGGGGCACAGCGAGCACCAGACCGGCCTCGCCGTCGACATCGTGGCCTGCGACGCGGGCTGCGGGACGATCGAGCGCTTCGGCGGCATGGCGCAGTCGGAGTGGGTCACGGCGAACGCCCACCGGTTCGGCTTCATCGTGCGGTACGGCGACGGCGACACGGCGATCACCGGCTACGAGTACGAGCCCTGGCACCTGCGCTTCATCGGCATCGACCTCGCGACCCGCTACGCGGAGGGCGGCTACCGCACTCTCGAAGACTTCTTCGGCCTCCCCGCGGCTCCCGAGTACGCCGGCTGACCCACCCGCGGGTCGACGGGAGCACGTCGACGGCTTGGGGGCGGGTCAGGCGGGGGTGCGGCGGCGGGCGAGGGTCGCGACGCCGGCGGCACGCAGGCGGTCGCCCACGAGGATGCCGAGCCACGTGGCCACGACACAGCTCGCGACGCACAGCGCGATGAACGAGACCAGCACGGGCGGGGTCATGCTCCACAGGTCGAAGTACTGCGCCGAGAGGATCGGATAGGTCGCACCGATGAGTGCCGAGCCGGCATAGTGCAGCCAGGTGTTCCAGCGTCGGTAGAGCGTGACGAGGAACGGCAGCTCGGGGAAGAAGGACCAGTAGAGCATGGTCGCGACCGACCCGATCGTGAAGAACGGTGCGAGGACGAGCCCCGAGATCAGTCCCACCAGCAGCCCCGCTCCCGGGCGCTGAAGGAGCCGGAGAGCGATGACGGCGGGCAGGACCCACAGCCCCGCGATGGCGACCGTCGCGAAGGGCACGGTGAGGAACAGCGTCGAGGACGCGACCCAGGCCGGAGCCATCAGCGCGCTCGCCGCCACCCCGATCGCGGCACAGGTGAGCAGGTAGGCCGTCGACACGCGGGCGGCGCGGGAGCGGACCGGCCGGCTCATGCGCGAGCCTCGGTGCCGGCGTCGGAGCCCCGCTCGGCCGCGGCCCGCGCCTTCGGTGCGGACGAGCTCGCCGCGACCCGCCAGTAGCCGACGAAGTCGATCCGGTCCTTGGGCACGCCCCGCTCGTTCACCAGCATCCGTCGCGCCGCCGTCGGCAGCGACTGCTCGCCCACGATGAAGGCGTGGAACGGCTCGGCGGGTAGCGCCTCGTCGGTCAGGGCCGCCAGCGCGAGCGTGCCCGGTGCCGTGTCGCCGTCGCGAACGAGCCAGCGCACACTCACTCCGGTCGGGGCATCGAACGGCACGACGTCGGCGGACGAGGGAGCCTCGATCAGAGCGACGCCGGATGCCGCGTCGGGCAGCGACGCGCAGATGGAGGCCACCGCCGGGGCGCCCGTCTCGTCGGCGACCAGCACGACACGGTCGACCCCGCGTTCCGGGTCGAAGCGGAGCCCCTCGTCGATGATGACGACGCTCTCGCCGACCCGCGCCTGCTCGGCCCATCGCGACGCGGGGCCCGCCGTGGGTCCCGAGCCGTGCAGAACGAAGTCGACGTCGATCTCCGGCCCACCCGATGGGCCGTCGGATCGATAGGCACGCACGGAGTAATTGCGCATGACGGGGCGCTCGCCCTCGGGGATGCGGAGGTACTTGAGGTAGCCGAAGAGCTTGTTGGCCTTCTCGGGCACGCGCTCGAGGCCCTGGTCGCCTCCGAGCGGCAGGAAGAGGCGGAACCACTGGTCGTACCCCAGGGGCCGGAACCGGCCGATGTCGCCGCCGCCGAGCGTGACCCGCATCCAGTGCGGCGCGATCTGCTCGGCGCGCACGACGGTGAGGTGCAGGAGGCCCGGGGTCGCGGGCTTGACGAGGCTGCTGTAGCGAGCCATGCGGGTTGTCCTTTCAAGACGGGGCCGGAGCCCGGCGACGTCACTCGTGCGTCACGGCGACCAGGGGAAGAGGAGGGCGAGCAGGACCGCTGAGGCGAGCCAGAAGCCGATGACGAAGACGACGTCGCGGCGACGGAAGGGGACGAGGTGCCGTTCGGTGCGGTCGGGGTGTGCGCCGAACGCGCGCGAGTCCATCGCCAGAGCGACGCGTTCGGCGTGGCGGATCGCGCCGGCCAGCAACGGCACGACATACCCGCTCCAGCGGGCGACCGCTGCCACGGGGCCGCGGCCGCCGTGGGCGCCTCGGACTCGGTGCGCCTGCCGGATGAGCTCGAGCTCGTAGCCGAACCGCGGCACGAACCGGAAGGCCGCCAGCGCGGTGTAACCCACCCGGTAGGGCACCCGCAGCTGCTGCACGGTCGCGCGCACCAGATCGGGGCCGGTCGTGGTGAGCCCCGCGATGAAGGCCAGCGCCGCGATGGCGCCCAATCGCAGTCCCGTGGCCATGCCGATCTGCAGCGCGCCGGCGTGCAGGGTCCACACCCCTATCCGGAAGAGAGCCGGTGTGTCCGACACACGGGAGGCGTCGACCCACAGCGACATCCCGACGCCGATGAGCCCCATGCCCGCGGGCAGGCCGAGCAGCAGGAGCGCGGCAGACCGCCACGTCCAGCGAGCGCCGACCAGAAGCACGGCGTATGCCAGGGCGAGGAGGGCGAGGGGGGTGGCGAGGTCGCGGACGAAGATCAGCGCGATCATGGCGGGTACCGGCGCGGCCAGCTTGGCGAGCGGGTTCAGCTGGAACAGGAGCCGGCGCGAGGGTGCTGCGGGCGCGTAGGGATCGATCGCGGCGGCGGTCATCGCGACGATCCTGCTGCCCGCGGGAGGTCCGCGAGGCGTGCGATGCCCGAGAGCTCGGGGAACGCATCGAGCCCGTGCAGGGCGCGGCGAAGCGGCGGCATCCGCAGTGCAGCCGAGCGCAGCAGGTCGTCGTCGCCGAGGATGTCGGCGGCTGCGCCGTCGGCGACGATGCGGCCGTCGCCGACGACGACGCAGCGCTCGGCGTACTCGCTCACCAGCTGCATGTCGTGGGTGACGACGAGGATGGTCGTGCCGTCGCGGTTGAGGTCGCGCAGCACGTGCAGCAGCTCGTCGGCGCGAGCGCGGTCCTGGCCGAACGTGGGCTCGTCGAGAGCGAGCACCGGGGCGCCGGCGATCAGGGCCGTGCCGACCGAGAGGCGGCGCTTCTGACCGCCGGACAGCAGGAACGGATGCCGGCCGGCGTGCGCTTCCAGGCCGAAGCGGCGCAGCATCCCGTCGACGCGCTCGCGCACCTCGTCGTCGGCGATCCGCTGGCGGCGCAGACCATGGGCGAGCTCGTCGAAGACCGTATGCGCGACGAACTGATGCTCGGGGTTCTGGAAGACGAAACCGACGCGCCCGGCGACCGACCGGGGGTCGGCCCGGTTCGGATCGAGTCCGCCCACGTCGATGCGCCCGCGCGGGCCGCGGACGACTCCCGCGATCGCCTGGATGAGGCTCGTCTTGCCGGCCCCGTTGGCACCGACGATCGCGACGAACTCGCCGGCTGCGACCTCGAGATCGACGTCGTGGAGCACGGTCGTCCGGCCGCGGCGCAGCGTCAGATCGCGCACCGAGACGACCGGTCTCGGTGCGAGCGTCGGAGAATCGCGCGAAACTCGGACCGAATCGGAGGTCGCCTCCGACGGTGACGCGATCGTCCGATTCTCGTCACCGGATGCCGCTGCCTCGAGCCCCGCGCGCAGTTCCTCCGGCGTCAGCGGGAGAGGCTCGAGCGGGTAGCCCGCCTCGCGCAGGCGCAGGGCCGCGAGGGTCGAGACCGGCAGCCACACCCCGACCTCGTGCAGCTCGGCGGCCCGTTCGCGCAGCACGGCATCGACCGGCCCGTCGGCGATCGTTCGGCCGTCGTGGTCGAGGGCCACCACGCGGTCGGTGAAGCGGATGGCGGCGTCGAGGTTGTGCTCGACGAGGAGGATCGCACGGTCTCCGGCGGCGGCGATCTCGCCCAGCGCCGCGTAGACGTCCTCGATGCCCGCCGGGTCGAGGTTGGCGGTGGGCTCGTCGAGTACGAGGAGCGGCGAGTCCATGGCGAGCGCGCAGGCGATCGCCAGGCGCTGGCGCCCGCCACCCGAGAGTCGGTCGGGATTCTCGTGGCGCCGATCCCACAGGCCCATGCGCCGCAGCGCCGCCTCGGCGCGGGTGAGCACCACCTCGACCGGCAACCGCAGATTCTCGGGGCCGAATGCGACCTCGTCGAGCAGGGTCCCGGTCACGAGCTGGGCGTCGGGGTCCTGGAACACCATGCCCACACGCGTGCTCAGCCGTGGGATGGGCGTCGTCGCGGCGTCCTCGCCGCCCACCAGCACGGACCCCTCGACCGTGGCCGGGATCGATTGGGGGATGAGCCCGTTCAACGTCAGCGCGACCGTCGACTTGCCCGACCCGCTGGGGCCGAGGAGCAGCACGACCTCGCCGGGACGGATCTCGAACGACGCGCCGCGGGTGGCGGCGGCATCCGACCCCTCGTATGTCACCGCGAGGTCACGCACTACCAGCAGCGGCGCGGTCGCGGCGTTCGCGACGGGTGGCCCCGCCGTGGCGGAGCCGGAGGCGGCGGAAGTCACGGGCGTCCTCGGATCGGATCGGGTCCGTTTAGCTTAGCCGACCCTAACTTCCCGCCGGAAGTGCGTCGAACGCGAGGTCAGCGCCGAGCCACGCCCGCGCGCCGCAATCCCACGCCGATGGCGAGGCCCACGGCCGTCCAGGCGACGGGGCCGAGAACGGCCAGCACGAGGTAGGTGATCTGGGCCCAGAGCGCGAGTGCGCCGAGATCGGCGATGAAGAAGACGGCCAGCGCGACGACGATGCCGATCACCACGCCCGAGACGAAGAAGCGCCACGGGGCCCACGACCGGTAGCGCACCAGCGCGGCCACGCCCTCCTGGAGCGCGCCGAACAGCAGCGCGGTGCCGAGGAAGCGGAACGTGTAGGGCGGCGCGATCGCCGATGAGGCGAGCGCCGCGACGAGGTGCGTGACCAGAGCGACCCAAGGCAGACGCAGGGCCTCCTGCGCGATGATCCCGGGCAGGACGTGCACGCCCAACACGAAGCCGTAGAGGATCGGCGCCCCGGCGATCACCGGGGCCGCGAGCCACCCCTCGACGCCGCCGAGCAGCCCGGTGGCGACTCCGATGGCCGCGCATACGAGCAGGACGCGCGTCGAGAGGCGGGATGCCGGGGCCACCCGTCCAGCCTATGGGACGCCGCCGGGGCGACCGGCTCGCGGGCGCCGATGCAGATCGCCGGACCCGGGTGCGACGCGCTCGGGCTCCGGCGGTAGCTGGGTGCCGACCGAGGGTTCCTTGTGGGCGACCTGTGAGCTAAGTTGTCCTCACCGTGCGCCGACGACGCCGCCCGGATCGCTCATCCATCCCCCCACTGGAGCGCACATGGTTCGCACCACCCTGCGAACAGTCGCGGCCGTATCCCTGGCCGCACTGTTCACGACCTCTGCCGCAACGGCATCCTTCGCTGCAACGGGAGAGGGGGTGAACATCCCGGCTCCGGTCACGAGCGAGAACGGACGCTACATCGTCCTGCTCGACGAGGCGCCCGTCGCCACGTACGAGGGCGGCGAATCGGGCCTGGCCCCGACGAAGCCCGACGAGGGAGAGCGTCTCGATCCCCAGTCGCGCGCCGTCACCGACTACTCCGGCTTCCTCGAACAGCGCCAAGAAGAGGTCGCGAGCGAGGTCGGGGCCGAACCCGATACGACCTACCAGACCACGCTCAACGGCTTCGTCGCGCAGTTGACCGCCGACCAGGCCGGAAAGCTCGCCGCCAAGAAGGGCGTGCTCGGGGTCTTCCCCGACGAGGTCCGTCACCTGGACGCCGTGCCGTCGACCGAGTTCCTCGGGCTCGAGGGCGAGGGTGGCGTCTGGGACGAGGTCGGCGGCATCGACGCGGCCGGCGAGGGCATCGTCGTCGGTGTCGTGGACACGGGCATCGCGCCGGAGAACCCGTCGTTCGCCGGAGATGCGCTCGGGACCACCGCCGGCGACGCGCCGTACGTCGATGGCGATGAGGTCGTCTACGCCAAGGCCGACGGCGGGGAGTTCCGCAGCGCCATCGTCGACCAGGACGCCGGCACGAAGGACGCTTGGGACGCCTCGCTGCTGAACTCCAAGCTCATCGGCGCGCACTACTTCGGCGAGGGTGCCGCGGCGAACGGCTTCTCGTTCGACAGCGACTACCTCTCACCGCGTGACGGCGACGGGCACGGCTCGCACACCGCCAGCACCGCGGCGGGCAACAACGGCGTCGAGGCCACGGTCGAGGGTATCGACTTCGGCTCGATCTCGGGTGTCGCACCGGCCGCGAAGGTCGCGTCGTACAAGGCGTGCTTCGTCGGACCCGACCCGCTCGTGACGACCGACGACATCTGCGCGCTCAGCGACCTGCTGGCCGCCATCGATCAGGCCGTCGCCGACGGCGTCGACGTCATCAACTACTCGATCGGCGGCGGCTCGGCCACGACCGTGCTCGCGCCGGAGGACATCTCGTTCTTCAACGCCGCGGCTGCGGGCGTCTTCGTCGCCACCAGCGCGGGCAACTCCGGCCCCGAGCCCGTCACCGCCGACCACGCATCGCCGTGGTACGCCACGGTCGCGGCATCCACCATCCCCACATGGGAGGGAACCGTCCGTCTCGGCGAGGAGGATGACAGCGCCGCGGCGCAGTTCGCCGGCGCGTCGGTGTCGGTCGGTTTCGGCGACTCGATCTCCGGTCCGTCGGTCTTCGCCGGCGATGCGGGGCTCGCGGGTGCCGAGACACCGAACCTCTGCCTGCTGGGCTCGCTCGACCCGGCTCAGGTGAGCGGGAAGATCGTCGTCTGCGACCGCGGGTCCAACGCCCGCATCGAGAAGTCGCAGGCCGTCGAGGAGGCGGGCGGCATCGGCATGATCCTGACTAACGTCACGCCGGCGTCGCTCGACAACGACTTCCACTCGGTTCCCACCGTGCACGTGGCCGACACCGCTCGCGCCGACGTGCTCGCGTACGTCCAGGGCGGCACAGACCGCGTGGTCACGCTCGTCGGCGAGAACCTCACGGGCATCGAGACGCCGGCACCCCAGGTCGCCGGGTTCTCGAGCCGTGGACCGATGCTGGCCGACGGCAGCGACGTGATCAAGCCCGACATCACCGCTCCGGGCGTCGCGATCCTCGCCGCCACCCAGAACGGTGTCGACGAGGACCCGACCTTCGGCATCCTGTCGGGCACGTCGATGTCGTCGCCCCACGTCGCCGGGCTCGCCGCGCTCTACCTCGGTGAGCGTCCGCAGGCGACCCCGGCCGAAGTCAAGTCGGCGATGATGACGACCGCGTACGACACCGTGGATGCCGCGGGCGACGCCGTCACCGACCCGTTCACGCAGGGCGCCGGGCACACCGACCCGACGAAGTACTTCGAGCCCGGTCTGCTCTACCTCAACGGTCCGGCCGATTGGGCCGCGTACCTGCAGGGGCTGGGGCTGCGCGACTTCGGCGTGGACCCGATCGATCCGAGCGACCTGAACCTGCCGTCGATCGGCGTCGGGGCTCTCGGAGCGCCGCAGACCGTCACACGCACCATCACGGCGACCGAGGCCGGGACGTTCCAGGCGCAGGCGTCGGTTCCCGGGGTCGACGTGCAGGTCTCGCCGTCGTCGGTGACCCTCGCCGCCGGCGAGACGGCCGCCATCGAGATCACCCTCTCGCGCACCGATGCTCCGATGGGCGAGTGGGCCACCGGCTTCCTCACCTGGACGGGCGGTGCGAACGACGTGCGCTCGCCGATCGCCGTATACCCCGTGCCCGTCGATGCTCCGGCCTCGGTGTCGGGCACCGGTGTCACCGGCTCGGTGGACGTGACCGTCGCGCCCTCGCTCACGGGCGAGCTCGCGCTCGGCCTGTCGGGTCTCGTGCCGGAGGAGCTGCGCGTGAATCCGGACTTCCCCGAGGTTCCCGGCCACTCCGGTGACCAGGACTCGTTCTACGACGAGGGTGAAGCGGGATTCAACACCTACGAGATCGTCGACGTCCCCGAGGGCACGGAGTACGTGCGTTTCGCCGTCGAGACCGAGGCGACCGAGACCACCGACCTCGACATGACGGTGTACCGCGTCGTCAGCCCCGACGATCTGCGCTACTACGAACAGTGGTCGTCGGCGACGGCATCCGCCAACGAGTCCGTGTCGCTCACGACCCCGACCGCGGGGACGTATCTCGTGATGGTGAACCGGTTCTCCTACAGCGAGCCCTTCACCTACGACCTGACCGCGGCGGTCGTCGCAGCCGGGGTGTCGGCAGGGGAGTTCGCGGCCACCCCGAACCCGCTGCCGACCGTGCAGGGCGAGAAGGCCACCTACACCCTCTCGTGGGCGGGGCTCGAGCCCGAGACCACCTACCTCGGCGTGGTCCGCTACGGGGATTCGTCGATCCGGACGATCGTCGAGGTCGAGTCGGGTCAGGGAGCGCCGGTCGCGGTCGTGGCCCCCGAGGTCACCGGCAAGGCCAAGGTCGGCAGCACGCTGAAGGCGACCGCCGGCGAGTGGGATCCGGCCGAGGTCAGCGTCGCCTACCAGTGGCTGCGCGGCGGCGAGCCCATCGAGGGTGCCACCTCGGCGTCGTACAAGGTGGCGCGTGCCGACGTCGGCACTGCCCTGTCGGTTCGGGTGACCGCCACGGCGGAGGGCAACCCCCAGGTCGGCTCAGCCGTGTCGAACGAGGTGTTCGTGAAGTTCGCCTCGTCCACGACGGTGTCGCTCAACCGCTACGTCGGCACGGCCTCGCAGCCGTACGTCGTGTCGGTGAAGGTGACGCCGAACGGTGGTGGGCCGGCGGCGGGCACCGTCGACGTCTGGGTGAACTCCACCCGCTACAGCGCGGATGTCGTCGACGGCACGGCCCGTGTCGAACTGCCCCGCCAGTCGCGGGGGCTCAAGGTCGTCGTCGCAACCTACAGCGGCAGCGACACGGTCGACGGCTCGGTGGGCCTCAGCGGCTTCCTCGTGCTGTGGTGATCGACTGACGCGCTGAGAGGCGACAGTGCGGGGCGCTCGGACATCGGTCCGGGCGCCCCGCCGTCATCCCTGCGGCGGGCCGCTGCCGCTCAGGCGGTCCGGGATGCCGCGAGCGTACGGCCCGCGCTCACCGCAGCCTCCTCCGCGCCCGCTTTCAGCGCGGCCGCGGTGTCGGCGAAGGCGTCGAGCGCCGGGTTCACGCCGACGAGCGTGAAGGGCCGGTGGACCACCGTGAGGTCGAGGCCCCAGACATCCTCGAAGACGCGGCGGAGCCAGCCGGTCGAGTGGTCCCACCCTTCCTTCGGGCTGCCGGGCTCGTAGTTGCCGCCGAGCACCGTGACCAGCGTGGCGGGCTTGCCGCGCAGCGCCGTGCCCTGCGGGTCGATGCGTGGGTCGGTGTAGGCCACGTCGAACCAGGTCTTCACATGCTGCGAGACGCCGTAGTTGTACAGCGGAACAGTGAACAGCAGCGCGTCGGCGTCGATCAGCTCGTCGGCCAGCCGCGTCCGCAGCGCGAGCGCGTCGCGCTGGCCGTCGGTCTGCTGCTCGGCGGGGGTGAAGCCCGCCGTGACGGAGTCGCGCCACGCGGTCGCGGGGATCGGGTCGGCCGCGATGTCGCGCCGCACGACGGTGCTCGCGGGGTGGGCGGCGACCCACTCGGCCTCGACGAGGTCGCCGAGCTCGCGGCTGGCGGACGTGGCGGGGAGGATGCTGGCATCCAGACGGAACAGGGTCATTCACTTCTCCGATCAGAGTCGCTATGAAAAACAAAGCAGCTTCGGGAACGCTAGCACACGTACGATGGAGGCATGGCCGACGACCACGACGCCCGACACTGCGATGCCGCGGTCTCGCACGCGTTCTCGGTGCTCGGCAAGCGCTGGAACGGCATGATCGTCGACGTGCTCGGGCAGGGCGAGCTCTCGTTCGTCGGGCTCCGTCGCGCCGTCGTCGGCATCAGCGACGCGGTTCTCTCCGACCGGCTGACGGAACTCTCAGAGACCGGTCTGGTGATCAGGCAGGTCGAGCCCGGCCCGCCGGTCGCCGTCACCTATGCGCTGACGGATGCCGGCGCGCGCCTCGTGCCGATCCTCAGCCAGCTCGGCGAGTGGGCCGACGGCAACCTCGTGCGCCGCTGACCGTCTGACGACACGGTTCGAACCATGCAGATCAGCTGGTCCCGGTCCTCCCACGAACAGGTCTCCTGGAAGCCGGCTCTCCTGTAGAGCGCGATCTCCGGCCGCAGGTCGGTTCTCTTCGTGATCACCAGACAGCCTGCAGCGTGATCCTCGTTGCGTGCGATCAGGACTTCGTCTCCATCGAACGCGGCGGAGCCGGCGCTTCCTCAGCCGTGGCGCACCATATCGAGCCCGGCGGCCGCGTACTGCCGGAGCGATGCGTCGGGCAGGAACGCCCGGACGAGCGCGGGACCGATGCGTGCGAGATCGCCCTCATCCCGGTAGAGCAGGTAGATCGGTTCGTATCGCGGGCGGAACTTCTGCTTGAACCGGTGCAGTGACGAGAATCCGTACACCGGCTCCAGTACCGAGCCCAGCTGGGCCATCAGGCGCGCGATCTGGCCCTCGTCATCGGCCGGCTGATGAGCCAGTGGTGCGCCCGACAACGACATGATGTCGGCCCCCTCTTCCGCGAATGCGGCTGCGGACGCTCCGATGAGGAACTCCATGACGGGTGCGAAACCGCCTTCGCGCCTGCGCATGAGATCCAGGGTCCATCCCCGCACTCGACCCCCGGGTGCGTAGATCGGCAGCCAGCTCAAGAAGCCTTCCACGTCGCCCGCCGCCGAGACCGCAAGCGCGATCCGGACCTCGGGGTCCTCAGCCTCGTGGAGGGTTCCGAGAGTGAAGCGCATCTCGGGAAGATCCTTGTCGCCCACCCAGGAGTCCGAGATGGCGCGCATCTGCTGACGCACCCCCCAGGGCTCGTCCGCCATCGTCGACAACCGGAAGGCGACGCCCTCTCGTTCAGCGCGATTGAGTGCGGTGCGCACGTGTCCCCATGCTTTGCCGGTGAAAGTCAGCCCCGGCAGGTCGACGATCGTGTCATCGGCGATGACGAGTGACCGCCAGCCGGCGGGCGTCGCGGCTCTCGTCGACGACCCCGCGCTGAAGAAACAGGGCACGACGGCGTCTCGTTCAGCCGCCGTCACGAACTCGAGGACGCTATCGCGGGCGCCGTCAGCCGGACCCAACGGGTCGGCGAGAGCGATCGCCACGCCGAGGTGCTTCTGATAGGGAACGATCCCCGCGGAAGTGCGCAGGTACTGCGTCCCCTCCCATGTCGCCATCCACGACAGCGAACTCCCGCCTTCCCGTCTCACAAGCTGCCGGGCGTCGTCTGCGCTGGGCGAGTGGTCACCGGCGCCGCGCAGATCGCGACGTCGTTTCGAGGAGAACGCACCGCGCGCAGCCACCAGATAGACGATGAAGGACAGCCAGAGCAGCGAGCTCGCAATGGCGACATTCGACTCGTCCAGCCCGAGGTCGGCCGCGACGAGCGGGGCCACCGCGCGGACGAGGAGGTAGAGCGCCGCGAGCACGACGTTGAGCAGGGCGACTCCGACGGTGATCACCCATGCCCATCGCCGACCCCGTCTCAGGCCATTGCTGACGAACACGATGAGTGTCGCGTCCACGAGAACGTCGACCCAGGGGCCTCGGAACGGCGATGTCTGGCCGAACGGGCCGTACGTGGCCACCACGAGTCCGAGGATCTGGATCACGCCGAGGCTGAGGCTGATCGCGAACGCCAGCAGGCGTCGTTCCCGCACGCTCGCCCGGCGGACGCGGAAGGAACGGGTGACGGCGAGGACCAACAGCACGGCGATGAGGTGTTCGACGTCTGCGAGCGTGCCGATGAAGAGGAAGCCGACGACCGCATACCCGAAGATCAGGATCCAGATCCGCTGTCGCCAGGGGCTGGAGAACAGACCCGCGCAGGCGGCGAGGCAGGCCATCGTGCCACCGGAGGGCCCGACGTCTCGGGTTGCGGCCAACTCGATCGCCCACGGCCACGGAAACGCGGATCCCGCCCAGAGGAACACTGCCGCTCCGAACACGGCGGTGAGCTGCCCCGCGCCGAAGAACGCGAGAGCGACCCGCCACCCGCGTCTCCACTCGAGGTAGCCCATGCCCACGAAACCGAGAAGCGTCGGCACGTACACGATGGGCGCGACCACCAGGAACGTACCCGTGAGCGGGGTCCACCACTGGCCGGCCGCGAACGCAGGCAGCCCGTACGACACGTCATCCCACCACGGCTGCGACGACGTAGGTGTCCACAAGCCCTGTCCCGCGACCCCGGCGGCAAGAACGAGCACGACGACGCTGACAGTCGCGGGCAAGCGCAGCATCGCGGCAGCCACCCGCGTCGTGCCGGTACGGGCACCGGTTGCCGAGTGGTCAGTCAACACGCATCGCCATTCAGCTCGCCTTCGGGTCACAGAACGCGGTCACCACGTCGCCGGGGCGACGCTCGTCCCATCATGGACGGCCGACAGTCGACAGGCCAAGAGGGAGAGAGGACGGGGGCGTGGAACGCGATGCCCCCCGGCGGTCGCCTCCGTCAGCTGACCGCGGCCGCGAGCCCGTTTGCGATGATGTCGACGAGAATCCGGGCGCAGGCGCCATCTGGGTCCAGGTCGGGATCGAAGACTGTGACGGAGATGCCGGCCGCGCGCGGGGCGAGCACGCCGATGAGTTCTGTGAGCTGGTCTGCGCCGATACCGCCGGGATCGGGACTATCGACGGCGGGCATCACGGAGGGGTCGAGTACGTCGACGTCGACCTGGACCCAATACGACTCCCCTGCCGTCTCCAGAGCGGCGGCGGCTGCGGCTGCGGCGCCGCCCGACGCGAGGCGAGAGGCCGAGACGGCGCAACCGAGAACAGTGCGTGCCTCGTCCACGTGCTCGTCGTCGTCGCGATGCCCGAGGTGAGCGGCACGAGTCGGCTCGAAGTAGGGAGCCCGACCGTCGATGTCGGCGATCGCCGGCCGATGAAGCCCCACGACGGCAGCGAGATCCTCTCCCGCCACGCTCGCGCACTCGTCGCTGTTGCCTGGGTGTCGGAAGTCGGTATGGCCATCGATGTGGACGAGGCCTGTTCCCCCGCGTCGCGCCGACGCGAGCCCGGCCGCGAGCAAGACGCTGCAGTCACCCCCGATCACGACGGGGGTGTCGCCGGTCGACCACACATCTCCGATCCGCTGCGCGAGTCGTCGGGTGTGGTCGACCAGCTGCTCCTGATTGCGCACATGCGCCGGATCGCGGGTCTCGTCATCATCGATGTACCGGCCGGGCAGTACGACTCCACCGTCGCGAGCACCCATCGACGCGAGCCGGTCGAACAGCCCTGCCTCGCGGAGCGCCTCTGGGGCTTTCGCTGTTCCGGGCACGCTTCCGGATGGTGTCGACGATCGAGGTGACCGGCTGGTTCTCGGCGAACCACCGCACGGGCCCGGGCATCGTGTCGGTGGGACGAACGCCGAGCTGACGAACGGCAGGAAGATGAGTGGATAGCTGAAGGCGCTGGCGCCGTCGATCGTCTTCGCCGCGAGTCCCGCAATGAACGCGATCCACGTCATGACTTCGACGCTACGAACCGCCCCGGTTCACAGCATCGCTCGCCCGGATGAGGAGCGTCAGCCTCGCGGATGACCTTGTGCCCGGACCGGGTCAGAGCCGCCGTCGGCGCGGGGTCAGCCGCACGTGCGGCAGCGGCGGGGCGGGGATGCGCTCGTCACCGTGACCGACGACGTGGCCGAACCGATCGGATGCCGCCTCCCAGTCGTCACGGGCAACCTCGATCTCGTCGTGACTGCGACCCACGAAGTTCCACCACATGACGATCTCGTCGCCGAACGGCTCGCCGCCCAGCAGGAACACCGTCGTCTCCGCATCGCCGGTGGACAGGCGGATGCCGTCGCGACCGTCACCGAGATAGAGCAGAGCGCCCGGGTCGACGGCATCCGCATCGGCATCATCGACGCCCCCGACCCGTACCGATCCGAAGACCGGCACGATCGCATACTCCCACGCGGGATCGAGCGGCACCTCGACCGCGGCACCCGCGGGCAGACGGATCTCGGCGCCGACGATCGGGGTGTGCATCGTCGCGGGAGAGACGGCGCCGGCGAGGGAACCCACGACAACTGTGGCGTCGGCACCGCCGCCGAGGTCGATCACCGGCAGGTCGTCGTGCTGCTCGAACGCCGCTGAGCCGTGCCGGCGTTCCTCAGGGAGCGCGACCCACAGCTGCAGGGCATCGAGCGGGATCGGCTCGTCACCGACGGAGTACTCGGAGTGGGCGATGCCGGCGCCGCTGGTCATGATGTTGAGGGCGCCGCGCTCGATGACGACGTCGCTGCCGAGGGTGTCGCGGTGGTGCACCTCACCGGCGAGCGGCCAGGTGACGGTCTGGAGGCCGATGTGCGGGTGGGGCTCGACCCGCATCTTCGTGCGCTGCGGACCGAAGCGGTCGAGGAAGCACCAGGCGCCGACCAGCGGCAGATCGCGTTGCGGGAGGAATCGACTCACCGACATCGCACGCACCCCGCCGAGCGGCACGTCGCGCGCCTCGAGCAGCGTCCGCCGGGGGCCGGGGGAGCCGATCCCCGGGTCCTCGTCGACGGGCGCCGACTCGGCGTCGAATCGGGTCACGCCGAGGGTTCCGCCGGAGCCGCGGCGTCGGCGGCATCCTCGTCGCGCCAGTCGATCCGCAGGCCCGGGACCTCGTTCTCGCGGAGGAACTTCACGATGAACGGGCATTCGGGAACGACGGTCTCGCCGCGGCGCGCGACGTCGGCGAGCGCGTCGCGTGCCAGCGTCTTGCCGAGACCCCGCCCGCCGAACTCCTTCTCGACCACGGTGTGGTCGAACACCAGTCGGCCTTCGTCGTCGTCGCGGCGGAACGCGGCGTATCCCGCCGCGACGTCACCGACCATCAGGTCGTATCGGTCATTCGCATCGTCACGCGTGACGGTGATGGTCTCGTCGGTCATGGAGTTCTCCTCATCGGTCCCCTCCAACGTAGAGCCGTTCGAGACCATGACGACCAGATCCCGGCAACGTATCGGAGCGTCCGCCTCAGCTGGAGAACGCAATGAAGCGCCTTCCCCCGTCACCTCGCTCATGGGGGACAACGCCTACGCGACGTATCTCGCGCACCATCGCCGGACGCATCCAGGCATCGAGCCGCTGACCGAGCGGCAGTTCTGGCGCCAGCGCATGGACGACCAAGACCGCAACCCCGGTGCGCGCTGCTGCTGAGCAGGTCACGATGGTGGGGTGACCCGCAGCCGCCCCGTTCCGGCCCCGGCCCGACCCGCCCTCGCCTCCCTCGTCGTGGCGGGCGTGCTGGTGCTGGCGACCGGGTGCGCCCCCGAGCCCGGCCCCGCTGACCCCTCGACCCCTGCGCCCGCGCCTACCGCGAGTCCGACGCCCACCCCCACGGCATCGCCGGATGCCGCCGACTCGTTGAGTCTCGAGGCCTGCGTCGGGCAGGTGCTCATGGTCGGCACCCCCGTCGACACGGTCTCGCCCGATGCCGCCGCCGCGATCCGCGACCGCGGAGTGGGCGGTCTGTTCCTGCACGGCCGCTCGACGGCGGGCGTGGATGCCACCGCGGGGCTCGTCGCGCAGTTTCGCGCGCTGGCTCCCCGGGGCGCCCCGCCGCTGTGGGTCGCGACCGACCAGGAGGGAGGCGAAGTGCAGGTGCTGCGCGGGCCCGGATTCGACGAGATGCCCTACGCCATCCGCCAGGCCGATCTCGGACCTGCAGGACTGCGCGCCGCCGCCACGACGTGGGGCGCCCAGCTCGCCGCAGCCGACATCGACATCAACCTCGCGCCCGTCGCCGACATCGTCACGAGTGCGGAGTCGCGGTTCGACAACCCTCCGATCGGGGCGCTCGGTCGCCAGTACGGCTACGACGAGCGGACCGTCGCCGCCGAGGCCGGAGCGTTCGCCGACGGGATGCGGGCCGCCGGCGTCCTGCCCACCTTCAAGCACTTTCCGGGTCTCGGACGGGTCGACGCGAACACGGACTACACCGCCGAGGTGATCGATACGGCCGTGTCGTCGGATTCGCCCGATGTCGGCGTCTACCGCACGCTGACGGCATCCGGAGCATCGCTCGTCATGGTGGGCACCGCGCGCTACGAGAACATCGACGCCGACCGTCCCGCGGCGTTCTCGCCCGGGGTGCTCGCTCTCCTGCGTGAGCGCGTCGGGTTCGACGGCGTCGTGATCACCGACGACCTCTCGGCCGCGGCCGCCGCCGAGATCGTGGCGCCCGGCGACCGGGCCGTCGAAGCACTGGCGGCCGGGGTCGACATCGTGCTGGCCTCGGCCGATCCCACGGTGCTGCCGGCGATGTACGACGCCGTCGTGGCGCGGGCGCAGGCCGACCCCGCCTTCACCGACCGGGTGCGCGAATCGTGCGGCCGGGTGCTGACAGCCAAGGATGCCGGCGCCGAGACGTCAGGCTAGGTGCCCGTGCGCAACTCCTGCTCATCGGCGCACGTGGTGCTCGAGTCGGGGGCTCTGCGGGGCTTCGCGCGGACTGTGCAGGAGTCGTGCACGCGCGGCTGCCGCCGGGGTGCCGGCACGACCGTCGGTCGGCGCGGGTAGGGCAGACTCGAGGGATGACCTCCGCGGCGCTGCTCGACCTCATCGGGCCGGAGGCCTCGGACGACGCGATCTACGACGCGTTCACGACGTGGGCCGAGGGGCGGGGACTCACCCTCTACCCGGCGCAGGATGAGGCGGTCATCGAGCTCGTCTCGGGCGCGAACGTGGTGCTGGCGACGCCGACCGGCACGGGCAAGTCGCTCGTCGCGGTCGCCGCGCACGCGACATCCGTGGCTCGGAGCGGGCGCACGTACTACACGGCTCCGATCAAGGCGCTCGTCAGCGAGAAGTTCTTCGCGCTCGTCGAGATCTTCGGCGCCGAGAAGGTCGGCATGGTCACCGGGGACTCCTCGGTGAACCCGGACGCTCCGATCATCTGCTGCACGGCCGAGATCCTGGCGAACCTGGCGCTGCGCGAGGGCGCGGATGCCGACGTCGACCAGGTCGTGATGGACGAGTTCCACTTCTACGGCGACCCCGATCGCGGCTGGGCCTGGCAGGTGCCGCTGCTGACGCTGCCGCGCGCGCAGTTCCTGCTGATGTCGGCCACCCTCGGCGACGTCACCGACCTCGCCGACGACCTGTCGCGGCGCACCGGCCGGCGGACGGCGCTCGTCACCGGTGTCGAGCGCCCGGTGCCGTTGCACTTCTCGTACGAGCGACGGCCCGTCCACGACGTGCTCGAACGGCTGCTCGAAGAGCGTGAGACTCCGGTCTACATCGTGCACTTCTCGCAGGCGGCGGCCATCGAGCGGGCGCAGGCGCTCTCGAGCGTCAAGATCACGACCCGCGAGCAGCGCGACGCCATCGCCGAGGCGATCGGCGGCTTCCGCTTCACGACCGGCTTCGGCAAGACGCTGTCGCGCCTCGTCCGCGCGGGCATCGGGGTGCATCATGCCGGGATGCTGCCGCGCTACCGCCGCCTCGTCGAGACCCTCGCGCAGCGGGGATTGCTCAAGGTCATCTGCGGCACCGACACGCTCGGTGTCGGCATCAACGTGCCGATCCGCACGGTCGTGATCACCGCGCTGTCGAAGTACGACGGCACGAGAATGCGGCAGCTGAGCGCACGCGAGTTCCACCAGGTGGCGGGGCGCGCGGGTCGAGCCGGCTTCGATCCTCACGGCAACGTCATCGTCATGGCGCCGGAGTGGGAGATCGAGAACGCGGTCGCCCTCGCGAAGGCCGGCGACGACGCCGCCAAGCGCAAGAAGATCGTGCGCAAGAAGGCCCCGACCGGCGTCGTCAACTGGGGTGAGGGGTCGTTCGAGCGTCTCGTCGACGCCGAGCCCGAACCGCTGACACCGCAGCTGCAGCTGACCGCGGCGATGCTGTTGAACGTGACCGGCCGAGGCGGTGACGTCTTCGGCAACGTCCGGTCGCTGGTGTTCGACAACCACGAGCCGCGCGCTCGGAAGTATGCGCTCGCGCGGCGGGCGTTGGCGATCTTCCGCACGCTGGTGGCCGCCGGCATCGTCGAGGCCTCGGGCGACGGCATCCATCTCACCGTCGACCTGCAGCCGAACTTCGCGCTCAACCAGCCGCTGTCGCCGTTCGCGCTCGCCGCGATCGGTCTGCTGTCTCCGGACGACGCCGAGACGGGCACCGGGCACTACGCGCTCGACGTCGTGAGCGTGATCGAGGCGACCCTCGACGACCCGCGGGCGATCCTGTCGCAGCAGGAGTACAAGGCGCGCGGCGAGGCGGTCGGCGCGATGAAGCGCGACGGCATCGAGTACGACGAGCGCATGGCGCTGCTCGAGGAGATCACCTGGCCGAAGCCCCTCGCCGACCTGCTCGCGCAGGCGTTCGAGACGTTCGCCTCGAGTCAGCCCTGGGTGCGCGACTTCGAGCTGTCGCCGAAGTCCGTCGTGCGCGACATGTTCGAGCGGGCGATGACCTTCGGCGAGTTCGTGTCGTTCTACCAGCTCGGCCGGAGCGAGGGCCTCGTGCTCCGCTACCTCAGCGACGCGTATCGCGCGATCCGGCAGACGGTTCCCGCCGAGGCGCGCACCGACGACCTCATGGACCTCATCGAGTGGCTCGGCGAGCTCGTGCGCCAGGTCGACTCGAGCCTGGTCGACGAGTGGGAGTCGCTCGCCCATCCGACCGACGATCCCGATGCGCCGGTGGTGCCGCCGGCCCCGCCGTCGGTGCTCACCAACCGCCGGGCCTTCACGGTTCTGGTGCGCAACGAGCTGTTCCGGCGCGTGCAGCTCGCCGCCCTGCAGGACGACGAGGCCCTCGAGGCCCTCGACCCCGGCGTCGACTGGCCCGAGATCCTCGACCGCTACTACGACGACCACGACGAGGTGCTCACCGGCGGCCCGGCGCGCTCGCCGTCGCTGTGCGTGATCGACGAGGGGCCGGCGCGCGAGGGCGTCTGGCGCGTCGAGCAGATCATCGACGATCCCGCGGGCGACCACGACTGGCGCATCCGCGCGGAGGTCGACCTGGAGGCCTCCGTCGAGGCGGGCACGGCGGTCGTGCGGGTGACCGAGGTCGTCCGCCTCTGATCGCCCGGCCTCCGCCGCGCGCCGGGATGTCGGAGGGGGCGGGCACAATGGCGCTGTGACCACTCACCTCGGGTTCCTGCGCGCGATCAACCTCGGCGCGACGCGGGTGTTCCCGAAGGACGACATCCGGCGCACGACCGAGGCCGTCGGCTTCGAGGACGTCCGCACGCACATCAACACCGGCAACGTCCGCTTCGACACCCGGATGCGATCGCGCACGCGGATCGAGCACACGCTCGAGCGGGCCTACGCCGCCGACCGCGGATTCGAGGTCCCCACGATCACCTTCCGCGCCGACGAGTTCAGAATGCTGGCGGCCGACGCCGTCGCGCTGAACGACGCGAACCCGGGCCTCGCGCGGCACTACGTCTATCTGCTCAAGGACGAGCTCGACGCCGCCACGATCGCCGCGGTCGAGGAACGCGGATCGGACGCGGGGCGGATGGTCGTCCGAGGCCGCGCCGCCCATGCGCTCCTGCTGCCCGGGTACCAGGACGGCGTCGTCGACCCGTTGGCGGCCGCCAAGCTGCTGGGTGTCGCCACGAACCGCAATCTCACGGTCGTACGCTCCCTGTCCGAGCGGTGGTGTTGACGGCGGCAGGTCTTGCGGCGCCGAGGCGGGGGAGGCGGGGCCTTCTCGTTGACCGAAGGCGTCGACGGGTCGGGGCCGTGGATGCAGTCCGTGGCGATCACCTCCCTCCTCTGGCGATACCCCGAGGACCACGCCGATCCCCGCAACCTCGCCGAGCTCGACGAGAACACCCGCGCGTCACTCCACGACGAGCCGCCGCGGCCGCGTCCCGCCTGGCTCATCGCCGCGGTGGAGCGGATGCGCCAGCGCCAGCTCTCCGAAGCGGTGCGTACGACGTGGCACCGGGATGCCGGCGCGGAATCCGCCGCGCTCACCCATCAGCTCGTCGAGCATGCCGACCACATCCTGCGCAACGGCTTCGCGGAGCAGCTCGGGTTGCCCCCGGGGCCGCTCGCCGACCGCTCGTGGCAGGTGACCCCGACGGCGGCGCGCCCGACGCGGCTCCTGGTCGATGGGACAGCGACGGATGCGATCGAGATCGACACCGACCCCTGGGTGTACGCGGTCGGTGTGCGCATCACCGCGCAGGTGGTGGCTACGGCCGTCATCGACCGGGATGACCTGCCCTTCGTCCGCCTGGCCTTGCGCACCCGCCCGCGGAGCTGAGGAGAGGTTGTGAGCACGCGGCGGCGGATGTCGGATGCCGCGGCTATCGTGAACGGGTGAGTCGAGAGCAGCAGTCCTGGGATGCGGATCCCTACGCCGACCTCGACTGGAATCCCGACGAGCTCGCTCCGCCCGACGATGTCGACGCTCCGCCGCCGCCCGAGTTCGACGGATACGGCGCCGCAGTGGCCCGTGCCACCCGCGACCGGACGGCCGCCGGCGATGCCGCGGCCGAGGCTCCGTCTCGCACGTCTTCGCCCCGTTCCACGCCGGCTCGCCGAGGTGTGCCGACGGCGACGGCCACGCCCGCCGCCGTCCTCTCGCTCGCGCGCCGCGACTTCACCGGTGCTGACCCGCGCGCCGTGCTGAAGGAGGTCTTCGGCTACGACGACTTCCGCGGCGATCAGGGCGACATCGTCTCGCACGTGGTCGAGGGCGGGGATGCCGTCGTGCTCATGCCGACCGGTGGCGGCAAGTCGATCACCTACCAGGTGCCCGCACTCGTCCGGCCCGGTACGGGCCTGGTGGTGAGCCCGCTCATCGCCCTCATGCACGATCAGGTCGACGCCCTCGTCGCGAACGGCGTCCGCGCCGCCTACCTCAACTCCACGCAGTCGGCGGGCGAGCGTGCCGGTGTGGAGCAGGCCTTCCTCGCGGGCGACCTCGACGTGCTCTACGTCGCCCCCGAGCGCCTCAGCGTTCCTCAGACGACCCAGCTGCTCCAGCGCGGATCGCTCAGCGTCATCGCGATCGACGAGGCCCACTGCGTATCGCAGTGGGGTCACGACTTCCGGCCGGACTACCTCGCGCTCGGCGACCTCGACGAGCGGTTCCCCGGCGTCCCGCGCATGGCACTGACGGCGACCGCGACCCGCGCGACGCACCAGGAGCTCACCGAGCGGCTGCGTCTGCCGCAGGCCCGCCACTTCGTCGCGAGCTTCGACCGGCCCAACATCCAGTACCGCATCGAACCCAAGGTCGATCCGCGCCGGCAGCTCGTGACGTTCATCCGCACGATGCCGGAGGGGTCGGCGGGCATCGTCTACGCCCTCAGCCGGAAGTCGGTCGAGCAGACCGCCGACTATCTCGCCGCACAGGGACTCGACGCCCTGCCCTACCACGCGGGCCTGCCCGCCGAGATGCGGGCGAAGCACCAGTCGCGCTTCCTTCGCGAGGACGGCGTCGTCATGGTCGCCACGATCGCGTTCGGCATGGGGATCGACAAGCCCGATGTGCGCTTCGTCGCCCACGTCGACCTGCCCAAGTCCGTCGAGGGCTACTACCAGGAGACCGGTCGAGCCGGACGCGACGGCGAGCCCGCCATCGCGTGGATGGCCTACGGTCTGGGCGACGTCGTGCAACAGCGGCGCCTCATCGACCAGAGCCCGGGTGATCGCACCTTCAAGATGCGCATGGGGCAGCACCTCGACGCGATGCTCGCGCTGTGCGAGACCGTCGCCTGCCGGCGCCAGAACCTCCTCGGCTACTTCGGTCAGGAGTCCGAGGCCTGCGGCAACTGCGACACGTGCCTCACCCCGCCCGACACGTGGGACGGGCTCGTCCCGGCGCAGAAGCTGCTGTCGACGATCGTCCGGCTGCAGCGCGAGCGCAATCAGTCGTTCGGTGCCGGGCATCTCGTCGACATCCTGCGCGGCGCCTCGACCGAGCGCATCCGGCAACAGCGCCACGATGAGCTGGCGACCTACGGGCTGGGCGCCGACCTGTCCGACCAGGACTGGCGCAGCGTCATCCGCCAGCTTCTCGCCCGCGGCATCCTCGTCGCGCGCGGCGAGTACGGCGTGCTCGCGGTCGGCGACGCCGGCGCCGCCGTGCTGAAGGGCGAGGCCGGCGTGCCGCTGCGACGCGACGTGCTGGGACGCGGCTCGAACAGCGGCGGCTCGCGGGTGCGCAAGGCGGCCGCCGCCGAACAGGTGGCCGAAGGCGACCGCGACCTGTTCGAGGCGCTTCGCGCGTGGCGCGCGGAGCAGGCTCGCGAGCAGGGGGTGCCGGCGTACATCGTCTTCGGCGATGCGACGCTGCGAGCCCTCGCCGACAGCCGACCACGCACCTCCGCCGACCTCGAGGGCATCACCGGCATCGGCGCCAAGAAGCGCGAGGCCTACGGCGACGCCGTGCTCGCCGTCGTGGCATCCCACTGACGTCTGCGGCGCGCTGATCGCGGTCCGATGTAGCGCGCGCACAATCCGGAGCGCCGCCGTGACGGCGGTGACTTGTGCGTATCGACCAACACAGTTGGGGTCCATGTTGTGGAAGTTCTACCGTGGGTATCGACTCCGATCCTTCCGACGTCGAAAGGCACGTGATGACCGACGCCGCTGTACGCCCCCAGAAGCCCGCCACCGCAGACCGCACCCCCGCCGGGGGAGCGCAGACCGCGCCCCACAGCGCGAGCGAGGCGCACGAGCCGCGCATCGACATCGATGCCGTCACCGATCTGCTGCTGGGAACCTGGGCCGCCACCCGCCGCGAGGCACGCGAGATGATCAAGGACCCGGTCTTCTGGCAGATCCCCGGCGAGCCGATGGCCGAGCACCGCGAGCGCGTGATGAATCAACTGCACCTGCTCGTCGAGCGCGGCGCCTCGGGGCGGGCGTACCCGGTGGAGTACGGCGGCGGCGGCGACAACGGGGCGAACCTCGCGGGGTTCGAGGAGCTCGTGCTCGCGGACCCGAGCCTGCAGATCAAGTCGGGCGTGCAGTGGGGGCTGTTCGGGTCGGCCATCCATCAGCTGGGCACCAAGCCGCATCACGACGCATGGCTGCGCGACGCCATGGAGATGCGCCTCCCGGGCGCCTTTGCCATGACCGAGACCGGTCATGGCTCCGACGTCGCCGCGATCGGCACCACCGCCACCTACGATGCCGAGACCGAGGAGTTCGTCATCCACACCCCGTTCCGGGGTGCGTGGAAGGACTACCTCGGCAACGCCGCGGTCCACGGCAAGGCGGCGACCCTCTTCGCCCAGCTGATCACCGGCGGAGTGAACTACGGGGTCCACTGCTTCTTCGTGCCGCTCCGCGACGACGACGGCGCCTTCCTGCCGGGCATCGGCGGCGAGGACGACGGCGTCAAGGGCGGGCTCAACGGCATCGACAACGGGCGCCTGCACTTCGACCACGTCCGCATCCCCCGCACGAACCTGTTGAACCGGTACGGCGACGTCGCCCCCGATGGCTCCTACTCGTCGGAGATCGCCAGCCCCGGGCGCCGCTTCTTCACCATGCTCGGCGCGCTCGTCCAGGGCCGCGTCTCGCTCGACGGCGCCGCGACGACGGCATCCGCTCTGTCGGAGTACATCGCCGTCACCTACGCCAGCCAGCGTCGTCAGTTCGACTCGGGCGCCGGCACCGACGAGGTGACCCTGCTCGACTACGGGCGTCACCAGCGCCGGCTGCTGCCGCGGCTCGCGCAGACGTACGCGCAGTACTTCGCCCACGACGAGCTCCTGCGAGCGTTCGACGGCGTGTTCTCGGGTCGAACCGACACGCCCGAAGGGCGCGAGAACCTCGAGACGCTCGCGGCCGCTCTCAAGCCGCTGTCGACCTGGAATGCGCTCGACACCATCCAGGAGTGTCGGGAGGCCTGCGGTGGTCAGGGCTTCCTCGCCGAGAACCGCATGGTCGACCTGCACCACGACCTCGACGTCTACGCCACCTTCGAGGGCGACAACAACGTGCTGCTGCAGCTCGTCGGCAAGCGGCTGCTGAGCGATTACGCGAAGCGCTTCAAGGGTGCGGATGCCGCTGCCCTCGCGAAGTTCGCCGCGGTGACCACCGCCGAGAAGGTGTTCCACGGTGCGGGCCTGCGCCAGCTGGGGCAGTCCGTCGCCGACTTCGGCCTGACGGCGCGATCGGTCGAGCTGGGGCTCCGGGCCGAGCAGCAGCACGAACTGCTCGCGGGTCGGGTCGAGCAGATGATCGCCGATGTCGCCGCCGCGCTGCGGCCGGCGTCGAAGATGTCGCAGGGCGACGCCGCCGCGGTGTTCAACCTCCACCAGTCCGAGCTCATCGACGCGGCGCGCGCTCACGGTGAGCTGCTGCAGTGGGAGGCGTTCGCCGAGGGCATCAAGCGGGTCGAGGACGACGGCACGCGGCAGGTGCTGGTGTGGCTCCGCGACCTGTTCGGACTCACGCTCATCGAGCGCCACCTCGCCTGGTACCTCGTCAACGGCCGCCTCTCAGCCCAGCGCGCGACCGCGGTCACCCGCTACATCGACCGGCTGTGCGGCCGGTTGCGCCCCCATGCGCAGGACCTCGTCGACGCGTTCGGGTTCGCACCCGAGCACGTCCGGGCTCCCATCGCCTCGGGGGTCGAGGCCGAGCGTCAGCGCGAGGCACGGGAGTATTACGTGAACCTCGCGGCATCGGGGACGGCCCCGGTCTCGGAGAAGGCCGTCGCGAAGGGTGCGAAGTAGTCGCTCCTCGCGTGCGGCGTCGGTGTCGTCCGTCCTCGATAACCTGGCGGGATGACGGCCGACCTCATCACCGCATCTGACGGCCTGGCGCGCTGCGGATGGGTCGGTGACGATGCCGAGTACCGCCGGTACCACGATGAGGAGTGGGGGAGGCCGCTGCACGGCGACCGTCCGCTGTTCGAGAAGCTCAGCCTGGAGGGTTTCCAGGCGGGCCTGAGCTGGATCACGATCCTGCGCAAACGGCCGCGCTTCCGCGAGGTCTTCGCCGGCTTCGAGCCCGAGCGCGTCGCCGCTTTCGGCCCCGCCGACATCGAGCGGCTGATGGGTGACGCCGGCATCATCCGCAACCGGGCGAAGATCGAGGCGACGATCGGGAACGCGCGGCTGCTGCGGGAGTTCGCCGACGGCGACTTCGACGAGCTCATGTGGTCGTTCGCGCCCCTCACCGGGCGGCCCCGACCGGCGAGTCTCGCAGCGGTTCCGCCGGTGACGCCGGAGTCCGACGCGATGAGCAAGGCGCTCCGCAAGCGCGGCTTCCGCTTCGTCGGCCCGACCACGATGTACGCGCTCATGCAATCGTCGGGCATGGTCGACGACCACGTTCCGGGGTGCCACCGGGCCGAAGCTCCGCTCTAGGCCGGAGCGCCGGGAACGGCCACAATGAGAGCGTCCGCGACGAAAGGATGCGCCATGGCCGCTGCACGGGACCCGCACGTCGCCGACACCCACGATGTGATCCGCGTGCGAGGTGCGCGCGCGAACAATCTCGTCGACGTCGATGTCGACGTCCCCAAGCGCCGGCTCACGGTGTTCACCGGTGTGAGCGGCTCGGGCAAGTCGTCCCTCGTGTTCGGCACGATCGCCGCAGAATCGCAGCGCCTCATCAACGAGACCTACCCGACGTTCGTGCAGCAGTTCATGGCGCAGATCGGCCGCCCCGACGCCGACGCGCTCGAGAACATCAGCCCCGCGATCATCGTCGACCAGGAGCGGATGGGTGCGAACGCCCGGTCGACGGTCGGCACCGCCACCGACGTCCACGCCATGCTGCGCATCCTCTTCAGTCGCATCGGCGAGCCGTTCGTCGGGTCGCCGCAGGCGTTCTCGTTCAACGTGCCATCGGTCTCGGGAGCCGGTGCGGTCACGATCGCCGTCGGTTCCGATGCGGGTCGCGAGCAGCGGCGCTCGTTCCAGGTCACCGGCGGCATGTGCCCCCGCTGCGAAGGTCTCGGCGAGATCAGCGACATCGACCTCGGCGAGCTGTTCGACCGGGCCAAGTCGCTGAACGCGGGGGCGATCACGATCCCCGGGTACAACGCCGACGGCTGGATGGTCCGCGGCTACAGCGAGTCCGGCCTGCTCGATCCCGACAAGCCCATCGCCGACTACAGCGAGGCCGAGCTGCACGACTTCCTGTACAAGGAGCCCACGAAGGTCAAGATCCAGAACATCAACATGACCTACGAGGGGCTCGTCCCGCGGGTCACCAAGTCGATGCTCCAGAAGGACCGCGATGCGCTGCAGCCGCACATCCGGGCCTTCGTCGACCGCGCGGTCAAGTTCATGCCGTGTCCGGAATGCGGCGGCACGCGGCTCAACGAGGGTGCGCGGTCGGCGAAGGTCGCCGGGCTGAGCATCGCCGATGCCGCGGCGCTGCAGATCACCGACCTCGCGGTCTGGCTCGAGCGGATCGACGCCCCCGAGGTCGCGCCCCTGCTGACCGGGCTGCGTGCGACGGTCCAGTCGTTCATCGACATCGGGCTCGGCTACCTCTCGCTCGACCGTGCGTCCGGCAGCCTCTCGGGCGGAGAGGCGCAGCGGACCAAGATGATCCGCCACCTCGGATCGAGCCTGACCGACGTGACCTATGTCTTCGACGAGCCCACGGCCGGTCTGCATCCGCACGACATCCAGCGCATGAACGATCTGCTCCGCGGCCTGCGCGACAAGGGCAACACCGTGCTCGTGGTCGAGCACAAGCCCGAGGTCATCGAGATCGCCGACCACGTCATCGATCTCGGCCCCGGCGCCGGACGCCACGGCGGGCGCGTGCAGTTCACCGGCACCCTCGCCGGGCTGCGCGGCTCGGACACGTTGACGGGGCGTCACCTCGATCACCGGGCCGAGCTCAAGCCGCGGGTGCGTTCGGCCACGGGCGCCCTCGAGATCCGCGGTGCCACCGAGCACAACCTCCGTTCGGTCGACGTCGACGTCCCCCGCGGCATCCTCACCGTGGTCACCGGGGTCGCCGGTTCGGGCAAGTCGTCGCTGATCCACGGCAGTCTGGCGTCCCGCGAGGGCGTGGTGGTGGTCGACCAAGCGCCCATCCGAGGCAACCGCCGCAGCAGCCCGGCCACCTACACGGGGCTCCTCGACGCGGTGCGGTCGGCCTTCGCCAAGGCGAACGGGGTCAAGCCCGCCCTCTTCAGCGCCAACTCGCAGGGCGCGTGCCCGGCGTGCACGGGGCTCGGTGTGATCGTGACCAAGCTCGGCATCTCGGCTTCCGTCGAAACCCCATGCGACCTCTGCGACGGATCGGGGTTCAGCGCCGATGTGCTGGAGTACACCCTCGCCGGGCGGAACATCGCCGAGGTGCTGGCCCTCAGCGCGGCCGAGGCCGTGGAGGTCTTCCCATCAGGGGTCGCGGGAGGCATCCTCGGCCGGCTCATCGACGTGGGACTCGGCTACATCACCCTCGGCCAGGGACTGAGCTCGCTGTCCGGCGGCGAGCGGCAGCGCCTCAAGCTCGCGATCTCGATGGCCTCCCAGGGCGCGGTCTACATCCTCGACGAGCCGTCGACCGGACTGCATCTGGCCGACGTCGACAACCTCCTGGCGCTGCTGGACCGGCTCGTCGACGCGGGCAACACCGTCGTGGTGATCGAGCACCATCAGGCCGTGATGGCCCACGCCGACTGGATCATCGACATCGGCCCCGGGGCGGGGCGCGACGGAGGGCTCGTCGTGTTCGAGGGCACGCCGTCGACCCTCGTCGACGCGGCCGACACCCTGACGGCGCAGCACCTGCGGCGTTACGTCGGACGTTGACGCGATCGGGCCCTGGGGGTCTCGCACCGAATACACATACGACACGTTCGTGACATGGGGAGTTCTCCCCATGTCAAGTGACATAATCGCCGGTTCGCCTGACGTAGGGTGGTTCCGCAGTTCACCAGCGCGCGCCCGTTCACGGGACGATGATCGATGCCCCGGGGGGAGCCGAGCCCAATGAAGTCGACCGCCTGGCTGCACGCCCGCCCGCGCACCCTCCTCTCCGCCGGTGTCGTCACGATCGCCGCCCTCACGATCGGCACACTCGCCGTCGCCTACGAGGGCGAGCCGACGACCGAGGTCGATCTGCACGACGGCGGTGTGTGGGTCACGAAGCAGTCGAGCCTGCTGGTGGGTCACTACAACAACGAGTCCCGCGTGCTCGACGGGAGTCTTCGCACGACGGCCGCGGACTACGACGTCCTGCAGTCGGGCGCCCGTGTGGTCGTGGTCGACGCCGACGGCTCCGCCATGTCGGCCGTCGACCCGGCGAAGGTCGTGCTCTCGGGCACCGCCGAGGTGCAGCCCGGAGCCCAGGTCGCTCTCGGGGCCGACACGGTGTCGGTGCTCGACGCGGCGGGCGCTCTGCGCACGGTGCAGTTCGCCGGTGTGAACGGCTTCAGCTTCGAGGGCAATGAGCCGATCGCCGAGCTCGGCGAGAACGCGACGGCCACGGTCGGCACCGACGGCACCGTCTATGCGGCATCCGCTGAGGGTGCCGCGCTCTACGCGTACGCTCCGATCGGAGACGGAACCGTCGCGCAGACCGCCGAGCGCGAGCTCGAGGGCGTGGCCGAGGAGAGCGAGCTCGCCATCACCGCGCTGGGGCGCACCCCGTACGTCCTCGATCAGCAGACGCGCGTGCTCTACGGCGGCGACGGCTCGCAGACCACGGTCCCCGTCGATGCGCTGCTCCAGCGTCCGTCGAACGACGCGGAGACCCTCACCGTCAGCACGCCGACCGCCCTGTTGCGGGTCCAGCCCGGTGGTGAGACCGTCACGATCGAAGCCGGCGGCGAGGGAGTGCCCGCCGAGCCGGTGTACGTCGGCGGCTGCGCCTACGGCGCCTGGTCGGGCTCGGGGATGTTCGTGCGGGACTGCGCCGACGACGCCGATGACGTGGTGCAGGAGATCGAGGGCATCGATCCCGCTGCGAAGCTGGAGTTCCGGGTGAACCGCGACGTCGTCGTCCTCAACGACGTGTTCGGCGGGGCCGCCTGGCTCGCGAGCGAGAACATGCAGCGGGTCGACAACTGGACCGACATCACCCCGCCCGAGGGCACCGGCGACGAGGAGCAGGAGACGACGGAGGAGACCGTCGAGACCGCCCTGCCCGAACGCACCGACGAGAACACCCCGCCGATCGCCGTCGACGACGCTTTCGGCGTGCGACCGGGTCGCACCACCGTGCTGCCCGTGCTCTTCAACGACACCGACGCCGACGGCGACGTCCTCGTGGCCGAGGCCACCAGCGACCCGGCGTTCGGCGAGATCTCCGCGATCCAGAACGGCGGCGGGCTGCAGATCGCCGTCCCCGAGGACGCCTCCGGGACGACGTCGTTCAGCTACACCGCCGATGACGGCCGGGGCGGTGAGGCCTCGGCGACCGTCCGGCTCACCGTGCGCGGCGAGGACGAGAACTCCCCGCCCGTCCAGCAGCGCGTGACGCCCGTCACGGTCGAGGCCGGCGGCACCGCCTCGTACAACGTGCTGACCGAATGGATCGACCCCGACGGCGACGACATCTTCCTGAAGTCGGTGCAGGCCGACGGCGGCGACGAGGTGGACTTCACCTCGGACGGTCAGGTCACCTACCGCGCCATCGGCGCCGTGCAGGGTCGCAAGGACGTCCCGATCGTCGTGTCCGACGGCACCGACGACGGCGCCGGCGTGCTGCGCATCGACGTCCGCCCTCCCGGAACCACCCTCCCGGTGACCAACGCCGACCACGTCGTGACCCGGGTGGGTCAGTCGGTGACGGTCTCGCCGCTCGCCAACGACACCAGCGCCGGTCGCGAGCCGTTGCGCCTGACGCGCGTCGACGAGGTCGAGGGCGCCACGATCGAGCCGGACTTCACCGAGCAGACCTTCACCTTCACCTCCGACGCCGTCAACACCTATTACGTCGACTACCTCGTCTCAGCGGGGCCGAACAGCGTCCCCGGTCTCGTCCGCGTCGACGTCCTCCCGGCGGCGGACACGAGCCTCCCGCCGGTCGCGGTGCGCGACGTCGCGCTGCTTCCCACCGGCGGCGACGTGCTCGTGAACGTCCTCGGCAACGACACCGATCCCGCCGGCGGCATCCTGGTGGTCCAGTCGGTCACGGCCGCACCCGACAGTGGCGTGACCGCGGCGGTGCTCGGCCACGAGACCGTTCGCATCACCGATCAGGGCTCGCTCAGCCAGCAGACCCGCGTGTCGTACACCATCTCCAACGGCGACCAGTCGGCGACCGGCGAGATCGTCGTGATCCCGATCCCCGCCCCCGATCGTCTGCGACCCCCGATCGCGAACAACGACACCGCCGTCGTGCGCGTCGGGGATGTCGTGACGATCGATGTGCTCGCCAACGACTCGCACCCCAACGGCGACACGATCCACGTCGCGCCCGACCTCGTGCCGCCGCTCATCGAGGAGGCCGACGGCCAGATCTTCGTGTCGGAGGACAAGCTGCGCTTCCGCGCCGGCGATGAGCCGAAGACGGTGAACGCGACGTACGAGGCCGTCGACAGCTCCGGCCAGCGCGCCGGTGCGTACGTGACGATCCAGATCCTGCCCCGGCAGGACGACGTCAACGCCGCGCCCCGCCCGCGCGATCTGACGGCCCGCACCCTCAGCGGCTCGAAGGTGACGATCCCGGTGCCGCTGGACGGCATCGACGAGGACGGCGACTCGGTCGAGCTCATCGGTCTCGCCAGCTCGCCCGGCAAGGGCCGCATCGTCAGCACCGGCTCGAACTCGTTCGAGTACGAGGCGTTCGACACCAGCACGGGCTCCGACTCGTTCACCTACCGTGTGCGCGACCGGCTCGGTCAGGAGGGCACGGCTCGCATCCAGGTGGGGATCGCGCCCGCCGAGACGACGAACCAGGCGCCGTACGCGGTGAAGGACTCCGTCATCATGCGTCCCGGCAGACAGGTCGCGGTGTCGGTGCTGCAGAACGACTCCGACCCCGACGGGGATCTGTTCAACTTCGCCGCCGACGCTCTCGAGGTGCCCGACGTCGACGGTCTCGCCGCCGAGGTCTCGGGCGAGCAGATCGTCATCACGGCGCCCGACGTGCCGATGAACACGAGCATCCAGTACACGATCGAGGACACTCGCGGGTTGACGGCCACCGCTCCGGTGCAGATCACGATCGAGGAGGACGTGCCGCTGCAGCGGCCGATCGCCCGAGACGACCGGGTGCGCGCCGAGGACGTCGACGAGAACGGCGTCTCGCAGGTCGCCGTGCTCGACAACGACGACGACCCCGACGGCACCCGCTCCGCTTTGGATGTGACCCTCGGCACCGGTGGCGAGAACGCCACCGTCCGGCCCGACGGTGGGGTGTCGGTGCAGCTGACCGAGCAGCGCCAGCTCATCACCTACTTCATCACCGACGAGGACGGACTCTCGGCCGCCGCCTTCATCCACGTGCCCGCGCTGGTCGAACTGCCGCCGAGCCTCATCACGACCGAGGGTGTCGAGGTCAAGAGCGGCGAGACGATCGAGCTGCCCCTGGCCGACTACGTCCGCGCATCGGGCGGCCGCGAGGTCGTCGTCACCGAGGCCGAGAAGGTCACCGCGACCCACTCCAACGGCGCCTCGCTCGTCAAGGACGAGCGGACGCTCGTCTACACCTCGGCGGCCGAGTACTTCGGTCAGGACGCCCTGACCTTCGAGGTCACCGACGGGACCGGTCCCGACGACCCGGCGGGCCGCAAGGCGACCCTGATGATCCCGATCACAGTGACGCCGCCCGACAACCGCCCGCCGACGATGATCGGCGCTCAGATGGAGGCGGCCCAGGGCGAGGATGCCCGCACCCTCGATCTCGCCGCGCTCGCGACCGACCCCGACCCCGGCGATGCCGAGAACCTCCGCTTCTCCCTCGTCGGCGGCGCCCCCGACGGCCTCACCGCATCGGTCGACGGCTCGGTGCTCTCGGTCTCGGCCGGCACCGATGTCGCCAAGGGCACGGCCCTTCCCGTGCAGGTCAGCGTCACCGACGGCGAGTCCGACCCCGTGACCGCGACGATCACCGTCACCATCACGGCGTCGACCCGTCCGCTGGCGACTGCGAACGACGACATCATCGCGCAGGCCGATCAGGGCGCGACGATCTCGGTCCCGGTGCTCGACAACGACGTGAACCCGTTCCCGGGCGATGCCCTGAAGGTCGTCGGCGCCTACACGGAGACGACCGGTGGCGACGCCATCGTCTCGGGCGACCGCGTCGAGGTGACCAGCCGCGACGACTTCGTCGGGACGCTGGTCGTGCGCTACCGCATCCAGGATGCCACCGGCGATCCCGACCGCGAGGTCGAGGGGCACATCCGGATCACCGTGCAGGGACGTCCGGACGCACCGGGCAAGCCCACCGTCACGAGCGTCGAGAGCCGCACCGTGGTGATGTCGTGGTCGCCCCCGATCGACAACGGCGCGCCCATCACGGGCTACACCGTCCGCTCGGCCGCGGGCGGCTACACCAAGGAGTGCCGTTCGACGACGTGCACCCTCGACGGCCTGACCAACAACGTCGAGTACAACTTCATCGTCACCGCGGCCAACCGCGTCGGAGAGTCCGACCCGTCGCTGCCGTCCGAGACCGCGCGTCCCGACCAGCGTCCCGACACGCCCAACCCGCCGAGCCTCGCGTTCGGCGACCGCAGCCTGCAGGTCTCGTGGACCGTTCCCCGCACCGAGGGGTCGCCCGTCGAGAGCTACAGCCTGCAGATCTCGCCCGCCCCGCCCTCGGGCGTCGCCGAGAAGGCGGGCGTGACGGGCACGTCGCTCACGTGGGACGGCCTGCAGAACGGCGTCCAGTACCAGGTGCGCGTCCGCGCCCACAACCGTGCGCCCGAGCCGTCGGGCTGGAGCGTCTGGTCGCAGTCGATGGTGCCGGCGGGCAAGCCGGATGCCGCCGGCGCGCCGTCGACGCAGCGCATCGACTCGGTCGGAGCCCGCACGCAGATGCAGGTGTCGTGGAAGGCGCCGGCCGATAACGGCGATGCGATCGCGGGATACGAGCTCCGGGTGATCCGCGGCGGCAACGTCCTCCAGACGATCGCCGTTCCCGCCGGGCAGATGAGCCAGGCGGTCACGGTCGACACCTCGACGTCGGACTACACCTTCGATGTCCGTGCCAGGAACAAGGCCGGCTGGGGCGACCGAAGCGCGCCGTCCGCGCCGCGGCGCGCCTTCACACCGCCCGGAGCGCCCACGGGGGTCTCGGCCGCCGAGGGCGACAACCAGGTCACGGTGTCGTGGACGGCGGGTGCGCTCAACGGGGCCAACCCGGGCGAGGTCAGCTATCAGTATTCGGTCAACAACGCCGGATGGAGCTCGAACTGGGCAGCGGGCGGCAACAACGGCTCGGGGACGATCAGCGGCTCGCAGGTCGCCAACAACGGCACCTACTCGGTCCGGATACGCGCGGTCGCCAGCGCGGACGCATCGACGTACGCCGGCGACCCGTCGGCCGCGTCGAACCAGGTGGCACCCTACGGGCAGATCGGCAACCCCACGGCCAGCGCGACGCGTGACGGCAATCGGGTGACCGTGTCGTGGACCTCGCCGGCGCGCAACGGGCGGGACATCACGACCGAGATCAGCATCAACGGCGGAGGCTGGCAGCGGGTCGAGGCCAACGGGTCCAGCCCGCGCGGGGACGTCGGGTACAGCAGCACGCAGACCATCGACGTGCGAACGAGTGCCGCGGGCAGTTCGCCGACCACGGCGCGCGCCGAGGTCCGCACCCCCGACGCTCCGCCGCCCCCGCAGCCGCGTGCCTGGGTCGAGAAGGGCACGCCGGTCGGCGGCTGCGTGAACGGCTGCTACCGCCTGCGCGTGCACACCTCGGACTTCCCGGGCGGCAGCTACTCGGTGGACTGCTACGACGCCGGGCGCAAGTTCAACACCTGGAGCGGCCCGTACAACGTGCCCGCCAACGGCACCGTCGAGCTGCAGTGCTACATCGGGGCTGACGGCCGCGACGTCTACGCCAAGATCATCGGCTGGGGCGACACCGAGCACGCCCGCTGGTAGCCGAACCCGCATCCCCCTCCACGCATCCCACTCACCACGAGGAACGAGAACGAATGAGCATGACACCCGAGCAGGCAGCGTGGTTCCGCGACACCTTCGCGCGCCTGATCGACAACGTCGACGCCGCCCTCCTCGGCAAGCGCGAGGTCGTCGCGCTCGTGCTCTCGGCGATGATCGCCGAGGGGCACGTGCTGCTCGAGGACGCACCGGGAACCGGCAAGACGAGCCTGGCGAAGGCGATCGCCGCCAGTGTGCAGGGAACGTCGAACCGGATCCAGTTCACGCCCGACCTGCTGCCCTCCGACGTGACCGGCGTGACGATCTACGACCAGCAGAACAAGCGCTTCGAGTTCCACCGCGGCCCGGTCTTCTCGTCGATCGTGCTGGCCGACGAGATCAACCGCGCGTCGCCGAAGACCCAGTCGGCGCTGCTGGAGGTCATGGAGGAGTCGCGGGTCACCGTCGACGGCGTGGCGCACGAGGTGGGGCGGCCGTTCCTGGTGATCGCGACCCAGAACCCCATCGAGCAGGCCGGCACGTACAAGCTGCCCGAGGCCCAGCTCGACCGCTTCATGATCAAGACCTCCATCGGCTACCCCACCCTCGCGGTGTCGGAGCGCATCCTCGTGGGCGCCGTGGACCGCAACCCGTCGGCGAGCCTGAAGCCCGTCATCACGACCAAGGCGGTCGGCGAGATGGCCGACCTCGCGGCGACGGTGCACATCGATCCGGTCGTCGCCCGCTATGCGGCACAGATCGTCGAGGCGACGCGCGAGGCCTCCGCTACGCGCCTGGGGGTGTCGGTGCGCGGCGCGATCGCGATGATCCGCATCGCCAAGGTCTACGCGGCGGCACAGGGACGCCACTACGTCGTGCCCGATGACATCAAGCTGCTCGCCGTGCCCGTCTGGGCGCACCGGCTCGTGCTCGACCCCGAGGCGGAGTTCACCGGCACCACCGCCGAGACGGTCATGAACAACGCCCTCGCCGACGTCGAGGCGCCGCTCGCGCGGGCGGACGCCTGATGACCACACCCCCGCCCGCCTCGACGTCGACACGTCGCGGCCGCCGGGGCCGAGGTGCCGGCGCGGGCGACAGCGCGGGCACGACCTCCGGCGCAGCGGTCGAGGCGGATGCCGCCACGCTGGGGGCGACGACCCGGGATGCCGACGCCACCGTGCGCGTCGGGACGACCACGCTCGCAGCCGACGCCGCGCCCGTGAACGCCGAGGCGCCGTCCCGCATCGTGGTCCTGCGCGAGCGCGCCGAGGCCTGGTGGGCGATCGCACTGCGGTACATCCGCGCGGTGACCCGCACCATCCGCCCGCTGGGGTGGGTGCTGCTGGCGGCGACGGTCGTGCTGTGGGTGGTCGCGTTGCGCTTCGGGTGGCAGGAGATGACCATCGCGGCGGTGATCCTCACGACGATCATCGTCATCAGCATCCCCTTCCTCTTCGGAGGCACCGCCTACGACGTCGACCTCGATCTGACGCGCACGCACGTCATCGTCGGGGAGCGCGCGATCGGTGGGCTCACCCTCGTCAACGCGACGTCCCGGTCGATCCTGCCCTCCCGCGTCGTGTTGCCCGTCGGCTCGGGGCGCGGCGAGTTCGACGTTCCGCGGCTGTCGCCGAAGGGTGTTCACGAGGAGCTCTTCGCCATCCCGACCACTGCTCGCGGCGTGCTCGCCGTGGGCCCGGTGAGCGTGCTGCGCGGCGATCCTCTCGGGCTCTTCGAGCGCAGCAACGACCGGCGCAACGCCGTCGACCTGTACGTGCACCCGCGCACGACACCCCTCGAAGGACTCTCGCTGGGGCGTCTGCGCGACCTCGAGGGGCTCCCCTCGACGCAGCTCGCCCTCGACGATGTGTCGTTCCACGCCCTGCGGGAGTATCAGCCGGGCGATGACCTGCGCCACGTCCATTGGAAGTCGACGGCCCGCGTCGGCGACCTCATGATCCGTCAGTACGAGGAGACGCGACGTTCGCACTTCGTCCTCGGGCTGTCGACCTTTGCGGGCGACTACGCCGATCCGGAGGAGTTCGAGCTCGCGATCTCGGCGGCCGGCTCGATCGGGCTGCGCGCGCTGCGCGATTCCCGCATGCTCGAAGCACGGACCCAGCGCGGACCACTGCGCACGCAGGGGCCGCGCCGGATGCTCGACAACCTGTCGCAGCTGGAGTACTCGCGCCAGCGCGACGGCGGCATCGTCGCCCTGGCCGGAACCATCGCGGCGAACGCCCACGACATCGCCATCATCGTGCTCTTCTGCGGCTCGGGCACCGACTCGAGCGAGCTCAAGCTCGCCTGCTCGCGCCTGCCGCAGGGCGTGCGCGTGCTCGCGATCGTCGCCGACACCTCCATCGAGGTGCCGCTGCTGCGCCGGGTCGGCGACGCGGACGTCATCTCGCTGAGCGCACTGGATCAGCTCGCGCCGGCGATGCGGAAGGTGCTCTCGTGATCTCGCCCGCCGTCCGCCGTCTCGTGCTCGACCTCGTCGCCGTCGTGCTGCTGCTCGCCGTCGCGGTCGTCGGCTTCGGCCCGACCTTCGAGGGCGGCGCGCATCTGGTCGCCGGCTTCGGAGCGATCGCCGTCGGCGTCGCGATCGCCTGGCTGTGCGCCCGTCAGCGCTGGGGTGTGCTGCCCACTGCCGGGCTCACCGTCGTCGCCTACTTCCTCTTCGGCGGCGCTCTCGCCCTCCCGCAGACCACGCTCCTCGGCTTCATCCCCACTCTCGAGACCTGGGCGCAGCTCGCGGTCGGCTCGGTGCAGTCGTGGAAGCGCCTGCTGACCACCGTTGCGCCGGTCGCCCCTTACGACGGCCACCTCATCGTGCCGTTCCTGCTCACCCTCGTCGCGGCGGTGCTCACGGCCTCCCTCGCGCTGCGGTTGCGGCAGGCCGCCTGGGCCCTGATCCCGGTCACCGCTTTCCTGGTCGGGCAGATCCTGCTCGGTATGACCGTCCCGGCCGTGCCATTGCTCCAGGGCATCGTCTTCGCCGTCGTCGCGGCCGTCTGGCTGGCCCTGCGTCAGGCCTGGGACCCCAACCGTGCCGCCGTCCGCGTCGAGCCGACGGCGGTCTCGGATGCCGACGCCCTCCGCCACACCCGCCTGCGCCGCCTCATCTCGGGGACGGCCGTGGTGGCGGTGGCGGTCGGCGTCGGCGTCACGACCGCGGCGTTCGCGAGCCCGCCCACCACGCGCTACGTCCTGCGCGACATCGTCATCCCGCCTTTCGACGTCAAGCAGTACGCGAGTCCGCTGCAGTCGTTCCGGGGCCTCGTGCGCGACGACGCCGAGACGCCGCTGTTCACCGTGCGCGGCCTTCCCGACGAGGCGCGCATCCGGCTCGCGACGATGGACGCGTACAACGGAATGGTCGTCAACGTCTCGGACGAGGGCGCCGGTTCGTCGAGCTCGTTCACCCCGCTGCGGTCGAACATGTCGCCCGATGCGGAGGGGGCGCCCGCCCGCCTCGAGTTCGAGATCGACGAGCTCCGCGGCGTCTGGCTCCCCGACGCGGGTTCGGTGCAGTCGATCGAGTTCACGGGATCCCGCGCCGATGACCTCCGCCGCAGCGCGCACTACAACGACGCCACCGGCACCGCGGCGGTCACCGCCGGTCTCAGCGGCGGCGTGACCTACACGGTCGACACCGTGCTGCCGCCCGTGCCCGGCGACGAGGCCCTCGCCGACGTCCCGTTCGCCCCGGTCAAGATGCCCAAGCAGGAGGGTGTGCCCGAGGGGCTGTCGCAGGTCGCCACGGACGCCGTCGGCGAAGCCGACACCCCGATCGAACAGGCGCGTGCGCTGCAGACCTGGCTCTCGACCGAGGGTTACTTCAGCCACGGGCTGGAAGACGACCCGTTCTCGCCGTCGGGCCACGGCGCTGCACGCATCACGAGCTTCTTCGGCGGTGACGAGATCATCGGCGACGACGAGCAGTACGCCGTCGCGATGGCGCTGCTGTCGTCGCAGTTGGGCATCCCGGCGCGGGTCGTGATGGGCTGGCATCCCGACGAGGGAGAGAACGGCGGCGAGTTCGTCGCGACGGGTGACAACGTCCACGCCTGGGTCGAGGTGGCCTTCGACGGCGTCGGCTGGGTGCCGTTCGACCCGACACCCGACGAGGACAACGAGCCCAACGAGCAGACCACCACCCCTCGCGCCAACCCGAAGCCCCAGGTGCTCCAGCCGCCGCCGCCCGCTCAGGAGCCGGCGGAGCTGCCGCCGGCCATCGCGAACGACCGCGAGCAGGAGGAGGAAGAGGAGGCGGGCTTCGACTGGATCGGCGCCATCCTCGTTCCCGCCGGCATCGGTGTCGGCATCCTCGCGCTCCTGTTCGCACCGTTCGTCGTGATGGGCGCGGTCAAGGCCGGGCGCCGCACCAAGCGGCGGAACGCCGAACGGGCCGCCGACCGCATCTCGGGCGGATGGGACGAGCTGATCGACCGCGCCGTCGACCTGAACGCCCCCGTGGCCGGCGGCGCCACCCGCACCGAGAGCGCGCAGGTCGTCGCGACGACGATGGCCCAGCCCGACGTCACCGCGCTCGCGACCTCGGCCGATGCGCGGGTGTTCGGGCCCGGCGAGCCGAGCAAGGACGACGTGGATGCCTTCTGGCGCGAGGTCGACGCTATCGTCGTGGGCATGAGCGGGCAGGTGTCGGTCTGGCGTCGGTTGCGGGCGCGTCTGAGCCTGCGGTCGCTGCGTCGTCGACGCACGCCGCGGGGAGGGACCTCGTGAGCGCGATCGCCTTCGACACCGAACCGCTCGGCGGCATCCCGGAGATCCGTGCCGGGGCTCGCGCCCTGCTGGCGTGGGACGACGGGACGCGCACGGCCATCTACGCGCGGACCGTCTTCGGTCGCGACCCGCTGCGCGTGAGCGGCGTCGACGCCGTGGTGCTGCGCGATGAGACGCTCACCCTGTCGCGCACGCACTTCGAGCTCGTCCCGCTCGAGACCGGCGGCCTGATGATCATCGACCGCGCCTCGACGAACGGCGTCGTCCTCACCCGTGGGATCGACGCGGTGCCGGCGGAGCCCGGCGTCGCCACGGTGCTGCGCAGCGGCGACCGGATCGAGCTCGGCGACCGGTGGCTGGTCGTGGAGGTCGCGCGGTGACGAGCGCGGCGGTGCAGGTCGGGCACGGGGCGGCGACGCACGCGGGCCTGCGCGGACGGGCCAACGAGGACGCGTACCTCGCGGCCGCCCCGGTGTTCGTCGTGGCCGACGGCATGGGCGGGCACGAGGCCGGCGCCCGCGCGAGCGCGGCGGTGGTCGCCGAGTTCCAGGCCTTCGTCGGTGCGCCGAGCGTGTCGAACGCCGAGGTCCGCGCGGCGATCGCGCGAGCTCGCAGCAGCGTCGACGCGCTCGCGACCGGGGAGCGCGCGGCCGGTGCGACCCTCACCGGTGTGGTGCTCACGCGGGTGGGCGACGCCGGCTACTGGCTGGTCATGAACGTCGGCGACTCGCGCACGTATCGCTGGTCGCACGGCCGCCTCGAACAGATCAGCATCGATCACTCGGTCGTGCAGGAGCTCGTCGACGCGGGGCGGATGGATGCCGGCACCGCGGCGCGGCACGCGCGCCGCAACGAGATCACGCGGGCGATCGGCGCCGGCAGCGTCGGCGAGGCGGACTTCTGGATGCTGCCCGCCGAGGGCGGCGACCGCATCCTGGTGTGCTCGGACGGACTCTCCACCGAGCTCGACGACGAGCGCATCGCCCGCATCCTCGCCGACGAGCGCGAGCCGCAGGATGCCGCGACGCGGCTCGTGCACGAGGCGCTGCTGCACGGCGGACGCGACAACGTCACGGTGATCGTCGTCGACGCGCTCGGCGATGCCGACGAGCTCTACGACACCGTGCCCGCCGGCGGTCGCTCCGACGACGCCGACATCGAAACCCGGCCGCGTGCGGCCGCAGGGGGGAGTTCCTGATGCCCGAGGTCCGCTACGTTCCCGCGGCGGGAGCGGAGGCCTGGCGCGTCGCTCTGGCTCCCTCCGCGCTGGTCGCGCTGCCCGCCAACGTCTCGATCCCCACGGTCGAGGCCGTGTGGCGTCGCCTCGGCGAACGCGGCATCGGCGCGGTGATCGAGGCGCTCACCGGCGCCTTCGGGACCTCGCTCGCGGCGATCCCCGACTTCGTGCTCGCCATCGCCGAGAGCGACGGAGTGCGTGTGGCGGTGCGGGGACCCGTCGAGCTCGTCGTCGAGACGCCCGACGGCCCGGTCGCGGTGTCGGGTGCGGGCGTGTCGACCTGGGCGGAGCGTCACCTGCCCGGTGCCCGCCGGGCGTCGGCGCTGTTCGCCGCCGCGGCGGATGACACCTCGTCGCTGCCCGTCGTCGAGGGCATCGTGACCGCGGATGCCGTCACGCTCGAGCTGGTGGACACCCGTCCCGGTGCGCGCACGGCCGGGGCGCCGGCGCCCGCGGCACCCGTGCCGCCCGTCGGCGAGCCGGAGTCCGAGCCCGAGCCGGAGCCGCAGCTGGAGTCCGAGCCGGAGCCGCAGCTGGAGCCCGAGCCGGAGCCGCAGCCGGTGCCGCAGCCGGAGTCCGAGCCCGAGCCAGAGTCCGAGCCGGAGCCCGAGCTCCGGCCGGAGCCGCCGGCCGAACCCGAGCCCGAGGTCGGCGACGTCGAGTCCTCGTCCGAGACGGTCGTGCCGGTCGATGATACGGCGGCAGCCGAGGAGCACCTCATGATGTGGGGCGAGACGATCGTGCGCCCGACCCCGGCAGCGTTGGAGCCCGCCTCGGAGCCCACCGCCGCGTCGGCACCGCCCGTCGAGCCGGTCGACGATGCGACGGTCGTCTCGGAGCCTCCGGCGTTCGCCGGCGACCACGACGGCGAGACGATCGCGGTCGCCGACATCCGGAGCGCCCGACGGGGCGACCCGGCGGTCTTCGAGTCGACCGAGATCGTTCCGGCCCGCCGCATCCCGCGCGGCCGCATCCGGATCTCGGACGGTCAGCTCGTCGAGCTCGACACCACCGTGATCGTCGGGCGGCGCCCGCGTTCGCCTCGGTCGAGCGGTGATGCGCTGCCCACGCTCGTCGCCGTCGAGAGCCCCGAGCAGGACATCTCCCGCAACCATGTCGAGATCCGTGCGGAGGGCGAGCACGTGCTCGTCGTCGACCTCGACACGACCAACGGCTCGGTGCTGCTGCGCGGCGGGAACGACCCGGTGCGACTGCACCCCAGCGAGCCCACCATGGTCGTCTCGGGCGACGTGCTCGACATCGGCGACGGCGTGACGATCGCGTTCGAGGACCTGCCGTGAGCGCGAAGCGTCCGCCGGCGCCGCCGCCCGAGCTCCCCGGGTTCACCTACCTCGAGCTCTTGGGCTCGGGGGGCTTCGCCGACGTGTACCTCTACGAGCAGCAGCTGCCCCGGCGCAAAGTGGCCGTGAAGGTCCTCCTGCCCGACCGCCTCGCCGGCGGCTCGGTCGAGCAGTTCACCGCCGAGGCGAACACGATGGCCATGCTGTCGACCCACCCCGCCATCGTGACGATCTACCAGGCCGGCCTCGCTGAGGACCAGCGTCCGTATCTGGTGATGGAGAACTGCCCGCGGCCCAATCTCCAGGTGCGCTACCGCGCGGCGGCGTTCTCCGTCGCCGAGGCGCTGCGGGTCGGCATCCAGGTCGCGGCGGCCGTCGAGACGGCCCACCGTGCCGGCATCCTGCACCGCGACATCAAGCCGGCGAACATCCTGGTCACCGAGTACAACCGGCCCGCGCTGACCGACTTCGGCATCGCGACCACGACCGAGGGCGCCGACGAGACGGCGGGCATGTCGATCCCCTGGTCGCCTCCCGAAGCGTTCGGCGACGGCCCCGACTCCGGCGTGCGGTCGGACGTGTACGCCCTCGGCGCCACGATCTACACGCTGCTCGCAGGCCGCTCGCCCTTCGAGCAGCCCGGCGGCCGCAACGGCGCCGCCGACCTCATCCAGCGCATCGAGACCACGCCGCTCGAGCCCCTCGACCGCGCTGACGTGCCCCCGTCGCTGCAGCAGGCGCTCGCCCGGGCGATGGCCAAGAGTCCGGCGGCCCGCTTCGACAGCGCGGTCGCGCTCGCCCGTGCGCTGCAGCGCGTGCAGATCGAGCTCGCCCACTCGGTGACCCCGATCGACATCCTCGACGATTCCCCCGAGGCCGACGACGACGAGGATGCCGACGGCGAGCTCACCCGGGTCCGCGGCATCGTCAGCATCGAGCCGACCACTGCGCCGCCGGCCGGATCGACGCGCCGCCGGTCGTCGGACGGGGCGGGCTCGCCCTTCGCTCCGGCTGCCTCCGGTGCCGCTTTCGCGCCGCCGGCCGAAGATCAGACGGTGCTGCGGCCATCGCCGACCGCCGGCCAGGACGCGACGGTCCGTCGGCCGCGGACGCTCGAGCCCGCGGCCGAGCAGACCGTGCAGCGCGGCTCGTCGCCCGGCGCTCGAGCCGCCGAGCCGGAGGCGCCGACCCCGTCCGAGCCGCCCGGGGCCGGCGATGCGCTCCGCACCGAAGCCCGTCCCGGCGAGCCGCCCGCGCGAGGATCGCGGGCGTGGCTGTGGATCGCGCTCGGCGGGGCCGCAGCGGCGCTCGTCGTGGCGGTCGTCGTGGTGGCGAGCCTGCTGCAGCCCGCGGCGCCCGCCGACCCGCAGGCGAGCGCGCCGCCGACCAGCGAGCCGCAGGATCCGCTGGCCGGGTTCGTTCCGCGTGTCGGCGACCTCGCCGGTGCCGCAGCCGGCGCCGACGTCGTCTTCACCTGGACCAACCCCGATCCGGCCGACGGAGACACCTACCTCTGGTACCCGGTGACGCTCGACGGCGCCGGGGCTCCACAGCGAGTCGAGGGCGAGACGGTCACCGTGCCCGCCGACCCGTCGGGGCGGACCTGCATCGAGGTGGAGCTCGTGCGCTCGAACGGGGGAGCCGGCGACGCCGTGCGAGGCTGCACGCCCTGATCGTCGTCGCCGCGGCAGGATTCAGCCCTGACGCGAGCCCAGGACCTTCACGATGACGGCGCGACGGCGCAGCTCGGCGATCGTGCGGGTCTCCTCGTCGGCGTCGCGACCCAGAGCATGTACGTCCGAGACCACGACGACATCGCCGCCGGCGAGGTGGCCGAAGAGACGTGTCAGGCGCTCCTCCCAGCTCTCCCCGGTCTCGGGTGCGGGGTGGCGGAAGCCGTCGATCGGAACACCGAACTGCGACAGCGCGTCGCGCTGGGCGACGATGCTGGGCATGTCGTCTCGTGAGACCACCAGCCCGACCAGGCGTGCGCCGGCGGGACGTGCCGCCCACCAGGCGGGGCTCGGCTGCAGGGCGGCGAAGCTGTCGGGCAGCTCCTCCGTCGTCGGATCGGGCAGGGCGATCGTCCGCGTCTCGGCGTAGTCGGCCGCCGGTCGCGTCGTCCGGTCGTCGTCGGTCGGAGTGCTCACGCTCTCATTGTCGCCGACGCGAGAACGGTTTTCACCATCGCGGCGCGTCAGATGTCGTTCCGGCGCATCTCGAGGCTCACCTGCTGCGCATCCAGTCGTCGCTGCGACTCGCGGAGCACCTCCGACGAGTACGCGCCGTCGGCCGAGAGCTCGAGCAGGCGCTCGCGCATCGCGCCGATGATCAGCAGCTGCAGCTCGCGCGCCAGAGCACCGGCATCGTCGTCGGCCACCTGCTCGAGGCGCCGACGCGCGATGGCCAAGGCGCGGGCGTCCCACCGGCCGCCGTCGTCGAGCGAGAGCGTCGGATCGGCCAGCCGGCCGATCGCCGCCGTCCGCAGCTCGCCGTCGAGCGCGTCGTGCTCGGCGCGGAGGGCCGCCGGGTCGGTGCTCCCGGTCGGGATGCGCAGCAGCCGCACCAGACCGGGCAGCGTGAGCGCCTGCAGCAGCAGGCTGATCACCGCGACGAGGAACGCCGTGAGGATCAGGAGCTCGCGCTCGGGGGTGTCGCGGGGCAGCGTCTGGGCCGCGGCAAGCGTCACCACGCCCCGCATCCCGGCCCAGACGATGATGGTGCCCTGCTTCCAGCCCAGCGGCGAGGCCTCGTAGTAGTCGAGGTCGTTGAACGCCCGGGTCAGGCGGCTGCGCATGTCCTGCAGGCGCCGCCGGGTCGCGCCGGGGTTGCGGCCGCGGCCGGCGAAATCGGGGGGCAGGCTGTCGAGCCGCTCCGAGATCTGCTCCAGTCGGTCGCGTTGCCTGCTTCGGGCACGCCGGCCCTGCACGAAGATCAGTCCGGCGACGTAGGCGGCCCGGATGATCAGCAGGATGGCCAGAGACGCCAGGGCGAGCAGGATCGCCCTCCCGGGACCGTTCTGCTGCTCGACGTTGTCGTCCAGGATGCCGCGCAGCTCGAGACCCATGATGAGGAAGACGCCACCTTCGAGCACCAGTTCTACGGTCCGCCAGTTGATCTCATCCGAGACGCGCTGCTCGGCGGTGAACCGGCGTGCGGCGCCCTGTCCGGTGGTGATGCCGGCGGCGACGGCGGCGACCAGTCCCGAGCCGCCGAGGTGCTCGGTGGGGAGGTAGGCCACGAACGGCACGACGAATCCGAGGGCCGTCGCGGCGACCGTGTTCATGCGCGCGCGGATGCGCAGGTTGAGCATGCCGACCACGACCCCCACGGCGACGGCGGCGACGATGCCCCACACGAAGGTGCCGACCGTGTCGGCGAAGGCGAAGCCGCCCGCGACGGCGGCGATGGCGCTGCGCAGCAGCACGAGCGCGGTCGCGTCGTTGATGAGGCTCTCGCCCTCGAGGATCGTCACCACGCGGGGTGAGATCCCCAGGCGTTTCACGATGGATGTCGCGACGGCGTCGCTGGGACTCAGCACGGCGCCCAGCGCGACGGCGAGCGGGAATCCGAGCTGCGGCAGCACGAGCGTCAGGAAGCCGCCGACGGCGAGCGCACTGATCACGACCAGCGCGACCGCGAGTCCGGAGATCGAGGGGAGGTCGCGGCGGAACTCGACCGCGGGGAGGCGGACTGCCGCCGCGTACAGCAGCGGGGGCAGCACGCCGACGAGGATCAGCTCGGGGTCGACCTCGAAATCGTCGAGAATCGGCAGCCACGACACCGCCAGCCCCACGGCGACGAGGATCAGCGGACCCGCGACGCCCAGACGCTTCGACAGCGAGGTCGAGAACGCGACGGCGATGACGCCGAGGATGAGTCCGGGCAGCAGCTCCATCGATCCGAAGGCCGCGTCAGATGATCCCGAGCGCGCGCACCGCGTCGCGCTCCTCGACCAGCTCGGCCACCGAGGCGTCCAGCCGCGAGCGGCCGCGCTCATCGAGGTCGAGGCCCGGGACGACGCGGAAACCGGAGCCGTCGCTCGAGACCGGGAACGAGCACACGAGACCCTCGGGCACGCCGTATTCGCCGCGTGAGACGACGGCCGCGGACGTGCGGCGCCCCGCCGTTCCGAGCACGTCGTCGCGCACGTGGCGGATGGCCGCGTTCGCGGCGGAGGCCGCCGACGACGCCCCGCGCACCGCGATGATCTCGGCGCCGCGCTTCGCGACCCGCGGGACGAACTCGTCGTCGAGCCAGGCTCGAGCCGCGTCCGTGCCGCCGACGCGCTCGGCGAGCGCCGCGAGCGCGGGCCGTCCGGCGACGGTGGCCGAGGAGATGTCGGGGAACTGCGTCGCGGAGTGGTTGCCCCAGATCACGACACCGTCCACGTCGGTGACGGGAACCTCGAGGCGCGACGCGAGCTGCGCCACGGCGCGCTCGTGGTCGAGGCGGGTGAGGGCGCTGAAGCGGTCGGCGGGCACGCCCTCGGCGGCCGACGCGGCGATGAGCGCGTTGGTGTTGGCCGGGTTGCCGACGACGAGCACGCGAACATCGGATGCCGCCGCCGCCGCGATCGCGGCCCCCTGGGGTCCGAAGATGCCGGCGTTGGCGGCCAACAGGTCGCTGCGCTCCATCCCCGCTGCGCGGGGGCGCGCCCCCACGAGCATCGCGATGTTCGCGCCCGAGAAGCCCGTCCGCGCGTCGTCGGTGACCTCGACCTCGCGCAGCAGCGGGAACGCACCGTCCTGCAGCTCGAGGGCGGTGCCCTCGGCCGCGCGGACGCCCGCGGGGATCTCGAGCAGGCGCAGGTTCACGGGGCGGTCGGGTCCGAGCATCTCGCCCGACGCGATGCGGAACAGCAGCGCGTATCCGATCTGTCCGGCGGCGCCGGTGACGGTGACGGTGGTGGCGTCCATGTCCCGACTCTATTCCTGTCGCGATGCGATGCCCGGGGCGGGCGGCCGGATCTGATCCGGGGAGGCGCTACATTCGGGTCGAGCCACGATCTCTTCGCGCAAGGACGGTCATGACCCTTTCCCGCCCCGAACTGAGCGTGCTGGCGCGCATCCGTTCGTCTGCTTCGCTGCTCGGACCGAGCGAGTCGAAGGTCGCGACCCTCATCCTCGAACGCTCGGACGAGGTCGTCGAGTGGTCGACAGCCGAACTGGCCCAGGCGGCGGGCACCTCGACGGCCACCGTCATCCGGGCCTGTCAGAGCCTCGGCTTCCGGGGCTTCCAACACCTGCGGCTCGAGCTCGCACGCTCGGCCCCGATGAAGGCGCGGGAGCTCGACGACATCGCCTCGAGCACGTTCGACGACGCGGTCGAGGCGGTGCGGCTGGCCCAGGAGAGCGTGAGCGCCGCCCGGGTGGTCGAGGTCGCGGGCGCGATCCGCGACGCGCGCCGGGTCGTTCTGGTCAGCAACGGGTTCTCGGGGCCGCCGCTGCAGGACTTCGCGATGCGGCTCAGCACCCTCGGGCGAGCGGTCGAGGCCCCGGTGGACGCGCTGGCGCAGCAGTTCGCGGTGAACTCGCTCGACGATCGCGACCTCTGCTTCGCGCTCAGCTACTCGGGCGCGAACGTCCAATCGCTCCGCGCCTGCTCGGCCGCCCGCGACCGGGGCGCCCGGGTCGCCGCGGTGACCAGCTTCGCGAGATCGCCGATCGGGCGGACGGCGCACCTGGTGATCGCGACGGGGCCCGCGGCCGCGTCGCACGACGTCGATCCGTTCCTCGCCCGCATCGGTCACACGGTCGTCCTGCACGCGCTGCACTCCGCTCTCGCCCAGGGCGCCGAGACGGCGGCTGCCGCGGGCATGCGCCACGTGGTGGCGGACGCGATCGCGGACGAGTAGCCCCGAGCGTTCACCCGTTCGTCGTCGCGGCGTCACCGGCGTGCCAGCATCCGGAGACGTCCGGCGGCTGTAATCGCGTTCCGTGAGTGATGTAACGGACGTAACAGCGAGCGTGGACGGACGCGGTCGGATGCGCACGCTCGAGGTGGACGGGCTGTTCAACGTCCGCGCGAGCCGTGACCGGACGCCGTGGCTCGTCCGCTCCGGAGCGACCGAGGCGCTGACGGATGCGGGGGCCGCCGTCCTCTCGACCCTCGGGGTATCGCTCATCCTCGATCTGCGGGAGCCCTCGGAGCGTGGCCCCGCGCGTCACGGCATCCCGGTCCGCTCGATCCCCGTCTACGGCACCGAGCCGCCCGCCGTCGGCGGTCTCGAGGAGATCTACGAGAACCTCCTGCGGCGACGCGCGGAAGCCCTCGCCCGCGCCGTCGGCGTCGTCGCCGATGCGGACGGCGCAGTTCTCGTGCACTGCACGGCGGGCAAGGATCGCACCGGGCTCGTCGTGGCGCTCGCGCGTTCCGCGGCGGGGGAGAGCGCCGAGGCGATCGTCGCCGATTACGTGCTGTCGGCCGCGGAGGTGCGCCCGGTGCGCCAGGCGCACGCCGACCGGATCGTCCGAGCCCTCTCCGACGCCGACCGCGCGGCCACGCTCCGCCTGCATCTCGAGAGTCCGGCCGAGGCGATCGGGCATGCGCTGGCGGTCATCGACGCCCTCGGGGGAGCGGACCGCTATCTGCGGGAGCACGGGCTCAGCGAAGACCAGCTGCGCGCGCTGCGCCGGAAGAACGACCGCGCGAGCGGGGATGCCGCATGAGCCGGGCATCGGGACGGCTCACGGTGCTGCATCTCAGCGACGTGCACGCCACGGCGGGCGGGCTCCTGTACGACGCCGTCGACGGGATCGAACGCCTGCGCCGGGTGGAGACGTACATCCGCGACGCGGCGATCACCCCCGAGGCCATCGTCGTGACGGGCGACCTCGCGCAGCGCGGCCACCGCGGCGCCTACCCCGCGCTGCGCGACGCCTTCGCCCGCCTCGCCGACGTCGCCGGCGTCCCCGTGCTCACCGCCCTCGGCAACCACGACGATCCCGTGGCCGCGCGCGTCCTGCGCGGCCACGGCGGCGGTCATCACCGCGTCGAGCTCGTCGACGACCTGCGGTTCGTGCTGCTCGACTCGTCCCCCGGAGAGCTGGGGGACGGGCAGATCGCCTGGCTCCGCCGTGTCCTGTCGGTGCCCCACGGCGTCGGCACCGTCGTCGCGCTCCACCACGCACCGCTCGGATCTCCGATGCCGGCCCTCGCCGAAGCCGGTCTCCGCGACGCCGCCGCCTTCCTCGACGCCGTCGAGGGCACCGACGTCCGCGCGGTGCTGGCCGGGCACTTCCACCACCCGCTCTCGGCGACGCTGCGCGGCATCCCGATCTCGGTGGGCCCGTCGCTGGCCTACCACCAGGTCATGGACGCCGGACCCGACCGGGTGAGCGGCCACGACCTCGCGATGTTCTCGCTCGTGCATCTGCTGCCCGACGGGCTGATCGTGACGAACGTCGGCCTCGACTCCCCCGCACCGATCTTCTCCTCCCTCCTCACCCGATGACACCCGATTGGACCCCCATGTCACGCACGCGCACCACCGTCCCCGTCGCCCTGCTCGGACTCGCCGCCGTCGCCCTCGCCGGCTGCTCGTCGAGCCCGGGGGCCGGCTCGACCGAGACGGCCGCCGGCGGCGCCGAGCCGGCGACCATCACCCTGTACACCTCGGAGCCGCAGGAGAAGGCCGACGAGCTCGTCGCCGCCTTCGCCGAGGTGCACCCCGAGATCACGGTCGAGGTCTTCCGCGCCGGCACCGGAGACCTGACCACCCGCATCGCCACCGAGCGCGAGTCCGGCGGCATCCAGGCCGACGTGCTGCTCGCCGCCGACGCGGGGACGTTCGAGGGCTACGCCGCGGACGACCTGCTGCTGTCGTACGCCCCGGCCGGCGTCGAGCAGCTCAACCCCGATGTGGTCGACGCCGAGGGGTACTACACCGGGACCCGCATCATCCCGACGGTCATCGCCTACAACACCGGGATGATCACCGAGGCGCCCGAGTCGTGGGCCGACCTGACCGACGCCTCCTATGCCGACCGGATCGTCATGCCCAACCCCGACGTCTCCGGCGCCGCGGCCTACAACGCTGCGGTCTGGCTCGACGACGACCAGTTGGGCGAGGAGTGGATGGCCGCGCTCGCCGAGAACCGCCCGGTCATCGCCGACAGCAACGGGCCGGTGTCGCAGGCCGTCGCGAGTGGAGCGCAGCCGGTGGGCATCGTCGTGGACTATCTCGTCCGCGAGCTCGCCGAGCAGGGGTCCCCGATCGCCGTCGCCTACCCATCCGAGGGCGTCCCCTACGTCTCGCAGCCGGTCGGCATCTTCGCCGACACCGATGAGGCCGAGGCGGCGCAGGCCTTCGTCGACTTCCTCGTCAGCGCCGAGGGGCAGGAGCTGGCCGTCGAGCAGTCGTACCTGCCCGTGCGCTCCGACGTGGGAACGCCGGAGGGCGCTCCTTCGATGGACGAGATCATGATCCTGTCGCCCGACCTCGAGACCATCCGCAGCACGCAGGATGCCGCGGTCGAGACGTTCCGGTCGCTCTTCCTGCGATGACCTCGACCACCACGCACCCCGCGGGCCCGGTCGTCCGGGCCCGCGGGGTGCGGCCGGGCGGGCCCGGACGTCGTGGGCGGCCCGACGGCGCGGACGCGCTGATCGTCGCCCTCTGGGTCGCGTGCGGCGCGCTGATCCTCCTGCCGCTCGGGGCGCTCGTCGTGCTCGCCGGTCGCGGCGATCAGCTCGCCGTGCTGGCGCAGGGCGACGTGCTGCAGGCGGGGGCGAACAGCCTGTTCTCGGCCGTCGGGTCGGCACTCGCGGCCGTCGTCGTCGGCACGGTCTTCTCGCTGCTCCTCGACCGCACCGACGTGCCCGGCCGCGCCGTGCTGCGCCTGCTCGCGCTCAGCCCGCTTCTCATGCCGCCCTTCGTCGGCGCCATCGCGTGGCTCGGTGTCGCGGGACCGACGAGTCCCATCAATCTGTGGTGGCGCGACGCGTTCGGCGGCCCGCTGTGGTCGATCTACGGCGCGGACGGCGTCATCGTCCTCCTGACCGTGCACAGCTATCCGATCGCGATGATCATCGTCTCGGCGGCGCTCCGTCGGATTCCGAGCGATCTGGAGCAGGCCGCCCGGATCGGCGGCGCCGGCCCCGTCCGGGCGCTGGGGTCGATCACGGTGCCGCTGCTGCGTCCGGCGCTCGTGTCGTCATTCGTCCTCATCGCCGTGGGGAACCTCGCCGATTTCGGCATCCCGTCGATCATCGGGCTGCCCGAGCGGTTCGTCACCCTCGCGACCCTCGTGTACCGGTACCTCCAGTCCGGCACCGTCGAGGACCCGCTGGCCGTCGTCGCCACCATCGGGGTGGTCCTGCTCGTCGTGGCCGTCCTCGCTCTCGTCGCCGACGCCCTCCTCGCCCGGCGCGGGTGGGAGCTCGACTCGTCGCAGGCCGTCGTCGAGCGCACCCCGCTGGGACGCGCCCGGATGCCGATCGGGCTGACGCTCTGGGGCGTCGTGCTCGTCATCACCGTGCTGCCGCTCCTCGCCCTCCTCACGCAGACGCTTCTGCGGGCACCCGGAGTGCCGCTGACCTGGGAGAACCTGACGCTCGATCACCTGGTGCGTGCCGTCACGACGAAGAGCGCGCTCGCCGGTGCGGCGAACTCCGTCGTGCTCGCCGCGCTGGCAGCGGTCGTCTGCGGGGTGCTGGGGTTGGCGATCGGCGTCGTCGTGGCACGCGCGGGCGGCCGGGCGTCGCGGGGCCTCGGAGCCGTGGCGATGATGCCCCAGGCGATCCCCGGCATCGTGATCGCGGTCGCGTGGCTCATCCTCGCGCCGTCGCTGGGCCTGTTCAACACCCCGTGGCTGATCCTCGTCGCCTACATCACCTCGTTCACGGCACTCGTCGTGCAGGCCGTCGCCGCGCCCCTGTCGGCGACGCCGGCGAGCGCCGAGGAAGCCGCCCGCGTCGCCGGTGCCGGGCGGCTGCGCGCCCTCCTCGACATCTCCTGCCGGATGGCCGCCCCCGCGGCGGTCGCCGGGGCGGTCGTCGTGGCCGTCACGGCGGTGCGCGAGCTCACGCTCTCGGTGCTGCTGCTGTCGCCGGGCTCGCAGACCCTCGGTGTGGCGATCTTCAACTTCCAACAGGCCGGCGCCTTCAGCACGGCATCGGCCTGGTCGCTCATCGTCGCCCTGGTCGGGCTCGCCGTGATCGGCCTCGCGACCCGGCGCTCTCGTTAGCAGAAAGGCCGTCATGGCATCCGTCACCCTCGAACACGTCTCTCTCCGCTACCGCGACGGCACGCTGGGTCTCGCCGACGTCGACCTCGCTGTCGCCGACGGCGAGTTCCTCGCCCTGGTCGGACCCTCGGGCTCGGGCAAGACGACGCTGCTGCGCAGCATCGCCGGCTTCCTCACCCCGACCGCCGGACGCATCCTGATCGGCGACCGCCCGCTCGCGGGCGAGGGCTTCTCCGTGCCGCCCGAGCAGCGCCGGCTCGGCATGGTGTTCCAGCAGCACGCCGTGTGGCCCCACTGGAACGTCGCACGCAACGTCGAGTACCCGCTCCGCCGGGCACGGGTCGGTCGAGCCGAACGCACCCAGCGTGTCGGCGAGGCCCTCGATCTGGTCGGCCTCGCCGGCCACGAGCGCCGCGATCCGGCGACGCTCTCGGGCGGGCAGCGGCAACGCGTCGCGCTGGCCCGCGCCCTCGTCGCACGTCCGCGCGTCCTTCTGCTCGACGAAGCGCTCTCGGCTCTCGACGAGCCGCTCCGCGACCGGTTGCGGCTCGAACTCCACACGCTGACGCGCGAGCTCGGGCTGACGGTGATCCACGTCACGCACGACCGGTCGGAGGCGCTCGCGCTCGCCGACCGGGTCGCGGTGCTCGACGCCGGCCGCATCCGGCAGATCGACGCGCCGGAGACCCTGCTCTCGCATCCGGCGAGCCCGTTCGTCGCGCGCTTCCTGTCGGACGCGACGCTCGTCGCGGGTGCCGTCAGCGGCGGCCGCTTCCGGGCCGACGGGCACCCGCTCGAGCTCGCCTGCGGCTCGCTGCGCGGCGAAGGGATGCGCGCGACGGCGGCGGTCCTGCCGACGTCGGTGCGGCTGCACCCCGGCGGCGGCGACGCCGTCGTCCGCTCCGCGCTCTTCACGCCGGACGGGTGCGACGTCGTCGTCGACTGGCGAGATCTGCGGCTGCGGGTCCGCGAGACCGGCACCCGTCTGCTGGTCGGCGACCGGGTCGCCGTCGAGGTGACGGATGCCGTCGTCTACCCGGAAGGCGATTCCCCGGCGGCCCCCGGCGGGACGGGCCCCCTGCGGCCTCGGATCGTCGCGGTGCCGTCGTGACGCTCGCGCTCGTCCGCCATGGTCGGACGGCATGGAACCGCGAACGCCGCATGCAGGGTCGATCCGACCTGGTGCTCGACGGCGTGGGCGAGGAGCAGGCGGCCGCGGCGGGACGGATCCTGTCGGGAGCGGTCTGGGCCCGCATCGTGTCGTCGCCGCTGCGGCGGGCGGTGCAGTCCGCTGAGATCATCGGCGCCCACCTGCCCGGCATCCGGCACGAGCGCCGGAGCGACCTCGTCGAGCGCGACTACGGCCAGGCCGAAGGTCGGCTCGTCGCCGAGGCGCGGGAGAACTGGCCGGACGAGGGGTACCCGGGCGCGGAGTCGATCGATGCGACCCGCGAACGCGGCGCGGGCGCGCTGCGGGATCTTCTGCGGCAGGGCGAGAACACCGTGGTGGTGGCGCACGGCACGGTGCTCCGCCTCGCCGTGGAAGCGCTGACCGGCAGCCCCTGTCCGCGGATCCTCAACGGCGAGGTCATCCTCGTCGAGGCCGGCGCGATGGGGGAGCTCCGCGCGAGGCGGCTCAGCGGCTAACGCCCGCGGGCCCTCCGCCGGCCGCGATCACGACGTGCGCTTGGCCTGGTGGCGCTTGACGCGGTTGCGGTTGCCGCAGCCGGCCGCCGTGCACCAGATGCGGTTGCGCCGCGGCGAACGGTCGAGGTAGACCCACCCGCACGCGTCGTCCGCGCACTGGCGCGCCGAGGCGAGGTCGGCGGTCAGCAGGTCGTGGGCGATCATCGCGATCGCGGCCCGCGGTCCGGTCGCGTCGTGCGGCACGTCCCACTCCCACGTCGCAGGCTCCTCGCGACGGCGCAGGGCCGACCGGCTGAGCGCCGCGGCATGCTCGCGTGCGACGAGCTCGGCGGCCCTCTCGGATCGCTCGAACACCGCCTCGTAGACGGCCTCGCGCAGTGCGACGACGGCCCGGTGCTCGCGCGTCGCGGTCGCCGCAGGCGTGGCCGTGAGCAGAGCCGCGTCCGTCACCGCCGACGGTGCGAGGCCGAGCTGGCGGCACCAGGCGATGACGTCGGCGAAGTCGGTGAGCGTGTCGATCGCCCGCGACGGGTCGAGTCGCCAGTGCACGGTGTCGACGAGGTCGAGGGCGGGGTGGCCCGCGACCTCGGGGAACGGTGTCGACGTGCGCGGCTCTTCCACCCTCCCATGCTAACTCCTGTATGGACGTTGTGGCATTAGTCGGGGTGTGCGAGGGTCTAACGCATGAAACGTTCCGCACGCGTTAGTCGAGCATCCACCGGGCTCGGGCCGGGGTTCCGTCGGCTCTGGCTCGCTCAGGGCGCCTCATCGATCGGAGTGCAGGTGAGCGAGCTCGCGGTCCCGCTGCTCGCGGTCGTCAGTCTGGGAGCGAGCGCGGGGCAGGCGGGGATGCTCGGCGCGGCGCGATGGGTGCCGTTCCTGCTGCTGGCTCTGCCGCTCGGCGTCCTCGTCGACCGGATGCGACGACGCCCCATCCTCATCGCCGCCGATCTCGCCCGCGCCGCGCTGACCGTGGTGATCGTGCTCCTCGCGTCGCTCGGCCGGCTGACACTGCCGGCCCTCCTGTTCTTCGTGCTGCTCCTCGGCGCGTTCACCGTCGCCTTCGAGGTGAGCTACCAGTCCTACCTGCCGACCGTCGCGGGGCGCGACCAGCTCGAACGGGCGAACGGGCGGCTGCAGGCCACCGCAGCGGCCGCCGAGATCGGCGGTCCGGGCTTGGGCGGCGTGCTCATCCAGACGCTGACGGCCGCGTGGGCCCTGCTCGCCCACGCGGTGACGTACGTCGTCTCGGCGGTGGCGCTCATCGGGATCGGGGCCCGGGAGCGTCGTCCGACGCCGACCGGGCACGGCGCTCTCGCCGAGCTCCGCGAAGGTCTGCGGTTCGTACGACGTGACCGCTATCTCGTGGCTCTCGTCGGCTTCGCTGCGATCTACAACCTGTTCGCGCACGCGATCACGGTGCTCTTCACGGTCCACGCGGTACGCGAGCTGGGGCTCGAGGCCGGCCACCTGGGGCTCGTCTTCGGTCTCGGGGCGGTCGGCGCCGTGGCCGCCGCGGCGAACGCCCCCGGGGCGGTACGCCGCTTCGGCGCGGGGCGGGTGCTCGTCGCGTGCGCCGCCGTCGAGAGCGTGGCGCTGTCGGCCCTGCCCGTCATCCCGGCCGGCCTGCCCCTTCCCGCGCTGATCGCCGTTCTGGTGGGAGTCTTCGCGTGCAACGGTGCCGGCACCGCGCTCTCGAGCGTCGTGGCGCTGACGCTCCGGCAGCTGCGGACCCCGGATGCGCTGCTCGGGCGCGTGAACGCGACCATGCGCTGGATCTCGTACGGGGTGATCGCCCTCGGCGCCGGCCTCGGCGGCATCGCCGGCGAGCTGCTGGGCACCCGTGCCGGGATGGCCATCGGATGCGGCGGCGTGCTGCTGACGGTCGTGTGGGTGGCGCTGTCGCCGCTGCGCACCATCCGGGATCCGCGCGAGCTGGCGGCGTCAGAGGGCGGAGACCGGGCGGGTGGCGGGCCGGATCCCGGTCCGCCACCGTGCGGCGACGCGGTGCGCGACGACGCCACCGGTACCGTGAACGCATGACTGAACGCGACCGCGGAGCCGCACGGTGAGCGTGTCGGCCGCGCTGGCCGACATCCTGTACCCCGAGATCGAGCCGTACGAGACCGGGTTCCTGCTCGTCGGCGACGGCCAGCGCGTCTCCTGGGAGCAGTCGGGCAACCCCGAGGGCAAGCCGGTCGTGTTCCTGCACGGCGGGCCGGGCGGGGGCACCTCGCCGTGGCACCGGCGCTTCTTCGACCCCGAGGTCTACCGCATCATCCTGTTCGATCAGCGGGGATGCGGCAGATCCACGCCGCACGCGAGCGACCCCGCCGCCGACCTCCGTCACAACACGACGTGGCATCTCGTCGCCGACATCGAGCTGCTCCGCCGCAACTTCGGCATCGACCGCTGGCAGGTGTTCGGCGGTTCGTGGGGCTCGACCCTCGCCCTCGCCTACGCGCAGTCGCATCCCGACGCCGTGTCGGAGCTCGTGCTCCGCGGCATCTTCACGCTCCGCCGTCACGAGCTCGAGTGGTTCTACGAGGGCGGCGCGGCGGCGCTGTTCCCCGACCTGTGGGAGGACTACCTCGCGCCCGTCCCCGTGATCGAGCGCAGCCGGCTGATCGAGGCCTACCACCGGCTGCTGACCGACCCCGACCCCGCCGTGCACGTGCCCGCGGCCCAGGCCTGGACGCGCTGGGAGGCGTCGACCGTGACGCTTCGCCCGGACCCCGAGCTGGTGGCGGCCATGAGCACGCCGGAGTCGGCGACCGCGTTCGCCCGCATCGAGAACCACTACTTCATCCACCGCGGCTGGCTCCGCGAGGGGCAGCTCATCGAGGATGCCGCAGCGGGCCGGCTCCGCGGCATCCCCGGCGTGATCGTGCAGGGTCGCTACGACGCGTGCACGCCACCGATGACCGCATGGGACCTGCACCGGGCCTGGCCCGAGGCCGAGTTCGTCATGGTCGACGACGCCGGTCACTCCGCCGGCGAGCCCGGCATCGCCGCCGCGCTCGTGGCCGCGACCGACCGCTTCGCCGCCGCATCCCGCTGACGGGCGCTTCGGTCCGGTCGCGTTCGTCGAGAACGTGCGTCCCCGGCGAGAACGCACCGTTCGGGGTGCGTTATCGCGACGAGAGTGCGTTCTCGGCGGGACGGAGCGGGGCCTCGGTGGCGCTCGCCGCCGGCCAGTGCACCGACACGTCGAGGCGTCGGCGGGTGGGATCGGATGGCGGGGTGACGAGCATCGGGATGAGTGCGGCCATCGCCTCGCGGCCGAGCTCGTCGCCGTCGACGTCGATCGCGGGCACGTCGTCGGCCCCGATCGCCTCGGCCACCAGGCGTTCCGCGCTGACGAGGATCTCGCCGGGGGATGCGACGCCGCGGGCGCGGAGGGCGAAGACGAGCCCGAGCCCGATCGACGTGGCGTAGGGGACGACGGCTGTCGCGCCCGAGTCGATCACCGCGTCGGCGGTCGCAACACCCGCCGCGAACGTCGCGGGGAAGGGGCCCAGCGCGGCCAGCTCGACGCGCTCGCCGACGGCCGCCTCGATCGCGGCTGAGCGCTGCCGGTCCTGCCACGACCCGTCGGGACCGCCGAGGTAGACGATCCCGCGATGACCGGCGTCGGCGAGGCGCGTCGCGAGTTCGGCGAACGCGCTCGCGGTGTCGGCCACGATCGAGGTCAGGCCGTCGATCTCGCGGTCGACGAGGACCGTCGGCCCGAAGGCGCCGGCGGCACGGACGATGTCATCGGGGCCACGCGGTGCGACGAGGATGCAACCGTCGACCTGTCGGGCGAGGCGTTCGAATTCGTCGAGTCCGTCGACGTCGTCGAGCCGGTGCACCGCGATCGTGAGCTGCAGATCGGACTCCCGGGCGCGATCCTGGGCACCCGCGATGATCGGCGTGAAGAAGGCGTTGTCGAGGGTCGGGACGACGAGCGCGACGATGCCGCTGCGACCCCGGGCGAGGTGGCTCGCGGCGCGGTTCGGGATGAAGCCGAGCTCGGAGGCTGCCGCCCGCACGCGCTCGACCGTGTCAGGTGCGACGAGGTCGGCGCGGCTCAACGCGCGGGATGCGGTCGACTTCGACACGCCGGCGTGTGCAGCGACATCGGCGAGGGTCGTCACCGCACTCCCTTCCCCGCTCCGCCTCAGGGCGCGGCGGTTCGCTCATCCTACTGAGCCGCGGCGAACGCACGCGCCGCCGCCGTTCGGCGGTTTTACACGGAGTTAACACGAATGGTCGCAGTGTCCCGCCCGGGGGTCATACGGTAGATGCAACCGGTGTCACAACCGGTTGCAACCTCGTCCCCGCGCCCGCACCCCCGCACGAATGGAGTTCGCTCGTGGTCTCACGCCGCACCGGACTGCTCGCCCTCCCCGGGCTGGCGCTCCTGCTGGCGGGGTTCCTGATCCCCTCGATCGCGATGCTGTTCGCGCCTCCGGGTGTCAGCCCGCTCGACATCCTCGAGCGCCTCGGCCGGATGCTCACCGATCCGTTCGACCTCGCCATCATCGGCCGCACCGTCGGGCTCGGGCTCATCGTGACGGTGGTCTGCATCGTCCTGGGCTTCCCGATCGCCTACCTGCTGGCCCGGTCGACGTCGCGGTGGGCGGGCGTGCTGCTCGCGCTGGCGATCTTCCCCCTCCTGCTCAGCAACGTCGTGCGCACGTTCGGGTGGCTCGTGCTGCTCGGCTCCAACGGCGCCATCGGACAGCTGCTGACGGGGCTCGGGCTCGTCGACCGCGCGCCGCAGCTGCTCTACACCGAGCTCGCCATCGTCCTCGGCCTCACGCAGCTCTTCCTGCCGCTGGCGATCATCTCGTGCTACTCCGCCGTCGCCCAGGTCGACCCCGGCCTCGACGATGCGGCACGCGGACTCGGTGCGAGCCGCACCCGCACCTTCTGGGGCATCGTCGTGCCGCTCTCGGCGCCGGGCATGGTCGTCGCGGCCACGCTCGTCTTCGCCGGCAGCGTCACCGCCTACACGACCCCGTACCTGCTCGGCGGATCCAGCCAGCGGATGCTGTCGACGCAGCTGTACTCGTACTCGAGCGTCACGATCGACTGGGCCGCCGCGAGCGCCACCGCGATCATCATGACGGTGCTCGTCTTCGCCGTCTCGGGACTCTCGGCCGTCGTCGGACGACGGGGGGCCACCTCGTGAAGACGAGCCGTCCCGTCGCGGCGTCCCTCGCCGTCGCCGGCTACATCGTCATGATCGTGCCGATCCTCTTCGTGGTCGCCACGGCGTTCACCGGCGGCAGCACGTTGCGCTTCCCGCCCGAGGGGTTCTCGCTGCGCTGGTTCGAGGCTGCCCTCGCCTACGACCCGTTCATCGACGCGCTGCTGTCGAGCCTGCAGCTCGCGCTGCTGGCCACCGTGCTCGCGCTCGTGATCGGCGTCCCGGTGACGCTGGCGATCCACCGCGGGCGGCTGCCGGGCAAGGGTCTGGTCGAGGGGTTGTTCCTCTCGCCGCTCATCGTCCCCGAGCTCGTGGTCGGCCTCGCGCTGTACCAGCAGCTGATGATCGGGCTCCGACTCGACAACTTCCCCGTGCTGCTGATCGGCCACACGGTGCTCATGCTGCCTTACGCGGTGCGGGTCACCGGCGCCTCCCTCGCCCTCGCCGATCCGGGACTCGAAGAGGCCGCGCGCGGCCTCGGAGCGTCGCCGGTGCGGGCCTTCTTCACCGTGACGCTGCCGCTGCTGCGCCCCGGGATCTTCTCGGCCGGGCTGCTGAGCTTCGTCACCTCGTTCAACAACGTCCCGCTGTCGCTGCTGCTGCAGAGCCGCGACTTCCGCACCCTGCCCGTGACGATGCTCGACTACGTCCAGCAGAGCTACGACCCCATGGTCGCGGCCACCAGCACCATCATCCTCGCGGGCACCGTCGTCATCGCCGTCATCGCCGAGCGCACCGTCGGCTTCGCCCGCATCTTCGGAGGGATCAACCGATGACCACCGCAGCAGAGTTCGTCGGGGTGACGCAGCGCTTCGGCGACTTCACCGCCGTCGACGACATCGACCTCGCCATTCCGTCGGGGCAGCTCACGACGCTGCTCGGCCCGAGCGGATGCGGCAAGACCACCTCGCTGCGCATGCTCGCCGGCTACACGCAGCCGACCTCTGGTCGGATCATGATCGCCGGCACCGACGCGACCCGCACCCCGCCCGAGCGCCGCGGGCTCGGCATGATGTTCCAGTCGTATGCGCTCTTCCCGCACATGACCGTCGCCGAGAACGTCGGCTACGGGCTCAAGCTGCGCAAGGTCGGCGCCACCGAGCGCCGTCGCCGTGTCGAGGAGTCCCTCGACCTCGTCGGGCTCGGCCACCTCGCTGCGAGCCGTCCCAAGAAGCTCTCGGGCGGTCAGCAGCAGCGCGTGGCCCTCGCCCGCGCCATCGCGATCCGGCCGACCCTGCTTCTGCTCGACGAGCCGCTGTCGAACCTCGACGCGCGACTGCGCGTGCAGATGCGTGCCGAGATCCGGCGTATCCAGTCCGAGACCGGTCTCACCGTGGTGCTCGTCACGCACGACCAGGACGAGGCGCTCGAGATGTCGGATCGGATGGTGCTCATGCGCGACGGCCGCGTCATGCAGGAGGGCGCGCCGAGCGAGGTCTTCACGGCTCCGGCGAACCGTTTCGTCGCGGAGTTCCTCGGCTACGAGAACTTCATCGGGGCGGCCGACGGCTCGGTGACGACCGTCCGCCCCGAGCACCTCGCGATCGGTCGCCCGGCCACGGGAGCCGGCCTGTCGCTCGAGGGTGTCGTCGTCGACGTCGCCTACCGCGGCGTCGACCGCCTCGTCTCGCTCGAGACCGTCGACGCCGCCGGCCGCACCGTGCGCCTGGTCGCCGACGTTCGCGACGAGGCCGTGCTCGCACGCCCCGGCGACCGCGTGACCGTGACGGCCGCCGAGTCGCGACTGATCCGTCTCGCCGCCTGACCGCGCCCCGCCCGTCCCCGACGCACCACCGCACCCGCACCACCCGCATCCGCCGCGGCCCGCCCGCAGCCCCGAGAGGACCCCGCATGAACCGCACCCGTACCAGCCGCCTGCTCGCGGCATCGTCCGCCCTGGCAGCCACCGCGCTCGTCGTCACCGGTTGCGCCGGCGGCGGTGACGAGGATGCCGTGGGATCGAGCGACTCGATCGTCGTCAGCGCCTTCCCGTTCGGCGTCGAGCAGTTCCAGGAGGCGATCGTCGACCCGTTCACCGAGAAGACCGGCATCGAGGTCGAGATCGAGACCGGGTCCAACGCCGACCGCCTCTCGCAGCTCCAGCTCGCCGGTGGCGACGCCGGCATCGACGTCATGCTGATCTCCGACAGCTTCGCCGCCTCGGGCCAGGAGCAGGGCCTGTTCCAGGACTTCGACGAGTCCGACGTGCCGAACCTCGGCGCCATCGCCGACTTCGCCGTCGAGGAGGGCTACGACGGCCCCGCCTACAGCTACCAGCTCAACGGCACCCTCTACAGCACCGACGACCTCACCGCCGAGCAGGCGGCCGACTGGTCGCTCTACGCCGATCCGGCCAACAGCGGCCGGCTGGCGTTCCCCGACATCTCGGTGACCGCGGGGCAGCTCGCCGTCTCGGGTGTCGCCGAGACCTTCGGCAGCGGACCCTACGACGTCGACACCGCGTTCGAGACGATCGGCGGCTGGGCCCCCGGCATCCTGCAGTTCTACACGTCGTCCACCGAGGTGACCAACCTGCTCACGCAGGGCGAGATCGTCGCGGCCGATGCGCTCAGCGGCTTCGCCACGACCCTCGTCGCCTCGGGTGAGCCGGTGGCGTGGACCGCGCCGGCCGAGGGCCGGTTCATGGCGACCAACCGGGCCATGATCCCCTCGGGCGCCACCAACGTCGAGGGCGCCTACGCGTTCATCGACTACCTGCTCTCGGTCGAGGCGCAGACGGCGTCGGCCGAGATCGTCGGCGACCTGCCGGTCGCGCTGGATGCGACCATCCCCAGCGAGATCACCGACGTGGTCGGAGACATCGCCGCCGACCCGATCGCCGCCGGCTACGCGACGCTCGACCCGGCCGAGATCGTCCCGAACCGCGCCCAGTGGGTCGAGCGGTTCGCGCGCGAGGTCGCCTCGCGCTGATCCAGACCGCCCGGTCGCCGAGCGCCCCCCAGTCTCGGCGGCCGGGCTTTCTCCTTGCTCCACGACTCGCGTCGGCCCACGACGCACGAACGGCACCATGACCTCCGCACCGCCCCTTCCTCCCGCGTACCTCCACCGGCTGCCCAAGGCCGACCTGCACTGCCACCTCATCGGCACCGTACGCGCGGCGACCTTCGCCGAGCTGGCCCGCCGCGAGTCGCTCGCGCTGCCCGCCGACCCCGAGCGCATCTTCGCCGACATCAACTCGCTGCCGCCCGACCCGGCCCTGTACCGCAACACCCGCATCCCGGTGCCGCAGCAGCGCGGCGCCGACGAGCCCGAGGTGTCGTACTCGCTGTTCCAGGTGTCGAACTGGGTCGTCGAGGTGCTCCGGGATGCCGACGACCTGACCCGCGTCGTCTACGAGGCCTTCGAGGACGCGCACCGGCTGAGCGGTACCCGCCACCTCGAGCTGTTCTTCGACGCGCTGCCCCCGCACCTGGCGTCGCTCGGGTACCGCGGCGCGATCGAGGCGTACGCCGAAGGCATCCGCATGGCCGAGCGCGACTTCGGGACGACCGGGCGGATGATCCAGGGCATCGACCGCAGTCGCAGCGGCGAGGAGGCCCTCGAGGTGGTGCGCCGCGTCGTCGACAACCCCCACGAATACGTCGCCGGCATCGGCCTCGACAACCTCGAGACCGCCGGTCCGCCCGAGCGCTTCGCCGATGCCTACCGCCTCGCCGGAGAGGCCGGGCTCGGACGTACCGCCCACTCGTCGGAGCACGCGCCCACCGCGGCCAACACCATCACCTGCCTCGACCTGCTCGGCTGCGACCGCATCGACCACGGCTACTACGTGCTCGAGGACGACGCCGTCGTGGCGCGCATGCGCGACGAGCAGGTCTCGTTCACGGTGGCCTCGACGACCTCGCGCCGCTCGTGGCGTCCGTGGCGTCGCGCCTCGATCGCCGCGATGCTCGACGCCGGGCTGAACGTCATCCCGTGCTCGGACGACCCCGGGATGTTCCCGACGACGCTCGCGGCCGAGTACGGCATCGTGTCGGAGCAGATCGGTGCGACCCCCGAGCAGGTCCGCCGCATGGCCGTGGCCTCGTTCGAGGCATCCTGGCTTCCCGCTGCGGAGCGTGCCCGCCGCGTCGCCGAGGTCACGGCCGAGATCGACGCCCTCGACGCCGAGTTCGCCCTCACCTCCTGACCTCCGCTCCTGCGCTCACCCCGCACCAACACGAAGGTGGCGCGTCCGCAGGGTACGCAATGCGTAGACCCGGCCGACGCGCCACCTTCGGTGCGCGTGGGGGAGACTCAGCGGCCGCTGCGGCGCCCGGCGCTGTTGCTGCGGACGACGGAGCCGACCATCAGCTTGCCGCCGCCGGCGGCGCCGTTCGACGTCGCGCGGCGGCCGGTGCGACGCGGGTTGCCCGCGGGAGCGGCATCCCGGGCCTCGCGCGGCGCGCGGTCGGCGGACTGACCACCGCGCGCGGGCTGCTGGCCGCCACGGCCGGACTGCTGACCACGGCTCTGCTGGCCGTCGCGACCGCCGGCGGCGCCGTCGCGCCCGGCAGCGCCACCGCGCCCGGTCGATGCACCGCCGCGGCCGGAGCCACCGCGTCCGCCCGAACGACCGCCGGCAGCGCCGTCACGGCTGTCGCGCGCGGCGCGCTTGCGCTGTGCGTTCGCGCCCTGGCTCGTGCCGCGGGGGGCCTGCTCCTCGACGGGTGCGGGCGTGACGTAGGGGGCGACCTCGCCGATGAGCGCGACGACCTCGGGCGAGGTCTCGGTCACCGAGACGGGGGTCACCGTGATGGCGGCCTTGCGCAGCAGGTCCTTGACGTCGCGCTCCTGACCGGGCTGCACGAGGGTCACGACGGCACCCTCGGCGCCGGCGCGGGCGGTGCGGCCCGAGCGGTGCAGGTACGCCTTGTGCTCCATGGGCGGGTCGACGTGGACGACGAGCTCGACGTCGTCGACGTGGACGCCGCGCGCGGCGACATCCGTGGCCACGAGCACGCGGGCGGTCCCGGCCGAGAAGGCCGCGAGGTTGCGGTCGCGCTGCGGCTGCGACAGGTTGCCGTGCAGGTCGACCGACGGGATGCCCTGCGAGGTGAGCTGGCGCGCGAGCTTCTTCGCGGCGTGCTTGGTGCGCAGGAACAGGATGCGGCGGCCCTTGCCCGAGGCGAGCGCCTTGACGACGTCCTTCTTGGCCTCGGTGCCGCCCACGTGGAAGACGTGGTGGGTCATCGCGGCGACGGGGGAGTTGGCCTCGTCGACGGAGTGCAGCACCTCGTTCTGCAGGAAGCGCTTGACGAGCTTGTCGACGCCGTTGTCCAGCGTCGCGCTGAACAGCAGCCGCTGTCCGTCGCGCGGGGTCTTGTCGAGGATGCGGGTGACGGCGGGCAGGAAGCCGAGGTCGGCCATGTGGTCGGCCTCGTCGATGACAGTGATCTCGACCGAGTCGAGGGTCAGGTGCCGCTGCTGCAGCAGGTCTTCGAGGCGACCCGGGCAGGCCACGACGATGTCGACGCCTGCCTTGAGGGCCTGCACCTGGCGGGTCTGGTTGACGCCGCCGAAGATCGTGGTGGTCTTCAGCCCGTACGCCTCGGCGAGCGGCGCGAGCACGGCGTTGATCTGGGTCGCGAGCTCACGGGTCGGGGCGAGGACGAGACCCAGGATGCGGGTCGAGCGGCGCGAGCCGCCGGCGAGCTCGCCGCCGAGGCGCGCGACCATCGGGATCGAGAAGGCCAGGGTCTTGCCCGAGCCGGTCTTGCCGCGGCCGAGGACGTCGCGTCCGCCGAGGGTGTCGGGCAGGGTGTCGACCTGGATCGGGAAGGCGTTGGTCTTGCCGTCCTTCGCGAGGACCTCGAGAAGAGGAGCGGGCACGCCGAGCGCGCGGAAAGTGGTGTCAGTCATGGGGAGCGTTCTCCGGGCACACGTCGGCGCCCTGATCGGTGGCCCGGATGCGGATGCGCAAACGGGTTCGCCGTACGAAGGTTGTCCGCGCGACGCCGGTTGTGACCCGGTTCGCGGAAGGCGTTCTACGACGCGTGCGGCGCGAGCGCGCCACAAGAACCCTCAGTCTATCAGTGAAGCCCGGTGGTCTCGTTCGCTCCCCGTGCGGCGGGGGTCAGATCAGCGCGAGCTCGCGGAGCTTGGCGGCCACGTCGTCGTTGCTCGGCTCGACGTGGTGGCTGGCGTCGGGGTAGACCACGACGGGGATCTGCGTGCGGCCCGAGATCTCGCGAGCGACGTCGGCGGCGGTGGGCTCGGCCTCGAGGTCGATGTAGGTGTAATCCACGCCGAGCTCGTCGAGCTGAGCCTTGGTGCGGCGGCAGTCACGGCACCAGTCGGCGCCGAACATCGTGATGGTGTCAGAAGCAGTCATGTATCCAGCGTACGTTCGCCGGTGCTCAGGGGCGCGGCTCCCACATCTGGTCGGGACCGGCGGCCTCGGCGATGCGGCGACTGATCGTGCCCAGCTGCTGGGCCTGGCGCTCGGTGAGGGCGTCGAAGACCACCCGGCGGACGAGGGCCTGGTGGCCGGGTGTCGCCGCCTGCACCCGCTCGTGCCCGGCTTCGGTGAGGGTTCCGAGCGTGAATCGCCCGTCACTCGCGTCGGTGGATCTCTCGACGAGACCGTTCTTCTCGAGTCGGGTGACCGCGCGAGACAGCCGCGAGAGCGTGCAGTTCGCGTACGTGGCGAGCGTGCTCAGGCGCAGAGTCCGGCCGGGCGCGGTGTCGAGGGCGTACAGCACGCCGTACTCGAAGTGCGTGAGACCGCTATCGCGCTGCAGCTGCGCGTCGAGTGCGGGCGGCAGGCGCTCGAGCAGAGTGGCGAGCGACGACCATACGGCGAGTTCGTCGGGGTGCAGGGACATGCGTCGAGCGTAACCCCGATGACTTGCTCAGGAAAGTCATTTGCCCTAGGTTGACTTGCTCAAGCAAGTGAAAGGCGCGTCCTGCGCCGAAACGGAGGACCTCATGGACATGCAGCTGCAGGGCACGACCGCGTTCGTCAGTGGATCGACGAGCGGGATCGGGTACGCGGTCGCCCGCGCACTGGCGGGGGAGGGCGCGCGCGTGACGCTCAACGGTCGCGACGAGGGGCGGGTCGCGGCGGCGGTCGAGCGGCTGCGGGCCGAGCGTCCGGATTCGGATGTGTCGGGCATCGCCGCGGACTTTGCCGACCCGGACGCGGTGGCGGGGCTGATCGAGCAGCTCGGCGATGTCGACGTGCTCGTCAACAACGTCGGGCTGTTCGGTCTGGCCGCCTTCGGCGCGGTCGACGACGCCGAGTGGCAGCGCTACGTCGAGGTCAACGTCATGAGCGGAGTCCGGATGTCGCGCGCGCTGCTCCCCGGCATGCTCGAGCGCGGGCGGGGACGGGTCGTGTTCATCAGCAGCGAGTCCGGGGTTTCCGTCCCGGCCGACATGGTGCACTACGGCGTGACGAAGGCCGCGATGATCGCGCTGTCCAACGGCCTTGCCAAACTCACGCGCGGCACAGCGGTGACGGTGAACACAGTTCTCGGCGGCCCGACCTACTCCGACGGGGTCGCCGCGACGATCGGCCAGATCGCCGCGGCGCAGGGCGTCGAGGCGACATCCGTGCGGGATGCGGTGATCGGGCAGAATGCGACCACCCTGCTCGAGCGCTTCATCGAACCGGACGAGATCGCGGCACTCGTGGTCTATCTCGCGAGTCCGCTCGCGTCGGCGACCAACGGAGCGGCTCTCCGGGCCGACGGGGGAGTCCTGACCACGACCCTCTGACCTCGCGGCCTCAGGAATCTCGCGGCCTCAGGCTGACGCCTCAGTACTCGACGGCTCGGGCACGTTCGGGGGCGGGTTCGAGCACCGCTGCCGAACGCTCCTTCTTGGGGGCGTAGACGACGAGGGCGTGGAAGACGAACCGCGCGACGAACGCCGCGACGAGGGTGAGGCCGGCGGCGAGCACGCTCGGGATGTGCGCGTTCTCGACGAGGACCCACAGCACCGGGATGCGGATGACCGCCTCGGCGTTGTTGAAGGTGAACGATTTCAGGAACCGCTGGGCCATGCTGCCCGACTCGGCCCGCATGTCGGAGAAGACCAGATACTCCAGCAGCAGGAAGTTGCCGATGATCGTGATCTCGCTCGCGATGATCGAGGCGGGGAGGTAGTCCATGCCCAGGCGGATCAGGCCCCACATGATCACGAGGTTCGCGATCGCGCCGACCCCGCCGACGAGGGCGAACGCCGACATGCGCCCGAAGCGCAGCATGAGCAGCTGCGTGAGGAAGCGGATGCCCTGCGTGAACGTCGCCTTCGAGGCGCCCGCGTACCGCGGCGCGAAGGCGAAGGGCACCTCGTCGACGCGCAGGTGGCGGCGCGCCAGGATCTCGAGCAGGATCTTGAACCCGCGCGGCCGGAGCGCGTCGATGTCGATGGCGTCGCGGTCGAGGAGGAAGAACCCGGTCATCGGGTCGCTGCAGGCCCCCAGTTTGCGCGGGAACATGGCCTTGGTCAGCAGCGTCGATGCGCGCGAGACGGTGGTGCGGGTGGCGTCGGCAAGGCCGCGTGAGTCGCCGCCGGCGATGTAGCGCGATGCGACGACGACGTCGACGTCGCCGCGGTCGGCGCGGGCCAGCAGGCGCGGGATGTCCTCGGGCGGATGCTGCAGATCGCCGTCCATCACGAGGCACCAGGGGGATGCCGCTGCGCGGATGCCCTCGACGACCGCGCCGCCGAGGCCGGCAACGGGCGCGTCGCGGTGGATGAGCCGCACCGGGAAGTCACTGCGCGCTGCGGCCTGCTCGATGATGCGGGGGGTGTCGTCGGTGGAGTCGTCGACGAACAGCACCTCGATCATCCGGTCATCGACCGCCTCGCCGATGCGCCGCAGCAGTTCGGCGACGTTCGGACCTTCGTTGAAGGTCGGGACGACGATCGTCAGATCCATGTGGCGCTCGCTGTTCCGGAGAGGCTGGGGAGTTCACACGTTACTGAGGATTGGTATGCGTTCAAGCCGTTGACTCTGAGGATCTCGCCTGAGATTCACCCGATGGACTTCTTCAGGTCATCCACCGTCATCCCGTAGTCGACGCGTACGCACGGCAGCGCGAGTTTGTCGGTTCCGATCGAGACGTAGCCCTGCTCGATCGTGCGGGCCATCTCGAAGCCGGCGTCGGCGACGGCCTGCTTCGCGGCCTCGTCGTAGTGGCCGAACGGGTACGCGAGCACCTCGGTGGTGCCGCCGAGCACGCTGGCGGAGGTTTCGAGGTCGGCGACGATCTCGTCGTGCGTCCAGTTCACGATGCGCCCCTGGCCGTTCTCTCCGGCGGTGTGCATGTCGTGGGTGTGCGAGCGCTTGAGCACGTACGGGGTCAGGTCGGGACCCGGGCCGTTGGTCGTGATCACGAACGACGTCGTCATCACCCGGTACTTCTCGACCAGGGGCACCGCCAGCTCGAGCCACGTCGGATCGGCGTCGTCGTCGGTCACGATGACCGAGTGGTCGGGCAGGAACAGCCTGCCGTCGATGAACGCGCTGAGCTCCGGCCAGGTCGGCAGGTAGAACTGCTGCTCGGAGATGTACGCCAGGTGCGCCTCCCAGTCGCCGACGTAGGCGAAGTTGCCGCGCAGCCAGCCCGACTCGCCCTCGGGCTTGGTCGTGAACTGGTGGTACATGAGGATCGGGATGCGGGTGCCCGCGGCCACGTTCGCGTCGGGGGTCATCCACGCGGCGTGCACGGTGCGCTCCCGGGCCTCGCACGACACGGCATCCGCGCCGTTGAGGCGCCCGGGGATCGACAGCGACGCGGCATCCTCGGCGGTGTCGTACCACCCGGCGAAGACCTGCCCATCGCGGGTCGGGATCGGCAGCGACGCGTACAGCGCACCCTGCGTCTCGAGGACCGGTGCGATGTCGACGCCGTCGCCCGCGAACGACACGGCGCAGGCGTCCGGGTCGTCGGTGGTCGACAGGAGCTCCTGCGCGGCGGTGAGCGGCTCAGGCGTGGGGGTCTGCGCTGCGGGGGTGGGGGTGCTCTGGGCGGCCGGGGCCGGCTCGTCGCCGGAGCGCTGCAGGGTGTCGACCACGAACCAGCCGGCCGTCGCGCCCGCGAGCGCCACGGCCGCCACGGCGACGCCGACGCCGATCGCCCGACGCTTGCGCTGCTGTCGTCGCGCGTCGGCGCGTCGCGTTCCGGCCATCGTCTCTCCCCTGTGCGGCGTGGTCGTCCGTCCTTCGGATCCTATGGGGCGCCGCGGGCCGGACACGTCGGTCGTGGCCGGGGGAGTCCGGCCACGACGAAGGCCGGCCCGATCGGGCCGGCCTCCTTCAGCTGCGAGCGTTACGTCAGTACGCGGCGGACTGCCCGCCGTCGATCGGCAGCACCGTCGCGTTGACGTACGACGCGTCATCCGAGAGCAGGAACGCGACCACCGCCGCGATCTCGGGCGCCTCGCCGTAGCGCTTGGTCGGGTTCGCCTGGATGAACTCCTCGGCGGCCCTGCGTGGGTTCTCGGCGTCGATCTGCTTCATCGAGTTCTCGACCATCGGGGTCCAGATGGCTCCGGGAGCGATCGCGTTCAGCCGAACGCCGTACCGGCCGTACTCGACGGCGGAGTTGCGCGTGAGGCCGACGACTCCGTGCTTCGCGGCCGCGTAGCCGGACTGGTTGCCGACGCCGCGGATGCCGCCGACGCTCGCCGTGTTCACGACGGCGCCCGAGCCCTGCTCGCGCATGATCGGGAGCACCTTCTCGAGCCCGAGGAAGACGCCACGGAGGTTGATCGCCACGACCTTGTCGAACTCGTCGGCGGTGAAGTCCTCGGTGAGATTCTGCTTGCCCTCGATGCCGGCGTTGTTGAAGAAGCCGTCGATGCGGCCGAACTCGTTCTTCGCCGCGTCGACGTAGTTCTTCACCTGCGCCTCGTCCGAGACGTCGGCGGTCGTCGTGATGACGCGGGCGTTCGGTGCGACCTCGCGGATGGCGTCGACCGTGGCGGCGAGGCCCGGTTCGGACACATCGACGAGCGCGAGGTTCGCGCCCTCGGTCGCCAGTCGGACCGCGGTGGCCCGACCCAATCCGGAACCGCCTCCGGTGATGAGGATGGTCTTGTCGGTGAAACGGGCGTCCGTCATATCTGCCTCCTGGGCTCGAGATGTGACGATCAGCGCCCCGTCCGCGTGGAGCGCCGGTCGGGTCGGCCGTTGTGGGTCGACCATGGTCAACGCTACGCCCGTTTCCATTCACCGGAATGAGATTGCGGAATCCCGTCTCGGCGGATACCGTCCCGCCCGTCCGAGTCGGGCGGGTTCGCCCGCGTCGGACGGGACTTACTGGGCGGGGCCGGCGGCGATGATCGCGTCGATGCGCGTCAGGTCGTCGGCGGACAGCTCGACACCCGCGGCGGCGTTGTTGTCACTGACACGGTCGGGGTTGCGAGACCCCGGGATCGGCACGATGTCGGGCCGCTGAGCCAGCAGCCAGGCCAGCGAGAGCTGCGCGAGCGACACGCCCTTGCTCTCGGCCAGTGCGGAGAGCTGCTGGGCGGTCGTCAGGTTCGCGTCGAATCGGCGCCAAGGCGGCACCGAGCAGCTCCTCGCCGGTGCCCCAGCCGTACAGCTCGGCGGTGTCGAAGTGCGTGACGCCGTCGTCGTGGGCGCGGCGGATCGCCGCGATCAATTCGGTGTCATCGCTCGGGCCGTATCCGAACACGGTGCCCATGGCGCCGTATCCGATCGCCGACGAGGTGAGACCGAGGTTGCCGATGGCGCGCTGCTGCATGCTGTCGTCCTTCCAGGAGTGTGAATGACAGCGTGCGCCTGTCATGTCAGTGTCTGACACCCGTGACAGCGTAAGATGATCGAATGCCCGCCACTGAGCCGTCGCGCGATGGGCTTCGCGGATTCACCCGCGAAGCAGTCCGTCAACGGCTGGCGGATATCGCGCTCGACCTCTTCGCCGAGCACGGCTTCGACGCGGTGACCGTGGAGCAGGTCGCGGATGCGGCCGGCATCTCGGCGCGCAGCCTGCACCGCTATTTCCGTTCGAAGGAGGACATGGTCATCGGGGTGCCCGAGAGCTACGGCGACCTGGTGCGCGTCGCGCTGGAGGATCGTCCCGCCGACGAGCCCGTCATGCGCTCCCTGCTGGCCGCCTATACGGCGATGATGGGAAGTCGGGCGCAGACCGAGCGAGACAGAGTCGCGATGCGCCTCATGTCCGCGACTCCCGCATTGCGCGCTCGCAACATGGAGAAGCACTCGCTCTGGTCGGAGATGTTGGCGCCGATCGTGGCGCAGCGCCTGTCGGGGGATGACGTCGATCTGCGCGCACGCGCGTTGGTGCAGGCCAGCCTCGGTGCCTTCACCCTGGCGTTGACGACCTGGGGCGACGCGGGAGAGGACCGGTCCGTTCAAAATCTGCTCCTGGTCACCTTCAGAGACCTGGTCCGATGAGCCGCTCCGCCGCGGGGTGGACCTGCCCGACCTGCGGCGATCCCCTGCGGTTCGAGATCCTCGACGACGAGTCGTTCACGGTCGCGTGGTCGTGCCTGAACTGCGGTCTCGTGCGCGTCACCGCTCCCAGCTGACGGGGACGAGGATCCGCGGCGGCGCGGTACCCCCACGGTCTTGCGGCTTCTCGTTTCGTCACGAACCGATGGTCATCCGCACCCGCATCCGCGTTCTGATGGACGCTCAGAGCACGAGCCTGACTCGTGCCTCACCCGGCCCGCCGCACTGTTCACTCCCGCCGGAGCGCTTCCACTCGGCCGCGACTGTCATCTCACGTATGACGTTGCCCTCCGCATCAAGAGCCCGCACGATGAAGTTGTCCGGGGTTGACATGTCCGGCAGGTGTAGGACCCATCCCTCGCCGGTCCTTTGCGGTGAAGAGAAGCCGGTCAGACCGTCGGGCGAAGGCTCACTGGAGCAGCCGCGCTCGTCGCACACTTCCACCATCGTGGCGGCGACATCTTCTTCGTGGACCTCGACGATGAGCGTGTTCGACCACCCGATGGCCGGGCAGGCGAAGGCTCCCCCGCAACTGGTCAGCATGAAGCTCATCGCGAGCGCCGCAATGACTGACGGCACAACGGGGGGCTGTCTCACACGACGACGTTTTCACGCAGGATGGCGAACGGCGGAACTGAGACCGAAACGTTGCTGTCGCCAGTGCAGGGGTCTCGAGGGTGAAGACCGCCAGGATCGCTGCGGGGGGCGGCCACCGAAGCCGGTTGCAATGGGCACCTGCTCGGCCTACATGCGAACGCGCAACTCGTCTCGTCTGGCGACCAGATGGCATCCGATGCAGGCGGTTCGTCTCGAATCGCTCGTTCGATGATCAAGTCGAGACACGCCGTTGGCCGAGCAAGAGAAAAGACCCTCCTCCGGTGGAAGCCTGAAGAAGGACCAGTGGCTCCGGCCGGCGTCGACCCCGTGACCTCTCGATTTTCAGTTGTATGCGGCGGGTTTACGGGTGCTCACGAGTGCTCGTTTGCCGCGTGATTCCGCGGAAGTCGTGTTCGTTGGTGATGGCTGGTTCTCGACAGTCTCAGCCGAGCTTCCGGCCCTGGACCGGCCCGGTCACGTGTAAGTGGTGGGGGATGTCGCACCACGCCGAAGGAGCGCTACCGCCTCGAGGTCAGGGGCGCACCAACCGGAGAGAGGAAGTGATTCCGGGGACTCCCACAGGAAAATGTCGTGGTCAGTGCTCCTAAGTGGCGCAGCGGAGACGAGTGTCGCCCACACACAGATCAGTTCGATGTTCTCGTCTACGGCAATTGACCGACACAGCTCTTCGCCCGGCTTGACCTCTATTGACAGTTCCTCCCGAAGCTCCCTCACGATCGCGTCGGGGGGCGCCTCTCCTGCCTCCAGCTTCCCTCCCGGGAACTCCCAGCAACCCGCGCTCCGTAGCCCCGGCCGGCGTCGCCCGATGAGCACGCGGCCTGCATCATTCACGACGATCGCCGCAGCAACTCGCATAGGGGTACTCATGGCTTCATTGTCGCCCATCCGTCCGTCGAGACCCAGCACGTCGGCTCCACACGAGTCAAAGGCGCTCAGTATAATCGGCCCGAGGCGTGCACATACGAAGGCGAGGCGCGGAGATGCTCATAGTGCGGCAGGAGTCTCTGGACGACGCCTTGAACGATGTGTTCGCCGGGCTGCGAACGGGCGGCGAGCCGATCCATCCTAGAAAGGGACCCGCGCGCGAAATCATTGGGGCGAGCATAGAGATCTCGGATCCACGATCTCGAGTCAGCCGCAGCCAGACACGTGGCCGAATATTCAGCGCCCTCGGCGAGCTGCTGTGGTATCTCGGCGGCACTGACGACGTCGAAATGATCAGCTACTACATCCCCGCGTATGTCCATTCGGCCCATGAAGGTCGGGTCGAGGGGGGCTATGGTCCAAGGCTTTTTGGCGTCGGGGCGAGACTTGCGGATGTCGTTCAAATACTCAGAGACAACCGTGACTCGCGTCGCGCTGTAGTCCAGATCTTTGATCATGCTGACCTGGTGAATGTTGCCGACGTTCCGTGCACCACCTCAATGCAGTTCCTATCTCGGGGTGGCGAACTTAACCTCGTTGTGAGTATGCGCTCGAACGATGCTTACCTTGGCTTCCCACATGACGTATTTGCGTTCACCATGCTTCAAGAGATCGTTGCGTGCCAGCTTGGTCTCTCGCTCGGACGTTATGTTCACTTCGTGGGAAGTATGCACATTTACGAAGAGAATATGGCCCAGATTGATCGTTATCTGGACGTCGAAGGTTGGCAGTACCCGGGCGCAATGCCGATAATGCCGCCAGACCGAGTGGATGATTTCTTGTCGAAGCTCTTATCTGCTGAGGTCGCGATACGCACGTCAGGGTCTCAGGCGGCTGTGGATCCGGAACTAGCCTCCGACAGCTACTGGGGCGACGTCGTCTTGTTGCTGCGGGCTGTCGCGGCTAAAAGAGCGGAGGAAATCGAGGCGATCGAGGGTCAGCTGACAAATTCCTTCTACTCACCGTACTTGCGCGACCGACGGCAGCAGCTGGAGGAATCCCGATGATCAGGAATAATTATCGCCGAGATGCGGAGCGCATCGGCGCGGCTTTGGACGCATTCGAGGCCGAATACGGAGCGTTGCCGGGAATCCTCGATCCGAGCTTCCGTGAGGGGTTAATCGATCAAATTATCGACTCCGAACAGAGAGTTGCCTACTTCGCGCGGCTGCGTGGCCGCACTCTCGACGCCAACAGTGCAGATCCGGGGAGCACGTCTTTCGACCCGTTGCGTGCGTCCATAATTCACGCGGAGCGGGGGAACTATGACGAAGCTGTTTGGCTCGTCTTCCTTTTCGTTCACTTCGGTCGTCATCGCCTTGCTGGTTGGCGATATGTGCGCGACGTTTATGGAAGGTTAGGCGACGGACGGCTTTGGGATTGGCCGTCGGTGTCCGCGGACCCGATCGGGTTCCGGTACTGGCTCGACGATCATCAGCAGGAACTATTGGCCGCCCCGGGACCGCGGGGATTTAGCAACCATCGAAAGTACGAGAGTCTCAACGCTTGGGAGAAGACGGGAACCGGCGAAGCATTCGAGAGCTATGTGCGTTGGATCTTGTCTGGCGGCGGCGACCATGCTGCCTTCTTCGCTCAATTCGACGTCCTGGATCCTGCCGACAGATTTGATGCGCTATATCGATCGATGTCCGCTGTCGCGCGATTCGGGCGTATCGCGCGCTTCGACTACCTGACCACCTTGCTAAAGCTTGAGCTAGTGCAGCTAGACGTGCCGCACTCCTACCTTGTCGGTGCAACGGGCCCGCTCCGCGGCGCGCAACTTTTGCTCAGAGGCAAGGTTGGCGAAGGGCTCGCGCGCGATTTGCAGCGGGAGTTGCAAGTGCTGTCGCAGTCGATTGGGATTCGTGGTGACGTGATGGAAGACGCAGTTTGTAACTGGCAGAAGTCTCCCGATGCTTATCAGCGGTTCTCCGGCTAAGGGCGGCGTGACAGATCTGTACCGTCCCAGCGGTATCGACGTTTAAGGCCATTGAGCTGATTTGGGCGTAGCGCGCCAGAATGCTGTAGCTGACCAACAACAATGCCAGGAGCGACCTCATTCCTCGAGGCGAATTTCGTCACTTCGCGCATAGTCGGCCCGTTCGTCCTTCTGGAATTCAGATCCGCGGTCCCGAAGGGCAAGAGATTGTCTGCCGCAAAGGTGTTTGCCTCCTGCTCCATATGGGAGACATCTTGCCCCGCGACGAACTCATCCACGAAGACATCACCCTCGGGGTGAATTAGCAAATGCCCGATCTCGTGGAAAAGCGTGAACCACAGGTGGTCATCGGTCATGTGTCTTGCGGTGAGTGCTATGCGTGGGGCTCTACTGGCGCTCCAGAATGACACGCCACTGATCCGCATACCCTCGAGCGGCCTCAAAACCACGAAACCTACCCCGGCAGCGGCGAGGTGCGCTTGAGTTTTCGGGAGGAAGTCGCGCGGATCGGCAAGTCTCGTCAGATCCCGGAGGTTGCGCAGCTGATCGGACAACGCGGCAGGATCCCACGAACTGAGAGTCTGAGCGTCCGCGATTCGGTCTACCTGCCGCATCCACGTGGCTAGTGCGATGGCATCGGAGTCGAAGGACGCGGACGCGCGGTACCTCGCTTCTTGGAGAGTGCTCTCAATGCGGGACGTCCCCTCGGCTGGGGTCTTTGCGTCAAAGAAATCGAGCGCGCTACGTGCTTGCGATCTCCAACTGGTGGAGGATTCGATCCATCCAAGTCGAACCATCTGCTTCAGCGGGAGGCGCTGGGCGAATTCCTCATCCGACAGCGCGCGGACGCTTGCCGCGAACTGGCTCTCTCGCTGCAGCCAGAAGTCGGATGACCCTCCGAGAGTGCGTGCCAAAAGCTCGGCAAGGTGGGCGTCGATTGGGCGGTCCCCGTTGAGGATTCGCCGAGTCTCCGGGTCCCCCACGCCAAGACGATCCGACAAGTCGTCGACAGTCCAGTTGTGGCGGCGCAGTGCACGATGGATGCTGACGGCGGGGGCCGAAGCCCAACGCGGTTCGAAGGTGGTTGTGGACATCTACCGATCCTCCTTTGCCCGGATCTCGTCGATTCGTATCCTTCGAGCGACGCCCCACTCCGCGGGAGTCGTGGGTGCGGACCGACCAGGTCGGAGAAGGAGCGCGCCTAAGAGCTCCGCCTTTTGGTCTAGTGCAACCGTAACTGATCCGTGACCAACGTCCAGGACATCCGCGCCGAACGGAAGATCGGCGAACGTGGGCGCGGCCTGCAACTCCGCAATCGTCGCTCGAAGTGACTCGCCTGTTGCACTTCCGAACGAGTCAACCTGACCGCGGAGACAGATTGTTCGTATCGCGATTCCCCCAAAACTCAGCTGCATAACGCGCTCTGCAATCGCTGGGTCATTGGGGGCCTCGGGGCAGGAACAGATTGACCACGTGCTGCAGCCTAGTGGGGCCTCAAACCCATCCTGGGGGATTGGCTACGCTGCCCGCGCCGTGTCGGCTGCGGTAGCCGCCGAGGAGCGCCCGGACCGCAGCGGAGCGAGGACCGGACGCACCGCAGGTGGCGGGGCCGGCCGTCAGGCCGGCCTTGAACGAGTAAAGAAAGTTCTCACAGCTCTGGGTTGCGGAGTCAACGGGCGCCTGGCGGTCGGCGGACGCGGGTTGCCTTGGCATCTTCGTTGCCCTTGATCTCGCGTGCGTCGAACCGACTGCGTCAGTCCTGAAACACGCTGAGTAGCGAGGGGTCTCGTTGCTTAGGTGTTCGCTCCATGAAGCTGCCTCAGGTCTTCGTCGGTATCGCGCACCCCGAAGTTCAAGGATCCGCGAGCAGCTCGATCGACGGTCTCTCGGCTGCGTCCGATCGCCCAGAACGCGTCCTCGGATAGCCAACGGTGCACAACGCCGAAGTCGATCTCGGACGGATCCGTTGTCACACGAGGAGACGTCGTGTGGTCGACGGTAGCGGTCAGCTTGCATCGAAATCATTGAAGGATCGCGGCGAGGCATCGCAATCCCTGTGACGAGCCGGCGGGCAAGCTCGGTGTCGACCTTGTGGCGGAAGAACGGTCGGAGGATGCCGCTGGGCTGACCCACCGGGCGTGCATCCGAGCGCTCGGCGGGCAAGCCGGAGATGCCCCAGCGCACGCTGGTCTAACGTCGATGCATGCGCAAGGTTCTCCTCGTCGCGGCGGCGGTCATTTTCGACGGTGATCGCGTGCTGGCGTGCCGGCGTAGCCCCGATAAGGCTGCAGGAGGGCAGTGGGAGTTTCCTGGCGGGAAGGTTGAGGCTGGTGAGGTTCCCGAGGAAGCGGTGCGCCGTGAGATCTGTGAGGAGCTCGCGACCGATATTCGGGTCGTCGGCGAGTTGACGACAGCTGACACAGAGGTCGGTGAGGTCACGATTCGACTGATCTGTCTCCGTGCTCAGCTTATGAGTGACCCGCCGCTATCCAGCACAGATCATGACCGTATGGTGTGGATTCCAGTCGAGGAACTCGGGAGCCTCGACTGGGCGATGCCTGACCTGCCTGCAGTCGAGATGCTCATGTCTGAGAGGGCTTAGGGTCCAGGATCCGAAACCCATCGCTCGTTCGCGTGGCCAGCGTTATGCCGAGCTCGTGCATGAGTTCTTGCAGGTCTAGCTCGGGAGTGCCCGGAAGCAAGATGACCGGAGCCGCCAGCAAGCCCGCCTTCGCCGCGATGTGTACATAGTCGAGTACCTGACCGATGGCAGTCCTCACGTGTCCGCGGGCTGTTGAGCGTTTGGCCTCGACGATCCAGTTTCGCTCGGGCACGAACATATCCGGCTCGATCAGTGTACTTCCCGCCCGTAGCGGTAAGCGCTTGGGGGTTGCACCCTGCGAGCCGAGCCATACGCCGAAGTCAGCTTGGAGTTCGAACTCGACCCGTGAAACGGTTCGCTCATCCTGCACGTGCTTAGTCTCAGGCACGACGACATCGCTAAATTCGGGAGGCGTCCAGATCCGCGGGGTAGCGGCATAGTTTGTCAGATCGCCCGTGGGCCCGAGCTGTCCGCCATATGCGGGCAGGAGCTCAATCAATGCATCGAGCGGGAGCAGGTTGAAGATGATGCCGTCGCGCGGATCTCCATCCGCGTCAGGAATCGTCTCGATCGTGAAGGCCGGATCGCCGGTCGTGAAAGCGCCGACGTAAGTCGCGAGGATACCCTTTGTGCGAAGAAGCCGGATGATCTTGCCATCCTTCGCGGCGTCGCGGACTGCCTTGTTTCCGCGGACGAAGACCTGAGGTCCGTACTGCCCTTCCCCGGTGTAGGAGTATGAACCGTCCTCCCGGAGCCCCTCGAACTGGTTATAGCCGAACTTGGCGCCGGCATCCGGGTCCGTGAAGATCAGGATCTCCGGGATACTCCTTGGTGTCGAGATTCCGCCCTGCTGCTGACCGCCGTAGGTCTCATGGATGGAGCGTCGACGGACAACGTCCCCAGGCTCAAGCAGCCATGCCTCCAGGGGATCCGCGGCGGTCTTGTCGAAGTGGGTGCGCACGCGCTCGGCCTGGTTCTCATCAAGCTGCCACCGTGGCTGATCGTCCGGCAAGGTGCCGTATAGCTGCCGGAGGACGTCACGTATTCGCTTCTGGGGCACCCGCAGTTCGAGCGACAGCTGGGCCGGCGTCAGCGAAGGCATGCACGTACGTTATCGGCCGGGCGCACCGTTCGAACGATGGGCAGAAGCGGCCTAGCGCCCTCTGCTTCGAGCCTTGACCGGCCCCAGGCCGGCCCGAACGCCTCTGATGAGCCCGGGGTTGTCCTGCTTTGGCTGTACGTCGACCGGCTCCGGGACGCGGGTTTCCGACCTCTCTGCGGGCGCGATCGGTGGGGCCGAAACCCCGCCACATCAGGGAAAAGCAAAACCCCCGCCATGTAGAAGCTAGGCGAGGGTTTCTGGGATGACGTAATGATCATCCGTGTGGCTCCGACGGGCGTCGATCCCGTGACCTCACGATTTTCAGTCGTGCGCTCTACCAACTGAGCTACAGAGCCGCATGGCGTCAAAGATGCCACGTCCTAAACGAAAGGCCCTCTGGAAACCAAAGGGCCCGTCGCTTGAGAGCGACCCTGACGGGACTTGAACCCGCGACCTCCGCCGTGACAGGGCGGCACGCTAACCAACTGCGCTACAGGGCCATGCTTATTAAATTGTGGGAGTGACCCCAACGGGATTCGAACCCGTGCTACCGCCGTGAAAGGGCGGCGTCCTAGGCCGCTAAACGATGGGGCCGAGCGAACCCAGACCCGGGAGTCTCCGTTCACGCTTACCGAGGGTCAAGCATATGCGATCCGCCGCGGATGTGCGAATCGAGCGCGTGGCGTCCGCCGGCCGGGCGTGTCTCGGGGTCACAATGGCCGGGTTCGCTCGCTCCGGAGTGCCGATGACGGCGCTACCGGTGTTGTGACGTGTGTTGCTACTGTGAACGAAGTTGCCCACGCGATATGGAGGATCACCCGCGTGCGATACGAGAGCCTCGAATCTCCCGAAGACTGCGGTTGCGCCCCGACGCCCGCAGAGAGCCGGAAGCTCTCACAGTTGATCTCGCGCCGAGGTGCGCTCGGACTCGGCGCCGTCGGCTTCGTCGCTGCGACGGCGTTCCTGGCCCCCGGCATCCCGTCGGCCTTCGGTATCGAGGGCTACCCGTCGTGGGACGACGTGCAGCGCGCCTTGGCCAACGAGTCGGCCAAGGCCGGCGAGATCTCGCGCATCGAGAAGCTCATCGCCGATCTGACGGCCGATGTCGCGTACAAGCAGGCCGAGGCCGAACGCCTGGCCGCCGTCTACGCCAAGGCGCAGGCCGACTTCGAGGATGCCGCCTACCGCGCCGACGCCCTGCAGGCCGAGGCCGATGCGCAGTCGGCCGTTGCGCTCGAATCCGCGCGCCGGGCCGGCAAGCTCGCCGCGCAGCTGTACCGCAACGGCGGCGACGACACGAGCCTGAAGCTGTTCTTCTCGGACTCCGCTGCCAGCGCCGACGACCTGCTCGCCCGCCTCGGCACGATGGACAAGCTGCTGCAGGCGAACCGCGGCGTGTACACGGATGCCGTGACCGCCCGCGAGACCGCGCAGAGCCTCAGCGACCAGGCCGGCGTCGCCCGCGACGAGCGCGACCGCCTGCAGAAAGAAGCCGAGCAGACGCTCATCGCAGCCCAGGAGGCCGCCGTCGTCGCGCAAGCGGCCCTCGAGGAGCAGACCGCGAACATGGCGACGCTGCAGGCACAGCTGGCCGCGCTCAAGGACCAGACCGCGACGACGGTCGCCGGCTACCAGGCCGGTGTCGAGGAAGAGCGCCGTCGCGAGGAGGAGCGCAAGCGCCGCGAGCGCGAGGAGGCCGCCCGACGCGCCGCCGAAGAAGAGCGCCGCCGACAGGAAGCGGCCGCCGCAGCGGCTGCAGCTGCAGCCGCCAACAACAACAACAACGGCGGCGGTGGTGGCGGTGGCGGTGGCGGCGGCGGTACTCCGGCCGGCAGCAGCGGCGGCGGTGCCGGACAGGTGCAGCCGTCGGGCTGGGTGCGCCCCGGCCCCGGCTACATCAGCTCGTGGTTCGGCAACCGCGGCACGATCTGCTCGAACGGATACTGCACGTCGGGTCACCGCGGCATCGACTTCGCCGGCGGATGCAGCGCCCCCATCTACGCGGCCGCCAGCGGCACCGTCGTGCACGCGGCGTACACCGCCGACTGGGGCAACTACGTCAAGGTCGACCACGGCGGTGGCATCATCTCGGGCTACGCGCACATCCAGAACGGCGGCTACAACGTCCGCTACGGCCAGCGCGTGTCGGCCGGACAGGTCATCGCGTACGCGGGCAACACCGGCGTCTCGCAGGGCTGCCACCTGCACTTCGAGATCTACCAGAACGGCGTGCGCATCGACCCTGCGCCGTTCCTGCGCAACCGCGGCATCTCGATCTGACCCACGCGTCACCGGCGCAGACACGCGAAGAGGGGCGGATGCCGCAGCATCCGCCCCTCTGTCGTCTGTCCAGGCTCAGAGCGAGTTGGGCGCTTCGCCCTCACCCTGCGTCTTGGTCTGGCCCTCGTGCTCCTCGAAGCGCTCGAACGCCTCGGACACCAGGCGCTCGGCCTCGGCGGCGCCGGCCCACTCGTCGACCTTGACCCACTTGTTGGGCTCGAGGTCCTTGTAGTGCTCGAAGAAGTGGCCGATCTCGTTCTTGGTCCACTCGTCGATGTCGCCGACGTCCTGGATGTGCGCCCAGCGCGGGTCCTTCGCGAGCACGGCGACGACCTTGTCGTCACCGCCGGCCTCGTCGCTCATCTTGAGCACGGCGACGGGGCGGACCTTCGCGAGCACGCCGGGGTAGATGTCGCGGTCGAGCAGCACGAGCACGTCGAGCGGGTCGCCGTCTTCGCCGAGGGTGTTCTCGAAGAAGCCGTAGTTGCTGGGGTATCCCATGGGGGTGAACAGCACGCGGTCGAGGAAGACCCGGCCGGTGCCGTGGTCGACTTCGTACTTCACGCGGCTGCCGCGGGGGATCTCGATGACGGCGTCGTACGCGCCCATACCTGTGCTCCTTCGGTGAGACGGCGGAATGCCGCCCCCAGCCTACTGGCGGCGGGCCGGCCGGCCTCATCGCACCAACTCCTCAGCCGCGGGCCCGTCGGCTCGCCGAGAAGCCGGTTCCGACCCGTCGTAGCCGGAAAGTGGGGAGTTCGGGCGAGGTCGCCGGCACCGACCCGGACGGATACCGTGGGGGCGTGCCGTCGCTGAACCCCGCCATCGCCGAGATCCGCCGCGCCGTGCGCGACTCGCTGTCGGGCCTGCCGGAGGGCGCCGTGGTGGTCGTCGCGCTCTCGGGCGGCGCCGACTCGCTCGCCCTCGCAGCGGCGACGGCCTTCGAGGCTCCCAAGCTGGGGCTCCGGGCGGCCTCGGTCACCGTCGACCACGGGCTGCAGGCGGGCTCCGACGAGGTCGCGCTCGCCGCTGCCCGCGCCGCGGCGGGCCTGGGCCTCGATCCCCTCGTCGTCCGCGTCGACGTCGGCGGGGAGGGCGGACCCGAGGCGGCCGCCCGGGACGCCCGGTACGGCGCGCTCCGCGACGCCGCCCGCGACATCGGCGCCGCCGCCGCGCTGCTCGGTCACACGCTCGACGATCAGGCCGAGACGGTGCTGCTCGGCCTCGCGCGCGGCGCCGGGGCGACGAGCCTGGCGGGGATGGCGGCCGACCGCGTCGAGGAGGCCTCGGGCGTGCGGTGGCTGCGGCCGCTGCTGTCCGTCCGCCGCGAGACCACCGCCGCCGCGTGCGCCGCGGCGGGCCTCGACCCCTGGCACGACCCCCACAACGACGACGGGCGGTTCTCCCGGGTCCGCGTGCGCGATCGGGTGCTGCCGGTGCTCGAGCGCGAGCTCGGACCGGGCATCGCCGCGGCGCTGGCGCGCACGGCCGAGCAGCTGCGCGAGGACGCCGAGGCCTTCGACGAGATCATCGCCGAGACGATCGAGGACATCGTCGAGCACGCTGAGGCCGGCATCGCGATCTCTGCCGCCGCCCTCGCCGCCAACCCGCCCGCGCTTCGGCACCGCATCATCCGCCACGTCGTGCGCAGCGAGTTCCATCAGAGCCTCACCCGGGTGCAGACCCTCGAGGTCTCACGCCTGGCCACCGACTATTCCGGTCAGGGGCCGATCGGCCTCCCCGGATGCCGCGCGCGTCGCGTCGGCGGGCTCGTGGAGTTCTCGGCGGGTGCGGGCGACGCCTAAACTCGTCGCATGCGTGCCGCCGAGATCGCCGACCAGCTCACCGACGTCCTCGTCACGGAGGAGGAGATCCAGGCCAAGCTCGTCGAGCTCGCCGCTCGGGTCGAGGCCGATTACGAGGGCAAGGACCTCATTCTCGTCGGCGTGCTCAAGGGGGCGGTCATGGTCATGGCCGACTTCGCCCGCGCTCTCAAGCGCGACATCACGATGGACTGGATGGCGGTGTCGTCGTACGGGGCCAGCACGAAGTCGAGCGGTGTGGTGCAGATCCGCAAGGACCTCGATGCCGACCTCCACGGCAAGCACGTCCTCATCGTCGAGGACATCATCGACTCGGGACTGACCCTGAGCTGGCTGCTCGAGAACTTCCAGTCCCGCGGCGCGGAGTCGCTCGAGGTGCTCGCGCTGCTGCGCAAGCCCGAGGCTGCGAAGGTCGAGATCGACTGCCGGTACGTGGGCTTCGACATCCCGAACGACTTCGTCGTGGGCTACGGCCTCGACTACGCCGAGAAGTACCGCAACCTCCGCGACGTCGCGGTGCTCGCCCCCCACGTCTACAGCTGAGCGCTCCGGCGGCGCGCTTCCTCGTCCGGTACGCCCAGGACGAACGCACAGAACTCGCATAGTCCGCGCGGGGTAGCCTGATCGCACCATGGACGTCAAGAAAGTCACGCGCAACCCGCTGATGTACGTGTTGCTCATCGGCGCGCTGCTGCTGATCGGCTTCATGCTGATCTCCAGCCTCACCGGCGCGAAGCAGATCACGACCCAGCAGGGCTTCGAGCTCCTCCGCGGCGACACGGTCACCGAGGTGCAGACCACCGACGGCGACCAGCGCGTCGACCTGACGCTCTCGCAGGCGTACGAGGGCTCGACGCAGGTGCAGTTCTACTACACGTCCGCCCGCGCCGACGAGGTGGTGTCGGCCATCGACGCCGCGAACCCGTCCGACGGGTTCAACGACGTGGTGCCGCGTGCGACCTGGTTCGACGGCTTCCTCTCGCTCATGCTGCCCCTCGTGCTGCTGGGCCTGCTGTTCTGGTTCCTCATGTCGAGCGCGCAGGGCGGCGGCAGCCGCGTGATGCAGTTCGGCAAGTCGAAGGCCAAGCTCGTCACCAAGGAGACGCCCACGGTCACCTTCACCGACGTCGCCGGCTCCGACGAGGCGATCGAGGAGATGCAGGAGATCAAGGACTTCCTGAAGGACCCGACGCGCTTCCAGGCCGTCGGCGCCCGCATCCCGAAGGGCGTGCTCCTGTACGGCCCTCCCGGAACCGGAAAGACCCTCCTCGCCCGCGCTGTCGCCGGCGAGGCCGGCGTGCCCTTCTACTCGATCTCGGGATCGGACTTCGTCGAGATGTTCGTCGGCGTCGGCGCGAGCCGCGTGCGCGACCTCTTCAAGGAGGCGAAGGAGAACTCTCCCGCCATCATCTTCATCGACGAGATCGACGCCGTCGGCCGCCACCGCGGCGCCGGCATGGGCGGCGGGCACGATGAGCGCGAGCAGACTCTGAACCAGATGCTCGTCGAGATGGACGGCTTCGACCCCAAGGTCTCGGTGCTCGTCATCGCAGCCACCAACCGTCCCGACATCCTCGACCCCGCCCTTCTGCGCCCCGGCCGCTTCGACCGCCAGATCGGCGTCGATGCCCCCGACCTGAAGGGTCGCCAGAAGATCCTCGAGGTGCACGGTCGCGGCAAGCCGCTCTCGCCGTCGGTCGATCTCGCCGTCATCGCGCGCAAGACGCCCGGCTTCACCGGTGCCGACCTGGCCAACGTCCTCAACGAGGCGGCCCTCCTCACCGCACGCTCCAACGCGCAGCTGATCGACATGCGTGCGCTCGACGAGGCCATCGACCGCGTCATCGCCGGCCCGCAGCGTCGTACCCGCGTGATGAAGGACAAGGAGAAGCTGATCACGGCCTACCACGAGGGCGGCCACGCCCTCGCCGCGGCGGCGATGAACCACTCCGACCCCGTCACGAAGGTCACGATCCTGCCGCGCGGCAAGGCGCTCGGCTACACGATGGTGCTGCCGCTCGAAGACAAGTACTCCGTCACCCGCAACGAGCTGCAGGACCAGCTCGCCTACGCGATGGGCGGACGCGTGGCCGAGGAGGTCGTCTTCCACGACCCCACCACCGGTGCCTCCAACGACATCGAGAAGGCCACCGGCATCGCCCGCAAGATGGTCACCGAGTACGGCATGACCACCGAGGTCGGACCCGTCAAGCTCGGGTCGTCCTCGGGTGAGGTGTTCATGGGGCGCGACATGGGTCACGGCCGTGACTTCTCGGAGCGCATCGCCGAGCGGGTGGACGACGAGGTGCGGCTGCTCATCGAGCAGGCGCACAACGAGGCCTACGCGGTGATCAACGCGAACCGCGACATCCTCGACAAGCTCGCGCTGGCCCTGCTCGAGGAAGAGACCCTCGACCACCTGCAGCTCGCCGAGATCTTCCGCGACATCAAGAAGCTCCCGCCGCGCCCGCAGTGGCTCTCGAGCCAGGACCGCCCGGTGTCGAGCCTGCCCCCGATCGACGTGCCCAAGCGTCGCGAAGAGGCCGGGCTGGCGGCATCCACGGTCGCCGAGACGGAGGCCGAGACCGCCGCGGAGCGCGCGCCGCAGCGCCGTCCGTCCGGGCAGGCCCGCCCAGCGACCGCGTAGGCTCGGGGCGTGGCCGTCGATCGCGAACGCGTCGCCGCCCTCGTGCGCGACCTGCTCGAGGCGATCGGGGAGGATCCCGATCGTCCCGGGCTCAAGCAGACCCCGCAGCGGGTCGCCGACGCCTACACCGAGTTCTTCTCGGGTGTGGGCGCCGACCCTGCCGAGCCCCTCGCGCACATCATCTCGATCGCGCGCGGACCCGCCCCCGACACGCTGCCGTCGGGGGCCGTGATGCTGCGCGGCATCCGCTTCCGTTCGTTCTGCGAGCACCACCTGCTGCCGTTCGCCGGGCACGCGCACATCGCCTACCTCCCCGGCGAGCAGGTCGTGGGCCTCGGGGCCCTGCCCCGGGTGGTCGACATCCTCGCCGCGCGTCCGCAGGTGCAGGAGCGGCTCGGCGAGCAGATCGCCGACACGATCGCCGCGGCTCTCGACGCCCGCGGCGTCCTGGTGGTGCTCGATGCCGCCCACGACTGCGTGACGATGCGCGGCGGCCGTCAGACCGACGCGACGACCGTCACCGTCGCCGCCCGCGGCGCCTTCACCGATCCGGCCGCGCGGGCCGAGCTCGTGTCGCTCATCTCGGGCGGTGCGTCGTGACGGTCATCATGGGCATCCTCAACACCACGCCGGACTCGTTCAGCGACGGCGGCCGCTACCTCGATGCGGATGCCGCGGTGGCCCACGCCGCCGCGCTGCGGGCCGCGGGCGCCGGCATCATCGACGTCGGCGGCGAATCGACCCGCCCGGGTGCCGAGCGCGTCGCGCCCGAGGTCGAGCGCGAGCGTGTGCTGCCGGTGATCGAGGCGCTCGCCGCCCGGGGCGTCGTCGTGAGCATCGACACGATGAACGCCGCGACCGCCGCGGCCGGTGTCGCCGCCGGCGCCCGCATCGTCAACGACGTGTCGGGCGGTCTGGCCGACCCCGACATGTTCGCCGCGGTCGCAGCGACCGACGCCGACATCGTCATCGGACACTGGCGCGGTCACTCGGCCGACATGTACGCGGCGGCACGGTACGACGACCTCGTCGCCGAGGTCGTCACGGAGCTCCAGGACCGCGTGGGCGCCGCCGCCACGGCGGGCATCGCCCCGTCGCGCATCGTGCTCGACCCCGGTGTCGGCTTCGGCAAGCGCGGCGATCAGAACTGGACGGTGCTGCGCGACCTCGACCGCATCGTGGGACTCGGCAAGCGCGTGCTCGTCGGCACCAGCCGCAAGGGCTTCCTGCGCGACGCCCTCGGCGACGAGCCCGGCCTGCACCGACGGGATGCCGCGACGGCCGTCACCAGCGTGCTGGCCGCGGACGCGGGGGCGTGGGGCGTGCGCGTGCACGACGTCGCCGCGACCCGCGACGCACTCGCCGTGCGGCGACTGTGGCGGGACGGTGGCGCATGAGCGATCGGATCACCCTCACCGGCATCCGCGCCGTCGGTCACCACGGCGTCTACGAGCACGAGCGCCGCGACGGGCAGGAGTTCGTCGCCGACGTCGAGCTCGAGCTGTCGCTGGCCGACGCCGCCGCGAGCGACGACGTCGCCGACACCGTGCACTACGGCGAGCTCGCGGAGCGGGTCGTCGCGATCCTCGCGGGAGAGCCGGCAGGCCTGCTCGAGACGGTGGCCGATCGCATCGTGCGCGCGGCGCTCGCGTTCGAGCGGGTGGATGCCGCATCCGTCACGGTGCACAAGCCCCAGGCGCCCATCGCGGTGCCGTTCGGCGACGTGAGCGTGACCCTCACCCGACGACGGGAGCCCCGATGAGCCGCCGCCTCGCCCAGGACGCACCGCAGCCGCGCCCGGCATCCGCGAAGCCCGCGCAGCGCGCCGTCGTGGCGCTCGGCGCGAACCTCGGCGACCGGGCCGCGACCCTCGCGGGCGCCCTCGCCGACCTCGACCGGCTGCCGCTGTCGCGCGTCGTGCGCGCAGCCGAACCGATCGAGACGGTCGCCCTCACCCTGACCGGACCGGATGCCGCCGCGCCGGCGTACCTCAACACCGTCGCCCTCGTCGACACCCGGCTGGCACCGAGCGTGCTGCTGGGCTATCTGCACGCGATCGAGGAGCGGCACGGCCGTGCGCCGCGGTCGGCCGCTCAGCCGCGCTGGCAGGACCGCACCCTCGACCTCGATCTGATCGTGCACGGGGACGTCGTCTGCGACACCCCCGCGCTCACGCTGCCGCATCCCCGCGCCTTCGAGCGCGACTTCGTGCTCGCCCCGTGGCTCGCCGTCGACCCCGACGCGGAGCTCCCGGGACACGGCCGTGTCGACGCGCTCGCCGCGGCACGGCGCGGCATCCGATCGACGGGAGAGGCGCCGTGAGACGCACCTCTCCTACGGCCCTCGTCATCGCCGTCGTGATCGGCCTGGCCGTCGGCTTCGTCATCGACCAGGCGCTCACCGCGTCGGGGCGGCCGACCTTCACGCCGTCGATCATGCTGCCGATCCTGTTCGTGCTCCTCGGAGTCGCCCTCATCGTGCTCGCGCTGCCGATCCGACGGGCCACGCGCGGCATGGCGCCGCCGGTCGATCCCTTCCGCGCGGTCCGGGTGGCAATGCTCGCGAAGGCATCGAGCATCGTGGGCGCGCTCGTCGGCGGTATCGGCGGCGGTCTGCTGGTCTTCCTCCTCACGCGTCCGGTGCCCCCCTCAGTAGGCTCGTCAGGAGCGGTCACCGCGACGATCGCCGGAGCGGTCGTGCTCATCGCGGCGGGCGTGATCGCAGAGCAGCTCTGCACCATTCGGAAGGACGACGATGACGACCAGCCCGGACCACCCGAGCCCGACGCCACTCCCTCCCACCACTGAGGCCGCGGCCCCGGGGGCGATCGAGCAGACGCTCGACGCGGGGACGTACGACCGGATCGTCGAGCCCCGCAGCGCCGGCCGCCTCGCCCTCGAGCAGGGGGTGTGGCACCAGATCTCGCGCAAGTACCTCGTCGTGCAGCTCATCGGCAACGCGATCTGGCTGGCGGTCATCGTGGCCGTGGCGCTCGTGCTCGTCTTCGCGCTCGACCAGACCTGGGCGATCTGGCCGGGTCTCGCGCTGTCGGCGGCGACGATCGCGGGCATGGCGATCCTCCCGCGGCAGGTCCGCTCCATCGGGTACCAGCTGCGCGAGGACGACCTCGTGTTCCGGCGCGGCATCCTCTGGCAGCGCATGGTGGCGGTGCCGTACGGCCGCATGCAGCTCGTCGACATCACCCACGGCCCGCTCGACCGGGGCTTCGGCATCGCGCAGCTGAAGTTCGTCACCGCCGCCGCCGCGACCGGTGTCGTGATCCCGGGACTCACCCAGCAGGCGGCGGATGCGCTGCGCGACCACCTCATGTCGGTCGCCGAGTCGCGGCGGACCGGACTGTGACCGACCCGAACGCCGCCCCGCCGCCCGTCGGCGGAACCCCGGATGCCGATGCCGTCGGCGGCGCGGACGGGATCGCGGCCGCTGCGCCGGTCGGCGAAGCCACGTCGGCGCCGCCCGCCGAGCTGGTGCGCTCACCCCTGAGCGACGGGGAGTGGCACCGGCTGCACCCGCTGACCCCGCTGCTGCGCGGCGGACTTGCGCTGCTCGTGGTGCTCGGCATCGTTGTGGCGAACATGCGCGACCGGCTCATCTCGATCTTCGTGCCGGCGCTCGCGCCCGACGCGCCCATCGAGGAGTGGGAGGAGTACGAGGCCGCGGGCGATCCGATCGGCTGGGTGCTGGCCAACAACCTCATCCTCATCGCCCTGCTGGTCACCCTCGGCGTGCTGGCGCTCATCATCGGCGGCTTCTACCTGTCGTGGCGGTTCCACACCTTCCGCATCACCGACGACGACGTCGAAGTGCGCAGCGGCATCCTCTCTCGGACGCAGCGGCGCGCGCCGCTCGACCGGGTGCAGGGCGTCAACCTCACCCGGCCGGCGATCGCGCGGCTGCTGGGCGCGGCGAAGCTCGAGATCGTCGGTGCGGGCGCCGACGCGAACGTCAAGCTCGAATACCTCTCAACGGGCAACGCCGAGACCATCCGCGCCGACATCCTGAGGCTCGCCTCGGGACGGCGCCTCGCCGAGTCCCGCGCCGCGACCGGGGGAGGGGGAGGCCGTCCGGCCGTCACCGACACGGTCGCGCGCGGCATCAGCGGCCTCATCGACGGCGACGACTCCGACGCCGACGAGCCCGCCTCGGTGGTGCGCATCCCGGCGGGGCGCCTCATCGGGTCGCAGGCCGCGAGCTGGGGCACCGTCATGATCCTCGCCGGCGCGACGGCGCTGGCCATCGCGCTCTCGCAGGGCGTCTTCTGGGTGCTCTTCGCCTACTTCCCGGCTCTTCTGGGCCTCGGCGCGTACTGGATCCGGACGATCGTGCGGTCGCTCCGCTACTCCATCGCACCGACGCGCGACGGGGTGCGGGTCACGTTCGGCCTGTTCACCACGGTGTCGGAGATCCTGCCCCCCGGCCGGATCCACGCCGTGGAGGTGTCGCAGTCGATCTTCTGGCGCGGCTTCGGCTGGTGGACGGTTCGCATCAACCGCATGACCGGTCGCAGCGCCGCCGACACCACGACCGACCAGTTCACGACGGTGCTGCCGGTCGGCACGCTCGCCGACGTCGAGCGCGTCCTCGGACTCATCCTCCCGGCGGTCAGCGAGGCCGAGCGCGCCGCCATCATGAGCGAGGGCATCCGCGGGAGCGGGAGCGGGAGCGGCGGTTACGTCACGACGCCGGGGCGCGCCCGGATCCTCCGACCGCTGTCGTGGCGCCGGAACGGTCTGGCCGTCGACGGCGACCTGCTGCTGCTGCGCCGCGGCATCGTGTGGCGCCGGCTCGCCGTGCTCCCGCTGGCGAGGATGCAGTCGATGGCCCTGCAGCAGGGGCCGATCGATCGGGCGCTGCGCGTGGCCACCCTGCGTGCCCACACCGTCACCGGCCCCGTGATCGCCTCGGTGACCGGAATCGACCGGGACGATGCGATCGCCTCGTTCGAGCGCGTCGCCGCGGTCGCCGTCTCGGCCGCCGCTTCCGACCGGTCGCACCGGTGGGCCGAGGAGTCCGCGTCGCCGGAGTCCGTCCCGCCGCCACCGGCCCGCGCCACCGCTCTTCCGCCCGGTGCGGTCCCGCCGCCGCCCTACGTCCCGCCGACGCCGACGCCACCCGCGCCCGCCGCCGATCCGGCGCCTGCTCCCCGCCCGGCGGAGGGCGCGACCGACGGCTCGGGGCCGGACCGATGACGCCGGGATCGCGCCTCGGGGTCGGGATCATCGGCGCCGGACGCGTCGGACCGGTCATCGGTGCGGCGCTCGCCGGGGCCGGCCACGCGGTGACCGGCATCACGGCGGGCTCGGACCGCGAGCGGGTCGACGCGGTGCTGCCGGGGGTGCCGGTCCTCGATGCCGACGAGATCGTGCGCCGCAGCGAGCTGGTCGTGCTCGCCGTGCCGCACGAGCAGCTCGCGCCCATCGTGGCCGGGCTCGCCGAGCTCGGGGCCTGGCAGGTGGGACAGCTCGTGCTCCACACCGACCCCGCGCACGGGCTCGGGGTCCTGGCGCCGGCCGCAGCTCGCGGGGCGATCCCCCTGGCTGTGCACCCCGCGATCGCGTTCACCGGGTCCACCCTCGACCTGCGCCAGCTCACGGGCGCCTATGCCGCGGTGACCGCGCCGGCGGCCGTGCTGCCGATCGCGCAGGCGCTCGCCGTCGAGCTGGGCTGCGAGCCCGTCGTCGTCGTCGACGCCGACCGCCCCGCGTACGGCGAGGCCATCGCGACCGCGACGCAGTTCGCGGCATCGATCGTGCAGCAGTCGGCCGACCTCCTCGGGCAGGCCGGTGTTCCGGCTCCGGGGCGGTTCCTCTCGACGCTCGTGCACTCCACCGTCGAACGAGCGCTCGCCGCGGCGGGGCGCGGTCCGGGTCCCGAGGACGAGCTGCTGTGAGCGACGTCGAGCTGGCCCGCATCCCCTCGGGCGAGCTGCCGGTCGCGGGCGCCGGTCGCGGGCCGAGGGTCGCATCCTTCGAGATCGGCGTCTACCCGGTGACGGAGGAGCAGGTGGGCGAGGTGCTCGGGGTCACCGCCTCGCACCCCCGGCGTCCGGCGGTGGCGGTGTCGTGGCTGAGGGCCGTGCGCTTCTGCAACGCGCTCTCGGAGTGGGAGGGGCTCGACTCCGCCTACGCGGTCGACGGCGACGAGGTGCGCTGGTACGACGACTCCGACGGCTTCCGGCTGCCGACCGAGCTGGAGTGGGAGTACGCCTGCCGCGCGGGTTCGGGCGCCTCGTACTACGGACCGCTCGCCGAGATCGCCTGGACGGCGTCGGACGGTGTCTCATCGCCGCAGCCCGTCGGCGGCCGGCATCCGAACCTCTTCGGGCTCTTCGACACGCTCGGCAACGTCTCGGAGTGGTGCTGGGACCTCTTCGCGCCCGCGACCGGGTCGCGCGACCGGGTGTTCCGCGGCGGCGGGTTCGCGGATGCTCCCGCGTCGGTGCGTGCCGGCACCCGTCGCGGCGCGCCGCCGAGCAGTACCCACGACGACATCGGCCTGCGCGTCGCACGCGGGCCGGTCGCCGGTTCGGGCCTAGCCCCGGCCTAGCGAGCCCGCGGCGGGGTGCACGTTCAGCGGACGCGCGGTGCGCGTGCGGCCCCGGCGCGGCGCTGAGACCGCACCGGCACCGCCGGTCCGACGGGTGTAACGCGAAGTGCCCCCGGCGCTCTCAGTAGACTGGCACGTCGAATCCCGAGGAGTTCTTCTGCCATGAGCGACGCGCCCGCGCCCACCACCGACGACGTCGACGATGTCATCGAGCAGAAAGCCGTCCGCCTCGCCAAGCGCGAGCGTCTGCTGAACGAACGGACGGATGCCGCCGGCGGCGCCTACCCCGTCGCCGTCGCGGTCACCGACACCATCCCGGCGCTCCGCCGGCGCTACGCCGACCTCGAGGCCGGAGCCGAGACCGGGATCACCGCCTCCGTCGCCGGACGCGTCGTCTTCAGCCGCAACACCGGCAAGCTCTGCTTCGCCGCGCTGCAGTCGGGCGACGGCAGCCGCATCCAGGCCATGGTCTCGCTCGCCGAGGTCGGCGAGGAGTCGCTGCAGGCCTGGAAGGAGCTCGTCGACCTCGGCGACCACGTCTCGGTCACCGGACAGGTCATCTCGAGTCGTCGCGGCGAGCTGTCGATCATGGTCTCGGCCTGGCAGATCGCCGCCAAGGCCCTGCTGCCGCTGCCGAACCTGCACTCCGAGCTCAGCGAGGAGAGTCGCGTGCGCTCGCGGTTCCTCGACCTCATCGTGCGCGACACCGCCCGCGAGACCGTCGTGGCCCGCGCGAAGGTCAACGCGTCGCTGCGCCGCACCTTCGACCAGCACGACTTCCTCGAGGTCGAGACGCCGATGCTGCAGGTGCAGCACGGCGGCGCGGCCGCGCGCCCGTTCGTCACGCACTCGAACGCGTTCGACACCGAGCTGTTCCTGCGCATCGCGCCCGAGCTCTTCCTCAAGCGTGCCGTCGTCGGCGGCATCGACCGGGTGTTCGAGATCAATCGCAACTTCCGCAACGAGGGGGCCGACTCCACGCACAGCCCGGAGTTCGCGATGCTCGAGGCCTACCAGGCCTACAGCGACTACAACGGCATCGCCGACCTGACGCAGGAGCTCATCCAGAACGCCGCGATCGCCGTCGCAGGATCGACCACCGTCACGTGGGCCGACGGCACCGAGTTCGACCTCGGCGGCCAGTGGGACCGCATCTCGATGTACGACTCGCTGTCCGACGCGGCCGGGTGCGTCATCACGCCCGGGACCTCGCTCGCCGACCTGCAGGCGCTCGCCGCCGAGGTGGGGGTCGTCGTGCCCGAGAAGGTCGCCACGCACGGCAAGCTCGTCGAGGAGCTGTGGGAGCACTTCGTCAAGGACGGACTCGAGCGGCCGACGTTCGTCATGGACTTCCCCGTCGACACGAGCCCGCTCGTGCGCGAGCACCGCACGATCGCCGGTGTGGTCGAGAAGTGGGATCTGTACGTCCGCGGCTTCGAGCTCGCCACCGGCTACTCGGAGCTCGTCGACCCCGTCATCCAGCGCGAACGCTTCGTCGAGCAGGCGAAGCTCGCCGCACGCGGCGACGACGAGGCGATGCGGGTGGACGAGGAGTTCCTGCGCGCGCTCGAGCACGGCATGCCGCCGACGGGCGGCATGGGCATGGGCATCGACCGCCTGCTGATGGCGATCACGGGTCTGGGCATCCGCGAGACGATCCTCTTCCCCCTCGTCAAATGACCCCGCGGTGAGAGCGGCCGCCGGCTCCGGGCCGGGCCGCGCTCTCTCCCCGACCGGGGGCGGCCCCGCGCCCGTCCACAGATGAGCTGATCCGCGGCCGGCCGCCGGGCGCCGCCGACGACTCTGGTCGACATGACCACCACCGTCGCCGCTGCGGATGCCGCGCACTTCCTGTCCCTCGTTCCCCACCTGCTCGGGTTCCGCCCCGAGCAGAGCCTCGTCGTCGTGCCGTTCGCCGGGTCGCGCAGCCTCGGCGCGATGCGCGTCGACCTCCCCGGGGGCGGCCTCGACCAGCTCGACAGCGCCGCGGCGACCATCATCGGCATGGTCTGCCGCATCCCCGACGCCGATGCCGCCACCGCCGTCGTCTACACCGCCGACTCCGCCGCCGACGGCCTGCCCGGTGCACGCGTGCTCGCGGCGGTGGGGCGTGCGGCCGACGTGTGCGGCATCCGCGTCGTCGATCTGCTCACCGTCGCCTCGGACGGCTGGGGGTCGCATCTCGACGTCGAGCACCCCGCCGGCGGGCGTCCTCTGTCGCGGATCGCGGATGCCGCGGCCCAGCACCCGACCGCGTTCGAGACGCCGCCGGTGCTGGAGCATCAGGCCGCTGGAGCCGACCTGCCCCACCGGAGCGCCTCGGAGCGGCGGGTCATCGGCGGGGCCCTCCGGTCGCTCGAGGACGCGCTCGCCGTGGTCAGCGGGATGCCGCGGGTCGGGGGCGGTCGAAGGCGGGACCGAGCCGGCGGTCGCGGCGTCGACCCGGCCTCGCTGGCGATCGCGTGCGAGCTCGACGATCCGCCGCGGGTGTTCGAGGATGCCCTCGCGCTGGGCCCCGAGGCCCTCGATCCGGCGCGCGTCGCGCTGCTGGTCTGGTGTCTCTCGCGCCCCGGGCTGCGCGACGTCGCCCTCGTGCAATGGGCCACGAGCCGCGACGGCGGGGACGACGCGCTCGACGCCCAGCTGCGGTGGGAGGAGGGCGAGGACTATCCCGAGCGGCTGGGCGCGATCATGTGGGGCGACGGCGCCCGCCCCGATGCCGAACGACTGGGCGCCGCCCTCGCGCTCGTCCGGCATGTCGCGGCGCTGGCACCCCGGCGGCTGCGCCCCGGTCCGCTCGCGCTGTGCGCGTGGCTGTCGTGGGCGCTCGGGCGCTCGACGCATGCGGCGTCGTACGCCCAGCGAGCTCTCGAGATCGATCCCGACCACGGGCTGGCCGAGATCATGGCGTCGTTCGTGCAGGTCGGGCACCTGCCCGACTGGGCCTTTCGCAGGCGCGGGCACGTACGATAGGAGGCATGGACGAGTACGTGGGCGCGGTCATCTGGTCGCTGCTGCCGACCCTGGTGGTGTCGGTGCTGTTCGTCTTCGTCCTCCGCGGCATCCTGCGCATGGATCGCACGGAGCGGCGCGCGTACGCGAAGATCGAGGCCGAAGAGCGCGCTGCGCGCGGTCTGCCGGCGGCTGCCGCCGAGCGTCCGACGACCTGACTCCGCGGGAGCAGCGGTCGCGCCCGATACGCTGATCCCGACGAGAGCGGAGGGTGACGTGACGATCGAGGTGACGGCATTAGAGCTCCCCGGGTGGTGGCTCTTCCTGGTCTTCGTCGCCGACCTGATCGTGCGCATCACCGCGATCGTCGTCGTTCCGCGCAACCGGCGCCCCACGGCCGCGATGGCCTGGCTGCTCGCGATCTACTTCATCCCCTTCGTCGGCGTGCTGCTGTTCCTCCTCATCGGCAACCCGCGGCTGCCGCGCAAGCGACGACGGATGCAGCGCGAGATCAACCAGTACATCCGCGAGACCAGTGAGGGGCTCGACTTCGGCACGCTCCGCCCCGATGCGCCCGCGTGGTTCACCTCCGTCGTCACCCTCAACCGCAACCTCGGCGCGATGCCCCTGGCGGGCGACAACGGTGCCGAGATCATCTCGGAGTACGACGAGAGCATCCGCCGGATGGCCGAGGAGGTGCGTCGGGCGGAGCGGTACGTGCACGTCGAGTTCTACATCCTGCAGTCCGACAAGACGACCGACGTCTTCTTCGCCGCGCTCGAGGAGGTCGCTGCGCGGGGCGTGACGGTCCGCGTGCTGCTGGACTACTGGGCGAACCGCGGCAAGCCCTGCTATCGCGCCACCGTGAAGCGGCTCACCGCGATGGGGGCGGACTGGCACCACATGCTCCCGGTGCAGCCGCTGCGCGGCAAGTACCAGCGTCCCGATCTGCGCAATCACCGCAAGCTCATCGTCGTCGACGGCACGGTGGCATTCACGGGCTCGCAGAACATGACCGACTCGACCTACAACCTGAAGAAGAACATCAAGCGTGGCCTCCACTGGGTCGACCTGATGGTGCGTGTGCAGGGGCCTGTCGTCGCCAGCATCGACGCCGTGTTCCTCTCGGACTGGTACAGCGAGACCGGCTCGGCCCCGTCGGAGGACGTCGGGCTGTTCGAGCTCGAGAGCGGACCGGGCGACCTGGACTGTCAGATCGTGCCGTCCGGTCCCGGATTCGAGTTCCAGAACAACCTCAAGCTCTTCACCGCGCTCCTGTTCGCCGCGCAGCAGCGCGTCATCATCGTCAGCCCGTACTTCGTGCCCGACGAAGGGCTGCTGCTGGCCGTGCAGACGGCCTGCCAGCGCGGGCTGCAGGTCGAGCTGTTCGTCTCGGAGGAAGGCGATCAGGCGATGGTCTACCACGCCCAGCGCAGCTACTACGAGGCGCTGCTGCGGGCGGGCGTGAAGATCTGGATGTACCCCAAGCCCTACATCCTGCACACCAAGAGCCTGACGATCGACGACGACGTCGCCATCATCGGCTCGAGCAACATGGACATGCGCTCGTTCGGTCTGAACCTCGAGATCTCGATGCTCGTGCGAGGCGAGGAGTTCGTCTCGCAACTGCGCGCGGTCGAGGATCAGTACCGGGATCTCGCCCGCGAGCTGACGCTCGAGGAGTGGATGAAGCAGCCGTTGCGCTCCACCGTGCTCGACAACCTCGCGCGGCTGACCTCCGCGCTGCAGTAGCCCGCGCCGAGGGGCTTGCGCGGCGACGACGTCGCAGGCCTCGGTCTGATCGACGAGGACGAGTTCGTGGTGCAGTCGGTGGCCGCCGGTCACGGTCCGCGGGTGACCGAGTCATCTGATCCAGCCGATTCCGAGACGATCGGCCCCGTCGCGACACTGTGACGAAGACGGAAGGATGACTCTCATGAAGACAACTCGCACCGGAACCGCATCCGCTCTCCTGCTTCTCGCGACACTCGCACTGGCGGGCTGCGCGACCTCGCCCGGGCAGGGGGCGGGGGTGCCCGAGACCGCCGCCCCGGGCGGCGATGCCTCAGCCCCCGCCGGTGACGCCGAACTGTATGCCGCGTGGCTCGACGCGGGTCGTGCGATCGGCGTCGTCACCTTCGGCAGCTCGTCGTGCGCACCGGTGGTCGGTGAGGCGACGGCCGCGGGTCAGACCGTCACCGTCGAGATCACCGATCCCGAGGGGGTCGCCTGCACCCGCGACTACGTGCCGCGCGCCTCGTACGTCATGCTGCCCGCGGGCGTGGATCCGGCTCAGGACGTCGAGGTTTTCGTCACCGGCACGTATGCGGGCGACACCGACCTCGACGGCGTGGCGGGCCTGACAGCGCCGGACACCGAGGGTGAGATGGCCGAGATGACGCCGAGCGCCGGATGGTTCGACGACGACGGCATCGTGCTGCTGACCTACGGCTCGTCGACCTGTCCGCCGGTCTTCGAGAGCGTCGACGCGGTCTCGGCCGAAGAGATCCGAGCCGTCGAGGCCGCAGCGCCGGCCGACCAGGTCTGCACGGCGGACTACGCGCCCCAGTTGAGCGTGCTGCAGATCCCCGGGGTCTCGGGCGACGCGCGCCCGGGCGAGATCGTGCTCGTCTCGGCGACCGGCGACGAGCAGCGGGTCGGCATCCTCGGCTGAGGTCGGGGTGCGGGGACGATCACCTCAGTAGTCGCTCAATATGCCTAGGCAGTGCTGAGGCGGGGAAGCCAGGCTACCGGGTTGTGCCCGCACCCCTCTCGGCGCGCGGAACGGCGGGGCTACAGTCCACAGGACCCCGGTCGCCCTGCACCGCGCCGAGAAGGAGAACCCGCCATGACGATCAGCCACGCCCCCGCCTCCGACACCGATCGCGAACGCCCGTCGCGCCGCCGCCGGATGGCGCTCGCGCTGGCCGCCGGCGGCCTCGTGCTCGGCGTCGGCGGCATCGTCACGCTGGCGGTGTGGAACGACTCGGAGTTCGTCACCGGTACCTTCGGCTCCGGGCAGTTCGATCTTCAGGGCAGCACGGACGGCACCGCCTTCACGAGCGACCCGACCGCGCCGGGCAAGACCCTGACGTTCACCGTCGATGCCGACACGTTGGCTCCCGACGACGTCGTCTACGCGCCCTTCGCCGTGCAGCTGTCGGCGGCGTCGACCAACGAGGCGGCCGTGACGATCGAGAACGTCATCGGCGGAGCCATCGGCGACGACCTCACGTACTCGGTCTTCGTCGAGGACGCTTTCGGCACCACGTGCTCGGACGCCGCGCCCCCGACGGGCCCCGAGGTCGTCGCCGACCGTGCGGCCGACGCGACCGGGCTCGTCGACGTCTTCGACCTCACCGCCGCCGCCGACCCCGTGAACCTCTGCTTCGTCGTCACCGCCGGCGACATCGGCCAGGGCGAGACCGGCACCATCACCTGGGAGTTCGCGGGAACCTCGGGCGACACGCTGTAACGGCTGATGGGCGCGAGACGGGACGCGCGGCGGCGCCTGCGGCGTCGGCGCGTCCTCGCGGTGCTGGCAGCGGGCAGCGTCCTCGGGGTGGGGATGATCTCGACCATCGCCGCCTGGACCGACACCGAGGTCGTCACCGGCGCGTTCAACGCGAGCACCTTCGACACGCAGTCGCAGAGCGCGGCGTCGCCCACCTACGCGAGCCACGCGACCTCGGCGACGAGCGCCGCGCTGACCTTCACCAGCGCGGGGCTCTCGCCCGGGGCGACCACCCAGGCGTGGCTCAACATCCGTACGTCGCCCACCTCGACGGTCGGGGGCTCGATCACGCTCACCGGTGCGACCGCCTCCGGGACGCTGGCCACGGTGCTCGAGTACCGCGCGGTGCGGCTCGCGGCTGCGGTGCCGACCTCGACCTGCAACGCCGCCGCCTTCACGACGGGGACCCCGACGTTCATCGCCGGGGGGAGCTCGACCTGGCTGCCGGTGACCACAGCGCCCACGCCGGTCGTCGCCAGCGCGATCGACGCCGCCGGCGCGCAGCTCGGGTTCTGCGTCGAGGTGCGCATCGCGCCGACGGCGGCCAGCACCTTCCAGGGCGCCGGCGCGACGGTCACCTGGACCTTCACCGGAACCTCGGCGAGCTGAGCCCGCCGTGAGCGCACCCCCGCTGACCCGGAGGCAGGCCCGTGAGCCGCAGCCCGCACCTGCCCGTCCCCGCCGCTGGGGTGCCCTGGTCGCCGACACCGCCCTCGCCGTCGCGGGCGTCGCGGGGGCGCTGTGCGTCGTGCTGGCGCTCGCGACGGTGCTGCTCGACGTGCGGGTCACCCTCTTCAGCACCGGATCGATGTCGCCGACCATTCCGGCCGGTGCAGCGGCGATCGCCCGCGGCATCCCGGCGGCGGAGATCCAGGTGGGCGATGTCGTCACCGTCGAACGACCGGGGAAGCTGCCCATCACCCACCGCGTGACCGAGGTCGCCGCCGTGCCGGACGGAGCGCCCCAGGCGCGCAGGATCACGATGCGCGGTGACGCCAACGCCGTCGAGGACCCGTTCCCGTACGACGTCGAACGCGTGCGGGTCGTGGTGTTCTCGGTGCCCGGCGTCGCTCCGCTGCTGTCGGCCGCGGGGACGCCGCCCGTGCTTGCGGCGGTCACGATCGCCGCGACGGCACTCGTGGTGGGGGTGTTCTGGCCCCGGTCGCGGCGCCGTGATGCACCGAGGCCGGGAGCGTCGAGCCCGGCGCCGACCGGCGGGGACGACGAGGGGTCTCCGTGATGCGTCGTCGCCGTCGCATCACGGGCGCCGCAGCCACGCTGGCCGCCGCCGGTGCGATCGCGCTCGCCCTGACGGCACCGCCCGTCGTGACGGACGCCGCCTGGTCGGACAGCGAGTTCGGCTCCTCGTCCGTGTCGGCGCTCACGGTCGCCTCGCCCGGGGCGGTGCGCTGCGTGCAGTCGGGCCTGCTGGTGCCGGCCGTACTGGGATGGAACGCCGCCCCGGCGGGCGGCAACGTGACGGGCTACCGCTGGACCCTCGTCGGCGCGTCCAACCGGTCGGGCACGCTCGCCGCGACGGCGACCTCGGTCACCCTCAACGCCAACGCGGTGGAGCTCGGCACGTCGACCTTCACTCTCTATGCGGTGGGTCCCGGCGGATGGGAGCGCGCCGCGACGAACACCGCCGCGGTCGGGTTCATCTCCATCGCGCTGGGGGTCACTTCGTCGTGCTCGACGCCGGCGGCCTGACCGCTCCCGGCACCGCTCCCGACCGCTCGCCCGCTCTCACGACATCGTGTCGAGGATGCCGGTGAGATCGTCGAACGTGGTCCGAGGGTTCAGGATGGCGAAGCGGGCGTTCGTCCTGCCGGCGTGGCTGCTGGGCGTGACGAAGGCGTGCTGCCGCTCGAGCAGATCGGATGACCAGCGGCTGTAGTCGGCGCGCTCCCAACCGTCCCGCTCGAACACCACGACCCCCAGCTGCGGGCGTCGCACCAGCGTCAGCTCGGGTCGCCGATCGATCTCGTCGGCGATGCGTTCGGCGAGCTCGATCGAGCGGGTGATGGCGGCGCGGTACACGTCGGTGCCGTAGGTCGCGAGCGAGAACCACAGCGGCAGTCCGCGCGGGCGGCGGGTGAGGTGCACCGCGTAGTCCGACGGGCTCCAGTCGCCCGTCTCGGTGAGGGTGTCGAGGTACTCCGCGTGCTGGGTGTGCGCGCGCCGGCCGAGCTCCGGGTCGCGGTAGATGAGCGCGCAGGCATCGAACGGCGCGAAGAGCCACTTGTGCGGGTCGACGATGACCGAGTCGGCGTGCTCGACGCCGGCGAAGCGGTGGCGGGCGACGGGCGAGAGCATCGCCGCGAGCCCGTACGCGCCGTCGACGTGCAGCCAGACATCCCGCTCGCGGGTGACCGCGGCCACCGAGGCGATGTCGTCGACGATGCCGAAATTGGTCGATCCCGCGGTCGCGACGACGGCGAACACGCTGTCGCCGTGCTCGTCGAGCGCGGCCCGCACGGCCTCGCCCCGCAGCACGCCGTCGTCGGCGACGGGGACGGCCACCACCTCGACGTCCATCACCCGCGCCGCCGACGCGATCGACGAGTGCGCCTCAGCGCTGCAGACGACCCGCCAGCGGTCGGGACGGATGCCGCGCGAGCGCGCGGTCTCGCGCGCGGCGACGAGCGCCGAGAGGTTGCCGAGCGTGCCTCCCTGCACGAACGCCCCGCCCGCACCGGCCGGCAGGCCGAACTCGTCGGCGAGCCACCGCAGCACCTCGTTCTCGGCGTGCACCGCGCCGGCGCCCTCGAGCCACGACCCTCCGTAGAGCGCGCTCGCCGAGACGACGACGTCGAACGCGGCGGCCGCCTTCGACGGGGCGCTCGGGATGAACGACAGATAGCGCGGGTCGTCGGTCGAGATGCACGAGGGGGCGAGGATGTGCTCGAACACCCCGATCGCCTTGCGCGCGCCGATGCCCTCCTCGACGATCGTCCGCCCCGTCAGGCGTCGCAGCTCCGCCGGCGGCAAAGGCTTGTCGAGCGGGGTGTCCTCGGCGAGCAGGCGCCCGCGGGAGTACTCCAGCACGAGGTCGACGATGCCGCGGGTCTCGTCGGTGATGTCGTGCATGCGGGCCGGGAAGTGCTCGGTCATGGGGACCTCCTGGGTCCGAGGGTAGTTCGTGGGTGCGGGTCGGGTCAGGTCAGGCGAGGGGCGGCGTGCGCGGCGGCGCGGTCCGCCTCGGGGTGAGCGTCTCGATGGCCGCGCCGAGCTGGAGCAGCGCGCTGTCGTCGTAGGCGCGACCGGCGATGGTCAGGCCCACCGGCATCCCGATGTCGGCGAGCATGCCCATCGGAACGGTCACCGTGGGGATGCCGAGGTGGCGGACGGCGAGGTTGCCGTTGGCGATCCAGGTGCCGTTGCGCCAGGCGAGGTCGGCCGACTCGGGGTTCGTGTCGGCGTCGGCCGGGGCGATGTCGGCGACGGCGGGGAAGACGACGGCGTCGAGGCCGGCGGCATCCATCCAGTCCTCCAGATCGACGCGGCGGGTCTCTTCCAGCCCGCGCAGCCCCGCCTCGAGCCCGGGGATGCCCTCGAGCGTGATGTCGGGGTGCGCGGCGACCCACGCGGGGTACTCCGCGATGTCGTCGTCGAAGCCGGTGTAGCGGTCGGGCAGGGCTCGGGCCGGGTGCGGGAAGATGCGCGCCCCGTCGATCCCCGCGAGCCCCGGGAAGGCGGGGTCGCCGTTCGCCCGGAGGAAGTCGTCCCACGCCCAGGCCGAGAGGTCGACGATCTCGCGCCGCAGGTAGTCGGGGCTCACCCGTCCGGCGGTGGCGATGGACCCGGCGCCGGGTCGGTCGTTCTCGTACCTCGACACGACGGGGAAGTCGGTCTCGACGACCTCGGCCCCGGCGGCCTCCAGCTCGGCGCGCAGGGTACGCCACAGCGCGACCACGCTCGGGCGGGTCTCGATGCGCCGACCCGTGGGGCCGCCGATGCCGGGTTCGGCGGCGGTGCCCGCGTCGAGGTCGGCGCCGATGTACATGCGCGGGACGCCCAGGCGCCGGCCGGACAGGGTGCGCCGGGCGGCGTCCCGGCTCGGCACGCGCAGCTCGGCGTAGCTCTCCGGGCGCACGGTCGACGCGGCCGGGAGGGTGACCCACGGCTGTGCGCGCCAGAAGTCGCCGCGCGTGTCGGTGTCGTCGGCGACGATGACGTCGAGGACGGCCAGCAGGTCGTCCATGGTGCGGGTGTGGGGCACCACGACGTCCATCGTCGGCACGAGGGGCCAGTTGCCGCGCACGGAGATGACCCCGCGTGAGGGCGTGTAGGCGCACAGTGCGTTGTGCGAGGCGGGTCCGCGGCCGCTCGACCAGGTCTCCTCGCCCAGTCCGAACGCCGCGAAGCTCGCGGCCGTCGCGGTGCCCGACCCGTTCGAGGAGCCCGACGCGAACGGAGCCGTGAGGTAGTCCGCGTTGTACGGGCTCTCCGCGCGCCCGTACAGGCCGCGTTGCATGCCGCCGTTGGCCATCGGGGGCATGTTGGTGAGGCCGAGGCAGATCGCCCCGGCATCCCGCAGCCGCTCGATGGTGAACGCGTCGCGCCGGGCGACCAGGTCGGCGAAGGCGGGGCTTCCCGCCGCGGCGGTGAGACCGCGCACCAGGTAGCTGTCCTTCGCGGTGTAGGGGATGCCGTCGAGCGGGCCGCGGGACGCGCCCCGCGCCCGCCGCGCGTCCGATTCGGCGGCCTCGGCACGAGCGTCCGGATTGCGCACGACCACGGCGTTCAGGGCCGTGGGGGTGTCGGGGCCGTCGTAGGCGTCGACGCGCACGAGGTAGGCCCGGACGAGGTCGGCCGCGGTGGTCTCGCCGCTCGCGAGCGCGGCCGCGAGCTGCGCGATCCCGGCCTCCGTGACGTCGATCACCGCTGCACCTGTTCGGTCGACTCCCCGGCAATCGCCGGTGCTCCCGGAGCGTCATCCGCCGAACGCGGCGGGTCGACGCGGGGGAGGGCCGGCTGCTGCTGGGTGATGCAGTGGATGCCGCCGCCTCGGGCGAACAGCGGACGCGCGTCGACGGTGACCACGCGGCGTCCGGGATAGGCGTCGCGGAGGATGCCGCGCGCGCGGTCGTCCGCGGTGGCGTCGCCGAAACCGCAGGCGATGACGCCGCCGTTGACGACGAGGTGGTTGACGTAGCTGTAGTCGACGAACCCCTCGGCGTCGCGCAGCTGTGCGGGGGCGGGGAGCTCGATGATCTCGAGGCCGCGGCCGGCGGCATCCGTCGCCCCGTCGAGCGCGGCGCGGATCTCGGGCATCACGGCGTGGTCGGGGTGGGCGGCGTCGGGCTGCGCGTGCAGGAGCACCAGCCCGGGGGCGGCGAAGGTCGCGACGATGTCGACGTGGCCGTTCGTGCCGAACTCGTCGTAGTCGCGCGTGAGGCCGCGCGGCAGCCAGATCGCCGTCGTCGCGCCGATCGTCCGGAGCATCTCGGCATCGACGCGCGCGCGGTCGGCGAACGGGTTGCGGCGCGGGTCGAGTTGCACGGTCTCGGTCAGCAGCACGGTTCCCGTGCCGTCGACGTGGATGCCGCCGCCCTCGTTGACGAGCACCGAGCTGACGAGCTCGGCGTCGACGTGGGCGGCGACCGCGCGGGCGTGCTCGGCCGAGAGCCGCCAGTCGGCCCAGCCGGGCGCGCCCCAGCCGTTGAAGATCCAGTCCACGGCGCCGAGGACCCCGGGCCGCTCGTCGTCGACGACGAAGGTCGGGCCGTGGTCGCGCATCCAGAACTCGTCGACCGGGGCCGCGATCTGCTCCACCGTGTCGCCGAGGAGGCTCCGGGCGCGCACGGTCTCGCTCGGGTCGACGAGCATCGCGACGGGCTCGAACTCCGCGACGGCTCGGGCGACGGCGCTCCACGCGGCGTAGCCCTCGTCGCGCTCGGCATCGGTGCCGCCCAGGGTCATGCCTTCGCGGGGGAACGCCATCCAGGTGCGTTCGTGCGGGGCGGTCTCGGCCGGCATCCTCCACGACATAGCGGTCCTCCCGTTAGTTGATCACTTGATCAATTTCTCGGAAGCGTACAGACTGGCGGGCATGGCGTCAAAGGATCCCGCGGTGCGCTCGCGTCGCAGCGGCACCGAGCGGCGCGCGCAGATCGCGGATGCCGCCGAACGCATCGCTCGCGAGCACGGGCTCGGCGCCGTCACCCTGCGCGCCGTCGCGGCCGAGATCGGCGTCGGGTCGGCACTGGTGGCACACCACGCCCCGAGTATGGACGCCGTGGTCGCGGGGGCCTTCGAGGCGATCGTCGCCGCCGAGCTCGCCGACCTCGAGCTGCTGCGAGCCGCGGCCGGCGACCCCGTCGCAGCCATCGGAGCGCTGCTGGCGACACTGCTCGACGGCACTCGCTCGGACGTCACGCTCATCTGGGTGCAGGCGTGGGCGCTCGGCGGGCGCAACGACGCGCTCGCCGAGCGCGTGCGCGCTCAGACGGACGCCTGGGTCGAGTTCCTCGAGCGCATCGTGCGCGACGGCGTGGCGCGCGGCGGCTTCCGCGTCGAGGATCCTGCGGCGGTCGCCGCTCAGCTGCTGGGCATGATCGACGGGCTCAACGCTCATGCGCTCGTCTCGTGGCGCGACGCCGACGCCCGGATCGCGCTGATGTCGACCGCCGTGGAGGCGATGCTCGGGCTCACGCCGGGGGTGCTGGCCGCGCGCCGATAGCCGCATCCGCACCGGGCAACTCCCTCGCACACCCGACGCGGTTTGTTCAAGCGGCTGCGCGCTCGGCGCCGCGGCCCCGTAGCGTAGGAGCACGCGCGGGAAGGGACCGTCCATGGCACACCGAGCACTCGTTCTCACCGGATCGGGCCGATACGCCGACCCCTGGCATCCATTCGCCGAGGTCGGAGCGCAGGTCGCCGACATCCTGCGCGAACGGGACTGGGAGGTCGCCGTCTCGGACGAGGTCGACGACGGGATGGCCCATCTCGACGGGTACGACCTGGTCGCGGTGTGCGCGGGCGACCCGTGGCGCGGTGGATCCCGCGGTGCACCGCCGGCGTCGGTCGCCGGCTTCGCCGCGGCTCTGGATCGCGGCATCGGCGTGCTGGCGGTGCACGCGGCGGTGTCGTCACTGCGGGACTATCCGGAATGGGCGCCGGCGCTCGGCGCGATGTGGGTGCCGGGCCTGTCGTACCACCCCGAGGCGGGAGAGATGACGGTGCAGGTCGAGCCCGACACGGTGCCGGCCGAGGTGCCGACGACGTTCCACACGCACGATGAGCGGTACTGCGCGCTGCAGCGACTGGGGCACCGCACCGTCGTCGCCTGGCACGAGGGCGACGGAGCGAAGGAAGCCGCGGCCTGGGTGCGCGAGCACGAGGGGGGTCGCATCGCCGTCGACGTTCTCGGCCACGACGCCCGCGCGTTCGAGTCCTCTGGTCACCGGACGCTGGTCGCGGCCCTCGCAGGATGGGCGGTCGCGGCGAGGTAGCGCTCCACGACCATCGCCGTGATGCCGGCGGTGGTGCAGAGTAGCGGTGTGCCCGTCGTCTCCGCGCTGTACCGCTACCCCGTCAAAGGCTTCACGCCCGAACACCGCGACGAGCTCGTCGTCCAGCCCGACGGCCGGATCGCGGGCGATCGCGTGCTCGCGTTCCGCTTCGCCGACGCCACTTCGCCCGAGGACGCCGACGGGCTGGAGTCGTGGCCGAAGAGCCGCGGCCTCGCGCTCATGGACTTCCCCGCGCTCGCCCGGGTGCAGCTGGGCTACGACGAAGATGCCCGCACGGTGAGGGTGAGCGTCGACGGACGCGTGCTCGCGGAGGCGGGGTTGGACGAGGCCGGGCGCCGCGAGCTCGAAGAGGCGGTGACCGCGTACGTCCAGCGATCGCCCGACGTCCGGCGGCTCGAGCGGGGCGGCGTGCTGCCGCTCCGGCTGGTCGGCGACGGCGTGACCTCCCGCTTCCAGGACCGCGCCCGCGGCTACGTCTCGCTCCACGGCGCTGCATCGGTCGAGGAGGTGGATGCCGCGGTGTCCGCGCTTATCGACAGTCGCCGGTTCCGCTCGAACATCGTCCTCGAGGGTGTCCCAGCCTGGGACGAGCTCGGCTGGACCGGCCGGGTGCGTGTGGGTTCGGTGCTGTTCGATGTGCAGCGCCCGATCGGCCGGTGCGCCGCGATCATGGCCAACCCCGACACGGGCGAGCGCGACGCACGACTGCTGCGGGTGCTCACCTCCGAGTTCGACCAGGCCGAGCCGACCCTCGGCATCCTGCTGCTTCCCTCCGAGGGCGGCGGCGCGGTCCGGGTGGGCGACGAGGTGACGGTCGAGGCCGGCTGAGGCTGCGCGGCTCGCGCCGGCCCGCTATCCGCGCAGGTAGACCGTCGCCGTCTCGGTGAAGAAGTCGCGCGCCACCGCTCCCTGCTCCTTGGGGCCGAGGGCGCTTCCGCGCGACCCGCCGAACGGCACGTGCAGGTCGGCGCCGGCGGAGGCGGAGTTGATGTGCACGACCCCGACCCGGATGTCGTCGATCGCGGCGAGGGCCCGGCCGAGGTCGGTGGTGAAGACCGCCGTCGACAGCCCGTACTCGCTGTCGTTGACGAGAGCGAACCCTGCCGCGGCGGAGTCCACCCGCCGTACGCCGACCACCGGGCCGAAGAGCTCGTCGCGCCAGAGCTCGCCGGGATCGTCGTCGGGCAGCGCGAACACGGAGGGCGGGACGAAGAAGCCCTCGGCGAGCGGCCCGTCACGGTAGGGATCCGGCGCGACGATCGGCGTGGCGTACGCCGCGGCCCGGCCGAGCGCGCCCACCACGCGGTCGCGCGCGCGGGCATCGACGACCGGCCCGACCTCGACCCCCGCGGCGAGAGCGTCTCCGACGACGGCCGCGCGGGTGCGTTCGGCGAGGCGATCGAGGAAGGCATCGGCGACGGCGTCGTGAACGACCACCCGGGAGGTCGCCGTGCACTTCTGCCCGGCGGCCCGGAACGCCCCGATCGCGACCTGTTCCACGGCGAGATCGAGGTCTGCGTCGTCGAGCACGAGTGAGGCGTTCTTGCCGCCGAGCTCGCCCTGGAACGGGATGCCGCGCGCAGCGAGCCGGGCAGCGACGTGCCGGCCCACGCGGGTGGAGCCGGTGAAGGTCACCGCGTCGACGTCGGGATGACCGACGATGGCCTCGCCGACCGCCGCGGAGCCGCTGACCAGGTTCAGCACGCCGTCGGGGAGCCCCGCCTCGACGAGCGCCTCGGCCAGACGCATCGCCAGAACCGGCACGGCCTCCGCCGGCTTCCAGACCAGGGTGTTGCCCCAGACCAGGGCGGGGGCGAGCTTCCACGCGGGGATCGAGAACGGGAAGTTGAAGGGGGTGATCGCGCCGATGACGCCCACCGGTCTGCGGACGACGAGGATGCGCTCACCGGGGGTGGGGGACTCGTAGACCTCGCCCGAGGCGCGTTCGATCTCCTGCGCGTGGTAGCGGAGGATGTTCGCTCCGTGTCCGACTTCGGCGACCGCCTCGACGAGGGTCTTCCCCTCTTCGCGGGCGAGCTCGCGTCCCCACTCGTCGCGGTGCGCCGCGACGATGTCGGCCGCCCGCAGCAGGATGGCTGCGCGAGCGCGTGCCGGAGTGCGACGCCAGCCGTCGGCCGCGGCCCGCGCGGCCGCGAACGCGCGATCGACATCGGCCGCCGAGGCGCCCGGGCCCCGCGCGACGACGTCGGAGGGGCGGCTCGGATTGACGTCGACGAGCTCGTCGCCTCCGCCGCTCTGCCAGCGGCCGTCGATGAGGTGCCGGATCTCGGTCGTCGTGCTCATCGCTTCTCCTCGGGGGACGCGGTGCGGAAGGCGGGGATGCCGGTGATGTGGGCGCCGAGCACGAGGGTGTGGATCTCGTCGGTGCCCTCGTAGGTGCGGACGGACTCGAGGTTGGCCGCATGCCGCATGGGCGAGTAGTCCGACGTCACCCCGTTGCCGCCGAGAACGGTGCGGGCCTCGCGGGCGACGGCGATGGCGGCCCGTGTGTTCGCGAGCTTGGCCACCGAGATCTGGTGCGGCTGCAAGCGTCCCGCATCCTTGAGGCGGCCGAGGCGAAGCGCGACGAGCTGAGCCTTCTCGATTTCGATCGCCATGTCGACGAGCTTGCTCTGCGTCAGCTGGAACGAGGCGATGGGCTGGTTGAACTGCATCCGCTCGCCGGCGTATGCGAGGGCCGTCTGGTAGCTGTCACGCGCCGCGCCGATGACACCCCAGCCGATGCCGTAGCGGGCCTCGTTGAGGCAGGAGAAGGGAGCGCGCAGGCCGCGCGCCTCCGGAAGGCGCGCATCGAGGGGCAGGCGTACGTCCGCCAGTGCTATGTCGCATTGGATCGACGCCCGCATCGACATCTTCGGGGCGATCGGGGTGGCGGTGAAGCCGGGGGTGTCGGTGGGGACGACGAACCCACGCACCCCCTCGTCGGTCTGCGCCCAGATGATCGCGATGTCGGCGATGGAGGCGAGGCCGATCCACCGCTTCGCCCCGTTGATCACCCACTCGTCGCCCTCCTGCCGGGCGAAGGTCGTCATGCTCGAGGGATCGGATCCCGAGTTCGGCTCGGTCAGGCCGAAGCACCCGATCACCTCGCCTCGTGCCATGCGCGGGAGCCACGTCTGCTTCTGCTCCTCGCTGCCGTGCTTGTGGATCGCGCTCATGGCGAGCGACCCCTGCACAGAGACGAACGTCCGCAGGCCCGAGTCGCCCGCCTCGAGCTCGAGCGCGGCGAGACCGTACTCGACCGCGCTCCGGCCCGGGCATCCGTAGCCCGTCAGGTGCATCCCGAGCACCCCGAGCTCGGCGAGCTCGGGGATCAGCTCCGCCGGGAAGTGGGCGGTGTCGTACCAGTGGGCGATCCGGGGTCTCACCCGGGAGTCGACGAAGGCGCGGACCCGGTCGCGCACATCGCGCTCGGCGTCGCTGAGGAGCTCGTCGAAATCGAGCAGGTCGGGCGTGGCGCTCATGCTTCCCCCTCGGGGTCGGTCGGGTCGGCGGTGGCCGTGCGGATCGCGCCGACCAGGATGTCGAGACCGGCCCGCAGGATCTGCGGGTCGATCACGAGCGGGGGCAGGAGCCGGATGACGTTGCCGTGGGTCCCGCAGGTGAGGGTGAGGACGCCGGCGGCGTGGCAAGCGGCGGAGATGCGCTGGGCGAGATCGGCACGGGGGGCGAGCGTGTCGGGGTCGGCGAACTCGACCGCCATCATGGCGCCGCGTCCTCGCACGTCGGCCACGACACCGATCTCGTGCCGCAGCGGCTCGAGGGCTGCTCGCACGGTGCGTTCGATGTCGGCGACGGCCTCGAGGACACCGGGCTCCTCGAGGATCTCGAAGACCGCCAGTGCCGCTTCGCAGGCGAGGGGGTTGCCGGCGTAGGTGCCGCCGAGGCCGCCGGGGTGGACGGCGTCCATGATGTCGGCCCGCCCGGTGACGGCGCTCAGCGGCAGCCCCGCGCCGAGCGCCTTGGCGGTCAGCAGCAGGTCGGCCGTCACGTCCTCGTGCTCGCTCGCGAAGAGGCGGCCGGTGCGCCCGAGCCCACTCTGGATCTCGTCGATGACCAGCACGATGCCATGTCGGTCCGCGATCGTGCGGAGACCGGCGAGGAACCCGGGTGCGGGGACGACGAAGCCGCCCTCGCCCTGGATCGGCTCGACGACGAGCGCGGCGAACGCCTCTCCGCCGTGCTCGTCGACGATCCGCTCGATCTCGGCGAGGACCTCGGCGACGGGCCGGCCGCGCAGCGGATTCGCATTGGGAACCCGCACGATGTCGGCGGGGAACGGCCCGAACGACGTCTTGTAGGGATGCTCCTTCGCCGTCATGCCGAGAGTCAGCAGCGAGCGACCGTGATAGGCCTCGTCGACGACGAGGACGCCGGGACGGCCGGTGTAGGACCGTGCGATCTTGACGGCGTTCTCGACGGCCTCCGCGCCGGTGGTGAACAGCCCCGTACGCTTCTCGTGGTCGCCGGGCACACGGTCGTTGAGCCACTGCGCCACGCGCACGTAACCCTCGTACTCGGTGACCATGAAGCACGTGTGGGTGAATCGTTCCGCCTGGGCGGCGATGCGCTCGCGCACCCGCGGATTCGCCGCCCCGACGCTCGTGACGGCGATGCCCGATGCGAAGTCGATGAACTCGTTCCCGTCGACGTCCTCGAGGGTCGAGTCGGTGGCGCGGGCGACGAACACGGGCAGCGTGACGCCGAATCCCGGCGGCACGGCCTGGGCGCGCTCGGCCTGGAGGCGGCGAGACACGGGTCCGGGGATCTCGGTGACGAGGCGGGGGAGGGTCATGAGCCGACTGTAGGACGCGCTCGACGCCGTCGGCAGGGCGGTTCGCACCGGACTGGCAGATAACCTGTGCGGATTGCACAATAGGGGCGTGACGACCCTGGCCCAGTTGCTCGAGTCCGCCGACGGTGCACTCGTCCCCGTGACACCTTTCGACCCGTCGCGCGCGGTCACCGGCGTGCACGTCTCCGAGCTCGCTGCGCCCGGGCGTTATCTCGCCGGCGGAGAGCTCCTGCTCACCACCGGCATTCCGGTGACCGGGGGTCCGGGCGATGACGCGTACGTCAGCGCCCTCGCGGAACAGGGCATCGGCGCGCTCGGCCTCGGCCTCGGAGAGGGGTGGGATGCGCCTCCTCCCGGCTTCGCGGCCCGCTGCCGTGAGGCGGGCATCCCGCTGTTCGTCGTCCCCGACGGCGTGCCGTTCCTGGCCGTCTCCCGCGCGCTCACCGCCCTCGAACGCCGGGTCGAGCGCGACGCCGGCCTGCGGGCCGCGTCCGCCCACACCCGTCTCGCCGAGGCCGCCGCGAGAGACGAGCCCCACGCGGCGATCGTGCGCACCGTGGCCGAAGCGGTCGGCGGCTGGGCCGCGTGGGTGCCGGCGTCGCCTCGCGACGGCGCCGCCCACTTCCACCCACCCGGTCTGTCGGGCCTGCTGCCGTCCGTCGTCGCCGACGTCCAGCGATCGCTCCGCCGGTCCGGTGTCGCCGCCGCTTCGTTCGCCGCGCACGGTGCGGTCGCCGTGGTCTTCCCCGTCGAGGTGCGCGGTCGCACCGCCGGGGCCCTCGCGATCGGCTCGGGTCGGCCGCTCTCGCGCGTCGACCGGCAGCTCGCGCTCACCGCTACGGCTCTGCTGCGCGCGGGATCGGCGTTCGACCGCGGCTCCGAGCCGGCGGAGTGGGTCGCTCGACTGGCCTTCGCCGGCGAGGCCGACGCGGCCCGCGCCCTCGCACGCGAGGCGGGCGTCGAGGTGCCGCGGGTCGTCCGGGTCACCGTCGCCGGCGCCGAAGCCCCGCCGCATCCGCTGTCGATCGTCGAGGACGGTCGCCGGCTCGCCCTCGTGGAGGTCGACGACCTGCCCCAGCCGGGGGCGACGAGCGCCCCGGTGCCGCTCGCCGAGGTCGCCGTCGTAGCAGCGCGCACGATCGCGCTGCACGGCAGCACTCCGCCGGGCGTCTCGGTGGTCGAGCCCGACGACCGGGCGGCGGCGTGGCTGGCCGTGCTCACGCCGGAGCTGCGCACGGCGGTGCGAGCCCACCTCGCGGAGGGTCGGCGGATCGAGCAGACCGCGCGCCACTTGGGCGTCCACCGCAACACCGTCCGGCAGCGGGTCGCCGCAGCCGAGCGCGCGATGGGTGCGAGCCTGGCCGACCCCGACGTCGCCGCCGAGCTGTGGATCGCACTGCGCCCGGTCAGTCGCTGAAACCGGCGAGCCAGGCCAGGACGTCGTCGGTGTGCTCACCGAGTCGGGGAGGCGCCGTGGGGGCGCTCGCGACCGGCGGCTGCCAGACGATCGGGGGCCGTACCTGACGCGACACGCGTCCATCCTCACCGATGGTGTCGTACACGGGATCGAGCCCGAGATCCTCGGCGAGCGCGATCCCGTCGCCGATCGTGTTGACGACGCCCGCGGCCACCCCGACGGCGTTCAGGCGCTGCGCCCATGCCGCCGCGGTGTCAGCGGCGAGAGCATGCTCGAGGGCCGACGCGAGGTCGTCGCGACTGCCCACGCGCGCGGCGTTGGTGGCGAAGCGTTCCTGTCCGGCCAGCTCCGGGACGCCCAGCGCCGCGGTCATCCGGGCGAACTGCACGTCGTTGCCGCAGGCGACGGCGAGCGGCCCGTCAGCGCAGCGCAGCACCTCGTAGGGCGCGATCGAGGGATGCCGGTTGCCCAGTCGCGCGGGCTCGGCGCCCGCCCCGAGGTGCGCCGAGGCCTGGTTGACGAGGGCCGCCTGCAGGCTGGAGAGGAGGTTGACGTCCACGCGCGAGCCGCGGCCGGTCAGCTCGCGGCGACGCAGCGCGGCGAGCACACCGATCACCGCGTCCTTGCCCGTGAGCACGTCGACGAGCGCGACGCCCGCCTTCATCGCCGCGCCGTCGCGTTCGCCCGTGATGTGCATGAGGCCGCCGACGGCTTGAGCGACGAAGTCGTACCCCGGAAGGTCGGCGCCGCCCGACGTGCCGAATCCGCTGATCGAGGCGTAGATGAGACCCGGATGTCGCGCCGAGAGCGTCTCCCAGGCGAATCCGAGACGCGCGAACTGCCCCGGACGGAAGTTCTCGATCACGACGTCGCTGTGGGCGATGATCTCGGAGGCGCGCTCGCGGTCCGGAGGATCGGTGAGATCGAGCGTGATGGACGACTTGCCCCGGTTCGCCGACTCGAAATAGGTGGTCATGCCCGAGGGCGCGTACGGCGGTCCCCAGGCGCGGGTGTCGTCGCCGCTGCCGGGCCGCTCGATCTTGATGACGCGCGCACCGAGGTCTGCGAGCGTCATCGTCGCGAGGGGGCCGGCCAGCACGCGCGAGAAGTCGGCGATCACGACGCCCTCGAGTGGGGCGCTCACGCGCGGACCCGCCCGAGCTCGCGAGCCGTCGACTGGCGAGCCACGACGGCGATGGGGAACTCCACGTCGGCACCGCGGGAGCGCCGACCCTCGAGCACGTCGAGCAGCAGGCTCGCGCAGGCGACGCCGGACTCGCGGGGCCGCAGGTCGATCGAGGTGATCGACGGGCGCAGGAACGGCAGCGACGGGTGGTCGACGCACGAGACCACGGTGATGTCCTCGCCGACGACGCGGCCGAGTCGCTCGAGGGTCGCGACGACCTCGATCGCGCTGGAATCGGGACCGCACACGATGACGTCGGTCTCGGGCCGCTCGGCCAGAAGGGCCTCGGTGCGACTTCGCACCTCGATCCACGGCGACTCGAACGAGACCGGCGCGATGACGGGGTCGAGGCCTCGGTCGGCGCAGGCGCGCCGGTAGCCTGCGACGAGCTGGCGTCCCCAGTCCGACGAGTCCGGGGCGACGACGAGCGCGGGATGCCGGCTGCCGGTTCGGTCGATCTCGTCGAACAGGCGCAGCATCCCCGTCTCGTGCGACGACCAGACGACACCCACCGGATCGCCGTCGACGCCCGCCGGCAGGTGCTCCTGGGTGACGATCGGGATGCCGGATGCGAAGAGCGCCGGCAGCGCGGGATCGCCGGCGAGGGGGTCGCCGATGATGAGCCCGTCGGCGCGCAGCGGACGGGACCGGCCCGAGGAGACCGAGGGGCTCACGATCGTGACGTCGACGTCGTGGGCGGCGGCGTGCGTGACGATGCCGAAGGTGAAGGCCATGTAGTACGACGAGCGCGAGACGACCTCGGGCAGCACGATGCCGATCGTGCCGACGGAACCGGTGCGAAGATGCCGAGCAGCCGCGTTGACGGTGTACCCGAGCTCCGCGGCGGCTGCCAGCACGGCCTCGCGGGTGGCCGACGAGACCCGACCGCTGCCGCTGAGCGCATCCGACGCCGTCGTCTTCGCCACGCCTGCGCGGCGGGCCACGTCGATGAGGCGCGCTCTGCCGGACCCGTGCATGCGGCCGAGTCTAATCACACCGATCCGACCGTAACGCGCTCGCAACATTTGGGGTCTTGCGCCGTAACCGACGTCTCGCATACTTTTGCCGGAACGTTCCGGCACCCGACCGCGGATGCCCCAGACCGGAGATGCGATGACCTGCTCCTGCACCACCACCAGCACGCACACCCAGCGTTCGCGCCGTCTCGGCGACGAGTCGGGCGCCCCCTTCGCCACGCTTTCTGAGCGGGAACTCCAGCGCGCCGCACAGATCCTCCGCGCGAACGGCGCGCTCGACGACGGGCACCGCATCGCCTACATCGGCCTCGATGAGCCCGATCGCCGCGAGGTCGCCGCCGGCCGGCCGGTCGCGCGCCGCGCCCGCGTGCAGCTGCTCGACATCGCGAGCGGGACTGCCCGCGACATCGCGGTCGACCTCGACGCGGAGCTTCTCGCGTACGACGCCCCCATCGAACACGACGTCAGCGGTCAGGTTCCGCTGCTGCAGGAGGAGCACGCGCTCATCCGTGACCTCCTCGCCGTCGACGAACGCTGGCTCGCCGCGCTGGCGCTGCGCGGAATCACCGACCCGTCGACGGTCGCGCTGGCCGGACTCTCGGCCGGGCGCTACCCGATCGAGGGCGAGGACGGCAGGCGGCTCGCGCGGGTGCTCGCGCACCACCAGCCGACCCCGCAGACGATGCCGTGGGCGCACCCGATCGACGGCCTCGTCGCCTACGTCGATCTGGCCGCCCGCGCCGTCGCGCAGGTCGTCGACACCGGGGTCATGCCGATCCCGCAGGAGACCGCCGACTACCATGTGCCCGGAACCTTCGGCCCCGAGCGCACGACGCAGCGGCCGATCGTCATCCAGCAGCCGGAGGGGCCGAGTTTCTCCTTCGAGGGCGATGTGCTGACCTGGGAGAAGTGGTCGTTGCGCATCGGCTACGACATGCGCGAAGGCCTGGTTCTGCACGGCATCGGATTCGAGGATGCCGATCGGGTACGTCCGATCGTGCACCGCGCCTCGATCGCCGAGATGCTCGTGCCGTACGGCGACCCCGGGCCGGTGCGGTTCTGGCAGAACTACTTCGACACCGGCGAGTACCTCCTGGGTCGTCTGGTGAACTCCCTCGAGCTCGGCTGCGACTGCGTCGGCGACATCACCTACCTCGACGTGCCGATCGCCGACGCCCGTGGCGACGTCAAGGTGCTGCCCAACGCCATCTGCATCCACGAGGAGGATGCCGGCGTGCTCTGGAAGCACACCGAGCAGTTCACCGGCACCAGCGACGTCCGCCGTCAGCGGCGTCTGGTGGTGTCGTTCTTCGTCACCGTCGGCAATTACGACTACGGCTTCTACTGGTATCTGTACCTCGACGGCAAGATCGAGTTCGAGGCCAAGGCGACGGGCCTCGTCTTCACCGCGGCCTACGACGAGCGGACGAGCCGTTTCGCCAGCGAACTCGCCCCGGGCCTGGCCGCGCCCTACCACCAGCACCTCTTCTGCGCGCGGCTCGACATGGCCGTCGACGACGGGCCCGCCGTGATCGACGAGGTCGATGTGACGACCGTGCCCATCGACGACGGCAATCCGCACGGCACCGCGATCGGCTTCACCGCCACCCGCCTGACGCGCGAGAGCGACGCGGTGCGTCGAGCGGACGCGTCGGTCGACCGCACCTGGCGCGTGAGCAGCGCCACCGCACGCAACCGCTTCGGCCGCCCCGTGTCGTACGTCCTGACGCCCGAGGGCAAGCCGGTGCTGCAGGCTCACCCGCAGTCGGTCATCGCCTCGCGGGCCCGATTCGCCACCGCCGACCTCTGGGTCACCGCCTACGACCCCGACGAGCGCTACCCCGCGGGGACGATCGTCAATCAGAGCGTCGGCGAGCAGGGGCTCCCCGCCTTCATCGCCGACGACGCGACGATCGAGCCCGCCGAACTGGTGCTCTGGCACACCTTCGGACTCACCCACTTCCCGCGACTGGAGGACTGGCCCATCATGCCGGTCGACTCGTGCGGGTTCACCCTCAAGCCCCACGACTTCTTCGACCGGAACCCGACCCTGGACGTCCCGGCGTCCACGACCTCCTGCTCCTGCGCCCACGAGGCGGCCGGCTCGGGGTCCAGCCCGCACCACTCGCTCCACGCGCACCATCAGCACCACCTCACCGTCCCGCCGTCGAGCCCCGCACCCTGAACCGCGGGCCGGCACCTCGAGAGGAACCGCCATGAGAAAACGCACACGAATCGGAGTCGCGATCGGCACGGTCGCGCTTCTGACCGCCACCGGATGCAGCGCCGCATCCGCCCCCGCGCCCGCCGCCACCTCCGAGGAGGTCGCCCCCGGCTTCCTCGCGGTGGCCGACAGCGCTGCTCCCGCCGGAGGCGAGCTCGTCGTCCAGGTGGACTACGACACCGCCGAGGCGAGCGGGCTCGATCCCCAGGGGGCGGCGACCGCACGATCCTGGATGCTCGAAGGGCTCGTCTACGAGACCCTCACCACCATCGACGAGAACCTCGAGGTGGCCCCCGGTCTGGCGACCTCCTGGGAGACCGCGAGCGACACCGAGTACGTCTTCACCCTCGCCGATGACGCCGTCTTCTCCAACGGGCGCGCGATGACCGCCGACGACGTCGTGGGCAGCATCCAGCGGCTCATCGACAACCCCGTCACCTGGACGGGCCAGCTCGGCCCGGTCGCGTCGGTGGCGGCGACGGGAGCGGGCGAGGTGACCGTGACGCTGTCGGAGCCCTACACGCCCTTCCTCGCCGCCCTCGCCAACACGCCCGCGGCGATCCTGCCGATGAGCGAGATCGCGTCGGGCGAGGTCGACATCACACAGGAGATGCTCGGCACCGGCCCCCTCGTCGCGTCGGCCCACCGCCAGGACGAGCAGTGGACCTTCGTTCCGAACGAGCATCACCCGGATGCGGCCGACCTCGGCTTCTCGTCGCTGACGATCGACATCGTCGGCGACGAGGCCACCCGCGCAGCGGCCCTGCGCGACGGCTCCGCCGACCTGGCGATCCTGAACTCGACGGACTCGGCCGCGCTGTTGACGAGTGCATCCGACGTTCGGGTCGCGACGCAGCGCAACACCGACTTCCACTACCTGATGATCAACTCGATCGGCGGCGATCCCGCCCTCACCGACGAGGGGGTGCGTTTCGCGATCAACTCGGCCATCGACCGCGCGACGATCAACGATCTCGTCTTCGGCGGTTCGGCCTCGGCGTCGGGGGTGACCCCGGTGAGTCTTCCCGACTCGTGCGACCCCGCCGATCTGCCCTCCGCCGATCGCGACCTCGCGGCGGCCACGAGCGCGATCGACGCCGTCGGCGGACTCGAGCTCGATCTGCTCGTGTACACGGACGAACCGGTCCTCGCCCAGATCGCGCAGGTCATCCAGCAGAACCTCGCCGAGATCGGGGTCGACGTCTCGATCGAGCAGCTCGACTACGCGACGTACTCGGGCCGCGTCTACTCCGACCCGTCCGACTTCGACCTCGCCCTCAGCTGGTTCGCGGGCTACGCCGATCCGGCGATGGTCACCACGTGGTGGAGCCCCGCGCTCGCCGGCTTCTCGTCCGTGTACATGTCGGGTTCCCCCGAGCTCGACGAGCTCATCGCGACCGGAGCCTCGGCACAGCCCGGCGACGATCGCGCCGATGCCTTCGCACAGCTGTGCTCGCTGGCCGACGAGCAGAGCGAGATGGTGCCGCTGGTGCTGCGTCCCTCGATCATCGGCTGGAACACCGGCTCGTTGAGCCCGAGCATCAGCAGCGACGAGGGCTACGGCGACGTCCTCCGGCGCATCACCGAGTTCCGCGCCGGCTGACATGACCGTCATCCTGTGGTCGCTCCGGCGCGTGCTGGCGGCGCTGGTCACGCTGATCGGGGTCTCCGTGCTCATCTTCGCCTCCGTGCGGCTCATGCCGGGCGACTACACCGACCTCGTCCTGGGTCCGCTCGCCACCGAGGCGCAGCGGGCCCAGGCCGTGGCCGCGTCGGGGCTCGACGCTCCGATCGTCGAGCAGTACTTCCGCTGGGTCGGCGGCGTGCTCACCGGTGACCTCGGGTACTCCTTCGTCTCCAACGTGTCGGTGTCGGAGGAGTTCGCCGCCCGCCTGCCGGTGACGGCGACGATCGCCGCGATCACGATCGTCGTCACCCTGGTGATCGGCATCCCGCTCGGCTTCGCGTCAGCGCTGCGCTCGGGCGGGTCGGCCGGCGCCGCAGGAAAGCTGCTCAGCGCGCTGGGCATCAGCCTTCCCGAATTCCTGCTCGCGGGTCTCCTCGTCTTCGCCGTCTCGACGCTCGGTCTGGGGCTGTCGGTCGGCCAGTTCGCCCCCTTCGCGGTCGACCCGGGCAGGTTCTTCGGCTCGCTCGTGCTGCCGATCGTCGTGCTGTCGGTGGGCTGCGTGGCGGTGGTCGCCCGCAACACCCGCGACGCCGTGCTGAACGTCCTCGTGGAGCCGCACGTCCAGGCCGCCGTGGCGCGCGGCGAGACCCCGCTGTCCATCGTCCGCCACCACGTCCTGCGCAACGCGGCCGCCCCGATCCTCACCATCGTCGGAGCGCTGGTCGCCGTCCTCCTGGGCGGCACCGTCATCGTCGAGTTCGTGTTCAACGTCCCCGGGATGGGGTCGTACCTCCAGACCGCGCTCGGCCGTCGCGACTACGCGATCATCCAGGCCGCCGTGCTCCTGGCGGCGATGGTGTTCATCCTCGCGGCCCTGGTCGTCGACCTCGTCTCCAACGCGCTCGACCCCCGCCTGCGCCTGACCGGAGGGAGCCGGCGATGACCGTCACCCCGACCACGACACAACGGCTCGTCGGCGCGCGCCGACGCACCCGGCTCGTCTGGCGCGACATCGACGCCTTGACCCGTGGCGCGATCCTGGTGCTGACCGTCGTCGTGCTCGTGACCGTCGTCGCCACCCTCACCGGAGCGACCGGATCGACGAGCGCGACGATCGGCGCCCGGTTCCAACCGCCGAGCCTCGACGCGCCGCTGGGCACCGACAACCTCGGACGCTCCTTCCTGCCGCGTCTGTTCGAGGGCATCGCCACGACGCTGGTCGTGTCGATCGCCGCCGTGCTCTGCTCCGCTGCGGTCAGCACCCTGCTCGGCATGATCGCGGGGTACTTCGGCGGGTCGGCGAACGAGGTCGTGATGCGCATCGTGGACGTGCTCTACGCGTTTCCCGCCCTCGTGCTCGCCATCCTCGTCTCGGCCCTGCTCGGCCCCGGCCGGCCGGCGGCGATCATCAGCATCGTGGCCATCACCATCCCTCTGATGACACGCGTCGTCCGCATCGCCACCCGCGCCGTCGCCGAACGCGACTTCATCGTCTCGGCGCGCATCAGCGGCGTGCGCACCCCGGTCGTCTTCGTCCGGCGCCTGCTGCCGAACATCGCCGGCACGGTGATCGTCCAGGCCAGCTATGCGCTCTCGGTGGCGATCCTCGTCGAGGGCGGCCTGAGCTTCCTCGGCTTCGGCGTCCAGGTTCCCGAGGCCTCGCTCGGCCTCCTCATCCAGCAGGGGACTCTCTACATGACCCTGGCCCCGCACCTGCTGATCGTCCCCGGCGCCGTGCTCGTCGCGTCGATCCTGTGCATCAACATCATCGGCGACAGCCTGCGAGACCGGCTCGAGCCCCGCGAAACGAGGTCCCTGACATGAGCGCCGTGACCATCCGAGACCTGGCCCTCGATTTCGTCGGGTCGACCACGGTGCGAGCCCTCGACGGCGTCGACCTCGAGATCGACGAGGGTTCCTCGCTGGCGTTGGTGGGCGAGTCGGGTTCGGGCAAGTCGACCCTGGCGTCCGTCCTCGGCCGCCTCCAACCCCCCTCCGCGAGGATCGTCCGAGGCGGCATCGAGGTGGCGGGCATCGACGTGCTCGGCCTCGGCACCGCGGCGCTCCGCCGATATCGGCGCGACGAGCTGGCCTACATCGCCCAGGATCCCATCGGCTCGCTCGACCCCACCATGCGGATCGGCCGGCAGCTCCAGCTCGTGCTCCGCAGCACCGGCCAGGATGCCTCGACCTCCCGCCGACGCGAGCTGCTCGAAGAGATGCAGATCGACGCCCCCGACCGCGTGCTGCCGCTGTTCCCGCACCAGGTCTCCGGCGGGATGGCGCAGCGGGTCGCGATCGCCCTGGCGATGTGCCGGCGTCCGCGTCTGCTCATCGCCGACGAGCCGACCGCCGCCCTCGACAGCCAGGTACGCGAAGAGGTGGTGCGGTTGATGTTCGCCCAGGCTCGCGCGCTCGGCACCACCATCCTGTGGCTCAGCCACGACCTGCCCGCCGTCGCGCGCTGGTGCGATGACGTGGCGGTGATGTACGCCGGCAGGGTGGTCGAGCGCGGTCGTGCCCGTGACGTGCTCGGTACCCCGGTGCACCCCTACTCCCGGGCACTCGCCGCAACCGACCCCTCGCGGATGCGGCAGGGCGAACGGCTGGCGAGCATCCCCGGAGCGCCCCCTGTGCTGCACGGCGAGTCGGCGGGCTGTGCTTTCAGCGAGCGCTGCGCGGTGAGCGTCGCGGCCTGCGCGACCACCCGGCCGCAGCCGGGTCCGGTGCGTGCGAGCCTGTGCATCCGCACCGACGAGCTCGTGCGGAGCGGGAACCCCACGGAGGTGTCGGCATGAGCGTCTCCTCGCGTGCCGTCGTCGAGCTCGACGACGTTTCGGTGCGCTTCACGTCGGGCTTCGGGCCGGCTCGGCGTTCGGTGCAGGCGATGTCGGGGGTCTCCTTCGACATCGCTCCCGGCGAGACCCTGGGGCTCGTCGGAGAGTCGGGGTCGGGCAAGTCGACCACGGGCGCCGTCGTGCTCGGTCTGCAGCGCCCCGACCGGGGTGTCGTCCGATTCGAGGGGGCGCCGCTGGCCCGCAGCCTGCGTTCGCGAGCGGGTCGCATCCAGGCGGTGCTGCAGCATCCACGATGGGCGATCGACCCCCGCTCCAGCGTGCTCGATGCCGTCCTCGAGCCGCTTCTGGTGCACGAGCGACGCAGCCGTGCGCTCGAGATGCGGGCCCGCGACATGCTCGAGGCGGTGGGCCTGCCCGGCTCGTTCGAGCAGCGGCGGCCGCACCAGCTCTCGGGCGGTCAGCTGCAACGGGTCAGCGTCGCACGGGCACTGGTCACCCATCCCGCGTTCGTGGTGTTCGACGAGGCCGTCAGCGCCCTCGACGTCTCGGTGCAGGCGCAGATCCTGAACCTCATCCACGACCTGCAGCACGAGCACGCGTTCGCGGCGCTCTTCATCTCTCACGACCTGGCCGCCGTGCGCTACATCTCGCACCGGGTCGCCGTCATGCGCAAGGGCGAGATCGTCGAACTCGCACCGACCGCGGTTTTCTACGACTCACCCGCTCATCCCTATTCGCGTCAACTGTTCCAGGAGCTCTCATCGTGACCCCATCCCCCCGCCTCGCGCCCGTCCGTTCGCTGGGCGCACGTGCCTCCAACGCCGACTTCGCGCTGGAGGCCGTCCATGGAACAGATCGCGGACAGATCGCCTACGACTTCCCGGGCGTGCTGATCGGCACCGCCGAGTACGCGGAGGGCCCCACGGGGGCGACGGTCGTCTCGATCCCCGACGGTGCCCGCACGTACGCCGATCGCCGCGGGGGTGCGGTGGGGGCGAGCGGGCTGTACGGCTTCAACCACGCCATCTGCCTCGCGGGGGGATCGGTCTACGGCCTGTCAGCGGTCGCCGGGGTGTCGGAGGCTCTGTTCGACCGCGTCGACCACCGCGCCGGCTTCGACGAGCTGCAGCTGGTCTCGGGCGCCATCATCTACGACTACTCCGTCCGCGACAACGGCGTCTTCCCCGACGCCGCTCTCGGCCGCTCGGCCTACGGGGCCGCTCGGGCCGGCATCGTGGAGGTGGGACGGGTCGGCGGCGGCGCCTCGGCCTCCGCGGGCAAGGTCGACCCGGCGCGAGTGGAGTTCACCGGTCAAGGGGCGGCGTTCCGGCAGATCGGCGACGTGAAGGTCCTGGTCGTGACCGTGCTCAACCCCTACGGGGTCATCGTCGATCGCACGGGTCGGATCGTCCGCGGCAACTACGACGCTCACACCGGCGCGCGGCGCCATCCGGCCGAGGACTACGAGGCCGCCGTCTCCCAGGCGCGTCTCGCCGCCCCCGTGTCGGGTAACACGACCATCACCGCGGTGGTGACCAACGTGCGCCTGAACGACACCGACCTGCAGCAGTTCGCCCTGCAGGTCCACAGCTCGATGCACCGTGGCATCCAGCCGTTCCACACCTCGATGGACGGCGACACGCTGTTCGCGCTGACCACGGACGAGGTGGAGCTCCCCGTCGACCCGTCGACCCCGAGCGGTCGTCTCTCGTTGAACCCCACCGCTGTCGCCACGCTCGCGGGTGAGACGGCGTGGGACGCGATCCTGTGCGCGGCGGGCTGAGCCGGTGCACGAGTTCCCGTCCTACCGCGCCCCCTCGCAGCACGAGGTCACGCATCTGGTGCGCAGCAATCCCTTCGCCCTCGTCGTCTCGGGCGGCGGCGCCGATGAAGCGCCCACCGCGACCCATACACCCGTGATCATCGAGCGTCTCGCCGATGGCGAGGCGCTGGTCGGCGGTGAGCTGATCGGCCACATCGCCCGGAAGAACCCGCAGTGGATGTCGCTGCGCGACGGCCAGCCGATCCTGCTGATCTTCTCGGGTCCGCACGGCTACGTCTCCCCGACCGCGTACGCCGACGACCCGAACGTGCCGACGTGGGACTACGCCGCCGTGCACCTCACTGCGCGCGTGACCGTGCTCGACGACCCGCAGGCGAGCATGCACGTCGTCACCCGGACCGTGCACGAGCTCGAGGCGCTGGAGCCCTCCGCCTGGGACCCGACCGCCTCCCTTCCGACCTTCGAGCGCATCGTCGGCGGGGTCGTGTCGTTCCGCTTCGAGATCACCGATCAGCGTGCCGTGTTCAAGCTGAGTCAGGACAAGCCGGCCGATGTCCGCTCGCGGGTGGCCTCAGCCGCCCGCGAGCGCGGATGCGGCCACGGCGACGTCGCCTCGCTCATCGAGCGCATCGGAGCGACCTCGTGATCGTGCACGAGTGGGCCTCCGGCGACGGGGACACCGAAGCCGAGGGGCGCCGGTTCGGGGCCGCCTGGGCGCCGCAGCTGCGAGCAGCGCGGGATGCCTATCTCGACCTCTTCGCCCGATCCGGGGTGCCCGAGGACGTCGCGCGCTCGGTCGCGCGCCAGAGCGGCGCGGCCACCCTCGAGCACGCCCCGGAGGTCGCCGCCGAATTCCGGGGCGTCGCAGCGGGCAGCGGACTCGCCGTCGCCGACATCCTGCTGCTGACCGCTCGCACCGAGATCCTCGCCCGCATGACGCCCTCGATGGAGTGCTCGACCATCGTGCACGTGCCGTCGTCGGGGGATGCCCCGCGCACGCTGCAGACGTGGGACTGGCACGAGACGCTCTCGAACGAGACGGTCGTACGCCGATGGCGCAGTGCGTCGGGTACGCGGGTCGCGGCGTTCTGCGAGTTCGGTCAGCCCGCCAAGATCGGCGTGAACGACCGCGGTCTGGGCGTGCACTTCAACATCCTCCATCACCGCTCCGACGGCTCGCAGCCGGGCGTGCCCGTGCATGTGCTCTCGCGGATGATCCTCGACGACGCCGTCAGCATCGACGAGGCGGTCTCGATCGCTCGATCGGTGCCGCTGGCGGCATCGAGCGTGCTCACGGTGGTGGGTCGCGACGGGGCCGCAGCCATCGAGGTGGCCCCGGCGGGTGTGGCCGTGCTGCCGGTGGCGCGGGGGGAGACCTTCGCGCACACGAATCACTTCCTCGACCCGGCGCTCGCCGCGGGGGAGTACTCGCCGTACGAGACGACGAGCATCCCGCGCTACGACTGCCTCGTCGACAATGCCGATCTGGCCGGTATCGCCGCGTCGCGCGAACGCGCACTCGCTTTCGGCTCGGTACCCGGGCCGGGGATCTCGGTGCGCCCGCGCGCGGATCAGCCCGCGCACGTTCGGTGGGAGACCAAGCTCACCGTCGCGCTCGACGTCGCCGACCCGTCGCTGGAGTTCGCGGCCGCGGCGCCCCGGGACGCGGCATCCGCTCCCTGGCGGCGGTTCGCCGCGGTCTGACCGGATGCTGTCGATCCTCCTGCACGCGACGGCGCTCGCCGCGGCGCTCGCGGGCACGCTCGCCCTCGCGCTGCGTCCGCGCTGGGCGCACGCCGGGGCGATCGGCGGTTCGGTCGCGATGTCGGCCGCGATGATCGACGGTGTCGTGTCGGGCTCGGGGTCGACGATCTGGTGGGCCGCCGTCCAGGTCGTGCTCGCGCTCGTGCTCGCGGTGATCGTCCGGCGGGGCGCCGCGGCCGGCGCCGGCCGCCCCGCGGGGGGTTCGCGGGGGCCGGCTTGCCCGCTGGGCGTGCACGTCGCGCTCGGGCTGATCGTGATGGCGGCGCTGATGAGCGTCATGACCTTCCCCGGCCCCGGCGCGTCGGATCCGGGTGCACACGGTCACATGTCCGGTGGAGTGCTCAGCGTGGCTGTCGGTGCGCTCGTGGTCGGTTACGTCGCGACGACCATGCGTCACCTCCGAGCGATGGCGCATCCTCTGCACCGTGTGCACGCTGTCGCCATGGTCGTCTCGGTGGTGACGATGCTGGCGGCCGTCGTCGCTGTGTGAGCGGGCTCGCAGCGATGACGAGAGGATGGGGTCATGACCCGTCCTCGCCTCGTGCTCGATGCCCTCCCCGCCCTGTCGTGGGTCCCCGTCGACGGTGACGCGACGGTGGAGCCGTCGACGCAGACGCTCACTCTCCGCAGCGCCCCCGGCGCCGACTGGACCAACGACGCGACGGGCGGGGCGCAGCAGCATCGGGCGGCGAGTCTGGCCTTCGTGGCGCCGTCCCGGCCGTTCATGCTCTCGGCGAAGGTGTCCATCACGGGCGTACGCTCCACCTTCGACGCCGGTGCCCTCTCGATCTGGTCGGATCGGGATCACTGGGCCAAGGTCTGCTTCGAGAACTCTCCGGAGGGCGACACGATGGTCGTCAGCGTCGTGACGAACACGTACTCCGACGACGTCAACTCCCACCTCGTCACCGGCACGAGCATCCATCTGCGGGTCGCCTTCCTCGGCGACGATGCGTGGGCCTTCCACTCCTCGCCCGACGGGGAGCGGTGGAGCTTCGTACGCCTGTTCCGTCTGCCGGTCGCGTCCGGAACGACGTACGTGGGCTTCCTCAGCCAAGCGCCGCTCGGCGACCGGTGCGACGCGGTCTTCAGCGACATCCGCCTGAGCCACGGACTGCTCGGCGACACCCGCGACGGAAGCTGAGGCACGGGTGCCGCCCCGTGGGTCGCGTCAGAACCGACGCGCCGACACGTTCGCTCGGGGGGACTCGCCGAAGAGTCGGCGCAGGCGGTCAGTCGAGACCTTGAACTGCGCCGCGGGCCGCCCTATAGTCTGGTTATACGATTAACCTGGCCACGCAGGGGTGGCGACCGGATGGGGCACTGCATGATCTTCGACCTGATGTTCGCGGGCGATCCACTGAAGGCCACCGATGTATCAGGCGGGACGACGACGATCGTCGTCGACGCGGCTGCACCCCAGCAAGCCGTACTGCGATCGCCGCGGCGCGGCCCCGCGGCGGGCCAGGAAGCCCTCTACCTCGACGGCTGGACGACATGGGTCGAGCGCCGCGGACGCGCACGCGAAGACGTGAACGTGCGACTGTCGACCTGGTTCGCGCCGCGCGCGATCGCCGGGGGCGACGCGCGCGGCTTCACGGCGCTCATCGATGCGACGGACGGGGCCGGAGGGGTGGCCCTCGGTCATTCCTGTACAGGTCATGTCGCGGGCGCCGTGGCAGGGGAGCTGTTCGTCGGTGAGCTGCGACTCGAACGGGACCGGTGGCACTACCTTGAGCTCCTCGTCCTGGACGGCGCGGTGCACCTGTATCTCGACGGCCGCCCGGCCGGGGTGTGGGCGACAGCAGTGGCCGCGGTGACGGTTCCGCCCGTCATCCTCGTCGGGCGCTCGGCGGACGCGCCGCGCATCGCCGGGGTCGTGCGCACCGCCGTGGCCAACGGCGCGCTCGCGCGCGCGACTGTCGAGATGATCTCCTCGGACGTGACGGACTCGAACTTCCCGGGGCCGCCGGATACGGCCGTCGTCGGCGGGGATGTCGACACGGACCCGGATCGGTCACGCTACGGGGCCGACCCCTATCGGCCGATCGCGCACGTGACAGCCGCGCAGGGCTGGATGAACGAGCCGCATGCGGCCATTCAGATCGGCGGTGTGCATCACATCTTCTGGCAGCACAATCCGACGGGCCCCTACTGGGGCGACATCGCGTGGGGGCACGCGGTGAGCACTGATCTCGCCCATTGGCGGGATGAGCCGATGGCGCTCGCGCCCGCGGATACCACCGTGGCGCCTCACGGCATCTGGAGCGGGAGTTCGGTTCGCGGCGCGGGCGGCGAGCATCTGCTCTTCTTCACGGCGGGCGATATGTCGCGATCCCCGGATCAGTCGATCGCCGTGGCTCGGCCGCGCGGTCGCGGTTGGGACGCGGATCGGCACGCCGTGCTGAGCATGCCCGACTCGGTCCCGGGCAGGAGGGAGCCGCTGATCCCCGGTCAGTTCCGCGACCCGTTCGTCTGGCGCGAGGGGGAGCGCTGGTTCTTGACCGTGGGCGCCGGGCTCTCGGGTGTCGGCGGGGTGGCGCTCCTGTTCGCATCCTCCGACGGGACGCGGTGGGAGCAGCGGCCGCCGCTTCTCGTGGGCGACGTGAGCGCGTTCCCCGCGACCGGGGTCATGTGGGAGCTGCCCGTTCTGCTGCCCATCGGGGTGGGAGTCGACGGTCGGGCGCGACACGCTCTGTTCGTGGCACCGTGGTGGGCCGGTCCGAACGAGCACCACCTCCAGCACGTGTGGCACTGGGTCGGCGTCTGGGATGCGGCGGCGGGGGTCTTCGAACCGGACCACGATGAACCGCGGGAGTTCGACGGGGGCGGCCACCTGACCGGGCCGAGTGGGACCGTGCTCGAGGACGGTCGCGCCGTGCTGTGGAGCATCACTCAGGACAAGCGCAGCATGACGGAGCTCGCCGATTCCGGCTGGGCGCACAACGCCGGATGGCCGTTGCAGCTGGGGCTTCACGCCGACGGCGAGATCGGAGTGAAGCCTGTGGCCGAACTCGCGTCCCTGCGCCGCGAGCGACGCGAGCCGGGCGCCGACCACGACCTGGCACGCGGCCGGCACCTGGACATCGAGCTCGATGTCGTCGGCGGCGGATTCGAGATCGACGTGCTTCGCAGCGCGGACGGGCGGGAGGCCACCGTCCTGGGGGTCTCCGACACGGCGGTGTGGGTGGATCGGACTCGCAGCAGCCTCGCCGACGAGCACACCGAAGCGCGGCGCAGCCTCGCGCGGCGGCGTCGTCCGGCCGTGCATGCACGGATCGTCATCGACGGCTCGATGATCGAGATGTACATCGACGACCGCGTGTCGATGACGACGCGTGCGTACCCCGTCTCGGGCGACGCCGACGGGGTGCGGCTGCGTCTTGCTCCGGCGGCGCGCGTCGAGCGTCTGGAGATCCACGTCCTCGGTCATGCCTTCGACCGCGCGGCCGAGGGTGCCGCCGCACCGTCCTCCATGCCGCCCGTTGCGCGCGAAGAGCCGCGACGTGTACGGTAGTTATACGAATAACTCGAGGACGAGGGCAATGGCGCGCAAAGCGGGAAACACGGCGACGATGTGGCAGGTGGCCGATCGTGCCGGGGTGTCGCAGGCCACCGTCTCGCTTGTGCTCAACAACGTCGGCGGAACGCGCGTCAACGATGCCACCCGTGAGCGGGTCATGGCGGCTGTGGAGGAGCTGGGCTACCGCACGAACGCCTTCGCGAAGTCGTTGCGCAGTGGTGAGTCCGAGATGATCGGCTTCATCTCCGACGAGGTGGCGAGCTCGCCCTTCGCCGGCCGGCTCCTGAAGGGCGCACAGCATCACGCGTGGGAGACGGGCAACGTCATCCTCAGCGTCGACACCTTCAACGAGCCGGACCTCGAAGCCGCCGCGCTCGACATGATGCTGTCGTACCGCGTCAAAGGCGTCGTGTACGCGTCGATGTACCACCGCCTGGTGGACGTCCCCGACAGGTTGAGCGAGATCCCCACGGTCGTGGTCAACGCGCAGGATCGAGCGGGCACCGTCGCCAGCGTCTTCCCGAACGAGGAGGGCGGCGGGTACGCGGCGACGCGCCACCTCGTGGAAGCGGGTCACTCCCGCATCGCGATGATCAACATCCAGCCGCCCGGGAGCGACCTGCCGGCCGGAATCGGCCGACTCGCGGGCTATCGACGTGCTCTCGACGAGGCTGGCCTGCCCCAGGACGAGGCCCTGATCCGCAGCGGCGACGGCGTCGTCGAGGACGGCCTGGCTCTCACGCTGGAGCTTCTCGCCGAGTCCGATCCGCCGACGGCCATCTTCTGCGGTAACGACCGCACCGCCTGGGGCGCGTACCGTGCGCTCGAGTCGCTCGGACTGCGCGCCGGCCGGGACTGCTCCATCGTGGGTTTCGACAATCACGAGATGGTGGCCCCGTTCCTGGACCCGGGATTGACCACGGTGGAGCTCCCGTACGAGGCGATGGCGCGTCGGGCGCTGGAGATTCTGCTGACCGATTCGTCGAAGATGCCCGCTCGGACGGCGATCGACTGTTCGCTGATCCAGCGCGGATCCGTGGCGAGAGCAAGGAAGCGCACATGACAACACAGACCTCCGATCGCACCAGCGCTGCGGCGGCTCGTCCCCGGGACAAGAGGCCGAAGGCTGTGTTCCGTCGCGCCGTGCGGTCCTGGCAGTTATACGTATTACTGACGCCCGCCCTGATCTACGTCGTCGTCTTCAAGTACTGGCCGATGTACGGCGCCCAGATCGCCTTCCGCGACTACAACCCGGCGTCGGGATTCGCGGGGAGCCCCTGGGTCGGTCTCGAGCACTTCGCGCGGTTCGTCGGCTCCTTCCAGTTCGAACGACTCATCGCCAACACGCTCACGGTCAACTCGCTCGGCCTGCTCATCGCCTTCCCGGTGCCGATCATCCTCGCGCTCATCGTCAACCAGCTGCAGAGCGAGCGGTTCAAGAAGTTCACGCAGACCGTCCTCTACTCGCCGTCCTTCATCTCGGTCGTGGTCGTCGTCGGGATGATCTTCCTGCTGTTCTCGCCGCGCGCGGGGATCATCAACAACGCCATCGTCGCGTTCGGAGGCGACCCGGTCTTCTTCATGGGATCGCCCGAATGGTTCCGTCCGCTGTACATCGGCTCGGACATCTGGCAGACCGCCGGGTTCTCGATGATCGTCTACCTCGCGGCACTGACGGCCATCGATCCGGCGCTGCATGAGGCCGCGCGCGTGGACGGCGCCAACAAGTGGCAGCGGATCCGGCACATCGACATCCCCGGGATCATGCCCGTGATCACGATCCTGTTCATCCTTGCCATCGGAAACCTCTTCAACCTCGGTTTCGAGAAGGTCCTGCTCATGCAGACCGACCTGAACCTCTCCACATCCGAGGTCATCCAGACCTACGTGTACAAGATCGGCCTGCAGCAGGCGCAGTTCAGCTACTCGGCGGCGATCGGTCTGTTCAACTCCCTGATCAACTTCATCCTGCTGATGACCTTCAACTGGGTCGCGAAGCGGGCCGGACAATCGACTCTCTGGTGAGGGCATCATGACCGACATCGCCCCGACGCCGCGCACCGCGACGGCTCCTCCCTCCCCGCGCCGGCCGAAAGCCGCGCCGCCCGCCGCGGCCGCGCGCCGCTGGACCGATCGCGTCGCCGACCCCGCCTTCAACGTCGTCGCCGTCGGAATGCTCCTCGTCGCGATCGTCGCGATCCTCTACCCGCTGTACTTCATCCTGATCGCCTCGGTCAGCGAGCCCTCCGAGATCCTGAACGGGAACGTGTGGCTGTGGCCCCGCGGCTTCACGCTGGAGGGGTATGCCCGCATCTTCTCGGACGCCACCATCGTCCGGGCTTTCGGCAACTCGATCCTCTACACCGTCGTGGGCACGGCGATCAGCGTCGTGGCGATCCTGTGCGCGGCGTACGCGCTCTCGCGCAAGGACCTCTTCGGCCGGACGTTCTTCATGCTGTTGTTCATCATCACGATGTTCATCGACGGCGGCCTGATCGCCCGGTACCTCGTGGTGCGCGACCTGGGGATGCTCGACACCATCTGGGCGGTGGTCCTCCCCGGCGCCATCGGCGTGTGGAACCTGATCATCGCGCGCGCCTTCTTCGAGAACAACGTGCCTGCGGAGTTGAGGGAGGCGGCACAGCTGGACGGCGCCAACGACTTCCGGTTCTTCCTGCAGATCGTGCTCCCGCTGTCGAAGCCGCTGATCTTCCTGATGATCATGATCCACCTCGTCGCCAACTGGAACGCCTTCTTCGACGCGCTCATCTTCCTCAACGACGAGAGCAAGTACCCGCTGCAGCTGGTCCTGCGCAATGTCCTCATCCAGTCGGAGGTGTCCGCCGCCGGGGGCACGGGGGCGCTCGATTCCTACGCGGCCGCGCAGCGTCTGGGCGAGCTGATCAAGTACGGAATGATCGTCGTCTCCACGGTCCCCCTCCTCATCGTGCTGCCGTTCATGCAGAAGCACTTCACCAAGGGCGCGCTCCTCGGCGCGGTGAAGAGCTGACCGCACCGCCGGTCGCCTCGTGATCCTCACCCATCCGCAACCACAACGAAAGAAGACCATGAAACACAGTCGTTTCCTGACCGCGTCGGCCGTCGCCGTCACGAGTGCCGTGCTCCTCGCCGGCTGCACCGGCGGCGCCGGTGACACCGAGCTGACCGACAAGTCAGCCGATTTCGGATTCAACGCCGAAGGGCTGCCCATCGTCGACGACAAGCTGACCCTCACCTTCGGCGGAGTCAAGGCGCCGCTGGCCCCGGACTACTCCACGATGGAGCTGGTGCAGCAGTGGGAGGCCGACACCAACATCGCGATCACGTGGGAGAACCTGCCCGATCAGGTGTACGCCGAGAAGAAGAACCTCATGCTCGCCAGCGGGGACCTTCCGGACGTGCTGTTCAACACCGGGCTGACGGATGCGGAGATCATCGAGAACGGTGAGAACGGGACCCTGCTTCCCCTGGAGGACCTGATCGAGGAACACGCGCCGACCCTGAGCGCGATCCTCGAGCAGCGGCCCGACATCCGGGCGGCCCTGACCGCCTCCGACGGGCACATCTACACACTGCCCTCCGTCGAGGAGCTGGGCATCGTGACGTATCCGAACTTCCTGTACATCAACACGTCCTGGCTGGATGCCGTCGGACTGCCGATCCCCACCACCGTGGAGGAGTACCACGCGGCGCTGCAGGCCTTCAAGACCGAAGACCCGAACGGGAACGGGGTCGCAGACGAGATCCCGCTGTCCTTCCGCACCGACTCGTTCTGCGCCAACCCGCACGACCTCATCGCCGCGCTCGGGGGGCAGCCCGAGAACAACGATCACCGCATCGTGCGTGACGGCGAGGTGGAGTTCACCGCCGACACCGAGGAGTACAAGGCCGGCGTGGCGGCACTGGGCGAATGGTACGCGGACGGACTGATCGACCCGGAGTCGTTCTCGCAGGACGACGTCGCCTACCTGTCCAAGGGCAAGTCCGAGACCCCGATCCTCGGCTCGTTCTTCTGGTGGGAGCTGAAGGAGATGGTGGGCGCCGACCGGGTCGACGACTACGCCCTCGTGGGCATCCTGGAGGGAAGCGACGGCGAGAAGCGCGCAAGCGCCTCGAACTACCCCGACGTGAGCCGCGGCGCGATGGCCATCACCCGCGCGAACGAGTACCCGGCCGCGACCATGCGGTGGGCTGATCGTCTGCTCGATCCCGTCATGTCGGCGCAGTCGAGCTGGGGGCCCATCGGCACCACTCTCGAGGAGGACGCGAACGGTGTTCTCGTTCAGATCCCGGTCGGGCCCGGCGAGTCGGAGGGTGAGCGCCGCCAGAGCGTCGCCCCCAACGGCCCGCGGATCATCACGGCCGAGGACTTCGAGAACGTCGTGGCTCCGGAGCCGCGCGCGAAGGAGCGCCAGGACCTCGTGGCCGAGTACTACGAACCGTTCCAGGCCAACGACGCCTACCCCCCGGTTCTCCTCTCGAACGAGGAGCTCGACGTCGTGTCATTCGCCAACACCGACATCAACACGCTCGTCAAGGAGAAGTTCGCGTCGTGGGTCGTGAACGCGAACGTCGACGACGAGTGGGACGCGTACGTCGCACAGCTGAGGGATCTGGGCATCGACGACGTCGTCGCCACCTATCAGCAGGCATACGACCGCTTCCTCGAAACGAGCGACTGACCACCCGAGAGGGCGGGGAGCGTCGACCGCCGCCCGCCCTCTCATCCCGTCCGGCCACTGTGAGCCACCATCCCCTCAGGAGACCCTTTGCATACCCTCCCGACCGCAGCATCCGCCGTCGACCTCCGCCCGGTCGCGCACTTCACCGCGAACGACTCCTGGCTCAACGACCCGAACGGACTGCTCTACCACGAGGGGACGTATCACCTCTTCTTCCAGACCAACCCGTGCGGAAGCACGTGGGGCAACATCTCGTGGGGGCACGCGACCTCGACGGATCTGGTGACCTGGCACGAGCGTGACGTGGCGATCCGGTTCACGCCCACCGAGATGGCCTTCTCGGGCAGCGCGGTGGTGGACGAGCGGAACACCGCCGGATTCGCGCGGGCGGGTGAAACCGCGCTGGTCGCGATCTACACGAGTGCGGGTGCCGCCGAGGAAGGCGTCGCGTCACACCAATCGCAGGCGCTGGCGTACAGCGTCGATGCGGGCGAGACATGGACGCGGTACAACGGGAACCCGGTGCTCGACATCGGTTCGACCGACTTCCGAGACCCGAAGGTGTTCTGGTACGGAGGCGAGGACGGGCATTGGGTGATGGTCGTGGTGGAGGCCGTGGCGCGGAAGGTGGCCTTCTACAGCTCGCCCGACCTGATCACGTGGACACGCCGCTCGTCGTTCGGGCCCGCCCATGCCGTCGGCGGTGTGTGGGAGTGCCCGGACCTGTTTCCGCTCGTCGTCGAAGGGACGACGGAGAGCCGCTGGGTGCTCGTCGTGAGCATGAACCCGGGCGGTATCGCCGGCGGATCCGGAACGCAGTACTTCGTGGGCGATTTCGACGGGTCCACGTTCACCCCCGACCGGCTGAGCGACGACGATGACCCGACCGACTTCGACTGGCTCGACTACGGTCGCGACTACTACGCCGCGGTCTCGTTCAACAACGTCCCCGACGGCCGGCGGCTCATGATCGGCTGGGCGAGCAACTGGGACTACGCGAATCAGACGCCCACCCACCCGTGGCGGTCGGCGATGTCGCTGGTGCGCGAGATCTCGCTCATCCGCGGCGCCGACGGGCGGCTCCGCGTCCGCCAGCTCCCCGTTCTCCCCGAGGATGAGTCGGGGCTCGCGGTGTTCCGGACCAGGGTTCCGGCGGGCGAGGGCGAACAGACGCGGATGGTGCTTTCGAACGCGGCGGGCGACCGGCTGCTGATCACCGTCGACGGTACCGAGAGAACCATCTCCTGTGATCGCACCGCGAGCGGTGAGACGGCCTTCCACGACGCCTTCCCATCGGTGGACCGGGCGCCGTTCCCCGTGACGGATCACGGCGAGCTCGAGATCCTCGTCATCGCGGACGGCACCGTCGTCGAGGTGTTCGTCGGCGATGGATCGGTCACGATCACCCAGCAGGTGTTCCCGTCGGCGGCCCTCGACCGGTTGCACATCGACGAGGGTCGCTGAGGAGAGGGCGGCGCGGTCCCGTCGGCGACCCCACGAATCCGAAAGGGACGCGACCGTCGGTCGCGTCCCTTTCACATCGGAGGGGCTGACGGGAATCGAACCCGCGCTATCTGCTTGGGAAGCAGATGTTCTGCCATTGAACTACAGCCCCGTGCACCCGGAGGTGCTCGGCCAGCTTAGCCCGAGAGGGCGACGGCGCCCAACCTCACCGTCAGGACGAGGGGGTGGCCGGTCCCGATGCCCCCGGGTAGGGCGGCGCAGCCGGCGGATACCCGGGGCGTTGGACGGGGGCGAACTGCTGCCCCGTCTCGCGCATGGCCAGGATGACGCCGTTCTTCACGGCGGTGCGCATGATGAGATAGCTCACCCAGAGCACGAGCGCGAGGATCGCGAGGTAGATCACCAGGCCGATGATGAGGAATCCGATGCCGAGGCTCGCGGCCACGCTGGAATAGTCGTTGTTCACCCCCGAACCCTAGCGAGGATGCCGTGCCGACCGGGAACGCAGCCCGGCCCCGGTCACCGCTCGACGGCGACGGTCACCAGGCGTGCATCCGCGGACGCCACCCGGTGCACCTCGCCGACGATCTGGATCTCGGTCTCGGTCTCCCGCTCGGCGCACGAGGGCCCCACCCACAGCTCGACGGCGCCGGGCTCGACGATCCGCACGCCCTCTCGTCCCGTGAACGCCAGCCGCGAGGTCGGCACCGTGAGCGAGACGGTCGCCCCGGCGCCGGGCTCCAGCTCGACGCGGGCGAAGCCCAGCAGCTGCGCGACCGGCCGGGTCACGCTCGCGTGGACGTCGCGGGCGTAGAGCTGCACGAGGTCGGCGCCCGGGCGGTCGCCGGTGTTGCGAACGCGCACGGTGGCGGTGAACGTTCCCCCGGCCTCGACCGAGACCGGGACGCTCAGGCCGTCGCGGGCGAACGAGGTGTAGCTCAGGCCGTGCCCGAACGGCAGGGCGGGCGTGCTGTCGGCGCTGGTGATGTCGGTCATCCCGCCCAGGACGGGGTGCAGGTAGCTATAGGGCTGAGCACCGGCCGAGCGCGGCAGCGACACCGGGAGGTGGCCCGACGGCGAGACCTCGCCCGACAGGATGCCCGCGATGGCGGGGCCGCCCTCTTCGCCGGGGAAGAACGCCTGCAGCGCCGCGGCTGCTGCGCCCTCGCCGGCGAGGGCCCAGTCGATCGCGTAGGGGCGCCCCGAGAGGACGACGAGAACGACCGGGGTCCCGGTCGCGATGATGCGCTCGACCAGCTCGCGCTGCACCCCGGGAAGCTCGAGCGACTCGACGTCGTTGCCCTCGCCGACCGTCCCGCGCCCGAAGAGTCCGGCTCGATCGCCGACGGCGACGATCGCGACGTCGGCGGCCCGGGCCGCGGCCTCGGCCTCGGCGAACCCGGCACGGTCGTCTCCTTCGGCATCGCACCCGCGGGTCACGGCGATCTCGGCACCCGGCAGTGCCGCGGTGAGGGATGCCGCGAGCGTGGGGATCTCGAAACCCAGCGGCACTCCCGGATGATGCGCCAGCACGTGGTTCGCGAACGAGTAGCAGCCCATGAGCGCCTCGGCGCTGTCGGCGTTGGGCCCCACGACGGCCACGCGCCGGGGAGCGTCGAGCGGCAGGACGCCGTCGTTGCGCAGCAGCACCACCGACTCCTCCGCCAGGCGCCGGGCGACCGCACGATGGGCGGGGGAGTCGAGGTCGATCTCGGCCGGCGGGGTCTCGAAGGTCTCGTCGAGCAGGCCGAGATCCTCTTTCTGCGTGAGCACGCGGCGCACGGCGCGGTCGACGATCGCCTCGTCGACCTGCCCGTCGCGCACCCGCGCGGCCAGCGGCGCGGTGAATGCGTCGCCGGTGGGCAGTTCGACGTCGATCCCCGCCTCGAGGGCCAGCTGGGCCGCCTCGCCCCGGTCGCGCGCCACCGCGTGCATGGTCTGCAGGAACGCCACCGAGAAGTAGTCGGACACGACGGTGCCGTCGAAGCCCCACTCATCGCGCAGCACCCCGGTGAGGTAGGCCGGGGTCGCCGCCACCGGCATCCCGTCGATCTCGGCGTACGAGTTCATGACCGACCGTACGCCTCCGTCGCGCACCGCCATCTCGAACGGCGGCAGGAACACATCGGCGATCTCGCGCGGGCCGGCGTGCACGGGCGCGTGGTTGCGACCGGCCTGCGAGCCGGAGTAGCCGACGAAGTGCTTCAGGGTCGCGTGCACCCCGGCGCCCTGCATCCCGCGGACGTAGGCGCTGCCGATGACGCCCACGACGTAGGGGTCCTCGGCGATGCACTCGTCGACGCGTCCCCAGCGCGGGTCGCGGATGACATCGAGCACCGGCGCCAGGCCCTGATGGATGCCGAGTTCCCGCATCGAAGCCCCGATGAGGGCGCCCATCTCCTCGACGAGGTCGGGGTCGAACGCCGCGCCCCAGGCGAGCGGCGTCGGGAAGGTCGCCGCCTGCCAGGCCGCGAGGCCGGTGAGGCACTCCTCGTGCACGAGAGCGGGGATCCCGAGGCGGGTCTCGCCCACCAGGCGGCGCTGCTCCCGCCACAGCCAGTCGGCTCGTTCGATCGGGTCGACCGGGCGCGTGCCGTAGACGCGGGTGAGCTGCCCGAGGCCGTGGACGGTGGCTTCGGCGTACGCGGTCGACGAGGCCATCTCGCCGGCCATGGGCGCGACGACCTCGTCGCCCTGATCGACCCAGAAGCCCACCAGCTGGGCGAGCTTCTCGTCGAGGGTCATGCGCGCGACCAGGTCGGCGACGCGCGTGGAGACGGAGATATCGGTCAGAGTCACGGTCCCGTGCTTTCTGTGGTGGGGGGATCAGCCCTTGACGGCGCCGGTGAGCCCGCCGACGATACGGCGCTCGAACAGGCTGAAGAACGCCAGGGCGGGGAGCATCGAAAGGGAGGTGAAGGCGAGGACCTTCGCGGTGTCGACGGAGTACTGCGACGAGAACGCCTGCACCCCGAGGGGCAGCGTGTAGGCGGCCTCGTTGTTGAGGATGAACAGCGGCAGCAGGTAGCTGTTCCAGCTGGCGATGAAGGCGAGGATGCCCACGGTGATCACGCCCGGCACCGACAGCGGCAGCACCATCCGCCAGAAGAACGACAGGCGGCCGCATCCGTCGATGAACGCCGCCTCCTGGATCTCGTCGGGGATGGCGCGGAGGAAGGGCACCAGGATGATGATGGTCATCGGGAGGGCGAACGCGATCTGCGGCAGGACGATCCCGGCGAGGGAGTTCATCAGGCCCAGGTCGCGGATGACGATGTAGAGCGGCGTGATCGCCACGGTGATGGGGAACATCAGGCCCGAGGCGAAGACGGCGTACAGCACGCCCCGGCCACGGAACCGATAGCGCGCGATGACGTAGCTGGCCATGAGGCCGAGGGCGACGGCACCGGCCGTGGTCGTGGCGGCCGCGATGGTGGAGTTGAGCACCTGACGCCAGAACTGCGAGCCGGTGAGCACCGTGAGGTAGTTCTCGACGTTCCACGGATCGGGCCACCCGGCCGGGTCGACCGTGATCTGGGCGTTGCTGCGGAACCCGCCGATGATGATGTAGAGCACCGGGGCGAGCATGAGCGCGATCACCACGAGCGCGACGAAGTAGACCAGCGGGCTGCCCCACGGCAGCCGTTCGCCGGAGCGACGGCGACGACCGGATGCCGGCGCCGCGACGATCGCGCGGGTGGTGGGAGAGGTCAGGGCGGTCATCGCTCCTTCTTCCCTTCGGTGACGGCCCCCGCCGTGTCGCGGCGCAGCACGTACCGCTGGTACACGATCGCGACGACGAGGGAGATGAGGAAGATCACGACGGCGACGGCGTTGCCGAATCCGTAGCTGCCGGCGTTCCGACCGTTGACGACCATGTAGGTCGCCATCGTCGAGGTCCCCGCGGTCGAGGCGACGTACTGGCCCCAGATGATGTAGACGAGGTCGAACAGCTGCAGGGCGCCGATGATCGACAGGAACGCCCAGATGCGCAGCGTCGGGGCGAGCAGCGGCAGGGTGATGCGCCAATGCATCTGCCAGTAGCCCGCGCCGTCCAGCGCGGCCGCCTCGTAGAGCTCGTCGGGGATCCCCTGCAGGCCGGCAAGGAAGAGGATGACGGCGAAGCCGACGTACTTCCACGTCAGGATGCCCATGAGGGTCCAGATCGCGATCGAGGGGTCGGCGATCCAATCGCGGGTGAGCGCCCCGAGGCCCAGCTGCTCCAGCGCGCCGTTGAGCGCGCCCTGCGTCTGCAGCATGAGGCCGAACCCCGTGCCCACGACCACCTCGGCGATGACGTAGGGCACGAAGATGAGCACGCGGATGAGCGACTGCCCTCGCATCCGACGGTTCAGCAAGAGCGCGAGGAGGACCGCGACGGGCCCCTGCAGCACGAGCGAGGCGACGACGATCACCGCGTTGTGGCTCAGCGCCTCGACGAACGTGGGGTCGGTGAGGATCGTGAGGTAGTTCTGCAGCCCGACGAACTCGCTGGGGGCGCCGTAGCCCTGCCAGCGGAAGAAGCCGTAGTAGGCGGCCATCACCACGGGGAAGATGACGAACCCGACGAACATCGCCAGCGCGGGCCCGACGAGCACCGCGATCTCGAGGCGCCCCGACCAGCCGATGCCGCGGCGGCGCCGCGAAGGCGGGGGCGTCGTGGTGACGCCCCCGCCCCGCGCCGCGAGTCCCGTGCCGGTGGCGGCGTCCGCCACGGCCGTCTCGCTGATCGACATGATCCGGGTCAGCCCTTCTTCGCGGCGTCGGAGACCGACTGGATCATCTGCTCGGGCGAGCTCTTGCCGGCCAGCAGATCGACCACGGCCACGTTCAGCGCGTTGCCGACGTTCTGCCCGAGGACGGTGTCGAGCCACTGCGACACGAACGGGGCCTCGTTGTACGCGGCGAGCACATCCTGCAGGTACTCCTCCTCGACCGCGCTCTGCGCGACGGTGTTGACGGGCGGTGCGCTGAAGGCGCGGTAGTACGCCTCCTGCTGGTCGGCCGTGGCGAGGAAGTTGAGGAAGTCGGCGCACTCGGCGGGGGCATCGGCCGAGCACGAGTATCCGTCGACACCACCCATGATCGATCCCGGCTCTCCTTCGCCGCCCGACAGCTCGGGGAACGGGAACCAGGCCAGGTCGCGGAGCGGCTGCTCATCGGGGGTGAGCGAGGCGATGACGCCCGGGTTCCAGGCGCCCATGAGCTCCATGCCCGCCTGGTGGTTGGCGATGAGGCCCGCGCTGCTTCCGGCGCCCTGCTGGGCCGAGGTGGTCAGGAACCCCTCGTTGAACGGCTCGAGGGCCGCGAAATCGGCGAGGTTCTCGGCGGACTTCAGCCAGCACGCGTCGCTGAAGTCCTTCGAGTCGCCGGTCTCCTCGATCGTGGCGGGGCTGCATTCGCGCAGCGCGAAGTTGTAGAACCAGTGCGCGGCGGGCCAGGCGTCCTTGCCCCCGAGGGCCACCGGAGCGATGCCGGCATCCTCGAGCTGACCGACGACGCCCTCGAGCTCGGTGATCGTGGTCGGGGGCTGTGTCACGCCGGCCTGTGCGAACAGGTCCGAGCTGTACCAGAAACCGCTCGGGAGCACGGCGAGCGGCATCGCCCAGACCTTGTCCTGATAGGTCTCGGCCTTGAACGAGCCCTCCGAGATCTCCTCGCGTGCGGTATCGCCGATGCGGTCGGTCAGGTCCATCAGCTGCCCGGCCTGCACCATCGCCGCCATCTTGCCGCCGCCGCGCTGCAGGAAGATGTCGGGAGCGTCGCCCGCGTTCAGCGCGGTCTGGAGCTTGCCGTCGAGGTCCTCGTTCTGGACGGACTGCATCGTGATCGTGACGTTGTCGTTCTCGGCCTCGAAGGCCGCGATCGCGTCCTCCCAGAACTGCTGCCCGTCACCGGTGGTGGAGTTCTGCCAGAGCGTCATCTCCACGGTGCCGTCGCCGCTGCCGCCCTCGGCGGTGCCGCTGCAGGCGGTGAGCGCCAGGGCGCTCACCGCGAAGACCGCGGCGGCTGCGGCGGCCGTGCGCCGCGTCGTTCTCGTGCGTGCCATGTGATTCCTTCTCTCTTCATCGAGCGGATATCTGCCGGGAGCACGGTCGCGGTGACGGATCACGGAGCGACGATGCTCACTGTCGTCGGACATCGCTGGTGCTGTCGGACACCGAAAGTTTGCGCGGGCAACAAAGCGGTGTCAAACGTTTTCGAAAACGGTTTCCATCCGGCTAGCATGCGAGCATGACCCGCCGCCGTCCGACGATCCACGATGTCGCCGCGCGTGCGGGGGTGTCGGTCTCGACGGTCTCGAAGGCCGTCAACGGGAGGTACGGCGTGGCGAAGAGGACCGTCGACGCGGTCATGACCGCCGTCGCCGATCTCGGCTACGAGTCGAGCCTCATCGCCAGCAGCATGCGGTCCCGTTCGACGGGGGTCATCGGCGTGCTCGTCGCGGACTTCGAGCCGTTCAGTGCGGAGATCCTCAAGGGTGTGGGCGAGGCGCTCCGCGACACCAGCTACGACCTCCTCGCCTACTCGGGCTCTCGCGGCGATGAGGAGGGGTGGGAGCGGAGGTCCCTGTCGCGGCTGAGCGGCACGCTGATCGACGGAGCCATCATGGTCACGCCCACGGTGGTCAACGCGAGCACCGATGTGCCGCTGGTCGCCATCGATCCGCACACCGGTCCCGCCGACGTGCCGACGGTCGAGAGCGACAGCTTCGGCGGCGCGCGCGAGGCCACGTCGTATCTGATCGAGCTCGGTCACACCCGGATCGGCTACATCGCCGGTCGTGCCGACCTGCGCTCGTCCATCGCGCGAGATGCCGGCTATCGGCGCGCCCTCGCCGACGCCGGCATCGCCTTCGACCCGTCGTTCGTCGGTTCGGGGCGGTACCGCGAGGCGACCGTGCGCGAGGTCGCGATCGACATGTTGTCGTCGCCGCGGCGGCCCACGGCGGTGTTCGCCGCGAACGACGTGTCGGCGATCGCGATCCTGCAGGTCGCCGCCGAGCTCGGTCTCGACGTGCCGCGCGATCTGTCGATCGTCGGGTTCGACGACATCCCCGAGGCGACGCGCCTGTCGACCCCCCTCACGACCGTGCGCCAGCCGATGGGGCGTCTGGGGGCGGCGGCCGCGCAGTTGCTGCTCGCCTTGATGCGCGGTGACGAACCCTCGGCGACGCACCTGCGCCTTCCCACGAAGCTCATCGCCCGGCAGACCACTGCGCCGCCCGCGTGAGCGACACCTGGCATGTGGTCGGCGGCTTGCGGCTTGTCGCTCGCTGACTCGGAAGGGCGCGCCGCAGTGGCGGTCCCGACGCGCGATGAGCCGGATGAATCGTGGGAGGTCAGAAGGGCGGCGGGTCGGGCGGTCCGCCGGTGCCGGCTCTCGGTGGTGAATCGGCGATGTCGGTGGTGAAGCAGACCGCCGGTATCGGCACGTCTTCGCGGTAAACCCGCCCCGAAGGCGAGGTCCACTCGAGGACTCCGCCGCCGACTTGTCGGACGTGCCAGGTGGTGAATTGCTTCATCGAGTGGTGTCTCTGGCACAGGTGGGCGAGGTTGAAGATGTGGGTGTGGCCGCCGTGGGCGTAGTCGACGGTGTGGTCGATCTCGACCGGATGGCGGCCCGCCGGCATCCCGGGAATCGGCAGTGCTGGTCCCGGGCCTTCAGGAGCCGGGACATGGCGGCGGTGGGCCGGTACGTGTCGATCTCCACCGGGGTGCGGCTGACCGGGCCGATGAAGAGACGGTCCCACGTGGTGGTCTGCGCGGCGAGTTCCCGCACCGTCTGCGCGTCGACGAGCGCCGCCCCGACGGCTTCGGCAGGGTGCTCGTCCTTGCCGGCGAGGGTGTCGGCGGTGATGACGACCTGCACGCGCGCCCGGATCGCACCCAGCGGCCCGGCGCCGTCGCTCCCGGAGGCGGGATCGACGACGGGTGCTCCGCCGAGAACCAGGTCGGTGAGCGCGTCAGCGCGGAGTTGATCCATCGTCCGCGCGTCGAGCTGAGGTGCGGAGTCGATCCCGAAGGCCGCGCCCGAATCCCCACCGCGCGCATCCTTGACGGTCTGTGCGATCTGGGTGAGGCGGTCGATCATCCCCGTGGCGAGCACCGTCGGGACGGTCGCCGTCACCGTCGACATGCCGTCCGCATCGTGAACGACTCGCACGCATCGCTGCGCGGCAGCCTCACGGTGACGCTCGGTGAACGGGCGATGGTGGAGCTTCTCCGCCAACGCCCGCAACGGCTCCCGCACCCGGGTCGCAATGTCCCGCTCGCACACGGCGACCGCCGCGACCTCGAACTCCGGCCGTAGGTCCTCGGGTACGACGGTCCCGACTTTCACGACGACATCGACGTGTTCGCGGGTGATCCGTCGTTCCTCCCACGCCGTGAAGACGGTGGGGTAGTCGTCCACCACAGTCATGGCGTGGTCGATCTCGGACTGCAATCGCCGGTCCGAGCTGCGGGCCATCCCGGCCGCTTCTGCAGCGACCGACCGCAGCTCCATGTCGGAGGCCATTCCGCGGATGCTCTCGCGTCGGGCTTCCCGCAACGCCGACCGGCCCAGCTCGGCGAGAGCGCGTATCGAAGCGATCTGCCCTGCGTGTGCGAGACGTAGAGCGGCGTCGTAGCTCGCGAGCGCGGCGTCGTGGGGCGAGTCGTCGCGCCCCGTCGCGCTCGTCGCGTCGTTCGCCTGCATGTTCCCATTCTGGCAAGGGGTTGCGACATGACCATCGTTCATTTCAACGGATGTTGAGAGCTGCTCGTCGGGTTCATCGCGGGAGGAACCGTCTCGAATGTCACGTCTCCCGAAGCGTCGGTGGCGGCAGGCGTAGGCCGCCCGGGGCCGCGGCCCTAGGCTGTGAGCGTGCTGCTGAGTGATCGCGACATCCGTGCCGGTATCGACCAGGGCCGCATCGGCCTCGACCCGTGGGATGCGGCGATGGTGCAGCCCTCGAGCGTCGATGTGCGGTTGGATCGCTACTTCCGGCTCTTCGACAATCACAAGTACCCCTTCATCGACCCGGCGCAGGATCAGCCCGAGCTCACCCGGCTCATCGAGGTCGATCCCGGCGAGCCGTTCATCCTGCATCCGGGGGAGTTCGCGCTCGGGTCGACCTTCGAGCAGGTCTCGCTCGCCGACGACGTCGCGGCGCGGCTCGAGGGAAAGTCCTCGCTCGGGCGCCTCGGCCTCATCACGCACTCGACGGCGGGCTTCATCGATCCGGGCTTCTCCGGGCACGTCACGCTCGAGCTCGCCAACGTGGCGACGCTGCCCATCAAGCTCTGGCCCGGGATGAAGATCGGGCAGCTGTGCTTCTTCCAGCTCACGTCGGCCAGCGAGAACCCGTACGGCTCGGGCCCCTACGGCAACCGCTACCAGGGGCAGCGCGGGCCGACGGCCTCGCGATCGTTCCAGAACTTCCACCGCACCGACGTCGGCACGATCGACGCCGGTTCGCGCGGGGCCTGAGGCCGAGCCCGGGAACGCGTGCGATCCCGAGGCGAGGCCCCGGGGTCGCACGCGTGCAGGCGTCGCGTCAGGCGGCGTCGCGACCCGCGCGGAAGCCGGCGGTGAAGCCGCGCTCGAACGCGCGCTCGCCGCGGAGACGCGGGTGCTCACCGTGCGGGTGCTCACCGTGCGGGTGCTCACCGTGCGGGTGTTCACCGCGCTCCGGGCCGAAGCCGGAGCGGAAGCCGCCGAACCCGCCCAGGCGCGGACCGAAGCCGCGCCCGTGTCCGAAGCCGTGGCGTCCGCGGGGTCCGCAGTCGCGCGGCGTGCTCTCGTCCCAGCCGAGGGACCGTGCGATCTTCTCGAGCGAGGCGACCGTCGTGGCGAACTCGTCGTCCGAGACCGCACCGCTCGCGCGGCCGCGCACCTCGCTGACGAGAACGTGGATGCGGTCGCGTTCGCGGCGTCCCTCGTCGGTGGCGACCCAGCGGCCGTCGGCCTCGATCGCCCAGCCGCGCGCGGCGAGGGCCCGGACGCGCTTGCCGCCCCGCTGCACCCGCTCGTCGAGACCGGGGAAGGCGTGTTCGCCCGTCAGGGCGCCGAGCACCGCCCAGTCGCGTCGATCGAGCCCTTCGTCGGCGAGCACTCGGGCGAGCTCGGCCGCGAAGGCGGAGTGTGCCGCGCGCATCCAGAAGCGCAGCGAGCGGTCGGGGGTCGTGTTCTGTGTGGTCGTGTCGTGGGTGGTCATGGTGTTCCTCTCGTGGGCCGGTCGATCCGGCACCGGATGTATGTCATTTTGCATGTGCATGCACTATGACATGGGACGAGGATGCATGTCAACTCGCATGTATTCTCGGAGCATGGCCGACCCCGACGATTCCCAGATCGATGCGATCGCCGAGGCGCTCTCGCGGCTGCGCGGCCTGCGCCGCTTCGGCCCCGGGGCCGGCGAGGGCCGGGGCCCGGACGGGCAGGCCCATCGCGGACCACACGACGGGCCGCGGCACCATCACGCGGGCTTCGGCGGACCCTTCGGCGCGCACGGTGGACGCGGCCCCTTCGGTTCGGGCGGCGCGCCGGGAGAGGGGCGCGGGCGGATGGCGGGGCTCGCCCGACTGCGCATGCTCGAGGCGCTGGCCGCGGCGCCCGATCCGCTGAGCGTCAGCGCCATCGGCGAGGCCATCGGCGTCGACCAGCCACGCGCGTCGCGCCTCGTGCAGCAGGCCGTCGAGCTCGATCTCGTCCGCCGCGAGGCCGACCCCGACGACGCGCGGCGCACCCGCATCGCGCTGACCGACGCGGGCCGCCGTCTCGCTCAGGGAGTGCGCGGCGAGCGTCGCGCCGCGCTCGGCGGCGCCCTCGCGGACTTCTCCGACGTCGAGCGCGCCGAGCTCGCTCGACTGCTCGGCAAGCTCGCCGACGCCTGGCCGCGCCGCTGACCGTTACCCGTTCCCCCCGTCGGGGGCAAGCGTCGGCGAGCGCTTGGTCCTGCGGGGCGAGCCTGCCACCCTGGTTCGGTGAGCACCGAGAACCAACCCTCTCCCGCCGTACGTATCGCCGCGGTGTCCACCCCGGGCACGATCGCCCGCTGGGTGTTCTGGCCCGCCGCGGTCGTCATCGTGGGGTTCAGCGCCTTCGCGATCATCTTCCCCGCGACCGCGGAGTCGTTCTTCGGCGCGATCCAGACCTCGATCGTCGACTCGTTCAACTGGTACTACGTGCTGATCGCGGCCTTCTTCGTCGGCTTCGCGCTCTTCGTGGGCTTCAGCCGTTTCGGCGACATCAAGCTCGGACGCGACGACGACGAGCCGGAGTTCTCGACGGGCTCCTGGTTCTCGTTGCTGTTCGCGGCCGGCATGGGGATCGGTCTCGTCTTCTACGGCGTCAGCGAGCCGCTCAGCCACTTCGTCGACCCGCGCCCCGGTGTGACCGGAACGCCCGAGCAGCTGGCGCAGGGAGCTCTCACGCAGACCTATCTGCATTGGGGGGTCCATGCCTGGGCGATGTACGTCGTGGTCGGTCTTGCGCTCGCCTATGCCATCCACCGCCGCCGCCGCCCGATCTCGATCCGCTGGGCGCTCGAGCCGCTGCTGGGTAACCGGGTCCGTGGTGCGGCGGGCAACATCATCGACGTCGTGGCGCTCGTCGGCACGCTGTTCGGTGTGGCGACCTCGCTCGGGCTGGGCGTGCTGCAGATGGGATCGGGGCTGGAGTTCGTCGGGTTGCCCGAGATGAGCGATCCCATGCTCATCGGCCTGATCGCCATCGTCACGGTGTTCGTCCTCCTTTCGGTGCTCTCGGGAGTGACCAAGGGCATGAAATGGTTGTCGAACTTCAACCTCATCGTCGCCGGCCTGCTCTTGGTCTTCCTTCTGGTCGTCGGCCCGACGCAGTACCTCTTGCGTGAATGGGTGCAGTCGATCGGCGCGTACATCCAGAACTTCGTCGGGCTCTCCTTCACCGTCAGCGCGTTCCAGGGCGCGGCGGGCGAAGAATGGCAGGCATCCTGGACCTCGTTCTACTGGGGCTGGTGGATCTCGTGGGCGCCCTTCGTGGGGATCTTCATCGCGCGTGTCAGCAAGGGGCGAACCGTGCGGCAGTTCGTCGCCGGTGTGCTGCTCGTGCCCACGATGATCGGCATCCTCTGGTTCGCCGTTCTCGGCGGTTCGGCACTGTTCCAGGAGCTCGCGAACCCGGGGTCCATGCTCGCGGCCGACGGCACGGTGAATCTGCAGGGCGCGCTCTTCCAGCTGCTCGACGGGCTCCCCGCCGGCGGTGCGCTGACGATCGGTGCCATCGTGCTGATCGCCGTGTTCTTCGTGACGTCGGCCGACTCGGGAGCGCTCGTCATGGGCATGATCGCCACCGGCGGCAACCCCGAACCGCCCCGCTGGGTTCGCGTCTTCTTCGTGCTGACCACCGCGGCTCTCGCGAGTGCACTTCTGCTCGCGGGCGGGCTGGAGGCGCTGCAGACGGCCGCGATCCTCATCGCGCTGCCGTTCTCGATCGTGATGCTGCTGATGTGCTGGGCCACCGTGCTCGCGTTCCAACGGGAACGACGCGCCTACGCGCGCGCCGAACGGGCGCAGTTCATCGAGCGGATCGGCGACCACTACGGTCTCGATGTCGAGGAGCCCAACGAGCGCGGTGTGCGCTTCCCGTGGCTCGGGCGACGCGGCTGATCCACCCGAAGCCGCGGAGCCGGGCACCGGACCGTCGGCCGTAGGCTGGCAGGATGCCCACGGTGTCTTCCGCCCGCCTGCCCGACGTCCCGGCTGAGACCCTCTACCGCATCCTGTGGCTGCGCGTGAGCGTCTTCGTCGTCGAGCAGCGGGCCGCCTACCCCGAGCTCGACGGACGCGATCTCGAGCCGGGCACCGAGCTGTTCTGGATCGAGGACGAGGGCAGGGTCGTGGCGACGCTGCGCCTGCTGGAGGACGCGGGCGGGGTGTCGCGCATCGGACGCGTCGCGACGGTAGCCCACGCTCGCGGGCGCGGGTTGTCGGCCGACCTCATGCGCGCCGCGGTGGCGCGTTCCGGTGAGCGCCGGCCCGGCGCGCCGATCGACCTCGACGCGCAGAAGCACCTCGCCGGCTGGTACGGGCGCTTCGGGTTCGAGGTCAGCGGACCCGAGTTCGCGGAGGACGACATCCCGCACGTCCCGATGCGACGCACGGGTCGCTGACAGGCGCTGTCGCGCTGCGCCGTCCGGTCAGCGCTCGCGGCCCTGCGGCGGGAGCCGCACGAACAGCAGCAGTACGAGGCCCAGCAGCAGCACGACGGCGATACCGAGGACACCCCAGATGATCGCTCCGAACAGGCTGATGAACAGCGCCCACATCGCGGGCGACAGGAAGCTCGCGACCCGTCCGGTCGTGGCGTAGAGGCCGAAGATCTCGCCCTGCATCCCCGGCGGCGTCACGCGTGCCAGCAGCGACCGGCTCGCCGCCTGGGCGGGCCCGACGCACGCCGATAGCACGAGCCCCGCCACCCAGAACACGATCGATCCGGCGTCCTGCAGCACGAGCAGCAGCACCGCGACGCCGATGAGGCCCGAGAGGGTCGCGATGATGACGGCGCGCGCGCCGAAGCGGTCGTCGAAGCGTCCGGCGACGATGGTCGAGGCGCCGGCGACGAGGTTCGCAGCGATGCCGAAGACCATGACCTCGGTCGTCGTGAAGCCGAAGGCCCGGGCCGCCAGCACACCGCCGAAGGCGAACACGCCCGCGAGCCCGTCGCGGTAGACCGCGCTGGCGAGCAGGAACCAGAACGTGGGGCGCTCGGTGCGCCACAGTCGCGCGATGTCCTTGACCAGGTGGACGTAGCCCGCGAAGAACCCGACGCGCTTCGCGCCCGCGGGAGCGGGGCTCTCGGGAACGTTGACCAGGAGCGGGATGGCGAAGACCAGGGTCCATACGCCGCAGCCGACGGCGATGAGGCGGTAGGCCAGGCCGTTGCTGGTGTCCAGGCCGAACCAGTCGGCGAACGTGAGGCCGACGACGATGGCGAGCGCGATGATGCCGCCGATGTAGCCCAGGCCCCACCCGAGGCCGCTCACCCGTCCGATGGTGCGCGGGGTCGAGACCTCGACGAGCATCGCGTTGTAGTTCACGCCGGCGATCTCCGACACGACGGCGCCCAGGGACAACACGATCGCGCCGTACCAGAAGTACGCCGGGTCGGCGAAGGTGAAGAACAGTGAGAACTGCACGAGGGCGAGCAGCACGGTGAACACGCCGAGCCATCGCTTCTTGCGGCCGGAGCGGTCGGCGGTCTGCCCGAGCACCGGCGCGAGCAGCAGGATCAGGATGCCCGCTGCCGTCGAGGCGATGCCGTACCCGCTCGCCAGCTCGGCGATCGCGGCCTCCTTGACCGGATCGGAGTCGGCGAGGGCGGCGATGTCGGCGGGCAGGAAGGAGTCGGAGACGAGGAACAGCGAGGCGAAGACGAAGGTCAGGATGACCGAGTTGAACGGCTGCGTCGCCCAATCCCACAGCGCCCACGAGATGACCGTGCGTCGGGGGACCGGTCGGTCGTCGCCGTGCTCGCGCACGTCGGGGATGCGGCCGAGCGCCTGCGTGCGGGCGGCGGTGGGAGGAACGGGCACGCCGGGTGCGGGGGTGGGCCCGTGACCGGCGGGATTCGTGTCGGGTGACATGCGGGGCACGCTAGGACCTCTCCGTGAACACTCGGTGCCGCCCGAGCGGCGGTTTCGCGTCGTCGCGACGGGGTCAGCGTATCCGTCGATGCGAGCGCCGGCGGGTTTTCGCGGATCGGCGCGCGGAGTGTCAGTCGGAGGGTCGCGCGAAGCGGTAGCCGATGCCTCGCACGGTCTCGATCCATCGGCCCGAGCGGCCGTCGTCGCCGAGCTTGCGCCGCAGGTTCATCATGTGCACCTCGACGGCATGCAGGTCGTGCGCGCTGACGTGGTCGCCGTGGGTCCCGCTCTGGCGACGCAGCATGAGGGCGATCCACGACTTCTCGATCACGTCGCCGGGCCGCTGCATGAGCGCCTGCAGCACATCGAACTCCGAGCGGGTGAGCTCGATTCCCTCGCCGTCGAGCTCGGCTCGACGGGATCCCGGGTTCAGCCGCAGAGCGCCTGCGTCGAGCCAGGCGGAGCCCGCGGGGTCGGTCGCCTGGATGCTGCGGGGCCGCCGCATCAGGGCGTCGATCCGAGCGCGCAGCTCGTAGGGCCGCCACGGCTTCACGACGTAGTCGTCGGCACCGCTGCGGAAGCCTTCGACGGTGGCCGTCTCGTCTTCAATCGCGCTGATGATGAGGATGTAGCCGTCGTGGAAGGCGCGGATGCGGCGCACCGCCTCGAATCCGTCGATGCCGTCGAGCCTCACGTCGACGGTGGTCAGATCGGGGCGCAGGAGGCGGACGGCATCCACGCCGGAGGGGCCGTCGCGGAAGGCGTGTACGGCGAAGCCGTGCTGTTCCAGCGTCTGGGTCAGGAGTCGGCGCAGGTCGTCGTCGTCCTCGATGACGACCACGGTGCGGGTCATGACCGCATTCCGGCGTGCGAGAACGCTCGACGACCAGCCACCGGAGGCACGAGATCGTCGAGAGGCGAGTTCGGGTGCACGCTTCTTGACATCGGTGGACTCAGCATATTTTCCGAGCCTGGGAGTATCACCTCTCCGGGAGGCGCGATTGCTCAGCATTCACTCAGTACGGGGTCACTCTTGTCACGTCGAAAAACTTGACACGGCTCGACTCAACTTCGTTTGACACAGCGGGTGGTGCGGAGTACGGTTGAGTCAACGCGGCTCAGGTTGGGCCGCCGCAGACTTCCGATCCACAGAACCGCAAGTAAGGAGACAGCTCATGGCACGTGCAGTGGGTATCGACCTGGGGACGACGAACTCCGTCGTCGCCGTCCTCGAGGGTGGCGAGCCGAAGGTCATCGCCAACGCCGAAGGGCTCCGCACGACCCCCTCGGTCGTCGCGTTCACCAAGGACGGCGAGGTGCTCGTCGGCGAGACCGCCAAGCGCCAGGCCGTCACCAACGTCGACCGCACGCTGACCTCGGTCAAGCGTCACATGGGCACCGACTGGAAGACCCAGGCCATCGACGGCAAGGCCTACACGCCCCAGGAGATCTCGGCTCGCATCCTGCAGAAGCTGAAGCGCGATGCCGAGCAGTACCTCGGCGACACGGTCACCGACGCGGTCATCACCGTCCCCGCCTACTTCAACGACGCCGAGCGCCAGGCCACGAAGGAGGCCGGCGAGATCGCGGGTCTGAACGTCCTGCGCATCATCAACGAGCCCACCGCGGCCGCGCTCGCGTACGGTCTCGACAAGGGCAAGGAGGACGAGCTCATCCTCGTCTTCGACCTCGGTGGCGGTACGTTCGACGTCTCGCTGCTCGAGGTGGGCAAGGACGACGACTTCTCCACCATCCAGGTGCGTTCCACCGCCGGTGACAACCGTCTCGGTGGTGACGACTGGGACCAGCGCGTCGTGGAGTACCTGATCAAGCAGTTCAAGGACACCACCGGTGTCGATGTCTCGGGTGACAAGATCGCGCTGCAGCGCCTCAAGGAGGCCGCCGAGCAGGCGAAGAAGGAGCTCTCCAGCTCGCAGTCGACCTCGATCAACCTGCCGTACCTGTCGCTGACCGACTCGGGCCCCGTGTCGCTGTCGGAGACGCTGTCGCGTGCGAAGTTCGAGGACCTCACCAAGGACCTCCTCGACCGCACCAAGAAGCCGTTCGAGGACGTCATCCGCGAGGCCGGCATCAAGGTCGGCGACATCGACCACGTGGTCCTCGTGGGCGGCTCCACGCGTATGCCCGCCGTGAGCGAGCTCGTGAAGAAGGAAGCCGGCAAGGAGCCCAACAAGGGCGTGAACCCGGACGAGGTCGTCGCCGTCGGCGCCGCCCTGCAGGCCGGCGTCCTCAAGGGCGAGCGCAAGGACGTCCTCCTCATCGACGTCACCCCCCTGAGCCTCGGCATCGAGACCAAGGGCGGCATCATGACCAAGCTCATCGAGCGCAACACGGCCATCCCGACCAAGCGCAGCGAGACCTTCACGACCGCCGACGACAACCAGCCGTCGGTCGCGATCCAGGTGTTCCAGGGCGAGCGCGACTTCACGCGCGACAACAAGCCGCTGGGCACCTTCGAGCTCACCGGCATCGCCCCGGCGCCGCGCGGGGTCCCGCAGGTCGAGGTGACCTTCGACATCGACGCGAACGGCATCGTGCACGTCTCGGCGAAGGACAAGGGCACCGGCAAGGAGCAGTCGATGACGATCACCGGCGGCTCGTCGCTGCCCAAGGACGACATCGAGCGCATGGTGCGCGAGGCCGAGGAGCACGCCGCCGAGGACAAGAAGCGTCGTGAGGCCGCCGAGGTGCGCAACCAGGCCGAGACCCTCTCGTACTCCATCGAGAAGCTCATCGCCGACAACGCCGACAAGCTGCCCGAGGACGTCAAGACCGAGGTCCAGGCCGACGTCGACGCGCTCAAGACCGCGCTCGCGGGCGATGACGACGACGCGGTGAAGACGGCGTTCGACAAGCTCAACGCATCGCAGGGCAAGCTCGGCGAGGCGATCTACGCACAGGGTCAGGCCGACCAGGCGCAGAGCGCGCCGACCGACGCCCCGGCCGACGACGCCGCCGGAGCGGCGGCATCCGATGAGGATGTCGTCGACGCCGAGGTCGTCGAAGACGAGGACGAGAAGAAGTAACCATGACGAACAAGGACTTCGAAGAGCCCAACGGCAACGACGAGGTCCTCGGCGAGGAGGGGTCGGAGGCTCAGGTCTCCGACCCTGACGCGCAGGAGGACACGGTGTCGGCCGACGACGCCGGTGCCCGGGATGGCGCCGGAGCCGACGACGAGCTCACGATCGACGACATCCTCGGTGCGGCGCAGTCCGACGAGGCCGCCGTCGCCGAGGCGCCGGCCGACGAGCACGACCTCGTGCTCGACCTGAAGCGGGTGCAGGCCGAGTACGCCAACTACCGGCGGCGCACCGAGGAGCAGCGCGAGGTCGAGATCGAGCGCGCCAAGGGCTCGGTAGCCAAGGGGCTGCTTCCCGTGCTCGACGACCTAGACCGCGCCGACAAGCACGGCGACCTCACCGAAGGCTCGCCCCTCGCGGCGATCGCCGACAAGCTGCGCGCCGTCGTCTCGCGCCTGGGCGTCGAGACCTACGGCGCCGCGGGCGACGCGTTCGACCCGCAGCAGCACGAGGCGATCTTCCAGGCGCCCACCCCGGGCACGGCCGAGCCGACGATCCTCGAGGTCGTCGAGGTCGGCTATCGCCTCGGGAGCATCGAGCTGCGTCCGGCGAAGGTCGTCGTCGCCGTGCCGGCCGAATAGGAGGCAGCCATGGCCAGTCAGGACTGGTTCGACAAGGACTTCTACCAGGTGCTGGGCGTCACGAAGGACGTCTCCGACAGCGACCTGAAGAAGACCTACCGGAAGCTGGCGCGCACGTACCACCCCGACTCGACGCAGGGTGACCCTGTCGCCGAATCGAAGTTCAAGGAGATCAGCGAGGCGTACTCCGTGCTCTCCGACAAGGAGCAGCGCGCCGAGTACGACCAGATCCGGGCGATGGGAGCGGGCAACGCCCGCTTCACCGCGGGTGGCCAGGGCGCCGGCGGCTTCGAGGACGTGTTCAGCGCGTTCAACCAGGGAGCCCGTGGCGGCGCCGGTGCCCGCGGCGCCGACTTCGACGACATCTTCGCGATGTTCAACCAGCAGAGCGGTCGCTCGGGACGCTTCGGAACGGGCGGCTTCGGTCGCTCGACCGGGGGGTTCCAGGGCTTCGGCGGCCCGCAGCGCGGGGCAGATGTGACCGCGCGCACGACGCTCGACTTCGCCACCGCCGTGCGCGGCGACACCGTCACGCTGCAGGGCGAGGACGGCAAGCCATTCAAGGTCAAGGTGCCGGCGGGCGTGGCGGACGGTCAGAAGATCCGGCTGCGCGGCCGCGGGCGTCCCTCGCCCGACGGTGGCGAATCGGGCGACATCGTGGTCTCGGTGACGGTTCGTCCGCACCCGGTGTTCACCCGCGAGGGGCTCAACCTGCGCGTCGTGGTTCCGATCACGTTCACCGAGGCGGCCCTCGGCGCGACGATCGAGGTGCCCACCCTGGGTGGCGACCCCGTCAAGCTGCGCGTCGCCCCCGGCACCCCGTCGGGCCGGGTGCTCCGCGTCAAGGGGCGAGGCGTCAGCACCGCCAAGGGCACCGGCGACCTGCTCGCCGAGGTCCAGGTCGCCGTCCCCGCACACCTCGACGAAGACGCCCGGGCCGCGCTCGAGCGCTTCGCCGAGCTCGAGCCCAAGGAGAACCCCCGCGCCGACCTCATGGGCAAGGCGCGAAGCTGACCCCCCACCGGCCGGCAGGCGGCATCCGGTCCACGGAGCCCCGCCCGCCGGCCGGCAGGATCGACCCACCCGGAGGTGAGCCCAGATGTCCGACGACGACGACATCGACGAGGAGGCGCCGATCTTCGCGATCGCCGCTGCCGCCGAACTCGCCGGCATGCACGCGCAGACCCTGCGCCAGTACGACCGGCTCGGGCTCGTGGTCCCCGGCCGCACGCAGGGCGGTTCGCGACGGTATTCGCTGCGACACATCCGACAGCTGCGCGAAGTCGCTCGGATGTCTGCCGACGGCATCAGCCTGCCGGCCATCACCCGCATCCTCGAGCTCGAGAACGAGGTCGCGTCGCTGCGGCGCGAGGTGCGCGAGCTCGATCAGCGGTTGCGGGACGAGCGGCAGCAGCGCCCCGGAGCGCGGGTCTTCGCGGCGGGGGCGACCGGCGCGGTCGTCACGCTGCGACACGGCGCCCGCGTCCGCCGCGCCACCGAGATCGTGCTCTACACCCGTCCCCCCACTGCCTGACCCCGCGCTGCGGGGCGCGCGTGAGCGACGTGTGCTCCGGATCAGGCCGGCGGGAGGCGGAGCGTGGTGGCCGCCTCGCCGACGGTGAGGTCATCGACGATGCGGAGCGACCGGGCGAGGTGATCGAGCTCGTCGAGCACGGTGCCCACACGTTCGCGGTCGCTGCAGACGGCCGAGAGGGTCACGATGTGGCTGCCGGTGTCCCACGTGTACGAGACGAAGGGCGGAGTGCGCGGGTCGGGCGGCAGCGTCATCACGAGCTTCTCGCCCATGCCCAGGTACGGCGAACGGAAGTCCTCGGTGTCGTCGTACTCCATCGGCATCATCGCCCGCGCGGTGCGCAGCTGCGCCGTCGCCTCCTGCAGCTGCGCCAGGACCACCAGCAGTTCGGGGTCGGCACGCCACATCCACGCGCGCACCCGACCGCCCGCGCGGCGCATGAGCGCCGGGACCGCCTGACTCGCCGCCCAGGCGGCGAACCGGCCGCCGGGACGGGGCGCCCCGCCCAGGGCGGAGTTCGCCTGACCCAGCAGCATCCCGATGGCGCGCTTGCGGGCGCGTCGTCCCGAGAACCCGAAGGATTCGGTCACAGCCACCCAGCGGGCGGGATCGGCATCGGCATCGAGTCGGGCCATGACCCCAGCCTAGGGATGCCGGAGGCCGGTTTCCCCAACCTCGCGGCGCCTCCAGGAACGGGATGGACCGCTCGGGTAAGCTCGGGGCCGCCGCGTCGGCGCCAGCCGGCGGCGCACCGCCGTACAGATTGGGCCTGACCCGTGACCGAATCCACGACGACCGAGGGTGTTCCCGCCGCCAGCTCGCGCGCACCCCTGACCATCGTGATGGGTGCCGACACGTTCGCGCCCGACGTCAACGGGGCCGCCCGCTTCGCCGAGCGGCTGTCGGCCGGCCTCGCCGCCCGAGGGCACGACGTCCACGTCGTCACCCCCAGCGTCAAGCACTCTCGGGCGGGCGTCTTCACCGAGAACATCGAAGGCGCCGACCTCACCGTGCACCGCCTTCCCGGATGGCGGTGGTACCCGCACGACTGGCTGCGGTTCGTGCTGCCCTGGCGGTCGAAGCACTACGCGCGGCGGGTGCTCGACTCGGTCAAGCCCGACGTGGTGCACAGCCAGTCGCACATCGTCATCGGGCGCGGACTGACCCGCGAGGCGAGGAAGCGCGGGATCCCGGTCATCGCGACCAATCACGTGATGGCCGAGAACGTCATCGACTTCACCACCCTGCCGCCGTTCCTCGACAAGATCATCATCAAGCTCTGCTGGGACGACGCCAAGCGCACGTTCGACATGTCGCGCGCGGTCACGACACCGACGCGCAAGGCCGCCGAGTTCCTGCAGGACACCATCGACATCTCGGGTGTCATCCCGATCAGCTGCGGCATCGACAAGCGCAACTACACCCCCGACCTGACCCCGCGCGAGCACCGCCGCATCCTGTTCGTGGGGCGCCTGACGACCGAGAAGCACGTCGAGGTCACCCTCGGCGCCGTCGCCAAGCTCGCTCCCGAGCTCGACGTGCACTTCGACATCGTGGGCGGCGGCGACCAGCGCCGCAACCTCGAGCAGGCCGCGCAGCAGCTCGGCATCATCGACCGGGTGACCTTCTACGGCCGCACCGACGAGGCGCAGCTGCGTGCTGCCTACACGCGCGCCGACGTGTTCGCGATCGCCTCGATCGCCGAGCTGCAGTCGATCGCGACGATGGAGGCCATGGCCTCGGGGTTGCCGGTCGTGGCCGCGAACGCGGTCGCGCTGCCGCACCTGGTGCAGTCCGGTGTCAACGGCTACCTCTTCGAGCCGGGTGACGTCGACGACCTCGCCGACAAGCTGCGCCGGGTGCTGACGGCCTCGCCCGAGGAGTACCTGAGGATGCAGCAGGCCTCGCTCGACGGCGTCGAGATCCACGACATCGAGCGCACGCTCGACACCTTCGAGAAGCTCTACCGCGGCGAGCCGCTCGGCGCGTGACGATGCGCCTCTTCTTCGATGCCCGGTACATCCGGACGGACTTCCACGACGGCATCAGTCGGTTCTCGCACGAGCTCGCCCACGCGGTGTTCGCCGCAGCGCCCGATGCCGGTGTCGAGGTGACCTTCATCGTGCACGACCCCGGTCAGGTCGCGCTGCTGCCCGCGGGCGCCCCGACCGTGTCGCTGCACGCGCCGACCTCCGTGCTCGAGCCGCTCGCCGCGTTGCGGTTGAACCGGTACCGGCCGGATGTCGTGTACTCGCCGATGCAGACCATCGGCGCGCTCGGACGCCGCTTCGGACTCATCCTCACGCTGCACGACACCATCTACTACCGCCACCGCACGCCGCCGCGCGATCTGCCGTGGTTCGTGCGGCTGGGATGGCGGCTGTTCCACCTGACCTACGCGCCGCAGCGGGCCACCTTGAACGCCGCCGACGCCGTGGCCACGGTGAGCGAGACCAGCAAGCGTCAGTTCGCCGCGGTGCGGCTGACCAAGCGCGAGGTCGTCGTGCTGCCCAACGCGCCGCAGCGGTTGGCGGAGCTCGCTCCGGCGGGCGCGATGCCGGGGGCTGCCGCTGCGCTGAACATCGTCTACATGGGCTCGTTCATGCCCTACAAGAACGTCGAGACCCTCGTGCGCGCGATGGCCCACCTGCCCGGGCGCACCCTGCACCTCCTCAGCCGCATCTCGCCCGCCCGCCAGGAGGAGCTCGAGAAGCTCGCTCCCGCCGATGCCCGCATCGTGTTCCACGGCGGGGTCACCGACACCGAGTACGCAGCGCTCCTCTCGGACGCTGCGCTGCTGGCGACCCTCAGCCTCGACGAGGGCTACGGCCTCCCGATCGCCGAAGCGCTCGAGCTCGGCGTTCCCGCCGTCGTGAGCGACATGGAGATCTTCCACGAGGTCGGTGGGCCCGGCGCCCGTTACGTACCGGCTCGCGACGCCCGGGCCTTCGCGGACGCGGTGATCGGCCTCGACGACGAGGGCGCCCGCGCGGCGCTGGTCGCCGCGGGGCGCGAGCACATCGCCCGCTTCACGTGGCCCGAGTCCGCGGCGCGCCTGCTGGCGGCATCCCGTCGCGTCGTCGCGCAGCGCGCTCGCTGACCGCCGCACCGGGCGAGCCCGGCACGCCGGCCACCCGAGTGGTGCGTGCGCCGGGTATCGCGTCGGCCTTCCCGCCGCCTGCGCCGCCGTCGCCCCGCCCCGGGTGCGGGCGCGTGGGGACGGCGCGATAGCCGTCGCGCGAGACCAGCACGAGCGTCCCCAGGATGCCGGTGACGGCCAGTGCCGAGAGGAGCAGAAAGAGCAGTGTCGTACCCATGGCAGAAACGCTACGATGAGAGCATTCCTGCCCGCGATGGCAGGACAGTCACTACTCGGAGGAAAACTGCCATGCACTCCGTCGCCTGCATCGTCCAGCCGGGTTTCGCCCCGTTCGAGTTCGGACTCGCGTGCGAGGCCTTCGGTCTCGACCGATCCGACGACGGCATCCCGAACTTCGACTTCCGCATCGTCGCTCCGGACCCGGGGGTTGTGCCGGCCAACATGGGCTTCTCGATCAACGTCGAGAGCGATCTCGGGTTCGCCGACGAGGCCGATCTCGTCGTGATCACCCCGATCCCGCGGAGTGCGTGGAACCACGTCGACGAACGGGTGAGCGCGGTCGTCCGCCGTGCGGTCGAGCGCGGCGCCTGGGTGCTGACGGTCTGCAGCGGATCGTTCGTCGTCGCGGCCGCGGGCGTGCTCGACGGCAAGCGCGCGACGACCCACTGGCGCTACGCCGAGACGATGGCGCAGATGTATCCGCAGATCGAAGTCGACCCGGCGGTCCTCTATGTCCAATCGGATCGCATCATCACGAGTGCCGGCACGGCTGCGGGCCTCGACGCGTGCCTGCACCTGCTGCGCATCGAACTCGGCGCCGAGGCTGCCAACACGATCGCGCGGCGCATGGTCGTCGCACCGCAGCGCGACGGTGGGCAGGCCCAGTTCATCGCCAAGCCGCTGCCCGACGCGTCCTCGCTCTCGCTCACCCCGATCGCCGACTGGATGGTGGAGAACCTCGACCTCGACCTCTCCGTCGACCTGCTCGCCGCCCGGGCGCACATGTCGCCGCGCACGTTCGCGCGGCGGTTCAAGGCGGACTACGGAACGACGCCCGCGGCCTGGCTCGGGCGTCAGCGCATCCTCCGGGCTCAGCGTCTGCTCGAGCAGACCGATCTCGCGCTCGACCAGGTCGCCGCCGACAGCGGCTTCGGTTCGGCATCGGTGCTGCGCCAGAACTTCGCCCGAGCCCTGGGTCTCAGCCCGTCGGCGTATCGGGCGCGATTCGCCTGCACCGACGAGGCGGTCGCGGCGTCCGGCGGCGGAGACCATCGTCTGGCCGAGCTGCACGCGGCACCCGTGGCATCCTGATCCGCGCGATGCTAAACTTGAGTCATTCAGGCTCAAGTTTGAGCCGAGAGAATTCAGGAGACTCATGAACGCGACGCAGCAGCCGGGGCAGGAGGACGCGCGCAGCGCCCTCGAGCAGTTCGGCATCAACCTCACCGACCGTGCCCGCCAGGGCAAGCTCGACCCCGTCATCGGGCGCGACGGCGAGATCCGCCGGGTCAGCCAGGTGCTCACCCGCCGAACCAAGAACAACCCCGTCCTCATCGGCGAGCCCGGCGTCGGCAAGACCGCCGTCGTCGAGGGCCTCGCCCAGCGCATCGTCGCCGGCGACGTCGCCGAGAGCCTGAAGAACAAGGAGCTCGTCTCGCTCGACATCTCCGCCCTCGTCGCCGGTGCCATGTACCGCGGCCAGTTCGAGGAGCGCCTGAAGAGCGTGCTCAAGGAGATCACCGAGTCGGACGGCCGGATCATCACCTTCATCGACGAGCTGCACGTGCTCATGGGTGCCGGGGGCGGTGAGGGGTCCGTCGCGGCGTCGAACATGCTCAAGCCCATGCTCGCCCGCGGCGAGCTGCGCCTCATCGGCGCGACGACCCTCGACGAGTACCGCGAGTTCATCGAGAAGGATGCCGCTCTCGAGCGGCGCTTCCAGCAGGTCTACGTCGGCGAACCGAGCGTCGAGGACACGATCGCGATCCTCCGCGGGCTCAAGGAGCGCTACGAGGCGCACCACAAGGTGGCGATCGCCGACGGCGCGCTCGTGGCCGCGGCATCCCTCTCGAACCGGTACATCCCGGCCCGGCAGCTGCCCGACAAGGCGATCGACCTCATCGACGAGGCCGCGTCGCGGCTGCGCATGGAGATCGACTCGGCGCCACTCGAGATCGATGAGCTGCGCCGTCACGTCGATCGGCTGAAGCTCGAGGAGCTCGCGCTGAAGAAGGAGAAGGATGCCGCGTCGCGCGAGCGTCTGGAGACCCTGCGTGCGTCGCTGAAGGACGAACAGCACAAGCTCGACGACCTGCAGGCGCGATGGGAGCGCGAGCGTGCGTCGCTCAACCGCGTCGGCGATCTGAAGACCCGCCTGGATGCCGCACGCGTCGAGGCCGAGCGCGCGCAGCGCGAGGGGAACCTCGAGATGGCCTCGCGGCTGCTGTACGCCGAGATCCCGGCGCTCGAGCGCGAGGTGGTCGAGGCCGAACGTGCCGAGACGGCCGTCGACGGTCCGGAGCGGATGGTGAACGACCAGGTCACCGATGAGGACATCGCCTCGGTCATCGCGGCGTGGACGGGCATCCCCGTCGGCCGGTTGCTGCAGGGCGAGACCGAGAAGCTCGTGCGGCTGGAGTCGGAGCTCGGCAAGCGCCTCATCGGGCAGAAGGTCGCCGTGAAGGCCGTCGCGGACGCCGTGCGGCGCTCGCGCGCGGGGATCAGCGACCCGAACCGGCCGACCGGATCGTTCCTGTTCCTGGGCCCCACCGGCGTCGGCAAGACCGAACTGGCCAAGGCGCTGGCGGAGTTCCTGTTCGACGACGAGCACGCGATGATCCGGATCGACATGTCGGAGTACGGCGAGAAGCACTCCGTGTCGCGGCTCGTCGGCGCCCCTCCCGGGTACATCGGGTACGAGCAGGGCGGTCAGCTGACCGAGGCGGTCCGGCGACGCCCGTACTCGGTCGTGCTGCTCGACGAGGTCGAGAAGGCCCATCCCGAGGTCTTCGACGTGCTGCTGCAGGTCATGGACGACGGCCGGCTCACCGATGGCCAGGGCCGGACGGTCGACTTCCGCAACGTCATCCTGATTCTCACCTCCAACCTCGGATCGCCGATCCTCATCGACCCGACGCTGAGCCTGGAGCAGAAGCGGGAACAGGTGCAGATCCTGCTGCGCCAGGCGTTCCGGCCGGAGTTCCTCAACCGGCTCGACGACACCGTCATGTTCGAGGCGCTCAGCCAGGACGACCTCGCGCAGATCGTCGAGCTCTCGGTCGATGTCCTCCAGCGCCGCCTCAAGGACCGCCGTCTCGCGTTGGCGGTGACCCCCGACGCTCGTGCCTGGCTCGCCGAGCGGGGCTACGACCCGGTGTACGGGGCCCGCCCGCTGCGCCGGCTCATCCAGTCCGAGATCCAGGATCGCCTCGCCATGGCGATCCTCTCGGGTGGTGTGCACGACGGCGACGTCGTGCGGGTGGATGTCGCGGCCGACGGCTCGTCGCTCGTGCTGACGAGTGCGGGCGCGCCCGCCGGCGGGAGCCGCGGCGACGACCCCGACGACGATGTGATCGAGGCCGAGCTGCTCGACGACTGACCCGTCGGTCACCGGGCGGGTACGGGCGCAAGCCCCGCGGGCTGCTTGCGCACGGCGTGAGAGCATCGGGGCATGCGTACCGTGCGGGCCCTGTGGGGCGCCTCCCATCCCGGGCCCGCCCTCGTCGTCACGGCGCTGTCGCTCGCGCTCGGCCTCGCCGCGGGGCTCGAGTTCTGGCGGGTCGCCGTGCTCGTGGCATCCGTCTTCTTCGGGCAGCTCTCCATCGGCATCTCCAACGACACCATCGACCGCGAGCGCGACCGGGCGGTCGGGCGTCGCGACAAGCCGCTCGTGCGAGGCGAGGTGTCGAATCGCACGGCGTGGTTCGCTGCGATCGGCTCCGTCGTGATCGCTCTGGCGCTGTCGTCGGTGCTCGGCTGGGGGATGCTGCTCGCCCACGCCGTCACCATCGTGTCGGCGTGGGCGTACAACCTCGGTCTCAAGGCGACCGCGGTGTCGGTGGTCCCGTTCCTCGTCAGCTTCGGACTCTTCCCCTCGCTCGCCACGCTGTCGGCTCCGGAGCCCGTGCTCGCCGCGCCGTTCGCGGCGGTCGCCGGTGCCGCCCTCGGCGCCGCCGTGCACCTCACGAACGTGCTGCCCGATCTCGACGACGACCGCCGCACCGGCGTCCGCGGCCTGCCGCACCGCCTCGGCGCCACCGCCTCGGTCTTCGCCGCCGTCGCCGGGATCGTCGTCGCAGCCGTCTCCGTCATGGTCGGCGGTGGTGCCGGAGGCCCGCTGGCCTGGATCTTCTTCGTCGCGGTGCTGCTGCTGGCCGCGGCGGTGATCGTGCGGATGCGGCGGCGCGGGCCCGATCGGACGGGATTCCGCCTCGTCATGGCCTCGGCCCTGCTGCTGGCCGCGCAACTGGTCGCAACCGCGGGAGCCCTCGCCGCGTAGCCCGCGCGCGGACACCCGGCGGCGGGGTCAGCGCGCGGCGGTGTCGAGCCCCATGGCGTAGGCGCGGGGGACGAGCGAGCCGGTGGCTGCGAGAGCCGCGCCCAGCGTGCGCGTTCGCAGCGCGTGTGTCGCGGCGCTCACCGGTCGTCCGAGCCGCATGTTGACCGCCGCCATGCGACCGGCGATGCGGGCCGAGCGGAGGCGGTCGCGCTCCCACCGCGCGAGGGCCGCCGCGGGCTCCCGCCCCGTCCGGACCCAGGCGGCGAGCAGGGGAGCGAGCGTCGCGGCATCCAGGAGGCCCAGGTTCATGCCCTGCCCGCCGATCGGGCTGATCTCGTGGGCGCTGTCGCCGATGACGGCGAGCCGGCCCCGCCGCATCGCGGGCGCCAGCACCCGCCGGACGCGGAAGCCGGTCGCCGCCGTCACCGTGTCGGCCGCCGCGGCTTCGCCCCGTTCCCGGAGCGCCGCACGCAGGCGCTCGAGCCGCGCCGCGGGCTCGTCGATCCCCGTCGCGCCGCCCGCGCCGCCGGCGGCGGTGGTGCGCGGGTCGCCGGCGTCCCAGGCCACGAACCTCCGGCGTCCGCCCGGCAGCGGGAACGACTCCAGCACGCCCCCCGCGGCCAGGTGCACCACGGCGGTCTCGGCGTCCTCGCGAGGCGCGACGTCGGTGTCGCTCATCAGGTAGCGGTCGGGGTAGCTCGTGCGTCCGAGCGCGTCCGGACGGAAGACCAGGTCGCGCGCGCCGACGCCTGCGGCGACGACCACGATGGGGGCGGAGAGCTCGCGCTCGCCGCGGGGATCGGACGCGTCGAGGCGCACCGCGTCCATGCCCACACGCACCCGACTCACCGTCGTGCCGCGCTGGGGTTCGGGAGCTCCGACGGCGAGAGCCGACTCGGTGAGCGCCTGCGGCAGCGTCGCGACGTAGGGATGCCGCACCGACAGGCGGTCGAACCGCACGACGCCGAGCAGGCGGCCGTCGCTGCGAGCCTCGCCGCGCGACACCCGCACCGCCCGCGCGAGGATGCGGTCGGTCGCGCCGCCCTCCTCGAGCGCCGCGAGGACGGGGGCGTGAAGACCGATCGCCCGCGATCCGCCGCCGCCCTGCGCGCGGCGCTCGACCACCTCCACGTCCACGTCGCGGCGTGCCAGCTCGGCGGCCAGCAGCATTCCCACGGGTCCCGCTCCGACGACGATGACCTCAGGCACGACCCGACCCCACCGCGAGCACGCGAAACGGTGCCGGACGCAGCACATGCCACGGGCCCTGGGAGGCCAGCTCAGCCCGCAGCTCGGGAGCCCGATAGCTGCGGCGGATCGAGCGCAGTCCGTCGGTGCGGAGGAACGTCCCGTGTTGCAGGGGCAGGATGCCCGCCGCGTACAGCGCGTACGCCGTCCGACTCCGCTCGATGTCGGCGTGCAGCACGATGCCGTCGGTGAGGGCCCGCGAGTCGTCGAGGAAGCTCGGCAGCTCGGTATCGCCGAGGTGGTGGAGCACGTGGTTGGAGATCACGGCGTCGAAGCGCTCTCCGCTCGCCCGCAGCGTCGTGGAGTCGGCGCTGCGGAACTCCAGACCGGGTCGGCTGCGCGCGTTCGCGACCGCCAGCGCCCGCGGGTCGGGGTCGATGCCGACCCAGTCCACGCGGAGACCGTCGCGGTCGGCCGCGCGCGCCAGCCGCGCCGTCACGTCACCGCCGCCGGAGCCGATGTCGAGCACGCGGGCGGGGCGGTCGAGCCGCGCGAGCGCGGGACGCAGGTGGCGCCGCCACACCGCGCCCCAGCCGCTCACGACCCGATTGACGGCGTCGAAGCGGCGCAGGGTCCGGGCCAGGGCCTCCGCGTCGCAGTCGGGGTCGTCCATCAGCTCCCGCAGCTCGGTGTCGCGGCGCCTCAGGTCCACGAGGCGACGGGCTCGGCGAGGCGGGCGGCGGGCTCGGCGGCATCCTGTTCCTCGGCGGAGCCGGCCCCGGGCGTGACGCCGGTCGAGACTCCGGCGGTCAGCAGGGCCGCCTCCAGGGTCAGGCCCGGACCGAACGCGAGGGTCGCGATCGTCTCACCGTCGCGCAGACCCTCGCCGGCCAGCAGCGATCGCAGGATGAACAGGATCGTCGCGCTCGACATGTTGCCGTGATCGCGCAGGACCGCGCGCGAGGCGGACAGGGCATCGGGGGCGAGCCCGAGCCCGGCCTCGACACGGTCGACGACGCTGCGGCCGCCGGGATGGACGGCCCAGGTGTCGACCGAGGCGTCACCGACGAACCCGTCGACGGCGTCGCGGATCTCGCGTCCGATGATGCGGGGGACCTCGGCCGAGAGCACCATCTCGAAACCGGCGTCACCGACGGTCCAGGTCATGTCGCGCTCGCCCTCGTCGGTGACGACGGTGGCGAAGCGGTCGAGGTCGAGCCAGCGCTCGCCGCGTCGTGCCGGGTCGGCGCTCACGACGGCCGCCGCGGCGCCGTCGGCGAACAACGAGGCCGCGAGGATCTGGTCGGGGTCGTCGGCGACCCGGAAGTGGAGCGTGCACAGCTCGGCGCAGACGACGAGGACGACGGCATCCGGATCGGCCGCACACATCCGCGCCGCGGCGCGCAGCGCCGGAACGGCCGCGGCGCACCCGATGAAGCCCAGGTGGTAGCGCTCCACCCCGGTGGAAAGGCCGAGGTCGCGGACGAGTCGATAATCCGGTCCCGGCGCGAACATGCCCGTGCACGAGACCGTGACGACGTGCGTCACCTGGGACGGGGCGACGGATGCTGCGGCGAGCGCTTCCCGCGCCGCCCGGGCGAACAGGTCCGGGGCCAGCGCGATGTAGGCGTCATTGCGGGCGCCGGTCGTGGGCGACAGCAGCGCACCCGCATCCGAGAGCACCGGCAGCGACTCGGGCGCGGTCTCGTCGCCGTTCGCCGCATCGCCGGTCGCCGCATCGGCCGTGGCGGCGTCGCGGGAGCGCCGGTCGAGAGCGTCCGCCAGCTCCGTCAGCACGGTGTGGCGTGTCTCGATGGCCGAGGCGTCGAACACCGCGCGGACGAGGCGCTGCGACAGGCGGCCGATCCCGGGCTGTGAGCCGAAGAGATCGCGCACGGCGTCTTGGCGGAGCACGGCCGGCGGCACGGCGGTGCCGATCGACAGGATTCGAGCGGTCATGCTTGACGATAACCGTCGCGGGAGGTCGACGGCGCGGGGGTGTCGCACCACGCGGGCCTCGTCTATGGTGCCCTTCGCCGAAACGACGCAGCGCCCCGGCCACGGGGGCGAGGCGCTGCGTGTCGGACGCGACGGCGACGGTCAGTCGTCGACGACGACCGATTCGGTCACCGGGCGGCGGGTGCGCGGCGAGAGCTCGCGTTCGCGCACGGCGGCGGGGGCGCCGTCGACGTCGCCGAGGTCGCCGACGGCCATGACGGTCAGCGGCACGAGCGGCGATTCGATGCCGAGCACGTCGGCGAGGGCCGACGCGTCGAAGCCTGTCATCTGGTGCGTGTAGAGGCCGTCGGCGTGAGCCTGCACGGTGAAGTGCGCGGCGGCCTGGCCGAGGTCGTACAGAGCGGTGGGCACGGGCTTGCCGTCGTTCTCGGTCTGCGCGACGAACACGATGAGGGCGCCGGCGGGACCGGCCCAGGCCTTGTTGAAGTCGACGAGCGTCGAGACGACCTTCTCGTGCGTCGCGGAGCCGCGGCGGGCGACGACGAAGCGCCAGGGCTGGAGGTTGAACGCCGACGGCGCCCACCGGGCGGCCTCGAGGGCACTGGCGAGGGCGGCCTCGTCGATGGGGGCGACATCGTCGTACAGGCGCGTGCTCCAGCGGGCGGCGAGGACGTCGAGGACGGGGGCATCCGTGTCGGCGACGCGGTCTTCGATGAGGGACATGGGATTCTCCCGGGGTGGTGGACGGACAACGACGGACTCCATCGTCCCGACAACATCGAACCGCGCCGAGCGCCCCGTCATTCCCACGTGCTCCTCTTGCGCACGCGGTCCGGCGGGGCGACCCTGGGGGAATGACCGCTTTCGGAGTCGACGGGGCCTTCAGCGGGTTCAGCGTCGACGACATCGACGCCGCCCGCGCCTTCTACGCCGACACGCTCGGTCTCGACGTCGAGACCAACGCCATGGGCTTCCTCGAGATCCGCCTCGCATCGGGAGGCGGCATCCTCGTGTACGCCAAACCCGACCACGTTCCGGCCGGTTTCACGATCCTGAACTTCCCCGTCGACGACATCGACGCCGCCGTCGACGACCTTCGCGGGCGGGGCGTCGAGACCAAGATCTACTCCGACGACGAGTTCCCCTCCGACGAGCGCGGGATCGTGCGCGGGGAGGGCCGCGGCCCCGACATCGCCTGGTTCCGCGATCCCGCCGGCAACGTCATCGCCGTGCTCGAGGCCTGATCCGCGCAGACGTCGGCGCCCGGCGAGGTCATCCGCGAGGGATGCCGCACCGGGCGCCGTCGTTGCAGCGGCGGTGTCGCTCAGCGCTTGAGCGCCTCGCCGAGCTTGACTCTGGCGCCCATGCGCAGCAGCGAGTTCTCGTAGATCTTCGCGCCCACCAGGATCGCGCCGACGCAGGTCACGAGCAGGATCGCCAGCGAGAGCAACGGCTCCCACCACATCGCATCGCCGAGGAACAGGCGCATCGGCATCCCGACCGGGGCCGAGAACGGCACGTACGACATGATCGCGAGGATCAGCGGATTGTTCCACGCGAAGATGACCAGGAAGTACGGCGCCATCACGAGCAGGATGAGCGGCGTCGTCGTGGCGCCGATGTCCTCCTGACGCGAGACCATCGCGGCCGCTGCGGCGAACAGCGCCGCCAGCAGGATGAACCCGAAGAGGAAGAACACCGCGAACCAGGCGATCGGGGCGCCGATGCCCGTCAGCAGCGCGGTCTGGTCGGTGACCGTGAGCCCGATCACCGCCACCGCCGCCAGGATGAGGATCTGCCCCATCGCCAGCACGGTGTTGCCGATCACCTTGCCGGCCAGCAACGCGCGCACCGGCACGGCGGAGATGAGCAGCTCGACGACGCGGGTCTGCTTCTCCTCGACGACGGACTGGGCGATCGTCGCACCGAACGTCTGGGCCGAGATGAAGAAGATCGCGCCGAAGCCGATCGCGACGATGTAGCCGAGGAAGCCGGCGTCGCCGGTCGGATCGAGCAGCTCGACCTTCGGCAGCTGGGCCAGCGCCATCAGGATGGTGTTCGACACCGACGAGTCGCCGATCACGACGAAGCCCGTCGGCGACGTGGTGTCGGCCACGATCGCCGCCTCGACGTCGCCATCGCGGACCGCCGTCTCGGCAGCGCTGCGGTCGGCCACATCCCGCACCTCGAGACCGGCGGCGTTCTGCACGTACGAGGTGGCGTCGGGGGTGACGGCGACGGGGGATCCGCTGTCGTCACCCGCCGAGAAGCCGCCCCACACGATGAGCGCGAGCGCCCCGAGGAAGAGGATGAGGAAGGAGATGACGAACGACTTGCTGCGCAGCTTCGAGCCGATCTCGCGCTCGGCGACGAGCCACGTGCTCTGGGCGAACGAAGGGGATGCGGTGCTCACGGTGCGACCTCCGGGGTGCGCTCTTCTTGGATGACTTCGGTGAAGATCTGGGCGAGCGAGGGATGCCGCGGCGTGAAGCTCGCGACATCGCCCTGGGCGACGGCACGACGCAGGACGCGCTGAGCGGTCTCGTCGGCGTCGACGTCGAAGAGGGCGTAGCCGCCGTCGAACTCGACGACCTCCACGCCCGGCTCGGCGCGCAGCCACCCGGCGTCGCCCGTGGAGACGAGCTCGAACCGGTGGCCCTGGTGCTGCCGTCGCAGTCCCTCGCGGGTGCCGGCGGCGCGGATGGTGCCTCCGGCGATGATCACGAGGTCGTCGCACAGGCGCTCGACGACGTCGAGCTGGTGCGACGAGAAGAGCACGCCCACCCCCTGCGCCGCGCGGGACTGCAGCACCTCGGCGACGACGTCGACGGCGAGCGGGTCGAGGCCGGAGAACGGCTCGTCGAGGATCAGCACCTGGGGGTCGTGAACGAGCGCTGCGGCGATCTGAGCGCGCTGCTGGTTGCCGAGCGAGAGCGTCTCGATGTTGTCGTTCAGGCGCTCGCCGAGTCCGAGCTCCTCGAGCAGCGACTGCGCCCGCGTCGCGGCGTCGGCCTTCGAGAAGCCGTGCAGCCGCGCGAGGTAGACGATCTGCTCGAGGACCTTCATCTTCGGGTAGAGGCCGCGCTCCTCAGGCATGTAGCCGAAGCGGCGGCGGTCGGCGGCCGTCAGCGGCGTGCCGTCGATCGTGACCTCGCCCCGGTCGCGCGACAGCACGCCCAGCATGATGCGCATGGTCGTGGTCTTGCCCGCGCCGTTGCCCCCGACGAAGCCCGTCAGGCGTCCGTCGGGAACCCGGAACCCCACGTCGTCGAGCACGCGGTGCGTGCCGTAGCTCTTGGTGATGCCGCTCAGTTCGAGCATTCCGCCTCCTTGTCCGATGACTCCACGCTAGGGAGCGCACCGGGGGTCGCGGATCCCCCGTACGGCGGATCGTGAGCCGGCGGCGCCCGCCGGGAGGCGGAGCTGCGCAGGAGAGGCGCGGGGCGCCGAGGGCGGGCTCAGCGCGCCGGCCACCCCGCCGGTGACGAGACACCGGCCGGGTACTCGTCCATCGGGACGGCGCCGGCGTGCCAGGCGTCGAGCACGGGCTGCACGATGCGCCAGCAGTCGACCGCGGCATCGCCGCGGACAGAGAGCATGGCGTCGCCGTCGAGGATGCCCGAGAGCACCTCGGCGTACGCCTTCAGCGCCCCTTCGCCGAGCTCGGCCAGCAGCGTGGCCCGCTCGAGTTCGAGCGGGTCGGCGCCGCTGTTGACGTTGAGCTCGAGAGCCATCGTGTCGGGCCCGAGCGCGAAGCGCAGCACCGAGGGGTGCGGGTCGCCGGTGAAACCCGCAGGCAGGTGCCGCACCGGGTGGAACCGCACGACGACCTCGGCATCGACGTGTCCGAGGGCCTTGCCCGAGCGCAGCGTGATCGGCACCCCTTGCCACCGGGCGTTGCGCACCTCGACGACGACCTCGGCGAGCGTCTCGGTTTCGCGTGCGGGATCGACGCCGGGCTCGTCGGCGTACGAGGGATAGTGCCGGCCCGCCACGGTGCCGGCGGTGTAGCGGGCGCGGCGCGAGGAACCCGCGGGGTCGTCGTTCCAGATCGCCGTGGCTCGCAGCACCGCGCCGGTGGCGTCGCGCAGATCCCGCTCGTCGAGGGATGCCGGCGGCTCCATCGTCACGAACGCCATGACCTGCAGCAGGTGGCTCTGGATCATGTCGGTGAGGGCGCCGGCGCGGTCGTAGTAGCCCGCCCGTCCCTCCAGGCCCAAGGACTCGTCGTATCGGATCTCGATCGAGGCGATGTCGTCGGCCGACCAGACCGGCTCGATGATGCGGTTCGCGAAGCGCACGCCCAGCAGATTCAGCACCGTCGAGCGCCCCAGGAAGTGGTCCACACGGAAGATCTGCTCCTCGGGGACGAGGCCCGCCAGGATGTCGTTGAGCCGGCGTGCGCCATCGGCGTCCGAACCGAACGGCTTCTCGAGGGCGAGCACGGTGCCTGTGGGCAGGCGCACGTCGGCGAGGGCGGCGCAGGCCGCGGCGGCGACCGCCGGCGGGACGGCGAAGTACAGTGCCGCGCGACCCTCGGCGGCATCCAGGATCGCCTGCAGCTCGTCGGCGCGGGTGATGTCGGCCTGCGTGTAGGTGGTGTCTGCGATGCACGAGAACGCCGCATCGGCGTCGGTCTCGCGGAACGACGCCCGCACCGTGTCGCGCCACTGATCGTCGGACCAGTCGTCCATGCCGGCGCCGTGGAGCCGCACGCGGCGCTCGGGCTCGCGGGCGAGCAGCTGCCCGAGCGCGGGCAGCAGGAGCCGCGAGGTCAGATCTCCCGAGGCGCCGAGGATGATGAGCGTCGTTTCGGCGGTCATGGCCGTCAGGCTACCGAGCGTCGGCGCAGCGCGCCTGCCGCGGACCCGCGCTTGCCCGCGCGCGTCGCGACAGCAACAATGTCGTCGGTGCCCGTGCCGATCGAGAGCTACGCCCTGCTGAGCAACTGCCGCAGCGCGGCCCTGGTGTCGGACGAGGGCAGTATCGACTGGCTCTGCCTGCCGCGTTACGACTCGGGTTCGATCTTCGCCGCCCTGCTCGGCGACCGGACGCACGGTCGCTGGAGCCTGCGACCGACCGACCCGGCCGCGACGGCCACGCGGCGATACGACGGCGACACCTTCGTCCTCGTCACCCGGTGGGAGTGCGCGACCGGCGTCGCCGAGGTGCACGAGTTCATGCCGGTCGACGACGGCGTCGAAGCGGTCGTGCGCCGCGTGGTGGGGGTCTCGGGAGAGGTCGGGTTCGCGAGCGAACTCCGGCTGCGGTTCGACTACGCGCGGGCGGTGCCGTGGGTGCGCCAGCTCGCTCCGCTCGCGACCGCCTCCGACGGGGAGCTGCCGACCGGCGTGCTGCTGGCGGTGGCCGGTCCCGACGCGGTGACCATCCGCGGCCCGCGGATGACGGCCGCCGACACGCGGCATCGCGCCGAGTGGAGCGTGACCGCGGGCCGCATCGTGGACTCGGTGCTCCGGTGGGAGCCGTCGTACCGCGACATCCCCCGGCCGTTCGACGTCGACGTCGCGATCGAGCGTGCGCGGACGTGGTGGTCGTCGTGGGCGCGGCGCATCGATCGCGCGGGTCGTTGGGGTGATCGCGTGCTGCGCTCCCTGCTCGTGCTGCGGGCGCTCACCCACGCCGAGACCGGCGGCATCGTCGCGGCCGCGACGACGTCGCTTCCCGAGGAGCTGGGGGGCACGCGCAACTGGGACTACCGGTACGTCTGGCTCCGCGACGCAGCTCTCACGCTCGAGGCCTACATCGCGCACGGCTATCTCGAGGCGGCCGTTCGCTGGCGCGACTGGCTGCTGCGTGCCGTCGCCGGAGACCCGGCCGACGTGCAGATCATGTACGGGATCGCCGGCGAGCGCGACCTGCCCGAACGCGAGCTGGCGAACCTTCCCGGGTATGCCGGATCGGCGCCGGTGCGCATCGGCAACGGCGCGGTCGACCAGTACCAGGCGGACGTGATCGGCGAGGTCATGGTCGCCCTCGAGGCGGCCCGCCTGGGCGGGGTCGCCGAGACCGGCTTCTCGTGGGCGTTGCAGCGCGCCCTCCTCGATCAGGTGGTCGCCGAGATCGACCGGCCCGACCACGGCATCTGGGAGATGCGCGGCGAGCCGCAGCGCTTCACGCACTCGCGCGTCATGGTGTGGGCGGCCCTCGATCGCGGGGTCCGAGCGGTCGAGGAGCACGGGCTCGACGGCGACGTCGAGACGTGGCGGCGTCTCCGCGAGGGCGTGCGGGCCGAGATCGACGAGCACGGGGTGGATGCCGCCGGCGGCCACTTCACGCAGTACGCCGGCACCGACGAGGTCGACGCCTCGCTGCTGCTGCTGCCCGCCGTGGGATTCTGCCGGGCCGACGACCCGCGCATGCTCGCGACCGTCGCGCGCATCGAGCAGACGCTGCTCCGGGACGGCCTCGTGCTGCGATACCGCACCGAGGCGGGCGCGGACGGACTCCCCGGCGGCGAGCATCCCTTCCTGGCCTGCTCGTTCTGGCTCGTCGAGCAGTACGCCGCGACCGGCCGCACCGCTGACGCGACCGACCTCATGGACCGCCTCTGCGCCATCGCGAACGACGTCGGGCTGCTGTCGGAGGAGTACGACGTCACGGCCGGGAGCCATCGGGGGAACACCCCGCAGGCGCTGTCGCACCTCGCACTCGTCGGGGCGGCCGACGCCCTCGCCGGTCACGCCGGACGTGCCGCACACCGCCACTGAGACCGGCCGGAATCGCGATTCATCGGGCCGCTATGTCGGAGGCCTATGATGCGCGGGTGACCTCTCACCCGGGTGCCCCTTTCCCCGCCACGCGCCGGCGACGTCTGGTGGCATTCGGCCACACGCGACGCGGCCTGGTGACGGGGTTCGCCGCCTTCCACATCGCTTACATCCTGGCTCTGTCGCCGCTGATCATCGCCGGCGGCACCGAGGGCGATCTGCCGCTGTACCGGCAGTGGGCGCAGGATGCGGTGCAGGGCACGTGGCCGATCATCGACTTCACCTGGGTGTATCCCGCCGGCGCGCTCCTGCCGGTCGTCGCCCCCATCGCGTTCGGCCCCTACCTCTACCAGCTCGTGTGGCTGCTGATGTTGACCGCGGCGAACTGGCTCGCGATCGTCTCGATCGCGGGGGGCAGGCTGCAGCGCATCTCGGCCTATCCGGCGGCCTGGTACTGGCTGCTCAGCGTGCTCCTGCTCGCGCCGGTGTCGATGCTGCGTCTCGAGGGGGTGGCGGCACCGCTGGCGATCGCCGGGCTCGTGTGGGTGGCGCGCCGACCCGTCGTCGCGGGGGCGCTGATCGCGCTCGCCACCTGGATCAAGGTGTGGCCCGCCGCGATCGCCGCCGCCGTCGTCGCGGTGTGCCGTGGACGCCGGCGGGTCGCGCTCGGCGGCTTGGGCGCCAGTGCCGTGATCGTGGCCGGGATCGTCGCCGCGGGCGGCGCGTCGAACCTGCTCAGCTTCCTGACGATCCAGGGCCAGCGCGCGCCGCAGCTCGAGGCGCCGATCGCCACGCCGTGGGTGTGGGCGACCATCTGGAACATGCCGGGAGCCCGCATCCGGCAGAACTACGAGCTCGCCACGCGCGAGGTCATCGGCCACGGCGCGACGGCAGCGGGCGAGGTCGTCGGATGGTTGATGATCGCCGCGTTCGTCGCCATCGCCGTGCTGCTCCTGCGGGCGCGCGCGACCTGGGTGGCGCGCGCGGTGCGCACCGATCTGGCCGAGAGCCGCCTCGTCGTGCTCGGCGCGTTCGCGATGACGGCCGCTCTCATCGTCTTCAACAAGGTCGGCTCGCCGCAGTACATGCTGTGGCTCGCCCCGATCGTCGTGGTGGGCCTCCTCGTCGAGCCCGAGCGCTGGCGCACCCCCGCCCGGTGGATGGCGGTGACGAGCCTGCTGACCACCCTCGTCTTCCCGATCTTCTACATGCCGCTCGTGGGCGGCGACGCGTTCGCGGCGAGCCTGCTGCTGGCACGCAACGTGCTGCTCGTGGCGCTGTTCGTCTGGAGCGTGCAGGCGCTGTGGCGGGTGGCGATGACGCGGCCCGCGACTGCGGTCCTCGCGCGTCCCGCGCCCCATCCCGCCCTCTCGCCGGTGTCCGACCCCGCGTGACCCCCCCGGCCCGGGGCGGCGCCTCGGCTCAGACCAGACCGTTGCGGTGAGCGAACACGACGGCCGCAACGCGGTCACGTGCGCCCAGCTTGATGAGGATGTTCGACACGTGCGTCTTCACCGTCGCGTCGCCGATGAAGAGCTCGCGCGCGATCTCGGCGTTGCTCAGCGCCCGCGCCAGCAGGCGCAGCACCTCGGCCTCGCGGTCGGTGAGACCGTGATCGGCCGCCGTCGCCGGGCGCGGCGCCGACGCGGGCGATGGGGCCGGTGAGTCGACGGCTTCCGCGCCCGCTGTCGCGAAGCGCTCGATGACCCGCCGGGTCACCTCCGGCGCGAGCAGCGCGTCGCCGGCCGCAGCGACGCGCACGGCGGATGTCAGCTCCTCGGGGCCGGCGTTCTTCAGCAGGAACCCGCTCGCCCCGGCCTGAAGGGCTTGGAACAGGTAGTCGTCGCGATCGAACGTCGTCACCACGACGACGGCGGCGGTGTTCTCGGGCTCGGCGACGATGCGCCGGGTGGCCTCGAGACCGTCGAGCACGGGCATCTGCACGTCCATGAACACCACGTCGGGGCGGAGCCGAGCGACGGTCTCGATCGCCTGCGCGCCGTCGCCGGCCTCGCCGACCACGGCGATGTCGCCCGCCGCCTCGAGGATCATCCGGAAGCCCGCCCGCATCACGGCGTGGTCGTCCACCAGCACGACGGTGGTGGGCGACGGGCCCGGGGCGGCCGCGGTGCCGGTCACGCGAGGACTCCGTGTTCGCTGCCGTCGGCGACCGTCTCGGCGGTCCCGGCGGCACGGCTCGCCCCGGCGGGCACGCGGGCACGGACGAGGAAGCCGCCGCGCGGCCGCGGCGCGGCCTCGAGCCATCCGCCCGATGCCGCCGCGCGTTCGCGCATCCCGACCAGCCCGAGCCCCGGCGTGCCGCCGTAACGCACCCGCCCGTCGTTGGCCACGTCGAGTTCGATCTCGTCGCCGTCGAAGCGCAGCCGGACGTCGGCGCGCGCGTCGGGGCCGCCGTGTCGCCGAGCGTTGGTGAGCGCCTCCTGTGCGATCCGGTAGAGGTTCACCTGCGCCACCTCGGATGCGGCCACCGGAGCCCCGACCACACTGAACGTCGTGGGCATCCCGTTCTCGGTCGCGTAACGGACGAGCTCGCCGATCGCCTCGAGCCGGAGCGTCGAGTCACCGGGCGAGACCGCATCGGGTGTCCGCAGCGTCTCCAGCAGCTGCCGCAACTCCACCAGCGAGGCGCGCGCCGACTCCTCGACGACGGTCAGCGCCCGACGGGCGGCGTCCGGGTCGTGCTCGAGCACCGTGCGTGCGGCGCCCGCCTGGACCCCCATCGCCGAGACGTGGTGGGCGACGACGTCGTGCAGCTCGCGCGCGATGCGCACCCGGTCCAGGGCCACGGCCTGTGCCGCGGTGATCTCGCGCTCGCGCTCGAGCTCGCGCGTGCGCTGCTCGAGCGTCTCGCGGCTGAGGGCCTCGGCATAGGCGCGCTCGCCGAAGGCGAAGGCGCCGGCGAAGAAGACGACGTTGAACAGGAACTGCAGCATCATCAGCGCGGCGACGGGAGAGAAGAGCGAGAACTCCGCCGCCGTCTCGCCGCCCGGATCACTGGCCGCCTGGAACATCGCCGCTATGAGCCAGAAGAACATCCCGACGATCACGACGACCCGCACGATCATCGCGCGGCGGCGATCGATGACCCACGCCCCCACGGAGTACATCGCGATGAACAGCGCGATGCTGCCGACGTACATCTCCGGGATGTGCACCGACATCCCGACGAAGTAGACGGCCGCGACGACGATCAACGCCGCCTCGGGCACGCGGCGACGCAACGCGAGCGGGGCGGTCAGCGCGAGGCAGTAGAGCAGACCCCAGCCCAGGTGGGGCGGATCGGCGCCCCACACCTGGGCGACGTGACCGAGCCAGGTGCTGAGGATGGCGCTGACCAGCATCGCTCCCGCGAGCCAGAGGTCGTTGCGCAGCTGCTCGCGGGTCGGCGCCCGGCGCTCGGTGGGAACGGTGGAGGCCACGGACATGCCTCCCACGCTACGGGTGGGTCCACCGGCGGGCATCCCCCGTGTGGGGGACGCGAGCGGCATCCGGCGTCAGAAGATCATCGGGCGATCGTCGTCCTCCCCGGCGTCGAGGTCGAGGTCGACCACGACGGGGACGTGATCGCTCGGCGCCTCGCCCTTGCGCTGGTCGCGGTGGATGGCGGCGCCCGTGACGGCGTCGGCGAAGGCCGACGAACCCAGGATGAAGTCGATCCGCAGCCCCTCGTTGCGCGGGAAGCGGAGCTGCTTGTAGTCCCAGTAGGTGTAGCCGGTCGGCACGAGCGGGCGCACGGTGTCGGACAGCCCCGCGTCCAGGAGCGCCCGGAACGCGGCCCGTTCGGGCGGCGACACGTGGGTCGTGACGCCTTCGACGAGGGTGGGATCGCCCACATCCTCGGGCGTCGGGCAGATGTTGAAGTCGCCGGTGAGCGCGAGCGGAAGAGCGGGGTCGGAGGCCACCGTGTCACGCGTGTACTGCTCGAGCGCCTGCAGCCAGTGCAGCTTGTAGACGTAGTGGGGGTCATCGAGAGACCGCCCGTTGGGCACGTACAGGCTCCACACCCGCACGCCGCCGACCGTCGCGGCGATCGCGCGGGCTTCGAGCGGCGCGTCGGGACCCTCGTGCCCCTTGAGGAAGCCGGGCATGCCGGGGAAGCCGATCTGCACGTCGGTCATCGGCTCGCGGCTCGCGATCGCGACGCCGTTCCACTGGTTCAGCCCGTGGAGCTCGACATGGTAGCCGGCGGCCTCGAACTGCTCCATCGGGAACTGCTCGGGCTTGCACTTGATCTCCTGCATCGCGAGGACGTCGACATCCTGGTCGACGGCGAAACCGACGATGCGGTCCACGCGAGCGCGGATGGAGTTCACGTTCCAGGTGGCAAGACGCATACCGGAAGCCTATTCCGGGCCGCGGACGCCGCCGTCGCGGCATCCGTCCGGGCCGGGACCGTCCGTGCCTCGTCCGTGATCGGTAGCGTCGGAGCATGGCCACGCGACTGCTGCTCATCGCCGACACCCACATCCCGGGGCGCGCGCGGGCCGTGCCCGATGCCGTGCTCGCGGCAGCCGACGCCGCCGACCTCATCGTGCACGCCGGCGACTGGGTCTCGACGGGCGTGCTCGACGAGCTCGAGCAGCACGGCGAGGTGGTGGGCGTCTGGGGCAACAACGACGGCGACGACCTCCGCGCGCGACTGCCCGAGGTGGCGCGCCGCAGCATCGAGGGCGTGCGGCTGGCGGTCGTGCACGAGACCGGACCGGCGACCGGACGCGAGAAGCGGATGGATGCCGCCTACCCGGACGACGACGTCCTGGTGTTCGGTCACAGCCACATCCCGTGGGACACCACCACGCCCCGCGGGCTGCGCCTGCTCAATCCCGGATCGCCGACCGATCGGCGCCGCCAGCCGCACAAGACCTTCGTGACCCTCACGATCGACGCCGGCGACCTGCGCGACGTCGACCTCGTCGTGGTCTGAGCGGCACGGCCCGGCACCGAGGCGCTCGTAGAATCGGGGCATGACCGTCGCAGGCACGCCCGAGCTCGAAGCCGACCGCCAGGATCTCATCCGGCTCATCCAGGACGAGGCGGTGTTCCACGGGGACTTCACCCTCTCGAGCGGCAAGAAGGCGACGTACTACGTCGACATGCGGCGCCTGACCCTCGACCACCGCGCGGCTCCCGCGATCGGTCGCATCATGCTCGACCTCATCGCGGATGTCGACGGCGTCGTGGCCGTCGGCGGTCTGACCCTCGGCGCCGACCCCATCGCCAACGCCGTGATGCACGAGTCGGTGCACGCCGGACGGCCCCTCGACGCCTTCGTGGTGCGCAAAGAGCCGAAGGACCACGGTCGTGGCCGTCAGGTCGAGGGTGCGGATCTCGCGGGCAAGCGCGTCGTCGTCGTCGAAGACACCTCGACCACCGGCCAGTCGGCTCTGAAGGCCGTCGAAGCGCTGCGGCGCGAGGGCGCCGAGCCGGTCGCCGTCGCGGTGATCGTCGACCGCAAGACCGGCGCCCAGGCGGCGGTCGAGGAGGCCGGCCTGCAGTGGCTGGCCGCGATCGACCTCGACGACCTCGGCCTCGCTCCGCAGTAGTCCGCGCCGCCGTGCGCGGGCCGGCCCCGCCGCGCCTGGGTTGGCAGCATCCGCCGCATCCGCATGAGGGAACGGGCATGAACTGCCAGGCGAACCGCCTCGCAAGGAATAGTGCGTCGTGCGCGGGCTGTTGCGCTGAGGTATGAGCCTGTACGAGCCCGCCGTCTTCGGCACCCTGAACCTCTCGAACCGCGTCGTCATGGCGCCGCTGACCCGCACCCGTGCGGGAGAGGACGGCGTTCCCACCGACGTCATGGTCGAGTACTACCGCCAGCGCGCGGGGCAGGGGCTCATCATCACCGAGGGCACGTGGCCCGTGGTCGAGGGCAAGTCGTACCCGGGGCAGCCCGGCATCGAGACCGACGCGCAGATCGCGGGCTGGCGCCGCATCGCCGACGCGGTCCACGAGGCCGGCGGCACGATCGTCATGCAGCTGATGCACGGCGGGCGCGTCTCGCACCCCGACATCACCGGCGCGGACCGCGTCGTCGGGCCGAGCGCGCTCGCCGCCCCCGGACAGACCCGCACCCCGAAGGGCAAGGCCGATCTGCCCGTGGCACACGCGCTGACCGCAGACGAGATCCCGGTTGTCGCCCTGCAGTTCGCGCAGGCGGCACGCAACGCCATCGCCGCCGGCCTCGACGGCGTCGAGGTGCACGGCGCGAACGGCTACCTCGTGCACGAGTTCCTCTCGCCCGAGTCGAACGTCCGCGACGACGGATACGGCGCATCGCCCGAGAACCGGGCGCGCTTCGCGATCGAGGTCACGCGGGCCGTCGCCGCAGCGGTGGGCGCCGACCGCACCGGCATCCGGTTGTCGCCCCAGCACAACATCCAGGGCGTGCTCGAGACCGACGACGCCGACGCGCGAGCGACCTACACCGCCGTCGCCGAGGGACTCGCTCCGCTGGAGCTCGCCTTCGTCGACGTGCTGAGCGCCGACCCGACCGGCGAACTCGTGCAGCACATTCGACGCACGGCCGGCGCGCCCTTCATCCTGAACTCCGGCTTCGGGTCGCCGACGACGCGCGACGAGGCCGAGACGCTCGTGACGGCCGACTGGGCGGATGCCGTCGCCGTCGGGCGCCCCGTCATCGCGAACCCCGACCTCGCGGTGCGGTGGGAGCAGCGCGCCGAGCTGAACGATGCCCGCCCCGAGCTGTTCTACGGCTCGACCGCCGAGGGCTACGTCGACTACCCGTTCCTCGACGAGGTCCGCGCCGGAGTCTGACGGACGGCGGCGCGGCCGGAGCCGCGGGTTCCGGCCGCGCTCAGCCCTGGAAGACCGGCAGCTGCGAGGCGAGGCCCAGGACGAGCCCGAAGAACATCAGCAGGATGATGCCCCGGCGCGTCGAGCCGCGGTTGGACCCGTCGTCGCCGATGCGCTGATTGCGCACGAAGATCACCAGGGCGACGACGAGGACGGCCAGGCCGGTCAGGGCGAGGACGGCGGCCATCAGTCGTCGCCTCCGCGCCGGCGCCGCACCAGCTGGACCACGACGATCACCAGGCTCGTCGTGAGCATGAGCGCGACGCTGATGAGCAGCAGGTTCTGCTCGAGCTCGTTCATGCCGCGATCCGGTCGATGCGGCGGTTGCGCCGCGCCCGGTCGTTCACAGGATCCCCGGGTCTTCGGTCTCGTACGGCTCGCCGTCGAGGAGGTCGGCGACCGAGTCGAGGATCTCGTCGGGGCGGAACGGGTAGCGCTCGATCTCGGCGTCGTCGGCGATGCCCGTGCGGACGAGCACGGTGTGCAGTCCGGCTTCGATGCCGGCCACGACGTCGGTGTCCATCCGGTCGCCGATCATCCCGGTGTTCTCCGAGTGGGCGCCGATGCGGTTCATCGCCGATCGGAACATCATCGGGTTCGGCTTGCCCACGACGTAGGGCGTCTTGCCGGTGGCGTGCGAGATGAGCGCGGCGAACGACCCCGTCGCCGGTACGACACCCTCGGGCGTGGGCCCCGTGGCATCCGGGTTCGTGATGATGAAGCGCGCACCGGCGTTGATGAACCGGATGGCCTTGGTGATCGCGTCGAACGAGTAGTTGCGGGTCTCGCCGACCACGACGTAGTCGGGATCGGTCTCGGTCATGATGTAGCCGGCCTCGTGCAGCGCCGTCGTGAGCCCCGCCTCGCCGATGACGAAGGCGGAGCCGCCGGGATGCTGCGAGCGCAGGAAGTCCGCGGTCGCCAGGGCGGACGTCCAGATGCGTTCCTCGGGGACCTCGAGGCCCGAACGCGCGAGGCGCGCGCTGAGATCGCGGGGCGTGAAGAAGGGGTTGTTCGTCAGCACCAGGAAGGGGGTGCCCGTCTCGCGCCATTGCGCGAGCAGTTCGGCCGCTCCCGGGATGGGGTGGTTCTCGTGGACGAGAACGCCGTCCATGTCGGTGAGCCAGCACTCGATATCGGCGCGTGTCCGCATGGCCCCAGCCTAGCCGTGGCGATCCGGCCGTAGTCTTCACTCGTGGCCCGCGACGACTGGAATCCCCGCAAGCTCCCCGACCTGTCGGGCAAGCGGTACCTCGTCACGGGATCCAACGCCGGGCTCGGCTACTTCGCCTCGCTGCAGCTGGCGTCGGCCGGGGGACACGTCATCATGACGGGTCGCAGTCCCCAGCGCCTCGCGACCGCTCGCGCCGCGGTGCAGCGGGAGCTGCCCGAGGGGGTCGGATCCGTCGAGACGCTGCTGCTCGACACCAGCAACCTCGGCTCGGTGCGGGCCGCCGCCGCCACCGCGCGCGGCCGCAAGCCGCTCCACGGACTGTTGCTCAACGCCGGCGTCGTGCACCCGCCCCGGCAGCGCAAGACGACGTACGACGGGCACGAGGTCGTGTTCGCCACGAACGTGCTCGGCCACTACGCCCTGGCCGGTGAGCTGCTCATCGCCCTCGCGGCGGGCCGTGGCCGGATGGTGTGGGTGGGGTCGGTCTCGACCTCGATCTGGAAGTACGACCCGACCGACATCGAGCTCGAGGACGACTACTCCCCGTGGCGTGCCTACGTGCAGTCCAAGGTGGCCACGACCTCGCTCGGGCTCGAGGCCGATGACCGGCTGCGGGCGGCGAACGTGCCCGTGGCGAGCCTCGTCGCCCACCCGGGCTACTCGACGAGCGGCCGCACGCGCGGCATCGTCGGGATCAACGAGCCCTCGCGTCTCACGCGTTTCACCGACAACCTGCAGGTCGCCGTCACCCAGTCCAAGGAGCACGGCGCCTGGGCTCTCGTGCGCGCCATGACCGACCCCGAGGCATCCGGCGGCGAGTTCTACGGTCCGTCGGGCGTGCTGCGGGGAGAGCCGCGCCGCGGCACGGCAGCCGCGATCACCCGCGACCCCGAGATCGCCGCACGGCTGTGGACCCACTGCGAGCAGGCCACCCGTGCCCCGTGGCCGTACCTCAAGGCCAGCCGCACCCGCGCCAGGGCCTGACCCCGAGCGTCAGCTCGGCGTCAGGCGGTGATCCAGATCGCGCGGGTCGCCCCGGGCGGCAGCGCGATCGACCCGCCGCCGTCGAGCTGGACGCCGTCGCGGGTGTCGACGGTCAGGGTGTGGCCCACGTCGACGCCGCGCTCCTCCAGCGCTCGCAGCAGCGTCGGATCGCGATCGCTCACGCGCAGGATGCGCCCGGTGTGCCCGGGCGCCGCCTCGGCGAGCAGGACGAACGGCTCGCGGTGCACCTCTCCGGCGGCATCGGGGATGGCGTCGCCGTGCGGATCGAACCGGGGATCGCCGAGGCGCTCGGCGATGCCGGCGAGCAGCCGGTCGCTGATGGTGTGCTCGAGCACCTCGGCCTCGTCGTGGACCTCGTCCCAGGCGTAGCCGAACTCGCGCACGAGCCACGTCTCGATGAGGCGGTGCCGGCGGATGATGGATGCCGCGCGCAGCCGCCCGGCCTCGGTCAGGGCGACCGGTCCGTAGGGGCGGTGCGACACCAGATCCTGGGCGGCGAGCTTGCGCACCATCTCGGTCACCGTCGACGGCGCCAGTCCGAGCGTCGCGGCCAGCTGCGACGGGGTGATCGGCGCCGGCTGCCATTCGGTGTGGTGGTAGATCGTCTTCAGGTAGTCGTCGACGGCGGGGGAGGGCACACTCCACAGTACCCAGCCCCCCACCCCCACCCAGCCCCTGCCGGCCCACTGAGTGCACGGCATCCCGTCGAAGGCACGGCGTGCGGACGTCTGGATGCCGTGCACTCGGAGCCCGGCCGTGCACTCGGCGTGCGGACGCGCCGATGCCGTGCACTCGGGCGCCGGATAGCCTGGCTCGGTGGATGGAACAGACCCGGCGGGCGAGCCGGAGGCGCAGCTGGCGGTGGGGGTCGGCCCCTGGCCGGGCGGTCCCGACGCATGGCCCGACGACCCCCGGCTCGACCCGCAGCTGCTCGCCGAGGGCGATCGCCGGAACGTCGTCGACGGCTACCGGTACTGGCGTCTCGAGGCGATCGTGGCCGACCTCGACGAGCGTCGGCACGCGTTCCACGTCGCGATCGAGAACTGGCAGCACGACATGAACATCGGCTCCATCGTGCGCAGTGCCAACGCCTTCGGTGCGGCCGAGGTGCACATCGTCGGTCGGCGACGCTGGAACCGGCGCGGCGCGATGGTCACCGACCGCTATCAGCACGTACGTCATCACGAGGACGTGGCGGCGTTCGCGGCGTGGGCGGCGGCCGAGGGCCTCCCGATCGTCGCGGTCGACAACGTCGAGGGGTCGGTCCCGGTCGACCGCGCCGACCTCCCCGAGCGCTGCGTGCTCGTGTTCGGGCAAGAGGGACCGGGCCTGTCGCCCGAGGCGGTGGCCGCGGCATCCGTCGTCGTCGAGATCACGCAGTACGGGTCGACGCGGTCGATCAACGCCTCCGCCGCGGGTGCCGTCGTGATGTACGAGTGGTGCCGCCGGTGGGCCCGCTGAGGTGCCCGGCCCCCGCGGTCAGCGCGCGGGGTCGGCGTCGGGGCTGACGGCGTAGACGAACAGGCCGCTGGCGCCGGCGTCGAGCTCGACCGTCGCCTCGGCGGGGACGTCGTGGAGGGTGTGCGCGGACGCGATCTCGTCGACGGCGGCGCAGGGGATGTCGCCGCGGTCGATGTCGTCGCCCGCGACGGTCACGGTGTACGAGAGCGTGCTGTCTGCGCCGGTCACGCAGGCGATGCTCACGAGCGCGGGTGCCTCGTCGGCGGCGACGAAGATGAGCGGCTCGCGGCCCGGGTCGAGCACGCCCGACGCGCGTTGCGTCCACGACGCGCCGCCGAGGGCGTTCTCGGGGATGACGCCGTCGGCCCATGCCGCGGCATCCTCGGCGGTGGGACGGGGCAGGGACTGCGGATCGTCGGACCGGGTCGGGATCTCCACGGGCGCGGTCCGCTGGCTGCAGCCGGAAGTGAGCAACCCCAGTGCGAGCACCGCGATGCACGCGGCGGCTGCGGGGGTGGGCTTCGGCATGGCGCCACCGTAGGCGCGCAGCCTGTGGTTCGGGCGAGAATACGGTTTCGACCTCATCACAGTCCCCCGTCAGGGCGGGCGACGGCGCTCGGGATCAGACCGCGATCGACAGCCAGGTGCCCCGCCGCACCCGCCACCCGAGGGTGAGCAGCCGGGCGAGCATGTAGACGCCGAAGAACGCCACGGCCAACCAGGCCAGACCGCCGGCCCCTGCCGGGCGGAGCGCGGCGATGAGCACGAGCGCCGGGACGAAGGGCACGAGGTTCAGGCCGCCGGCGACGGCCAGGTAGCGGACGTCACCGGCCCCCATCAGCACGCCGTCGAGGACGAACACGACGCCGCAGACGGGTTGGGTGATCGCGAGTATCAGGAGAGCCGGCTGGATCAGGGCGGCGACGACGGGGTCGCCGGTGAAGACCAGCCCGATGACGCCCGACGCCGCCGCGATGACGATGCCGACGATCACGCCGAACCACGCACCCCAGGCGACGGTGCGCCCGAGCACGCGCCGCACGAACGTCTCGTCGCCGGCCCCGAGCCCGCGCCCGATGAGGGCCTGGGCGGCGATCGCGAGGGCGTCGAGGGCGAATGCCGCGGTCGAGAAGATCGTGAAGGCCACCTGCCAGCCCGCGAGCTCGCTCGTGCCGAGGCCGGTGGCCACCGCGACGGTGGCCAGCAGCGCCGCGCGCAGCGACACGGTGCGCAGGAAGAGCCAGCCCCCCGAACGCGCCGAGCCCCGCATCCCGTCGGCCCGCGGACGCACGGATGCCGCGTGGCGGCGCGCCAGCCTTCCGATCACGACGACGTACGCCCCGACCATGCCCCATTGGGCCACGACCGTGCCGAGTGCCGAGCCGCCGATGCCCCAGCCGAACCCGTAGACGAACAGGACGTTGAGCAGCGCGTTCGCGCCGAATCCGAGCCCGGCGATCCAGAGCGGAGTGACGGTGTCCTGCATTCCGCGCAGGAGGCCGGTGGCGGCGAACACGATGAGCATCGCCGGCAGCCCCCACATCGACAGTCGCAGGTAGGTCTCCGCGTCGACCGAGACGGCCTCGCCGGCGCCGAACGCGCCCACCAGCAACGGCGTCGCCGCCGAACCCGCCACGGCGAGCACCGCCCCGAGCCCCAGCGCGAGCCAGAGCCCGTCGATGCCGGCGCTCACCGCGCTCGTCGAGTCTCCGGCGCCGAAGCGACGCGCGACGGCGGGTGTCGTCGCGTAGGCGAGGAAGACCATGAGGCCGACGATCGTCTGCAGCACGGCGCCGGCGATCCCCAGCGCCGCCAGGGGCACGACACCGAGGTGGCCGATGAGGGCGGCGTCGACGATGAGGAACATGGGCTCGGCGATCAGTGCGCCGAGCGCCGGAACGGCCAGCCGCAGGATCTCGCGATTGAGCGTGCGGGCCATGCCACGAGCCTAGGGCCGTCACCTTGCCTTGCACGCCCGCGTCCCCGGTGTCGAGCGGCCCGGGCAGGCGCTCGCGACCGGTTACCGTTGATGCTCCGGAGCGGAGGGAGGACTCGGATGCGGCTGCTCGAGCGCTTGGCCATCGCGCGCCTGCACGCGCGCCTCCCGGCCTGGGTCCGCATCGTCGTCGCCGTCGTCGCGGTGGTGCTGGGCGTGGTGATCGTCATCCGACCGACGACCGCGCTCGACGTGCTCGCCTGGCTCCTCGGGGGCGGCATGGCGCTCACCGGCCTGCTCGAGCTCACCGGGCGCGAGGGCGAGACGCACCGGCCCCGGTGGCGGACGGCCACCGGGGTGGCGTGGCTCCTCGGCGGCGCCGTGGTCCTCCTCGCCCCCGGGCTCACGGTGCGTGTGGTCGCGATCGTCGTCGGCGTGCTGCTGCTGCTCGGCGGCATCCTGGGCGTCGTGGCGGCGTTCGGACGCGGCCGCTCGTGGGATGCCCGGATCGCCGACGTCGCGTTCGGCGTCTCGGGGGTCATCTTCGGCGCGCTCGCCCTGTTCTGGCCCGACATCACCCTCCTCGTCGTCGCCGTCGTCTTCGGGGCGCGCCTGATCATGAGCGGCACGGTCGACCTGTGGACCCGGCTGCGTCGTCGCCACGACGACCGCGCCGCGCAGCGCGGCGGCGAGAGCGGCCGGCCCCGTCGCCGCTGGGGTCGCACGGTGATCGCGATCGCGTCGGTCGCGCTCGCGGTGACCACCACGATCGTCACGACGCCGCTGCGCGAAGGATCCACGGTCGTCGACGACTTCTACGCCGCACCCCGCGACCTGCCCGACGAACCGGGGCGCCTCGTGCGGGCCGAACCGTTCACCGGCGGCATCCCGGCCAGCGCCGAGGGCTGGCGCATCCTCTACACGACCACCGGTGTCGACGGCGAGGTGCGCGTGGCGAGCGCGATCGTCGCGGTGCCCCGCGAGGGTGAGGGTCGATGGCCGGTGATCGACTGGAACCACGGCACCACCGGGTTCGCCGCGCACTGCGCACCGTCGCTGCAGCCGCGCGGACTCTGGGCGGGTGCGTTCTACATGCTGCCGCGGGCGATCAAGCAGGGCTGGGCGGTCGTCGGCACCGACTACATCGGACTGGGGACCGAGGGTCCTCATCCCTACCTCGTCGGGCCGCCGAGCGCGCACGCGTCGCTGGATGCCGTGCGCGCCGCGCGCGAGCTCGACGAGGCGGACCTCGGCGCGCGCACCGTCGTCTGGGGTCACTCGCAGGGGGGAGCGGCGGCGCTGTGGACCGGTGCGATCGCGCGCGAGTACGCCCCGGACGTCTGGGTGCAGGGCGTCGCGGCACTCGCCCCCGCGAGCGACCCCGCCGCGCTCGTACAGGGGATCTCGGGGGTGACCGGCGGCAGCATCTTCGCCTCCTACGCGTTCGCGTCGTTCTCGGAGATCTATCCCGAGATCGAGTACCGCGACTACGTCAGACCCGGCGCCGAGACGGCGCTGCGGCAGATGTCCGAGCGATGCCTCTCGGATCCCACCATCGTCCTGTCGGTGGCGGCCGCGCTGGGGATGAGCCGCGATCCGGCGCTGTTCTCGCGCTCGCCGGCATCCGGCGCGCTCGGGCGGCACCTGCGCGAGAACACCGCGCCGCTGCATTCGACCGCACCGCTGCTCCTGGCGCACGGGGGCGCCGACAGCATCATCCCCGTCGGCACGCAGGCCGCCTTCGTCGACCGCATGTGCGCAGCCGGCCAGGACGTCGACTTCCGCACGTACGCGGGCTTCGAGCACGCCGGTGTCGTCGAGCGGCCCTCGCCGCTGATCGACGAGCTCTTCGCGTGGACGGCCGACCGCTTCGCGGGCGTCCCGGTGGCCGAGGGGTGTACCACGACGGAACGCTGAACGCGCTCCGAAGTTGGCGTCGCCGGGTCGGCCTAGCATGGGTCACATGACCACCCCCGCTCTTCCCTCCGGCATCGACACCGCCGAGCTCAGCCCCGAGATCCGGCCCCAGGACGACCTGTTCCGCCACGTCAACGGCAGCTGGCTCGAGCGCACCGAGATCCCCGACGACAAGGCCCGCTGGGGGTCGTTCCACCTCATCGCCGAGCAGGCCGAGAGCGACGTGCGGGCCATCATCGACGAGGCCACGACGGCCGAGCCGGGAACCGTCCGCCGCAAGATCGGCGACCTGTTCACGAGCTTCATGGACACCGACCGCATCGACGAGCTGGGAGCCGATCCGCTGCGCCCGCAGCTGGCGCGTGTGGATGCCGTCGACTCGATCCCCGCGCTGCTGCGCACCGTCGGCGAGCTCGAGCGCGAGGGCATCGGCGGGATGATCGGCACGTTCATCGAGCCCGATCCGGGCAACCCCGAACGGTACGTCGTCTTCTTCGTGCAGGGCGGGCTGTCGCTGCCCGACGAGAGCTACTACCGTCTCGAGAACTTCGAGGAGACGCGCACGGCTTTCCGCGGCTACGCGCAGCGCATGCTCGACCTCGCCGGCGTCGACGGTGGCGAGGAGCAGGCCGACCGTATCGCCCGGCTCGAGACCGAGCTCGCCACGCACCACTGGGACAACGTGCGCAATCGCGACGCGGTGGCCACCTACAACCTGCAGACCTGGGACGAGGTCCGGGCCCAGGCCGGCGTCGACCTCGACCCGTGGCTCGAGGCGCTCGCCCCGGGGCATCTCAGCGGCTTCGCCGAGATCAACGTCAACCAGCCGAGCTTCCTCAGCGGGCTCGGCTCGCTGCTGGTGCAGGACCGACTCGACGACTGGAAGGCCTGGCTGCGGCTGCAGGTCGTCCGCGCGTCGGCGCCGTTCCTGCCCGCTGCCTTCGTCGCCGAGAACTTCGCCTTCTACGGCACGCAGCTCACCGGGGTGCCGGTGAACCGCGAGCGCTGGAAGCGCGGCGTGAGCATCGTGCAGGCCGCCCTCGGCGAGGCGGTGGGGCGCATCTACGTCGAGCGGCACTTCCCGCCGCAGGCGAAGACCGAGATGGACGCCCTCGTCCAGAACCTCATCGAGGCGTACCGGCAGTCCATCACCGGGCTCGCGTGGATGACCCCGGCCACGCGCGAGCGTGCCCTCGAGAAGCTCGCCGCCTTCACCCCCAAGATCGGCTACCCCGAGCGCTGGAAGGACTACTCGGCGCTCGAGATCGACCCCGCCGATCTCCTGGGGAACGTGCTGCGGTCCACCGAGTGGGAGTACGAGCGGCAGCTCGCCAAGCTCGGGCAGCCGATCGACCGCGACGAGTGGCTCATGACGCCGCAGACGGTCAACGCCTACTACAACCCGCTCATGAACGAGATCGTGTTCCCCGCGGCCATCCTGCAGCTGCCGTTCTTCTCGTCCGACCGCGACGCCGCGGCGAACTACGGCGGGATCGGCGCGGTCATCGGGCACGAGATCGGACACGGGTTCGATGATCAGGGCAGTGCCTACGACGGCACCGGCGCCCTCAACGACTGGTGGACCGACGACGACCGCGCGGCCTTCGAGCAGCGCACGGGTGCCCTCATCGAGCAGTACAACGCGCTCGTCCCGCAGGGCCTGGCCGCCGAGCACACCGTCAACGGCGCGCTCACGATCGGCGAGAACATCGGCGATCTCGGCGGGCTCGGCATCGCCCTCAAGGCGTACCGCCTCCACCTCGCCGAGACGATGTCCGAGGCCGACCTCGCGGAGTCGCCCGACGGCCCGGTCATCGACGGGTTCACGGGCGTGCAGCGGCTCCTGCTCAGCTGGGGCCAGATCTGGCAGCAGAAGGGGCGGGACGCCGAGACGATCCGCCTGCTGACGATCGACCCGCACGCGCCGAACGAGTTCCGCTGTAACCAGATCGTCCGTAATATCGACGCGTTCTACGAGGCGTTCGACGTCGCTCCGAGCGACGCCCTGTGGCTCGATCCCGAGCGCCGCGTCACCATCTGGTGACCGTCCGACGCGAACCGGCGAAACTGACTCCGACGGAGACGACAAGATGACGGTGGATGGATCCGAGTCCTCCTCCGAGACCGCCCGATCGCGGGCGGAGCGACGCGCGCAGCCGCGTCCCCGGCGTCGTTCGGCCGCGCCGCGCCGCGGTTTCGGCTCCACCGAGAAGGCCCTCGACGCCCTGGCGGCCTCGGGTGCCCGGGTGTCGGTACGGGTGAGCGACCTCGATCGGGGCACGCCGGTGCTCGCGGGGGACGACTTCGTGACGCTGCCTGTCGCCGGCCTGGGCATCGTCCCGCTGCTCATCGAGGTCGCGGCGCGTTTCGAGGTCGGCGCGCTCGATCCGCTCGAGATCGTCGAGCGGGGCGCGGTCGACGACGTCGCCGTCGCCGGAGTGTGGCGGCATCTGCTCGCACCGGCGCTGCCGCTCGGTGACCTCGCGGTGCTCGCCGCCTCGATCGGCGACGCGCGCGCCGCCAACGCGCTGCTCGACCGGGTCGGCCTGGAGGCGGTGCGCGCGCGGCTCGGAAGCCTCGGCATGCCCCGCACCGCGCTGCTCGATCGCTTCCGCGACGACCGCGGTCCGGACGACGCACCGCACTACGCGCTCGGAACGGCTCGCGAGTTCGCGGCGCTGTTCGCGTCGCTGGTCAACACCGACGTGGTCTCGCCCGGGGTGAGCGCGCAGGTCTCGGAATGGCTGAGCCTGAACCACGACCTCTCGCTCGTCGGTTCCGTCACGGGGCTCGACCCGTTCGCGCACGACGACGACAAGCACGATCTGCTGTTCGTGAACAAGACGGGCCGAGCCGACGGCATCCGAGCGGAGGCGGGGGTGCTCGCCGGACCGCGCGCCGGCGTCGCCTACGCCCTCGTCGTCGGATTCGACGACCTGTCGCTCGCCGACCGGCTGCGCGCCCACGAGGCGTTCCGCGCCTTCGGCCTCGACCTCATGGAGTACGTCTTCTGATCCGATCCCGACATGCGCTTGACCCTCACACCGTGTCAGGCTGTCGGCTGGAATCACCATGTTGAGTATCGGAGAGTTCGCCCCCGAGATCAGCGTCGTGTTCCAGAGCGTGAACGATCGCATCGAGGCCGCGGGCGCGGCATCCGGCCGCGCCCACGAACCTCGGAGATCATCGCCGAACTCGGAGTGAACCCGCGGATGGGTCCGCGGTTGGCGCGATCCTCCGAGGTTCGTGGGGGTGCGCATCGGCATGCTCGAGGCGCGGCCTCCCGCGCGGGGTCAGAAGACGATGGTGTGGTTGCCGTGGCGGATGACGCGGTCCTGGGCATGCCACAGCACGGCCCGCGAGAGCACCTGGCGCTCGACGTCGGCGCCGCGGCGGGCGAGCTCGGCCGTGGTGTCGGCGTGCGTGACACGGATGGTGTCCTGCTCGATGATCGGCCCCTCGTCGAGGTCGGTCGTGACGTAGTGGCTCGTCGCTCCGATGAGCTTGACGCCCCGCTCCTTCGCCTTCTTGTAGGGCTCGGCACCGATGAAGGCCGGCAGGAACGAGTGGTGGATGTTGATGACCGGGACGCCGAGCTTCTCGAGGAAGTCGGACGAGAGGATCTGCATGTACCGGGCGAGCACGACGAAGTCGACGTTGCCGACCAGCAGCTTGAGGATCTCGGCCTCGGACGCCGACTTGTCGGGTCCCGGGGTCGACGGCACGTGGAAGAACGGCACGTTGAACGAGCGGACGTCCTCGGCCGAGGTGGTGTGGTTCGACACGACCATCGGCACCGAGACCGGCAGGTCGCCGCGGCGGTGGCGCCAGAGCAGGTCGAGCAGGCAGTGGTCCTGCTTGGACGAGAGGATGGCCATGCGCTTGGGCACCGACTGATCGGTAAGTGACCACTGCAGCTCGAAGCCGCCGAGGGTCTCGGCGATCTCGGCCTCGATCGCGGGGCGGTCGACGGCGAAGTTCGGCCGGTGGAACACGACGCGGCAGAAGTAGGCACCGCCGGTGGGGTCGTCGGAGTACTGGTCGAACGCCACGATGTTGCCGCCCACGCGGGTGACCATCGCCGACAGCGCCGCGATGATGCCCGGCTGGTCCTGCCCGTGGACGATCAGGCAGGCGTGGGCGGGATGGAGCGCGGTGGACGATTCGGTCATCCCTCGATTCTGCCCTGTCCGCCGGGTGTGCTCGGCACGGGCGTCAGTCGACGTCGAGGTAGTCCTCGATGACGAAGGCCGCCTCGCCGGCGTGCGTCGCGGGGAACAGGTGCCCGCCGCCCTCGAGCGTCACGAGGCTGACCAGCCCGGGTGCCGCGGCCTGCAGCCGCTCGCCGTTGGCCGGGGGGAGCACCTCGTCGGCGCCGCCCTGGATGAGCATCACGGGAACCGTGGGGGCGAGCGCGCGCCACTCCTCGGGCGAGACGGATGCCGCGGCTGCGGCCTGCAGCGGCTCGAGGTCGGCGCGGGGCTCCTCGCCCTCCGCGCCGAGCAGCAGCACGCCGTCGACCCGGTCGGTGTGGTGGATCGAGACGGTGCGCGCCACGGCGCCGCCGAAGGCGTGGCCGCCGACCCAGGCGTCGCCGAGGCCGACGTGGTCCATGACGTCGACGACATCCTGCGCCAGGTCGTGCAGCGTGACGCCGTCGGTCTGCGCCGTCCGGTAGCCGACGCGCAGGATGCGGAAGTCCTCCTCGGCCAGGACGTGCGCGAGCGTGCCGAGCGCGGCGACGTTGCTGTAACCCGGGATCAGCACCAGCACGGGCTCGCTGCCGGCATCCTCCACGTAGGGGATGGCGCGGCCCTCGGGCTCGAAGATCTGCGGCTGTGTCTCGGTCATGGCTTCCTCTCGCGCTGTCGTGCGACCTTTCACGGTAGTCGAAAGCGCCTGCGCGTCAGGCGCGGGCGGCGGCGATGCGTGCGCCCTGGCCGAGCGTGGCGAGCTTCGCCCACGCCAGGTCCGGGTGGATGCGTCCGCCGAGGCCGCAATCGGTCGACGCGACGACCCGGTCCGTGCCGACGATCGAGGCGAACCGCTCGATGCGCTGGGCGACGAGCTCGGGGTGCTCGACGACGTTGGTCGCGTGGCTGACCACGCCCGGCACGAGGACGAGGTCGTCCGGCACGGCGGCGTCCCCCCAGACGCCCGACTCGTGCTCGTGGCGGACGTTGCCTGCCTCGAACGAGATCGACCCCACGTTCGCGCCGAGGACGACCGGCAGGATGTCGGCGAGGGCGACGTCGGTCGTGTGCGGCCCGTGCCACGAGCCCCAGCACAGGTGCAGCCGCACCAGCTCCTTCGGCAAGCCGGCGATCGCGTGGTTGAGGGCCTCGACGCGCAGACGGATGAACGCCTGGTAGTCCGGGATCGAGGGCTCCGGGTTGATCTGGTCGAAGTTCTCGGCCAGCGAGGGGTCGTCGAGCTGCACGATGAGCCCGGCGTCGGTGATCGCGCGGTACTCCTCGCGCAGCGCGTCGGCCCAGGCGAAGAGATGCTCCTCGTCGGTGGCGTAGTACTCGTTGCGCACCCGCGACGCCGATCCGGGCGCGATCGCCGTCAGGAAGCCCTGCTCGCCTTCGCGGAGGGTGGCCTTCAGATGCGCGATGTCGGATGCCACGGCCTCCTGGCCGCGGTACGAGATCGGCCCGGTCGTGGTGGGGAACGCCGTGGCGGTCGCGCCCGCCTCGACCGCGTCGGCGTAGACGGCCGGGAACCGCTGCCGGTCGCGTCGGTCGAGGAACGAGGTGAGCCGGACGTTCCCGGGCTCGGAGCGCACCGGCGGCTCGTTGAACGCGTTCACCTCGGTCAGCGACAGGCCCGCCGCGCGCTGGAACGAGTAGGACCACCAGGCGCCGTAGTCGACGGGGTTCGACATCGCCTTGCCGAACTCCCCGTCCCCGACCTGGGTGATGCCCGCCTCGCGCTGACGGGCGACGACGTCGCTCACCGCCTGCCCGGTCAGCTCGTCGAATTCGGGTGCGGACTGCAGGGTGAAGCCGTCGTCGGCGAAGGATCGTGCCCGGTTGGCCTCGATGAGAGACGGCGTGCGGGGCAGGCTGCCGGCGGTGGTGGTGGAGATCTCGGTCATGCTCGTCGCTTCCTCGTCGGGGGGTCGGCGCGGCATCGGGGGCCGGCGTCGGATCCGCCGGCGACTCTATCGCCGCACGTGCGGCGGGCGGCATCGGTCCGTCATCATGTGACGGCACCCGAGCGCGTCACCAGATCGTGCCGCCACCGATCGAGATGCCGCCCCACGTGAGCAGCACGAAGATGCCGGCGAAGACGACGGGGGCGATGCCCGCGCCGCTGCGCGCGAGGCCCTTCAGCAGGGCGATCACCACGAGGACCGCGGCGACCAGCGAGAGGCCGCCGCCGAGGATCAGGCCGATGAACAGCGGGATCGGCATGAGGACGAGCCCGAGGAGCGCGACCCAGAAGGCGGCCCAGGCGGTCGGGTTGGAACGGCGCGCGACGGAGGAGGACATGCCTCCATCCTCTCGTGTGCGTCCCGCCCCTGACGAGGGGTTGCGCTCCGCCCTCAGCGGACGTCGCGCATGAGCGCCAGCACGGGTCGCCGTCCCACCGCGAGCGCGATCCCGAGCACGATAGCGATGGCGCCCAGGATCGAGAAGTAGGGCACCTCGTTCTCGGGGTCGTAGAAACGGGCCAGCACCCCGGAGATCGCGGTTCCGAGCGACACCGAGAGGAAGAACAGCGCGACCATCTGCGTCTGGAACACCGCCGGGGCGAGCTTCGTCGCCGCCGACAGCCCCACGGGCGAGATGAGCAGCTCGGCGACGGTGAACACGAACAGGATGCCGACGATCGCCAGCAGCGGCGTCGACATCGCCCCACCGCCGGCGAAAGGCAGGAACAGCAGGAAGGCCAGCCCCATGATCGCCACGCCGGCGGCGAACTTGACCGGCGTCGACGGCTGCCGCGCCCCGAGACGCGTCCACACCGCAGCGAACACCCCCGACAGGATGATGATGAACACGGGGTTGATCGACTGCACCCAGTCCGGCGGCATCTGCCAGCCGAAGATGTCGAGGTCGAGGCGCTTCTCGGCGTAGATGGGGATGACGGTGAACTGCTGCTGGTACAGCGACCAGAACGCCACGCTCGCGATGAACAGCGGGATGAAGCCGAGCACGCGTGAGCGCTCGGTCGAGGTGATGCGACCGCTCGCCAGGATGACGGCGAAGTAGGCGACCGCCGCGGCGACGACCACCACGACCACGACGAGCGAGAGGTTGTCCGCCCGGATGACCCCGATCGCGACCAGGAGCGCGACCGCGGCGACCGCGCCCAGCCCGATGCCGATCATCAGCGGGTACCGTGATCGCGGCAGCGGGTTGGGCACCCGCCGGGCCGCGTCGGGCAGCGAGCGCCGGCCGAGCGAGTACTGCAGCAGACCGAGCGCCATGCCGACGGCCGCCGCGCCGAAGGCCCAGTGGAACCCGAGGCTCGTGCGCAGGAACCCGGTGAGCAGCGGGCCTGCGAAGGCGCCGAGGTTGATGCCGAGGTAGAACAACGAGAAGCCGGCGTCGCGGCGCGGGTCGTGCTCGGAGTACAGCGTGCCGACGACCGCGGTGGCGTTGGCCTTCAGACCGCCCGAGCCGAGGGCCACCAGCACCAGGCCCACGCCGACCGACAGCAGGCCCGGCAGCACGGCGAGGGCGACGTGGCCCGCGACGATGACGATGGCGCTGAAGAAGAGCACGCGCTCCGAGCCGAGCAGGCGGTCGGCGACCCAGGCGCCGAGGATCGTCGAGAGGTAGACCGCGCCGCCGTATGCGCCGACGATCCCGACGGCCGTCGCCTGCGGCATCCCGGCTCCACCGTCGGAGACGGAGAAGTACAGGTAGTAGACCAGGACGATCTGCATGCCGTAGAAGCTGAAGCGCTCCCACAGCTCGACGCCGAAGATGTGGGTGAGGGCCCAGGGCTGCCCGAAGAACCGGGTGTCGGTCGGGGCCTCGGGCCCAGCGGCGCGGGCCGGACCGGGGTGGGATGCGGTGGAGGCTGCGTCCTCGTGGCTCATGGACGCCGACGTTACGCCGCTCAGGGCAAGGACGGGTGGATCTCGTGCGGATCCCGTCGCCCCGGTATGCACACCGCGACGGCGAGGGCGATGACCGCGGCGCCGAGGCCGAGCCCGAACGACACCTGGAACGCGGTCGGGGTCGGCACCGCGACGCCGCCGCGCTCGACCGAGAACGTCGCGAGGACCGCACCGACGAGTGCGGCCGCGGTGCTCGTTCCGAGCGACCGGAACAGCGCGTTCAGCCCGTTCGATGCTCCGGTCTCGGTGGGCGGGACCGACCGCATGATCAGCATGGGCATCCCGGCGTAGCCGAACCCGATGCCCACCCCGATCAGCAGGTTCGCCACGAGCAGGTGCCAGACCTCCGAGGCCCACAGCAGCGAGAACCCGTAGGCGAGGATCAGCGCGATCGCGCCGAGGACCAGCAGCAGTCTCGGGCCGACCGAGCGGGCCAGCCGGCCCGAGAACGGCGAGAGCACCATCATCACCAGGCCCGCGGGCATGATGATGAGGCTCGCCTGCAGCAACGTCAGCCCGAACCCGCCGGTCGAGACCGGCAGCTCGAGCATCTGCGGGTACGACACGTTCGAGGCGAACAGCGAGAACCCGATCGCCACGGATGCCAGGTTCGTCAGCAGGACGGCCGGTCGTGCGGCGACCCGGAGGTCGAGCAGCGGGTCGGTGATGCGCAGTTCGAACCAGCCCCACACCAGCAGGACCGCGATGCCGCCCACGCCGCACGCGAGGGTGGCGGGTGAGGTCCAGCCCCACTCGTTGCCGCGGGAGACCGCCAGGAGGGCGCCGGTCAGACCGATCGCCAGACCCACCGCCCCCACGACGTCGAATCGGCCGGGGGTGCGCAGCACGCTCGGCGGCACGATGAGAACCACCAGCACGAAGACGACGACGCCCAGGCCCGCCGACATCCAGAACAGCACGTGCCAGTCGCTCGTCTCGGTGATGAGGGCGCTCACCGGCATGCCCACCGCGCCGCCGACCCCGAGCGTGGCCGACATCAGTGCGATCGCGGCATCCACGCGGTCCTCGTGCAGCACGTCGCGCAGGATCGAGATGCCCAGTGGAACGACGCCCGTAACCGCGCCCTGCAGGGCGCGTCCCACGATCACGCCGACGATGCCGGTCGAGACGGCGGCCACGACCGAGCCGAGGACGAGGAGACCGAGGAGTACGAGCACGATGCGGCGCTTGCCGTACATGTCGCCCAGGCGCCCGGCGATCGGCGTGAACACGGCCGCGGCCAGGAGGGTCGCGGTGACCACCCACGCGGTATCTTCGCGGCTGGCGTTCAGCAGTTCGGGCAGCTTCGACTGGATCGGGACGACCAGCGTGAACATGAAGGACGACGCCAGGCCGGCGACGGCCAGCACGGCGACGATCGCACCCTGCCGGGGCATGCGCGAGAGCCGTCGTCGATCGTCGTGCGCGCCCGGTGCCATCCTTCGAGGCTATCGGCGGCGGCGTAGGGTGGGCTCATGAGCGAGAGCGTTCCACCGATCGAAGCCGATGTGCCCGCGGGGATCGACATCCGCCCCCTCGAGACCGTCGCCGACATCTTCGCCGGCGCCGCGGTGCTGCGCGAGGTGTGGGGCGGCGACCGTGATTCCGTGCCCACCAACCTCATGCGCGCGCTCGCGTACGCCGGCAACTACGTCGTCGGCCTCTACGACGGCGACCGCGTGGTGGGGGCCTCGGTGGCGTTCTTCGCCGAGCCCGGCGCGCGCTCGATGCACTCCCACGTCACGGGCGTGCTGCCCCAGTACCAGCATCAGGGCCTCGGACGGGTGCTCAAGCAGCACCAGCGGGCGTGGGCGTTCGCCCGCGACGTGGGCACCATCACCTGGACGTTCGATCCGCTGTTCGCCCGCAACGCCCACTTCAACCTGCAGGTGCTCGGCGCCCGCATCAGCGACTACCTCGTCGACCAGTACGGGCAGATGGACGACGGGCTCAACCGCGGCGAGGTCACCGACCGTCTGATGGTGACGTGGCCGCTGGCCGCGCCGCCGCAGCAGCGGCCCGCCGACGACCGGATCGTCGCGACGATCGCCGTCCCCGCCGACGTCCACGCTCTGCGCACCTCGTCGCCCGCCGAGGCCGATGCCTGGCGCGAGCAGGTGCGCCGCGAGTTCCTCGAGCATCTCGGCGCCGGGCTGACGGTCGGCGGCTTCGACGACGAGCGCGGCTACCTGCTCGTCCGCCCCTGAGGTCTACTCCGAGCCGGCGTCGCGCCAGGCGTCGGACTCCAGGTGCGAACCCGCCTGCGGCCCCATCTGCAGCATCCCGCCGTCGACCACCCAGGTCGCGCCGGTGACGTACGAGGAGGCCGGCGAGGCCAGGAACGCCACGACCGACGCGATCTCCTCGGGCTTTCCGGGGCGGGGGATCGGGATGCCGGGGCGGTGGGTCTTCTCGGCCTCGTCGCCCTCCATGTCGTTGATCGGCGTGGCGATCTCGCCGGGCGCGACGGAGTTGACCGTGATCTCGCGCGGACCGAGCTCCTGGGCCATGGTCTTCACGAGGCCCTCGAGCCCGTGCTTCGAGGCGACGTAGGCCGCCGAGCCGACCCGGGGCTGCGAGCCGTGCACGCTCGTGACGGCGATGATCCGGCCGCCGTCACCGGCATCCGCCATGAGCTTCGCCGCCGTCTGCATACCGAGGAACGCCCCGTCGAGGTTGAGGGCGACGACCGTGCGCCAGCCGTCGAGGTCGAGGTCGAGCACGGGCCCGCCGGTGCCGCCGCCGGCGTTGTTGACGAAGACGTCGAGTCCGCCGAGCTCGGACGCGAGGTGCTCGATCACACCCGGCACCTTCTCGAACTCCGTCGCATCGAACTGCGCGACGACGGCCGTGCGCCCGCGGGCGCGAACGGCTTCGGCCGTCTCGTTGGCCCCTTCTTCGTCGGAATGCCACGTGACGCCGACGTCCAGTCCGGCGTCGGCGAGGGCGATGGCGGTGGCGCGGCCGATCCCGGAGTCGGATGCGGTCACGATGGCACGGCGGGGAGTGAACGTCATGCCCCGACGCTACGAACCCGGGCCCGTCCGACGCACCCGGTTGACAATCCCTCGCGGAGGCCCGCTCCAACTCCTCGGATCCAGAAGCCCGCACACGGCGACGCCCCGCCATCACGCGGGAGGTGAGGCGGGGCGTCGTCGATCGTGAGGAGCTGGTTACTCCGTGGCAGCGCCGTCCGGAGCCGCAGCCGGAGCCGGGGCGCCGGCTGCGTCGTCGGCCCGCAGACCCTGTGCGACGCCGCGGCCGGTGGCCTGGCCCTGGATGATCTGTCGCAGGTCGATGCCCGTCGTCGCCTGCACGGCGTCGAAGGTGGCCCGCATGCTCGACGCGCTCTCCGAGGCGATGTGGCTCGATGCGCCGTCGCCGCCGAGCACCGTGATCGAACCGACCTTGTCGAAGCCGCGGGCGAACTCGGTCATCAGCGGCACGAGGGCCTCGACGGCGCGCTGGGCCAGCAGCGCCTCCTGGTTCTGCGCGATCGCGGCGGCCTCGGCCTTGATGGCCTCGGCGCGGGCCTCACCGGCCAGACGCACGGCATCGGCCTCGGCCTGGGCGCGCAGGCGCGTGGCCTCGGCCTCCTGGGCGGCGATCTGGGCGCGCGCCTCGGCCGCCTTGACCTCGGCGTAGGCGTCGGCGTCGGCCTTGCGCTGGCGCTCGTAGAGCGACGCGTCGGCGACCTTCTTGACGTCGGCGTCGAGCTGGGCCTGCCGGTTCTCGGCACCCTGGAGCAGCACGTCCTGTTCGCGCTGCGCACGGGCGAGGGCCTCGGCCTGCTCGGCCTCGGCGCGGGCGCGACCGACCTCCGCGGATGCGGCGGCGGAGTTCTTGTCGTAGGCCGTCTGCTCGATCAGGTTGGCCTCGTCGGTCGCGAGCTGGCGTGCGCGGACCTCGCGGGCGGCGTTGATGCGGGCGACGTCGGCCTCGCGGCGGACGCGCTCGACCTCGGTCGCGCCGAGGGCGTCGATGTAGCCGTTCTTGTCGGTGATGCCCTGGATCTGGAACGAGTCCAGGATCAGGCCCTGTGCGAGCAGGTCGCTCTTGATGCCCTCGGCGATCTGGTCCGACAGCTTCTGCCGGTCCTTCATCAGCTGCTCGACGGTCAGCGTCGCCACGACGCCGCGGAGCGCACCCTCGAGCTGCTCGGTGGTGAACTGCTCGATCGCGCCGTCCTGCGAGAGGAAGCGCTCGGCCGCGCGACGGACGAACTCGGGGTCGGAGCCGATCTTGACCAGCGCGACGCCGGCCACGATCACCGTGACGCCGTTGGACGCCTGCGCGGTCGGCTCCATCTTGATCTGACGCGCCCGCAGCGAGATCATCTCGGCCCGCTGCGTGAGCGGGTTCACCAGGGCGCCGCCGCCGGTGATGATCGAGATCCGCGACGAGTCGCCCGCCGCGTTCTTCTGATTGCGTCCGACGACGACCAGCGCCTGGTCGGCCTTGGCCACCTTGTACCAGGCCCGCACCATGACCAGCAGGAAGATGACGACGATGATGACCGCCACGACGGCGATTCCACCGATCACGAGCGCGCCTCCGGCGAATAGAGCTTCCATGCTGACCTTTCCCGTGCGTAACGATGTGTCCCTCGACCGTATCGGGGTCGGCCCACGGGGCGCGACTAGAATCGGGATGCCGTCGCCTGCGGCATCCCGCGCCGATCGGCGCCCATCCCCAACGACCATTTGGAGCCACCTGTGGCCGAGCAGTCCCGTCTCGACAAAGTCATCGCCCTCGCCCGCCATCGCGGGTTCGTCTTCCAGGCGGGCGAGATCTACGGCGGTTCGCGCTCCGCGTGGGATTACGGCCCCCTCGGCACGGAGCTGAAGGAGAACATCCGGCGGCAGTGGTGGCAGACCTTCGTGCGCGGCCGCGGCGACATGGTGGGCCTGGACTCCTCGATCATCCTGCCCAAGCGCGTGTGGGAGGCCTCGGGCCACGTCGCGACGTTCACCGACCCGCTCGTCGAGTGCCTGCAGTGCCACAAGCGGTTCCGCGAGGACACCCTCATCGAAGACTTCGAGGCGCGCAAGGGCCGCACGGCCGAGAACGGTCTCGGCGACGTGCCGTGCCCGAACTGCGGCACGAAGGGGCAGTACACCGAGCCCAAGTCGTTCTCGGGCCTCGTGAAGACCTACCTCGGCGTCGTCGACGACGAGTCGGGCCTGTACTTCCTGCGCCCCGAGACGGCCCAGGGCATCTTCGTGAACTTCTCGAACGTCCTCACCGCGAGCCGCAAGAAGCCGCCGTTCGGCATCGGCCAGGTGGGCAAGGCGTTCCGCAACGAGATCACGCCCGGGAACTTCATCTTCCGCACGCGCGAGTTCGAGCAGATGGAGATCGAGTTCTTCACCCCGCCCGCCGAGGCGCAGGAGTGGTTCGAGCACTGGGTCGAGGCCTGCTGGGACTGGTTCATCGAGCTCGGCATCGACGCCGACAACATGCGCCGGTTCGACGTGCCCGAGGACGACCGGGCGCACTACTCCGCCGGCACGATCGACGTCGAGTACCGCTTCGGGTTCCCGGGCAAGGAGTGGGGTGAGCTCATGGGCGTGGCGAACCGCACCGACTACGACCTGGGCAGCCACTCCGAGGCATCCGGTCAGTCGCTGACCTACTTCGATCAGGCATCCGGCGAGAAGTACACCCCGTACGTCATCGAGCCCTCGTTCGGCCTGACCCGCGCCATGATGGCGTTCCTCGTGGACGCGTACGACGAGGAGCAGGTGCCCAACGCGAAGGGCGGCGTCGACACCCGTACCGTGCTGCGCCTGGACCCGCGCCTGGCTCCCGTGAAGGTCGCCGTGCTGCCGCTGAGTCGCAACGAGCGCCTGTCGCCGCTGGCCCGCGAGGTCGCCGACACGCTCCGCGGCCGCGGCTGGAACATCGACTTCGACGACGCGGGTGCGATCGGTCGCCGCTACCGCCGACAGGACGAGGTCGGCACGCCGTTCTGCGTCACCGTCGACTTCGACTCGCTCGATGACCGCGCCGTCACTGTGCGTGATCGCGACACGATGGCGCAGGAGCGCATCGCGCTCGACGCCCTCGAGGGCTACCTGGCCGAGCGCCTGCGCGGCGCCTGACCCCGCCCGACGACCGAGCGGATGCCGCGCGGTCGGGCGCGCGGGCGCGGGCTAGGACTTCGCGGCGGCCTTGGCGGCCCGCTTGTGCTCGCGCACCTTGGTCAGCGACTCGGGCGAGACGATGTCGGCGACCGAGCGGAACGACCCCTCGTCGCCGTAGGAGCCGGCCGCCTCGCGCCACCCGTCGCCGGTGAAGCCGTACTGCTTGCCGAGCAGGGCGAGGAAGATCTTCGCCTTCTGCTCGCCGAAGCCCGGCAGCGCCTTCAGGCGCTTCAGGACCGTCGCGCCGTCGGGGTCTCCCGAGGTCCAGATCGCCGACGCGTCGCCGCCCCAGTCGTCGACGATGGTCTGGCAGAGGGTCTGCACCCGCCCCGCCATCGACCCGGGGAAGCGATGGACAGCCGGGGTGCGGCGGAACAGCTCCACGAACTCCTCGGGGTCGTAGCCCGCGATCGCGGACGCGTCGACCGAGCCCGCGCGCTCGCGGATCTTCAGCGGCCCCGTGAACGCGGTCTCCATGGCGATCTGCTGGTCCAGCAGCATCCCGATCAGCAGGGCGAGGGGGTTCTCGGTCAGCAGTTCGTCGGCGGCGGCGTCATCGGTGATGTGCAGGCTCATGCATCCATGCTCTCACCGGCGACGAGGCGGCAGGATGGGAGCATGACGGATCTGGTGAGCCACGCCCGCGACACCCGGGTCGTCGTGGTGGGCGGCGGTATGGCGGGCATCGTGGCGGCCCTCGAATGCGCCCGCCTGGGACTGCGCGTGACGCTCTTCGAGGCCGAGGAGCACCTCGGCGGATCGCTCGACCGCGTGACGCTCGGCGATCTCGACGTGGATGCCGCCGCCGACGGCTACCCGTCGTCGGCGAAGACCATCGCGCGCCTGGTCGACGAGGTCGGGTTGGCCGGCGACGCGGTGACCGCGCGGAACGACGCGCTCTGGCTCGCCGCAGGTCCGCACGGCGCCGCGCCGGCACCGGCCGAGACGGTGTTCGGCATCCCCGCCAACCCGTGGGCGCACGACGTGCGCCGGCACATCGAGACCCGCGGCGCGTGGCGCGCCTACCTCGACCGCCTCCGCCCGCCGCTGACGGTCGGGCGTCGGCGCAGTCTCGGTGAGCTCGTCGCGTCGCGCATGGGGGAGCGTGTCCGAGACCGGCTGGTGGCGCCCTACGCGCTGTCGGTGCACGGCGTCGCCCCCGAGTTCATCGACGTCGATGTCGCCGCGCCCGGGCTCAACCCCGCGCTGACACGCACCGGCTCGCTCAGCGGTGCCGTCGCCCAGACTCTCCGCGCGAGCAGCAGCGAACGGCTCGCGCCGCGGGGCGGTCTGTTCCGGCTGGTCGACGCGCTGGCCGCACGGCTCGAGGACTTCGACGTCGAGATCCGCACCGGCACCCCGGTGGCAGCGCTCCGCCGGGACGGCGCCGCGTGGCTCGTCGAGACGCCCGCGGGCGACGATCCCGCAGCCCCGTCCGTCACCGCCGATCTGCTGGTGCTCGCCGTCGACGAGGATGCCGCGCGGCGCCTGCTGTCGCCGCACGTCGAGCTGCCGCCGAGCGCCGAACCGCGGCCGGAGCCCCTCGATGTGGTGATGCTGCGCGTGGGCGGCGTGTCGCTGCCCGACCGCGGCTCGCTCGTGATCGGCGGCGGTGCCCGGCCGGCCTCGGTCCGGCCGGTCTCGCAGACGTGGGAGTGGCTGGAGGCGGCGCTGCCGGACGATGAGCACATCCTGCGCGTCACGCTCCCGTGGACCGACGCGTCCGATGCCACCGTCGTGGCGGCGGCTCGGGAGGCGGCATCCGACCTGCTCGGTGTCGGCATCGAGGCCGCCGCCGTCCGCTCGGCCGCGCGGGTCACGTATTCGCGCGCGGCGCCGGGGTCGCTCCTCGGCCACGCCGACGCCGTCGCCGCCATCCGAGAGCGCGCGCGAGCCGTGCCGGGGCTGGCCGTCGTAGGCGGCTGGCTGTCGGGCAACAGCCTCGACCGCGTCGCGGCCGATGCCGTCGCCGAGGCCGACGCGGCGCGCCATGCCGTGCTCTGGCGCGGGGTCGATCCGGCATGATAGCGGGGTCCGGGAGGTTTCGGGAGTGGATACCCGGCACGGCATACGGCGATAGCCTGGGACGACGCAGCAACGTCGAACGTGAGGAGACCCCATGAGGGGCAAGATTGGCATCGCCGTCGGACTCGCCGCGGGCTACGTGCTCGGGGCACGCGCCGGGCGTCAGCGATACGAGCAGATCAAAGACAAGGCTCAGCAGGTCTGGGAGCTCGAGCCGGTGCAGAAGCAGGTCGCGAAGGTCACCGAGCTCGGCAAGTCGGCCGCTCTCGCCGTCCCGAGCGTCGTCTGGGACAGCGCGAAGAAGGTCGTCAAGGCGGCGGGCAAGAAGGGGTCGCCGGGCGAGAAGCTCGACGCCACCCTCGCCCAGGGGGAGAAGGCCGCGAGCGATGTCCGCAAGGCCGCCGAGCGCGACGCCCGCAAGGTCGCCGACGCGAGCGCCGTGGCGGACAGCTGAGATGAGCACGCCCCGCGGATTCCGCGATCGCGCCGACGACAGCCTGCTCACCCTCATCGGCGAGATCCCCGAGCTCGTCCGCAACCTGGTCGTGGCCGAGATCGACTCGGCCAAGGCATGGGCGAAGAAGACGGGCAAGGATGCCGGCATGGGCGGCGTCTGGTTCATCGTCGCGCTGTTCTTCCTCTTCTGGACGATCCCCGCGATCGGCGCCTTCGCCATCATCGGACTGTCGTCGTGGCTGCCGGCCTGGGCCTCGTCGCTCATCGTGATCGGCATCCTGCTCGTCATCGCCATCGTGTTCGCGCTGCTCGGGCTGATGCGCTTCAAGCGCCTCAGCTCGCGCCAGAACCCCGCGCAGGCGGTCTCCGCCGACGCCAAGATCGTGAAGGAAGTGGCCGATGAGTTCTGATCTTCCCAACACAGCGGTGCCCCTCGGCATCAGCGACCCCGTCGAGAAGGCGCGAGCCGAGCTCAAGGCCGCCCTCGCGGCGATCGAGCACAAGGCCAATCTCCCCAAGCGGGCCATCGTCGCGACCGATCGGGCGACGCGTGAGGCGCAGGCCTACGCGCGCGACAATCCGGCCGGCGCCGCCGCGGCGGCCGTCGCGGTCGCCGTCACCGTCGGCGCCGTGGTCTGGGGGATCGCGCGGCTCATCGCCCGCTGACCCTGTCGCCGAGACCCGATCGATACGCGCGCGCGAGCGTGCCTCCGTGGACACGGGGGTATGCTCGGAAACGAGGCAGCGGCGATGGAGCGGGTGCTGCCGATGTTGCGTATCCGGGATGCATCGCCCGGGTGCATGATCGCGCGTCGGCCGCTCTCCTGAGAGCGGCGTCGCCTCATGAGAGCCACGAAATGGATCCCGAGTCCCATATCGCAGAGTCGCAGAAGCCGCTGCGCGGCTGGCGGGTGCTCGTGCCTCGCGGCGGGCCCTGGGGAGACCAGGTGGCCGCCCTGCTGCGGTCGCACGGTGCCACGCCCGTCATCGCACCGCTGGTGAACTTCGCCCCCACCACCGAGGTCGCCGAGCTCGACGCGGCGCTGGCCGATCTGGCCGCGGGGGCGTTCGACTGGATCACCCTGACGAGCGCGACGACGGTCGACGTCCTCTACGCCTACCGTGCCGAGATCCCCGCCCACACGCGCGTCGCCGCCGTGGGCGAGACGACCGCCGCCGCGCTGACGGCGATGGGGTACCGCGTCGACCTCGTGCCCGAGGAGGACGACTCCGCCGCCGGCTTGGCCGAGCAGATCATCGCGATCGAGTCCGCGCCGACCCGCGTGCTCGCCCTGCGGAGCGAAGTGGCCAAGCCGGTTCTCACCCGCATGCTGATCGAGGCCGGGCACGAGGTGCGCAGCGTCGTCGCCTACCGCACCGTCGGGGTTCCGGTCACCGAGCGCATCGCCGCCGACGTGGCGAGCGGGCGCATCAACGCGGTGCTCGTCACCAGCGGATCCGTCGCCGAGCAGGTCAGCGAGCAGTTCCCCGACCTGCCTGAGACGACGCTCGTGGCCGCGATCGGCCCGCGCACGGCCCGCGACGCCCGCAAACTGGGGCTCGCCGTCGACGTCGTCGCCGCCGAGACCACCATCCCCTCGCTGATCGAGGTGATCGGGCGCCAGCCGACCCCGGCTGCCGACGGCGCGGCATCCTGATCCGCCCCGAAGGGAACGCCGCGATCGTTGCCGGTCTGTGAGCATCCGCGGGCGAGCGGCCTGGCAGACTGGGAGCATGGTGACCCTGCTGCTCGATTCGGCGCAGCTCGAAGTCGTCCTCTCGGCGACCGAGCGTGCCGCGACATTCCGCAAGCGGAATGTCGCGGTCGCCCGCGAGCACATCACGAAGGTGCAGCTCACCGACGACGCGTGGTCGTGGTTGCGCGGCGTACCCCGCCCGGGCCTGCTGGTGCCCTCGGTCATCGCCTCCGGCTCGTTCGAGTCGGCCGGCGGAGTGGACTTCGTGCTGGTGCGCCGCCGCCGCCCGTCGGTCGTGATCGACCTGGACGGTGATGCGGAGTTCCAGCGGATGGTGCTGACCACCCGTCACGGACTCGCGCTCGTGCGCGCGCTGCGACTGGACGTCGAGGACGAGCCGGCTGACGTCGCCGATCTCGTCACCGGCTGACGAGCGGTCGCACGACGACGCGTCAGACGACGTCTCGTCGCCACGAGACGACGTAGCCGACGACGGCGAAGACGAGGGCGTACCCGGCGAGCACGAGGCCGCCGGCCCACCACTCCAGCGGCTGCGCGGGTCCGCCGCCCATGACGGCGTAGATGCTGTCTCCGGCGAGGGCGTCGGAGGCGGCGCCGGGGAGGAAGCGCACCACGTCGGCCAGTCCATCGACGAGCCCGGCGCCGACGCGCGCGATCGGCTCGACGAACTGCGTGAACGCGAGGATGCCGACGACCGCGGCGATCTGATTGCGGATCAGCGTGCCGAGCGCGATACCCACGAGCACCCACAGGACGAGCGCGAGGACCATACGGGCGATGAATGCCCACGTCTCGGCGCGCCCGAACTGGGGGTCGACGCCGAACACGGCCAGCATCCCGCCGCCGGCGGCGACGGAGGATCCGACCGCGGCGAGACCGAACACCAGGCCCATCACGACCCCGGCGAGCATCTTCGCCGTCAGCGCGACACCGCGGCGCGGGGTGGCCAGGAAGGTCGGGGTGAGGGTCTTGTGGCGGTACTCGCCGGTCACCAGCAGCGACCCGACCACGAGCGGGAAGACGTACCCCATCGCCGTCGCGAGGCCGTAGATGAGGCTGGGGACGCGCTCGCCCAGCCCGGCCGGCAGGTTCGCCCCCGCGAGCGCGCCGGACTCGCCGGCCGCGAGGAGGGCCCCCATGCCGCCGGCCGTGCCGCCGATGTACAGCACGAGCACGATGAGCAGGATCCACCACACCGAGGTCGAGAACTGCTTCGTCAGCTCGGACCGGGTCGCGTTCAGCAGGCTCACGACTCCGCCTCCTCGGCGCGGGTGTCCGCAGAAGGGGGAGTGGCGGTGGCGGACGGGTGCACCCGCGTCCCGCTGACCAGTTCGAGGAAGACCTCCTCGAATGCCGGTCCCTTCCGCTGCAGTGCGGTCAGCGCGATCCCGGACGCGGCGGCGATGCGCCCGACGGTCGCGGCGTCCGCGCCGCGGACGGCCAGCCCGGTGCGGCGCTCGTCGGTCTGGTAGCCGGCCGCGGCGAGGGCGGCGCGCAGGGCGGACCGGTCGTCGGCGTCGACGACGGTCGCGATCTCGTCGGGGGGAACGACCGTGTCGATGCCGCCCTGGTAGACGAGCCGTCCGCGCGTGATGATCATGAGCGCGTCCACCGATTGCTGCACCTCGGCGAGGAGGTGCGACGAGACGAGCACGGTGCGCCCCTCCTGGGCGAGATCGCGCAGGAAACGGCGGATCCAGCGGATGCCCTCGGGGTCGAGCCCGTTCGTGGGCTCGTCCAGGACGAGCACCCCGGGGTCGCCGAGCAGGGCGTAGGCCAGCCCGAGGCGCTGGCGCATCCCGAGCGAGAACCCGCCGACCTTGCGGCCCGCCACGTCACCGAGACCGACCAGGCCGAGAGTCTCATCGACGCGCGAGGTCCGGATGCCGGCGGCGTGGGCGTACACCCGCAGGTGCGCCGCGGCAGATCGCCCGGGGTGGAAGCTCGAGGCCTCGAGCACGGCGCCGACGGTCTGCAGCGGGTGTCGGAGTTCGCGATACCGCTGCCCGCCGATGGTCGCCGAGCCGGAGGTGGCCGAGACGAGCCCGAGCAGGATCCGCAGCGTCGTGGTCTTGCCCGCGCCGTTGGGGCCGAGGAAGCCGGTGACGGTGCCCGGTTCGACGCGGCCCGTCAATGCGTCGACGGCCGACACGGGGCCGAATCGCTTGGTCACCTCGGAGAATTCCACGACCTGTCCGCTTGTCATCGCACCCCCTCTGGCCGGATGGTATACGCCCCATCCTGCCCGACCCGTCGTGCCGATCGCGAACCGCGGTGCCCGGTCGCCCGTTTCGGGCCGGGCGTTCGCCGGCGGTAGCGTGACGATCGTGACCGCCCTCGCCGCATCCGATCCGCACGTCCGAGTCCGCGTCGATCGCGCGGTCGGGCACCTGACGCTCGACCGGCCCCGCGCCATCAATGCGCTGGATCTCGGCATGGTCAGAGCCCTCGCCGCGGCGCTGGACGCGTGGGAGCACGATCCGGGCGTCGACGCCGTGCTGCTGGACGGCGCGGGCGATCGCGGGCTGTGCGCGGGCGGGGATGTCCGCGGGCTCCACGACCAGGTCGTCGCCGGCGACGTCCGGGCGGCCGCGGAGTTCTTCCGGGCCGAGTACGCCCTCAACGCCCGCATCGGCTCGTACCCCAAGCCCGTCATCGTCTTCGCGGACGGGGTCACGATGGGCGGCGGGATCGGGCTGGCCGGCCACGCCGCCGTGCGGGTGGCGACCGAGCGGTCGCGCCTGGCGATGCCCGAGGTGCGCATCGGATTCACCCCCGACGTCGGCGGGAGCCTGCTCCTGGCCCGCGCCCCCGGGCGCGTCGGCGAGTATCTCGCGCTGACGGGCGAGTCGATGGATGCCGCGGACGCGGTGTACGCGGGCTTCGCCGACCACCTCGTCCCCGCCGAGCGCCTGGACGACCTCCGCGATGCGCTGGTCTCGCGCGCCGACCCGCACACCGCGACGGAGCTCGTGCTGCTGTTCGACGAGACGGCGGGCCCGTCGGCGCTGCAGGCCGCGCGTCCCTGGATCGACGACGCGTTCTCGGCGGCGACCGTCGACGAGATCCTCGAGCGGCTGCGCTCGCGGCCCGAGGAGGCGGCGCACGAGACCGCACGGGCGCTCGACGCGCTGCCGCCGACCGCGCTCGCCGTCACCCTGGCCGCCGTCCGCTCGGCGCGCAGCCTGGCCGACCTGCGCGCCGTCCTCGCGCAGGAGTACCGGCTGGTGATGTGGTTCGCCACCACGCAGCCCGACCTCGTCGAGGGGATCCGGGCGCGCCTGGTCGACAAGGACGGCGCGCCGCGCTGGTCGCCCGCATCCCGGGCCGACCTGCCCGCCGACACCGTCGAGCGGGCGTTCGCGTTCGAGCCCGACCTCGCCCTATGGACTGACTGAGTCCCCGCGGCCGGTCGGGCTGCGTGCCGACGGGACGTAATAGTCTCGGGATGCTGTGCGCCCGTATCCGAGCGAGCGCGTGCGGCGCGAGGGAGGTTCCGTGTTCGACAGCCCGCTGTCCGCGTCGGCGTACGACGTGCTCGGGGTCGCCCACGACGTCGACGACGACGAGCTGCGACGCGCCTACCGGCTGCGCCTGCGACAGACCCACCCCGACACCGGCGGCGACGCCGTGCAGTTCGTCCAGGTGCAGCGGGCCTGGGACCTGGTGGGCACGGCGGCCGCCCGGGCCTCGTACGACCGCGGTCACGGGTTCGGGGACGCTCCGTCGTTCTCGCCGGATGCCCCGACGTGGCGTCCCGCGCAGCGTCCGGCCGACACCCGGCCCCGCGCCCGTTCGTTCGGCCAGCCCGGCGGCTGGCGCCGCGAGCGCTACCTGACCCTGGTGCGCGAGTGGGTCGGCCGCGGTGCGCCGCTGGAGGATCCGTACGACCCGGCGCTGGTGCGCACGGCTCCCCACGAGATCCGGCGCCTGCTCGCCGACGCGCTGGCCGAGGAGGCCACCGCCCGCGTAGTGGCCGAGCTGGGGATGGGTTACACCGTGTGGCACGACGTCGCCGCCGACCCGCGCGATCCGGAGGTCAAGCTCGACCACGTCGTGCTCGGACCGTCGGGCCTGTACGCCGTGCTGTCGGAGGACTTCGGCACGCCCGTGCGCATGCGTCGCGGCGACCTCGTCGGCGAGGGCGTGGACGCCCCGGTCGCGACCCTCGTGCAGCGGGCGCGTGCCCTCGGCCGGGCGGCGCGGGTGAAGTTCAGCGGTGCGATCGTCGTGCTGCCCGACGACGACGTCGCTCAGGCCATCGAGGAGCTCGGTCGCGTGCGCGGCCTCGTCGTGGCCGTCGTGGGGCGCTCTGCGCTGTCGACCGTGCTCCGGCGCGGCGTGGCGGGAGCACGCGAGATCGGCGGCAACGAGCTCTTCGACGTGCGTACCCGGCTGCAGCAGACGGTCCGGTTCGTCTGATTCCGCTCAGTCGATGAGTCCCCAGAGCTCGAGGGGGTGGCTCAGACGCCACCACCCGTCGGGGTCGGGGAGGTCGCCGGCGAGGGTGAGCGGTGTCGTGGCCGTTCCCAGGGGGCCCGACAGGGTCAGCTCGCCCACGGAATCACCGGCGGTCCGGTCGTCGCCGAGGTCGAACGCCGCGGCGGCCTGCGCGCCGTCGCCGTTCCAGAGGGCGACGCGCACGTCGGCCTCGGTCACGATGTCGGCCGTGGCCCCCCACGACGTCGTCGCCGTCCCCGCCAGCGTGCCCGCGGCGAGCGTCGGCGAGGCGGCGACCTCGGCCAGCGTCCGCTCGAGCAGGGCCGCCGTGGCCGCGTGCCGGGTGTCGTCGTCGGGCTGCCCGAGCACGACGGCGTAGGCGCGCACGGGCGTTCCGTCGAACACGGCATCCTGGGCGGCGACGAGGTTGAACGAACCGAACAGGCTGCCGGTCTTGACCCCGACGACAGCGGGATCGGCGAGCAGCCGATTGGTGTTCTCGACGAGGCCCGCCCCGGGGAGCTCGACCGACCGCTGCGCGACGATCTCGGCGATCACCGGGTGCCCCATCGCCACGCGGCCGAGGGCGACGACGGATGCCGGGTCGGCGAGATTGCCGGGATCGATGCCGCTCGAGTCGACGACCGTCACGCCGGCGAGCCCGTGCTCCCGCAGCCAGGCGCCGGCCGCGTCGGCGTAGACGTCCTCGTTCGGCCACAGCTCGGACACGAGCCGGTCGGCGTAGTTGTTGGCCGACCCGATGAGCACGCCCTGCAGCAGCTGGTACTGCGTGAGCGTGCCCCCCACGGGGACGTCGAGAGCCGACTGGTCGTCGGCGAGGTACGAGCGGTACTCGCGGCGATCCGCGGCGGTGAAGGCGAAAGCCGGGCCCTGCTCGCCGGCGCCGAGAGGCATCTGGTCGAGGACCACCAGGGCGGTGACCAGCTTGGTGATGCTCGCGATCGACGCGGCGTCGTCACCGGTGGACACCGTGGCGCCCAGCCCGTCGACGGCGGTGGCGCCGGCACCCTCCGCCGGCCAGGCGGGTGCGGCCGCGACCGCGGCGGGAGCCGCGACCATGGCCGGCAGCACGTCGGGAGCGACGGCGTGCAGCGGCCACAGCAGGGTCGCGGCGGCGTACCCGCCGGCCACGAGGGTCGCCACAGCCGCGACCGGCAGCGCGGTGCTCGCCCGCACCGGCGAGCGGCGGGGCCGCTCGACCAGCAGATCGGCGTGCGCCAGCGCGTACGGACCCGCCGACGCGGCGAGCTCGCGGCGAGGGCTGCGCCCCGCGACATCCTCGTCGTCGACCCATGCGAGCGCGGTGCGGGCGGGCGTGGTGCTGCGCTCGCGTGACGCACGCCGCGTGGCCGCGGGCGCGTCGGGAGAACTCACCCGCCCAACGTACCTCCCCGTCGCGACGTATACTTCATCCACAACCACGGGAGTCCGGTGAGCCGGGCTGAGAGGAAGCGACCCACGCTTCGACCGTCGAACCTGATCCGGATCATGCCGGCGCAGGGAGGAGAGAACATGAACGCTGCTGCGTCCACGACGACCGGGCCCACCGGCCACCGCCCCGCCACCACGGGCCGCTTCCGCTGGCGGGTGGTCGACATCGTCATCGCGAGCGTGATCGGCGTGGCCTGCGCCGCGGTGTTCCTGCTGTGGAACGTGGGCTACGAGGCGCCCTCGTCGCTGCTCACCCCGCTGCTGCCCGGGGTGCAGGGCCTGCTCGCCGGCCCGTGGCTCATCGCGGGCGTTCTCGGTGCGCTCATCATCCGCAAGCCGGGAGCGGCCATCTACACCGAGCTGCTCGCCGCGGTGATCTCCGCGCTCGTCGGCAACCAGTGGGGGCCGCTGACGATCGTCTCGGGCATCGTGCAGGGCCTGGGCGCCGAGCTCGTCTTCCTCCTCTTCCTCTACGCGTCGTGGCGCCTGCCCGTCGCCGTGCTCGCCGGCGCCGGGGCCGGGCTCGCCTGCGGCATCAACGACCGCGTGCTGTGGTACCCCGGTGCCGACACGCTCTTCACCTCGGTCTACATCGCCTCGACGACCGTCTCGGGTGCCGTCGTCGCGGGCCTCGGTGCCTGGCTCATCACCCGCGCCCTCGCCCGCACCGGAGCGCTCGGTCGATTCGCCGCGGGGCGCGAAGCGACCACGCGCGTCTGACGGTGACCGGACCGGGGGCGTCGCGGCCGGCCGTCCTCGAGGCGCGCGACTGGGGATGGCGCTATGCGACCCGCCGGGCCTGGGCGGTCCGCGACACGACGTTCCGCATCGAGGCCGGCGAACGGGTGCTCCTGCTCGGCGCCTCAGGCTCGGGCAAGTCGACGCTTCTGCAGGGGCTGGCCGGCGTGCTCGGCGGAGCGGACGAGGGCGAGCAGCTCGGCACGCTGCACATCGACGGCCGGCCGGCCGCGGCGGCGCGGGGGCGCACCGGGCTCGTCCTGCAGGATCCCGACAGCCAGACCATCCTCGCCCGGGTCGGTGATGACGTCGCGTTCGGGTGCGAGAATCTGGGCGTCCCGCGCGACGACATCTGGCCGCGCGTGCGTGAGGCGCTCGACGCGGTCGGACTCGAGGTCGCGCTCGATCGCGGGACCTCGGCGCTCTCGGGCGGCCAGAAGCAGCGGCTCGCGCTCGCCGGAGTCGTGGCCATGCGTCCGGGGGCGCTGCTGCTGGACGAGCCGACCGCCAACCTCGACCCCCGCGGCGTGACCGAGGTGCGCGACGCCGTGGCGCGCGTGCTGGATGCCACCGGCGCCACGCTCGTGGTGATCGAGCACCGGATCGGCGCCTGGCTACCGCTCGTGGACCGGGTCGTCGTCCTCGGCGAGGGAGGCGGGGTCGTCGCCGACGGCACTCCCGCCGCCGTGCTCGAGGCGCGCGGACCGGAGTTGGCGGCGGCGGGGGTGTGGGTGCCCGGGATCCGGCCACCGTTCCCGGCGCCCCCGGTCGCCACGCCGGGTGCGGCGCTGGTGCGGACCGAGGCGCTCGTCGTCGGTCGGGACCGACCGGCCGCGGGGCCGATCGACCTCGAGGTCCGCGCCGGCGAGGTGCTGGGCGTGGTCGGTCCGAACGGCGCGGGCAAGTCCACGCTCGGGTTGACGCTCGCCGGGCTGCTCCCGGCCCGGGCGGGCACGGTCACGGCCGCGCCCGAGCTCGCCGCCGGCGCCGCCATCGCGGGCTCGCGGTGGGGACGGGGGCGGGGACGGCGCCGTGCCGGCGCGGCCGACCGCGCCGATCCGGCCGCGTGGACCTCGACAGCGCTGCTGACCCGGATCGGGGCTGTGCTGCAGGAGCCCGAACATCAGATCCTCCGCACCACGGTGCGGCACGAGCTCGAGGTCGGTCCCCGCGCTCTCGGTCTGCCCGAGCCCGAGATCGCCGCCCGTGTCGACGACCTCCTGGGCCGGCTGCGGCTGGACCGGCTCGCCGCGGCGAATCCGTACACGCTCTCGGGAGGCGAGAAGCGCCGCCTGACCGTCGCCGCGGTCCTGGCCGCGCGGCCCCGTGTGATGGTCCTCGATGAGCCGACCTTCGGCCAGGATGCGCGCACGTGGGCCGAGCTGGTCGCGATCATCGCGGCGCTGCGCGACGGTGTCGACGACCGCGGCCCGCTCGCGATCGCGGCCATCACGCACGACGCCGCGGTCCTCGACGCCCTCGCGGCCCGCCGATTCGAGCTGCGCACCCCCACGGCGCCCGGTGGTCTCCGGGGAGTGCGACGGTGAGCGCTGTCGCACCGTCCGCCGAGCCGTCCCTGCGCCGCGGTCGCGGCGTCGCGTCGCTGAACCCGGTCGCCAAACTCGCCGCCGCGCTCCTCATCGCGCTGCCGCTGGTCGTGACGATCGATCCGGTGTCGGCCGGCGTCGCCCTCGCGCTCGAGCTCCCGCTGCTGCTCGCCGCGGGGGTGGGGGTGCGCCGCTTCTGGCTCCGTACCCTGCCGCTGTGGCTCGCCGCGCCCGCGGCCGCGGCGACGATCACGCTCTACGGCCAGCAGAGCGGCACGGTGCTGTTCTCCTGGCTGTTCGTCACCGTCAGCGAGGGGTCGCTCGCCCTCGGCCTGGCGGCGGGGCTCCGGGTGCTCGCGATCGGGCTGCCGGCCGTGGTGCTGTTCGTCACCGTCGACCCCACCGATCTCGCCGACGGCCTCGCCCAGATCCTGCGACTGCCCGCGCGCTTCGTCGTGGGCGGGCTGGCCGGCATGCGGATGCTGGGGCTGCTGGCCGAGGACTGGCGCTCGCTCGCCCTGGCGCGACGAGCCCGCGGCGTCGCCGACAGCGGACGCGTGCGCCGGGCGGCGGGCATGGCCTTCGCGCTGTTCGTGCTGGCGATCCGGCGGGGGTCGTCGCTGGCCACGGCCATGGAGTCGCGAGCGTTCGGCGCGCCCACCCCGCGGACCTGGGCGCGGCCCTCGCGCCTCGACGCCGCCGACGCGGTCCTCATGACGGCCGGACTGGCGATCTCGCTGATCGCGCTCGGAGTGTCGGTCGCCGTCGGTGCCTTCCACCCCGTCTTCGGCCCCGCCTGATCGGCGCCCCGCCTCGCCGGTCAGGCGGTGCCGGCGGTCTCCACCACGCGCCGGGCGACCGATTCCTCGACGACGAGCTCGGTGATCAGGCCGGCCGCGAGCGCGCCGCGCAGCGCGTCGATCTTCGACAGGCTCGACACCGCGCACAGCCGCCGAGGGATGCGGCGGATGGCCTCGAGGGTGGGACCGCTCGACCGTGCGTTCAGCTCGATGCCGGTCGCCGAACCGTCCAGGCGGTAGAAGACCGTCGCGCAGTCGCCGACGACGCCGTCGCGCAGCAGGGCGCGCAGGTCCTCTCCGGTGAGGTATCCGCCGGCGTACACGTGCGAGGGCACGTCGGCGTGCGGTGATCCGAGTCCGAACACGAAGACCTGCACGCGCGACTGGGCGTCGAGCACGCGGCGGATGGAGCGCTCGCGCCACAGCAGCTGCTTGGTCAGCGGGTCGTCGAAGAGCGCCGGCACCGGGAACTGCTGCACATCGGTGCCGAAGGCCTGACCGAAGCGCTCGAGGATCGCGCCGGAGTACGAGATCCCCGACGTCGACTCGTTCGCCGCCCCGTTCATCTGCACGATCTGCGAATCGTGCAGCCGCTTCGTCGGAAGGTGGCGTGCGATCGCCGAGACGGTCGCCCCCCACGCGATGCCGATGCTCGCGTCCGGGTCGAGCGTCGACGAGAGCACGTGCGCGGCAGTGCGCGCCGTGCGTTCGAGACGCTCGGCATCGGCCGCACGCGGCGGCGTGCTCACGACGTGCACCGAGATGCCGAAGCGCTCGGCGAGACGGCGCGCGACCACCGTGTTCGCCTCCTGCGGCGAATGAACGGTGATCTCGACGAGCCCGATGTCGCGAGCATGCGCGAGCAGCCGCGACACCGACGAGCGCGACAGCGACATCTCGGCGGCGATCTGGTCCATCGTGCGATCCTGCACGTAATACAGCTGAGCGGCACGCAGCGCATCCTGCGTACGTGCCTCGGCCTCGGTGTCGCCGCTCATCGCTCTCCGTCCTGCACGTTCGTGCACCGCCGCGAGGTTCCTGCACGTTCGTTCACGCACGTTGCGCATCCGTGCGGCGGCACCCAGTGTAGAGGTGACGAACCTGGAAGAGGATGCATGATGACCGAGTCGACGCCGACCACCCGATCGAACATCCAGGCCCTGCGTGCGCGGCCGCACGCCGAGGTCCTCGTCATCGGGGGCGGCATCAACGGCATCGCGACTTTCCGCGACCTGGCGCTGCAGGGCGTCGACGTCGCACTCGTCGAACGCGGCGACTACGTCAGCGGCGCCTCGTCGGCCTCGAGCCACATGATCCACGGCGGCGTGCGCTATCTCGAGAACGGCGAGTTCCGCCTGGTCCGCGAGTCGGTGACCGAGCGCAACCGTCTCGTGCGCAACGCCCCCCACTTCGTCAAGCCGCTCCCCACGACCATCCCCATCCACCGCACGTTCTCGGGCATCCTCGCCGCCCCCTTCCGGCTGCTGGTGACCCACGGCCGCGGCAAGCCCCGGGAGCGCGGGGCACTGCTGATCAAGCTCGGGCTCGTGATGTACGACACCTTCTCGCGCGACGGCGGGGCGGTGCCGCGACACAGCTTCCACGGACGCACGGTCTCGCGTCGGCAGTTCCCCGGGCTGGACGATCGCTTCCGCTACACCGCGACCTACTACGACGCCTCGATGCACGACCCCGAGCGCCTCGCGCTCGACGTCCTGCGCGACGGCATCCGCGAAGACTCCGCGCGCGCGGCGAACTACGCCCCCGTCGTGGGGGCGGACGGATCGTCGGTGACGATCCGCGACGACGTCACCGGCGAGGAGTTCGCCTTCACCGCCGACGTCGTCGTCAACACCAGCGGTCCGTGGACCGACATCACCAATGCCGCCCTCGGCTCGCCCTCACGGTTCATGGGCGGCACGAAGGGATCGCACATCGTCCTCGACAACCCGGCGCTGCTGGCGGCCACCCGCGGCAACGAGATCTTCTTCGAGGCCGCCGACGGCCGCATCGTGCTGATCTACCCGCTGAAGGGGCGCGTGATGGTCGGCACGACCGACATCGACGCCGATCCCGCCCACGAGACCGTCTGCACCGACGACGAGATCGACTACTTCTTCGGTCTGATCGCGCAGGTGTTCCCCGACCTCTCCGTCGATCGCTCGCAGATCGTCTACACCTTCTCGGGCATCCGCCCGCTGCCGCGCCACGACGACCTGGCTCCGGGGTTCGTCTCGCGCGATTACCGCATCGAACGCGACCGCCTCGCCGGCGTGCCGGTGCTCAGTCTCGTCGGCGGAAAGTGGACGACGTTCCGCGCGCTCGCCGAACACCTGACGACCGATGTGATGAGCATCCTCGGGCGCCCGCGGCGCGTGGGCACGACCGATCTCGCGATCGGCGGCGGCGCCGGGTACCCGCGCACCGACGCCCGGCGCACCACGTGGATCGAGGCGCACCGGGGCGCCCACGCGGTCGCGTTCGCCGACCGCATGCTCGAGCGCTACGGCACCTACGCGGCCGAGGTGCTCGCCGCCCTGCCCGTCGAGCAGCGCCCGCTCGAACACGTCCCCGGGTACTCGGCCGAGGAGATCGCGTTCCTCGCCGAGCGCGAGGAGGTCGTGACCCTCCTCGACCTCCTGCTCCGACGCACCCACATCGCCTTCGTCGGCGGGGTCACGACCGAGGCGCTCGTCGAGGTCGCCGACGCGGCCGCCCCGGCCCTCGGGTGGGACGCGGACGCGGTCGCGGCTCAGGTCGACGAGACCGCGGCGGCCTTGCTCGCGTCGCACCGCATCGACGTGCGTACCTCGGGTCTGGCTCCCTTGGGCGCCTGACACCGTCCGAGCGCACCGGCGAAGCCCGACGCCGGCATCCGTTCGGGCACCCTCCGTCGCGCCCTCCGGCGTGCGCGTGATCCTGCAGAAAGGTCAATGTCGACATGCAAGACGTCAACCTGGGGCTCTACTTCGTCTCCGAGCTCGTCGGGACGGCGATGCTGCTCCTTCTCGGCGGCGGCGTCGTCGCCAACGTCCTCCTCGCCAAATCCAAGGGCCAGGGCGGCGGCACCCTGATGATCAACTGGGGCTGGGGGCTGGCGGTGTTCGCCGGCGTGCTCGTCTCGTCGTACTCGGGGGCGCAGCTGAACCCCGCGGTGTCGATCGGACTGCTGGTGGGCGGCAAGATCGGCCTCGCCCCGTTCTTCGTCGCGATCGCCGCGCAGATGGTCGGAGCCTTCGTCGGCGCCGTGCTGTGCTGGCTGGTCTACCGCGACCATTTCGACGCGGAGCCCGACCCGGCCAACAAGCTCGGAGTGTTCTCGACCGGTCCGGCGATCCGCTCGTACGGGTCGAACCTCGTCACCGAGATCATCGCGACCTTCGTGCTGGTCTTCGTGATCTTCGCCTTCGCCGACTACGGCGACATCCAGATCGGCGTGCCGGGCGCCCTGGGGCCCCTCACGGCGGTCCCCGTGGCCCTGCTCGTCGTCAGCATCGGAGCCTCGCTGGGCGGTCCGACCGGATACGCCATCAACCCGGCCCGCGACCTCGGGCCGCGCATCGCGCACGCCGTGCTCCCCATCAAGGGCAAGGGCTCGAGCGACTGGTCGTATGCGTGGGTGCCCGTCGTGGGCCCGCTCATCGGCGGTACGCTCGCGGCACTCGCAGCTTCGGCCCTGCTGGGTCTCGCCGCCTGACCCGGCCCCGCAGACACACCCCTGATCCGACCCTCACAGACAAGGACGTCACACCATGACCGAGTACATCATCGCCCTCGACCAGGGCACCACCTCGAGTCGCGCGATCATCTTCGACAAGAAGGGATCGATCATCTCCGTCGGGCAGAAGGAGCACGAGCAGATCATGCCGCGGGCGGGCTGGGTCGAGCACGACCCGATCGAGATCCGCGACAACATGCGCGAGGTCATCGGCATCGCGCTCGGCCGCGCGAACCTCACCCGCCACGACATCGCCGCGATCGGCATCACCAACCAGCGTGAGACCGCTGTCGTGTGGGACAAGAACACCGGCACCCCCGTCTACAACGCGATCGTCTGGCAGGACACCCGCACGCAGTCCATCGTCAACCGCCTGGCCGGCGACGAGGGCGTCGAGCGGTACAAGGACATCGTCGGACTGCCGCTGGCGACCTACTTCTCGGGCACCAAGATCGTCTGGATCCTCGAGAACGTCGAGGGTGCCCGTGAGAAGGCCGAGGCCGGTGACCTCGTCTTCGGCACGACCGACACGTGGGTGCTGTGGAACCTCACCGGCGGCCCGAAGGGCGGCATCCACGCGACCGACGTCACGAACGCGTCGCGCACGCTCTTCATGGACCTCGAGACCCTCGAGTGGCGCGACGACATCCTCGCCGACTTCGGTGTGCCGCGCTCGATGATGCCCGAGATCCGCTCGTCGAGCGAGGTCTACGGCGAGGCGCGCGACACGTCGCTGCTGCGCGAGACGCCGGTGGCCGGCATCCTCGGCGATCAGCAGGCCGCGACGTTCGGTCAGGCGGCGTTCGACGCCGGTGAGAGCAAGAACACCTACGGCACCGGCAACTTCCTGATCTTCCAGACCGGCACCGAGATCGTGAAGTCCGAGAACGGTCTGCTCACCACCGTCGGGTACAAGCTCGGCGACGGGCCCACCCACTACGCGCTCGAGGGATCGATCGCCGTCACCGGCTCGCTCATCCAGTGGCTGCGCGATCAGCTCGGGATCATCTCGACGGCACCCGAGGTCGAGCAGCTCGCGCTGTCGGTCGAGGACAACGGCGGTGTGTACTTCGTGCCCGCCTTCTCGGGGCTGTACGCGCCGTACTGGCGTCCCGACGCGCGCGGCGCGATCGTCGGGCTCACGCGCTACGCCAACCGCGGCCACCTCTCGCGCGCCGCGCTCGAGGCGACGGCCTTCCAGACGCGTGAAGTGCTGGATGCCGTCAACGCCGACTCGGGCGTCGATCTGGCCGAGCTGAAGGTCGACGGCGGCATGATCGCCAACGACACGCTCATGCAGTTCCAGGCCGACATCCTGGGGGTCCCCGTCGTTCGGCCGGTCGTCGCCGAGACGACCGCGTTGGGTGCCGCTTACGCCGCCGGCCTCGCCGTCGGGTTCTGGAGCGACCTCGACGAGCTCCGGGCCAACTGGCAGGAGGACAAGCGCTGGACCCCGAACGACGACGCCCCGGAGCGCGAGCGCCAGCTGCGGCTGTGGAAGAAGGCCGTGACGAAGTCGATGGACTGGGTCGACGACGACGTCCGCTGACGACTGAGGCCGCCGCGTCGTGTCAGAGGGGGAGGGCGAAGCACACCGAGCGCGGCATCGTCTCGGCGTAGGGCTCATAGACGGGGATGCGGCTGAACCCCATCGACGTGTAGAGCGCGAGGGACTCGGGCTGCTGGAGCCCGGTCTGCAGGATCACGCGTTCCGCGCCGTCCCCGCGTGCCGCATCGAGCGCCGCCGACATGAGTCCGCGCGCGATGCCGAGCCCGCGGAACGCGGGCGCCACGATGAGCCGCTTGATCTCCCACTCGTCGCCGAGCCGGCGGAGGATGACGTGCCCCGCGGGGGCCTCGTCGGCGCCGGCCCGGGCGACGAGGGCGATCAGCGTCGCGACGATCTCGTCGGGGTGCGTCGCCAGCGCGCGGGCGCGGGCGCGGCGTCGCTCGTCGGGCTCGTCGCCGTGGAAGCCGTCGTAGCGAGCGCCGAGGTCGTCGTCGAGCTGTCGGCGCAGGTCACGGGCGCGGGGATCGTCGTAGGGGACGTCGATGATCCGCCAGGTCAGGTCTCGTTCCACAGCGACCGATAGTAGGCCGGATCTGGCTGTTCCGTCGCCAGGACAGGGCAGGACTCGGGGCGGCTTGGGACCGGGATCCTGCGGCTCAGCCTGTTGACGGCACGCGCGACGACCGGCCGGACGCCGGCCGCGGGCGTTCTAGGGTGGAGGGGCGAGTTCGAAGGAGAACACATGCAGATCGCCGGAGCCTCCGCCCTCATCACGGGCGGCGCCAGCGGACTGGGCGCGGCCACGGCACGCCGCCTCGCCGCCGCCGGCGCCCACGTCACGATCGTCGACCTCCCGGGATCGCCCGGGCCCGAGGTCGCAGCCGAGATCGGCGGACGGTTCGCTCCGGCCGACGTCACCGATCCGGCCGAGGTCGCCGCGGCCGTCGAGACAGCTGGCCGCAGCGCGCCTCTGCGGATCGTCGTCAACTGCGCCGGGATCGCGCCGCCCGCCAAAGTGCTCGACCGAGAAGGTCACCCGACCCCGCTGCCGGACTTCGAGCGCGTCATCCGCATCAACGTCGTCGGCACCTACAACGTCGTGGCGCAGGCTTCGGCGGCGATCGCCCGCACCGACCCGACGCAGACCGGTGCTCGCGGCGTCATCGTCAACACGGCCTCCGTCGCGGCCTTCGACGGCCAGATCGGCCAGCCCGCCTACGCCGCGTCGAAGGGGGCGGTGCACGCGATGACCCTGCCGATCGCGCGCGAGCTCGCGCGTCACGGCATCCGCGTCTGCACCATCGCCCCCGGAATCATGCAGACCCCGATGATGGCGGGGCTACCGGATGCCGCGCAGCAGTCCCTCGGCGAGCAGGTGCCGTACCCGCAGCGCCTGGGGACACCCGAGGAGTTCGCCGCCCTCGCCGCGCACATCGTCGACAACGACTACCTCAACGGCGAGACGATCCGTCTCGACGGCGCGATCAGAATGGCACCACGATGAGCGACACCTCACCTGCGACCGACACCGTCCTGCTGAGCCGCGAGGGACCCCTCGCCCGCATCACCCTGAACCGACCCATGTCGCTGAACGCCATCGACGCGGAGATGGCGGAGCGGTGGCGCGAGGTCGCGACCGATGTGGCCGCAGACGAGACGATCGGCGCCGTGATCCTGGATGCCGCGGGCCGCGCCTTCTGCGCCGGCGGCGACGTCGTGTCGATGTCGACGTCGGGGCTCGGCGGCGAGGAGGTCACCGCGATGGCGCGGGTGATCACCGACGGCATCGCGGCACTGACCGCGAGCGCCGTTCCCATCGTGGCCGCCGTGCAGGGCGCCGTCGCCGGCGGCGGGCTCGGCATCATGCTGGTCGCCGACTACATCGTCGCCGCGCCGTCGGCGGTGTTCGTCAGCAAGTACGCCAACATCGGCCTCACGCCCGACCTGGGCGTGTCGACGCTCCTGCCGGCCGCCGTCGGACAGCGGCGCGCACTGCAGCTGCTGCTGCACGACACCGCCCTCGACGCCGAGACCGCCCGCGATTGGGGCCTCGTGACCGAGGTCGTCCCCGATCCCGCGGCCCGCGCGGCGGCGATCGCCGCGTCCTGGATCGACGGCGCGACCGCCGCATTCGGGCAGGCGAAACGTCTCGTCCGCGCCGGCGCACAGCGACCGTTCGCCGACAGCCTCGACGACGAAGCGCGCACCATCGGCGGGCGCTTCGACACCGACGAGGCGCGCGTCCGCATCGACGCGTTCGCCGCTGCATCCGCTCGCCGCTCTCGACCCGAGGAGAACTCATGACCGACGCGAAGCCCCTCGCGGGCAAGACGCTGCTGATGTCGGGCGGCAGCCGCGGCATCGGGCTGGCCATCGCGCTCCGCGCCGCCCGCGACGGCGCGAACATCGCCCTGCTCGCGAAGACCGATCAGCCCCACCCGAAGCTCGAGGGCACCGTCCACACGGCCGCCGCCGAGATCGTCGAGGCGGGGGGGCCGGGCGCTGCCGATCGTCGGCGACGTGCGCGACGAGGACTCCATCACCCAGGCGGTGCTGAAGACCCACGGGGAGTTCGGCGGGATCGACATCGTGGTCAACAACGCCTCGGCGATCGACCTGTCGGGAACGCTCGAGCTCGCGACGAAGCGGTTCGACCTCATGCACGAGGTGAACGTCCGGGGGACCTTCCTGCTCTCGCGCGCCGCCCTGCCGATCCTTCAGGAGGCCGAGAACCCCCACATCCTCTCGCTCTCACCGCCGTTGAACCTCTCGCCGAGGTGGCTCGGAGCGCACACCGGCTACACGCTGGCGAAGTACGGCATGACGATGGCGACGCTCGGGATCGCCGCGGAGTTCGCCGCAGCCGGCGTGGCCGCGAACACGCTGTGGCCGCGGACGACGATCGCCACCGCCGCCGTGCGCTATTCCCTCGGCGGCGACCGGATGATGGCGGTCAGCCGCACCCCCGAGATCTACGCCGACGCCGCCTATGAGGTCCTCGTGCAGCCGGCCCGGGCGTGCTCGGGGCAGACGCTGATCGTCGAGGACGTGCTCGAGGCGGCGGGCATCACCGATTTCTCGGCGTACGCCGCCGTTCCCGGCACCCCCGACGACGCGCTCTACCCCGACATCTTCCTCGACTGAACGCCGGCGCGCGGGGCGTCCGACGGTCCGTCGGGTCAGGCGTTCAGGTCGATGAGGGTACCCACGCCCCGCGCGCGTGCGGCGCCGAGCAGCACCTCGGCGACAGCGACGTCCTGTGCGCCGATCCCGACGGAGTCGAAGAGCGTGATCTCGTCGGGGCTCGAGCGTCCGCGCACCCGGCCGGTCAGCACCTCGCCGAGCGTGCCGACGACGTCGCCCAGCGCGAGCGCGCCCTCGGCCACCGCGAGCAGCAGGTCGCCCGACTTCGTCGCGGCGGTTGCGCGGTCGTCGACCCAGACCGAGGCCCGCGCCAGAGCATCCCCGTCGACCTCGCGCTCGTCGGGCCGCGGCCGCGCCCCCACGACGTTGAGGTGCTGGCCGGGCATCAGCCACGCGCCGGCGAGGATCGGCTCGATCGACGGGGTCAAGGTGCACACCACGTCGGAGGCCTCGACGACGTCGCGCGGCGACGCCGCCGAGACGACCTCGCCGGTCCAGTCGTCGTCGCGGGCGAGGTCGGCGACGAACCTCGCCACCGTCTCGGGCGAGCGCGACCAGACGGTGAGCCGCTCGAACGGGCGGACGTCCCGCAGCGCGCGCACGTGCTCGCGGGCGAGCGCGCCGGCGCCCAGCAGGCCGAGGGAGCTGCTGTCGGAGCGCGCGAGAGCACGTGTCGCCACGGCGCTCGCGGCGGCCGTGCGCACGCGCGTGGGCACCCGCCCGTGCAGCAGCGCCACGGGTGCGCCGTCGGTGCGGTCCACGACGAGGATCATCGAGCGCTGCGTCGGCAGTCCGCGGCCGCCGTTCTCGGGCACATCGGCCAGCAGCTTCACCCCCGCCAGGCCCGCGGCATCCGAGACGGCCGCCATGAGGATGAACCGTCCCGAGTCGGCGGGGGTCGACATGGAGGTGGGGCCGGGCTGGTCGGCGCCGCCGTCGGCGATCTCGGCGAACGCGCGCTCCACCGCGGCGATCGTCGCCGGCCGGTCGACGAGCGCCTCGAGGTCGGAGGCGCCGAGGAGCAGCGTCACGCGGCGACCTCGCCGGTGAGTTCGAGGCCGTCGGCGACGACGGCACCGCGGTAGAGGACGGTGCGGTCGGGCAGACGGTCCATCACGGCCGCTGTGACCGTGTCGCCGGCCAGCAGCACGAGGTCGGCGGTGTCGCCGACCCCGACGCCGGGGCGATCGCCCGGACCGGTCAGCGCCGGCGCGTTCCCCATGACCGCCCGCCCGCCCGCGGTGGCGATCGCGACGCAGTGCTCGATGTCCTCGTCGCGGCGGAAACCGTTGGTGAACGCCAGCTGCCAGGTCCGGTCGAGCATGTCGGTGTTGCCGTAGGGAGACCAGTAGTCGCGCTGGCCGTCCTGACCCAGACCCAGCCGGATGCCGTACTCCGCGAGCAGCAGTGTCGGGAGCGCCGCCGGCGGGGCGATCGTCGCCATGGAGATGTCGAGCTCCCGGAACTGCTCGAGCAGAGGCCGCAGCTGCTCCTCGGGGAGGCGGCCCAGGCCGTAGCCGTGCGAGATGGTGACGCGGCCGCGCAGGTCGAGCGCGCGGGTGCGCTCGATGATGAGCTCGGCCGAGAATTTCGCGAGCTGGTCGGGCTCGTGCAGGTGGATGTCGATCGGCGCGTGGTGCTTCTCGGCGATCCCGAACACGATGTCGAGGTGGCGGACCGGGTCGCGGTCCAACGCGCACGGATCGATCCCGCCGACGACGTCCGCGCCGCGCGACATGGCGCTCTCGAGCACCTCCGCCGACCCCGCCTCGCGGAGGAGTCCGGCCTGGGGGAACGCGATGACCTCGACGTCGCAGCGGCCGGCGTTCGCCTCGCGCGCGGCCAGCACCGCGTCGAGGCGCTCGTGCCCGGCATCCGTGTCGACCTGCGCGTAGGTGCGCACGGCGGTCGTGCCGCGGGCGATCGCGCGCTCGAGGGTGGTCGCGACCCGCTCGCCGATCGGCGCCTCGGCGTCTCGCCAGTTGCGGCGATCGTTGAGCATCATCCCCCAGACGCCGGGCACTCCGGTGTGGGGCCGGAACGGCAGACCGACGCGCGTGGAATCGAGGTGGACGTGCACGTCGGCGAAGGACGGCACCAGGATGCGCCCGCGTCCCTCGACGAGCGTCGCCGCGTCGGTGGGAGCCGTGCCCGAGGGAGCGACGTCGGTGATGACGCCGCCCGCCACGGTCACATCGGCGCTCGGTCCGCCCCACGGGCGGACGTCGGTGAGGATGGTGCGGGTCATTCGAAGCTCGTCTCGGTGAAGTCGTACAGGCCGTCGGCGCGCGGCTCCCACCGCAGCGATCCGCCGGCGGCGAAGTTGTTGGCGGGCACGTAGAGCGGCACGAAGTACGCCTGGGCGTTGCTGTAGTCCAGCAGCTCGGCGAACACGTCCTCGCGCTCGGCGCCCTCCACGCCGCGCTGGCGTTCGGCGAGCTCGGTGGTGACCGGGTCCTGAGCGTAGTTGTTGTTGCCCGCCGGCTCGTAGAAGTCCGTCAGCGGCAGGTCGCCGTCGAGCGTGGAGGGCGCCCAGGTGTTGAGGTAGATGCCCTGCATCTCTTTGCCGCGCACCTTGAGGGTGTGGCTCTGCTGATCGGCGCCGCGCATGTCGACGGCGATACCGACGGCCTCGAGGTAGCCCTGGACGCTCTGGGCGATCTCGCTCGAGAGCGGGATCCGGCCGTCGGTGGCGTAGTCGAACGGGATGGGCGTGCCGTCGTACCCGGCTTCGGCGAGGAGTGCGCGCGCCGCGTCGGGGTCGAACGTCGGCCCCTCGACGTCGTCCGAGGAGCCCTCGACGGCGGGGGCGAGCATGGCACGGGCGGGCTCGGCGAGGCCGGCCAGGAGGGAGGTGACGATCGCCTCGCTGTCGATGGCGTGCGCCACCGCCTGGCGGACGCGGACGTCCTGCAGGGCGCCCGCGGTGGAGTTCACGCCGAGGAACACGACGCCGTTCGAGAGCGCCGAGAACACCTGCGCGTTGCCGGCCGATTCGATGCTCGACACCTGTGTGGGGCCGATCTGGGCGACGTCGAGGTCACCCGAGAGGACGCCGCTCGCGCGGGACTCGGCCGACGACACCGGCTGCAGCGAGATCGACTCGATGACGGGCGCCTCGCCCCAGTAGTCCTCGTTGCGCACGAGGTCGTACGACACGCCCGCGGCGATCTTCTCGAAGACGTAGGGGCCCGATCCGATCGGCTCGCGTGCGTAGGCGTCCGGACCCATCTCCTGGTACGTGTCCGCCGGGACGATCGAGATGAGCGAGGTGTTGCGGGGGAAGGCCGAGAAGGGCTGCTTCAGCACGAAGCGCACGGTGAGGTCGTCGACCTTCTCGACGCGGTCGATCGACGACAGATAGGCGTAGTTCTCACCCGTCGGATCGCCGAGGATGGTCTCGTACGAGAAGACGACGTCGTCGGCGTCGATCGCTTCGCCGTTGCTCGCGGTGACCTCGGGCTGCAGCGTGAACTCCCATTCGGTGAGGTCGGCGTTCGAGGTCCACTCGGTGGCGAGCTTGGGCAGCATCTCGCCGTCGGCGGCGATCTTGACCAGCTGGTCGTGGGTGTGGAAGAACACCGACAGCACCACGAGCGCCCCCGAGCGGATCGGGTCCATCGAGGTCGGGTCGGTGGGGAGGGCCGCAGTGATGGCGGTCTGCGCACCGTCGGACGACGAGCCCGACGGCTCGTCGAAGCCGCCGGCGCAGCCGGACAGCAGCAGGGCGCCCAGGGCGAGCGACGATCCGCCGGCGAGTGCGCGGCGGGAGCGGGGAGAGGTCATGGCGGGGCCTTTCAGACGGTGAGGCGGGGAATGGCGTCGAGCAGGGTGCGGGTGTAGGGATGCTGCGGGTCGGTGAACACGTCTTCGGTGGCGCCCTCCTCGACGATGCGGCCGGACTGCATCACGACGACACGGTCGGCGATGCCGCGGACGACACCGAGATCGTGCGATACGAAGAGGTAGGCCAGGCGGTGCTCGCGCTGCAGGTCGCGCAGCAGGTCGAGGACCTGCGCCTGGATCGACACGTCCAGCGCGGACACCGGCTCGTCGAGCAGCACGAGTGCCGGGTCGAGAGCGAGGGCGCGTGCGATCCCGACACGCTGGCGTTGGCCGCCCGACAGGCGTCGCGGCAGCCGTTCGTCGAACGAGGCGTCCAGACCCACCGCGTCGAGCAGCGCCCGCACGCGTTCCCGTGAGAAGGCTCCGCGCACCCGCAGCGGCTCGGCGACGGTGCGCGCGATGCTCAGACGGGGGTCGAGGGCGGACGAGGGATCCTGGAACACGATCTGGGCTCTCGCCCGGTCTGCGCCCGTGCGCCCCGAGATCGAGGGGGCCATCGGCGTGCCCGCGAAGGCGATCGATCCGGATGCCGCGGGCGTGAGGCCGAGGATCGCGCGCAGCAGCGACGACTTGCCGCATCCGGACTCGCCGACGACGGCGAGCGTCTCGCCCGCGCGTACCCGGAGCGACACTCCGTCGACCGCGCGCACCGCGCCGCCGCGGTGCCCCGCGTAGGTCACGACGAGGTCCGTGACCTCCAACGCGGTGTCGGTGCCGGTTTCGATGTGGGTTTCGGTGGGCCGCGGCTGCGCGGGCGGCCGGTGAGCCGAGGGGACCGCGGCGAGCAGGCGCCGGGTGTAGTCCTGGGTCGGGGCCGTCAGCACCGCGCGGGTGGTGCCGCGCTCGACGATGCGGCCCGAACGCATGACCGCGATCTCGTCGGTGTGCTGGGCGACCACCCCCAGGTCGTGAGTGACCAGGGCCAGTGCCGACCCGGTGCGCTCGCGCACTTCGTCGAGGAGTGCCATGACCTGTGCCTGAACCGTCACATCGAGGGCGGTGGTGGGTTCGTCGGCGATCAGCAGCAGCGGGTCGTGCGCGATGGCCATGGCGATCATCGCGCGCTGACGCATGCCGCCCGACCACTGGTGCGGCCGTGCCGCGGCGCGCTCGGCGGCGTGGCGAACGCCCACCGACTCCAGCAGCTCCACGGCGCGCCGCCGGGCGGCGGCGCGGCCGAGACGGGGGGCATGCACGCGCACGGCGGTCGCGACCTGCGCCCCGACCGGCCGCAGCGGATCGAGCGAGGACATGGGGTCCTGGAAGATCATCGCGGCGACCCGGCCACGCGCCGATCGCAGCTCGCGGTCGCTGAGGGCGGTGACGTCGCGCCCGTCGAGCAGGATCCGCCCGCCCGAGACGCGCACACCCTCGGGGAGGAGGCCCATGGCGGCCAGCATCGTCAGGCTCTTGCCCGAGCCGGACTCGCCGACGATGCCCAGGGCTTGCCCGGTGCCGATCTCGAGCGAGACGCCCGTGACGAGCGTGCGGCGCTCGCCGGTCGTGACGGTCTCGAGCGAGAGATCGTCGATGGTGAGGATGGGTGCGGTCATCGCCGGTCTCCCTTGCGCAGCAGGGCGCCGCGCGCCTCTGCGGTGAACTGCTGGCTGACGAACTGCGCCCCGGCGACGGCCAGGAACATCACGAGCCCGGGGAGCACCACCAGCCACGGGTCGGTGGCGAGGTACTTCTGGCCGTCGAAGATCATCGCGCCCCAGCTGGGAGTGGGCGGCTGCACGCCCAGGCCCAGGTACTCGAGCGAGGCCTCGATGAGCACGATGGTGGCGATGTCGGTCGCGGCGATGATGAGGGTGTGCGGCCAGACGTTCGGCACGACGTGGCGGGTGACCGTCCAGAACGTGTCGGCGCCCTGCGTGAGCGGAGCCACGACGAAGTCCTGCCGTCGCAGCGCCGCCGTGATGTTGCGTGTGACGCGGGCGTAGCCGACCCACCACGTGCAGCCGACCACGAGGATCGTGAGCCCGGCACTGGGCGAGACGACGGCGCAGATCGCGATCAGCAGGAGCACCACCGGCATCGCGAGCACGGTGTTCGACAGCACCGAGAGTCCGGCCTCGACCCGGCCGCCCGCGTAGCCCGAGACGATGCCCACGGTGGTGCCGATGAGGGCGTTGAGGACGACGATGGCCAGGGTGATGCCGAGCGTCACCGACGATGCCAGCGCGATGCGGCTGAGCAGATCGCGTCCGAGCGGGTCGGTGCCGAGCGGGTGCGCGGCATCGACGAGGGGAGGCAGGAGGGCCCGCGAGAGGTCCTGTCCCATCGGGTCGAACCCGGGCAGAAGCGGCCGGATCGCGGCGAGGGCCACGACGGCGGCGATCATGGCGAGACCGACGACGGCGGAGGGGCGCAGGCGCAGGCGCGGAGGGCGGGTCGGCGTGGTCGCGGCGACGGCGACGGGGGCGGCGGTCATGACTGTGCCGTTCGGGGATCGATGCGGGAGACGAGGACGTCGACGAGGGTGTTGACGAGGACGAACATGAGGGCGACGAACAGCAGGCCCGCCTGCACGATGGGGAAGTCCCGCTGGCTGACGGCGTCGGTGAGGAGGCTGCCGATCCCCGGCCACGCGAAGACGACCTCGACCACGACGGTGCCACCCAGCAGCCCGCCGAGGTTCAGCCCGGCCATGCCCAGGACGGGGGAGAGGGCGTTCGGCAGCATCTGGGTGAGCAGGATGGCGCTGCGCCGACGCCCCTGCGCGAAGGCGGTGCGCACGTAGTCCTGTTCGGCCTGCTCGCTGAGGGCGGCGTCGAGCAGACGGAGGTACATGACGAACTGTCCGGTCGCGAGGGTGATCACCGGCAGCACGAGGCTCGCGGGGCTGGTGCGGCCGAGGGAGGGCAGGGCTCCGAGCGCCACCGAGAAGACCAGCACCAGGAGCAGGGCGAAGAAGAAGTCGGGGATCGACTGCCGCACCGCGCCGCTCCATCCCACGACGGCGCGGAGCACCCGGCTGCCGGTGAGCTGGATGGCGAGGGCGGCGATCACGGCGAGGGCGAAGCCGATCACGAAGGCCCAGAACGCCAGCTCGACCGTCGCGGGCACCCGCTCGAGGACGAGGCCCATCGCCGACTCGTGGCGGCGGTAGGAGTCGCCGAAGTCGCCGACGAACAGTCCCGCGAGGAAGTCGAGGTACTGCACGATCACGGGGCGGTCGAAGCCGAGGCTCGCGTTGAGCGCGTCGACGTCGGCGGCGGAGGCGTTGTCGGGCAGCAGCAGCGCTCCGGGCGCTCCGGTGAGCCTGCCCAGCACGAATCCCACGGTCACCACGAGGAGGATCGTGGCGGCGGCGAGGCCGAGGCGACGAAGGAGGAAGGGGATCACGTTGAGGACGCTATGACACGACCCGACGGCAGACCCCCCGCGTAATGAACACGCAACACAACTCTTACGCCGAGGACATTTTGGAGTACCAAAACCCCCTTCTAGCCCCACTCAGGGACGCTCACCGCCGGTTTGGGCATACCAAACACGCTGCGAGACCGTCCACGCGATACCTGTCAGGATGGACGGGTGGATGACGAGACGGGTGCCGCGGGTCGCCGCATCGCGCACGCCCTGCGCGAGCGCATCATCACCGGTGAGATCGCGATGGGAGACAAGCTCGGCGAGCGCGACGTGGCCGTGCAGCTCGGGGTGTCGCGGGTGCCGGTGCGCGAGGCGCTGCAGCTGCTCGAGTCGGAGGGTTTCGTCTCCTCGTCGCATCGGCGAGCGGCGATCGTGCACACCTTCACGCTCGACGACGCCCGGGAGCTGTTCGACATGCGGATGCAGCTCGAGCCGTTCGCCGCCTCCCTCGCCGCTCGGCGGGCCGCCGCGGGCGCCGACACCACGTATCTGGTTGCTGCCCTCGAAGTCGCCCACGTGGATCACGACGAGGATGCGCCGGCGTCGACGCGCAACTCCGACCTGCACGAGGAGATCTTCGCGCTCGCCGCGCACCGGCTACTGCTCCGGATGAGCGGACTGCTCACCGGACGCACCCGCTGGCTGTTCCGCCTCACCCCCGAGCGCGACACCCAGAGCCGGTGGGACGAGCACGACGAGATCGTCGAGGCCATCCTGGCCGGACACGCCGACCTCGCGTTCGCGCTCGCCGCCGCCCACGTCGAGCGCGGACGCAGCGAGTCCATGCCGAGACTGGCCGAGATGCTCCCCGCCGAGCCGGTGCGCCGGCGCCGGCGAGCGACGGCTGCGCGCTGACGCGTCAGCCCAGCGGCTTGCGCAGGAAGACCTGGAACGTGCCGTCGTCGTGCGGCACCCGCTCGGACTCGCGGTAGCCCTCCCGCTCGTACAGACGCAGGTTCGCCTCGCTGAGCGAGCCCGTGAAGAGCTCCGCCGTTCCCGCCCCGGCATCCCGCCCCCGCGCCTCGACCGCCGCCAACAGCGCCGAGCCGATCCCGCTGCCCTGCTGATCGGGCGCGATGGCGATGCGACCCACGAGCAGCAGGTCGCCGTCGACCCGCGCCCGCACCGCGCCGACGATGCGACCGTCGTCGACCGCGACGAGGCCGAGGTTGCCGACCAGCTCGGCCTCGAGCTCCTCGAGCGTCTGCGTGAGCGGCGGCATGTCGACGGCGTCGTAGATCAGCGCCTCCTGGACGAACGCGGCGCGCTGCAGTGTCAGCACCTCGCCGGCGTCGGCCGGATCGATCGGCCGGATGCGGCCGTCCGCCGCGGGGCTGGACATCATGCGGCGTCGGCGGGATCGATGATGCCGTGGCGGACGAAGGCGTTCCAGATGCCGTCGTCGAGCACCCCGGTGGTCACCTCGCCCGCGATGGTCTGCAGTTCGGGGTCGGCTTCGGCCATGGCGATCGCGGTGCCGCACACTTCGAACATCTCGACGTCGTTCCAGCTGTCGCCGATGCCCACGGCCTCGGAGGCCTCGCGCCCGAGGTGTGCGAGCACCGCCTGGATGCCGGTTCCCTTGTTCGTGCCGCGCATCCCGACCTCACCGTTCGAGCCGGCCGGCAGGGGCATGCTGCCGGGGATGACGTGGAAGTCCTCCCCGAGCGCGCGCTGGGTCTTGTCCACCGCGTCGGGATCGGAGCTGACGAACACCGCTTTGGCGATGCGGTCGAGGTCGGCCTCTTCGACCGGAGTGAACCGGGGCGCGGCGACGACGTCCTCGGCGAGCGCGACGGTCGAGAGGTCCTCGGCGTGCCGTCGCCGGCGCTCGGCGATGAAATCGGCGATGAACGCGCGCACGCCCTCGCTGGCGTACACGCCGTCGTGGGACTGGATGAAGTAGCGCGTGCCCTGCGCATCGAAGTAGGCGATGACCTGCTCGACGGCGGCGCGTGGCATGGTCTCGGCCAGCACCGTCTCGTCACCGACCACCGCGAGGGCTCCACCGTTGGAGATGGCGCCGTCGAAGCCGATGTCGAGCACGCGGGCGTTGATGTCGCCGGCGGCGCGTCCCGTGCACAGGAGGACGAGATGCCCGCGGGCGCGCGCGGCGCGGACCGCCGCGACCGTCGAGGGGGCGATCGTCTCGCCGTGCGCGAGGATGGTGCCGTCGACGTCGAGGAAGATGATGCGAGGTTCCGACGTCACCCCTCCAGCGTAGTGCGGGGTCGCGGGGGCAGACATCCTCACGACCGGCTCGTACCAGATCGCCTTCGACAACCTCGCCGCGGTCGGCTTCGACGGCGCGCAGACCCGCCGCCTGCTGCACCTCGCGGTGCGGCTGGCGCGCGAGGGAGCAGCGGAGGCGGGGAGAGACGTCTGGGCGGCGGCATCCGTCGGCCCCTTCGGAGCCGCGCGCGCCGACGGCAGCGAGTACACCGGTGACTACGGCCTCTCCGTCGCCGAGCTCCAGCGGTGGCATCGTCGCCGGCTCGATGCGATCGTCGACGCTGAGCCCGACGTCCTGGCGTTCGAGACGATCGCCTCGCCCGCCGAGGCGGAGGCGGTGGCACGGGCGATCGACGGCGTCGGCATCCCGTCGTGGATCTCGCTCTCGGCCGCGAGCGCGGCGTTCGACGCGGCCTCGCTGCGCGAGACCCTCGCCGCGAGCGCGAGAACACCGGGGGTTCTCGCGGTCGGCGTCAACTGCTGCGCGCCCGAGACGGTGTCGTCCGCCATCGCCGACGCCGCAGCGGCGCCGTACGTCGTCTATCCGAACAGCGGCGAGACGGGGGACGCCGCAGCGCGGGTGTGGACGGGTGACCCGGGCCGGCTCCTGGCCGACCTCGACGCGTGGCTCGCGTGGGGTGCGCGCATCGTCGGGGGCTGCTGCCGCACGACGCCCGACGACATCGCCGCCATCGCTCACCGACTCAGATGAGGCCGTGACGCGCGAAGGCGTTGTGGATGCCGTCGGCGTCGATCGCCGTGGTGACTTCGTCGGCGAGTGCCTGCACGGCCGGTTCGGCGTTGCCCATCGCGATCGCCGTGCCGCAGACCTCGAACATCTCGGCGTCGTTCCAGTTGTCGCCGATGCCGATCGCATCGGCGGGGTCGACCTCGAGGTGGCGGAGCACCTCGAGGATCGCGGCTCCCTTGTTGACCCCGCGGGGGGCGATCTCGCCCGAGCTGCCGTCGGGCAGCGGGATGGTTCCCGACACGACGGCGAAATCCGGAGCGAGCTCGGACAGCAGACCCGCGACCGACTGCGCATCGGAGCCCAGGATGACGGCCTTGGCGATCTCGACGTCGGAGAAGTGCACGGCATCGTCGAACGTCTTCAGCCCGATGCTGAAGAACTCCCGGTCATCGGCGGTCGCGCCGGCCGCGCGCGCCCGTTCGGCGTGCAGCGCGCGGTCGCGTTCGAGGCGGTCGGCGAGCAGCGCGGGCAGACCCGGGCTCGCGAACAGGCGGTCGTACGACTGGAAGTACCAGTGGATGCCGCGCGCTTCGAAGCGCTCGGTGAGGCGGGCGATCTCGGCAGCCGACATCAGCCGCGACACGATCAGCTCGTCGCCGACGCTCGCGAAGGCTCCGCCGTTGGTGACCGCGCCGTCGAACCCGATGTCGAGGATGCGCCCCCGCAGCTCGGCCATGCCGCGGCCGGTGCTCAGCAGCACGAGGTGCCCGTTCTCGCGAGCACGTCGGACCGCCGTCACCGCGGATTCGGGCAGGTGGACGCCGTCGTGCAGGAGCGTGCCGTCGACATCGAGGAAGACGGCGCGGCGGCGGGGGTGGGACGTGGGCATCGGGACCTCGATGACGGGGCTGGGGCGAGGAAGGGAGAAGGGCGCGGCCGCGGGCCAGAAGGAGGGCCCCGCGACCGCGCCCGGTCGGGTTCGGCGGGACGATGCCCGCCGCCGGGGATCAGCTCGTGAGCGATGCCCCGTTGGTGCGGATGACCTCGGCGTACCAGTCGAAGGACTTCTTCTTGTGTCGATCCAGCGTGCCTGAGCCGTCGTCGTTGCGGTCGACGTAGATGAAGCCGTAGCGCTTGCTCAGCTGCGCCGTCGAGGCCGAGACGAGGTCGATGCAGCCCCACGTCGTGTACCCCATGAGGTCGACACCGTCGGCGATCGCCTCACCGACCGCCTCGAGGTGCGCCTGCAGGTAGGCGATGCGGTAGTCGTCGACGACGGTCTTCACGCCGTCGACCTCGACGAGCTGGTCCTTGGCGCCCAGGCCGTTCTCGACGATGAACAGCGGCTTCTGCCACCGGTCCCAGAACTGGTTGAGCACGAGCCGCAGCCCGACGGGGTCGATCTGCCACCCCCACTCCGATTCCTTCAGAGTCGGGTTCTTGACGCCGCCGAAGAGATTGCCCTCGCCCATGACGCGCTTCGACTCGTCGGTCGTCTCGCAGATCGAGGAGTAGTAGCTGAACGACACGAAGTCGACCGTGTTCTCCTTGAGGAGCGTCTTGTCCTCGTCGCTGATCTGCAGCTCGACACCCTGCTCGCGCAGGCTCCGCAGGTAGTAGCCGGGGTACTCGCCGCGCACGTGGATGTCGCCGAAGGCGAGGTTGACGCGCTCGGTGGTGAGCGCGGCGAACACGTCGTCGGGATCGGGCGTGAGCGGGTAGACCGGCATCGACAGCACCATGCAGCCGATCTGCGCGTCCGGGGCCAGCTCGCGGGCCACCTTGGTCGCCAGGGCGGAGGCCACGAGCTCGTGGTGGATCGCCTGGTACAGGTCGGTGGGGGAGAGCTGGTCCTTCGGGGTGTTGATGCCCCCGGACATGAAGGGGGCGTGGACGATCGAGTTGATCTCGTTGAAGGTCAGCCAGTACTTCACGCGCGCTCCGTAGCGGCTGAACAGCACACGGACGTAGCGCTCGTAGAAACCGATGAGGTCGCGGTTCACCCAGCCGTCGTAGGTCTCGGCGAGGTGCAGCGGGGTCTCGTAATGAGAGATCGTGACGAGGGGCTCGATGCCGTGCTTCTCGAGCTCGTCGAGCACGCGGTCGTAGAAGGCGAGGCCGGCCTCGTTGGGCTCGGTCTCGTCGCCCTTCGGGAAGATCCGGCTCCACGCGATCGAGAAGCGGAAGGTCTTGAACCCCATCTCGGCGAAGAGGGCGATGTCCTCCGCGTAGCGGTGGTAGAAGTCGATGCCGACCTGCTTGAGGTTGTCGTCGGTCGGACCCTCGGCGCGCGGGGTCACGATGCCGTGCGGCATGACGTCCTGGATCGAGAGGCCCTTGCCGTCTTCGAGGTAGGCGCCCTCGAGCTGGTTCGCGGCGGTCGCGCCGCCCCAGAGGAATCCGTCGGGGAAGGTGATGGTGCTCATGTCTCTCTCTCGTTTCGTGTCGGGCCCCCGCCGCGGGCGAGGGGGGAGGGAGGGGGCGCGGTCGGGTGCCGCACCCCCTCCGGTCGGGTCGTGTCGACTACTTCGCCAGAGCCGACTCGACCGAGACGCCGGTGAACAGCGCCTCGCCGTGGGCGATCGGGCCCGAGGCGCGGTCGGTCAGCTCGGGGTAGAGCTCGCCGTTGGTGACGATGACCGGGGTGGTCAGGTCGTACCCGGCGCGTTCGATCGCATCGCCGTCGAACTCCACGAGCAGGTCGCCGGCCTTGACCTCCTGGCCGGTGGTCACCTTGACGTCGAAGTGCGCACCGGCGAGCTTGACGGTGTCGATGCCGATGTGGATGAGCACCTCGGCGCCGTCGGCATGACGCAGGCCGATCGCGTGCCCGGTGGGGAAGGCGGCGGCGACGGTGGCGTCGAACGGCGCGTAGACCGCACCCGACCGCGGCTTGATGGCGACGCCGTCACCCAGGCTGCCCTCGGCGAACGCGGCGTCGGGCGTCTCGCTCAGCGGCACCACGGTGCCGTCGAGCGGGCTGAGCACGACCACGTCGTTGCCTGAGGCGGCCGCAGCGGCGGCGGGGGCGGCATCCTCGGTGGGCTCGACGAAACCGACGATCGCGGTGAGCAGGAACGGCACGACGATCGCCACGGCCAGGCCGATGATCAGCATCACCATGTTGCCGTTGCCGAACAGGGCCGGCAGCGCCAGACCCGAGGGCACCACGAAGGCGGTCGAGAAGACGCCGCCGATGGCGATGATGGCGCCACCGAGCACGCCGCCGACGATGCCGAAGGCGAACGGGCGCTTGAGGGGCAGGTTGATGCCGTAGATGGCGGGCTCGGTGATGCCGGCGAGGAAGCCCGACAGCGTCGCGGGAGCCGCGAGCGACTTCAGGTTCTTGCCCTTGGCGCGCACCCACACGCCGGCGACGGCGGCGGCCTGGGCGAGCACGGCCGCGAAGACGGGGCCGATGAGCAGGATCTGCCCGGTGGTCTGGTACTCCAGCGTGAACAGCGGAACGAGGCCCCAGTGCAGACCGAAGATCACGAAGACCTGCCAGAAGCCGCCCATGATCGCGCCGCCGGCCCAGGGGGCGTTGTCGAAGACCCAGCCGATGCCGTTGCCGAGCGCGCCGCTGAGGATCGCCGAGATCGGACCGATGACGACGAAGACGATCGGCACCGCGATGAGCACGACGATCATCGGGGTGACGAATCGGCGGATCGCGCCGGGGAGCTTGGCGTAGAGGAACTTCTCGGCGTGGCTCTGCAGCCACACGATCACGATGATCGGGATGACGCTCGAGACGTAGGTGACCATCGTGAAGGGGATGCCGAAGAACGTCAGGCCCTCGGCGCCGACGAGCGGCGTGATGGTGGGGTAGAGCAGCGCCGCCGCGATCGCGAAGGCGGTGAACTCGTTGGCCTTGAAGTAGCGCGCGGCGGTGAACGCGAGCGCCATCGGCAGGAAGTTGATCAGGCCGTCCGACAGGGCGTTGAGGACGGCGTAGGTGGAGTTGTCGGTGCCGATCCAGCCGAAGGTGACGGCGGCGGCGAGGAACGCCTTGAGCAGACCCGTGCCCGCGAGGGCCCACAGCAGCGGGGTGAAGATCGCCGAGATCATCGAGATGAAGCGGTTGAACAGGTTGCCCTTCGGTCCCTCGGCGGCCGGGGCGTCGGATCCGCCGCCGAACTTCGAGATCTTGCCGATCTCGGCATACACCTCGGGCACGTCGTTGCCGATGACGACCTGGTACTGGCCCCCGGCCTGGGCGACGGTGACGACGCCGGGCACGGCCTTGATGGTCGCGGCGTTCGCCTTCGACTCGTCCTTCAGCACGAAGCGCAGTCGGGTCGCGCAGTGCACGAGGGAGTTGACGTTCTCCTCGCCGCCGACGCCTGAGAGGACGCCGGCCGCGGTCTTCGAGTAATCCATCGGGACTGCTCGCTTTCTGCCGCAGCATCGCGGCACTCGGGTGGAGGAAGCCGCGGCATCCCTGTTTTCGGGCAACAAAAAAACCTGAACTCGTTCATCGTCGATCAAGACGATGTGAGTTCAGGTTTTGCCCGCTGCCGCGGTAACAATCCGGAGACTTCCGCAGGGCAGCGACGCCCTGCGGAAGTCACGGTACCACGGGGGGCGACTCCTCGCCAGCGCGGTTCGCTCCGACCTGCGTCGCGAGCCGCTCGACGTGGACGATGACGTACAGCAGCTCCTCATCGGTCAGCTCGGACTCGGTCGCCGCGCGCACGTACGCCTTGACCTCCTGTGCGATCTCGAACGAACGCGGATAGCTGTGCTTGGCGAACTCGAAGAACGACGTGTCGGCGCTGCGCAGCATCGTGCGCGAGACGAGTCTCTGGAGCAGGAACTGGATGTGCAGCACGAAGCGGGCGTAGTCGGGACTCTCGACATCGAGCTTCACTCCGAGCGCGTTCTCGACGGTGAGGACCACATGCTGCACCCGGCGGAACAGCAGTGCGGCGGTGCCGTTCGGCTCGTCGCGTGTCGCGTTCAGCAGATGCATGGTCAGGAACACCGCCTCCTCGGCGGGCAGCTCGCGCTCGAGCGATTCCGAGATCGCGGCGGCCATGCGCTGCGCCGCGGAGAACTCGTGCGGATGCAGCACCCGCAGCTCGGGCATGTTCGTGGCCGGGATGCGGATGCCGTTGTCGAGGCGCTCGAGCACGAACTGGATGTGGTCGATGACGGCCATCGCGAAATGCCGGTCGAGGTGATGTCCGAGGCGGCGCTCGGCCTCGTCGACGGCTCGTGTCACCGCTTCGATCACGGGATAGGGCACGTCGGTGAGCAGCTGGCGCTCGCGGTCGCCCTGATCGCCGCCGTCGAGGATGAAGGTCTTCTCGACCTTGTCGGGGTCGAGCGCATCGGAGGGCTTCAGCTGGAAGCCGAGCCCCCGGCCCATCAGCACCCGCTCCCGGCCGCGCTCGTCGAGGGTGATGACGACGTTGTTGTTCAACACCTTGTGCACGACGGTCCCGCGTGCCGGCGGGGCAGCATCGTCGATCGCCATGCGTGCATTCTAGGCGCGCCGCCGCCGGGGCTACGGTGGTGCGGTGACCCTGAGAACGCCTCCGTGCCCGAGCTGAGCGTCGCCGGATGGTCACTGCTCGCGCTGGGCGCGGTGGTCATCGGGCTTTCGAAGGCCGCGCTCCCCGGCGCGGGGACGATCGCCGTGGCCCTGTTCGCCGCGGCGCTGCCGGCGAAGCAGTCCACCGGCACCATCCTGCTGCTGCTGATCGTCGGCGACCTGTTCGCGCTGTGGGCCTATCGCCGTCACGCCGACCTGCGGGCGCTGGTGCGCCTCATCCCCGCCGTCGTCGTCGGGATGCTGCTCGGGGTGGTCTTCCTCGCGGCGGCGCCGGATGCCCTCGTGCGCCGGGTGATCGGCGTCATCCTGCTCGTGGTGATCGCCGCGACCTTGTGGCGGCGACGGGCCGCGAGCGGGTCGCCGGTCGATGCCGGAGCCCGGCCGCATCCCGCCGTCGCGGCCGTCTACGGCAGCCTCGGCGGCTTCACGACCATGGTCGCCAATGCGGCCGGTCCGATCATGTCGATGTACTTCCTGGCGCTGCGGTTCCCCGTGCAGGCGTTCCTCGGGACCGCCGCCTGGTTCTTCGCCATCGTCAACGTCTCGAAGATCCCGTTCTCCGTCGGTCTCGGGCTGATCACCCCGTCCGGGCTGGTGATCGTGGCCGTCCTGGTGCCGCTCGTGGTCGTCGGCGCGTTCGCCGGGCGGGCGATCGCGACCCGCATCCCGCAGCGGCTGTTCGAGCGCCTCGTCGTCGTGATCACGGTCATCGGCGCGCTGTACCTGCTGCTTCCGGTCTGAGCGCGGGCCCACCAGTCTTTCCGCGACCGCGCCCCGGTACCCTGGAACCCATGACCGATTCCTCTCCCGAGCGCGGGGCCGCCTCCGCCGTGCGCACGACCAAGCCGCGTCAGGTGCGTCCGGCGACCGAGGGTTGGTCGCAGCAGAAGGACGAGACCGGCCGGCCCCTGCTGCAGTTCGCCAGCCCGAAGCGCGGCAAGCCCCCGGTGCACCTCGCCGACCTCACCCCCGAGCAGCGCGTCGAGAAGGTGAAGGAACTGGGCATGCCCGGGTTCCGGGCCAAGCAGCTCGAGAAGCACTACTTCCGGCACTTCACCTCGGACCCCGCCGAGATGACCGACCTGCCGGCGGCGGGCCGGGACGAGCTCGTGGCGGGCATGCTGCCGCCCCTGTTGACGGAGGTGCGCCGACTCGAGACCGATCGCGGCGACACGATCAAGTTCCTCTGGAAGCTCCATGACGGCGCCCTCGTCGAGTCGGTGCTCATGCGTTACACCGGCCGCATCACCCTCTGCGTCTCGAGCCAGGCCGGGTGCGGCATGAACTGCCCGTTCTGCGCCACCGGCCAGGCAGGGCTGACCCGCAACATGTCGGCCGCCGAGATCGTCGAGCAGATCGTCCGCGCCAACCGGCTGATCGCCGACGGCGGCCTCGGTGATCCGCGCAAGGTCGGCCACGAGGGCGAGCGCGTCACGAACATCGTCTTCATGGGCATGGGCGAGCCGCTGGCGAACTACGCCCGGGTCATGCAGGCGGTGCGCACGATGGTCGACAAGGACCACGGCATCGGCATGAGCGCGCGCGGCATCACGATCTCGACGGTCGGTCTCGTCCCCGCGATCCAGAAGTTGACGAAGGAGGACATCCCCGTCACCTTCGCACTGTCGCTGCACGCGCCCGACGACCAGCTGCGCGACGAGCTCATCCCGGTGAACTCGCGCTGGAAGGTCGACGAGGCCCTCGACGCCGCGCGTGCGTACTTCGACGAGACCGGCCGTCGCGTGTCGATCGAGTACGCCCTGATCAAGGACATGAACGATCACGCCTGGCGGGCCGACCTGCTCGCCGAGAAGCTCAACGCCCGCGGCCGCGGCTGGGTGCATGTGAACCCGATCCCGCTGAACCCCACGCCGGGATCCATCTGGACGTCGTCCGAGCCCGAGGTGCAGGACGAGTTCGTGCGCCGCCTGAACGAGGCCGGGGTGCCCACGACGCTGCGCGACACCCGCGGCAAAGAGATCGACGGCGCCTGCGGCCAGCTCGTGGCCACCGAGGACGATCAGCGCGCCGCCGACACCGTTCCCGCCGGCTGAGCCCGCGGGACATGCGCACCGTCGGGGTGGACCTGGCGGCCGCCGACGCGGGCACCGCGGTGGCGGTCGTCGAATGGGCCGCATCGTCCGCCCGCCTGGTGTCACTGCGGCTCGGCGCCTCCGATACCGACATCGTCGACGCGGCGCGGACGGCGACGAAGATCGGAATCGACTGCGCGCTGGGCTGGCCCGACGAGTTCGTCGACTTCGTCTCGCGCCACGCCGACCCGTCCGGCGCACCGGAGGTCGACGGCGGGGCGTCATGGCGGCGCCGGCTCGCCTACCGGGAGACCGACCGGGTCGTGCGAGCCATCACGGGCCGGTGGCCGCTCAGCGTCTCGACGGACCGTCTGGGCGTCACGGCGTTGCGGTGCGCGGGTCTCGTGGCGCGGCTGCGGGCCGACGGCCGCGACGTCGACCGCGCCGGCTCGGGCGACCTGGCCGAGGTCTATCCGGGCGCGTCCCTCCGGGTCTGGGGCTTCGACACCCGCGGCTACCGCGTCGACCCCGCGGTGCGTCGGGTCCTGCTGGATGCGATGCTCGGGGCCGCGCCGTGGCTCGACCCCGGTGAGCACGCCGCGACGATGGTGCGCTCGGGCGACGCGTTCGACGCGGTCGTGGCGGCGCTCGCGACGCGCGCCTCCGCTCGCGGGGCGGTGATCCAGCCGGAACCCGACCAGCTCGCCGCTGCTCGCCGCGAGGGGTGGATCGCTCTGCCGACCGGGCCGCTCGACGACCTCGTCGCGCACGGTCAGCCGCCCACCGCGTAGCGGATCCGTCACGGGGCGCAACCCCCGGCTGCACAGGCCCGCCGAGCGGTAGCGTCATCGCATGGTTGAGTATCGCTACCTCGGCAACAGTGGATTCAAAGTCTCGGAGATCACGTACGGGAACTGGGTGACGCACGCCTCGCAGGTGGAGAACGACGCGGCGATCGCGACGGTCCACAAGGCGCTGGATCTGGGCATCACGTCGTTCGACACCGCCGACGCCTACGCCAACACGGCGGCGGAGGTCGTCCTCGGCGACGCGCTCAAGGGTCAGCCGCGCGAGTCGCTCGAGATCTTCACGAAGGTGTACTGGCCCACCGGCCGCAAGGGACCCAACGATCAGGGCCTCTCGCGCAAGCACATCTTCGACAGCATCAACGGGTCGCTGCGGCGTCTCGGGGTCGAGTACGTCGACCTCTATCAGGCGCACCGCTACGACTACGAGACCCCGCTCGAGGAGACGATGCAGGCCTTCGCCGACATCGTGCGTCAGGGCAAGGCGCTCTACATCGGGGTGAGCGAGTGGACCGCCGAACAGCTTCGCGAGGGGCACGCCCTGGCCAAGCAGCTGGGGGTCCAGCTCGTGTCGAACCAGCCGCAGTACTCCGCGCTCTGGCGCGTCATCGAGGGCAAGGTCATCCCCACCTCGCAGGAGCTCGGCATCTCGCAGATCGTGTGGTCGCCGCTGGCCCAGGGCGTTCTGACCGGCAAGTACCAGCCGGGCCAGCCCGTGCCGGAGGGGTCGCGCGCGACCGACGAGAAGAGCGGCGCGAACTTCATCAAGCGCTTCTTGAACGACGAGGTTCTCACCGCCGTCCAGAAGCTGCGGCCCATCGCCGACGAGGCGGGCCTGACGATCGCGCAGCTGTCGCTGGCCTGGGTCCTGCACAACGACAACATCGCCGCAGCCCTGGTCGGGGCCTCGCGTCCCGAGCAGCTCGAGGACACGGTCAAGGCGTCGGGTGTGAAGCTCGACGACGCGGCGTACGCGGCGATCAACGACGCCCTCGGCGGCGTCGCGGCCACCGACCCGGCCGAGACCGAGACGGTCTCGCCCAAGAGTCGCCCGGCCTGATCGTGGCGGCGACGAGCGCCGGCATCCTGCCCTACCGCGTCGCTGCGGACGGCACGGTGTCGGCGCTCGTCGCGCACATGGGCGGGCCCTATTGGGCGTCCCGGGACGAGGGCGCCTGGTCGATCGTGAAGGGCGAGTTCGATGCCGAGGGCGAGACGGCCCGGGATGCCGCCCGGCGCGAGTTCCGCGAGGAGCTGGGCCTGGACCCGCCCGGGGGCGAGTACGCCGAGCTCGGCACGTTCGCCTATGCCTCGGGCAAGCGGATCACCGTGTTCGTCGTCGACGGCGCGGGGTTCGACGTGACGCCGGCTCGGTTCGGAGAGTTCGAGATGGAATGGCCGCCGCGGTCGGGCCGTCGGGCGTCGTTCCCCGAGGTCGACCGCGTGGCGTGGCTGTCGCTCGACGACGCGCGAACGCGGCTCGTCCGCGGCCAGCGCCCGGCCCTGGACCGGCTCGCCAAGCTGCTGGGCGCGATCTAGCTCAGCGCTTCTTCTTCGGCGCCTCCGAGACGTCGAGTCGCTCGTGTCGGCCGCCCAATGACGACCACGCGCTCGCCGTGCCCTTCGCTGCGTGCTCCGCCCCGCGCACGGCCCGCTCGTCGGCCCACTCGTTGAGCACGTGGCCCCGGTGCCCGCGCACGTGCTCCAGCACGACGTCGGGCAGGCCACGGGCACGCCGGGCGTCGCGGGCGACGATGAGCTGCTCGAGGATGTCGCGGTTCTTCGTAGGAGCACCCGTGGAGGTCTTCCAGCCGCGGCGACGGTGGCCGTCCATCCACGAGGCGTAGGTGTCGATGGCGTACTTCGAATCGGCCTGCACGACGAGCTCGGGGACGTCGGGGTGGTCCTCGATCGCATGGAGCAGACCCAGCAGCTCACCGATGTTGTTCGTGCCCTCGGGGAGGGCCCCGGCGGCCCAATGCCCGTCCTCGCCGACCCATGCCCAGCCGGTCGGTCCGGGGTTGCCCTTGCAGGCGCCGTCGGTGGCCACGACATAGCGGGAGGGTGCTTCGCTCACCCTGAAACGCTAGTCGACCGCGGGCGCGGCTCGAAGCCACCGCCACCCGCACCGTCGCGCGCCGCATAAGAAGCCTCTCGTGATCGGCTTACCGCCGCTTTAGCGCGCCTGGGCACTGTGGGGTGCACGGGTCGTCCGATCCGTCGCGGTCACCGCGTCGCCGTCTTCTGGAGCGTGTCATGGTCATCAGGGTCGCCCTCTTCTCGCACGACTCGGTGGGGCTCGGCCACGTGCGTCGCAATCTCGCGATCGCCCACGCCCTCACGCGTGCCCTCCCGGCGCTGCGCGGCGAGGAGGTCACCGGCATCCTCCTCACCGGCGACGCCGGCGCGACGGCCTTCCCCGCGCCGCGTGGATGGGACTGGGTGGTGCTGCCGGGCATCACCGTCGGCGACGGCGGCTACCGCTCCCGCCACCTCGCCGCCGGCATCGACCGCGTCACCGCCATGCGCGGCGGCGCCGCCGCGGGCGTGCTGAGCGCGTTCGGCCCCGATCTGGTCATCGTCGACCGGCATCCGTTCGGCGTGCACGGCGAGCTGACGGCGGCGCTGCGCATCCTCCGCGACGAGCAGCCGTCGTGCGTCACCGTGCTGGGGCTGCGCGACGTGCTCGACCGTCCGGCGGTGGCGCGTGAGGAATTCCGGCTCCTCGGCGGAGCCGCCGCCGTCCGCGAGCTCTACGACGCCGTCTGGGTATACGGGGATCCTGCCGTGCACGACATGCGGGTGACGGGCGAGCTCCCGCGCGGCCTGCACGACCTGGTGTTCCACACCGGCTACCTCGCCAACGGGCGCAGCACGTCGATGCGGCACGAGGCGGCGCGGCCGTTCGTGCTGACCACCGTCGGCGGAGGCGCCGACGGGCTGCGGACGGCCATGACCGCCGCAGCGGCCGAGGTTCCCGAGGGACACGATCACCTGGTCGTCACCGGCCCGCAGATGCCCGAGCCCGATCGTGCGCTCGTGCGCGCTGCGGCGACCGCGGCCACCCGCGTGGTCGAGACCATCAGCGACATGCCGGATCTCGTCCATCGCGCGGCCGCCGTGGTCGGGATGGGCGGATACAACACCGTCTGCGAGGTGATGAGCAGCCCCACGCCGCTGCTCGTCGTGCCACGCGCCTCGCGCCGCGACGAGCAGCGCATCCGCGCGACCGCCCTCGCGCGGGTCGGCGCCGTCTCGTCTGCCGCGCCCGAGACCCTCGACGCCCGCACCGTCGCCGACTTCTTCGCCCGTTCGATCGGACACCGCTCGGCGCGCAGCTCCGTCGACCTCGACGGACTCGCCGCCGTCGCCCCTCTCGCCGCCCGTTCGCTGGATCGCATCCCCCAGGAGGTCATCGCCCATGCTGTCTGACATCACCGTCCCGGCTCGTCCCGCGGCGCCGCTCATCGGCTACGTGCTGAAGATGTACCCGCGCTTCTCCGAGACCTTCGTCGTCACCGAGATCCTCGCTCGCGAGGCCCAGGGCGAACGCATCGAGATCTTCGCCCTCCGGCCGACCGACGACACGCGGTTCCACGCGGAGCTCGCCCGGGTGCAGGCCCCGGTGCGCGCGATCCCGGTGCCCAAGCGGTTGAGCATCGCCTGGGCGACGCTGCGCTCGGCCGGCGCAGACCCCGAGCTGGCGGCGGCGGTCGCCCGGCACCTGTCCGAGCTCGCCGAACTCGAGCCCGACGACGCCGTCCAGGCGGTGGAGGTGGCCCGGCAGTCCCGGATGCGGGGCGTCACGCACCTGCACGCGCACTTCGGGTCGGCCGCGACGACGATCGCGCGGCTCGCGGGTCGCCTGGCCGGCATCCCGTACTCGTTCACCGCCCACGCCAAGGACATCTTCCACGAATCGGTCTCGCGCGAGGACCTGGCCCGCAAGCTCGACGATGCCGCGTTCGCGGTGACGGTCAGCGACTACAACCTCGCGCACCTGAGGGCCGAGTTCGGCGACGGTCCGCGGCTGCATCGCGTGTACAACGGGCTCGAGCTCGACCGGTTCCCGTTCGTGCCACCGGCCGCCCGCGCCGATGAGGTCCGGCTGCTCGCGGTGGGGCGCCTGGTCGAGAAGAAGGGCTTCGGGCTGCTCGTCCGAGCCGTCGAGCGGCTTCGCGCCCGCGGTGTGGCGGTGCGCCTGGACATCGTCGGTGACGGTGAGCTGGGGCCGGACCTGCGGGCGCAGATCGACGCGTCGCCCGTGCGCGATGCCGTGCGGATGCTCGGTGCCCGCTCGCAGGACGAGGTGGCGCAGTGCCTGCGCGAGGCCGACGTCTTCGTCGCTCCCTGCCTGGTCGGCGCCGACGGCAATGCCGACGGGCTGCCCACGGTGCTCCTCGAGGCCATGGCGAGCGGGGTGCCGTGCGTGTCGACGGCGGTCACCGGCATCCCCGAGATCATCCGCGACGGCGAGACGGGGGTGCTGTGCGCCCCCGGCGACGTCGCCGACCTCGCCGAGGCCCTCGCCCGGGCGTGCGCTGCGGACTTCCCGGCGGAGCCGATCGCGCGACGGGCGCGCCGGCTCATCGAGCGCGAGTTCGACGCGCGACGGCTGGCGGCCGACCTCGCCGAGCTCACCGGGGCGGTCGCGCGCGACGAGCGGAGGGCTGCCTGATGCGCGTCGCGTACCTGTGCGCAGACCCCGGGGTGCCCGTCTTCGGCACCAAGGGGGCGAGCGTGCACATCCAGGAGGTCGTGCGCGCGTTCCGGGCCCGCGGCGACGAGGTGACCGTCTACACGACCCGGCGCGGCGACCACGTGCCGGACGACCTCGCACAGCTCCGCGTGATCGAGCGCCGCGTCGCCCGCGGCGACACCGCGGCACGAGAGCGCGACATCGCCCGCGCCGCCCGCGAGCTCGCCGACGCCGCCGCCGCGGACGGCTGCGACCTGGTCTACGAGCGGTTCTCGCTGTTCAGCGACGGTGGCGCGCGGATCGCGGCCGAGACCGGCTCGCCGCTGGTGCTCGAGGTCAACGCCCCGCTCATCGAGGAGCAGCGGCTGCATCGCGAGCTCGTCGACGAGGTGGGCGTGCGCGCGCTCGCCGAGCAATCGCTGCGGGCCGCGGCGGTCGTGACCTGCGTCTCCGAACCGGTGGCCGCGTGGGCACGCGGGCTCGGCGCGGTCGACCCGGTCGTCGAGCCGAACGGCGTCAACACCGCCCGCATCCGTCCCACGACTGCGCGACGCTACGCCGGGGAGACCCCCACGGTCGGGTTCGTCGGGACGCTCAAGCACTGGCACGGCGTCGACGTGCTCCTCGACGCCGCGGCCGAACTCGCGCGACGCGGATGCGGCATCCGTCTCACCGTCATCGGCGACGGCCCCGCCGGCGCCGAGCTGCGGGAGCAGGCGACGCGCCTGGGACTGGAGGCCCGCTTCGTGGGCGCCGTCGCCCCCAGCGAGGTGCCGGCGATGCTCGGCGGGATCGACATCGGTGTCGCCCCCTACCGGGAGGCCGACGATTACTTCTCGCCGCTGAAGGTGTGCGAGTACCTCGCCGCCGGCATCCCGGTCGTCGCATCGCGGGTGGGGCAGCTGCCGCAGCTCGTCGCCCACGGTGAGACCGGCGCGCTCGTGCGCCCCGGCGATCCGGTGGCCCTCGCCGACGCCCTCGAGGCGCTTGCGGCCGACCCCGAGACGCGTGTGCGCTGGTCGGTGGCCGCCCGTCGCCGGGCGGTCGCGGCGCACGACTGGTCGGGAGTGCTGGCCCGCACCCTCGCCGCCCTCCCCGCGGAGGTGGGGGCGTGAGCCGCCGCCGGGGTCGCGCGACCGTGCCCTCGCAGCGCGCACTGGCGCGGAGCCTGCTGATCGTCAAGCCGCACCTGCGCGGCAAGGCGGGGCTGATCACCCTCGGACTCGTGGCGCTGCTCGCCGATGTCGTCTTCCGGGTGCTCGAGCCGTGGCCGCTGAAGTTCGTCGTCGATTCGGTGTCGGCGAGCCTGGGCGCGACCGCGGGTGCCGCCGCGGGCATCCCGGAGGCGACCGTGGGACTGCTCGTGGCGTGCGCGAGCCTGCTGGTGGGCCTGATCGCGCTGCGCGCGCTCGCCGCCTACGTCAGCACGGTGGCGTTCGCGCTCGTCGGTTCGCGCGTGGCGACCGAGCTGCGCGGCCGCGTCTTCGCGCATCTGCAGTCGCTCTCGCCGCGGTACCACGCCGCGACCTCGTCGGGCGATGTGGTCCAGCGCCTGGTCGGCGACATCGGGCGGCTGCAGGAGGTCGCCGTGACGGCGGGCCTGCCGCTGGTGGGCAACATCGTCACCCTGGTCGTGCTGACCGTCGTGATGTCGCTGATGGACCCGCTGCTCACCCTCGTCGTCGTGCTCGCGGCGGTGGCGTACCTCATCACCTCGCGGCGCAGCTCGCGCAAGATCACCGCGGCTTCGCGCACGACGCGCAAGGGCGAGGGGGCGCTCGCCGACACCGCGGCCGAGACGTTCGGCGCGATCCGCGTCGTGCAGGCGTACGGTCTCGAGGAGCGGTTCGGCGGCGGGTTCGCGCGCGGCAACGACAAGGCGCTCACCGAGGGCGTCCGCTCGCGCCGCCTGGCCGCCGGTCTCGAACGGCGCACCGACCTGATCGTCGGCGTCGCCACCGCGCTCGTGCTGTTCGGCGGCGGATGGCAGGTGCTCTCGGGCAGCATGACGCCGGGCGATCTGGTGGTGTTCGTCGCCTACCTGAAGCTCGCCATGCGCCCCCTCCGCGACCTCGCGAAGTTCACCGGTCGCATCGCCCGGGCCGCGGCATCGGGCGAGCGGGTCGCGGATCTGCTCGACGAGCCGGTCGAGATCGCGGATGCGCCGCACGCAGCGCCCCTCCCGCGCCTGCGCGGCGAGGTGTGGTTCGACCGGATCGACCTCGACGACGGCCGGGGACGCGCGCTCGCGCGCGACCTGACACTGCGCATCCCCGCCGGGCAGCACATCTGCATGCTGGGCCCCTCGGGCGCGGGCAAGTCCACCCTCGCCGGACTGCTGGTGCGCACGGCGGATCCGGTGGCCGGGCACGTGCGACTGGACGGGGTCAGCGTGACGCAGGCCACGGTCGCGAGCGTGCGCAGCGCCGTGTCGCTGCTGCTGCAGGAATCGGTGCTGTTCGCCGACACCGTCCGCGAGAACATCCGGCTGGGGCGCCTGGACGCCACCGACGAGGAGGTCGAGCGCGCCGCCCGCCGCGCCATGGCGCACGAGTTCGTCAGCGCCCTGCCGCAGGGGTACGACACCGTGCTGGGCAATCGGGGCGACACGCTCTCGGGCGGCCAGCGGCAGCGGATCGCGATCGCCCGCGCGCTGCTGCGCGACGCGCCGGTCGTCGTCCTCGACGAGGCCACGACGGGCCTGGACCCGCAGTCGCGGGCGCAGGTGTCGGCCTCGCTCGCCGAGCTCGCCGAGGGACGCACGGTGATCTCCATCACCCACGACGTGACGCAGGCTCTCGCCGCCGACCGTGTGGTGTGGCTCGAGGACGGCCGCATCGTCGAGGACGGCGAGCCCGGCGAGCTCATGGCGCGGTCATCGTCGCGGTTGCGTCGGTGGGTCGAGCGCGCGCGGAGCACCGAGACCCCGGTGGCGGTCGGGCCGGGAGCGGACCGATGACCCCCGCCGCCATCGCTCTGGCCCGCCTGCGCGAGCGCGACCCGCGGGTGCCCGGACTGGGCACGCTGCTCGACGCCGATGCGCTCGGCGCAGTTCTCGGGCACCCCGTGCACCTCCGGCGCGTCCGCTACAAGCCGGCGACCAGCGTGATCGCGGCCTTCGACTCGCCGCACGGCGCGGGGTGGGCGGCGGCCTACGACGGACCCGACAAGGCCCGCGTGTCGAGCGTCCCGCATCGCCGCGCAGATCCGGTGCCGGGAATCGCTCACGCCGTCACCGGGACCGCGCGGACGGACCGGGCGCTGGCCCCGGCGATGCGCGAGCTCGACCGGGCACGGCCCGGGGAGCTGACCGGGGCGCAGCTGCTGCGGCACAACCCGGGCCGGCGGCTCGTGCTCGCCGAGGCCGGCGGCGGCGCGATCGTCAAGGTCGTCGCGCGTGCTGCCGACCGGCTCCGACCGGACGCGCTGGCGGTGCTGCTCTCGGATGTCGGGGTACCCGTGCTGCCCGCGGAACGGCTGACCGACCGGGCTTGGCGCGCACCGTACTGGGGTGAGGGCGATCTGACCGTCGCGCCTTCGCCGGACGCCGCGTTCCGCGCCGGCGCGGCCCTGGCGGCCCTGCACCGGGCGCCCACCCCCGTCGCGGCTCGGCCGGTGACGGGTCCGAGTGACGCGGCGGCCGCCGCGACGGCCATCGCCGCGGTGCTGCCCGAGCTCGCCTCGCGCGCCGCGGCCCTGGCCGCGCGGCATCCCGCGGGCGGTCCCGAGCGCGTCGTGCACGGCGACTTCAGCGCCGATCAGGTGCTCGTCGGCGCGGACGGCGAGGTGAGGCTGATCGACTTCGACCGGCTGGGAACGGGAGACCCGATGCGCGATCTGGCCGGTTTCGCCGTCGAGGAGCGGATGCGTCTGGGCGCGAGCCCGCTCATCGGCGAGCTGATCGAGGGGTACCGCGCGGCCGGGGGAGAGCTCGACGATGCCCGGCTGCGCGCCTGGGTGCCGCTGTGCGCGCTCGGGCGGGCGATCGAGCCGTTCCGCCGATGCGACCCCGACTGGCCCGCGCTCGTGGACCGGGCGCTCGCCGTCGGCGAGGGGTGGACGCCGTGACGCCGGTGCCCGCCGTGGTCTCGGCGGAGGGGCGCCTCTGGCAGGTCGGTCGTGCCTGGCCGGCAGTCGACGGTGGTCACGACCTCGAGCTCTCGACACCGGGGGCGCCGGGCGTGCGCGCCGGTCGGTGGCGCGCCGGGCGGGCGGTGCTCGAGCAGCCGGCAGGCGATGCGCGGTTGCCGGCGCTGGCTGCCGTCGCAGGCGCGGGCGAGATCGTCTCGTGGCGGCGGGGCCGTCGCGCGGTGGTGCGGGAGCGTGCCGGCGGCGCGTTCGTGAAGGTCGTGCGACCGCACGCCGCTGCCGGCGTGCTGCGTGCGCACACCGAGGCGGCCGCCTTCCGCGACGGGTTCACGGTGCCGGAACCTCTTCCGGCGTCGCCGACGGACGAGCCCGGCGTCGTGCGCCTGTCGCTCGTGCCCGGGCGCACCCTGTGCGACCTGGGTGCCGACGACGCCGTCCCCGACGCGCTGGTCGACCGGGCGTGGCACGCGTGGGCCGCGGGCTGGCGGCGGGTGCTGGCGCGAAGCGCCGTCGGGATGCGGCGCCACGGTCCGCGCGACGAGGCCGCGGTCCTGCGGTCGTGGGCACTGGCCGCCGCACCGCTCGCCGACGACGCCGAGGGCCTCGCCGCGCACGCCGAGACCGTCGCCGCTCGCCTGGTCGACGGCGCCGCGCAGGATGCCGTGGTCGGGCACCGCGACCTCCACGACAAGCAGGTGCTCTTCGACGACAGCGGCGACCCCGCCGGCGCGGCCGGGCTCATCGACCTCGACACCGCGGCGGCGGTGGAACCCGCCCTCGACCTGGCGAACCTCCGGGTCCACGTGGCGTGGCGCGAGGCGCAGTCGCGTCTGAGCGCCCAGCGGGCGGCATCCGCGCGGGCTGCGATCGACGCGCTGGCCGCAGCCGTGGGCGTCGATCCCGAGCGGATGCGGGTGTACGAGGATGCGACGCGGCTGCGCCTCGGGGCGGTGTACCTCTTCCGTCCGCAGTGGCACGACACCGCGCAGGCGTGGCTGCGGGCGTCGGCCGCGTCTCAGACCAGGCGGTAGCCGACGCCGCGGACGGTCTCGATGCGGTCCGACCCCAGCTTCTGACGCAGGTAGCCGATGTAGACGTCCGCCACGTTGGAGCCCGGGTCGAAGTCGTACCCCCAGACGCGACTGAGCAGCTGCTCGCGGCTGAGCACCTGCCCGGGGTGGCGGATCAGCTCCTCCGCCAGTGCGAACTCGCGCGCCGACAGCACGACCTCCCGCCCGTCGACCGAGGCCGTGCGTTGGCGGATGTCGAGCGCGACGTCGCGATGGCGCAGCTCGGGCTGCGCCGCGGTGTTGTCGCGGCGCATGCGCAGGCGGATGCGGGCCAGCAGCTCGTCGAATCGGAACGGCTTGCCGAGGTAGTCGTCGGCGCCGCCCTCGAGGCCGGCGACGGTGTCGTGCAGCTCGACGCGGGCGGTGAGCATGATCACCGGCACATCCGACCCCGAACCGCGCAGCTGCTCCAGCACGGCGAACCCGTCGATGTCGGGCAGGTTCACATCGAGCACCACGAGGTCGAACTCGCCGCTGAGCCCCAGCGCGACGGCGTCCCCGCCCGAGGCGGTGACGCGCGTGGCGTAGCCGGCGGCGCGCAGGCCCTTGTCGATGAAGCTCGAGATGCGGGTCTCGTCGTCGACGATGAGGATGGAAGGCATCGGTCACTCCTGGGGGGAACGGGGGGATCGTGCGGCGGGACGATGCAGCGGCGGCACCGGGGGAACGATGACCTCGCGCCCGTCGACGGTGACGCGTCGGTGACCCTGCGTGCCCGGGTCACCGGGCGACGCGGCGTCGGACTGTCGCGGGATCGACACGACGAACTCCGCGCCGCCCCCCGGGGCGTCGCGCACCCAGGCCGTGCCGCCGTGCGCCCGGGCGATGACCAGGACGATGCTCAGACCGAGCCCGCTGCCCTCCGCGCCGCGACCTCCCGCGTCGCCGCGGTGGAAGCGGTCGAAGACCCGGTCGCGTTCGTCGGCGGGCACGCCCGGGCCGCGGTCGCGGACCCACAGCTCCACGGCATCCGGAGTGCGCCGGCTGCCCAGCGTGAGGTCGCCGCCACCGTGGGTGACGCCGTTCTGGGCGAGCTGCAGCACGGCCTGGGTGATGCGGGCCGGGTCGCCGGCGATGCGGGCCGCGGCGACCTCGGCCAGCGTCACCCGGGCTCCCTCCAGACCCTCGGCCTTGCGCGCGATCTGACGCAGCAGCGCGGCGGCGTCGACCGGCTGCATCGCCAGCGGCGCCGGTCCGTGGAGCGCCGCCTCGTCGGCGAGGTCCTGCACGAGGCGGCCCATGCGCGCGAGCTCGTCGATGACGAGCTCGCGCGTCTCGCGCACGTCGGAGGCGTCGCCGGCATCCATCACCTCGAGGTGGCCCGACACGATCGTCAGCGGGGTCTTGAGCTCGTGGCCGACGTCGCTGAGCAGGCGGCGCTGAGCATCGAGGGCGGCGTCCAGTCGATCGAGCATGTCGTTCATGGTCGCGGCGAGATGCGAGACGTCGTCGTTGCCGCGGACGGGAAGCCGCTCGGCGAGCGAGCGCGCCGAGACGCGGGCGGCGGTCTCGCGCATGCGTCGCAGCGGACGCAGCAGCCTCGCGGCCACGATGCCCGCGGCGCCGGCGATGAGGACGATCGCCACCGCCGCGGCGATGAGGTACACCCGCGCCGGGTCGTCGATCTCGGCCAGCTCGGCGTCGAGGTCGTACGCCGTGACGAACAGCACGGTGCCCGGCGAGGGCGAATCCGCCACGGCGATCGGGGCCGCGAGATAGCGCCAGGCCACCCCGTCGTCGGCGTACGTGCCCAGCGCGGGGTCCGTCGCGGCGACCTCGCTGACGTAGCCGACGAAGCCCGGCGCGCTCTGCAGGTCGACATCCAGCGGGACGCCGGGGATCAGCGCGGCGGTGCCGTCGATGACGCCGAGGGCGCCGGTGTTGTCGTCGGGACTGGTGCGGGTCACCACGGCCTCGAGCGCCGCCTGCGACGAGGGCCAGGGTTCGCCGCCGAGGCCGGTGGCGACCAACGCGCGGGCCGACTCGAGACTCGCGCGGAGACGCTCGTCGACGTCCGCGAGGATGCGGTCGCGCTCGACGAGGTACACCGCGACGCCGACCGAGAGCATCCCCAGCGCCGAGACGACGACGATGACCAGGACGATGCGGGTGCGCACCGTCCAGACGACCCCCGTGCGCGGAGCGGCGGCGGGGGTCATGCTGCCAGTATGCCGGGGCGCCCGCGCCCCGGTCGGCCGCATAAGGACGGTCTCATGATCGTCCGAGCTGCGGCTTATCGACGCGGGGGACGATGGATGCAGCAGCCGCGGTCCGCGCGGCGGGTCGGAGGTTCTGCGATGTCACGTCGAGTCTGGTTCGCGGTCGCCGCGATGGTCGTCGCCGCGGGCGGCGCGGTGGGTGTCACCGCCGCCGTGGCGAGCGCGTTCGAGCCGAGGACCACGACGCAGCAGGTGCTGCCCGGTGGCGCGCTGACGTCCGACCCCGGCGGCGCCGCGCTCGGTGCGGCCGACGCCGGAGTCGCCGGAGCGGGGGGCGCGGCGTCCGCGGGTGCCGCCGATCCGGGCGCCACCGATCCCGGGACGGGAGCGGGGACGACGACGCCGACCGAGCCGGCGGTTCCAGCTCCGGCAGCGCCGCAGCCCGTCGCTCCACCGGCGCCCCTGCCGGCCCCCGACTACGACGATGACGCGGACGGCGACGACGCGGATGACGATGACGGGGATGACGCCGACGACGACGGGGATGACGCCGACGACGACTGACTGTATACGTTCGGGTCAGGATGACGACGGAGCGTCCCATACGAGGGTTCTTGTGGATACAATCAAGCCATGGCATCCGATGGCGGCTCCTCCCGGGCGGGCGACCGGGCGTACGCGACGCTGCTGCGCGAGATCCAGTACGGCGAGTTGGCCCCCGGCACTGTTCTGGGCGAGGTCGAGCAGGCGGCACGCCTCGGTGTGAGCCGCACCCCGTTGCGCGAGGCGCTCCGGCGGCTGCGTGCCGACGGTCTCGTGCGCCAGGCGTCGCCGCGCGTGACGGTCGTCGCCGACGTCGACGCCGCCGACATCGTCGCGCTGTTCGCCGTACGTCGGGCGCTGGAGGAGACCGCCGCACGGCTGGCGGCCGGCCGCGGCGACCGCGCCGCCTTCGCGGACCTGCGCGACGCGTTCGCCGAGACGGGAGCGGTCACCGATCCCGACGCCTACTACGCGCGCATCGCCCGTTTCGACGCCGCGCTCGACGAGGCCGCCGCCAACGGCTACCTCGCCTCGGCGCTCGCGATCGTCCGCACGCATCTCGTGCGCGTCCGCCGCCTGGCGCGCGACAACCCGGACAGGCTCGCCGCCTCGATCGGAGAGCATCGCCTCATCGCCGCCGCGATCGCGGCCGGCGATGCCGACCTCGCCGCGCACGCGACCCACGTGCACCTGCACAACGCCCTGACCAGCATCCTCGACTCCCTGGAGGCATCCGCATGACCGTCAGTCACCCCGTCCGCGTCCACCGCAGCGACGAGAACCTCGCCCGCGAGGACCAGCTCGCCGCGAAGATCGCCGAGGTCGCCGTCGACCCCGTCGCGGTCCTGCCGGAGGTCGTCGAGATGATCATCAACCGCATCATCGACAACGCCGCCGTCGCGGCAGCCTCCCTCACTCGGGCACCGGTGAGCTCGGCGCGGGCGCAGGCGCTCGACCACCCGGTCTCACGCGGCGGGGCGGGAGCGACGGTGTTCGGGGTCGCCGACCTCTCGAGCCCCGAGTGGGCGGCGTGGGCCAACGGCGTCGCCGTCCGCGAGCTCGACTACCACGACACCTTCCTCGCGGCCGACTACTCCCACCCCGGCGACAACATCCCCCCGATCCTCGCCGTCGCCCAGCACGTGGGCGCCGACGGCGCGGCACTGGTTCGCGGCCTCGCGACGGGCTACGAGATCCAGATCGATCTCGTCCGCGCCATCTGCCTGCACAAGCACAAGATCGACCACGTCGCCCACCTCGGGCCGTCGGCCGCCGCCGGCATCGGCACGCTGCTCGGCCTCGACGCCGACACCGTCTACCAGGCGGTCGGCCAGGCGCTGCACACCACCACCGCGACCCGCCAGTCCCGCAAGGGCGAGATCTCGACGTGGAAGGCGCACGCGCCGGCCTTCGCCGGCAAGCTCGCCGTCGAGGCGGTCGACCGCGCCATGCGGGGCGAGACCAGTCCCAACCCCATCTACGAGGGCGAGGACGGCGTCATCGCCTGGCTGCTCGACGGCCCCGACGCGGCGTACGCGGTGCCGCTGCCGGCTGCGGGCGAGCCCAAGCGCGGCATCCTCGACTCGTACACGAAGGAGCACTCCGCCGAGTATCAGGCGCAGGCCTGGATCGACCTGGCCCGCAAGCTCCACCGCGACCACCCGGAGCTGGCAGACCCCGCCGCCGTCGCCGGCATCGTGCTGCACACCAGCCACCACACGCACTACGTCATCGGCTCGGGGGCGGGCGACCCGCAGAAGTACGACCCCACGGCCTCGCGTGAGACGCTCGACCACTCCATCCCGTACATCTTCGCGGTCGCGCTGCAGGACGGCGGCTGGCACCACGTCGACTCGTACACGCCCGAGCGCGCCGCCCGCCCCGACACCGTCGCCCTCTGGCAGAAGATCACCACTGCCGAGGATGCCGAGTGGACCCGCCGGTACCACTCCGAGGATCCCGCGGAGAAGGCATTCGGCGGCCGCATCGAGATCCGGCTCGCCGACGGCTCGACGATCGTCGATGAGATCGCGGTCGCCGACGCGCACCCGCTCGGTGCCCGACCGTTCGCCCGCGCCGACTATGTGCGCAAGTTCCGGATCCTCGCCGAGCCCGTGCTCGAGCCCGCCGAGATCGAGCGCTTCCTCGGGCTGGCGCAGCGCCTGCCCGAGCTCACCGCCGATGAGGTGCGCGGCCTGAACATCGTGGCGCGTGACGGTGTCATCGCCGCCGCGCCGAACCCGAGGGGACTGTTCTGATGCTGTACTCCCAGCGAACCCCCGCCGACAAACGGCGGATCCTGCGCGAGCGGCTCGCGTCCGGCGAGCTGCTGCGCTTCCCGGGTGCGTTCAATCCGCTGTCGGCCCGGCTCATCGAGCAGCGCGGGTTCGAGGGCGTCTACGTCTCGGGCGCGGTGATCGCCGCCGACCTGGGGCTCCCCGACGTCGGGCTGACGACCCTCAGCGAGGTCGCCGGCCGCGGTCAGCAGATCGCGCGGATGACGGAGCTCCCCGCCATCATCGACGCCGACACCGGCTTCGGCGAGCCGATGAACGTCGCGCGCACCATCCAGACGCTCGAGGACGCGGGCCTGGCCGGATGCCACATCGAGGACCAGGTCAACCCCAAGCGCTGCGGTCATCTGGACGGCAAGAGCGTCGTGGGCGAGGACGTCGCGGCGGGCCGCATCCGTGCCGCCGTCGACGCGCGCCGCGACGAGAACTTCCTCATCATGGCGCGCACCGACATCCGCGCGATCGAGGGGATGGACGCCGCCGTCGACCGGGCGCGCGCCCTCGTCGACGCCGGCGCCGACGCGATCTTCCCGGAGGCGATGCGCGACCTGGCGGAGTTCGAGGCAATGGCCGCGGCCGTCGACGTGCCGATCCTCGCGAACATGACGGAGTTCGGCAAGTCCGACCTCTTCACCGTCGACCAGCTGCGCGACGCGGGTGTGCGGATCGTGATCTGGCCGGTGTCGCTGCTGCGCATCGCCATGGGCTCGGCGGGGCGCGCCCTCGACGAGCTGACCTCGGCCGGCACCCTCGCGGCGAAGCTCGACGAGATGCAGCATCGCGCAGACCTGTACGACCTGGTGGACTACGAGGGGTACGCGCGGTTCGACACCTCCGTCTTCGACTTCACCCTGTCGACTCGCCAGAATGAGTCGATCGACAAGGGCTGAGACCCGCAGATTCCGACTACTCGACGGAGAGGGAACAGGATGACCGAGCACGACATCCGCAAGGGGCTCGTGGGCGTGGTCGCCGACGTCACGGCGATCTCGAAGGTGAACCCCGAGACGAACGCACTGCTCTACCGCGGCTATCCCGTGCAGGAGCTCGCCGCGACCCAGCCCGTCGACGCGGTGGCGCACCTGCTGTGGCACGGTGAGCTGCCCAGCGCCGACGAGCTCGCCGACCAGCGCGACCGCGCCCGACCGCACCGCGCGCTCCCGCCGCAGCTGCGGGAGGCGATCGACCGGATGCCGCTCGACGCGCACCCGATGGACGAGGTGCGCACGGCGGTGAGCCTGCTCGGCGCACTCGACACCGCCGGCGCGGCATCCGTCCTCGACGCGGTCGGCACGCCCGAGCGCAACCTCGAGCGGAGCCTCCGGCTGTTCGCGGTGCTGCCGGCGATCGTCGCCTACGGTCAGCGTCGCCGCCGGGGCCTCGCCCCGCTCGATCCGCGCGACGACCTCGACGATGCCGCGAACTTCCTCTGGATGACCTTCGGCGAGGAGCCGCATCCGATCGTCGCCGACGCGTTCAACCGGTCGCTGATCCTCTACGCCGAGCACTCCTTCAATGCATCGACCTTCACCGGCCGGGTGATCGCCTCGACGCTCAGCGACCTCTTCTCCGCCGTCGTCGGAGCCATCGGCGCGCTCAAGGGACCCCTTCACGGCGGGGCGAACGAGGCGGTGATGCACGTCTTCGACGAGATCGGCGATGCCGACGGCGTCGCGGCATGGCTCGACCGTGCGCTCGCCGACAAGCGCAAGATCATGGGCTTCGGGCACCGCGTGTACAAACGCGGCGACTCGCGCGTGCCGACCATGAAAGCAGCGCTCGACACGCTCGTCGAGTACTACGACCGTCCCGACGTGGCCGATCTGTACGACACGCTCGAGCGCGAGTTCACCGGGCGCAAGGGCATCTACCCGAACCTCGACTATCCGTCCGGGCCCGCCTACGCCCTGATGGGGTTCGACACGGTCACCTTCACGCCGTTGTTCGTCGCCGCCCGCGTCGTGGGGTGGACCGCGCACATCATGGAGCAGTACGCCGCCAACGCCCTGATCCGCCCCCTCTCGGCCTACGACGGGCCTGACGAGCGTCACATCGCGGGCTACGTGCCGGATGCCGCCGAGCGCGAGGCGGCGCGCCGGCCCGAGGAGGAGGCCGGCTGACCTGTGCGCCGTCCCGGCGGACCGCGCACACGAATCGACCCGCTGCACCCCGATCGGGAGCAGCGGGTCGATTCGTGTTCGGCCGTCGACGCGCGGGTGCGCGCGAGGCTCTCGGGTCAGACGGTGCGGCGGCGGCGCGCAGCGACCAGGAGGCCGCCGGCCACGAGGGCCAGCACCCCCGCGATGACGAACCCGAGCGGCACGGCGCCGCCGGTGACGGCGATCGTGCCGGCCGGCGCGGCCGCGGTGACCGTCACCTCGACCTCGATGGGCGTGAGCGACCCCGACGTCACGACCAGGCGGTGCGCGCCGGTGGCGAAGTCGCGGGGGATCGCGACGCTGAACGCGGTGCGGCCCGCGCCGTCTGCCGCCGGGATGCCCGACGCGACCAGCGGCTCGCTGAACAGCGTGGCGGCGATCTGCCGACCCGGCTCGAGCCCGGTGACCGTCACCGAGAGCGTGCCACCCTGAGCGACCGAGGCGCTGCCCAGCTCGACGATCGCCCACGGCTGCGCGGGCTGCTCGCCCTCGCCCGGCTCGCCGTCACCGGGCTCGCCTTCGCCCGGCTCGCCCGGCTCGCCGGGGCCCGGGAAGCCGGGCTGCTCGACGGGGGGCTGTTCGCCCGCGAGGTAAGCGCGGTCGGCCGGAGACGGCGAGACGGCGCCGACGGCGGTGAAGAAGTCCACCGTCGCCTGCAGGTCGACCTGGCCCGAATCGGCCACGCCCGTGCCCTGCGCGAACGTGGCGAAGTTGTCGCCGCCGCCCGCGAGGAACGAGTTGGTGACGACCCGCACCGTCGTCGTGGTGTCATCGAGCGCCAGCTCCTCACCGTTCAGCTGCATCGAGCTGATGTGCGAGCCCGTCGCGGCCGTCGGGTCGTACTCGAAGCTGAAGCCCTTCGACACGCCCATCGCGAGCTTCGGACGCGACGCGCCTTCCGGCTGCCACTGCTCCTCGAGCACCTGCTTGATCTGTGCGGGCGTCAGCTCGAGCGTCACCAGGGTGTTGGCGAAGGGCTGGACGTTGGCCACCTCGCGGTACGACATAGCACCGCCGTCCTCGCCGAACAGCAGGTCGGCGCGCAGGCCGCCCGGGTTCATGAAGGCGACCTCCGCCTCCTGCCCGCCGTACGCCGGGTTCTGCGAGGTCGCCCACAGGTAGACGTCGGCGACGGTGTTGCCGAGCGTCGAGTGCACGCCGCGGTCCTCGGCGCCCTCTGCGGTCTTGCCGCGCAGGATGTCGGCCGTGATCGAGCCGACCTGCACCTGCCCCTTCTCGTCCGCGACCTGGACGGCGGTGTCGACGACGCCCTCGGTGTCGGCGTCGGGGTAGGCGACGTACTGCCCGAGCGTGGTGTCGTACAGCGAGGTCGTGCCACCGGTGATCGACTCGAGCTCCCCGGCATCCGTCAGCTCGATGTCGAGCGTGCCGAGGGTGGTGCCGTACTGGTGGGCCTGGATCACCGGGCGGCCGCCGATCTCGCACGCGTACTCCTGGTGCGTGTGAGCCGAGACGATGGCGTCGATGTCGGACGAAGCGCCCCGGACGAGGTCGCCGAAGTCGCCGTCCTCGTTCGCGATCGCGGTGCAGTCGGAGCCCGCGGAGCCCTCGTGGGCCAGGAGCACGACGACGTCGGCGCCGTCGGAGACCGCGGCCGCGGCGGCGTCGTTGGCCGAGGCGACCTGGTCGCGGAACTCGATGCCGGCGATGCCCTGCGGGCTCACCATGCCCGCGGTCTGCTGCGTGACGGTGCCCACGAAGGCGACCATCGTGCCGTCGACCTCCTTGATCGTGTAGGGCTTGAGCGCGTGCTCGTCCGTTCCCGCGATGAAGACGTTCGCACCGAGGGCGAGGTCGCTGAAGGCGTCGGCGTCGGCGTCGCCCTCGTAACGCGGGATGACGCGGTCGGTGAGGTCGGCGAAGCCGCGGTCGAACTCGTGATTGCCGACGGCGCTGACGTCGAGCCCGGCCGTGGCGAGGGCGTCGATCGTGGGATTGTCGTCGTCGATGAACGATTCGAACGCGGACGCGCCGATGTTGTCGCCGGCCGAGACGAACAGGGTGTTCGGGTTCTGCTGGCGGTACTTCTGCACGGCGCCCGAGAGCACCGCGGCCCCCGCGACGCCGCCCGACTCCTGCACGAGGCGGCCGTGGAAGTCGTTGATCGTCAGGACGCGGATGTCGGGTTCGGTGGCGGGCGCGCCGTCCACGAGCTGCTCGATGCCGTACACGGTGGTCGTGCCCGACACCTCGTTGCCGACGACCAGCAGCGGCTGGCCGGTGGGTGAACGGTGGGCTCCGATGAACTGGATGCCCTCGGGGCCGAGGTCGCCCGCTGCGGCGGAGTCGGGGGAAGCCGAGAAGTCGCGGTTGTTGACGTAGGTGACGTAGGTCGGTGCGGACGGGTCGGTGATGTCGTAGACGATCACACCGCTGACCCGCTCGAATCCGATGAAGGCGTAGGTGCGTCCACCGACGGTCCCGATCGAGAGGTTCTCGGGCTCGGGGCCCTTGTCGTCGCTGCGGCCCTCGAAGTTCGCCTCCGTGTGGTTGGAGTTGAAGTACTCCGGAGCCACGCGGGCGAGGATCTGCTCGAACTGGTCGCCCGAGTCGAAGACGAGCGTGCCGTCGGTGCCCCAGATCGAGAACGAGCGGCCTCCGAACGAGTACAGCTCCTCGTAGCAGGTGCCGTCGGACTTCAGGCCGTTCTCGATCGAGACGTTGAGGCGACCGAGGTCGCTGTCGCCGAGCTGGGAGCTCAGCGGCGAGTCGTCGCAGACGGGCGCCAGCGCGTCGGACCCGAGGTCCTTCACGCGTGCGGCCTCGACGTAGTCGCCCCACTCGCGGGCGTCGCCCTCGTTGGCGGTGACGAGGTAGGTCGCGGCGGAACCGTCGACGGTCGCGGAGTACGACTGGATGCCGTCGGGCATGTAGATGCCGTTCAGCCCCTCGTGGGTGCGGATCGAGATCTGCTGGTCGCGGTCGCTCGCGTCGAGACCGTTGCGCGCGGCGCCGTGGTCCTTGAACCCGAGCGGAAGGACGGTGGTGACCTCCGCCTTGGCGAGGTCGACGGTCGCGATCGCGTTCGCCTCCTGGAGCGCGACGTACGCGGTGGCGCCGTCGACCGTCACGTACTCGGGCTCGAGGTTCCGGCTCACGCGGTTGGACGCGAGCGGCTCGTCGCCCTGATCGGGGGCGGCGACGTCGGGCCCGAACACGCGGACCGCGGGGTCGAGCGTCTTGGTGCCGCCCGCCTCGAACGCGCCGAACCCGGCGATGCGGACGGCCGTCTGCTCGGGAGCGGACACCGTCTTGGGCAGATTCACGACCCCGACGGATCCCTCGGGGTCGAGGGAGAAGTCGTCGGCCGGCTCGCCCTCGTTCGCGACGACCGCGTACGCGCCGTCCTTCGAGATCGTGACCATGTCGGGCAGGGCTCCGACGGTCACGGAGCCGAGGCGTGCGGAGGCGGCGTCGTCGGCGTTCGCGTCGAAGAACACCAGCGAGCCGGGGGCCGTCTTGTCCTCGGCCTCGAAAGCGACGACGCCGAGGCCGTCGTCGCGGATCGCGAGCGAGTTGGCGGTGCCCGTGTCGGAGATGGTGAACAGCTCGACAGGGGTGGTCGGGTCGGTGTTGTCGAGCACCGTCACCGAGCCCGCCTGCGCGTTCACGACGTACAGCCGGTCGCGGTAGGACTGCACGATCTCGGCGGCGGACTCGTCGAAGACGCCCGTCTCGTGCGTTCCGATCGGGGTCAGCGAGAGCGTCGCGCCCGCCGCGGAGTCGGTGATCGGGTTCGGCACGACGGCCGCGGATGCGGCGGTCAGCGGGGTGAGCGCGAGCGTGCAGGTCAGTGCGGCCGTGGCGACGGCTGCGAGCGTGCGGGGAACCGTGCGGCTCCGGGCAGGCGAAGGCATAGGTGTCCTCTGGTCGGGTGAACGGGTGCACGTCGTGCTTACCGGCCGGATGTGTCCGGGGTGTGAATGCCCGGCAACGGATCGGCGACGGGCGGAGAGGCGCGTGGCACGATGAGGACATGAGCCAGTACACGACGATCGTCACCGAGACGCGCGGGCGCGTCGGCTGGGTGACTCTGCACCGCCCCGAGGCCCTCAACGCACTCGGCTCCACCCTGGTGGCCGAGCTCGCCGACGCCGTTGTGGCGTTCGATCGCGACGACGCGATCGGGGCGATCGTCATCACCGGGTCGGAGCGCGCCTTCGCCGCGGGCGCCGACATCAAGGAGATGGCCGGCCGGAGCGTGCGCGACATGTCGGTCGACAGCCCGTTCGCCGCGCTCGAGGAGGTCTCCCGGGTGCGCACGCCCCTCGTGGCGGCCGTCGCCGGGTACGCCCTCGGCGGCGGGTGCGAGCTGGCGATGATGTGCGACATCGTCCTCGCGGCCGACACGGCCGTGTTCGGGCAGCCCGAGATCGACCTCGGCGTCATCCCCGGGATCGGCGGGACACAGCGTCTCGCGCGGGCGATCGGCTACTACAAAGCCGCGGAGATGGTGCTGACGGGGCGGCGGATGCCGGCGGACGAGGCCGAGCGCGCCGGGCTCGTGTCGCGGGTCGTTCCGGCCGCCGATCTCCTGGCCGAGGCGGGAGAGGTCGCGGATCGGATCGCGTCGCGGTCGTTGCCCGTCGTCTATGCCGCGAAGCAGGCGCTGCGTGCGTCGCAGGAGACCACGACGGCTGAGGGCCTGCGCCTGGAGCGGACGCTCTTCGCGTCGCTGTTCGCTCTCGATGATCAGACCGAGGGCATGGCGGCGTTCGTCGAGAAGCGGAAGCCGCAGTTCCGGCACCGCTGATGCGTCAGGTCGCGCCCGAGCAGTCCGGGCAGCCGAGGCGGCCTGTGCGGGCGGCGCGTTTCACGCCCCGGCAGTGGGTCGGTGTCGGCGTCGTCGTCGCGATCGGGGTCCTCGCGCTGGCCGCATCGGGCGTGGCAGCGGCTCGGTGGTTGTCGGGGCTGGACGGTGTGCGCGACTTCCTGGAGCGGTATCCGGGCGCGTATCCGCTTCCGGTGGGAGCGCCGGTGGGCATCCCGCCCTGGCTGGGGTGGCAGCACTTCTTCAACGCCTTCCTGATGGTGCTGATCATCAGCTCGGGGTGGCGGGTGCGTCGGGAGACGCGGCCGGCGGTGTTCTGGTCGCCGCGCGGGCGGCCGAAGCGCAAGACGAGCCTGACGATCTGGTTCCACCAGGCGCTCGATGTGCTGTGGCTGCTCAACGGCGCCGTGTTCGTCGTGCTGCTGTTCGCGACGGGACAATGGATGCGCATCGTCCCGACGAGCTGGGAGGTGTTCCCCAACGCGTTGTCGGCGATGGTGCAGTACGCCTCGCTCGACTGGCCGACCGAGAACGGGTGGGTGAACTACAACAGCCTCCAGCAGCTCGCCTATTTCGCGACGGTGTTCGTCGCCGCGCCGCTGGCGACGGTCAGCGGCATCCGGCTGAGCACCCTCTGGCCCCGCGGGGACCGGCTTGCGAGCCGGCTGTATCCGTTCGAGGCGGCGCGGCGCATCCACGTGACCGTGATGGTGTTCTTCGTCGTCTTCATCGTGATCCACGTGGCGCTGGTGTTCGCCACGGGGGCGTTGCGGAATCTCAACCACATGTACGCGGCGCAGGGCTCGGTCGACCCCGCCGCGCCTGCGGAGAACTGGACCGGGTTCTGGATGTTCGTCCTGTCGATCGGCGTGATCGCGGTCGCGGCGATCGCCGCGCGGCCCGCGGTGCTCGCGCCGATCGCGCGGGTGTTCGGGACCGTCACGGTTCGGTGACGGTGTGCGGTGCGCTGCGGCGCGGCGCCCGGCGCCCGGCGAGGATGGCGGCGAGGGGTGCCCGCCGCGGGCGCCCGAGGACGAGGTCGGGGAGACGCGGATGCGGGTGAGCAGGACGCACGGAGCACGATTCACCTTCGTCGTCATGGCGGCGAGCTCGATGCTGGCCATCTCGGGGTGCGCCACGTCCCCCTCGGTGGCGGGTTCGACCGATGGGTCGCCGGAGCCGGTGTCGTCGCCGACAACCGCTGCGGGCGGTGCGGTCTCGGGTGTCGGACCGACGGGGTTCCCCGGTGTCGAGTTCCCGATCCCCGCAGACGCCCGCTCCGTCGTGGTCGATTTCGTCTGCCATGGCGGCGGCTCGTTCTCCGTCGAGCTCGGCGACTCGATGATGCTCGGGCAGGCGATGCTCGGCGGCGTCTGCGACGGTGGCGCCGAGCTGTCGTGGCCGGTGACCGAGCGGACCGGGCCCACCCTCTCCGTCCACGTCGGCGACGACGTCGAGTGGGTGGCGACGCCGGCCTTCTCGACCGAGGAGTTCGCCACCGATGCCGCGACCGCCGCGGACTGCGAACGCTTCATCGACATCTTCAGCGCGCTCGCGAACGCCGACGCCGGATTCTCGACCTATCGGGCATTCGACGAGGCCGAGTGGGGCGCTCGGGTCGATGGAGCTGCCGTCGAGCTGGATGCGCTCGCCGCTTCTGCGGCGTCGGCGCTGCGCGACTCCTTCGTGGAGCTCTCGGGAGCCGTATCGGACCCGGCCCGTTCTCCCGGGGCGGTTCTCGTCGGCCCCGCGGCCGACCACATCGCGGCGATCAGCCAGGTGTGCGACGCGAACCAGACCCCGCTGCACATCCGGGCCGAGTTCGGCGGCTGACGGGGGTCGCGTTGACGCGGGGTCGCGTTGACGGGGGTCGCGTTGACGCGGGTCGGTCGAGCCGCGCAGGATGCGGAGGACGACGAGCGCAGAGGGTGGCGCCTGTCCGGCGCGGAGTCGCAGCTGAAACCGACCGGACCCCGTGCGGTCCTACCGTCGGGGTTCGCCGCAGTGGATCGAGTCAGAAGGGTGGTGGCGCGTCCGGTGGTGCACCGGCGCCTCGGCCGGGTGGCCCGGGTGGCCCGGGTGGTGGGGCGGGGTGTTCTGGTGTGAAGCAGACGGTGGGGATGGGGACGTCCTCTCGGTAGATCCGCCCGAGGGGTGAGGTCCACACCAGGACACCGCCGCCGGCCTGTTCCACCCGCCACTTGGTGAACTGCTTCATGGAGTGGTGTCGTTGGCAGAGGTGGGCGAGGTTCAAGATGTGGGTGTGGCCACCGGTGGCGTGGTCGATGGTGTGGTCGATTTCGCAGCGGATCGCGGCGCGCCGGCAGCCGGGGAAGCGGCAGTGCTGGTCGCGGGTCTGCAGCAGCCGCCGCATCGCGGGCAACGGCCGGTACGCGTTGGTCTCGACCGGGGTGCGGGTGATCGGGTCGATGAACATCCGGTCCCACGTCCCCGTCTGTGAGGCGAGTTCCCGCACGGTGTCGGCGTCGACGAGCCCGGCCCCGATGGCTTCGGCGGGGTGTTCGTCCTTCCCGGTGAGGGTGTCTGAGGTGATCACGACCTGCACTTTCGCGCGGATCGCGCCGAGCGTCCCGCGCCCGTCGGTGCCGGTGGTCGGGTCAACGACCGGTGCGCCGCCGAGGACGAGGTCGGAGAGAACGTCCGCACGGAGCTGATCCATCGTCCGAGCATCGGGCGCGGCGGCACCGCCCGCACCGTCCACCGCGCCAGCACCCGCGGCATCCACCGCCACAGCGTCCGCCCGGGCGTCCTTCACGGTCTGTGCCATCTGCGTCAACCGGTCGTAGATCCCCGCCGCGATCACCATCGGCACCGTCGCCGAGAGGTCGGCCATCCCATCCGCCCCCGGCGACAACCGCACGCACCGTCCGGCGGCGGCCTCCCGGTGACGCTCGCTGAACGATCGCGGGTGCATCCGCTCTGCCAGGTTCTGCAACGCCCCGGCCACCCGCGTCGCGATGTCCCGCTGGCACACGGCCACTGCGGCGGCGTCGAACTCCGGTCGTACCTCCTCCGGCACCGCCCGCCCGACCTTCACGACGACATCGACGTGCTCGCGGGTGACGAGGCGCTGCTCCCACGCCGCGAACATCGCCGGGTACTCATCCACCACCGTCATCGCGTGGTCGATCTCCCACTGCACCCGGCGGTCCCCACGCCGCGCGATCCCCGCCGCCTCGGCGGCGACCGACCGCAGCTCCATGTCGGAGGCCATGCCCCGGACTCCGCCGCGATGCGCCTCGCGCAGGGCCGACCGGCCCAGCTCGGCGAGGGCTCTCACCGACGCGATCTCTCCCGCATGGGCCAGGGCGAGCGCATCGACGAACCCGGCGAACGCCGCGGCATGCGGCGCCCCATTGACGTCCTCGTCGCTCCCGTCCGTGCGGTTCGTCTGCATGTTCCCATTGTCGCAGCAGGGTCGGACACCGGAGTAGTACAAGACTTCTACATGGGACAACCCGTTCACTCCCCATCCTGAGGAGGAGGTCATGCCGCGAGCATCGCGCTCGCTAGCCGACAACCTGCATCACGCCGCGCGGAAACGCGACGCGACGCCCGGAGTCTTATCGCGTCTGCATCACGTGCCGCACCGCAACCCTGGAACCGAACGCCCGGGATGACGCAGCGGAAACGAGAGCCCCGGAGTCGCTGCGCCTACGGAGCCGAACCTCGCGCCGACGCCGGGACATCAGCCACATGACGTCACCCCCCCCGCGCCCCGAACCGCCCCGTGCCGCGAACCGCCCCGTGCCCCGAACCGCCCTGCCCGCCCGAACCCGGGCGCCCCGCTCAGCGGACGAATCGGACCTCGGTCAGCGTCTCGCCCAGGAACGGCTCGGTGTGCGATGCCCCATCGAGCGCGAAGCCGTTGCGCTGGTAGAAGCGGTGGGCGCGGGGGTTGTCTTCGGCGACCCACAGGTAGAGCTGCTCGTCCTTCTCGACGGCGGCGTCGAAGAGGCGCTGGCCGATGCCGGTGCCGTGCCACGCGTCGAGCAGGTAGATGAAGTACAGCTCGCGCAGGCGCGGCGCATCGCGGTCGCGAGCGGGGCCGGAGCCCACGAAGCCGACGATCTCGCCGCGGACGAGGGCGGCGTGCATCCGGAAGTCCTCGCCCTGCGAAGCCCAGTGGGTCCACAGCTCCGCCAGTCGTCGAGGCGACACGCTCTGCAGCGCTGCGGAGCTGATCAGGTGATCGTAGGTCTCGTGCCAGCAGGTGGCGTGCACGCGCCCGAGGGCTTCGGCGTCGACATCCCGCACCGGACGGACGACGATGTCGGTCTGCAGTTCGGCTTCCATGGCCAGACTCTACGCGCGGCCGAGGGCGTCCGGAAATCCGGTCGTGAGCGCGAGCGACGACTGCTATGGTCGCTCTTCGTCGCCGGGTGCCCCGGGCGGGCGTCGGCATCCGTCGCGGAATCCGACGCGGTGCGTCGAAGGCGACGGGATGCCGTGGCCGCGGGGCCATCGGATGCCGCGTGCTCGGTCGCGCCGCGCTCCGGCCTAGTCTGAGCACATGCCGAAGGACAGAGCCGGCCGCGCCACGATGAAGGATGTCGCCGCGCTCGCGGGTGTGTCGGCCAAGACGGTCTCGAACGTCCTCACCGGCACCGCCGCGGTTCGGCCCGAGACGCAGGGACGTGTCGAAGCGGCGATGCGCGAGCTCGACTTCGTGCCCAATCTCAGCGCGCGCGGTCTGCGCAACGGCCGCTCCGGCGTCATCGCGATCGCGCTGCCCGACCTCGCGACCGCGTTCTCGGCGGAGATGCTGCACCATCTCGTCGACGCGGCGCACCAGCGCGGGTTCGCCGTGCAGATCGAGGAGACGGCGACAGCTCCCGAGCGCGAGCGCGATCTGGTGTCGCGGGCACGCCAGCATCTCGTCGACGGCGTCGTGCTGAACCCGATCCGCATCGAGGACAGCGTGATCGACCGCGACGACCGGCTTCCGCCGGTCGTGCTGATCGGCGAGGTCGAGCAGCACGTCACCGATCGGGTGCTCGTCGACAGTCGCGCCGGCGCCCGCGATGCCGTCGCCCATCTCATCGAGCGGGGGGCGCGGCGCATCGCCGCGATCGGCGGCGACGGACAGCGCGATCGCGCGACGGCGACGAGCCGGCTGCGCCTGGCCGGCATGCACGATGCTCTCGCGGCGGCGGGCCTCGAGGTCGACCCGCGCCGCGAGATCAACGTGCTCCCCTGGAACATGGAGGCCGGCGCCATCGGCGTGCGCACGCTGATCGAGCGGGGTGTGGGCTTCGACGCGGTGCTCTGCTTCACCGACTCGATCGCGGTGGGGGCGCTGCATGCGCTGGCCGCCGCCGGTGTGCGCGTGCCCGACGACGTGCTCGTCTGCGGGTTCGACGACATCGAGCAGTCGCGGTACACCACACCCGAGCTCACGACCGTGTCGTTCGACCGTGACGAGTTCGCACGCGCGACGATCGCGCTGCTGGAGGAGCGCATCACGGCGCGCGGGGCGCCGGTGCGAGCGGTGGCGATCCCGCACCGCGTCGTCGTGCGCGGCAGCACCGGTACCACCCCCGCCTCGTCGCCCTCGGGTGTCGCGGCCGGCTGAGCGCCGGTACGCGGTGCCGCGCGATCGCCTCTTGCGCTCCGATTACATCGATGTAAAAGTAGGGGCGTCCCTGGTTCGTCACAAAGGAGTGACCGATGGCCCCACCGATCGAACTCACCCGGCGCCGGTTCCTGTCCGGTGCCGCCGCCCTCGCCGGCACGGCGTTCCTGGCCTCGTGCGCCGGTCTCCCCGGCGGCGCGAACGCCCGCACGCTGCAGTTCTGGCACCTGCTCTCGGGCGCCGACGGCGTCACGATGTCGGGCCTCATCGACGGCGTCAACGCCGCGCAGACCGACTACCGCGTGCGACCCACGGTGCTCGCCTGGGGCGAGCCGTACTACACCAAGCTCGCGATGGCCGCGGCCGGGGGGCGTGCGCCGGACGTGTCGGTCATGCACGCCTCTCGTGTGGTCGGCTACGCACCCGGCGGCCTGCTCGACACGTGGGACACCGCGCGCCTCGCCGACCTCGGGGTCGATGCGAGCACCTTCACCGACGCCATCTGGCAGAAGGGCTTCATCGGCGACGACCTCTACAGCGTCGCTCTCGACGCGCACCCCTTCATCCTGATGTACAACACCGAGATCTGCGCCGAGGCGGGGGTGCTCGACGGCGACGGCAGGCTCCGGCCGGTCACCTCGCCCGAGGAGTTCCTCGAGCTCGGGCGCGCCGTCGCGGCCGTCTCGGAGTCGCATGGGCTGTCGTTCGGCTACCTCGGCGACGGCGCGCAGATGTGGCGGCTGTTCTACACGCTCTACACGCAGCACGGTCTCGAGATCGAGCTGCCGCCGGGCGGCCCCGCCGTGATCGACGAGGACGCCGCCGTCGCGTCGCTCGGCTTCATGCAGCAGCTCCTCGACGACGAGATCGCCTCGCGCAGCGCCGACTACCAGAGCGCGATCGCGGAGTTCGCGACCGGCCGCAGCGGCCTCTTCCTCACCGGCGTCTGGGAGCTGCGGTCGATGCAGGAGCAGAACCTGCCCATCGACGCGACCATCATCCCCGCGCTCTTCGGCACCCCGTCGGTCTACGCCGACTCGCACTCGTTCACACTGCCGCACCAGAGCTCCCCGGATGAGGCCACCCGCGATCTCGTCTACCGCTTCGTCGCCGACATCCTGAAGGGCTCCTTCGACTGGGCCGAGGCCGGACACATCCCGGCATACCTGCCGGTGACGCAGTCGGCCGCTTATGCCGACCTCCTGCCGCAGGCCCACTACGCCGAAGCGGCCGAGCTCGTGAAGTACGACCCGCCGGCGTGGTTCACCGGCTCGGGCTCGCGGTTCCAGGCCGACTTCGGCGCCGCGGTGCAGAACGTGCTGCTGCGCGGCGCCGATCCGGCCGAGGCGATCGCCCGGTTCCGCACACGCATCGACCAGCAGCTGAGGACGCCGAACCCGGCCGACCCGGAAGGGGCGGGAGCATGACCCTCGACACCGCGTCCGGCCGCGCCGGCCTCGCCGACTCGGCGGCCACGCGCACGATCGTCACGGGCCGGCGCGCCGGGCACCGTCGGCGTCACGCGGGCGACCGCGGCGAACAGCGCATCGCATGGGGGTTCCTCGCCCCCTTCCTCGTCGCGTTCGCGCTCTTCCTCGTCTGGCCGCTCCTGCACGGCCTCTACCTCAGCTTCACCGACCAGTCGCTGACCGGTGCGGGCGGCTCGTTCGTCGGTGCGACGAACTACATCGAGGCGCTCGGCGACCCCGTCATGTGGCGCTCCCTCGGCAACACGGCATGGTTCACGGTGCTCTCCACCGTCCCCCTCGTGCTGCTGGCGCTCGTGATGGCCCTGCTCGTGCAACGCGGGCTCCCCGGCCAGTGGCTGTGGCGGCTGTCGTTCTTCATGCCGTACCTGCTCGCCTCGACGGTGATCTCGCAGATCTGGGTGTGGATCTTCAACCCGCAGATCGGTGCCGCCAACGGCATCCTCGAGGCGCTCGGTCTCGAGCCGATCGCCTGGTTGCAGAATCCCGACACCAACATGCTCGCGATCGTGATCGCCACGGTGTGGTGGACGGTCGGCTTCAACTTCCTGCTCTACCTCGCAGCCCTGCAGAACATCCCCGAGACGCAGTACGAGGCGGCGTCCATCGACGGGGCGGGGGAGTGGCGCAAACTCTTCTCGATCACCGTCCCGCAGCTCGGACAGATCACGGTCCTCATCGTCATCCTGCAGGTGCTGGCGTCGCTGAAGCTCTTCGACCAGGCGTACCAGATGCTCGGCGGCATCGCGAGCGAGACCACCCGCTCGATCGTGCAGTACATCTACGAGTCCGGGTTCGTCGGGTACCGCTTCGGCTACTCCGCCGCGATCTCGTACGTCTTCTTCGCCGTGATCGTCGTGATCGGCGTCATCCAAGCACTCGTCACCCGACGCCGCAGGGAGCACTCATGAGCGCCGCCGCCACCTCGACCGCCACCCGGGCGGTCGTCGCCCCCGGGGTCGCCCCCGACGCCCGCGGACGCAAGCCCGGTCAGCGCCGGTTCGCGCCGCTCACCGTCGTCGCCTTCGTCGCCCTCGCGCTCATGGCGATCGGCTGGCTGCTGCCGTTCCTCTGGGCGCTGGCGACCGCGTTCAAGACCGAGACGGATGCCGCCTCGGGCGCCGGCGGCTGGGTCGGCGAGAGCGGACCGACCACCGAGGCCTTCACCTCGATCCTCTCGCAGGGCAACGTCTGGCTCTGGGCCGGCAACAGCCTGTGGACCTCGGCGGCGATCACCCTCATCACCCTCGCGATCTCCGCCGTCGCCGCCTACGCCTTCTCGCGCCTGGAGTTCCGCGGCAAGAGCGTCCTGTACGGCGCGGTCATCGCCTCGATCGTCATCCCGCCGCAGGTGCTGATCATCCCGCTGTTCTACGAGATGCTCGCCTTCAATCTCGTCGACACCCCCTGGGGCCTCATCCTGCCGCAGGTCGTCGCGCCGGCGATGGTCTTCATCCTGAAGAAGTTCTTCGACCAGGTGCCGATCGAGCTCGAGGATGCCGCACGCGTCGACGGCGCCGGACGGTTCCGGGTGTTCTGGTCGATCGTGCTGCCGCTGTCGCGCCCGATCCTCGGCGCCGTCGCGATCTTCGTCTTCATCACGGCGTGGAACAACTTCCTCTGGCCGTTCCTCATCATCAACGACACGACGCTGATGACCCTCCCCGTGGGCCTGCAGACCGTCATCAGCGCCTACGGCGTGCAGTACGCGCAGGTCATGGCCCAGGCCGTGCTCGCGTCGCTGCCGCTGATCATCGTGTTCCTGATCTTCCAGAAGCAGATCGTACGCGGCGTCGCGACGACCGGCTTCGGCGGTCAGTGAGCCTCCCACCCCGAAAAGAACAGGAGCATCATGCCCCGCGCCCGCATCGTCATCGATCGCGACTTCACCGTGGCCGACGTGCCGCGCCGCCTCTTCGGCTCGTTCGTCGAGCACATGGGCCGCTGCGTCTACACCGGCATCTTCGAACCCGGCCACCCGCAGGCCGACGAGCGCGGCTTCCGCCGCGACGTGCTCGCGCTCGTGAAGGAGCTCGGCGCCACCGTCGTGCGCTACCCCGGCGGCAACTTCGTCTCGGGCTACAACTGGGAGGACGGGGTCGGCCCGGTCGCCGACCGTCCCCACCGGCTGGACGGCGCCTGGCACACCGTCGAGACCAACGCGTTCGGGCTGCACGAGTTCGTCGACTGGGCCCGCGAGGCCCGCGTCGAGGTCATGGAGGCGGTCAACCTCGGCACGCGCGGAGTCGACGAGGCCCGGGCCCTCGTGGAGTACGCCAACCACCCCGGCGGCACCGCCTGGTCCGACCTGCGACGCCGCAACGGCGCCGCCGACCCGTTCGACATCCGCCTGTGGTGCCTCGGCAACGAGCTCGACGGGCCCTGGCAGATCGGTCACAAGACCGCGCACGAGTACGGCCGGCTCGCCCAGGAGACGGCGAAGGCCATGCGCCTGGTCGATCCCGACATCGAGCTCGTCGCCGTCGGGTCCTCGAACCGGCAGATGCCGACCTTCGGCTCGTGGGAGCACACCGTGCTCACCCACGCCTACGACGAGGTCGACTACATCTCGATGCACGCCTACTACCAGGAGGACGAGGGAGATGCGGCATCCTTCCTGGCCGAGGCGGTCGACATGGACGCATTCATCGACGGGGTCGTCTCGACGATCGACGCGGTCAAGGCCGCCGGCAAGCACCGGGGGCAGGTCGACATCTCGTTCGACGAGTGGAACGTCTGGTACCAGCGCGGACTCGACACCGAGGACCAGCCGCACATCGTCTCGGCCTCGAAGCAATGGCGCGCCCACCCCCGCCTCATCGAGGACACCTACAACGTGACGGATGCCGTCGTCGTGGGCACCTTCCTCCACAGCCTGCTGCGGCACGGCGACCGCGTGCGCATCGCCAACCAGGCCCAGCTCGTCAACGTCATCGCCCCGATCCGCTCCGAGGAGGGCGGCCCCGCCTGGCGCCAGTCGATCTTCTGGCCGTTCGCCCGGATGTCGCAGCTCGCGCAGGGTCGGGTGCTGCGGCTCGCGGTCGACGCCGACCAGACCCCGACCGCGAAGTTCGGCGATGTCGACGTCGTCGACGCCGCCGCCACGTGGGACGAGGCCACGGGCCGGGTCGCGCTGTTCGTGGCGAACCGCTCGCTCGAGTCCGAGACCGAGGTCGAGCTCGAGCTGCGGGGACTCGGCGCGTCGGGCATCGTGTCGGCCGAGGTGCTGACCGTGCCCGAGGGCGGCGACCGGCGCTCGGCGAACACGGAGCGGGAGCAGGATGCCGTCGGCCTCGTGCCTCTGCGCGGCGTCGGCCTCGACGAGGGCGTGCTGCGCGCGACGCTGCCCGCGCTGGCGTGGGCGGTGGTCGTCCTCGAGGTCGCGCGCAGCTGAGAAGCGGCGACGCGCAGCCACCGCGCGCAGAGGAGTCCGCGCGCGGCGCGTTGTGGGGGGTGAACAACGGATGCGGTCGTAGGGATGCGGCATCCGCTAGTGTCGCCCCTCGTGAACGTGTGGTGGCGGACCCTCTTGACCATGTGGCGAGCGCGCGTGCTGCTGCGACGACAGGGGCCGCGGCCGCCGATGACCGTGGGCAGGCTGCGGCTGCGGACGCTGCCGACCGACATCGATCTGCTCGGTCACATGAACAACGGGCGCTACCCCTCGCTGTTCGACCTCGGACGTTTCGACCTCCTCATCCGCACCGGCATCTGGGGCGTCTTCGAGGAGCGGGGCTGGTACGGCGTCGTCGCCAGCAGCACGATCACCTTCCGCAAGTCGCTCGGTCTCTGGCAGCGCTTCACGGTCGAGACGCGGCTGCACGGTCACGACGACAGGTCGGTCTACATGGTGCAGCGCGCGGTGGTGGACGGCGAGGTCTACGCCGAGATGCTCGTTCGGTCGCGTTTCCTGCGCCGCGCGGGCGGCATCGTCCCGCTCGACGAGCTGTTCGCCGCGCTCGGGCGGCCCGACGATCTGCCCGAGCTCGAGCCCTGGATGCGCGAGTGGGCGGACGCGACCGCGTTGCCCTCGACCCGTGCCGAGGCGCCGAGCGTCTGGGAGTGACCGCACCGCGTCGCGCGCGGCGCGGGCCGCTATGGTGAACCCGTGATCGCCGTGGCCCATCGTGCCGTCCGGGTGTTCGCGGCGCACTGGCCCGCGTTGCTCGCCTGGTATCTCGCGGGCGCCCTCGCCAACTACATCGTCATCGAGCTCGCCGGGTTCGTGGGGGCGTACACCGCGATCGGCGGGCTCCTGATCATGCCGCTCGCGATCCTCGCGCCGCTCACGGCGTACGTGGCCATGTTCCTGGTGCTCCGCGACGCCATGCCGCAGCTCGAGGAGCTGGCGCCGCGCGCGCTCGACCGCAGAGAGCGGCGGCGGCAGTTCGCCCGCGCCGTGCTGGGCGGCATCCTGCCGTTCTTCGCCTTCTACGCCGCCTGGGGCTTCCTGCGCGGCGATATGGTCGACTACACCGAGCGCGCCCTCGAGGTACGGCGGACGGCATCGCAGGTGTCGGGCATCGTCTTCGAGAGCGCGGGCACGGTCGACCGCCTCCAGTTCGACGCCGTGACCATCCCGACGATCGTCCTCGCCTTCGCCGGACGTTGGGCGTACAAGCGCTGGAACTCCCGGATGCCGCGCTGGGCCGCGCCCGCGGCGGTGTACCTGGAGGCGGTGTGGGTGTTCCTCACGGTCTACCTCATCTCGGACGGTCTCGGGCAGATCTCCGCCTGGGTGCAGACCCGGCAGGCGATGGTCTGGCTCGGCGACTTCCGGGCGGGCCTGACGGGCCCCTTCGCGCCGGTCGGGTTCGTCTGGGACGGGGTGGAGTGGCTCGTGGGCGAGGCCGGCGGCATCCTGCTGCTGCCGATCGCCTGGCTCACCATCGCGGGGGTCATCTACGGTCAGGCGGTCGCCGCGGCGGCGCCGCGCCTGGCCGGGCGGATCCCCGAGCGGGTGCGCACGCGCTACGGCAGCATCCCGGCTCGAGCTCGCCGGCGGCTCACCGACGTGGGGGGAAGCCTCGTCGCCCGATTCCGGCCCATCGGCGCCGCATTCGTGCTGATGTGGCGGGCGGGACCGGTGCTGATCGGCGGTTATGTGCTGCTGTTCACGGGTGTGCTCGCGCTGGAGCCGCTGGTGGCCGTCGGCCTCACCCGGCTGGTCGGGCCGCGCGACCTGGTGTCGGAGTGGATGGTGTTCGGTGAACTGCTCGTGCTCGCCGTCGGGCTCGTCGTCGAACCGGTGCGCGTGGCGCTGGTCGCGGGAGCCTACGACCGCACGTTGGCCCGCCTGACGGTGGCCTCAGTCCAGCTCGAAACGCAGCAGCCTGCTCTCGGGGCCGACCAGCAGATCGAGGACGAACGGGCCGGTTCCGGTGGGGACGACGAAGACGACCGACACCGCGACGTCGCTCCCGTCCGGCTCTGAGGGGCAGGTCGCCCAGCTGTCGGGCGGCGGCGACCAGCCCGTCACCGATGCGCCGGTGTTCCAGCGCCGCTGCTCCCCGCCCGATTCGCGCAGCGCACCGACCCCGCACACGATCGGACCGGATTCGAGTGCGACCGGGATGGATGCGACGAGCGCGCGTGCGCCCGGTGGGAGCTCGGTGCCCGCGGCGTCCGTGAGCGTGACGGGACCGAGCCGGGCGCCGTCGACGCGGACGGTCCCGCCCGCCGGGACGGTGTCGGCGGGCACGGTGACCTCGGTGTTGTTCGAGCGCCACTCCTGCACTCCGATCACGCCGACGCTCGCCGGAAGCAGCAGCGCGAGGGCGAGCAGGGCGGTGCCGTTGCGTCGCCACCAGCCTCGTCGGCCCGGTGCGGGCGTGCCCGGGACCTCGGTACCGTTCACGGGGTCTCCGACCATCGGGCGCCGACGAGCTCGCGCTCGCTCACCACGGGGAGGTCGTCGAGGTCGATGCGGTACGCGATGACGGAATCGGCGCGGGTGTCGGGGTTCAATGCGAGCTGCAGCACGGCGGCGCCCCGCGCGTCCGCGGGCAGCTCGAACCCGAGCGAACCCTCGCGGGGAAGACCGATCGACAGCCGGTCGCCCAGCATCGTCTCGGCGCGTTCGGTCGCGCGGTACGTCCGTCCGTCGACGAGGAGCTGCGCGCTGGAGAGCGCGGAGCCCCGCTCGGACACGACCGCCTCGGCGGCGATGTCGACGACCACCCAGGTGCCCTCGGCCCGCCACCCGCCTGAGGAGACGCTCTCGGCGCGCACCGCGTCGTGCACCGTCACCACGAGGTTGCGCCCGGCCGCGGGCTCGCCGGCGCGCGCCTCGACGATGAACGGCTCCCACGCGGCGGTGTCGGCGGGGGTGGCGAGGGCGACGAACCATGCGGCCACCACGCAGGCGAGGCCGACCGCCCACGGCGCGGTACGTCGGAGCAGCCGCCGGTGCCGTGCCGCGGTCACGATCCGTCTCCGCGGTCCTCGATCGCGACGGTGACCACGGCGGCCGGCCTCGGGTCGCTCCAGTAGTCGCCGTCGACCACGAACGAGCCGGTCGAGAGCGTCTGATCCGATAGGACGACCTCGATCTCCTCGCCGTCGGCGAACAGCTCGCCGGGCACCACCCAGGTGAAGACGAGACTCACGGGAACGAGCGGCTGCAGCCACGGGTTCCGGCTCGCGTCGTCGTAGCGTGCGACGCTCGTCGGCGCGGCGGACTCCAGCGCCTCGACGCCCACCGTCGAGGCGACCCCGCCGTCGGCGAGGACCATCTCGGCACGGTCCCACCGGTTCTCGGCGTCGATCAGCAGTGCCAGCACCCGCTCGCCCTGCTCCGGGTCGGCGGTGGCGCCGGCCTCGGGGAAGGTGTCGAGCAGGACCGCGCGCTGCACGGTCAGGGCCACACGCTCGTTGACGTGCTGCTCGCCGGCCGACAGGCGCGGCACCTCGCTCACGGCGACGGCCTGCAAACCGCCGAAGGCGGCGGTCGCCGCGAGGAACACCGCGGTGCCGATCCCCGCGAACCACCGCGTGGGCACGCGGTCGGTGGCCGCCCGCAGGCGGGCGAACCGCGTCGTGCGAGCCGGCTGCGCGGAAGGCGGGTCGAGGTCCGGCGCGGTCACGACCACAGCATAGGGGTGTCGCGGCGACCCGGCCGGTGCGGCGCGGCCGGGCCCCGTGGACGGCGACATAGGCTGACGACATGTCCGACACCGCTGCGTCCGGCACCACCCCGCCGGGCTTTCCGAACGACGACCCCCTCGCTCAGACGGCCGTGGACCTGGCGCGGCGATGGGTGCACTCGTCGGCGGACGTCCCGGCCGACGCGGCCGCCCAGCGGTTGGCGGGAGTGCTGCGGGACCCGAACGGACTCCCGTTCACGATCGGGTTCGTCGACGGTGTCATGCGGCCCGAGAGCGTCACCGCGGCGGCGAACCGGTTGCACCACGTCGCGCCCCTCGTGCCGGAGTTCCTGCCCTGGTACCTGCGCGGTGCGGTGCGGATCGGCGGCGCCGTCGCACCGGTGCTGCCGACGCCGGTCGTCCCGATCGCACGGACCGCGCTGCGCGAGATGGTCGGGCACCTCGTCGTCGATGCCCGTCCGCACAAGCTCGGGCCCGCGATCGCCCGCATCCGCGAGTCGGGCGCGCGGCTGAACCTGAACCTCCTCGGCGAGGCCGTGCTCGGCGAGGGTGAGGCGAAGCGGCGACTCGAGGGCATCCACGAGCTGATCCGACGGCCCGATGTCGACTACGTCTCGGTGAAGGTCTCGGCCGTCATCAGCCGGATCTCGATGTGGGCCTTCGACGAGGTCGTGACCGACGTGGTCGAGCGCCTGCTCCCGCTGTATCTGAGCGCCGCCGAGGACGGCACCTTCATCAACCTCGACATGGAGGAGTACCGCGACCTCGACCTCACCATCGCGGTCTTCACCCGTCTGCTCGAGGACGACCGGCTGCACGGGCTCGAAGCGGGCATCGTGCTCCAGGCCTACCTCCCCGACGCGCTCGACGCCCTCGACCAGCTCACGGCCTGGGCGCAGACGCGCGTCGCCGCGGGCGGCAGCCGCATCAAGATCCGCCTGGTGAAAGGGGCGAACCTGGCGATGGAACGCGTGGATGCCGCGATGCACGGCTGGCCGCTCGCGACTCACGCGAGCAAGCTCGACGCCGACGCGATGTACCTGCGCTGCCTCGACCACGCCCTCCGGCCCGATCGGACGGCGGCCGTGCGCCTGGGCGTGGCCGGACACAACCTCTTCGACACCGCCTACGCGTGGCTGCTCGCCGGCGAACGGGGGGTGCGTCGGGACATCGAGATCGAGATGCTGCTCGGGATGGCCCAGGGCCAGGTGGCGGCGGTCACGCGCGAGGTCGGTCACGTGCTCCTGTACGTTCCGGTGGTGCGCCCCGACGAGTTCGACGTCGCCATCAGCTATCTCGTGCGGCGGCTCGAGGAGAACGCCTCGAGCGAGAACTTCCTCTCCGCCGCGTTCGACCTCGCGACCGATGAGGGGCTGTTCGAGCGCGAGCGCGACCGGTTCGTCGCCTCGCTCGCGCGCGCGGCCGACCCCGCGCTGCCGAGCGATCCCAACCGTCGGCAGGATCGCAATCTCGCCCTGCGCGCCATCGCGCCGCAGCGCATCACGCGCGAGCCCGCGGAGGGCGACGACGGTCTGACGCAGGCGGTGCTCGGCATCGCGGATGCCGCGAGGGCCGCCGGCGACGACACGACGGCGATCGGCGACCACGACGACGTCCTCTTCGGCGGCGAGCGGTTCGTCGAGACCGCCGTGTACGCACCGCGCGAGTCGCGCCGCGCCCCCGCGCTGGGCGCGCCGGGTTTCGCCAACACCCCCGACTCCGATCCGGCGCTCGCCGTCAACCGGCAGTGGGCTCGCGACATCCTCGCCCGCATCGACCGCAGCACGGCGGGCGATGACACGATCGCGGCGGCGCGCATCTCGGACGCCGGCGTGCTCGATGCCGTCGTGACCGGTGTCGGCGCCGCGGCATCCGCGTGGGGCGCGCTCCCCGCGGCCGACCGCAGCGCCGTGCTGCTGGCTGCCTCGCGCGCCCTCGAGTCGCGCCGCGCCGAGCTGATCGAGGTCGCCGCGTCCGAGACCGGCAAGGTGCTCGCCGAGGCGGACGTCGAGGTGAGCGAGGCCGTCGACTTCGCGGCGTACTACGCCGCCACCGCCCGCGAGCTCGACCGCGTCAGCGGCGCCGTCTTCGAGCCGGCGGCGGTCACCGTCGTCGCGCCGCCGTGGAACTTCCCGATCGCCATCCCCGCCGGCGGTGTGCTCGCGGCTCTCGCGGCGGGATCGGGCGTCGTGTTCAAGCCCGCCCCGCAGGCGCGTCGCTGCGCCGCCGTGGTCGCCGAGGCGCTGTGGGATGCCGGTGTGCCGCGCGACCTGCTCGCCCTCGTCGACGTCGACGAGGGCGGTCTGGGGCGCGAGCTGATCACCCACCCGAGCGTGGAGCGGGTGATCCTCACCGGATCGTGGGAGACCGCCGCGCTGTTCCGCTCGTGGCGCCCCGAGCTCCCGCTGCTGGCCGAGACGAGCGGCAAGAACGCGATCGTCGTCATGCCGTCGGCCGACCTCGATCTCGCGGCGTCCGACCTGATCCGCAGCGCCTTCGGACACGCCGGACAGAAGTGCTCGGCGGCGTCGCTCGCGATCCTCGTGGGTCCCGTCGGGCGCTCGAAGCGATTCGCCCGTCAGCTCGTCGACGCGACCCGGTCGCTGCGCGTAGGGCCGCCCACCGACGCGCGCGCCGAGGTCGGGCCGGTCATCGAGCCCCCGCAGGGCAAGCTCGCCTGGGCGCTGACGACCCTCGACGAGGGAGAGCGCTGGCTCGTCGAGCCTCGCGAGCTCGACATCGACCCCGACAGCGGCGGACGCTACTGGTCGCCGGGCGTGCGGGTGGGGGTCGCCGCCGGATCGCGCATGCACCTCGAGGAGTTCTTCGGGCCGGTCCTCGGCGTCATGCACGCCCGGACGCTCGACGAGGCCATCGAGATGCAGAACGCCGTCGCGTACGGGCTGACCGCCGGGCTGCACACGCAGGACCCGGCCGATCTCGCCACCTGGCTCGAGCGCGTTCAGGCCGGGAACCTCTACGTCAACCGCGGCATCACCGGAGCCATCGTGCAGCGCCAGCCCTTCGGCGGTTGGAAGCGCTCCTCGGTGGGGGCGGGAACCAAGGCGGGCGGGCCGAACTACCTCGTCGGTCTGGGGTCGTGGCGGGCGTCGAGCGGGGCGGCGTCGAGCACCCTCCACCTGCGCGGGCTCGACTCGCGCATCACGACGATCATCGAGTCGGCCCAGCCCACCCTCGACTACGAAGCGTTCGAGTGGCTCCGCCGCGGTGCGCTGTCGGACGCCGTGGTCTGGGACCGCGAGTTCGGCCAGGTGCGCGACGTGTCGGGCCTCGGGGTCGAGCGGAACCTGTTCCGGTACCGGCCCGTCGACGTCGCGGTGCGAGCAGCCTCGGATGCCGCGTGGCAGGCGGTGCTGCGCGTCATCGTCGCCGGGGTGCGCGCGGGCTCGCAGGTGAATCTGAGCACCCCCGTGGGGCTGCCGGCGGAGGTGCGTCGCGCACTGGGCGAGGTCGGCATCGGCGTGTCGGTCGAGACCGACGGCGAGTGGCTGCAGCGCATCGCGGCTCCGGAGCGGCGGCCGAGCCGCATCCGTCTCGTCGGGTCGCCGGCCTCGGTGGCCGAGATCCGTACGACGGTCGCAGCCGCCACGGACGGCGACCCCGACGTCGCCGTCTACGCCGACGAGGTGACCACGGCGGGCCGCATCGAGCTGCTTGCCTTCGTGCACGAGCAGTCGATCTCGATCACGGCCCACCGTTTCGGCAATCCCGACGACTGGTCCGAAGCGGTCATCTGAGTCCCCTGCGGCCGGAGCCTGCGCCGCGGCCTCCGCACCGCTAGCGTGAGCGCATGACCGACGCCGACGCCGCCCGCTCGCTCATCCTGACCCGCCTCGTCATCGAACGCGAAGCCCTCGGGGGCGCGCTGTTCATCGCGCTGGGGGCGCTCGCCATCGCCGCCGCGGCGGTGACGCTGGCGTTCTCGGCTGCGCCGAGCCTGCCGACGCTCCTCGTCGCGGGGATCGGAGCGGTGCTCCTCGTTCACGGCGTCCGCCGCCGTGCGAGCGCCGCGCGCGCGGCGGCGGCTCTCGACGAGGGACGCTGACCCCGCACGGATCCGTTCGCCCCGCGGCATACCCTAGGGGGGTATAGTATCCAGCGTGCACGGATACGACGCGAACAAGGACGACCTGCAGAAGCGCCTCCGGCGCGTCGAGGGGCAGGTGCGCGGCATCGCCCGCATGGTCGACGAGGACAAGTACTGCATCGACATCCTGACCCAGGTCTCGGCGGCGACGAAGGCGCTCGAGACCGTGGCGCTGTCGCTGCTGGGCGACCACCTCAGCCACTGCGTCGCCGAGGCCAGCGCCGAGGGCGGGTCCGTCGCCGCCGAGAAGATCCGCGAGGCCAACGCCGCGATCGCGCGCCTGGTCCGCTCATGACCGCATCCGCCTCCGAGCCCACCACCCCCGAGGAGCCGACCATGACCGAACGCATCGACCTGGGACTGACCGCGACCGGCGGCGGATGCGTGTGCGGCGATCACGCCGCGCACGACGCCGCCGCCCCCTCCTCCGCCGTGCGCGAGGAGGTGCTGGTGTCGGGCATGACCTGTTCGCACTGCGTCGCCAGCGTGACCGAGGAGCTGAGCGAGATCGCGGGGGTGGAGGCCGTGACCGTCGACCTCAACGCCGGCGGGGTCTCACGCGTGACGATCCACAGCGGTGGGCCCATCGACGCCGCCACGATCACCGCGGCCATCGAAGAGGCGGGCTACGCGCGGGAGGACGCGCTCTCGTGAGCGCCGTCGACGTCGAGCTCGACATCTCGGGCATGACCTGCGCCTCGTGTGCGACGCGCATCGAGCGCAAGCTCAACAAGGTGCCCGGCGTCGAGGCGTCGGTGAACTACGCCACCGAGAAGGCGCGGGTTCGCGGCGACGGCCTCGACCCCGCCGACCTCATCGCCGTCGTCGAGGCCGCGGGCTATCACGCCGCCGTGCCCGCGCCGGTCGAGGAGCTCCGTGAGTCCGCTCCGCCGGTGGACGACGTCGCGGTGCTGCGGCGACGCCTGCTGATCAGCGCGGCGCTGGCCCTCCCCGTCGCGGTGCTGTCGATGATCCCGGCGCTGCAGTTCGAGTACTGGCAGTGGCTGGCCCTCACCCTCACCGCACCCATCGCCGTCTGGGGGGCCTGGCCCTTCCACCGCGCCGCCGCGATCAACGCCCGCCACGGTGCGGCGACGATGGACACCCTCATCAGTCTCGGTGTCGTCGCCGCCTTCGGCTGGTCGCTCTACGCCCTGTTCTTCGGCGGCGCGGGCATGCCGGGCATGACCATGAGCTTCACGCTGGTGGGCGCGCCGCGCGCCGGCGGTCACGAGATCTACCTCGAGGTCGCCGCACTCGTCACGGTGTTCATCCTGGCGGGGCGCTACGCCGAGGCGCGGGCGCGCGTGTCGTCGTCCGACGCGCTGCGCGCGCTGCTCGAGGCCGGCGCGAAGGACGCCGTGCGTCTGACCGGCGATCGGGAGGAAGCCGTCCCCGTCGCCCGCCTCGCCGTCGGCGACGTGGTGATCGTGCGCCCCGGCGAGAAGATCCCCTCGGACGGGCTCGTCCTCGAAGGGGCATCGGCCGTCGACGTCGGCATGCTGACCGGCGAATCGGCGCCGATCGACGTCTCGCCCGGGTCGCGTGTGGTCGGCGCGACCGTCAACGTCGGCGGTCGTCTGGTCGTCGAGATCACGCGTGTCGGCGCCGAGACCGAGCTGGCCCGGATGCAACGGCTGCTCGCCGAGGCGCAGACGGGCAAAGCTCAGGTGCAACGGCTGGCCGACCGGGTGTCGGCGGTGTTCGTCCCGGTCGTCATCGGCCTCGCGGTCATCGCCTTCCTCGGCTGGAGCCTCACCGGCGGCTCGATCGAGCTCGCCTTCACGGCAGCCGTCGCGACCCTGATCATCGCGTGCCCGTGCGCCCTGGGATTGGCGACCCCGACCGCGCTGCTCGTGGGCACGGGTCGCGGCTCGCAGCTGGGCATCCTGATCCGAGGACCGCAGGTGCTCGAGCAGACCCGCAGCGTCGACACGATCGTGCTCGACAAGACCGGTACCGTGACGACGGGCGCCATGGTCGTGACCGGCGTGCATCCCGCGCCCGGGGTGGCCAGCGACGAGCTGCTCGCGGTGGCCGCCGCCGTCGAGGCCGGCTCGGAGCATCCCGTCGCTCGCGCGCTCGTCGCGGCATCCGCCCGTGCGGCATCCGTGCCCGCGGCCACCTCCTTCGCCTCGCACGCCGGATTCGGAGTGCAGGCCGTCGTCGGCGGTGCAGCGGTCGTCTGCGGTCGCGCTTCGTGGCTGCGGAGCGAATGGGGCATCGCGATGTCCGCCGACGAGGCGGAGCGTCTCGCCGAGCTCGAGGCCGACGGCACGGTCGTCGCCGTCGCCCGTGACGGAGCGTTCGTCGGGGCGATCGTCGTCGGCGACACCCTCAAGCCCACGAGCGCGCTCGCCGTCTCTCGGTTCCGCGCCCTCGGCCTCGAGCCGGTGCTGCTCACGGGCGACAATGCCGCGACGGCGCAGCGGGTGGCCGCGGCCGTCGGCATCGACGTCGTGCACGCGGGCGTGACCCCCGCCGACAAGCTGGACGTCATCCGCGCGTTGCAGGCCGAGGGTCGCGTCGTCGCGATGGTCGGCGACGGTGTCAACGATGCGGCGGCGCTCGCGGCGGCCGACCTCGGCCTCGCGATGGGCGGGGGAACGGATGCCGCGATCGCGGCGAGCGACATCACGATCGTCTCGGGCGACCTCGCGGTCGTCGCCGACGCCATCCGGCTCGCACGCCGCACGCTCGGCATCATCAAGGGCAACCTCTTCTGGGCGTTCGCGTACAACGTCGCGGCGATCCCCGTCGCGATGGCGGGGCTGCTGAACCCGCTGGTCGCAGCCGCCGCGATGGCGCTGTCGTCGCTGTTCGTCGTGACGAACAGCCTGCGGCTTCGCGGCTTCCGCGCCGAACCGGTCGCGGGCGGCCGGGACTGACGTCGGACACGAGGCGCGAGCGCGACACGGAAGCACGACGCGGAGGGATGCAGCGATGAACACGCACGAGCAGCACGCCGAGCCCGAGCAGCACGCCGAGCACGAGCACGACGGGCACGCCGCGCACACGGGGGCGGGGCACGGCGACCACGCGGGGCACGGCGACCACGTGGCGCGTTTCCGACGGCTGTTCTGGATCATGCTCGTGCTGGCGGTGCCCGTGGCGGGGATGTCGGCCATGTTCGCGATGCTCATCGGCTATCCGCTGCCGGATGCCGCGTGGGTCGGCTGGATCTCGCCCCTGCTCGGCACGGTGATGTACGCGTGGGGCGGGGCGCCCTTCCTGTCCGGTGCGGTGGCGGAGCTGCGCTCGCGCCGGCCGGGGATGATGCTGCTGATCGCCCTCGCCATCACGGTCGCCTTCATCGCATCGTGGGGAGCGAGCCTCGGCGTGCTCGACCACGAGCTCGACTTCTGGTGGGAGCTCGCGCTGCTGATCGTCATCATGCTGCTCGGCCACTGGATCGAGATGCGCTCGCTCGCGCAGACCACATCGGCCCTCGACTCGCTCGCGGCGCTGCTCCCCGACGAGGCCGACAAGGTCGTGGGAGCCGACACGGTGACCGTCGCCCCCGCCGATCTGGTCCCGGGTGACATCGTCGTGATCCGCCCCGGCGGCCGCGTCCCCGCCGACGGCCGCATCGAGCAGGGCGAGGCGAGCATGGACGAGACGATGATCACGGGGGAGTCCCGCCCGGTGCGCCGTGGCGAGGGCGCCACCGTCGTCGCCGGCACCGTGGCCACGGACTCGGGACTGCGCGTGCGCATCACCGCCGTCGGCGACGACACCGCCCTCGCCGGCATCCGGCGCCTGGTCTCCGATGCGCAGAGCTCGTCGTCGCGCGCTCAGCGCATCGCCGACCGTGCCGCGGCCTGGCTGTTCTGGTTCGCCCTCGGCGCCGCCGTCGTCACCGCGGTCGTCTGGACGCTCGTCGGGCTGCCCGACGACGCGGTCGTGCGCACCATCACCGTGCTGGTGATCGCGTGCCCGCACGCGCTCGGCCTCGCGATCCCCCTCGTCGTGTCGATCGCGACCGAGCGGGCGGCGCGCGGGGGCGTGCTGGTGAAGGATCGGCTCGCGCTCGAGAGCATGCGCACGGTCGACACCGTGCTCTTCGACAAGACCGGCACGCTCACCCGCGGTGCCCCGACCGTGACGGCCGTCGAGCCCGCCGGCGGATGGGATTCCGACGAGGTGCTCGCGCTGGCGGCTGCGGCCGAGAACGACTCGGAGCACCCGCTCGCCCGTGCCATCACCGACGCGGCCCGGCGGCGGGGACTCGACGTGCCGCAGGCGTCCGGCTTCTCGTCGTCGCCGGCCGTCGGCGTGCGCGCGGAGGTCGCCGGACGAACGGTACAAGTCGGCGGACCCGCACTGCTCGCGCGCGAAGAGGGCGACGAGCTCGCCGCCGCGGCGGCCTGGCGGGACGAGGGGGCCATCATCCTGCACGTGATCGTCGGCGGTGCCGTCGCCGGGGCGCTGCGACTGGCCGACGAGATCCGGCCGGAGTCGCGGGCCGCGGTGGCCGCGCTCGCCGAGCGGGGCGTGCGGGTCGTCATGATCACGGGCGACGCCGACGCGGTCGCGGCGTCCGTCGCCGGAGAGCTGGGCATCGACCGCTACTTCGCGGGGGTGCGCCCCGAGGACAAGTCCGCCGCCGTCGCGGAGCTGCAGGCCGAGGGGCGCCGCGTCGCGATGGTGGGCGACGGCGTCAACGACGCGCCCGCGCTCGCGCAGGCCGACGTCGGCATCGCGATCGGCGCCGGCACCGACGTCGCGATCGCGTCGGCGGGCGTCATCCTCGCCAGCGACGACCCGCGTTCGGTGCTGTCGGTCATCGACCTGTCACGCGCGGCGTACCGCAAGATGCGGCAGAACCTCTGGTGGGCCGCCGGCTACAACCTGCTGTCGGTGCCGCTCGCAGCCGGCATCCTCGCCCCGGTCGGCTTCGTGCTCCCGATGTCGATCGGCGCGATCCTCATGTCGCTGTCGACGATCGTGGTGGCCCTCAACGCCCAGCTGCTGCGCCGACTCGACCTCTCGCCCGACGCGGTGTGAGACCGCGCCGCGGCATCCCGTCGGCCCTCCGGCGCGACGGGATGCCGCGCGGTCGGTCAGCCGTCGATGCCCACCGAGTGCGACAGGCGTGCCCGCTCGTCATCCGAGAGCTCGAGGTCGGCGGCCTTCGCGCTGTCGACGATCGACGCGGCGCGGCGTGCGCCGGGAATCGGGATGACGGTGTCGCCGAGGCCGAGCTCCCACGCGAGCACGACCTGCTGCGGGCTCACATCGTGGTCGCGGGCCACCTCGCCGAAGGCGGCGAACCGGTCGCCGACGGCACGGGCCGCCCCGCCCGTGCCGCCCAAGGGGCTCCACGGCAGGAACGCGATGCCGCGGTCGGCGCAGTGGCGGAGCTCGTCGTAGCTTCCCGGATGCCGCGGCGAGAACTCGTTCTGCACGCTCGCGAGGTTCCCCGCGCCCAGGACCTGCTCGGCGATCTCGATCTCCTCGACGCTCGCATTGGAGATGCCGATCGAACGGATCTTGCCCTCCTGCTGCAGGATCTTGAAGCTCTCCATGACCTCGCCGTAGACGAGCCAGCGGTCGGGGCGGTGGTACTGGTACAGGTCGATCACATCGACCCGGAGAGCGCGGAGAGATGCCTCCACCGCCGTGCGCAGGTAGTCGAGCGAGCCGTCGCGGCCCCACTTCTCACCCTCGCTTCGGGTGATCCCGCCCTTGGTGGCGACCACGATCTGCGACCGGTCACCGCCCCACGAGGCCAGGGCCTCGGCCATGATCTCCTCGTTGTGGCCCATCGTGTCCCAGCTGGGGGCGTAGATGTCGGCGGTGTCGAGCAGTGTGACGCCCGCGTCCAGCGCAGCGTGCACCGTCGCGACGGCATCCTTGCGGTCGGGGATCTGCTTGTCGTTGTTCATCGAGACGGGCATCCCGCCCAGGCCGATGGCCGAGACGGTGAACGGTCCGAGGGTGCGCTGCTGCATGGGTCTCCTTCGACGTGCGGTGGTGTGGTCCCAGCCTGGCAGCCGCGGCCGCGACCGGGCAGGACCTTGCGCGATCGACCGTTTCCCCTCCGGCGCCCGAGCCGTTCGCACCGGATCCCGACAGGCGCGATGGGAGAATGGATGCCCGCCGCGCCGGCGACCCGCCGCCGGATGCGCGACCGTCGACCGCCAGGAGCCCGCATGACGATCCCTGAGAACGACCGGCAGACCGCCGCGAGCACCGACGCGTCCGTCCCGGCGCGCGCCGCGGGATCGCCGCCGCTGCTGCCCGTCGCCGTCGCGACGGGGGAGGGCGCCTGGGTCACCGACGTCGAGGGGCGTCGCTACCTCGACCTGACCGCGGAGCCCGCGCTGACCTTCGGGCACCGGCACCCCGCTCTCGTCGCGGTCGCCACGGAGCAGCTCGGCCGGCTGACCGTCGCGAGCGCCGCCGTCGACGACGACCGCTCGGATCCGTTCGCCCGGGGATTGGCAGACCTGGTCGGGGCGAAGGTCGCACTGCCGGTCGCCACGCCTCAGGAGGCCGTGGACGTCGCCGTGACGGCGGCGCGGCGCTCGTTCGCGGAGCGGTCGAGGGGGCGGACCGAGGCGTCGGCGGGCGCGCGATCGGTCGGTCGGGCGCCGTCCGTCATCGTCGCGGCGGGCTCGCACGACCGGCTCGTCGAGGCCGGCGCCGTCACCGTGCCCTTCGGCGACGTCGCCGCCCTCGAAGCCGCCCTCGACAACACCCACGACGAGGGTGTCGCCGCGGTCGTGCTCGAGCCCGTTCAGGTGGCTGCCGGCGTCGTCGCGGCGCCGGAGGGGTACCTCGATGCCGTGCGGCGATCGTGCGCGGAGCGCGGCATCGTCTTCGTGCTCGACGAGTCGCACAGCGGTGCGGGCCGTCTCGGCGAGACGGTCGCGCTCGACACCGACGCGGCCCGCCCCGACCTCCGCGTGCTCGGATCCGCGTTCGGGGGCGGGATCGTCCCCCTCGCCGCCGTGGCCGGTTCGACGGCGTTGCTGACCGGGCTCCCGGTCGCGGCATCCGCGTCACCGCTCGCCACGGCGGTCGGCCATCGCGTGGTCGAGATGCTCGCGACGGGTGAGCTGCAGATCCGTGCGGGGGCACTCGCCGAGCATCTGTCCGCCCGGATCGAGCCGCTCCTCGGCGCGGGGGCGACCGCGGTCCGCGCCGTCGGGGTGTGGGCGGGAGTCGATCTCGATCCTGCGGTGCGCTCGGCGTCCGAGGTCGCCCGGCGACTGGTGGCGCGCGGCGTGCTCGTCGACGTCGTCGGCGAGACGACCCTGCTGCTCGAACCGCCGCTGGTCATCCGCGCGACCGAGCTGGACTGGGCGATCGAACAGTTGCGCGTCGTGCTCGCCGCCTGATCCCGCCGCGCGGCGAGACGCCCGCGAGATCACCGTTGACACCGGCGCCATTCGGCCGCTACCGTGCTGGTCATACGTAGAAGCACACCGTCGTTCTTCTTCGTGTCGGCGCTCATACGTATGACCGTCGAAATCGCACGCCACGTCACAGGAGACCGGAATGCGCACATCCCGAATCGCCGCCACTGCCGCCCTCGCGACCGCAGCGCTCGCCCTCGCGGCCTGCTCGCCCGGCACCGCCACCAGCACCGCGGCCCGCGCCGAGACGCTGATCTACGGCAAGTCCGACGGAGGCACGACCTACGTCCGCAACTACAACGTCCTGGGTCCCGCGACCGAGAAGGCGCCCAACGCCGAGCTGATCTACGAGCCGCTCGCTCGCATCGACTACAGCAACGGCGCCGTCGTCGAGCCCTGGCTGGCCGAATCGATGCAGTTCGACGAGGCCGGCACGGCGCTCACGATCGAGCTGCGCTCCGACGTCACCTTCTCGGACGGCGAGGCGATGGACGCCGACGACGTCGTCTACTCGCTCTCGCTTCCGCTCGAGCGACCCGAGCTCAACCTCGCCGGTGTCACCTACGAGGCGGTCAGCAGGGTCGACGACGACACGGTGCAGGTCGACTTCGCCGAGCCCTCGTTCGCGGCGCTCAACCAGTTCGCCTCGAGTTCACTGCCCGTCGTCCCCGAGCACATCTGGCGCGACCAGGACCTCATGAGTTGGACCAACCCCGACCCGGTGGGCACCGGTCCGTTCACGGTCGACGCGTTCGCGGCGCAGCAGGTGACCCTCAAGGCGCGCGACGACTACTGGGGAGGGCAGGTGCCCATGACCTACCTCAAGGTGCTCGCGACCAACGTCGAGGCGGTCAAGGCGCAGCTGCTCCGCGGTGACGTCGACTGGGCGCCGGCGTCGTGGGCGGGCGCGGAGGAGGAGTTCGTCGCGCAGAACCCCGAGACGAACCTCTACCAGCTCTACGCCACGGGCGGGGCGTACTCGATGATGTACAACACCGCGCAGGCGCCCTTCGACAACGCCGACCTGCGGCGTGCGCTCGCGCTCTCGATCCCGCGCTCGGACATCACCGCCACCCTCAACCGCCCGGGCACCGAGGCCGGCCCGACGGGGCTCGTCGACCAGATCTACGCCGACTGGATCGCTCCGGAGTACCGCGGCGCCGTGCAGGACGTGGATGCCGCCGCCGCGCAGGCCGCGCTCGCGGTATCCGGCTTCACCGTCGTCGACGGCGCCCTCGAGAAGGACGGGCAGCGCTACTCGCCGCGGCTGTCGTTCAACCAGGACTTCGGGTGGAACGCCTACGCCGACATCATGATCAACAGCTGGAAGTCGGTGCTCGGCCTCTCGGTCGCTCCTGCGGGCGCCCCGGGGGCGGCCCTCTACGACCAGCAGAAGACCGGCGACTTCGATCTGACGATCGCCACCACGGGCGGGGCGGGGGTCTACGGCGTCTACGGCTTCCTCGACAGCCGGTACGTCGAGCCGCTCGGCACCGCCGCAGCCACGAACATCGGGCGATGGAACGACCCCGAGACCGACCGCATCCTGTCGGACATGACCCGGGCGGCCGACGAGGACACGCTGCGCTCGCTCGGCCAGGAGATGCAGCGCATCGTGGTCGACGAGGTGCCGTTCAGCCCGCTCTACAACTCCTACTGGTTCGTCGACGTCAACGCGACGTACTGGACGGGCTGGCCGACGCCCGACGACTTCGACGCGGTGCCCTTCCCGAGTCTCGGCCCCGACACCGTCCGCACCCTGCTTTCGCTGAAGCCCGCGTCATGACCGCGCTCGGCGGGGCTCCCACGCCCACGACGACGACGGCCCTGGCCGAGGTCTCGGCGCGCCGGAAGCCCCGCCGACGCAGCGGAGTCTTCCTCCTCAAACGCCTCGGGTTCTATCTCGTCGCAGCCTGGTCGGCGATCACCCTGAACTTCGTCATCCCGCGCCTCATGCCCGGCGATCCGTCGGCGGCGATCATCGATCAGCTCGAGCGGGTGAGCGGTCAGGCGCTGGCTCCGGAGGCGCTCGTGTCGATCCGCGGTCTCTTCGGCAACCCCGATCAGAACCTGCTCGAGCAGTACGGCGGCTATCTCGCCCAGCTGGCCCGGTTCGACCTCGGGGTGTCGATCTCGAACTTCCCGGTCCCGGTCGCCGACCTCGTCGGCGCGGGTCTGCCGTGGACGCTGCTCCTCGTGGGCACGACGACCGTCATCTCGTTCGTGCTCGGGACGATGCTCGGCGTCGCGGTCGGCTGGCGGGCCGGGTCGAGGTTCGACTCGATCATGACGCCGTTCATCACCTTCGTCTCGTCGGTGCCCTACTTCTGGATCGCGCTGCTGGCCCTGTGGCTGTTCGGCTTCGTCTTCGGCTGGTTCCCGCTCTCGGGCGGCTACGACCCCAACCTCCCGATATCGCTCGAGCCCGCGTTCCTGTTGAGCGTCATGCAGTACGGCGCGCTGCCCGCCCTCACGATCGTCTTCTCGGCGTTCGGGGGGTGGATGCTGGGCATGCGCAACATGACCGTCACGACGGTGCGCGAGGACTACGTCCTCCTCGCGCAGGCGAAGGGGCTCTCGCCCGCTCGGGTGCGCTGGCGGTACGCGGCGCGCAACGCGATGCTCCCGCAGTTCACCGGATTCGCGATGGCCCTCGGCGGCGTGGTCGGCGGGGCGCTGCTCACCGAGATCGTCTTCAGCTATCCGGGCATCGGCTACCTGCTCTTCTCCGCTCTGCAGAAGCGCGACTACCCCGTCATGCAGGGCGTGTTCCTGCTCGTGACCCTCACCGTCCTGCTGGCGAACCTCATCGCCGACTCGCTCTACGTGTGGCTCGACCCGCGCGTCCGAGAGGAGAGCTGACATGCGCGCCTCCCTGCTCCGCAACGGAAAGGTGCTCTTCGGGGTGATCGTGCTGGCGTTCTTCGTGCTGCTCGCACTGCTCGGTCCCGTGCTCCTGTCGGTGCTGGGCCTCGACGCCCGCGCCAACGACATCTCGGCGATCGCCGCACCCCCCAGCGCCGCGCATCCGCTGGGCACGACCCAGTTCGGGCAGGACGTGCTCGCCCAGGTCATCGAGGGCGCCCGGGGCTCGATGTTCGTGGGCTTCCTCGGGGCCGCGATCGGCACCGCCATCGCGATCGTCGTGGGCGTGCCGGCGGGCTACTTCGGCGGGACGACGGGCAACCTGCTGAACTTCCTCACCAACATCTTCCTGGTCATGCCGGTGCTGCCGCTGATCTTCGTCGTCGCCGGCTACCTGCAGGGAACGGGCCTGGTCATGATCGCGATCATCATCGGGGTGTTCGGCTGGGCGGGCGGTGCCCGGACGCTCCGCGCGCAGGCGATGAGCGTCCGCAACCGCGACTTCGTCCAGGCCATGCGGATGCTGGGCGAGCCGCACCGCCGCCTCATCTTCGTCGAGGTGCTGCCGCATCTGTACGGCTGGATCGCGTCGATGTTCCTCGGCGGCCTGATCGGCGCGGTCATGGCCGAGGCAGGCCTCGCCTTCCTCGGGGTCTCGGACTCGTCGGCGATCAGCTGGGGCACCATGATCCAGGCCGCGCAGCAGCAGAGCGCCGTGCTGCGCGGGCTGTGGTGGTGGTTCGTGCCGCCGGGCCTGTGCATCGCGCTGGTCGGCACGGCCGCCGCGCTCATCAACTTCGGCGTCGACGAGCTCGCGAACCCCAAGCTCCGGGCGGCGAGCAGGCGGGTCGCCAAGCGCACCGCGTCGGTGCGCCGCGCGGCCGCGGCGCTGGAGACGACCGGCGCAGAGAGGGCATGACATGACGATCATCCAGGAGAGGCGGCCGGATGCGTCCGCGGATGCCGCGGGCTCGGACGTGCTGCTCGAGGTGCGCGGGCTCACGGTCGAGTACGCCGGCGCCACGGGCGCGGTGCGCGCGTGCGCGGACGTCACCTTCGACCTGCAGCGCGGCGAGATCCTCGGCGTCGTCGGCGAGTCGGGCTCGGGCAAGTCGACGCTCATCACGGCCCTCACCCGGCTGCAGCGGCCCCCTGCGGTCACGACGGCGGGAAGCGTCGTCTACCACCCGCGCGAGGGCGGTGCGGGCATCGACCTCGTGACGCTCAGCCCGCGGCCGCTGCGAGGCCTCCGGTGGACCCGCCTGTCGATCGTGCTGCAGAGCGCGATGGACGCCCTGAACCCCGTGACGCGCGTCGGCGAGCAGTTCGTCGACGTCCTGCGCACCCACGACCGCTCGATGAGCCGGGCCGCGGCCTGGGACGAGGCCCGTCGCCTCCTCGGGCTCGTCGGCATCTCCGCCGACCGTGCCCGGAGCTTTCCCCACGAGCTGTCGGGCGGGATGCGCCAGCGCGCGACCATCGCCCTCGCCCTCGCCTGCCGGCCCGAGCTCGTCGTCATGGACGAGCCGACGACGGCGGTCGACGTCGTGATGCAGCGCCAGATCCTCGCGCAGGTGCTGCGGCTGCGGCGCGAGCTCGGCTTCGCGGTGGTCTTCGTCACCCACGACCTGTCTCTGCTCCTCGAGCTCGCCGACCGCATCGCCGTGATGTACGCGGGGCGCATCGTCGAACTCGCCGCATCGCGCGAGATCTACCGCTCGCCGCTGCATCCCTACACGCAGGGACTCCGCGACTCGTTCCCGCCGCTGCATGCCCCGATCGAACGGCTGGAGGGCATTCCCGGCACACCTCCCGACCTGCGGCTGCTTCCCGCCGGATGCCCGTTCGCGCCGCGCTGCGCCCACGCGTTCGACCGCTGCCGCTCCGAGCTGCCGCTGCTCACCGCGCACGGCGAGCGGTCCGTCGCCTGCCATCTGCGCGAACCCGAGGAGGTCCGCCCATGAGCCCGTCCACGATCGGACCCGACCCGGTGCTCGAGGCCGTCGGCGTCACCAAGCACTTCACCGTCACCTCCGGGCTCGGCGCGAAAGCGACCGTGCACGCCGTCGAGGACATCACCCTCCGGCTCGTCCCCGGGCGCGTGACAGCGGTGGTGGGCGAGAGCGGCAGCGGCAAGACGACGCTCGCGCGTCTCCTCGCCCGCTTCTACGAGCCCACCTCGGGCAGCATCCGCCTCGAAGGACGGCCCGTCGGGCGCCCGACCGGCCAGGCCGAGCTGGCCTACCGCAAGGCCGTGCAGCTGATCTTCCAAGACCCCTTCGGGTCGCTCAACCCGCTGCACCGCGTGCGGCACAACATCGACCGGGCGATCCGTCTGCACCACCGCGGGCTCTCCCGCGCCGACCGGCTGGCCCGGGCGCGCGAGCTCCTCGAGCGGGTCGCGCTGACCCCCGCCGACGACTACCTCGAGAAGTTCCCGCACGAGCTCTCGGGCGGACAGCGTCAGCGCGTGGTGATCGCGCGCGCCCTCGCCGTCGAACCGCGCGTCCTCCTCGGCGACGAGCCGATCTCGATGCTCGACGTCTCGATCCGGCTCGAGATGCTGAACCTGCTCGACCGGCTCCGCCGCGAGGACGGTCTCGCGCTGCTGTACATCACCCACGACATCGCGAGCGCGCGCTACCTGTGCGACGACATCGTCGTGATGTACGCCGGTCGCATCGTCGAGACGGGCCCCAAGGAGGCGGTGATCGGCGACCCGCAGCATCCGTACACCAAGCTGCTCATCGAGTCGTCGCCCGACCCCCACCGCATCGACCTGGGCGCTGATGCGCACAGCGACGCCGATCGCGATCGCGACGCGGTCTTCGGGTCCGCCGACGATCTGGGCGAGCCCCCGAGCCTCATCGACCCGCCGAGCGGATGCCGCTTCCACCCGCGGTGCCCGTTCGCGATGGAGCAGTGCCGCACGACGCGTCCACCCCGCATCGAGGTCGGACCGGATCATGGCGCAGACTGCTGGCTGCACGACGTCGGTCGCGGGCACGAGCTCGCCGGTTCATCGATGACGCAGCTCGTCTCCCGCACCCTGACCGAGGAGGTCCCGTGACCACGCCCAGCACCCGCCCGCGCTCCATCCGCCAATCCGACGTGGCCCGCCTCGCGGGAGTCTCGCAGTCGGCGGTGTCGCGCGTGATCAGCGGTGACGCCGCGCGCATCCCGGACGAGACCCGGCAACGCATCCACGAGGCGATCGCCGAGCTCGGCTACGTGCCCAACCCGGTCGCGCGCAACCTCCGGGGCGCGCGCACGCAACTGCTGGGAGTGCACACCTTCGAGCCGCTCTTCCCGCACGCCCGCGAGGGGTTCTACTTCGAGTTCCTGCTCGGCATCGAGCAGCGCGCCGAGGAGACGGGCCACGACCTCGTGCTGTTCAGCTCGACCGGCGACGGCGCCGGGGGACGGCGGATCTACCGCGACGAGACGAACCGGCTGCGCATCGCCGACGGCAGCGTGCTGCTGGGCGTGTCGCCCGATCGCGACGAACTGGCCAAGCTCTGGCGCGAGGGGTATCCGTTCATCCACATCGGCCGCCGCGACGTGCCCGGAGCCGACATCCCGTGCATCATCCCCGACTACCGATCGGCAGCGTCCGAGATCGTCGAGCGGCTGCACGGTCTCGGGCACCGCCGGCTGGCGTACCTGCGCGACTCGATCGACGTCGAGCCGTACGAGGACCGTCGCGCGGGCTATGCCGAGGCGGTCACCCGTCTCGGCATCGCGGATGCGTCGCCCGGTCACCGGGAGGGACGGGCGGGAGTGCCCGACGAGGTCGTCGCTGCGCTCGCCGACGGGCGCTGCACCGCCGCTGTGGCCGAGAGCGAGCGCGTGGCGGGCGAACTCCGCAGTCGACTGGCCGAGCGCGGGGTCGACATCCCGGGCGACGTCTCGGTGGCCGTCCTCGAGGACACCAGCGCCGCCGACGTGCGGTGGGACGACCTCCGCATTCCGCGCCAGGAGATCGGCCGCATCGCCGTCGACCGCCTGATCGAGATGGTGGACGACCCGGATGCCGCCAGAGGGAGCACGTTCGTCGCGTGCGAGGTGGTCGCCGGTGGGACCGTCGCCCGCGCCAGGGAGGAGCGAGGATGACCGAGCCGATCGATCTGCTCATCATCGGAGGCGGTGTGGGCGGCGTGGCCGCGGCCATCACGGCGACGCGCCTGGGCCTGCGGGTCGTGATGACCGAGGAGTCGGGACGGCTCGGCGGACAGTTGACCTCGCAGGCGGTCCCGCCCGACGAGCACGCCTGGATCGAGCAGCCGACGACATCGCCGAGCTACGCGGAGTTCCGCCGGCGCGTTCGGGACTACTACCGCCGCAACTACCCCGTGACGGCCGAGGCCGCCGCCGAGCCGATCCTCAACCCGGGGCGGGGCATCGTCAGCCGGCTCTGCCACGAGCCGCGCGTCGCCGACGCGGTCATCGACGAGATACTCGCGCCGTGGCTCGCGACCGGGCGTCTGCGCGTCCTGCGCGAGCACGAGCCGGTCGCCGTCGAGGTCTCGGGCGACCGGGTCGAGGCGGTGGTCGTCCGCGACCGCGCGGGGACCGAGACCATCCTCATCGCGCCGATCGTCGTCGACGCCACCGAGCTGGGAGACCTGCTCGAGCTCGCGCGGGTCGAGCACGTCATCGGGGCTGAGGGCGTCGATGACACCGGTGAGCTGCACGCTCCCGCGGTGGCCGACCCGATGGATCAGCAGGCGGTCTCGTGGTGCTTCGCGATCGAGCACCGCGAGGGCGAGGACCACGTCGGCGACCGCCCCGTGCGCTACGAGCACTGGCGGACGCACGTCGACTCCTTCTGGCCCGGCCCGCAGCTGTCGTGGACCGACATCGAGCCGATCGGGCTGCACGAGCGGACCCGGCCGCTGTTCCAGGAGGTCGACACGCCCGACGTGCCCTTCGACCTGTGGCGGTACCGGCGCGTGCTCGCCGCCGACAACTTCACCGGCGGGATCGCGGACGTGACGCTGGTGAACTGGCCGCAGATCGACTACTGGGAGGCGCCGCTCCTCGGGGTCGACCCCGCGGCGGCCGATCGGGCGCGCTCGGCGAGCCGTGAACTGTCGGAGTCGTTCCTGTACTGGATGCAGACCGAGGCGCCCCGTCACGACGGCGGCGCCGGGTACCCCGGGCTCCGACTGCGTGGAGACGTCACCGGCACCGCCGACGGCTTCGCCGACCGGGTCTACATCCGCGAGGCGCGGCGCGCCGTCACCGAGTTCCGCGTGCTCGAGCAGCACGTCGGGGTGCAGGCCCGCGGTGCGGGAGCGGGGAGCGCCGTGTTCGACGACAGCGTCGGGCTCGGGCACTACCGCATCGACCTGCATCCCTCGACGGCGGGGCGCACCTACGTCGACATCGAGTCGTACCCGTTCCAGATCCCGCTGGGCGCGCTGCTGCCGGTGCGCGTCGACAACCTGCTGCCGGCCGCCAAGAACATCGGCTCGACCCACATCACCAACGGCTGCTACCGGCTGCATCCGGTGGAGTGGAGCATCGGCGAGGCGGTCGCGGCGCTGGCCGCCGTCGCGCTCGCCGAGCGGGTGCCGCCGCGCGCCGTCCGGGCGCAGCCGCGTCTGCTCGACGACCTGCGCCGGGTGCTGACGGACCGCCTGGGTGTCACGCTGCGCTGGCCGGACGAGGTTCGCACGCACCACTGGAAGCCGCGGGAGCGAGCCCGCGAAGTCGTCCCGTCGCGCTGAAGCGTCGGGATCGTGCGTCGGCGACGAGGCCGGCGCCCGTGTCAGGAAGGACGGATCCATGCCCTCTCTCTCCCACCCGCCGCATCCCGTCGTGCCCCGGCGACGCGGCCAAATCCGGCGCCGGCTGGCCGCCGTCGTCTCGGCGGTCGCGCTCGTCGCCGGTCTCGCGTGGGCGGCGCCGGTCGCCGCCGTCGCGGACGGGTCGCTCCCCGCGCTGTCGACGCAGGGCAACCGCGTCGTCGACGCCACCGGAGCCGACGTCGCCCTGCGTGGGGTGTCGGTGCTCGCCCCCGAGCAGAACGACCTCTGCGACTACTGCGACTCGCGTCCGACGTCCGAGATGATCGACCTCGCCGCGGCGTGGGGATCGAAGGTCGTGCGGCTGCCGGTCACCGAGATCTCCGCGACCACCGATCTCGCCGCCTACGACGCCGAGTACATCGCGCCGTACGTGCAGCAGGCGGTCGATCTCGGCATCTACCTGATCATCGACCTGCACCTCGTCCGCGACTACGGCGACGGGGCGGGAGCGGTGCCGCGCTCGACGGTCGCGCGCTTCTGGGACTACATCGCGCCGCAGTACGGCAGCGTGACCAACGTCGTGTTCGAGGTCTTCAACGAGCCGATCAACCCCGCGAGCTGGGCGACGTGGAAGGCCTACATCCAGCCCGTCGTCGACGGCATCCGGGAGACGGCGCCCGACACCCTGCTGCTGATGGGCTCGCCGCAGTGGAGCACGTTCGTGAACGGCGCGGTGAGCGACCCCATCGCGGGCGGCAACATCGCGTACGTCTTCCACATCTACCCCAACCAGGGGGCGCCCACGGCCGCGCTGCTCGACGGCAAGTTCGGCGACGCGGCCCAGCAGATCCCCGTCGTCGTCACCGAGTTCGGCTGGAACCCGCCGGGGGAGTTCTCCGACGGCATCACCGCGGGCACCACCACCAACTGGGGCGTGCCGTTCCGCGCCTACCTCGACGCCCGCCCGTGGATCGGGTGGCAGGCGTGGATCCTCGACAACTTCTGGAAGCCGCAGATGTTCGACTACGACTGGAACATCCTCGGCGGCGAGCACCAGGGGCAGTTCGTGAAGGACTGGCTCGGCGGTCTGCCCAACGTCTCGCCGTGCGCCTCGCACGACGGCATCGGAGCCACGGTCACCGTGTCGTCGACCTACTCCGCGGCCTATCCGGGCTCACGTCTCGTCGACGGCGACTGCACCGACGCCGGCCGGTGGCTCTCGGCGGCGGGCGACGCGACGCCGACGGCGACGATCGAGCTGGCCGCGCCGCAGCGCGTGGGCGCGCTCGGCGTCTACAGCGGGTTCGGCGGCGGGGGCGGGAGCGGTGTCGTGCTCGTCGACTTCACGGTCGAGGTCCGCACCGCCGCAGGCTGGCAGCAGGCGGCCGCCGTCACCGGCAACACGCAGGCCGCACGCGAGGTCGCGATCGGCATCGACGGCGTCGAGGCCGTCCGGGTCGTGGTCACGAACCCCTCGGCCTCGACCACCGAGGCCAAGATCGCGCGCGTGTACGAGCTGGCCGTCCGCGGCTGACCCCGCTTCGCGATACGCCTCAGGACCGGTGGGGCTGGCGGCGACTCCGGCCGCCGGCAGGACGACACCAGCCCCACCGGTCCGACGGGTGCAGCGCCGGCGCGAGGACGGATGTCAAGACGGCGGGGGAAACACTGACGCAACACGGCCCGGATTAGGCTCGCACCATGGGTGACCTGTTCGACGGATACGGCGCGACGTCGGCGCCGCGCAAGACGGTGTCGGGTGTTCCCGCCTTCGACGAGATGTTCGAGGTCTCGGCCGGCTCCACCACGATGGGGCGCTCGCGCGAGGCCTACCGCGAGCTGTACCAGGCGCTGGCGCAGATGACGCAGGAGGAGCTCCGAGGCCGCACCGAGTCGCTCGCGAGCTCGTACCTCGCCCAGGGCGTCACCTTCGACTTCGCCGGCGAGGAGCGCCCCTTCCCGCTCGACGCGGTGCCGCGCGTCATCGACTACGGCGAGTGGTCGCACGTGGAGTCCGGCGTCACCCAGCGCGTCCGCGCGCTCGAGGCGTTCCTCGACGACGCCTACGGCCACCAGTTCTGCGTCCGCGACGGCGTGCTGCCGGCGGGCCTGATCGCCTCGTCGCAGTACTACTACCGGCAGGCGGCGGGCATCCGCTCGGCGAACGGGGTGCGGATCCAGGTCTCGGGCATCGACCTCATCCGCGACGAGCACGGCGAGATGCGCGTGCTCGAGGACAACGTGCGGGTCCCCTCGGGCGTGAGCTACGTGATCTCCAACCGGCGGGTGATGGCGCAGACGCTCCCGGAGCTGTTCGTCTCGATGCGCGTGCGTCCGGTGGGCGAGTACCCCAACAAGCTCCTCCAGGCGCTCCGCGCCTCGGCCCCGCCCGGCGTGGACGACCCCAACGTCGTCGTGCTCACCCCGGGCGTCTACAACTCGGCGTACTTCGAGCACACGCTCCTCGCGCGCCTCATGGGCGTCGAGCTCGTCGAGGGCCGCGACCTCGTGTGCTCGGGCGGCAAGGTCTTCATGCGGACGACCCGGGGGCCCCAGCGCGTCGACGTCATCTACCGCCGGGTCGACGACGACTACCTCGACCCGCTGCAGTTCCGCGCCGACTCGATGCTCGGGGCCCCCGGACTCATGCTGGCGGCGCGCCTCGGCAACGTCACGATCGCCAACGCGGTCGGCAACGGTGTCGCCGACGACAAGCTGCTCTACACCTACGTTCCCGACCTCATCCGCTACTACCTCGCGGAGGAGCCGATCCTCAAGAACGTCGACACCTGGCGCCTCGAGGACCCCGGGGCGCTGGAGGAGGTTCTCGACCGGCTCGACGAGCTCGTGGTCAAGCCGGTCGACGGCTCCGGCGGCAAGGGCCTGGTGGTCGGTCCCGACGCCTCGCCCGCCGAGCTCGAGAAGCTCCGCACGAAGCTCCTCGCCGACCCCCGCGGCTGGATCGCGCAGCCGGTCGTCATGCTCTCGACCATCCCCACGCTCGTCGAGGACGGCATGCGCCCCCGCCACGCGGATCTCCGTCCGTTCGCGGTCAACAACGGCGACGAGGTGTGGGTGCTGCCGGGCGGCCTCACCCGCGTCGCGCTTCCGGAGGGACAGCTCGTGGTCAACTCCAGCCAGGGCGGCGGGTCGAAGGACACGTGGGTCGTCGGCGGCGACGCGCCCCGCACGGCCGAATACAGCCAGGGGAACCTCGCCGGCCTCGTCGCCGATCAGGCCTCGACGCAGGCGATCCCGATCATCTACGACGACCAGGACGAGCCCGCCCACTCCCCGCAGGACCGACCGCTGTCGGTCAGTGAGCAGCAGGAGCAGCAGCAGCAGACCGGAGGTGCGTCGTGCTGAGCCGGATCGCCGAGAGCCTGTTCTGGATCGGTCGCTACATCGAGCGCAGCGACGGCACCGCCCGCATCCTCGACGTCCACCTGCAGCTGCTGCTCGAGGACCCGTGGATCGACGAAGACACCGCGTGCCGCTCGCTGCTGTCGGTGATGGGCTCGGTGCCGCCCGAGGGTGCGCAGAACGTGACGCGTCAGGACGTGCTCACCCGTCTCGCGGTCGACCGGACGAACTCGTCGAGCATCGCGTACTCGCTGCAGTCGGCGCGCGAGAACGCCCGCCGCGCCCGCGAGATCGTCTCGACCGAGCTGTGGGAGACGCTCAACACGACGTACTCCCGGATGCCGCGGCGGCTGAACGCCGAGAAGGTGCACGAGTTCTTCGGCTGGGTGCGCGAGCGGTCGGCTCTCGCGGTCGGCATCACCGACTCCTCGACGAGCCGCGACGAGGCCTGGCAGTTCTTCACCCTGGGGCGATCGATCGAACGCACCGACATGACCGCGCGGCTGCTCGCGACGCGCTCGCTGACCGAGGAGTCCGGGCCGTCGTGGACGACGATCCTCCGCTCCTGCGGCGCCTACGAGGCGTACCTGCGCACCTACCGCGGGATGCCGAGCGCCCGCAACGCCGCGGAGTTCCTGCTGCTCGACCGGCTGTTCCCCCGCTCGATCATCCACTCCATCCAGCGCGCCGAGGAGTGCATGAGCGCGATCGACCCGGTCGCCGACCGCGTCGGCCATTCGAATGCGGTGCTGCGCGCTCTCGGCCGCATCCGCAACGATCTGGAGTACCGTCCGCTCGGTGAGATCCTCGCCGAGCTGCCCACGCACATGGACAACGTGCAGAAGGTGACCCGCGAGGCGTCGGAGGCCATCCGCGGTCGCTTCTTCCCGACTGCGGCGGAGCCGAACTGGATCGGAGAGACCTCGTGAAGCGCCTGCGCATCGAGCACGCCACCGGATTCACCTATCCCGGAGATGTCGGGGCCTCGTACAACGAGGCGCGGATGCTGCCCAACTCCACGGACAGCCAGTTCGTGCTCAGCTCCCAGCTCGACATCGAGCCCACCACCGCGGTCAACCAGTACGTCGACTACTTCGGCACCCGGGTGGCGGCGTTCGACGTGCTCGCCGCCCACCGCTCGCTCTCGATCACAGCCCGCTCGCTGGTGGAGGTGCGGCCCCGACCCATCGAGCACCGGCAGATCTCGTGGGACGAGCTCGCCGCCGAGGCCGGCCGATCGATCCACACCGTCGAGCAGCTCGGTCAGACGGTCCGCACCGACCCGCATCCCGAGGTCGTCGCCCTGGCGCGCGACATCGCGGCCCGCCACGACGAGCCGGGTCCGGCCGCGCACGCGATCGCGATCGCGATCGGCGAGGCCGTGGAGTACATGCCGGGCGTCACCGGGGTGCACTCCACCGCGTCGGAGTCCTGGCCCGAGCGCAAGGGCGTCTGCCAGGACATCGCCCACATCACGCTCGGTGCCCTGCGCAGCGTCGGCATCCCCGCCCGCTACGTCTCGGGCTACCTGCATCCCGATCCGGACGCGGAGGTCGGCGTCGCGGTGACGGGGGAGTCCCACGCCTGGATCGAGTGGTTCGCGGGCGACTGGCAGGGCTTCGACCCCACGAACAACATCGAGATCAGCGACCGTCACGTGCTCGTCGGGCGGGGCCGCGACTACAACGACGTGCCGCCGCTGCGCGGCGTCTTCGCCGGCCCGTACAAGAGCGCTCTGCACGTGACCGTGACGATCACCCGCGAGGCCTGATCCGGCTCACCACCACCGACCCGACGCGAAGCGTTGTGTCCGGGCTCCGCGAAGGGAGCGTTCGTGTCGGCTCGGTGGCGGCGCGGAGGGGGTCAGGCGGGCGGGTCACCCGGGTCGAGTGTCTTCAGCATCTCCTCTTCGGCGGGGTTGTCGGCCGTGAGCTCCTGCTCGGTGGTCTCATCGCCGCCGCGGGGCGCGTCGTCGGTGATCGACTGCTCGGCATTCGGGTCGTCGAGGTGCCGGTCGCCGGTGGGCTCTTCGGACGGGATCGCGCTGTCGTGGCTGCTCATGGTCGCGACGTTACGCTCGCCGCCTCGCCCCGCGGCACCCCTTGACACCGGATCCGGCCGCGGTGCCGATACAGTCGTCGAACTGCCGTGGCTCGTGTGGTGTCGACAGTCGTTCGAGGCTGCTTCAGCACCGCCAGCCCGACGAATGTATCGCCAGCCGGCGGCGGGACTGACGTCCTGGGACTGGCGTCCTGGCGCGGGCTAGGTGTACTGACCTCGACCGTTGTTGATGCGGTCGATGGGGGTGTGGCCTCCGATGCCGAGGTGGGCTCTGTTTAGGTTGTAGTGGTCGAGCCATGTTGGCAAGGCGGCCGCGCGGTCGGTGTTTGAGATCCATGCTCGGGCGTAGGCCCACTCAGCTGCGAGGGTGCGGTTCAGGCGCTCGACCTTCCCGTTGGTCCAGGGGCAGTGGGGCGGATGAACTTCTGAGTGATGCCGTGCGCGTTGATCACGGCGCGGAACGCCGCAGAGTGCCGGTAGGCGAACGCGTTGTCGCTGATCACGCGTTCGACCCTCACCGGTCGACGCTGGCGGCATACCGCTTGCTCGTCCCCACGGTCACCTCCTCGCGAGACCAAAAGGATAACCGCAATCGAATCTATGTTCTAACTGATTAGCCGAGGGTGCGAGCGAGCCAGCTGACGATCGCGCTGATGGCGTACATGCGGTGCCGAGCGTCTTCCTCGTCGCTGAGGCCGGGATGCGAACCGCCCACGTGACTCAGCTTCCACAGTCCGCGGACATACTCGTTCGGCCCAAATGGCAGATCCCCGTTCTTGGCCAGGGCGTCGATCGCCGCGCCACCGCCCTTGGCGGTAGTCTCGGTGCGGCGGGCTGCGAGATCGAGCAGCACAGACTCGAAGGTGGTCCGTAGTTGGCTGTTCGACGCGGCCCAGTCCTGAGAGTGGAACGCGTTGAGCGCTTGTTGGTAGTGACCGGCGGCGGTCGTAAACCCCTTGGCGGTGAGTTGGTCGGCGAGGTCCGACGCGAGCGAGGCGACAGGCAGTCCGGTGAAGCCCAGCGCAGTGATCGACCACCGAACCTCCGTCGTGGAACTGGGCGCCCACGCCGTCCCGGTGGGGGTCGTGGTCGTGGTCGGGGTGCAAGCGAATCCATCAGCGCGGAGGGACGCCAGCAGATCGCGTACCCACTCCGGTGCGGAAGGGCCATCCTCCTGATCCCGCAGAGCGGTGGTCGCAAGGTCAATTAGCTCGTCCTCCTTGCGCGCCTTGAACGCTGCGCTGAGAGCTAGGTCTGCCCTCTTCGCTTTGCTCATGTCGGAGAACTTGCGGGTGGGTGGCCCGGGATCGGCACCGCCGAGCCCGTGGCGCTTCAGCAGAGCGCCCAGATTTGCTTGCGACGTGTTGGCCTCGACGTACTCCATCAGCAGCCCGACCGTCTTCTCTGAGATGCGCATAGAGGCAGGTTACCGATGCAGGTGTGCGCCCTTTTCGGAGGTCCACTGCGCACGCCGAAAACGATTGTTATCGGCGCCCGGGTAACTGGGGGCCGTTTGGGGCTCGGTCGTGCAGCTGCTCCACCGGTAGCGACGATGCGTGCGGTGTCCGCCGGCCTGAGGCCAGCCGGCGGACACCCGTCATGCAGCTGCTTGCTTCAGGTTGATGGGCGATCAATCGTCCAGGGACGATGACGCTCGTTTCTCCCGACCCCTAGGTCAGTCGGCGTGAAGCGTCGACGAGGAACCTCCTTGACCTTACTTTCCAGAGATCTCGCGAGCTTGGCGTTCAGTGCGTGTGCAGCGTGGTCGTCCGGAAGCGTCGCGCCCGCGATGTTATGAGCCGGCTCGCTCTCTGCTGTGGCACGCATGAGTGCGAGGCCGGCCCCTCGTTTTCGTGCTGGGGTGACCACTGCGACGCGTTGGATGAACACGTAGTCGGGTGCGTATCGTCCGATCGCCGCCACGCACAGACCCGTCACGCATTCATCGATCTCCGCGAGAAAGACCCGCTGCTTCTCGATCTTCGAGAGGTTGTCGCTCATCGTTTGGATGTAGAGGTCCGCCTCGGCCTGCACCCATGTCATCCATCGGGCGTCTGTCGGGGTTGGCTCCGCAGGCCGTATACGCACCGTCGACGGGGGCAGCGTCAGTAGCTCTTGCCGCCAGGCCTTAAACCCGTCGTCGCTGTAGGGCGGCAAATCGTCGAACATTCCCGAACCCGGCGGGAGGTCACTTCGCGGCGTCATATGCGTCCAGGACGACCCGGGGGACGCGGCCGCGGTTGTTGACCGTGTACCCGTTCTCCTGCGCCCATGCGCGGACGGCCGCGAGGTTTTTCGCCCTGCCGCCGGCGCGCGACGAGGTGGTGTTCACGCGCGCACCGCTTGCGGACTTGCGTGCTGCCGAGATGTAGGGCTCGAGCACTTTTTCCAACTTCTCTCGGTTCGCCGCTGACAAGTCGATCTCGAAGAGGCGGCCCTGGTAGGAGAACGTCACCGTTTCCGCATCCTCGGTCCCGTCGAAATCGTCGGTGATGAACGTGACACTTCGCTTAGCCATGCGGTGAGGATAACGCACACATATTCGTGGTGTCCGGAATTGCTCGCAGGCTACCAAAGATGACCGGCGCCTACTGGTGGACGAGCCGCTTTCCGCGCCCCGCAGGGCTCGCACCCCTGCGGGAGCTCGTCTTTTTCCTGGAAGCCGCCCCCACCCACACCGCCGGATCAAGCGCGGTCAGATCGTCGTCGTCGGCATGAGCGAAAACCAGTCCCTCGCGATTGCCGCCCGCGCACTAAACAGCCACCCACCGCGGCTGACGGCCCTTCACGGGGCCGTCAGCCGCGGTGGGTGGCGTGCCCTGGCACCGTGTTTCGTGCGAGAGCGACGGCAATCACGGCAGCCCCGGTAGCGACAGCGACGAAGCTGCGTCCGCCGACGAGGATCACATAGTGCCAGTCGAAGACGAGATCACCATATGTCCCGGGGGGCGGCAGGAGGTTTGCGAGCACCCCCAGAATCAGCAATGTTGCGCCGAGTCCGAGCGCAAAGGGGCGTCCTATCTTCACCGAGAGAGTTATGGCGAGGCCCGCGACGCCCGCCGCCGCAATGAAACCCATCAAGCTTTGTACCGAGGTACGCGTCACGCTGTCGGGGTAGGTGAACCAAAGTGTCAGGCTCAGCAGTAGGTAGAAAGCGAGGGCGGTGATGATTCCGGTCAACGCTCGCACGAAGGCCTCCTAGGGGTCACAGATCTAGCGCTTGCAGCTGCGTGTTGTGAGCGCCGTGCTTTGGAGGACTGTTCCGCCGCTAGAGCGCATGTCAGTCTTCCACTTGTATCCGGTGTCGTGAGTCTTGCAGATCTGGCTCATGAACAGCGTCGACGTCTCACCGGGTCCTGTCGTCACGTTCTGCTGGTTCGCGAACTGCCCGCCGAGGAACCCGGTGTCGTAACCCAAGAAGCTGGCCTTCCATCCGTAGCTGCCCGTGCAGGAACTGCTACGCGAGAAGGAGAACTTCCCTGGGATGAACCAAGTTCCGGAGCTGTTCACCAGTGATATTGGCCAGCGGGTTCGTCATGGTCTGAGTCTGGGTACAGGCCGCAGCGACTTGCTGGTAGGTGGTTGTCTCGGCGCCCGTTGCGACCTGCATCCGCCCGCCCACGGGAAGCGCCTTAGGGGCGAGGATCTCGGCGTCCGGGGTTTTCTCAGTGACGAGATAAACCTCCTGGCCTGGTTCGGCCGAGATCACCTCGACCGTTGCTCCCGGGGGAACGTCGACCCAGTCAGGTATCTCCTGATCGGATGCAGCTGATGCAGGGCTCGGGAGTAGTGCCCCGAAAAGGAGCACGGCGCAGGCGAAGATCGCGGGGGCACGTAGTTTCATTTCTCTCCTTGACAGCATTGGCAATTGGGAAAGGAGATAAGTCACTCGCAGATATGGCACAGCTTCCTCCCTCCTGCTGGGGGAGTCAAGGATCGAACTAATCGCCTTTCACGCCGGCGGGATCGACACCCTAGACGCCGGGGCGTTGTAGTTTTCCACAGATCGCCTGCGCGGGACTCCACCGGCCCGGGGAGTGGTCACGATGACCTTATGACACAGGCCCACTCCGTCGCGATCGTCACCGGCCGCGACCACCACAACGCACCCACCCACACCGCGGTCGTTGAGGTCGACGTGGTCGACGTGGACACGATCACTGAGACCGGCGGCCTCGTCATCGACAACCGCCACCTCGCGCTGATCGAACCGTGCGAACCGGTCTGTCATGCAACCCTCACTCTCACCCTCGACGACGACACCGTGCTCGAGGTCGCCGCCGGCACACACCCAGACCCCGACCAGGCCGCTGCGGAGATCAACCGCCTATCCGCATGGATCACCGGTGACGTGATGACATACACCGCAGGAAGCATCACCTCATGAGCGACGACGAGCTCGACGGTGCTGTCTGCCCCTGGTGCCACCACGTGCTGTACGACCCCGAAGGACGCCTGCACTGCGACTTGCAGCTGGCCGGGACCTTGCAGTGACCACGATGCATCGCGCCCTGCGCAGGGTCCGCCGGCCGACTCTTCGGCCAGGTCAGGTTACGCGGAGCCGATGACCTTCCCGAGCTCCGCGCGGCCGGCTGCGAGCGGGTCTTCGTCGACCACGGCGAATCGAGCCGCGTCACCGATCGCCCGCAATGGGTTGCGTGCCTCGACTACCTGCGGCCGGGGGACACGTTGAAAGTGCGCCGGCTCGATCGTCTCGCCGGCAGTGAGCGCATCCTGATCGAGACGCTGCAGGACCTCGACGCGCGCCAGGTGAACATCGTGAGCCTCACAGAGCCGATGATCGACACGACGTCGCCGATGGGCCGAGCGTTGTTCGGCATCGTGGCCGTGTTCGCGCAGCTGCGCGTCGACACGATCCGCGACAACACTCAGCGCGGCCTCGATTACGCGCGCGCAGGGGAGGGTTGGGGGCCGGCCAAGCGTAATGACACCGGAACGCATCGCGACGGCTCGCCAGCTACGCGCTGAACGTCACAGCTGGGAGAGCATCGGCCGTGTGCTCGGCGTTGGTGCGTCGAGCGTGCGCAGAGCGCTGCACTAGGTGTACTGACCTCGACCGTTGTTGATGCGGTCGGTGGGGGTGTGGCCTCCGATGCCGAGGTGGGCCCTGTTTAGGTTGTAGTGGTCGAGCCATGTTGGCAAGGCGGCCGCGCGGTCGGTGTTTGAGATCCATGCTCGGGCGTAGGCCCACTCAGCTGCGAGGGTGCGGTTCAGGCGCTCGACCTTCCCGTTGGTCCAGGGGCAGTGGGGCGGATGAACTTCTGAGTGATGCCGTGCGCGTTGATCACGGCGCGGAACGCCGCAGAGTGCCGGTAGGCGAACGCGTTGTCGCTGATCACGCGTTCGACCCTCACCCCGAGGGTCGCGTAGAACGCGATCGCGCGTTCGAGGACGCCGGCTGCGGTGGTGCCTTTCTCGTCGTCGTGGATCTCCGCGTAGGCCAGTCGAGAGTGATCGTCAATGACGGTGTGGACGTAGTCGTAGCCCGTTCTTCGGTGCGAGGTGCGATGAACCGCGGCGGTCTGTGTCGGGTCGGCTCGCCATCCGCCTCCGTCGGGGATCCGGCCGAGTTTCTTCACGTCGACGTGGATAAGGGAACCGGGGTGGTCGTGCTCGTAGCGGTTCGTGGTGCGGCGGGTCGCGCGGATCACCGTCCCGGTGACGGGGTCGATCGGGACTGCTGCACGGATAGGTGACAGTTTCTAGTCACGCCGCGAGAGCGGCTGGCGTGTTCATGATGGCTTCGAACTCGACTGGGGTCAAACGGCCCAGGCGGGGTTGTCGGCGGCGTCGGTGGTAGGTCCGCTCGATCCAGGTCACGACTGCGATCCGCAGCTCTTCGCGGGTGCCCCAGGTGCGGCGGTTGAGGACGTTCTTCTGCAGCAGCGCGAAGAACGATTCCATCGCGGCGTTGTCGCCGGCGGCACCGACGCGGCCCATGGATCCCACCATCCGGTGGTGGCTGATCTCGCGGAGGAACTTCCGGCTGCGAAACTGCGATCCTCTGTCGCTGTGGATGACGCAGCCGGCGACGTTCCCGCGCATCGCGACCGCGTTGCGGAGTGCGTTGACCGCGAGGTGTGACTTCATCCTCGAGTCGATGGAGTAGCCGACGATCTTTCCGGAAAATACGTCCTTGATCGCGCAGAGATAGAGCTTGCCCTCACCGGTCGGGTGCTCGGTGATGTCGGTCAGCCACAGTTGGTTCGGACCGGTGGCAGTGAAATCCCGCTCGACGAGGTCGTCGTGCACGGGTGGGCCGACCTTGCCGCCCTTGCCGCGGCGACGTTTCCCGAAGGTGCTCCACCAGCCGTTGCTCGAGGCGATCCGCCACGCGGTGCGATCCGCCATCGCTTCACCCACCTCGCGGGCCTCATCGGCGAGCAGCCGGTGCCCGAACTCGGGGTCGTCACGGTGCGCGTCGAACAACGCGTTGGCGCGATACGCCTCGATCACCTCGGCGTCGGTGATGGGGCCCGCGAGCCACCGGTAGTAGGGCTGGCGGGCGAGCTTGAGAACCCGGCACGTCACCGCGACGGGGATCCCGTCGGCGGCGAGCTCGGTCACGAGCGGGTAGAGCCTTTTCCCGGTAGGTTCGCCTGCGACAGATACGCCGCCGCCCGCCGCAGCACCTCGTTCTCCTGCTCCAGCAACCGGATCCGCTTACGCGCCTCCCGCAGCTCCGTGGACTCGGTGCGGGTCTGACCGGGCTTGGCACCCTCGTCGATGTTCGCGCGACGCATCCACTTCTGCAGCGTCATCGGGTGAACACCGAAGTCCTTCGCGATCTGCTCGATCGTCATTCCGGGCTCGCGGTTGCGCGCGACGCGGACGACCACGTCGTTACGGAACTCGCTCGGGTACGGCTTGGGCACGGCAACATCCTTCCAGGCCGACCCTCCGGGCAAGCCAGATCAGATGTCACCTACTCGTGCAGCAGTCCCCATCTCTCGCAGCAGAGCGACCCGATGACGGCGCAGCACCCGACCGACTGTCGAGGCTTGCATCCCGAGTCGGTGCGCGATGAACACCGGACCGCGCCGGGTCAGGGCCCGCAGGATCCGCACCCTCGTCTCCACGCAGGGCCCGGTTCGGGCAGGATGCGAATGAGCGACGCTGGAGCGGTCGATGAGGCCCGCCTGCCCCTGCTCACGAAACCGTCGCCACCACCTCCACGCGGTCGTGCGCGAGATCCCCATCTCGGACGCGACATGCGCGACCGCACGCCCCGAGCTGATGCGTTGAACCATGACCAACCTGCCGGCCGGAGTCAGCCGGGCATTACCGTGGGACACGAGAGACCTCCGTGTGTTCGAGCTGCAGAACTAGACAGCTCCAACTCGACACCGGAGGTCTCTCCTACGTCAACAACGATCCGGGTCAGTACAGCTAGGGTGTGTCTGATAAAGCGCGTGTCCATGCGATGACGGTGTTGAGGACGACGGCGGCGCGGTAGTTGACGGCGTGCTTGTCGAACCGTGTGGCGAGGCCTCTCCATTGCTTTAAGCGGGCGTAGTTCCGCTCGATCACGTTGCGGTTCTTGTAGTCGACGGCGTCGAGTCCGACGGGTCGGCCGCCGCGGGATCCGCGGCGTTTGCGGTGACCCTTCTGGTCGTCCGGCTCCGGGATGACGGCCTTGATCCCGCGCGAGCGGAGGTGGCCGCGGATTGCGCGGGACGAGTACGCCTTGTCGCCGCGCACCGCGTCCGGCCGCGTTCGCGGCCGACCGGCCTCGCGCCCGACGCGGAGCTGCCTCATCAGTGGCAAGAACATCGGCGAGTCACCCGCCTGGCCCGGCGTGATCAGCGTCACCAGTGGCAGCCCGTTGCCGTCAACGAGCTGATGGATCTTCGTCGACAACCCGCCTCGAGAGCGACCGATACCGTGATCAGGCGGCTCGATCCGCGGATTCGTGTAATTCGACCCAGCCCCCTGTGGTGCGGGTCGTGTTCGTCGCGTGCTGATGCGCACGCGCGATGGTCGAGTCCACCGACAGCGACCAATCGATCAATCCCGCCGCGTCCGCGGCGGCGGTCAACCTATCGAGCACCACATCCCAGGTGCCCTCCGCGGCCATCCGGTGATGCCACGTCCACGCCGTCTGCCACGGCCCAAACGCCTCGGGCAAATCACGCCACGCGATCCCGCACCGATACCGATAGATGATTGCTTCGACCATCCGCCGAGCATCGGAGAACTTCCGACCAGGTCGACCAGTCGGACGCGGCAGCATCCCCTCGATCAACGACCACTGAGCATCCGAAAGCAACTGAAACCGCGACACACACCCAGGCTCTCAGCCAGACATCGAACTATTTGTCAGACACGCCCTAGGCGCGGGGCTCGTAGCGCCGCGGAGCGTGGGTGCGTGCCACGAGGTCTCGCAGCGACTCGAGCGAGCCCGAGACGAAACCGGCGGCCCGCGCCTGCACGAGCACGTTCCCGAGGGCGGTGGCCTCGACCGGCCCGGCGAGCACGGGCATCCCGGCGCGGTCGGCCGTGCGCTGACACAGCAGCTCGTTGAGCGCGCCCCCGCCGACGATGTGGATCGTGCGGACGTCCACCCCGCCGATGCGCCCGGCCGCGGCGACGGTGTCGGCGAAGGCCTGCGCGAGGGACTCCACGATCGAGCGGGTGTACTCCGCTCGGGTGCGCGGGCTCGCGACATCGTGCTCGTCGCACCACGCGTCGATGCGCGAGGTCATGTCACCGGGCGCGAGGAACCGCGGGTCGTTGATGTCGAACACGACCCCCTCCGCCTCCCGGGCGGCATCGAGCAGTGTGGGCAGGTCGATCCGGTGCCCCTCGCGCCGTTCCCACTGACGCACGGCCTCGCTGAGCACCCAGAGCCCCATGACGTTGTGCAGCAGGCGCACGCGCCCGTCCACCCCGCCCTCGTTGGTGAAGTTCGCCTCCAGCGCCGCGCGGCTGAGCACCAGGTGCTCGACCTCGACCCCGACCAGGCCCCACGTGCCGCACGAGATGTAGGCCGCGGCATCCGCCTGCATCGGCACCGCGACCACCGCCGAGGCGGTGTCGTGCGAGCCGACGGCGGTCACCGGGGTCGCCTCGGGCGCGCCGATCGAGGCGGCGACGTCGGCCCGCAGCGCACCGAGCCGGTCACCGGGAGCGATGAGCGGGGGGAGGATGCCGCGCGGCAGCCCGAGCGCCGAGATGAGACCGTCGTCCCACGCCGCGTGCAGCACCCGCATCAGGCCGGTCGTCGACGCGTTCGTCTGCTCGGCGCGGGCGATGCCTGTCAGCCAGTAGCCGACGAGGTCGGGCACCAGCAGCGCGGTGTCGGCGAAAGCGAGCAGGTCGGCGTCCTCGGCGGCGAACTGGTACAGCGTGTTGAACGGGAGGAACTGCAGCCCGTTCCGCTCGAAGAGCTCGGCGTGCGGAAAGCGCGCGTGCACGGCCGCGACGCCGCGCCCGGTGCGCTCGTCGCGGTAGTGAAAGGGTTCGCCGAGCAGCCGGCCCCGGCGCAGCAGGCCGTAGTCGACGGCCCATGAGTCGACCCCGATCGAGGCGATCTCGGGCGTCGCGCGGAAGGCCCCGCGCAGCCCGGACAGCACCGAGCCGTACATGCCCACGAGGTTCCAGTGCAGGCCGTCCCCGGCCGGGACCGGATCGTTGGCGAACCGCGCGACCGTCTCGGTCGTGAGGGTGTCGGGCCCCACGTGTCCCACGATCACCCGCCCGCTCGTGGCCCCCAGGTCGACCGCCGCGACCGCTCCCGAGCCGGTCATGCGCGGCATCCTGCTACCGATTGCACGGCCGCTCGCCGCGTGCACGGGATGTCGACGCGTGGATGGGGTGCACTCGGCGCGAAGCCGTGCGCTCGGCGCCGCGTCATCGCAGGAAGGCCGCGGCCACGCCGGAGTCGACGGGGATGTGCAGGCCCGTCGTGCGCGAGAGCTCGGGGCCGGTGAGGACGTACACCGCGTCGGCGACGTTCTCGGGCACGACCTCGCGCTTGAGGATCGTGCGGTTGGCGTAGAACTGGCCGAGGTCCTTCTCGTCGACGCCGTAGGTCGCGGCGCGGTTGGCGCCCCAGCCGGCGGCGAAGATGCCCGAGCCGCGCACGACGCCGTCGGGGTTGATGCCGTTGACCCGCACGCCGTGCTCGCCGAGCTCGACCGCGAGCAGTCGCACCTGGTGGGCCTGATCGGCCTTCGTCGCCGAGTACGCGATGTTGTTCGGGCCCGCGAAGACGGAGTTCTTCGACGAGATGTAGATCACGTCGCCGCCGAGCTTCTGCTCGATGAGCGCTTTCGCCGCGGCCTTCGACACGAGGAACGAGCCCTTGGCCATCACGTCGTGCTGCAGGTCCCAGTCCTTCTCGGTGGTCTCGAGCAGCGGCTTGGAGAGCGAAAGCCCGGCGTTGTTGACGACGAGGTCGATGCCGCCGAAGGCGAGGAGGGTCGCGTCGATCGCGGCCTGGACGCCCGCGGCGTCGGCGACGTTGGCCGCGACGCCGATGGCGACGTCGGTGCCGCCGAGCTCGGCCGCCGCGGCCTGCGCCTTCTCGAGGTCGAGGTCGGCGACGACGACGCACGCGCCCTCGGCCGCGAGACGGGTGGCGATGGCCTTGCCGATGCCGGATGCCGCCCCCGTGACGAAGGCGATGCGTCCCTGGTGGGACTTCGGCTTCGGCATCCGCTGCAGCTTCGCCTCCTCGAGCGCCCAGTACTCGATGCGGAACTTCTCGGCGTCCGAGATCGGCGCGTAGGTCGACAGCGCCTCGGCGCCGCGCATGACGTTGATGGCGTTGACGTAGAACTCGCCCGCGACGCGCGCGGTCTGCTTGTTCGCACCGTACGAGAACATCCCCACGCCCGGAACGAGGACGATCAGCGGATCGGCGCCGCGGATGGCGGGGGAGCCGGCGTCGGCGTGGGCGTCATAGTACGCCTGGTAGTCCGCGCGGTAGGCGGCGTGCAGCTCGTGGAGCCGGGCGATCTGCTCGTCGACCGAGGCCGTGGCCGGCAGATCGAGGATGAGGGGCTTGACCTTGGTCCGCAGGAAGTGGTCGGGGCAGCTCGTGCCGAGCTCTGCGAGGGCGGCCGCCTTCTCGGACGCGAGGAAGTCGAGCACCACGTCCGAGTCGGTGTAGTGGCCGACCATCGGCCTGTCGGTCGAGGCGATGCCGCGGACCGTCGCGGCGAGGGCGGCGGCGCGGGCGCGGCGCTCGTCGCCGGGCAGAGCCGTGAAACCGGCGCGGATGCCGCCGAACGGGTCGGCCGCGCCGTGCTCGTCGATGTAGCGCTGCGCCGTCTCGATGATCCACAGGCTGTTCGCCTCGGCCTCGTCGGAGGTGTCGCCCCACGCCGTGATGCCGTGCCCGCCGAGGATGCATCCGATCGCCTGCGGATTCTGCGCCTTGATCTCGGCGATGTCGAGGCCGAGCTGGAAGCCGGGACGGCGCCACGGCACCCACACGACCTTCTCGCCGAAGATCGCCGGGGTCAGCTGTTCGCCGTCGGCGGCGGTCGCGATGGCGATGCCGGCGTCCGGGTGCAGGTGGTCGACGTGGGCGGCGTCGACGAGGCCGTGCATCGCGGTGTCGATCGAGGGTGCTGCGCCGCCCTTGCCGTGCAGGCAGTAGTCGAACGCGGCGACCATCTCGTCCTCGCGCTCCAGGCCCGGGTAGACGTCGACGAGCGCGCGCATCCGATCGAGACGGAGCACCGCCAGGCCTTCCGGCTTGAGCGTTCCGAGGTCGCCGCCCGAGCCCTTCACCCACAGCAGCTCGACCGGCTCGCCGGTGACGGGGTCGATGTCGGTGCCCTTGGCGGAGGTGTTGCCTCCGGCGTAGTTGGTGTTCTTCGGGTCGGAGCCCAGGCGGTTGCTGCGCGCGATGAGGTCGGCGGCTGCGGCGGAGGTCATGGCTTTCCTTCGGGACGGGTGCGGGAGGTCAGGATGCGGTCGGGGCGGAGGCGGTCAGAGCGTCGAGCCGGTCGGCGATGCGGCCGATCGACGCGTCTGCGCCGGGAAGCTCGGGCCGGTTGAGGTGGCCGTGGTCGGTGCCGGGCTCGACGACGAGGTCGATGGGGCGTCCGGCCGAGCGCAGCGTGGCGGCGAAGACCTCGCCCGAGACGCTGAGCTCGTCGATCTCGCTGTTGATCATGAGGACCGGAGGGAACTGCGCGAGCTCGGCGGCGGACGCGAGTGCGGGCACGGCGGCGATCGGGGCTCCGATGACCGAGGTGCCCAGGTAGTTCTCGTACATCGTGCGCACGACGTCGGTCCCGAAGCGATCGTGCTCCGGGTGGGCGTCGAGGGCGGCGCGGAGCGCGAGGCCCGGAGCCGGCTGCACCGCGAGCAGCGTCGGGTACGCCAGGACGACGAGCTCGGGCAGCGCGCGCTCGGCGGCGATCAGGCGCAGCGTCGCACCGGCGGCCAGGTTCGCGCCGGCGCTCGCGCCGCCGATCGCGAGTCGGTCGACGCCCCACCGTTCGGCGTTGTCGCGGGTCCATTCCCAGGCGCGGAGCACATCGTCGGATGCCGCGGGGTAGCGGTTGTCGCTGCCGCCGACGGCCGCCAGGCGGTAGTCCACCGAGACGACGGTCGTGCCGCGCGCGGCGAGGCCGCGTGCGACGGCATCCGATTCGGGCATGTCGAGGTCGCCGTGGGCGAAGCCGCCGCCGTGCATCCAGACGAGGCCGCCACCGGTCGGCTGGGCCGCCGGGTACACGCGCACGAGACCGTCGGCTGCCGCGACCGGCTCCGGCGCCGCGCTCATCGCCCGCCCCGAGCGGCCGGAGCGGGCTCGCGTCGGCCGTAGCGCTCGACCTCGATGTCCTCGAGCGACTTGCCCTCGGTGTCGGGCGCCCAGATCGTTCCGATGAGCAGCGCCGCCACGAGCAGGCCCAGGATGATGACTCCGAGCCCGGCGAGGCCGAGCCCCGACAGGAGCACGGGGAAGACGAGGCTGAGCAGGCCCACCATGACACGGGCGAGCATGAAGAGCACGCCCTGGGCGCTCGCGCGGTAGCGGGTGGCGAACAGCTCGGCGGTCCACAGGCCGTAGAAGGCCTGGGCGCCGATACCGGCCGATACGCCCCACGCGACCGCGAAGAACAGCAGCGAGAACAGTCCCGGCGGGGCGTAGATCAGCACGGCCCACGCCACGACGCCGAGCGTCGCTCCGGCGAGGTACAGCCACTTGCGGCGCACCCGGTCGCCGTAGCGCATGAAGCCGAAGTAGGTCGCGGCCGCCGTCAGGCTCCACACCAGCACCTGCAGGAGGTTCTGCTGCATCGGGTCGTGGAGGCCGGCGGCGTCGTAGACGCGGGGCTGGAAGATGCCGGCCTGGCCGGCGACGGTGTTCCACAGGCCGTAGACGCCGATGAGGAAGGCCAGCGCGCCCCAGTTCTTCGGCTGGGTGAGCAGGCCGACGATCCCCGAGAAGAACGACGGGCGGGTGCCGGCGGCCACCGAGGCCTCGCGCTCGGTCTTCCAGCGGCGCGACTCGGGCAGGCCGCGACGCACCCACCAGGTGACGGCGGCGATCACGAAGAGATGGAAGAAGATCAGCCGGGAACCGAGCAGGCCGAGCGGGCCGACGACGACGGCGAGCAGGAAGCCCACCGCGGGGCCGATCGACCACGCCAGCTGCGCCGTCCCGACGTGGGCCGCGCGGTGCTCGTTCGGCGCCTCCTCGGCGATGTAGGTCCACGAGGCGGGCACTCCGGCGCCCACCGCGACACCCATGAGGATCACCCCGATCAGCAGCACGGCGAGGTTCGGCGCGAACGTCACGGCCAGCGCGCCGATCATGAAGACGATGAGGTCGTAGGTGTAGATGAACTTCCGGCCGAGGCGGTCGCACAGCGGCCCGCCGATGGCCGCGCCCAACGCAGCTCCGAACGCGTTGGCGGACAGCGCCGCCACGATGCCGACGACGCCGTCGTCGAAGCCGAACGCCTCCTGCCAGAGCGTGAGGCTCGTGGCGAGGGCGATGATGGCCCCCGCCTCGATGTAGTTCGACATCGCGACCGCGATGGTCGCCTTCCACGCGCTGAGCGGTCGGCGCGCGGGACGTGCGGAGGCGGCGCTGCTCATGCGCCCCAGCCGGCCTGGGTGCCGCCGACGCGCTCGGCCTCGATCTTCTGCTGGTAGCCGGATGCCGCGTACGCGGCCATCGGGTCGGCGGGCAGGCCGCGCGACTCTCGCCACTCGGCGAGGGCCGGGCGGACGTCGGTGTAGAAGGCGTCCATGAACACGGCCTGCGCTCCCAGCACGTCGTTCGCGGTGCGAGCGGCGGCGAGGGCGTCGCCGTCGATGAGCAGCGCGCGCGCCGTCATCTCCTGCACGTTCAGGACCGAACGGATCTGCCCCGGGATCTTCGCCTCGATGTTGTGGCACTGGTCGAGCATGAACACCACGTCGGGGTTGTCGAAGCCGCCCCCGCGCAGCACCTCGACGAGGATGCGGAACAGCTGGAACGGGTCGGCTGCGCCGACGATGAGGTCGTCGTCGGCGTAGAAGCGCGAGTTGAAGTCGAACGAGCCGAGCTTGCCGAGGCGCAGCAGCTGCATGACGATGAACTCGATGTTCGTGCCGGGGGCGTGGTGGCCGGTGTCGAGGCACACCATCGCGCGCTCGCCGAGGGCGGCGACCTGCACGTAGCTCGTGCCCCAGTCGGGAACGTCGGTGTGGTAGAACGACGGCTCGAAGAACTTGTACTCGAGCACCAGGCGCTGCTCGCCCGTGAGGCGCGCGTAGATCTGCTGGAGCGAGTCGGCGAGGCGGTCCTGGCGGGCGCGCATGTCGTTCTGGCCGGGGTAGTTCGACCCCTCGGCCAGCCAGATCTTCAGGTCGCGCGAGCCGGTGGCGTCCATGACGTCGACGCACTCGAGGTGGTGGTCGATCGCCTTGCGGCGGATCGCGTCGTCTTCGTGGGTGAGGGCGCCGAACTTGTAGTCCTCGTCCTGGAAGGTGTTCGAGTTGATGGTGCCCAGGGCCACGCCGAGGTCTTCGGCGTGGGCGCGGAGCGCGCTGTAGTCCTGGACCTTGTCCCACGGGATGTGCAGCGCGACCGACGGGGCGAGTCCGGTGACGCGGTTCACCTCGGCCGCGTCGGCGATCTTCTCGAACGGGTCGCGGGGAGTCCCCGCGGTCGGGAAGACCCGGAAGCGGGTGCCGGAGTTTCCGAACGCCCAGCTGGGGAGTTCGATGCCCTGGCGCTCGAGCCGGGCGAAGTCGTCGGGGGAGAGTGCGCTCACGATGCGTCGTCGCTTTCGTCGGTGGTGGGGGTGGATGCGGCCGATGCGGCCAGCTGGTCGTGCAGGTTGAAGACCTCGGTCAGCGCGGTGGCGGCCTGATCGGGCCGGCCCGCGAGGCCCACGAAGAAGCGCGCCATCTCGGCCTCCCATCGGGCGGCGACCGGGGAGGCGGCGAGGTAGGCCTGCGCCGCCGCGTCGTCGTCGACCTCGTAGTAGCCGATGAGGCGACCGCCCTCGGCGAGGAAGAGGGAGTAGCTGCGGCGTCCGGACGCGGCGATCTCGGCGAGCATCTCGGGCCACACGGGCGTGTGACGCCGGATGTACTCGTCGAGCAGTTCGGGGCGGACCTGCAGCGAGAAGCAGACCCGCTGGGTAGACGCGCTCGTCATCGAGGCTCCTCGTCGGTTGCCGACGACGCGGTCGGCAGGTGAACAGTGAATCGTTTCATGAGCGTAGCGGGTTCTCACGCGACGCACAACCGGCAAGCGCTTACCGATTTCTCGGCGCGCGAAGCCGCCGCGCGCTACGGTGGACCGCATGGCAGTGAGCGTGCGGGATGTCGCGGTCGCGGCATCCGTGTCGGTGGGGACGGTCTCGAACGTCCTCAACAACCCGACGCGCGTCTCGCCCGAGATGGTCGTGCGCGTGCAGCAGGCGATCGCCGACCTCGGTTTCGTGCGCAACGACGCGGCGCGTCAGCTGCGCGCGGGGCGCAGCAGGTCGATCGGCCTCGTCGTGCTCGACATCGGCAACCCGTTCTTCGCCGAGGTCGCCCGCGGCGCCGAGACGCGCGCCGCCGAGAGCGGGATGGCCGTGCTGCTGAGCGCGAGCGACGAGAATCCCGCCCGCGAGTCCGCCCACCTCGACCTCTTCCGCGAGCAGCGTGTCAACGGCGTGCTCGTCACCCCCGCCGGCGACGACCTCGACAAGCTCCGCGCCCTGCAGACGGGCGGCGTGCCGGTCGTGCTCGTGGACCGCGAGGTCGCCGACGGCACCTTCGCGTCGGTCGCCGTCGACGACGTCGAGGGCGGGTACCTGGCGGTCGCGCACCTGCTCGCCCGCGGTCGCCGCCGGATCGCCTTCGTCCGCGGACCGGTGTCGATCCGTCAGGTGGCCGATCGCCTCGAGGGTGCCCGTCGAGCCGTCGCCGAGGTCGCGGACGCCTCGCTCGAAGAGGTCGCCGTGCCGGCGCTGTCGGTGCTGCACGGTCGCGCGGCCGGTGAGGCGCTGCGCGAGCGCGACGAGCGCGCACGCGTGGATGCCGTGTTCGCGGCGAACGACCTCCTCGCCGTCGGCGTGCTGCAGGCGTTCTCGGTGCTGGGCCGGGTACGGGTGCCGGGCGACGTCGCCCTCATCGGCTACGACGACATCGACTTCGCCTCGGCCACGGTCGTGCCGCTGAGCTCCATCCGCCAGCCCGCCCACGAGATCGGCTACCGCGCGGTCGATCTGCTCCTCAAGGGACTCGACGCCCCCGACGGCGACCACGAGCGCCAGGTGCGGTTCCGCCCGCAGCTCATCGTCCGCGACTCCACCGGCGGCTGATCCGGCGCCCGGCGTCGTCACGGACGCGTGGCCTCCTCGAGCAGCTCGAGCACGTGGCGGTACGGAGCTCCCGTCGCGCGGGTCATGCCCAGCTCGCACGTGCGGTTGCACGACGCGTGGGCTTCGGCGCCCAGGGCGACCACCTCGGCCGCCTCGGCTGCGGTGGCCGAGGCGGTCAGCTCGGGATGCAGCATCCCGCGGTCGCCCGCGTAGGCGCAGCAGCCCCAGGCGTCGGGCACCACGACCTCCCGCGCCACGCTCGCGGCGAGCGAGCGCAGGGCGGGGTCGAGTCCGAGCTGCGCCGACGAGCACGTGGGATGCAGCGCGAGGGTGGCGATCCGCGGCGCCGGCAGCGCGAGGCGGGGGAGCAGCTCGCGCTGCGCGAACGCGACGGCGTCCTCGACGCGCACGCTCACGCCCGCGTCGGAGAGGAGATGGACGAAGCCCTCGGTGCAGCTCGAGGCGTCCGTCACGACCGTCAGCACGCCGTCTCGACTCGCCGATCGCACGGCCGCGACGACGCGTGACGACATGACCTCGCGCCCGGGGGCGTGGCCCTTCGATGTCCACGGCGTGCTGCAGCACAGCCCGTCGACGCCGTTCGGCACCACGAGCGCCACGCCGGCACGCTCGGCCAGCCGGCGGAAGGCCTCGGTCGCCCCGATGCCCGGGCCCGCGCCGGTGGCGGTTCCGGTGTCGGCCGGGCCGAACATCGTGTTCACGCACGCCGGGAGGAACACCGCGGCGGGCTCGGCGCCCGATGGGCCGACGTGCGACCCGAGACGGCCCCGGGCGCGTCCGCCTCGGGGGAGGTCGGCGTCGTACCGGGGCAGCGTGTCGGCTCCCACGACGGCGCGACCGACATCGGTGACCGCGGTGACGGCGGCCGCGGGAACCCGATCCGCCACGCTCAGGGCGGTCGACGCCGCCCGTGTCACGGCGCCCCAGCCGCGCGCGGCGCCCGCCCAGGCCGCGTCGGCGCCGGGGCTCGCCCCTTCGCGCCGCAGTCGCTTGACGAGGGAGCCGGTGTTGATCAGCACCGGACACGCCGTCTGGCACATGCCGTCGACGGCACAGGTGTCGATGCCCGCGTAGTCGTAATCCCGCTCGAGCTCGGCCACGAGCGGTCCGTCGCCGGCGGCTTCCGCCCGCGCGATCGCGCGCCGCGCCACGATCCGCTGGCGCGGCGTGAGGGTGAGGTCCTTGCTCGGACAGACGGGTTCGCAGTAGCCGCACTCGACGCAGCGATCGACCTCGGCCTCGACCGTCTCGGCGAGCTTGATGTTCTTCAGGTGGGCTGCGGGGTCGTCGTCGATGATCACGCCCGGATTCAGGATGCCGGCGGGGTCGCACAGCCGCTTGAGCTGCATCATCACGTCGTAGAGCTCGTCGCCGTACTGGCGCCGCACGTAGGGCGCCATCACGCGCCCGGTGCCGTGCTCGGCCTTGAGGTTGCCGCCCGCGGCGAGCACCAGGTCGACCATGGCCTCGGTGAAGCCCGCGTAGCGCGCCAGCTGGTCGTCGGTCTCGAACCGGTCGGTCAGCATGAAGTGGATGTTGCCGTCCTTGGCGTGGCCGAAGATCACGCTGTCGCGGTAGTCGTAGCGCGCGAACAGCTCCTGCAGCGCCCCGCAGGTCGTCGCGAGGGCGGGGACGGGGACGACGATGTCCTCGAGCAGGGCCGTCGTACCGCTCGGTCGTGCTCCGGCCACCGAGGCGTAGAGGCCCTTGCGGAGCTTCCACGCGGCCGCGCGAGCGGCGACGTCGCTCGACAGCGCGGCCGGGGCGAGGAGGGGCTGCGCGGCGAGGAGCCGAGCCCCGCCCGCGATGAGCGCATCGAGCTCGTCGTCGGAGCCGGCGTGGTACTCGATGAGCAGTGCCGCGTGGTCCTCGACGGTGAACCCTCGGATGGCGTCGGGTGCATCGCGCAGGCCTTGACCGACGCGGAGGCTGGTGGCGTCCATGAGCTCGAGCGTGGCCGCGCCGCCGTCGACGAGGTCGGGCAGGGCGCGGGTGGCCGCCTCGAGGTCGCGGAAGACCGCGAGGGTGGTCGCGATGCGCGGGCGGATCGCAACGGTGCGGTAGGTGGCCTCGGCGACGAAGGCGAGCGTGCCCTCGCTGCCGACGAGGAGGTGGGCGAGCAGCTCGGCGGGGGAGTCGTGGTCGAGGAAGGCGTTGACGCCGTAGCCCATCGTGTTCTTCATCGAGAAGGAGCGTTCGATGATCGCGACGCTCGCCGGGTTCGAGATCACCCGGCGTCGGAGTCGTTCGAGGCCGGCGACGAGGTCGGGCTCGGCCGCGCGGAGCCGGGCGTCGGCGTCGGGCGCGGCGGTGTCGACGACGGTGCCGGAGGGGAGCACGAAGACGAGGGACTCGAGGGTGCGATAGGTGTTCTCGACGGTGCCGCACGCCATACCGCTGGAGTTGTTGCTGACGACCCCGCCGATCGTGCAGGCCGCTTCGCTGGCCGGGTCGGGGCCCAGGCGGTACCCGTGGCGGGCGAGGCGCGTGTTCACCTGGCGCACCGTGGCACCGGGCTGCGCACGGACGCGTCGGCCGCCGTCGAGCACGTCGACGCGCCGGAACCCGCGGCGCACGTCGACCAGCAGCCCGTCGGTCGCGCTCTGCCCGGACAGGCTCGTGCCGCCGGAGCGGAAGGTCACCGGCATCCGCCGCTCCGAGGCCGCGCGCAGCAGACGTGCGACCGCGTCGGCGTCGTCGGCCGTCGCGATCGCGCTCGGGGTGAGGAGCACGTGCGACGCGTCGGAGGCCTGAGCGACGCGGTCGAGCGCCCGCGTCGACACCGATCCGGCGTCGCCGAGCGCCGCCGTCAGCGCCGAGACGTCCGGATCGGACAGAGGGTGGGCCAGCATGGGAGTCGCCATCGTTGTCCCCGATCAGTAGGATGACATCGCATTCATTATAGAATGGATATTCACCATGCGGCAGAGCAGCCCAGACCAGAACACCCCGCACCCGCGCGTTCTCGGAGACACCGGCATCCCCGTCGGCGACATCACGGTCGGCACCTCCGGACTCGGCAGGGACACCGCGCCCGGCTCCGTCGAGGAGCAGACCGCGGTCGGGCACGCCCGCGCGTTCCTCACCGGTCCCTTCCCCGTCGTCGACACCTCGAACGAGTACGCGGGTGGTCGCTCGGAGGCGGTGCTCGGCATCGCCCGGGCCGAGGTGGCCGACGAGCCCGCCGCCCGCATCGCGACGAAGGTCGACCGCGACCCCGAGACCGGACGCTTCGACCGCGACCGCGTCCTGCGCTCGTACGAAGAGAGCCTGGCCCGGCTGGGCCTCGACCGGGTCGAGGTGCTGCACCTGCACGACCCCTACTCCGTCACCTTCTCCGAGGCCACCGCCCCCGGTGGGGCGCTGGCCGGCCTGCGGGAGTTGAAGGAGGCCGGCGCCGTGGACGCCATCGGCATCGCCGCCGGCCCCATCGCCCTGATGACGGCCTACGTCGAGACCGACCTGTTCGATGTCGTGCTCTCGCACAACCGCTTCACCCTCGTCGACCAGAGCGCCGCACCCCTGTTCGCGGCGGCCCGCAGCCGCGGCATGGGGGTGTTCAATGCCGCGCCCTTCGGTGCCGGCATCCTCGCGCACGGAGCGCGCGAGGGCGCCAGCTACGGCTACCGGCCCGCGCCCCCCGAGCTCATCGACTGGGTCGCCCGCGCCGAGCACGTCTGCGCCGCGCACGCGGTGCCGCTGCGCGCGGTCGCCCTGCACTTCTCGCTGCGCTCGCCGCTCGTGGACTCCACGATCGTCGGCGTGTCGTCCACGGAGCGCCTGCGGCAGCTGGTCGAGCTGCGCGACACAGAGATCCCCGAGGGGATCTGGGCCGAGCTCGAGGCGCTCGGGCCCGCCCCCACCACCATCGACGATCCGGAGGACATCGGGTGAACTACTGGGAGAGCACGGAGCCGAGCGCCGGATGCCGCGCCCCGCGCGCGGACGCGCGCACCGACGCACCCACCCTCGACCTTTCCGGTCGGTGGCGGTTCCGGCTCTCCCCGACGGCTCTCGGCACGGGGGAGGCCTTCGTCTCCGACGACTTCGACGACGGCGACTGGGATGAGATCCGGGTACCCGCCCACTGGGTGCTCGAGGAGGTCACCCCCCTCGCGGGCGGTCCCGCCCGGTCGCTGCGCGGCACCGCGGAGGGGCCGTTGTACACGAACACCGCCTATCCCATCCCGCTCGATCCGCCCCGCGTCGCGTCGGAGAACCCCACCGGCGACTACCGCCTCGAGTTCGAGGTCCCGGCGGGTTTCGAGCGTGCCGTCCTCCGGTTCCAGGGCGTCGACTCGTGCGCGAAGGTGTGGCTCAACGGGGTGGAGCTCGGCTGGTCGGGGGGCAGCCGGCTCCCCTTCGAGTTCGACGCCCCGACGCGGCCCGGGCGGAACGTCCTGGCGGTGCGGGTGCACCGCTGGTCGAGCGGCACCTACCTCGAGGACCAGGACATGTGGTGGCTGCCGGGCATCTTCCGCGAGGTCGAGCTGATCGCCCGACCCGACGAGGCCGTCGACGATCACTTCGTGCACGCCGATTACGCCCACGCCACCGGGCTCGGCACGCTGCGCGTCGAGGCCTCCGCCGACGGCGTCGTGGAGATCCCCGAGCTCGGCATCCGCATGCCCGTGGGGCACACGGCATCGGTCCCGGTCGAGCCGTGGAGCGCCGAGACGCCCCGCCTGTACCGCGGCACGCTGAGCTCGGGCGGGGAGCGGGTCGACCTCGCGGTCGGGTTCCGCCACGTCGAGATCGTCGACGGCGTCTTCACCGTGAACGGGCGGGCGGTCACGTTCCGCGGCGTGAACCGCCACGAGCACCACCCCGACACCGGCCGCACGCTCGATCGTGCCACGATGGTGCGCGACATCGTCATGATGAAGCAGGCGAACATCGACGCCGTCCGCACGAGCCACTACCCGCCGCATCCCGAGTTCCTGCGCCTGTGCGACGAGTACGGCCTGTGGGTCGTGGCCGAGTGCGACCTCGAGACGCACGGGTTCATCTACGCGGGCTGGGAGGGCAACCCCCCGGCCGAGCCGGCGTGGCGGGGAGCGCTCATGGACCGCCTGCGCCGCACCGTCGAGCGCGACAAGAACCACCCGAGCATCGTGGTCTGGTCGCTCGCGAACGAGAGCTGGGTGGGCGAGACCTTCGGCGAGATGCGCCGCTGGCTCGACCAGCGCGACCCCTCGCGGGCCGTGCTCTACGAGCGCGACCCCAGCTACCGCGACTCGGACTTCTACTCGCTGATGTACCCCTCGCTCGAGCTGCTCGATCAGATCGGCCGCCGCGAGGAGCCGCGGGGCGGGCGCCTGGGCATGCACGGCCTCGTGTTCGACGCCTCGGGTCGGGACGCGGATGCCGCCGCACCCGCGACTCCGCCGGCGGCGTCGCGCCCGGGGGAGGTCACCGACGCCGACGACGAACGCCGCCGCGGCCTGCCCTTCCTGCTGGTGGAGTACGCGCACGCGCAGGGCAACGGCCCGGGCTCGCTGCAGGACTACTGGCGCATCATCCGCGCCCACGACCGGCTCTGCGGGGCCTTCGTGTGGGAGTGGATCGATCACGGCCTCTCGGCGGCGACCCCCGACGGCATCCCGTTCGTGATGCACGGCGACGACGTCGACTACGAACCGCGCGGCGGCCGCTTCAGCCTGCACGGGCTCGTCTTCAGCGACCGGACGCCCACGCCCGGCCTCGTCGAGCTCGCGAAGGCGCATGCGCCGCTGCTCATCTCGATCGACGACGACGGCGTCGACATCGTCAACGAGAGGCACAGCGCCGACACCGCCGACATCGCCTGGCGATGGATCATCGAGGTCGACGGGCTCGAGACGGACTCGGGGGCGTGGGAGGTGCCGCTCATCGCGGCGGGCGATGCGGTGCGGATGCCGTCGCCCGCGCCCTCGCTCGGTCCGTCGGGCGAGGGCGCCCCGCCGCGCATCCTGACCATCGAGGCCGCGCTCGCGGACGCCACGTCGTGGGCCGAGGCCGGACACGTCATCGCCTGGGCGCAGCACGAACTCGTCACATCCGTCGCGCCCGCGCTCACGCGCCACACCGTCGAGACCTCCGCCACGGCTCAGCCGGCGAGCGGGACCGCAGCCCCGGATGCCGGTGGGATCCGCATCGGCCCAGGCGTCTTCGACGCCGACACCGGTCGGCTCCGGCGACTGGGCGATCTCGAGATCGACGGACCGTGGCTCGATCCGCATCGCGCGCCGACCGAGAACGACCACGGGCAGGGCGATCTCAACGATCTCGCCGCGGTGTGGCGCAAGACGGGGATGAACCGCATGCAGCACCGCGTCGACGAGATCGCCGTCGACGCCGGCATCCTGCGGGTCCGCGGCCGAACCGCGCCGTCGACCCACCCGCACGGCCTGCTGTGGACGATGCTCTGGCGCGCCGACGGCGACGGACTCGCACTCGATGTCGCCGTCGACTTCGACGGGTCGTGGGACGACACCCCGTACCTGCATCGCGACATCTGGCTGCCCCGGATGGGCCTGCTGTTCTCGCTGCCGGGCGGCGCCGACCGGGTGGAGTGGTTCGGTCGTGGGCCGGGTGAGACCTACGTCGACTCCTTCGAGGGCTCGCGGCTGGGCCGGTTCGCCCGGACCGTCGATGCGCTGCAGACCTCGTACCCGGTGCCGCAGGAGAACGGCAACCACATCGCGACGCGGTGGCTCCGCATCGGAGGCGACGCGGCGCCGGCCCTCCGCGTGGAGGGGCGTCCCGTGTTCGACTTCACGGCGCGGCGGTGGACCTCGCTCGACCTCGAACGGGCCGACAAACCCCACGAACTGCGCGACACCGGCCGGGTGTGGCTCAACCTCGACGCCGGTCAGCAGGGTATCGGCTCGGCATCGGTCGGTCCGGCGCTTCCCGAGCAGTACCGCCTGCGCCGGGAGCGCACGGAGTGGTCGCTGCGCCTGTCGGCGGGCTGACCGCCCCGTGCGCTGCCGGGTCTACCAGGCGTAGGCTTCGGGCGCCTGCCCGCCGGGGCCGGGGAACATCTCATCGAGCGCCGCCAGGTCGTCTGCGCTCAGGGAGATGTCGAGCGCCGACACCGCGGACTCGAGCTGCTGCACCGTACGCGGACCGACGATGGGGCCCGTGACGCCGGGCTGGTGCAAGAGCCAGGCGAGACCGAGCGCGGAGGGAGTCCATCCGCGCTCCCTCGCGAAGGACTCGTACGCGTCGAGTTGGGCTCCCCGCTCCTCGCGCTGCGATCTGATGCCCTCGGCCGCCGAACGTGCTTCGGCATCCTTCGATCCGCCGCTCAGGAGGCCGCCCGCGAGAGGCGACCAGGGGAGGATGCCGAGGCCGTAGCTCTGCGCGGCGGGGATGACCTCGAGCTCGATCGAACGCTGCGTCAGGTTGTACAGCGACTGCTCGCTGACCAGACCGAGGAAGTGTCGCTGCGCCGCGATCTCGTTCGCCTGCGCGATGTTCCACGCCGCGAAGTTCGAGCTGCCGGTGTAGACCACCTCACCGCCTGCGACGAGCACCTCCATCGACTGCCAGAGCTCGTGCCAGGAGATGTGCCGGTCGATGTGGTGGAACTGATAGAGGTCGATGCGGTCCGTCTGCAGCCGGCGCAGGGAGGCGATGGCCTCGCGCCGCACCTGCCACGCCGATGCTCCGCGGGCGTTGACGACGCTGCCGCCGCCGTCGCGGTCTCGCATGGGCGAGTGCACCTTGGTCGCCAGGACGAGGTCGTCCCTCACGCCGGGCCGCGCCGTCAACCACCGGCCGATGATCTCCTCCGTGGCGCCGCGTCCGCTCGCACCCCCGTAGGCGTTGGCGGTGTCGAAGAAGTTGATGCCGAGCTCCAGCGCCCGGTCCATGATGGCGAACGCATCCTCCTCGGAGGTGCGGTCGCCGAAATTCATCGTGCCGAGCACGATCCGGGAGACGGAGGTGCCGGTTCGTCCGAGCTGCTCATAGTCCATGGGCGACATCGTCACACGGAGCAGGCGTGTCGGCGACGGGATTGCGCGAACAGCCGAAAGGGCGCAGGGAGTGCCCGCGGGACCTGTCGGTGCGCGGACCCGGGCGCTACGGTGGGTCGACCGGGCGACCGACGAGGGGAGCGGCATGAGCACCGCGAAGATCATCACCGAGCTCGCGGGCCACGAGGTGTTCGTCTTCGGATCCAACGCGGCGGGTGCGCATGGCGCGGGGGCCGCGCGTGCGGCGTACGAGAGGTTCGGGGCGGTCTGGGGTGAGGGGCACGGTCACCACGGGCAGAGCTACGCGATCGACACGATGAGCGGCGCCGATGCGCTCGCCACCGGTGTCTCGCGCTTCTGCGAGTACGCGGCGGCGCATCCGGACCTGACGTTCCTCGTCACCGAGATCGGGTGCGGCATCGCGGGCTACGTGCCCGATGAGGTGGCGCCGCTGTTCGTCGGTGCCCCGGTCAACGTCGAGTTGCCGGAATCGTTCGAGCGCATCGTCGGCCCGGGCGCGCGGGCGGGCGGTGCGAACCGGGCGGGGCGCCGCCGCGATACACCGGAACGCTGACCCGGCCCGGGTGCGTCAGCGGGCGAGGTCCCGGACACGTTCGAAGAGGTCGTCGTCGCCGACCTGGCCACCCTTGAGCAACAGCTCCAGGCCGTCGACCGCCGGGTCGTCGGCGTGGGCGCGCAGCAGCACGACGTTGCTCCACGGGTTCGCGGCGATCGACAGCGAACGCGCGCCGAGTAGCGCCGTCACGCGGCTCGACGTGTCGCCGCCGCACACGATCACCCGCCGCGTCGCCCCCGCTCGGGCCGCGCTGAGCACGACGGATGCGGCGGCTGCAGCGATCGTCTCGAGCAGCGCATCGCCGGCCCCCGTCCCTGCGTCGCCCGTTTCGAGGGCATCGTCCGAGGTCAGCGCGACGCTCCGACCGGACGCGAGCGCGGTCAGCACGTCGTCGACGGTGTCGTGCGCGCCGAGCCCCAGCGGGCGCACCAGCCAGCCGGCGGCGTCGGCCGCGTCAGCCTGCCGGCGGGTGGTGGGCGATCTGCTGCCGGACACGACGAGCACCGGGCCGGTCGCGGTCGACCCCGTTGGGATCGGCTCCGCATCGCGGCGACCCGTGGCACTCAGCCCCCAGCTGAGGCCGCCCGAGCCGATGGCGAAGACCGGACCGTCGACCGAGGCAGCGAGGTGGGCGATCGCCGCACCGACCACCTCGAGGTGAGAGGCGTCGAGCGCGTCGAGAACGACCCCGGCGGCCGAGCTGCCCTCGAGCGCGGCTGCCAGCTCGGGGGGAGAGGTGTACGCCGGGAAGGCGAGGGACGCGATCGGCAGGTGGGTCTGACGCCCGAGGTGCACCGCGAGATCGGACTCCGTCATGGGCGTCGCCGGGTGGGTCGACATCGTCGGCTGGCGATCGAGGCGGTAGACGGTGCCGCGCTCGGCGGCGAAATGATGTCCGAAGGCCGTGTACCTCCCGAAGTCCGGCTGCGCGAACAGCAGCGGAACCGGAACCGCCGTGCCGCCGGCATCCGCGACGACCGACCGGCCGACCTCGATCACCCGGCCGAGACTGCCGATCTCGGGTGAGGAATCCGCGGTCGAGCACGCCTTGTACTGCAAGACGGCGGGATGCAACGACGCCAGCTGCGCGAGCGCCGGACGCAGCTCGGACTCGAGCTCGTCAGGGCGCAGCGAACGTGCGATCCCGGCGATGCCGACGACGTCGCTCGTTGCCGCGGCATCCGCCAGGTCGTCGGCGGAGGGGGTGCCGACGAACAGCCGGCCGCTCCATCCGTTGCGGGCGAACTGCAGCAGGGCGTCGACGCTGCCGGTGAAGTCGTCGCCGTAGAACGCCGCGGCGATCGATGCACCGCGGACATCAGACACGGACCGGACCGAACCTCTCCGCCGCGCGTCGGAGCGCGGACGATGATGCATAGGCGGCGTCGACGTGCTCGCCCCGCTCGGCCGACGCCCATGCCTCGCGCATGCTCGCGACGCCTGCGGCGGCTCCGTCGGGGTGCCCGTGGATGCCTCCCCCGGACAGTACCAGCAGGTCGGTCGAGCCGACCGCGGCGTAGGTCGCATGCGCGAGCCCGGCCCACTGGCCCGACGAGAGCACCGGCACCGTCGGGGTGAGGCCCAGCAGGGGCGTGCGCACGGCCTCGATCGAGTCGAGCACCTGGGCGTCGGATTCGTAGAACTTGTTGCTGATGCCGTTGGTGTGCAGGTGATCGGCGCCCGACAGGCGCGCCAGCTGCTGCCAGGCGCGGAAGGCGATGCCGACCTGCTCGCTGCGGGCGACGGCGCCGAGCATCGCGCGGTGTCCGTGGATCGGCACCTCGGCGTGGCCGCGCAGGAACTCCAGCCCCGCGAGGCCGACCATGTTGATGCAGGCCATGACGCACGTCCCGCCGTGGCGGACGACGAGATCGTGGTTGGCTTCGAGGCGCCCGAGGTCATCGGTGATGTTGAACGCGTACATGGGCTTGCGTCCCGTGCGGTCCGCGTAGCGCTCGAGCACCGGCATGACAGCCTTCACGCGGGCCTCCAGCGGCGTGTACGGGTTGTTGCCCTGCAGCTCGTCGTCCTTGATGAAGTCGATGCCCGCCTCGGCGAGCTCGCCCACCACCTCGGCGAGGTCTTCAGCCGCGAGGCCGATGCTCGGCTTGATGATCGTGCCGATCATCGCGCCCTCGCTCCGGCCCATGAGCTGCCGCGTCCCGGCGACGCCGAACTGCGGCCCGGCGTACCGGTCGGCGAAGGCCGGCGGCAGGTCGAGGTCGACGAGACGGATCGCCGCGAGCTCCTTGAGCTCGAACAGGTTTCCCGCGACGGCGGCGAGCAGATTCGGCAGCGATGGGCCGAAGTTGTCGAGCGGAAAGCGCAGCCGCAGCCGCGCCCGTCGGCGCTCGTTCGGATCGCCGACCGTGCCCGGCAGGGGCGACGCGCCCGTGAGGGGCAGCTCCTCGATGCTCTCGACCTGCGCGGCGAACCGCGCGCGCAGGTCGTCGGACTCGCGCTCGACGCGCACGAACGTCCCGGTGGACTGTTCCCCCGCCAGCACCTCGGCGGCGTGCGCGAGGGGGAGTGAGGTCTCGATGATGTACGTCGCGATGACGGATGCCGCAGCCATGGTCGCGCTCACCAGACCAACGGCAGCCACACCGACATCTCGCCGGGGCCGCGATTGCCCCACGCGAAATACGGGACGAGCCGCGCCGGGAGCGAACGCAGCGGTGCTTGCTCGAGGTCGCCGTAGAGCCCGGCGTCGGCGTCGAGGGGGAGGATCGTCACCTCGGTCTCGAGAGCGGTGAGTCGGGCGCCGTCGATCTCGATCTCCACCGGGGCGAAGGTGCCGCCGCGCCGGAGCGCGACCTGCTCCAGCAGCACGCCGTCCGGCAGGTCGGCGCTTTCGAGGGCGTAGACGACTGGGCCGCGCTGGACCGCGACCTGGTTGGTGAGCTCCTCGGCGAGGCGGTGGCCGCGCAGGACGCGCACCGGCATCGGGAGCGTCAGCTCGACCACGTCGCCGGCCGCCCACTCACGCTGGATGCGGGTGTAGGTCCCGGCGCCCGAGACCGGGACGGGCGTCCCGTTGACGGTGGCGACCGCCCCCGAGCACCAGCCCGGGATGCGCAGGTGCAGCGGGAGGGCGCCCGAGGCCGCGGCCACTGTGAAGGTCACGGTCTCGTGCCAGGGGTAGTCGCTGTCCTCGCGCAGCGCGAGCCGCCCGGCGTCGTCGGCGACGTCGATGTCGCTGCCGCCGTAGAGATGGACGAACAGGCCGTCGTCCGAGAGTGAGGCCGCGCGCTGGTGGAAGCTCGCCAGCGTGCGGGCGATGTTGGGCGGGCAGCAGAAGCACGACAGATAGCGCTCGCGGAGGCGCTCGTCCGAGGGTGGCGGCGGGGGGACGACGGCCTGTCCGGTGTCGCCGGGGCGGCGCAGGTCGTAGGGGAGGTCACGCACCTGTCGCAGGGCGTTGGTGTAGAAGTACTCCGAGCCGGCGAGGCTGACACTGCCGAGCAGGCTGTTGTAGGCGATCTGCTCGATCACGTCGGTGTACTTCGCGTCACCCGTGAGGGCGAGCATGCGCTCGCTCCAGAAGATCATGCCGATGTTCGCGCACGATTCGGCGTGGGCCGTGGTGTGCGGCAGCTGGAACGCCCGACCGTAGGCCTGGTGCACCCGGCTGATCTCGCTCTGCCACGGGTCGCCGTCCGGGGATGCGCCGTCGTAGAGGGCGCCGCAGCCGCCGGTGATGTAGAGCTTCGTGTCGACCACGTCGTGCCACAGCCGCTCGAGCACTCCGGTCAGCTCCTCGTCGCCGGTCTCGGCGACGAGGTCGGCCAGGCCCGCATAGAGGTAGTTGGCCCGCACGGCGTGCCCGGCCACGACGGTCTGGTCGCGCACCGCGATGCGGTCCTGATTGTCGTCGCCGCCCTCGTCGAAGGCGTCGCGGACGCGCACGAACGTCTCCGCCAGACGCAGGTACCGCTCGTCGTCCGTCGCGCGATACAGCTCGATCACGGCCATGTAGTGCGACGGGCAGATGGCGCTGCGGGCGAGTTCGAGCGGCTTCTGCGTCGCGAGGGTCTCGAGGAACGACGCGGCCTTCTTCGCGGCATCCAGCAGCGTCTCGCTGCCGGTGACCTGCCAGTGCCGCACGCCCGCCGTGATGAGGTGCCCGAGGTTGTAGGTCTCGAAGTTGAAGCGATCGGCCAGGGCGACGACGTCCTCGTCGTTGCGCTCCGCGATGACGGTGGGGGTGTGCAGGTAGCCGTCCGCGCGCTGGACCGAGGCGATCAGCTCGGCGATGCGCTGCAGGCGGTCGGCGAGTTCGTCGTCGGGGTCGGTCTCGAGGCGTGCCGTGGCTGCCTCGAACCATTTGTAGAAGTCGCCGTCCATGAAGGGCGGTCCGACGTGCGTGCCCGACTCGAGGCCCGCGGCGAGACGGAAGTTGCGCAGGCCCGGGCTGATCTCGGGATCGCTGAGGGAGTCCCAGATGCGGGGAACGGTGACGTCGCGGGTGCGATCGTGCACGGTCCCCCAGAAGCCGCGCGCCCAGCGGGCCTGCTCGGCGTCGAGCGGCCGCAGCTGTGCATGCGCGCGGAGCGCGGGGGTGACGGACATGGATCTTCCTTCCGAGGTGCGGTCCAGTCTCGTGCCGCCGCGACGGGGCGGCAAGCGAGCCTGCTCACCCGATTCAGCCACAAAGTGAATAGAATTTCAACCCCGACTGTTGACACACGTCGGGTTCGTCCCTACTGTCATCGGTGTACCCGCACCTTTGCATGGTCGTCGTCAAGGAGGACGCTATGAACATCCGCAGCCCGCGGCGCAGCATGATCGTGACCGGTCTCGCGCTCGCCTCAATCGCCTCGCTCGCCGCCTGCGCCGGCGGCGGCGCCCCGGCCGCTTCCGGCGGCGGTGAGGATGCCGGGAGCTTCTCCGGCACCGACCCCGAGACGTTCACCGTCCTCACGGCCAACGAGAACCCGACCCTCGAGGCGCAGCTGGACGCGCTCGCAGCGGATCAGTGCAAGGCCGAGAACGAAGCCCTTCCGCTCGTCCACGAGAAGACGGCGCAGGCCGACACCGTGCAGAAGGTCACCCTGCTGGCCAGCCAGGACGCCCTCCCGGCGCACTTCATCGCCGGAACCGCGATGGTGCGGCCCGACGGCGATCTGGGCGTCGCCGAGCTGGTGCTCGACTACGAGGAGTTCCTGACCGAGGCCGGCGCGTGGGACAACATCCTGCCCGCTGCGTCCTCGACGGTGAACAACGTCTACGGCCAGATGGTCTCGCTGCCCTACCAGTACAACCTCGAGGGCATCTGGTACAACAAGGCCGCCTTCGCCGAGGCCGGGCTCGAGGAGCCGCAGACCTTCGACGAGCTGACCGCCGCGAGCGAGAAGCTCGCCGCCGCCGGCTACCAGCCGTTCGCCCAGGCGGGTTCGCAGGGATGGCCGCTGACCCGCCTCATGGGCATGTACATCTTCCGCAACGTCGGTCCGGAGGCGATGACCGACATCCGTGACGGCAACGCCAAGCTGACCGACCCGGAGTACGTCGCCGGTGCGCAGGCGCTGCAGGACATGGCCGAGGAGGGCTTCTTCGGCGACGGCTTCAACTCCGTCGAGCCGGATGCCGCCACCGCGGCCTTCCTCACCGGCAAGGCCGCCATGAAGTACGACGGCACCTGGCTGCTGAGCAACATCAACGACGAGGAGCAGAACCAGATCGGCGCCGAGAACGTCGGCTTCATGCCGTTCCCGGCCGTCGACGGCGGTGCCGGGACGATCGACCAGTGGCCCGCCAACGCGGGGACGGCCATGGCCGCCAACCCCAAGCTCGCCGGGCCGAAGGTCGCGGACTGGTTCTCGTGCATCGCCGAGAACTACGGGCAGCAGGCGCTGCAGGACGCCGGCGTGCTGTCGGGCTTCAAGGTCAACGGCGAGGTCACCGACGTTCCCGAGACCACGGCCTTCGTGCAGGACAAGATCTCGGAGATCTCCGAGACCGTGCTGTGGTTCGAGGCTCTGCTGGACGCGAAGTCGAACTCGCTCGCATCGACCAACGTCACGCTGCTGACCACGGGGCAGATGACCCCCGAGCAGTACATGGCCGACCTCCAGGCCAGCGTCGAAGCCAACGGCTGATGTTCCCGGGCCCGGCCCCCGTCCGCGGGTGCCGGGCCCCCTCATGATTCCGGAAGGACGGCGCCGATGAACCGCGTCTACGGGGACCGCAAGACGATCCTCATCCTCCTCATCCCGCCCCTCGCCATCTACGTCCTGCTCAAGGTCGTTCCGGTGCTGTGGTCGCTGGGGCTCTCGTTCTTCCAGGGCAACACCCTGCGCGGGTTCGAGTTCGTCGGGTTCGACAACTTCACGACCTTCGCCACCGACGGCGCCGCGCTGCAGTCGCTGTGGGTCACGATCGGCTTCGCCCTGATCGCGACCGTGTCTCAGGTGACGTTCGGGTACCTGCTCGCGCTGCTGTACGTGTTCGTGCTGCGCAAGGGATCGGCGTTCGTGCGCACCGCGGTGTTCTTCCCCATGGTGCTGCCCACCGTCGCCGTGGCCCTGCTGTTCCGCAGTTTCGTGGCCGTGGGCGACAACCAGGGGCCTGTCAACGACGTCATCAACTTCTTCGGCGGCAGCAGCGTGGAGTTCATGGCCTCGACGGCCGGAACCATGGCCACCGCCATCGTCATGACGCTGTGGAGCTCGATGGGCTTCTACGCCGTGCTGCTGTACACGGGGCTCCTCGACATCCCCGACGAGATCATCGAATCGGCTCGCCTCGACGGCGCGGGCGGCCTGCGGCTGGTGCGGAACATCATCGTGCCGCTGTCGGCGCCGATCCTGCTCTCCTCGATCATCTTCAGCCTCAACTCCACGCTCAAGGTGTTCGACAGCCTGCTCGCCCTCAACGGCGGCGGCCCGGGGACCTCGACCTCGCCGCTGACCCTGTACATGTACCGCACCGCGTTCGAGTACGCCGAGTACGGCTACGGCAGCACGATCGCGCTCGTGCTGACCCTGCTGTGCCTCGTGTTCACGCTGACCGTGTTCCGCTCCTCGAGCAAGCGCGTGGAGGACTGAGATGACCGCCACCCAGACCCTGACCCAGGCTCGACCCCGGTCGCGCAAGGTCGCCGCCCCCGGCTCCGCGCCGAGCGCGGCGCGCCGCATCCGCCGCTCCCTGCGCCGCATCCCGGTGTGGCTGGTGGTGACGGTGCTGCTGATCGTCGTGATGTATCCGCAGCTGTGGATGATCCTCGGATCCTTCAAGACCCAGACGGAGTTCTTCGAGAACCCGACCTGGGCGCTGCCGGAGACCTGGACGCTCGACAACTACGTCTCGGCGCTGACCCGGGGCAACGTCGGCATCAACTACCGCAACAGCCTGCTGGTGACCATCCCCTCGGTGGCGCTGATCATCCTCCTGGGCGTGGCCGCGGGCTACGTGCTCGAGGTCATGATCTGGAAGGGCCGCCGCACGGTGCTGCTGTTCATCCTCGCCGGCATCATGGTGCCCGGGCAGATGATCCTCGTGCCGCTGTTCACCGTCTACTTCCGGGCGGGGCTGACCAACTCGCTCTGGCCGCTGATCCTGACCTACACGGCGATGGGCATCCCGCTGACGACGTTCCTCATGGCGGCGTACTTCCGATCCGTGCCGCGCGAGATATTCGAGGCGGCCACGATGGACGGCTCGAGCCCGCTGCGGTCCTTCTTCGTCATCGCGCTGCCGCTGATGAAGAACTCGATGCTCACGATCGGGCTCGTCCAGTTCTTCAGCGTCTTCAACGACCTGCTGATCGCGCTGACCTTCACGACCAAGCCCGACCTCGCTACCATCCAGGTGGGTCTGCTGAGCCTGTCCGACGAATACGGGTCGACGCAGTACGGGCCGCTGTTCGCGGCGATCAGCGTCAACATCATCGTTCTGCTCGTCGTGTTCGTGTTCTTGAACAAGAAGATCATGGCCGGCCTGGCGGCCGGATCGCTGAAGGGATGAGCCCGATGACGCGCATCGCGTTCCTGCACACCGGAGCGGTCAACATCGCCCCGTTCGGCGAGCTGGCCGGGGAGCTGCTGCCGGGTGCGGTGGTGGTGAACTATCTCGACGACAAGATCGTCGCCGACCTGCGCGACCCGCAGCGCTCGGCATCCGTTCCCGGCCGCGTCGATGCGCTCGTGCAGGCGGCGGCGTCCGGCGGCGCGGATGCGGTGATGTTCACGTGCTCGTCGATCTCGGAGCTCGCCGCCCCCGCCGGCGCCGCAGCGGGCATCCCGGTGCTGCGGGTGGACGAGGCGATGGCCGACGCGGCCGTTCGTGCGGGCCGTCGGGTGCGGGTGCTCGCGACGCTCTCGACGACCAGCCGGCCGACGATCGGCCTGCTCCGCGAGCGCGCCGCCCTGGCGGGTCTCGAGCCCGAGATCACCGACGAGGTCATCGACGGGGCCTTCGAGGCCGTGGCGTCCGGTGATCGCGCCACCCACGACCGTCTCGTCGGCGCCGCCATCGAGCGCGCCGCCGCCGAGGTCGACGTCATCGTGCTGGCGCAGGCCTCGATGGCCGGCGCCGCCGATGCGGTCTCGGTCGCGGTCCCGGTGCTCACCAGCCCGCGGCTGGGCGTCGAGCGCCTCGCGGCCGCGCTGACCTGAGCCGACGGAGCGAACCCGTCGACGATCAGTCCGCGAGGTTCTCGGCCGTGCGCAGATCGGTGACCAGGGTCGTGACCCAGTCCCCGGCGAGGGCCCCGCGGATCGCCTCGAGCTTGCGCGGGCCGCCGGCGATGCCGACACGGCGGGGGATGCGGTGCAGGTCGTCGACGGGGATCGCGATGATGCGGTCGTCGATGTCGCCGCGCACGAGGCTGCCGTCGGCTCGGAAGATCCGGTGGCAGATGTCGCCGACGGCGCCCGCGGCCAGCAGCGGCGATCGCTCCTCGTCCGTGAACGCGTTGCCGCTGGTGGCGAGCACGTCGGAGGGCTCGACGCTGCCGATGCCCATGATCGCCATGGTCAGCTCGCGCCACCGACGCGTGACGTCCTGCATCGAGGCTCCCGACAGCAGGCTGTCGCGGATGTCGGGTCCCGCGACGATGCCGGGCGCGGGAACGTAGACCGGCTCGGCGCCGAGCATGCGGGCGAGCTCGCCCAGGATGCGGTTGGAGTGGCTCTGCGCCTCGGCCGCGCCCATGCCGCCCAGCAGCTGCACGACCTCGGTGGCCCCCCGGGTGGGCAGCGGCCGCATCCGATCGACCATCGCGAGGATGGTCTGGCTCCACGACGAGACGCCGATGCGGTCGGTGCCCGAGAGGGTCGCCTCGAGGTAGGCGGCGGCGCCCGCTCCGATCGAGGCGAGGGTCTCGGCCTCGTCGGCCTCGGGGTCGACGTCGACGACGACGACGTCGGTCAGCCCGTACGCGGTCTCGAGGCGCTCCTCGAGCTCGGTGTAGACGCCCGGCGCGACCGTGACGATCGTGCGGACGATCCCGACCGCCTCGGCGCGCTTGAGCAGGCGCGACACCTTCGCCTGCGAGATGTTGAGCGCCTGGGCGATGTCGGCTTGCCGCGCACCCCGCTCGTGGTACATCCGAGCGATCTTCGTCATCAAGCGCACCTGCCCGTCGTGCGGACGGGTGTAGCGGCTCATCGACACGCGTGCTCCGTTCAAGATTCGACCCGGGGGAGGGTGGGGCCGTGTGCATCAAGGATGCCATCTGAGCTCGATGGCGGAGCCGGGCGGGCACCGGGTCCGGCAGTGACGTTCGCCATCCGACCTCCCAGGTAAACAATCTTCACTATAGAATGATTATGCACCGGCGCACCGCGCCGAAACCAGACCGGATCAAGGATGTGGCGATGACGATCGGCGTGACAGGCAGTGGCGGGAAGCTCGGTCGGGCGACGGTCGAGCGGCTGCGCTCGGACGGGCACGACGTGGTGGGGTTCGACACGGTGGGCACCCCTGGGCCCGGCTTCACCCGGGTCGACCTGGCGGACTACGGGCAGACCCTCGACGCGATGCTGGGCGTCACGGCCCGGCACACCGGGCTCGAGGCGCTGGTTCACCTCGCCGCGATCCCCGTCAACGGTCTCGTGCCGGACGCGGCGACGTTCCACACCAACGTCGCGATCACCTTCAATGTGCTCTTCGCTGCCCACCGCGCCGGCATCCGACGGGTCGTGTTCGCCTCGAGCATCACCGCCATGGGCTTCCCCTTCGACGAGGCGCCGCCGGCTCTCCCCGTCGACGAGACCTACAGCTCGGCCAACAACACGTACGGGCTCGGCAAGGTCGTCGAGGAGGCGATGGCCGCACAGATGGCGCGCTGGGGCGAGGACGCCTCGATCACCGCGCTCCGGTTCACCAACGTCGTCGCCCCCGACGAGTACGCCACCTTCGAGCGCGCGGGTGAGCCCGACTACCGCCGCGACCTCCTCGGATCGTGGATCGACGCGCGCGACGGGGCCGCCGCCGTCGCCCTCGCGCTCGCCGCCGCCCGCCCCGGATTCGCCGTCTACAACGTCGCCGCGCCGACCTCGGGTACGCGGGACGCATCGCGCGCGGTGGCGCAACGCTGGTTCCCGGGCACCCCGGTGGCGGACGATCTCGGCGAGTTCGAATCGCTAATGTCGACGCGCAGGATCCAGCGCGAGCTCGGCTTCCGCGCCGAGTACGACTGGCGCTGAGCGGCGTGCCGATGATCGACGCGGCGCGGGTGTACGCCCCCGTCGAGCTGGCGTTCACGGGTCCGGCGCGGCCGATTCCCGCCTCGCGCACCCCCTTCACCCTCGAAGCCCGCCTCGGCGACCGGTGTCTGCGGATCCCCGGGTTCTGGGACGGCGGCACGCGCTACCTCGCCCGCTTCCTCCCGGAGGAGGCCGGGGAGTGGTCGTGGTCTACGGCGAGCGAGGCCGCCGAGCTCCACGGCCGCACCGGCACGGTCGTCGTCGCCGGCACCGCGGGACGCGGCCCGGTGCGCGTGGCCGATCGCTTCCACTTCGCCCACGCCGACGGCACCCCCTACCGGCCGGTCGGGGCCACGGTGTACAACTGGCTCCACCAGGACGACGAGCTGTTCGCGGCGACGATCGATGCGGTGACGCAGGCGCGCTTCACGAAGCTCCGCTTCCTCGTCTTCCCGCAGGCCGGCGACTACGTGGAGCATCATCCCGCGCTGCTGCCCTTCGAGCGCGGCCCCGCCGGTTGGGACGTCGACCGGCCGAACATCGCGTTCTTCCGCCGGCTCGACGCCGCCGTCGCAGTGCTCGGCGAGCGAGGCATCCAGGCCGACATCCTCATCCTCAACGCATACGACGGTGGCCGCTTCGGCCTCGACGGGCTCACCGAGGAGCAGGACGCCGCGTACCTGCGCTACCTCGTGGCGCGGCTCTCGGCGTTCCCGCACGTGTGGTGGTCGCTGTGCAACGAGTTCGACCTCCTCGACCGACCCCGTTCGCGCTGGGACAGGCTGGGGATGCTCCTGGCCGAGAGCGATCCGCACGATCACCTGCGATCGATCCACAACTGGATCGAGCTGTTCGATCACAACCGGCCCTGGATCACCCACGCGTCGATCCAGAACGGCCACGTCACCACCGAGCTCGGGCGCGCGGGCCTGTACCGCGACGCCTACGACAAGCCGGTCGTGCTCGACGAGATCAAGTACGAGGGCGACATCCCCGAACGCTGGGGCCACCTGAGCGCGGCGGAGCTCGTGCATCAGTTCTGGGTCGCGACGGTGTCGGGATGCTACGCCTCGCACGGCGAGAGCTTCGCACTCCCCGGCGGGAGCCTGCACATCGTCGAGGGGGGACCGCTCGTCGGGCGGTCCCCGCAGCGCCTGGCCTTCCTCCGGCAGGTGCTCGAGGACCTGGTGATCCCCGGCATCGACCCGATCGACAAGTGGGACGACCCCGAGCACGTCGGCGGGGTGGCGCGTCGCCAGTACCTGCGCTATTTCGGGCGCTCCGCGCCGGACAGGTGGCGATTCCGGCTGCCGCAGGCGACGAATGTGGGCGAGCGACTCGAACCGGGCGACGCGTTCGCGGTCGACATCATCGACACCTGGAACATGACGGTCGTGCCCGTGGCGCGCCGTTTCGTGCTCGAGGACGTGCAGCGCAACGAGGCGTTCGCTGCGGATGCCGTCGAGCTGCCCGCGGGCGAGGCGATCGCGCTGCGCATCACCCGGCTGTGGGACTGAGCGCGCCGGGTCGTTCGTGATCCGGTGCGCGTGCGCGACACGACCTGGTTGACGCGGGCGCGCCCGATCGCGGGCGCGCCCGATCTGTGCGCATCGGACCCGCCCGATAGCGCTCAGGCGCGCGGAACGGTGCGCAGGTGCACCCCGTGCCCGAGCTCTTCGACCGGGGCCCCGGGCAGCTCGAGGACCGCGGTCGCACCCACCGGAACGGTGAGCTCGACGCGGAGCATCGTCCCCTCGACGCGCCACGAGATGGCTGCCTCGCCGTAGGGCGTCCGGTGGCGTGCCCCGGCGTGCGTCAGCCCGCCACCCGGCTGCGGCGCGAACCGGATGCGGCGGTACCCCGGCTCGGCGGGTGCGAGCCCCGCGACGACGCGGTGCATCCAGTCGGCCACGGCGCCCAGGGCGTAGTGGTTGAACGAGGTCATGGTGCCGGGGTTGACGGTGCCGTCGGGCAGCATCGAGTCCCAGCGTTCCCAGACGGTGGTCGCGCCCATCCCCACCTGGTATAGCCACGAGGGGCATTCACGCTCGAGCAGCAGCGCGTACGCCGCAGCGACCTCCCCCTCCGAGCTCAGCGCGTCGGTGACGTACGGCGTGCCGACGAACCCCGTCGCGATGCGGTTGCCCGAGGCCTCGACCAGTTCGGCGAGGCGACGGGCCGCAGGCCGGCGGAGGTCGGCGGGCAGCAGCTCGAAGCGCAGCGCCACGGCGTAGGCGGTCTGTGCGTCGGAGGTCATCCGACCCTCCGGTTCGACGTAGCGCCCGATGAACGCCTCACGGATCTCGTCGGCCAGGCGACCGTAGCGCTCGGCCGCCCCGGCATCGCCGAGGACGCCGGCCATCCGTGCGACCAGACGCGCCGACAGGGCGAAGTAGGCCGTGGCGACGAGGTACTTGTCGGTCATGCCGGCGGCCGGATCCTGCGGCGGGGCGGCGGGGTCGAGCCAGTCGCCGAGTTGGTAGCCGGTGTCCCACAGTCGCGAGGGGCCGGCGATGTCGGCGATGAGGTCGACCCAGCCCCGTGCGCTGTCGAACTGCGCGCGGAGGACCCCGGTGTCGCCGAAGCGCTCGTAGAGCGTCCACGGCACGACCGTCGCCGCGTCGCCCCACGCCGCGCCCGGGCGCATCGGCGTCCACATGGTGTCGGCCGGGATGACCGGGACGTACCAGGGCACGGTGCCGTCGGGCAGCTGCTCGGCGGCGAGGTCGCGCAGCCACCCCGCCAGCATCCCCGAGCTGTCGAACAGGAACGAGGCGGTCGGGGCGAACATCTGGATGTCGCCGGTCCATCCCAGCCGCTCGTCGCGCTGCGGGCAGTCGGTGGGGATGTCGACGAAGTTGCCGCGCATGCCCCACACGACGTTCTCGTGCAGGCGGTCGAGGTCGGGCTCGGACGAGGTGAACCAGCCGGTGCGTTCCAGGTCGGTGTGGACGACGCGGGCGACCAGGGCGCCCGCGGCGACGTCGGCGTCGAGGTCGCCGGGCCAGCCCTCGACCTCGACGTAGCGGAAACCGTGGAAGGTGAAGCGCGGCTCCCATTCCTCCGCCTCTTCGCGGCCGGCGAAGGTGTACCGGTCGGTGGACGCCGCGTCGCGCAGCGGGCGCCGGTAGAGCTCGCCGTCCTGCAGCACCTCGGCGGTGCGGAGCGTGACCACGTGGCCGGCTGCGGCGCGGGCGCGCAGCCGCACGACGCCGGTGAGGTTCTGCCCGAAATCGAGCACACGGCGCCCCGAGGGCGAGGTCAGGACGCTCACCGCACGCCGCTCCTCGGTGACGCGAACCGGTGGGGCGGTCGGGGCGACGAGGGTCGCCGGGTCGCGGCGGCGCACCTGCACGCGTCCCCAGTCGGCGTCGTCGAAGCCGGCGGCGGACCACCCGGGCTGCTCCTCGCGCGCGTCGTAGTCCTCGCCGTCGTAGATGCCCGAGGAGATGACGGGGCTCGGCGCCGCCCTCCACGAGGTGTCGGTCGCGACCGTCTCGCGCGAGCCGTCGGCGTAGGTCAGCTCGAGCTGCCCGAGGAACGACTGGTCGTCGCCGTAGACGTTGCGGAATCCGCCGCGCCACCCCAGTCGCCCGCGGTACCACCCGTCGCCGAGCCAGGCGCCGATGGCGTTCTCGCCCTCGGCGAGCAGATCGGTCACGTCGTAGGTGTAGTAGCGGAGGCGCTGACCGTACACGGTCCATCCCGGCGAGAGCACGTCGTCGCCGACGCGGCGGCCGTTGATCTCGGCCTGGTAGACCCCGTGGGCGCTGGCGTACAGACGGGCCCGCACGAGACCCGGCCGCACGCCGAACTCCGCGCGTACGAGGGAGGGCCGGCGGGTGTCGGTGAGGGGGTTCTCGTTGCGGATCGACCCGATGGGTCCCGCCGTCCAGTCCGATGGCGACAGGAGCCCGGCCTCGAGTCGGAGCGGCTCGCTCCACGCCGAGCGCTCGCCGTCCTCGCCGACGACGCGCACCCGGACCCGGACCTGCTCGCGCGAGCGCAGCGGCGCGACCGGCCAGGGGACGAGCACCTGGTCGGTCGAGGCGACGAGCCGGGTCTCCTCGGCTCCGTCGCCGCGACGGATCTCGACCTCGTACGCCTCCTGGCGCCAGAGGGCGGGGGCGCCGGTCACGATCCACGACAGGCGGGGCTCGGCCTCGCCGATCCCGATGGGCTCGCGGTGGTGTTCGGCGCGCACCGCGCGGACGGTCGTCGTCATGGCGCTCATCCCTTCACCGCACCGGCGGCGAGACCCTTCATGATCCGCTGGTTCAGGAACAGGTACAGCAGGAGGATGCCGCCCACGGTGATGCAGATCGCCGCGAACAGGGGACCGTAGTTGGTCGACCCGTACTCGCCCGAGAAGTTCAGCAGCCCGACCTGGATGGTGTTGAGGCGTCGCTGGCCGGCGAAGATGAGCGCGAAGAGCAGGTCGTTCCAGATCTGGAAGAACTGCACGATGGCCACGGTCAGGATCGCGTTGCGCATCATCGGCATGCCGATGGCGAAGAACGCGCGCACCATCGAGGCGCCGTCGATCGTGGCGGCCTCGAAGATCTCCCGGGGGATGGCACGGAAGTACGTGGCCATCATGAACACCGTCAGCGGCAGCCCGGACGCGGTGTAGATGAGGATCAGCGGCAGCAGCGAACCGGTCGCCCCGATCGTGAAGGCGGCGGTGAACAGGGGCAGCACGATCATCTGGCCCGGGATCATGATGCCCGCCAGGAACAGCAGCAGGATCGTCGCGCGCCCGCGGAACACCAGCACCTCGAGGGCGTACCCGGCGGCGGTGCCGAGGACGACGAGCAGGACGAGTGAGGGGAAGGTCACGATCACCGAGTTGACGATCGTGGTCGACAGGTTCGCCGTCTCCCACCCGGTGACGTAGTTGTCCCAGCGCCAGGACTCCGGCAGGGCGTAGGAGGGGTTGTTGAGGAAGTCGCTGTTGGACTTCAGCGAGTTGATGAACATCCAGAACAGCGGATACGCCGTGATGAGGATGAGGAACGCGATCGTCAGCAGCGCGGGGATGCGGCGGAGCCCGCGGGCGGCCGCGGCGCCGGCGCCGCCGGGACGCAGCCGGGGCGCACGGGGGGAGCGGACGGCGACGGTGTCGAGCGTGGCGGTCATGTCGGCTCCCTCAGACGGTGATGTCGCGACGCGACGAGCGGAAGATGAACAGGGTGATGACAAGGCACATGACCGTCAGCAGCAGCGCGATGGTGGAGCCGTACCCGTAGTCGCTGTACTGGAACGCGGTGCGGTACATGTACAGCGTCAGCGGCGTCGTCGAGCTGCCGGGGCCGCCACCGGTCAGGGCGAACACCGAGTCGAAGACCTTGATGGTGCCGTTGATCGAGAAGATGAACGACGCGAAGAGGATCGGCAGCGACATCGGCAGCACGATGTGGCGGAAGAGGCTCACGCCGCGCGCGCCGTCGAGGCGCGCGGATTCGATGATCTCGTCGGGGATGTCGAGCAGCCCGGAGAAGATGAGGATGCCGTAGAACCCGATCGAGCGCCAGACGTCCATGATCACGATCACGACGAACGCGGTGGTCCCGGCTCCGAGCCAGTCGACCGAGTCGAGCCCGACGTTGACGAGGAGCTCGTTGACGAAGCCGTCGCTGGGCGCGGACTGGAAGATCTTCTGGTAGAGCAGCGAGACGGCGACGGTGGGGAGCACGACGGGGAAGAAGACCAGGGTGCGCACGAGCACCGACGACTTGCGCAGCACGAAGTTGTAGAGCAGGGCGAGGCCGTAGCCGAGCACCACCTGGAGCAGCGTCACCAGCACCGCGTAGCGGACGGTGAACCAGAAGGCATCCCAGACCGCACTGTCGGCGATGAGGCGCTCGAAGTTGGCCAGGCCGGAGAACTCGAAGCCCATCAGCGGGCTTCCGGAGAAGAACGTGAGCCCGAGCGACCACACCACGGGGGCGAGCATGATCACGGTGTAGACGAGGAGGGCGGGCGTCAGCAGCAGGATGATCGCCTTGCGATCGCCGAGGACGGACTTCATCGCGGACCTTTCGGAGACGAGGAGGAGGGGGATGCGCGGGGGTGCCCTCGGCGTGCGATCACGCCGAGGGCACCGCGTCTCACGGGTTGTCGATCGCGTCCTGGACCAGGCCCATGAACTCCTCGGGGGTCAGCTGGCCGGTCACCAGCAGCGCCGCGTTGGTCGAGGAGATCTGGCTCGCCTTGGCCGGGAACAGCGCTTCGAACCACAGCACGCTGTCGGTGCTCGTGGCGATCGTGTCGGCGACCTTCTGCGAGATCTCGGGCAGGTCGGCCTCCTCGTCGGCGACGAAGCCGGTGATCTGGCCCTCCTGCAGCGCGGCGTTGCCGTAGTTCTCGGCGATGCAGCCGAGCCAGCCGGCCACGTCCTCCGAGTACGCGTCGGCGCTGAAGGTCGCGGGGAGTCCGACGTTCGAGGGGTACTGGTCGATCGACCCGGCCCCGCCGTCGACGGCCGGGAACGGGAAGAAGCTCATGTTCTCGGCGCCCACCTCGTTGCCGTCGCCGTTGATGTTGCCCAGGATCCAGCTGCCCATGTAGATCATGGGGGCCTGCCCGGTGAGGAAGAGGTTGTAGGAGCCGTCGATGTCGAGCGAGGTGACGTTGTCGCCGAAGTATCCCTGCGCGCCGAGATCGGCGATGGCCGCGGCGGCCTCCACGTACTCGGGATCGGTGAGCTTGGCCTCGCCGTCGGCGACCTTCTGCAGCGCGTCGGGCCCGACGGAGCGGAAGAGGTAGGTCGAGACGAGCCGGGTCAGCGGCCAGCCCTGTTCGCCCGACGCCGAGAACGGCGTGAGGCCTGCGGCCTTGGCCTCGCCGGCGATCGTGACGAGGTCGTCCCAGGTCTCCGGAACCTCCCAGCCGTTGTCCTCGAAGATCTGCGTGTTGTACCAGATGCCCTCGATGTTGTACTGGAACGGCAGGAAGTTGAATCCGCCGCCGTAGAGCTTCTCGATCGTCGAGACGGCCCCGGGGGCGATCTTGTCGCGCATGCCCAGGTCGGTCAGCGCCTCGTCGAAGTCGACGAGGGCGCCGGCCTCGGCCAGTCGCGCGCCCTCGGCGGGGTTGCCGCCGGCCGAGAACATCGGCGGCAGTCCGCCCTGGCTCGCCAGCAGCTGGATCTGCGCGTCGAGCTCGGCTTGGGGGACGGAGCTGACCTCGAGCGGCAGCGTCTCGTTCTGCTGGGCGCACGCGCCCTCGATCAGCGAATCGAGGACGGGCTCGGTCGTGGTGTTCTCGGAGTTCTTCAAGAACTCGAACGACGACGGGTTGTTTCCGCCGCCGCCACCGCCGCCGGAACAGCCGGCGAGCGCGAGCGCTCCCACGCTCACCAGACCGAGAACGCCGAGCAGCGGCTTGCGGAGCCGACGCGATGAAGCTGTGGACACGATTCCTCCTTGAACGGTGCGCGTCTCCGGCCGAGGTCGACGTTGAGACGTTTCAAAACAGGATGCTAGGTTGCCGCCGCACCGCTGTCAATAGTCCCGTCGTGGCGGAGAGGCGACCGATAGGACACGTTATTGAAACGTCACAATTTCTCACCGAACTCCATCCGCTGCGTTACTGTCGGATGACTGCGGGAACCGAGGAGGTCAGCGTGTCGAGAGTGGGGATCCGCGACGTCGCGGCGCTCGCCGGCGTGGCCGTCGGCACTGTCTCGCACTACCTGAACCACCCCGACCGGGTCTCCGACGAGAAGGCGCTGCGCATCCGCGGCGCCATCGAGACGCTCGGGTTCGTCCCCTCCAGTGCCGGCCGTCAGCTGCGGCTGGGAGTGAGCGCCGTCGTCGGGTACATCGCCCCGGACGTCAGCAATCCCTACTTCGCCGAGATAGCCGAGAGCGTGGAGCGACGGGCGTCGGAACTGGGCCTGAGCATCTTCCTGGCCAACTCCCATCGCAGCAAGGAACGCGAGGACGCGTATCTGAAGGTCTTCGAGGAGCACCGCGTGCGCGGGCTCATCGTCTCCTCGCACCATCCCATCGAGGAACGGCTCGAGGCGGTTCGGCTGCGAGGCACCCCGTCGGTTCTCGTGGGCCAACGCGCCCACTCCGCGCAGCAGGCCTCGGTCTCGGTCGACGACGAGGAGGGCGGTCGCCTCGTGGCCGCGCACCTGCTCGAGCAGGGGCGTCGGCGGCTGGCCTTCGTGGGCGGACCGCTCGACATCCCCCAGGTCGCGGCGCGCCTCGCGGGGGCGGGCGAGGCCGTCCGCACGGCCGGAGCGGCCACCCTCGAGATCCTGCCGCAGCCCGAGCGCACCATCGAGGGCGGGCGTGAGATCGGCGCGATCATCGCATCGCGTCCCGAGGACCTGCGCCCCCAGGGGGTCTTCGCCGCCAACGACCTCCTCGCCCTCGGCATCCTGCGAGAGCTCGCCCGGGCCGGCATCCGCGTCCCTCACGAGATCGCGCTCGTCGGATACGACGACAACGTCTACGCTCAGGCGTCGCTCATCCCGCTCACGACCGTCCGCACCCGCCACGTCGGATTCGGTGTGGCGGTGGTGGACCTGCTCTCGGACGTGCTGTCGGGTCGCGCGATCGACGAGCCGCACCGGGTGTTCCGGCCCGAGCTGGTCGTGCGGGACAGCAGCGTCTCGCCCGCGAGCTGACCGCGGCCGCTCAGAACTCCCAAACGGCCGGGCGCCCTTCGAGGAAGGCGATCATGTTCAGCACGAGGAAGTTCCAGTTCTGGAATCCGTGCGTGATGAGCGGCTCGCCGTTGTCGGGGTGGTAGTACTCGTGCAGCGAGCCGTTGGCCTCGAGGTCGGCGCCGAACAGCGCGACGGTGCGCTCCGCCAGGTCGTGGGCGTCATCGATGAACCCGTACTTGAGCAGTCCTCGGAAGACGAGGTAGTTGCTGATGCCCCAGACCGGCCCGAGCCAGTTCGAGGGGTTGTTGGAGGCGCGCAGGTCGAAGCCCTTCTCCAGCCGCGACAGCGTGCGGACCCCGTAGTTCGCGCGGAAGGTGCGGGTGTCGCGGTATCGCTCGACCATGCGCTCGGCCTGCGCCTGGGTCGCCAGCCCCGCCCACATCGGGAGGAAGCTCGACCAGTTGTCGACCCGCATCAGCAGCCCGGACCAGTGGCGCGGCGCGCCGCGGTGCAGCCAGTCGTCGGGGTCGATCTCGCGCAGCCCGATGTCGACGCTGTAGAACGTGCCGTCCCGCTCGTCCCATGAGGCGGCGTGCAGGGCGTCGGCGAGGTCTTGCGCCCGGCCACGCCACCGGTTGGCGGCGACGAGGTCGCCGAGCTCCTCGTGCAGGTAGCCTGCGGCCAGCAGCTCCCGGTAGAGCAGACTGTTGAGGAAGATCGCGGCGGTGCTGCGATCGGGGCGGTAGTAGACCGAAGGGTCGTTGTCGACCCCGACGGCGAAGTCGGTCTGCCAGTAGACGAGCCCCGTCGCGGCGTGCCGGTGGCTCTCGAGGTAGCGGTCCAGGAAGCGCTCGATCGTCGTCATGTGCGGGCGCACCCATTCGGCGCTCCCGGCCCGGCGCGACAGGAGCGCGGCGTGCTGGGCGAGCACCGGCTTGTGCATGTTCTGGCGGAACCCGCCCGCTCGTCCGGGCTCGCCGTGCTGGAGCGATCCCGCAGGGCTCAGCTGTATCGGCATCACCCCGTCGCCGTCGGTGTGCTCGAGGAAGTTCAGGATGCTGCCGCGTTCATGGGCGGCGAAGCGCCCGGGCTGGCCGGTGTCGCGTTCGACCTGACCGAGCGCGATGCTGATCGTCCAGGAGTCCCAGTCCCACAGGGCATGGGAGTAGTACGGCGAGTCCGGGTCGCTGGGCACCGTGTACGGGTGCGCGAGGATGCCCTCCGGCTCGCGCGTCATCCGCTCCGACCGGGTGCGGATGAATCCGCTCAGCTCGTCCCGCCAGCGTTCCTGCATCATCGCTCCTCGTCGAGGTCGACGCGGCGCCATGCGCCCGCCGAGAGGTCCAGGGTCGTGCGCCGGCCGGAGATCCGCAGCTCGACGCGGCGGTCGCGTCGATCGAGGTTCGCCGCGAGCACGCACCGGCCCGCGGCGGTCTCGGTCGAGAGCGCCCAGACCAGTCCGTCGGCCGTCCCGCCGCTGAGCGCCTCGCGGCCCGAGAGCGCGGTGATCGCGTCGATCGCCGCGGCGACAGGCAGCGCATCGCCCCTCGCCGTGACGATGCCGCGAGGCCCCCATCGCTCGAAGTAGGTCAGGCTCGCGACGCCGGGGACCGCGAGGGCCGCGGCGCTCGCGATCGTCCATGCCGCGAGTTCGCGGGCGCCCTGCCGCGGGTCGTCCGCGTCGATGAGGTGCGTGCCGTAGCCGCCCGCGAGGTCGGAGGCCGTGGGGCGCGGGGGCGGTGTGGTGGCGACATCGTTGACATGCGGGCGCAGCGTGATGGGTCCGACGTGCACCGGCACGCCGCCGGCGATGTCGACGGCCTGCCGGGCCACGAGGCGCTGCATCGCGAGCGATTCCACGAGCTGCTCGGTGTCGCGGCTGTGGAACAGCGGTGTGATGCTGAACACGATCCCGGCGAGGCCCGGCGGCAGGCGGTGCCGCTCGCGGTTGAGCTCGGTGAAATGGGCCCGTGAGCCGCCCACGACGGGCACGTCGATCCCGCCGTCGGCCAGTGCGCGGCGCAGGAGCGCGAGGGCGGCGGCATCCGAGATGTGACGTGCCGGCCCCGCCGGCTGGAAGGCGGTGATGCGCGCGACGCGATGCGGTGCGAGGGCCGCGACGACGTCCGCGAGCACCGCGCCCGATGCGGCGTCGGGGACGTCCGGCAGCGGCGAACCGGCGGGCGGAGCCTCGGCGGGCAGGACGATCCGCACGTCCAGCGGCGCTCCCGCCGATGCGGCTCGCGCCAGTGCCCGCGGCCACCCCGGCCAGGCGAGGTCGAGCTCGACGAGCGTGGTCGCGACCGCCGCGTCCCGCGGGGCTGCGATGGTCGGCGGCGCCGGGTCGGGTGCGGTCGAGGTCCCCAGCCCGATGGCCGGCAGGGGACCGCACGGCTGCAGCTCGATCCGTGCGTCGTCGGCGGTGGCGGATGCCGGCGCCAGCGCGTCCGCGGTGATCGTGATCGCCTGCATGACGCGTTCGCCGGCTTCGAGGCGGTAGGGGAAGGGCAGCGAGAGGGGCCGGCTGTAGACCTTGAACGAGGCGTCGGTCCAGTTGCGCTGATCCTCCATCTCGAACACGTCGCCGTCGAAGGCCAGCCCGATCGCCGCGCCGTCGTCCCGCCAGCGCAGGGTCGAGATGTCGGCCACCGGCTGGTGCGGGCTGATGGCCGCCGGAAGGATCGCGTCCGAGGTGCTGCCGTCGCCGTGGCCGACGGTCAGGCGCCTGCCGGCGGCGTTCGGGGGGATGAGGGCGACCAGGCCCGTGCGGTTCGTGTCGACCTGCCGCGCCGTCTCGAGATCGCACAGCACGAGGAGGCTTCCGGCGCGCGCCTCGGCCCGCACGCTGCCGCCCCAGTGCGCGCCGTCCTCGCGTGAGCGCACGTGCAGGGTCAGGCTCGTCTCGGTGCACACTGCGCGGTCCACGGCGAGGGCTGTCGTGTTCCAGTCGCGGTCGCGGATCACGGCGCGCACGCTCCGGAGCACGCATCTGCCGCCCCAGCGGATGTCGGCGAACTCATCGTCCCGCACCTCGAACTCCCACGGGCCGATGCGGTGGTGATCGACGCCGTCGCGCGCCCAGGTCGACGTCATCGTCAGAGCGACGTCATGCCGCCGTCGACCGAGAACGTGGCCCCGGTCGCGAACGAGCCCTCGTCGCTGGCGAGGTAGACCATGATCCCGGTGACGTCGGCGGGCGTGCCCGCGCGTCCGATCGGGATGCGCGAGACGATCGCGGCGCGCGACTGCGGGTCGTCGGTGATGGCCGACACGAGGGGTGTCTCGGTGTACGCCGGCTGCACCGTGTTGACCCGGATGCCCCGGTCGGCATATGCCGCTGCGACGGTGCGGCCGAGGCCGTGGACCCCCGCTTTCGAGGCGCTGTAGGCGGTGAAGTCGCGTCCCTCGCCGTTGACGCCCGTCGGGCTGCCGGTGAGGATGATCGACCCGCCGCCGCGAGAGAGCAGGGCCCGGACGGCGTACTTCACGGTGAGGAAGGTGCCGGTGAGGTTGATGTCGATCGTGCGCCGCCAGACGTCGAGGTCGAGGTCGGCGGCGGCCGCGTCCTGCCCGAAGAGCTGAACGCCGGCGTTGGCGACGACGACGTCGGGCGTCCAGTCCGCCGCATCGATCTCGTCGAACGCGGCCGCGACGGCGGTCTCGTCGGAGATGTCCATGGTGACCGCCCGGGCGCGCGGCCCGAGTGCGGCCGCGGCCTCGCGGACGGCGGCCGCGTTGCGGTCGGCGAGCACCACCCGCGCGCCCTCCGACACGAACCGCTCCGCGACCGCGCGGCCGATCCCCGTGGCGGCGCCCGTCACCAGCGCCGTCTTGCCCTGCAGTCGCATCGTCATCGTCGTCGTCCTCAGCGCTCGATGTGGTCCAGGTGCAGCATCCGCGCGAGGTTCTTGTCGAGCTCGTCGTCGCGGAAGATCTTCTTCCAGTCCTCCTTGATGATGCTCTCGCGACCGTAGTCCATCGCGATGAGGCACGCGTCGCTGAACGGGTTGTCGCCGCGCAGCCCGTTCGCGAGGGCCACCTGCGTGTGCCCGTAGAGGATGCTGCGTGCTGCGGCCTCGGGGACGCCCATCGTGTGGATCGCCTCCTCGAGCGCCTCGTTCAGGAGCGACCCGATCATGCAGGCGACCGTCTCCACGAGGGTCGGCTCGAGCTGCGCGAGCTGCTTGATCGTGACCCAGTGCACATCGATGACGGGTGCGTAGATCGCGCGGACCGTCTCTTCGACGATGCGCTGCTTCTCGGGGTCGTCCGACTCGATCGCCGCGATCGCGTCCTGCGGTGCGGCGATGCCTCCGAATGTGTCGGCCCACTCCTCCTTCGTCGTGCGCTCGAGGAAGACCGACGGATGACACGGGTGGGCGACGGCCTGCACGACGTCATCGCGCGTGGTGAGGAGCCCGGCGTATGCGGCCGCGGGGTCGAGCGTCAGCACGATCGCACCGGGGCGGAGCTGCGGCACGAGGTCGGCGGTCACCGGGCCCAGGGCGAGGTCGGGCACCGCGAGCACGACGATGTCGGCGTCGCCGACCGCGTCGGCGGCATCCGTCAGCTCGCGCCCCGCGGCGAGGGTGCGCTCGCGGCCGGCGGGGGAGTTCTCGACGTAGTGGACGGTGTGATCGGTCTTCACCAGGTTGTCGGACACGCGCATGCCCATCTTCCCGCCCGCGCCGATCACGGCGATGGTGTGGCTCATCGAATGCTCCTCAGGTAGTCCAGGGTGGTGCGGGTCCAGTCCCGCTCGGTTCGGATGGTCGTCTCGGGGTCGCCCTGCCAGGGCAGCCAGTGCTCGACGATCTCGTTGATGCCGCGCTCGCGCGGACGCACGGCCTCGAGCAGTCCGGGATAGTCGTGGAGCCCCTCGCCCATGCGGGCGCCGGAGTAGGTGAAGCCCACCCACCCCGGCTGTCGGTCGAACGCGAAGTCCTTGGCGTGCACGTTCACCACCCGCGCGGCGGTCTGCGCGACGCAGTCCTGCGGCAGCTCGAGGCGCGCGACGACATTGGCCGGATCGAGGCAGATGCCCAGGCTCGGGCTGTCGATCGCGGTCACGAGGCTCATCAGGTCGGCGGTGGCGACCTGCTCGTAGGTCTCGAGTGCGAGTGCGACCCCCGCGGCCTCGAAGCGGGGGAGCGCGCCGCGCAGCCATCGGTCGGCCTCTGCGAGGGTCGCGCGTCCGTCGGGGCCCGAGAGCATGCTCCGCACCAGCGAGGCATCGAAGACCCCCGCCAGGTCGAGGAAGCAGGCGAGCCGGTCCGGCGTCACGCCCTTCGTGCCGAGTTCGATGACGAGACCGAGATCGCGCGCCGCGGATGCCGCGTCGGCGAGCTCGGCGGCATCCATCGCCTCGAGCGGGGCGTAGTCGCAGATCTGGAAGAGGTCCGCGCCGAGCTCGCGCGTGCGCTCGAACGCGCCGACGAGCGAGAGCGGCGTGCGGGCGCGCTCGGAGTGCTCCCAGAAGAAGGCGTAGGTGCCGAGCCCGATCACCGTGCGTGCTCCGGTTCTGCTCGGCGCGCAGCCAGGGCGGTCGCCTCGTCGAGCACGCGCCCGAGGGCCGCGGGGTCGTGTGCGAAGCGCCCGAGGAAGAGGCCGTCGACGGCGTCGCCGAGTCGCGTCAGCAGGTCCGGTCCCGCCGAACCGCCGTAGATCACGGCCGAGCCGGCACGTCCCGGGTCGGCGTCGAGCGCCGCCCGCAGCGCCCGGGTCACCACCGTGATGTGCTCGACGGGTGCCGGCTGCGGCGCCCCGATCGCCCAGACGGGCTCGTAGGCCACCACGACCGGGCCTCCCGGCGCTCCGGCCAGATCCGTCCGGAGCTGGTCGAGCGTGGCGGCGGCTGCCGCCCCGGCATCCTGTCGCTGCGCCTCGCCCAGGCACAGCACCGGGGTCAGGCCGTGGCGGAGGGCCGCCGCGGCCTTGGCCGCGATCGTCCCGGCGGTCTCGCCGAAGAGCCGGCGCCGTTCGGCGTGACCGATCTCGGCGTACACGGCGCCCGAGTCGGCGGCCTCTGCGGCGGTGGTCTCGCCGGTGAACGCACCCGTCTCGTGGACCGACACGTCCTGCACGCCCAGGCGCACGCCGGCGTCGTGGAGGTAGCCGCGCGCGTCGTCGAGCTGCAGGTAGGTGGGGGCGACGAAGACCTCGACGGCGCCGCTGCGCACACCGGCGTGGGCGCGGACGAGCTCGGCGACCTCGCCGAACCACACCCGTGCCGAGCGGCGGTCGAAGTACGCCTTCAGGCTCACGCCCACCGTCACCCGCGGCATCAACGGCTTCCGGTGCTCTCGTACCGGTCGATGACGGCGACCTTCGCGGCCGAGGCCGACGCGGTGTCGAAGCGGTACGTCAGCCACTCGCGGACGAGGCGCCGCGCCAGCTCGATGCCCACGACACGCTGGCCCATCGTGAGCACCTGCGCGTCGTTGGAGAGCACGCCCCGCTCGACCGAGAACGAGTCGTGGGCGGTCACCGCGCGGATGCCGGCGACCTTGTTCGCGGCGATCGCGACGCCCAGACCCGTCCCGCAGATGAGCAGCGCGCGGTCCGCTTCTCCGCGGGCGACGCGTTCGGCCGCTTCGATCGCCACCGTCGGGTACGGCGTGTGTCCGTCAGCCCCTACCCCGACGTCGACGACCGAGGCGACGCCGTCGCTGGCCTCGAGATCGGCCTTGAGGATCTCCTTGTAGTCGAATCCGGCGTCGTCGCAGCCGATCACGATGCGCAGTGCGTCAGTCATGGTGTCCGTTCCTCTCCGTGGCGAGCAGGTCGCCGACGGCTGTGGCGATGAGGGCGAGCGAGTGCGCCCCGGGGTCGGGCGTCCCGACGCTGTGCTGCCCGTGAGTGCGGGCGCGGCCGCGGCGGGGCAGCAGATCGGCGGTGGCGGCGGCGGCCGAGGTGGCGGCCTCGGCTGCGGTCCGCCAGGCCTCGGCGAGCGGCGCCCCTGCGGCCACGGCGCGGCCGAGCTCGGAGCTGAACGGCGCGAGCGCATCGACCATGGTCTTGTCGCCGATCTCGGCGTGTCCGTAGGCCACCACACCGCGCGCGCCGGCGGCCACTCCGGAGACCACGGCCGCACGGTCGGGTCGTCCCGTGTCGCCGAGGGCCGTGGCGACCGAGGCGAGGATGACGCCCCACAGGGCTCCCGAGGTGCCGCCGGCTCGGTCGGACCAGGCATCGGCGGCGCAGGCGAGCGTCGTGCCGGCACCGGCACCGGCGGCCACCGCGTCGTGCGCGGCGGCGCGCGCGGCGTGCGCGCCGCGCTGCATCCCGATGCCGTGGTCGCCGTCGCCGGCGATCGCGTCCAGACGGCCGAGCTCGTCGACGTGGACATCGATCGTCGCCGCGACGGCGTCGATGACGCTCGTCACCACGCGGGCGGCCGCGCGCGACGCGTCGTCGCCCGGGGCGATCGGGTGGGAGCCCGCGTCTGCGGTGGCGGTGGCGGTCGCGCGGGCGGCTGCGGTCGCGCTGGCGGCTGCGCTTTCGGCCGCGGCGGTGGTGCTCACCGCCGCGGCGCCGCGGCGGTAGGCGGGTGTGTCGACGGGGGTCTCCCAGAGACCGGCGAGCTCGTCGTCGAGCCAGAAGAGGGTGAGCGAGGTTCCGGCCATGTCGAAGCTCGTGCAGTACTCGCCCACGTGGGGGTCGACGACCTCCAGTCCGGCGTCGCCCAGCAGCTCCGCGATGCGCCGGTAGACGACGAACAGCTCCTCGTACTTGAGCGACCCGAGTCCGTTGAGGATCGGCACGACGCGGCCGTCGGCCCCGGCGGGGCGTTCGGCCAGCAGCGTCCGCACCAGGAGGTCGGCGAGCTCGTCGGCGGTGGGGACGTCGGTCTCCTCGATCCCCGGCTCGCCGTGGATGCCGAGGCCGACCGCCATGCGGCCGGGCGGCACCGAGAACAGCGGCTCGGGGGCTCCCGGGAGGGTGCAGCCGGTGAAGGCCACACCGAACGACCGGGTGCGGTCGTTGGCATGCCGGGCGATCCGTGCGACTCCGGCGAGGTCGTAACCGGCGGATGCCGCGGCGGCCGCGGCGCGGAACACGGTCAGGTCGCCGGCGATGCCGCGGCGCCGCTCGTGCTCGTGGGGCCCCGCGCTGGCGACGTCGTCGGTCACCGTCACCGTCGCGCACGCGATGCCCTCGGCGCGCAGACGCTCTTCGGCGGCCGAGAAGTTCAGCACGTCCCCGGCGTAGTTGCCGTAGGAGAAGAACACGCCGCCCCCGGCGTGTGCGGCGTGCGCGACCGCGCGGATCTGCTGCGCCGACGGCGAGGCGAAGAGGTTGCCCATGGCCGCGCCGTGCGCGAGGCCCGGACCCACGAGGCCGCCGAACGCGGGGTAGTGCCCCGAGCCGCCGCCGACCACGACGGCGACCTGTCCCGCCGGCGTCCCGCCCGCCCGCACGACACCGCCGGTGACGCGGCGCACGTAGCGTCCGTTGGCGGCGACGAAGCCGTCGATCATCTCGTCGGCGAACGCGGCCGGGTCGTTCCACAGGCGCGTCATCGGCAGACTCCCCGCTCTCGGGCGACGGGGATCGCGCGGGGTGCGGTCACCGGCGCGGGCAACAGTGCGGACATCTCGACCAATCGACGGTGACGGAAGCGTGCGCGCCGGGCGCGCAGGTCGATTCTGACAAACCGGTTGACCAATTGCAAGCCGCAGCGCGGACATGCCCGCTAGGTTGTGACCATGCCCGCCTTCCGATCCGACGGCACGCCCGACCTCGCAGCATCCCTCGCCGCGTTGCCGGCGCGGACGCCGGTGTCGGAGGTCGCCCGACGGCTGCTCGACCTGTTCACCTCGGGCGAGGTGGCCCCGGGCACGCGGCTTCCTCCCGAGCGTCAGCTCGCGGCGACGCTCGAGGTCGGCCGGTCGGCGGTGCGCGAGGCGCTCGCGGCCCTCGAGATCCTCGGGATCGTCGACGTGCGCCCCGGCTCGGGCACGTACCTGCGGGGTGCGGCGAGCGAGCTGCTGCCGCAGACCCTCCGGTGGGGGCTGCTGATCGGGGAGCGCAACACGCACGAGCTGATCGAGCTGCGCTCGGGGCTGGAGATCTACGTCGCGCGGCTCGCCGCCGGGGCGGACGACGACGGCGCGGGCCTCGAGCGCCACGTCGAGCGGATGCGCGGGTCGCTCGCCGACCTCGCCGCCTTCGCCCGCGCCGACCTTGCCTTCCACCACGAGCTGGCCCGCGTGGCGGGCAACGCGATGCTGATAGACCTGCTCCACGTCGTCCGCTCGCTGCTGCAGGTCTACGCCGACCGCGCCGTCCACGACGACGAACAGGCCCTCCGGGCGCTCGCCGAGCACGAGGCCATCGCCCGTGCCGTCGTCGCCGGAGACGAGGATGCGGCGGCCTCGGCGATGGCCGCCCACATGGCCACCGCCGCCCGGCGCATCGCCCCCTGAGCAAGCCGCGCCGCCGAGCCCGCCGGGGTGTCACCTCGACCGGGTCGGTACCCCGGTCGGTTCAGTCGCCCAGGCGGGTGAGGCGGACGGCCATGAACTGTCGGCCGGGGAGCTCGACCCGCAGCTGGCCGCGGTGCTCGCCGGGCAGCGCGTCGACCGTCATGTTCCAGGTGTCGACCACCTCGACGCGCCACGCGCCCGCGTCGAGGATGACGTTGCGGAACCGGGGTCGGTTGAAGCCGAAGTATCCGACCTTCACCGCTCCCGCCACACCGCCCCACGGCACGTCCCAGTCGCCGGGCAGCGGGTCCCACACGCCGGTCGGCGACTCCGCCTGGAGCCGGTCGAGGAAGGCGATGCGCTCGGGCGACGACCCGTGCAGCGCCCCGCCCTTCGACCACCAGAGGATCTCGTCGTCGCGTCCCCGGGCGGGCGGGTAGTAGGTCTCGCCGTGCCCGACGTAGCCGCCGCGCACCGCACCCTCCCAGAACCGCCGCGTCATCTCCTCGCCGGTGATGTTCCCCCAGCCCTGGTCGATGTCGCCCTCGTAGGCGCACTCGTCGATGACGACGGGTTTGCGCCACTGCTCGCGCCACTGGTCGGTGTTCTCGGCGGTGCGGTACACATCGACCCGCTGGATGCTGACGTGGGTGATCCAGGGCTTGTCGTAGTCGTAGACCGGTCGGCAGTTGTGGATCGAGTTGAGGTGCTCGAAGGCGTCCTCCTCGCCGACGACGGCCGCGAGCCGCTCCCAGTCCTCGAGATCCTTCGACCAGAGCAGGTCGTACTCGTTGGCCATCGACCACCAGACGTTCGCGTAGCCCGACAGCCGCCGCACGACGTACCGCAGGTACCGCTCGTCGACGGCGGGCCCGAGGTCGGCGAAGCCCCACCGGTCGTAGGCGTGGAACAGGATGACGTCGGCCTCGATGCCGAGCTCGCCGAGCTGGGCGATCCGCCTTTCGAGACGGCGGAAGTGCGCCGGGTCGAAGCGCTCGAGGTCGAAGCCGTCGGCGAGGCTGCCGGCGAAGGGGAAGTCGGCGGGCTCGTCGGAGTTGTAGAGGTACGACTTCGGGAAGACGCACATGCGCAGCTTCGCGAAGGATGTCGCCGCCAGGGTCTCGAGGGTCTGCTCCTGCAGCTCGTCGGGCTGGTGGGTCCACGCGTAGGCCGTCGTCCCGAGCGGGCGGTGCCGCGTGCCGTCGGCATGACGGAAGTGGAACCCCTCGACACGCACCGGCCCGTGGGATCCCGCCCGTGCCGCCACGACCTCGGTGCTCCCGGTGATCCCGTCGAGCGAGCGCGACGTGGAGCGGGTGCGGAACGCCCACGTGCCCTCGACGTCGGCGAGGGCGCGGATGACATAGCTCCCCTCGCCGTCGTAGAAGCCGCCGACGCGTATCTCGCTCCCGTCCCGTTCGAAGACGGCGTCGAGCTCGACGTCGACGAAGGGGTTGCCGTGCGAGGGGCCCTGCAGACGGATCTCGAGCGGATCCCACAGGTGGGTCGAGGCCGGGGCGTGCAGAGCCGCCGACCCGCGGGGCACCTCGTCGCCCTCGTACCCGGCGTCGGGCTGCACCGCCGGAGCGTAGGGCGGACGCGGTGCGCCGTCTCCGACGGCGGCGAGGGCGGCGAAGAACCGTTCGCGCTCGGCCGGGTCCTCCAACGCCGGGACGATCGCCACGAGCTGGCCCAGCCGTCCGCCCCGGAACTGGGTCGCCATCGGCGACGCCGCGACCCCGGGCATGTACCGCTCGAGGATCGCCCGTGCGGCGGGGTCGTCGAGGGCCTCGCCGAAAGTGGTCGCTCGGTCGAACATGGATGCCTCCTCGGGCGGGGTGGGTCGGGTCGGTCGGGATGGACGGGGCGCGGCGGACCGCATCGGCGCGGTGCCGGTCGCGTCGCCGGTCAGCGGGCGGTGGCGTCTCGGATCGCGGCGTCGACGGCGTCGACGAGGTCGGGCGGGGCGAACATGAGCACCGAGGTGACGGTCCGACCCGCGCCCCAACGGGTCTGGTCGCGGACGCCCGGCACCCGGTCGGGGGCGCGTTCGGCGAGGGTGTCGATCAGGGCGCGGTAGGCCCGCGGGTCGTCCACGACGTCGGCCAACGCGGCTCGAATGCCATCGAGCGGCCGGCGTTCGAGCGGCGCGGCGGCGGGGAACCGCCATTCGTGAGAGCCGGAGCCGACCTCGTCGTGCCGGCCGGGGAGGCCGGCCGGCACGGGCAGGTCGACCTCGGCCCGCGTGTTCGGCGGCACGATCGCTCGCACGACGATCTCGTCGCCGTCGCCGTCGCCCCTGCGCACGCGCTGCCACGAAACCGCGGCCTCGCCGTACGGGGTGAGGTGGCGGGCCGATGCGTGGTCGAGCGACTCGAGCGGTCGCGGGGCGATCCGCAGCCGCCGGTAACCGGGGGCGGCCGGAGCGAGCCCGGCGACGGTGCGGTGCAACCAGTCGGCGACCGCGCCCAGGGCGTAGTGGTTGAACGAGGTCATCTCTCCCGGGTTGACGCTGCCGTCGGGCAGCAGCGAGTCCCAGCGCTCCCAGACCGTGGTGGCGCCCTGCGTGACGGGGTACAGCCAGGAGGGGGCCTCGGTCTGGGTGAGCAGCCGCTCGGCCACGGCGAGCCGGTCACCGTGGGCGAGGGCATCGGTGACGAGCGGTGTGCCCACGAAGCCCGTCCCGATGCGGTAGCCGCCCTCGCGGACGAGCTCGGCGAGGCGGGCGGCGAGGGCCGAGCGCACGTCCGGCTCGACCACGAGGCCGAACTCCAGGGCGAGCGCGTAGGCGGTGGGGGCGTCGCTGACCATGCGGCCCGCCGGCGTGACGTATTCGGCGACGAAGGCTGTTCGGCTGCGCTCGGCCATCGCGGCGTAGTGGGCGGCGTCGGCCTCGAACCCCAGCATCGCGGCGGCGTCGGCGACCTGGCGCAGCGACCGCGCGAAGTACGCGCTCGCCACGATGTCGGAGTCGACCTTGGCCTGTCCGGGCTTGTCGGGCGGTGCCGACGGATCGAGCCAGTCGCCGAGCTGCATCCGCCCCGCCCAGAGGCCGCCGTCGCCGGCGTCCGCGGCGACCGCGTCGACCCAGGCGCGCATGCTCGGGTACTGCGCGGCGACGACGTCCCGGTCGCCGAAGCGCTCGTACATGACGGTGGGAACCACCGTGGCCGCGTCGCCCCACGCGGCCGGGCTCACCCCGAACGCCCCGAAGCCGGTGAGGGCCGCGGGCACGACGACCGGCACCGAGCCGCCGTCGCGTCGCTGCTCGTGCGCCAGATCGCGCAGCCACGAGGTGAGGAACCCGGCGCAGTCGTAGAGGAAGGATGCCGTCGGCGCGAACACCTGCAGGTCGCCCGTCCAGCCGAGGCGCTCATCGCGCTGCGGACAGTCGGTGGGGATGGAGAGGAAGTTGCCGCGCATGCCCCATACGACGTTCTCGTGCAGACGGTCGATGAGGGGATCGGACGAAGCGAACCAGCCGGTGCGGGTCATGTCGGTGTGCACGACGACGGCTTCGACGTCGCCGGGATCGACATCGGTCCCGGTGACCTCGGCGTAGCGGAATCCGTAGAACGTGAAGCGCGACTCGAGCACGTCGTCGCCGCCGGACAGGTCGAACGTCGCCGTCGCGGCGGCGTTGCGCAGCGGTCGCAGCGCCAGCTCGCCGCCATCGAGCACCTCCGCGTGCCGGACGATCAGCCGCGTGCCCGCCGTGCCGCGCACGCGCAGCCGCAGTCGTCCCACGAGGTTCTGCCCGAAATCCAGCACGCGTCCGCCCGACGGCGTGGCCAGCACGCGCACCACCGGCAGGGTCTGCGTGCGGCGGACCGGGGGAGCGATGCGCGCTTCGGGAACGGGCACGTGCTCGTAGCCCGCGCGGGCCGCAGCGCCGACGCGGACCGGGGCGAACGACGCGGGTGCACGGCGGAGGTCCTGGTGCTCGCCGGCGTAGATGCCCGACGCGACGATCGGTCCATCGCCGGCCGCCTCCCAACCCGCGCCGGTGGCGGCGACGGTGTCGACGGATCCGTCGTCGTAGGTCACGCGCACCTGGGCGAGGAACGACGGCTGGTCACCGTACAGGCGGTCGGCGAAGGCGAAGAATCCGTACTTCTCGGTGTACCAGGCGCCCGCGACGGTGGCCGAGAGCTCGTTGTCGCCCGCTCGGACGAGGCCGGTCACGTCGACGCTCTCGTGCACGAGGCGGTCGCGGTAGGCCGTCCATCCCGGCGCGAGCACGTCGTCCGAGACCGGGATGCCGTTGACCTCCGGCTCGGCCGAGCCGAGCGCCGTCCACAGCAGCAGCGCACGGGCCACCGGGCGCTCGATGCGGAAGCGGCTGCGGACGACGGCCGGCTGCGCGGGACGGTCGGGGTCGGCCAGGCCCACGGGGAGGGCGACCCACTCGCCCTCCCCGAGGAATCCGGCGGCGACCGCGATCTCGTCGCTCCACGGCGTCACCGTGCCCGACGCGCTGTGCGCGCGCACGCGAACCCGGCGGGTCTCGCCGGTCTCGAGGGGAGCGAACGGCCAGGGCACCAGCGCGCTCTCGCCGCCCTCGACGGCGATCGGCCCCGAGCCGTCGTCGAGCTCGGCACAGGTTTGACGCCAGTCGGGCTCCCCGGTGGCGACGCTCCAGGTCAGGCGGGGCGTCGGCGTGGCGACGAACGGGCTGTCATCTCGCAGTTCGGCTCGCAGGCTCGCGATGCGCGGGCCGGTCATTCGTCGCTCCCGGACACCCGCCACCGCGTCACGGCGACCTCGCCGGTGACCGCGTACGCCCCGATGACGCGCCCGGTGAACGATTCGGCCGTCTCGGACGAGAGGAACCGGCCGTCCACCTCGGCGAGCTCGATCCGCTCGCCGCCCACCGTCGCCGCGAGATGGAACACATCGCTGGTGCGCGCCAGTCCTCCGGCGTCCTCGGGACGCCGCGAGGCGATGTGCAGCTGCAGCGGCATCGGGGCGGAGCCGATCTCGTGCCGCCATTCCTGCACGAGGCCCGCGACGACCGCGCGCGCCCGCACCGCGCCGTCGCCGGCTTCGACCTCGACGTGGAAGCGCTCGTCGTAGCGCACCGCGATGCCGCCCGTGCCGGACGAGACGTCGATGTCGACGGTCACCTCGTTGGTCAGGTGCTCCTGTCTGCGCCCGACGAAGACGGGTCGGGGATCGTCCAGGGTCGCGCCCGTCCCTCGCAGCACCAGACGGCCGTCCGCGACGCGGGCGACCTGCCCGGGCAGGGCGCGGACGGCGATCCATTCGCGGTCGAGGGGGACGTCGAAGGAGATCTCGCGCGCGGTGCCGGGCCGGGGGCTGAGCTGCACCGGGTCGATCTCGGGCCAGCCGTCGTCCCGCCACCGCACGGGTGTCACGAAGGTCTCCCGTCCCAGTGCCGAGAAGGCTCGCGTCATCGATCGCGGCCGGACGCCCAGCAGCACGCACAGCCAGTGACCGTCCGGCCCGACGACCAGGTCTCCGTGACCGGTGTTCTGCACCGGCCGGATCGTCGAGCGTGCCGACACGAGCGGGTTGTGGGGCGCGGTCTCGAAGGGGCCGTCGGGGCGGTCGCCGCGGGCGATGGAGATGCCGTGCCCACGCTCGGTGCCGCCCTCGGCGATCAGGACGTACCACCGGCCCTCGTGCGCGTACAGGTGCGGCGCTTCGGGGAACTGCCCGCCCGTGCCCGACCAGATCGATCGCACCGGCTCGGTGGCCCGGTGGGTGTCGAGGTCGACGCGGGCCTGCTGGATGCCCAGGTGCCGGCCACGCTCGGGCCCGTCGAGGATCAGCCCCGAGTAGGTGATGACGACGGTGCCGTCGTGGTCCCACGCGATGTCGGGGTCGATGCCGTCGAGTGGGCGGATCCCGTCCACGTCCAGGATGGACGCGCCGTCGCTCCACGGCCCCGCGGCATCCGTCGCGGTGAAGTGGAGCATGCCGCGGCCCATCGCGTCGCTGACGACGAGGTGGAAGACACCGTCGCGGTGACGCAGCGTCGGTGCCCACGCCCCGCCGGCGGTCGGAACGTCCTCGACCCCCAGCTGACCGGGGCGCGTGGCGACGTGGCCGATCAGCTCCCAGGTCTCGAAGTCGTGGGAGCGGTGGATCGGGATGCCGGGCAGGTACTCGAACGTGGACGTCGCGAGGTACCAGACGTCGTCCACCCGCACGACCGAGGGGTCGGGGTGGAAGCCGTTCACGAGGGGGTTGTACAGCGTCGTCATCATCGGCTCCGGTGTCGTCTCGGTCGCATGGTGCTCAGGTCAGGATGCGGCCGAGGTCGGCCGCCAGCGCGACGGCCCGCGGGTCGGCACCCCCGGGCCACGGACCCCGGGCGATCGTCCAGGCGAAGGCGAGGTCGGCGTCGGGGTCGACGCAGGCGAGCGCTCCGGCGGCGCCGTCGTGCCCGAAGGAGCGCGGTCCGCCGAACGCGAGCTGCTGCGAGGGCTTCTGGAACACGATCGCGTGCGCGCGGTCGTGCTGGTGGAGCACTTCGTCGTAGCCGCGCACCTGCTGCTGTCCGATCGCGGCGACCGTGTCGGCGCCGAGCACGGGCGGCTCGCCGTCGGCGCCGGTGACCATGACGGCGAATAGTCGGGCGAGACCGCGCGCCGTGCCCGCGCCGCTGCCGGCCGGGTGACCGTACCGCCAGCTGCGCGGGGAGTTGCCGAGGTCGACGTCCGTGCCCGAGCCGCCGAACACCTTCGGCCCGAGCGCCGAGAAGGCGCGGGTCGGCGCAGCCGAGACGGGCTGGATCATCGGCAGCACGTCGGCGCGGCGGTCCTCGAGCCGGGGCGGGAGTCCGAGGTGGAAGTCGATGTCGTGCGGCGCGCGGATCTCGCGCTCGTAGAACTCGTGCAGCGTGCTGCCGGTGACCCGGAACACGAGCTCGTCGCCGAGGTTGCCGATCGTGATCGCGTGATAACCGAAAGCGCTGCCGGGATGCCAGAACGGCGCCGTGTCGGCCAGGCGGGCCGCCGCGGCGTGGTGATCGAGCAGCTCGTCCCATGTCAACGGCAGGTCGGTCTGCGGAAGCCCGGCCTGGTGCGAGAGCAGCTGCCGCACGGTGACGGCGGACTTGCCCTTCGCGGCGAACTCGGGCCAGTAGTGCGCGACGCGTTCGTCGAGGTCGAGCTCGCCGCGCTCGACGAGCAGACCGACCGACAGTCCGATGGTGTTCTTGGTGACCGAGTAGGGCACGATCACCGCGTGCTCGGCGAGATGCGGGCCGCCCCACGCGTCCAGCACCGGCGCGCCGCGATGGAACGCGGCGACCTGGAACGACAGGTCGGGGTCCGCCTCGAGGAACCCCGAGAGTCGCGTGACGACGGAAGCGAGCCGCTCGTCGGCGCGGCCGTGCAGGATGCCGGTGAGCTCGATCATCGCGAGGTCACCTCCCATGCGGTCGTCAGGGGCCGCTCCGCGACCGACGAGCCGGCGCTGAGGGTGTACTCCCCGGGCTCGACGACCCAGCCGTCGCTCCAGTGCGCGAACCGGCGCGCCGCCACCGGGACCTCGACCGTCACGGTCGCGCCCGGCTCGGCATGCGCGGTCGCGAACCCGACGAGCCAGCGCGCGGGGCGTTCGACGCTCGAGTCGGCGCGCTCGGCGTACACCTGCACCACCTGCTTGCCGGCGCGTTCGCCGGTGTTGGTGATGGTCACCGCGAGCGTGTCGCCGCGACGCTCGGCGGCATCCCACCGCCAGGTCGTGTACCCGAGTCCGTGCCCGAACGGGAAGGCGGGCTCGGTCCCCTGGCGGAGCCACGCGCGGTAGCCGATGTGGATCCCCTCGTCGTAGCGCAGGACGCCGTCGGTCGGCACCGCCTGGGTCACCGGCACCTCGGCCAGCGACGCCGGCCACGTCGTGGGAAGGCGGCCGCCGGGCTCGGCGTCGCCCGTGAGGATGTCGGCCAGCGCATGACCGAACTCCTGGCCGCCGAAGTAGCCCTGCACGATCGCCGCGACCTCCCCGGCCCACGGCAGCACGACGGGCGATCCGGCGTTGACGATCACGATGGTCGGCGTGCCGGTTGCCGCGACCGCCCGCACGAGGTCGTCCTGGCGGCCCGGCAGATCGAGGTCGACGCGGTCGTACCCCTCGGACTCGACCTTCGCGTTCGTCCCGACGACGACCACCGCGACCTCCGCCGCGGCGGCCGCGAGCGCCGCGCGCGCGATGAGGTCGTCGGCGTCGGCGCGCTCGGGCGCGATCCCGACGGTCGCCGAGAACGCCCCGGCGATGGCTCCGGAGCCCTCGCGGTCGAACTCCACGCGCACCTCGATCGCGGTGCCCGCGGTCACCGGGACGGGCACCGTGAGCGACGGCGGGTTCAGGAATGCGGCACCCAGGTCCGTGCCGGTGAGCACGGGCGCGTCATCGAGCACCAGCTCGCCGTCGACGAACAGGCGTCCCGGGTTGGCGCCGGCGAAGCCGAGCTCGATCGCACCGGTGGTGTCGGGGGTCAGGCGTGTCTCGTAGACGATCGTCGCGCTCTGCGCGATCGGCGCGTCGCCTCCGAACCACACGAGGGCGGTGGAGCGGCGGTCCTCGGCGAACAGCTCGTCGCCGTCCGCGCCGAGGAAGGAGACGCGCACGCCCGGCTCGCCCGTGACGGGGTTCTCGAGCTGGGCCAGCGGGAGCTCGGCCACCCCCTCCTGCACGACGGCGCCGATCTCGAAACGCACCTCGGCGTCGCCGAGCGCGGCGCGCAGTCCGTCGACGGGCGAGACGACGTGCTCGGGCACGACGGTCGCCGACCCGCCGCCCTGGGTGCGCGCGTCGCGGGCGTTCTGCCCGATCACGGCCACGCGACGCAGCGCCCCGGCGTCGAGCGGCAGCACCCCGTCGTTCTGGAGGAGGACGGTGCCGGCGACGGAGGCCTCGCGAGCGAAGGCGGCGCCGTCCGGTGCGTCGGGCCGGGACGTCCCGTCGGCGTCGCCGAGGGCCCCGACGCGCTCGGCCAGCAGCAGGATGCGCAGCACCTTGCGGTCGAGGTCGGCCTCGTCGAGCCGGCCGTCGCGAACGGCCGCGGCCAGCTCGGCCCACGCCGGCGCGGGCCCGGGCATCGCGAGGTCCTGCGCTGCGGGCACGGCGTCGAGCGAACGCACCGCCGTCCAGTCGCTGACGACGACGCCGTCGAAGCCCCATTCGCTGTTCAACGGGGTCTCGAGCAGGTCGTTCTCGGTCATGGTCACGCCGGCCACGGAGTTGTACGCGCTCATGATCGCCCACGCGCCGGCCTCGACGGCCCGCTCGAAGGGGGCGAGGTACAGCTCGCGCAACGCGCGCTGGTCGACCTGGACGTCGACGGTGAATCTGTCGGTCTCGGAGTCGTTGGCGACGTAGTGCTTGGGCGTCGCCGCGACGCCGTGGTCCTGGAGGCCGCGCACATAGGCGGCGCCGAGCACGCCGGTGAGCTCGGGGTCCTCCGAGAGGCACTCGAAGTGCCGGCCGCCCAAGGGGGTGCGGTGCAGGTTGATGGTGGGCCCGAGGACGACGTCGACGTCTTTGCGGCGTGCCTCGGCTGCCGTGGCGGCGCCGTAGCGGTACGCCAGGTCGGCATCCCAGGATGCCGCGAGGGCCGACCCCGACGGCAGATTGAGCGACGGCTCGCGCTCGTCCCATCGCGGGCCGCGCACACCGGCGGGTCCGTCCGAGAGGGTCATGGCCCGCAGGCCGATGGCGGGCAGGGCGACCGTGGTCCAGAAGTCGGCGCCCTGCACGAGAGCGGCCTTGTCCTCGAGCGACAGACGCTCGAGCAGCGGACGGAGGTGGTCGGTGGATGCGGTCACGAGGACTCCAAGACAGAGGGGGTGGTCGAGGGGAGAGGATGCCGGGGCCCAGGGTCGGGCCCCGGCATCCGTTCAGGCTGCGCCGCGCGCGGCCTCGCCGTCGAGGAACGCCCGGCGGGCGGCCCGACGTTCCTCCTGCCGGTCGGGGTCGGGGACGGGCGCCGCCATGAACAGGCGCTGCGTGTAGGGATGCTCCGGGCGCGAGGTCACCCGGTCGGCATCGCCGGATTCGACGATCTCGCCGCGGTACATGACCGCGACGCGGTGGCTGACGTGACGGACGACGGCGAGGTCGTGGGTGACGAACAGGTAGGCGACGCCGGTCCGTTCCTGGATCTCGATGAACAGATCGAGCACGCGCGCCTGGGTCGACAGGTCGAGCGCCGAGACGGGCTCGTCGCACACGATCAGCCGGGGCCGCAGCGCCAGAGCCCGGGCGATCGCCACTCGCTGCCGCTGGCCGCCGGAGAACTCCCGGGGCAGGCGGCTCCGGGCATCGGCGGGCAGACCCACCTGGTCCAGGAGCTCGCGGACGCGGTCGCGCGCCTCGCGGGTGCCGACCCCGGCGGCGGTCAGCGGCTCGGTGAGGATCTGCTCGATCGTCATCGATGGGTTCAGCGACGAATAGGGGTCCTGGAAGACCACCTGGATGTCGGCGCTGAGGGGGCGGCGCTGTCGCCGGTTCAGATGGGAGATGTCCCGCCCGTCGAAGACGATGGACCCCTCCGTGACGGGGGCGAGGCCGAGAGCTGCGCGTCCGAGCGTCGTCTTGCCCGATCCCGACTCGCCCACCAGCCCCACCGTCTCTCCGGGCAGGATGTCGAGCGAGACGCCCTGCAGCGCCCGGAACGGCTGTGCACGGAGCCCCTTGCCGGGGTACTCGACGACGAGGTCGGTGATGTCCAGCAGCGGAACGCTCATGCGTTCGCCCCCTTCGTGGCCAGTGCGGGGCGGGCGGGACCCTCGTCGAGGATCGCCTCCAGCAGCGCCCGCGTGTACGGATGACGCGCGTCGTTGAAGATCGCACGGACAGGGCCCTGCTCGACGAATCGGCCGTTCTGCATGACGGTCACCCGGTCGCACAGGTCGGCGACGACGCCGAAGTTGTGCGTGACCAGCAGCATGGCCATGTGGTGCTCGGCCTGCAGATCGCGCAGCAGGTCGAGGACGTCGGCCTGGACCGTGACGTCGAGGGCCGTCGTGGGCTCATCGGCGATGATCAGCTCCGGGTCGGTCGAGACCGCGCCGGCGATGAGGACGCGCTGGGCCATGCCGCCCGAGACCTCGAACGGGTAGGCGTCGAACGTGCGCTTGGGCTGCGGGATGCCCACTCGGGCGAGCAGGTCGAGCGAGCGTTCGGTGGCATCCTTCTTCGACAGACCGAGCGTCGTGCGCAGCGGCTCGACGAGCTGGCTGCCGATGGTGAAGGAGGGGTCGAGGTTGCTCATCGGCTCCTGCGGGATGTAGCCGATGCGCTTTCCGCGCACCCCCGCGTAGACGCGGTCCGAGGCGTCGGCGAGCTCGATGCCGCCGTAGCGGATCGAACCGTCGGTCACCCGGCCGCCTCGGGGGAGCAGGCCCAGCACGCCGAACGCCGTCTGCGTCTTGCCCGAGCCCGACTCGCCGATCAGTCCGTGCACCTCGCCCTTGCGCACGTCCAGCGAGACGCCGTGGACGACCTCGATGTGCGATCCGTCGGGCTGGTCGTAGCCCACACGCAGATCCCGGATCTCGAGCACCTTCTCGGAGGCCTTGCTGCGGGCGTCCTCGCGGTGGATGGTGACGCCGGCGCCTTCGACGATCGGAAGCTCGTCGAGGTCCTCGATCGGCTCGCCGCCGCCGGTGGCCACCGAGGTGGTCACCGCTGCGATCGATCCCGTCGCCGTCGTCACGGCACGACGGCGCTTGCGGCGCACCGAGACGGTGCGCTCCAGCTCGTCGCGCATCACGTTGGCCAGCAGGGTCAGCGCGATACAGGTGAGGGCGATCGCGAGCGAGGGCCAGATCATCAGCACGGGCGTCTTGTAGATGTTCTTGAAGCCGTCCGTGAGCATCGATCCCCAGGTGGGCACGTTCACGTCGCCGAGGCCGAGGAACTCCAATCCCGACTGGATCGCCAGGGCGATGCCCGAGATGATCGCGCCCTGGATGATGATCGGCGCGCGGACGACGGCCAGCACATGACGTCCGATGATGCGGCCGTCGCCGAGGCCCGAGACGCGGGCCGCGTCGACGTAGAGCTCGCCGCGCACCGCCGTGACGGCCGCGTAGACCAGTCGGAAGAAGGCGGGCGCGAGCAGGATGCCGAAGATGAACATCGAGATCCACACCGACGGGCCGAGCACCGCTCGGGCCGCCAGGAGCACCACGATGCCCGGGAGGGCCATGTTCAGCTCTGTGACCCAGGTCGCGACGGTGTTGAACCAGCCCTGGTAGTAGCCGGCGATGAGGCCGCTGACCACGCCCAGGACGACGGCGACGACGACGGCGATGAGCGCGGCGGCGACGCTGGTCTGCGTCGCGGCGAGCAGCCGCGAGAGCACGTCGCGACCGCTGCCGTCGGTGCCCAGGAGGTGAGCGCCGCTCGGTCCCGCCAGCACGTTGCGGATGTCCGCGTAGTTCGGGTCCTGGGGTGCGATGAGCGGCCCCAGGATCGCGATCGCCGCGACGAGCAGGAGGAACAGCGCCGACACGACGCCGAGCGGCTTCGTGATGAGCCGACGGAACAGGCTGACCCGCACCGGGGCAATGGGGACGGCGGGAGGCACGTCGATGGCGGTCATGACAGTCTCACCTTCGGGTTCAGAGCGGCCTGGGCGAGGTCGATCAGGAGGTTCACGATGACGACGATGACCGCGAAGGCGATCACGAGCCCCATGACGACGGGGACGTCGCCAAGGGTGGTGGAGCGGACGCTCAGCTGACCCATGCCCGGGATGGCGAAGATCTGCTCGACGACGACCGCGCCGCCGAGAAGACCGACGAACTGCACGGCGAGGACGGCGAGGGCGGGTCCGCCGGCGTTGCGCAGCACGTGCTTGTAGATGACCGAGCCCATGCCGAGCCCGCGCGAGCGGAGCGTGCGGACGTAGTCGCGCGACATCGCGTCGATGACCGAGCCGCGCACTTGCGCCGCGACCGTCGCGATCGCCCCCAGCGAGAGGGCGACCACGGGCAGGGTCACCGATGCGAGCCAGCCCGTCGGCGATGTGGTGATGGGCACGTAGCCCGTCGCCTTGAACCATCCGAGGTTGATGGCGAAGACCAGCACGAGGAGCAGGGCGATGAGGAAGCCCGGAACGGCGAAGCCGACGAGCGAGAGGAACTGCACGGCTCCGTCGATGATGCCGCCGCGACGTGCCGCGAGCACGCCCAGGACGACGGCGAGGACGGCCGAGACGATGGTGGCGCCCAGGACGAGCGAGAGCGTGACGGCGAGGCGTCCGCTGACGCTGACCGAGACGAGCTCCCCGGTGAACCAGCTGCGTCCGAGGTTCCCGGTGAGGGCGGAGACGACCCAGTCGCCGTACTGCGCGAGCAGGGGGCGGTTCAGACCGAGTTCTTCGGTCTTCTTCGCGACGGTCTCGGCGGTCGCGTTCTCGCCGAGGATGCGGCGGGCGATGTCGCCGCCCCCCGCGTAGAGCAGGACGAACGCGAGGAACGAGATCACCGCGATCAGGACGACGCCCGAGAGGAGGCGACGCAGGATGAATGTGAGCATGATGCCTTCCCGAAGGTGGTGCCCCCGGACCGGGCGGCGCGAGACCGCCCGGCCCGGGGGAGTCGGATCAGTTCTTCGGCGAGAAGTCGAAGATCGACGGGTAGGCGTTGGTGGGCCAGAACTCGAGGTTCGTGTTCGCGTCGGTGGCGAACGTGCCCTGCACCCGGAAGAACGGCGCGAACCACGCCTGCTCGACGAGGTACGCGTTCAGGTCCTTGAGGGCCTGGTCCGACTCCTCGGGGGTGCCGAACTGCACGGTCTGGATGTAACCGTCGACGGTGGGGTCCTGGTAACCGAACGGGTTGAACGTCGCGTCGGGTCCGACCATGAAGTTGATCAGCTGCCAGTCGGGGTTCTGCTCGAGCGCCATCCACGTGGCGGGGTACTTCGGAGCCAGCATGTCGGTGATGAAGTTGCCCGTGCCGGGGTCGGTGTACTCGACGGTGATGCCGATGTCGGACAGCTGCTGGGCGACGAGGTCGAAGGTGGTCTGGAAGGCCGGCGTCGACATCATGCTGAGCGTGAAGCCGTCGGGGTAGCCCGCCTCGGCGAGGAGCTCCTTCGCGGCCTCCGGGTCGTAGGCGTACGTGGTGTCGAGCGCGGCGTCGTAGGCGACGGAGGTCTCGGGGAACACCTGCTCGGTGACGGTTCCGTAGCCGCTCTGCGTGGACTGCAGCAGCGCCTCGCGGTCGAACGCCATGTTGATGGCCTGGCGCACCTTCACGTCGGCCAGCTCCGGGGCCATCGTCCCGGCGCGGTCGAGCAGCAGCAGGCCCTGGAAGTCGAGCTCGTTCGACTCGATCGTCCAGCCGGCGCCTTCGACCTCCGAGATCGTGTTGTTGTCGGCGATCTTCGCGCCGTTCGCCTCGCCCGCGCGGATGGCGTTGGTGGTGGCGGTGACGTCTTCGAGGACGTTGATCGTGAGGTTGTCGTACTTGACGGCGTCCGCGTTCCAGTAGTCGGGGTTGGCGGTGTAGTTGTACGTGGTGCCGGTCACCGACGAGGCGGTGTCGAGGATGTAGGCGCCCGAGCCGATCGGGTCGGTCGCGGAGTCGGGGTCGTCGAAGGTCGACGGCGCCTGGATGAGGCCCGGGGCGATCGAGAGCAGGTTGATCAGCGACGGGTCCGGCGCCTCCTGCGTGATCGTCACCGTCGTGGCGTCCACGGCCGCGAACTCCTTGCCCGCCATCGTCGCCGCCTGCGGGGCGGTGCCGTCGCGGAAGTGCTCGAGGCTGGCGACGACGGCCTCGGCGTCCAGCGGCGTGCCGTCGCTGAACTCCACGCCCTCGCGCAGGGTGAGCGTGAGGACGGTGTTGTCGTCGTTGTACTCCCACTCGGTGGCGAGCCACGGCTGGGTCTCGCCGGCGGAGTCCTTCGACAGCAGGGTGTCGAAGACGGCCTGGAAGAACGGGCTGCGGTTGCCCCATTCCGCGCCCTGGCCGATGTCGTAACTGGTTGGAGCGGCGATCGCCGTGAGGGTGAGTCGATCAGCGCGGCCGCTGTCGCCGCCGCCCGATCCGGTGTCGCCGCTCGCGCATCCCGCCAGGGCGAGCGCCGCGACGACCGTGAGGGCTGCTGTGGCCTTCCATCGGAACATCATTGGTCCTTTTCTCGGGAGGCGATACCCCGGTGGATCGCCCTGGCGCTGGACGCTAGCAGCAAATCCGAGCGATGACTAGGTTTTGAAGACGAATTTCTACCGGTCGCTAGGTTTTCGATGCCGGAGCGGGCAGACTGGCCTCGCGATCGCCGACGAGGGCGACGACGGACAGGTGGACGACCATGATGACGACCGACACGACCGCCCCCGCGCGCGGCCGTCGGCGAGGCAGCTACGCCAAGACCGGAGCCACCCGGCAGGCGATCCTGGATGCCGCGCTGGAGGTGTTCTCGCAGTCCGGCTACCGATCCGGATCCCTGCGCGACATCGCCACCCGGGTGGGCATGAGCGAGGCGGGTCTGCTGCACCACTTCCGCAACAAGGGCGCCATGCTCGAGGCCGTCCTCGAGGAGCGCGACGATCGCGCCCGTGCTCTCGTCCCGATCGAATCCGACGACGGTGCGGAGGTGCTGCGCGGCCTCGTCGCACTCGCCGCCCACAACGCCTCCAGTCCGGGCGTCGTCGAGCTCTACACGACGCTGTCGGCCGAGGCGACCTCGTCCGACCACCCCGCCCACGGCTACTTCGTGCGCCGCTACGAGTACACCCGCGGCAACATCGAGCGCTCCTTCCAGTGGCTGCGCGACGAGGGTCTGCTCCGGCACGGCATGACGCCGCGACGCGCCGCGGTCGCGGCGGTCGCACTCATGGACGGACTCCAGGTGCAGTGGCTGCTCGATCGCGACTCGCTCGACATGGCCGAGGAGCTGCGCGCCCTGTTCGCGACCTTCGTCGACATCGACTGGACCCGCTTGCGCGATCAGTCCGACCCGGCGAGCGATCGGCCCGCGCCCGCGGGTCGCGACGAGGAGGTCGGTCCGTGATCCGCACGACCCTGCACGACGGGTGGACCGTCGGACCCAAGCTCGGGCCGTTCGAGACGGCGGAGGGCGACCGGAGTCCGGTCCCCGTCACGGTGCCGCACGATGCGCTGCGCGACCTTCCACGCAGCGCGTCCGACCCGCAGGGAGTGCATACCGGCTACACCCCGGGCGGCGTGTTCGAGTACGTGCGGTCGATCGAGGTGCCCGACGAGTGGCGCTCCCGCACCGTCGTGCTCGAGTTCGAAGGGGTGTACCGCGACGCCGTCGTCTTCGTCGACGGCCAGGTCGTGGCGCACGAGGCCAACGGCTACGCCGGATTCTCCGTCGTGCTCGACCCGTTCCTCGCGTTCGGGTCGGTCAGCCGCATCAGCGTCGAGGCCCGCGCGCACCGTGACTCGCGATGGTACTCCGGCGCCGGCATCTACCGTCCGGTGCACCTCGTGGTGGCCGATCCGGTGCACATCCCGCTCGACGGCGTCCACGTCGAGACCCCCGACATCGACGACGAGCGTGCTGTCGTGGCGGTCGCGACGACCGTCGCGAACACCACCCGCCACACGCGGACGACCCGGCTCCACTGGCGGATCGAGGCGCCCGACGGGGAACTCGCCGCGGCCGGCGAGTCCCCCGTCACGGTGCTTCCGGGGACGGCCGTCGTCGCCCGGGCGCGGCTCGTCCTGGACGACCCGCAGCGGTGGGACATCGACACGCCCGCGCTCTACCGGGTGCGGAGCGCCCTCGTGGATGCCGACGGCCGCCTCCTCGACGAGGACGTCACGGTCTTCGGCATCCGCTCGCTCCAGCTCGATCCGCAGCACGGTCTGCGGTTGAACGGGCGGTCGATCGATCTTCGCGGCGCCTGCGTGCACCACGACAACGGCCCGCTGGGCGCGGCGACCGAGCCCGCCGCGGAGGATCGTCGGGTGCGCCTGCTCAAACGCGCCGGCTTCACGGCGCTGCGCAGCGCCCACAACCCCATGAGCCGCGCGATGCTCGACGCCTGCGACCGGCACGGCATGCTCGTCATGGACGAGCTCACCGACGCCTGGACCCGGTCCAAGGCCCCGTTCGACGCGACCGCCACCTTTCCGGAGCGCTGGCGCGACGACGTCGCCGGCCTCGTGGCGAAGGACCGCAACCACCCGAGCGTCGTCATGTACTCGATCGGCAACGAGATCCTCGAGCTCGGCACCCCGATCGGCGCGACGTGGAGCCGCCGCCTCGCCGAGCGCGTGCGCGAGCTCGACCCCACACGGTTCGTCACCAACGGCATCAACGGGATCATCGCCAACCTCGACCGGATGACCGAGGCGCGCGAGCAGATGCCCGACGCGAACACGATGATGGCCGACATGGGCGAGCAGATGGGGCTGATGAACGCCTCGCCTCTCGTGAGCGCCTCCATCGAGGAGTCCGCCGCGGTGCTCGACATCGTCGGCTTCAACTACGCCGACTCGCGCTACCGGCAGGACGCGCTGGATCATCCCCACCGCGTCATCGTCGGCTCGGAGACCTTCCCCGAGCGCATCGACGTCATGTGGGCGCTCGTGACGGAGCTGCCCCACGTCATCGGAGACTTCACCTGGACGGGCTGGGACTACCTCGGGGAGGCCGGCATCGGCCGCGTCGACTACACGGACACGCCCGGGTACGTCCCGACCGGCACGGCGGGGCCCTACCCGTACCGCCTCGCGGGCTGCGGCGATATCGACATCACGGGGCACCGTCGTCCCATCTCCTTCTACCGGGAGATCGTCTTCGGTCGTCGCCGCGAGCCCTACATCGCGGTGCACCGGCCCGAGCACCACGGGCGCCCCACGGCTACGACGCCGTGGTCATGGACGGACTCGGTCTCCTCCTGGTCGTGGGCGGCGGCGGGAGCCCCCGTCACGGTCGACGTCTACGCCGATGCCGACGAGGTCGAGCTGCTCGTCGACGCGGTGAGTCTCGGCGTCGCGCCCGTCGGCGAGCCGAAGGCCTTCATGGCGCGGTTCGCGACCCGGTACCGTCCCGGTGAGCTCGTCGCGGTGGCGCGCAGGGCCGGCGTCGAGGTCGGCCGCCATGTGCTCGCGACGGCGGGCGAGCCCGCCCTCGCCGCGCGGGCCGAAGCGGCCACGGTCGGCCCGGAGGATCTCGCGTTCATCGCCGTGACGCTCGAGGATGCCGCGGGCGTCGTCGTCTGCGGACGTGACGTCCCGGTCACGGTGGAGGTGAGCGGTCCGGGCACGCTCGCCGGCGTGGGATCCGGGCGCACCGACAGCGAGGAGTCGTTCGCCGGACCGACCGTCACGACCTTCGACGGCAGGCTCCTCGCGATCGTCAAGCCGAGGGGTGCCGGCCGCGTCGTGGTGACGGCGTCGTCTCCCGGTCTCGCCCCCGCCGTCGTCGACGTCGTCGTCACCTCGTGACCCCTCGCGGATGAGAGAAGCCTCATCTGCGATTCCTGAGGCTGCGCATAGGCTCGTCGGAACGCAGGAAAGCGTATTCCGATGGGATTGATTCAATGACGAACAGACTCCGATCCACGCTGCTCGCGAGCCTCGCAGCGGGCACCCTCGCCGCCGGCGGGCTCGTGGCGGTCCCGGCGACGGCGGCACAGCAGCCGCACACGGGCGACGCCCCCGTTCCGCGTCTCGAGGCGCTGGACCGCGGTCTCGTCGCCGTGCCGACGCCTACGGGCGTCTTCCTCAGCTGGCGTCTGCTCGCCGGCGAGGCCGACGGGGCGGCTGAGAGCGGTCTGACCGGCACCGACTTCGTCGTGTACCGCGACGGCGCGGCGATCGCCACCGTCGATGACAGCACGAACTATCGCGACGACCAGGGCACCGCGGCATCCGTGTACCGCGTCGCGCCCGTCACCGCGGGTGTCGAGGCCGCGGCGAGCGCCGAGGCGATCGCGCTGGACGACGGCTTCCTCGACATCCCGCTGCAGCGCCCCGCCGACGGGGTGACCCCCGCGGGTGAGGCGTTCTCCTACGCGGCCGGCGACGTGTCGGTAGGCGACGTCGACGGCGACGGGCAGTACGAGTTCGTGGTCAAGTGGGATCCCTCCAACGCCAAGGACGTCTCGCAGGTCGGCTACACCGGCAGCGTGTACATCGACACCTACGAGCTCGACGGCACGCTGCTGAACCGGCTCGACCTGGGCCCGAACATCCGCGCCGGGGCGCACTACACCCAGTTCCTGACGTATGACTTCGACGGTGACGGTCGTGCCGAGACGATCCTCAAGACGGCCCCGGGGACGAAGTCGATCACCTACGCCGCCGACGGCTCGATCGAGAGCGAGCGGTACATCTCCATGCCCGAGGAGGACCTCGCCGCCGGGTACTCGCACGACGACGACTACCGCCTGAGCGCCGACGACTACTACGAGCACCTCGTCGAGATGTTCCGCGGGTGGGCGACGCGCGAGGAGGTCGTCTCGGGCCAGTGGCCGGCGACCCTCGAGCAGGCCTTCGGCATTGAGGCGCGCTACGACTACCCCCTCTCCGACGCCGACGCCCGCTCGCTCGTCGACCACTTCGTCGACGTCTACGCGCCCGCGCGGAGCAGCCGCAACGCGCTCCGCGCCTTCGAGGGCTTCATCCTCGACGGCCCCGAGTATCTGACGGTGTTCGACGGACGCAGCGGGGCCGAGTTGCAGACCGTGCGCTACGAGCCCGGTCGCGGCGACGACGGTCTGCTCTGGGGCGACTACGCGATGTCGCGCATCGAACCGGGCAACCGCGTGGACCGCTTCCTCTCCGGGGTCGCCTACCTCGACGGCGAGGAGCCGTCGGCCGTCTTCGCTCGCGGCTACTACACGCGCTCGACGATCGCGACCTACGACTGGGACGGTGAGAACCTCGCGCAGCGCTGGTTCGTCGACAGCGGACACGCGCCCATGTCGAACCCCTTCAACGACGGTCCCCACGGCGTGGACGGCACCGACCCGGTGTACGGCACCCTGACGACGCAGGGCTTCCACAGCCTGTCGGCGGCGGATGTCGACGGCGACGGCCGTCACGAGATCGTGTACGGCTCGGCGACGCTCGACGACGACGGATCGCTCCTCTACAGCTCGTTCGCCGAGATGCCCGAGGGATCGGCGACGCCCGGCGAGTCGGCCCGGCTGGGCCACGGCGATGCGATGCACGTGGCCGACATCGACCCCGACCGTCCGGGGCTGGAGATCTTCACCGTGCACGAGGGCGGTGCCTATGCCCCCTACGGAACGGCGCTGCGGGATGCCGCCACGGGCGAGGTGATCTTCGGTGCGTACTCCGGTCGCGACACCGGCCGCGGGATGATCGGCGACGTGCGAGCCGACACGCCGGGCATCGAGGTCTGGTCGAGCATGCCGGGCGGGACGGACGCCTCCGGACTGCTGTCGTCGACCGGTGAGGTGCTGTCGGCCGCCACACCGGGGACGAACCAGTCGATCCGCTGGGCGGGCGATCTCACCACGCAGCTCGTGAACGGAGCCGGTACCGTCACCCCGACGATCGACGACTGGACCCGCGGCACCGTGCTGACGGCATCCGGGACGCTGACGAACAACGGCACGAAGGGCAACCCCGGCCTCGTGGCCGATGTGCTGGGCGACTGGCGCGAAGAACTTCTGGTGCGTACCGCCGACTCGTCCGCGCTCCGGCTGTACACCTCGACCGAACTCACCGAACACAAGCTCTACACGCTCATGCACGACCCGCAGTACCGAGCCGAGGTCGCCCGCCAGCAGACCACCTACAACCAGCCGAGCTACACCGGCTTCTACCTCGCCTCCGACATGGACTTCGGCGCGGTGCCGCTGCGGCCCGCGCCGGCGCCCGTGGCGGCGCCGGGCATCGGCGTCGACACCGCCGGGGTCAACGTCACCTGGAAGGCGGCCGATGCCGGGGCCGCGGTCTCCGGGTACACCGTGTCGCTGCGTTCCGAGGGCGGCGAGACGATCGAGCAGCGGGTCGGTGCCGAGGCGCGGACCGCGCGGTTCGCCGGCGTGGCGCAGGGTCGGTGGACGGCCACCGTCTCGGCCGGAGGGCAGTACGGCACCGGGGCCGAGTCGCGACCCTCGGCGATCGCCGAGGTGCGCGCCGGGCAGCCGGTGCCGCTGAGGGTCAGCGCGCGTTCGCAGTGCGTGAACGGGTCGGTGCACGTCGCCGTCCACGCCGCCAACCAGGCGGACGCGCCCGCCGATGTGCGGCTGGCCGCGGTCGGCGGCGAGCATGCTCAGCAGAAGGTCGCCGCGGGCGACGCGGCGTACAAGCTCTTCACCTCGGGCCGCGACTCGCTCGTGTCGGGGACGGCGAAGGTCACCGCGTACCAATGGCTGGACGGCGTGGGCTACCACGCGACCTACGACGTGCCCTTCCTCGCCCGGATGTGCTGACGCCGGCTCCGGCTCCGGTGCCGGTGCCGGTTCCGGTGCCGATGCTGCGATAACTCCGCAGGATCGGCCTGCACCGGTGGCCGGTAGCCCATCCAGCAGCCGAACCGGGCGATTGTGAGGAGTTCGTGCGGTGCGGCACCGGGGAGAACGGGCCGGACCGGCCGGGGACGGGCGCGGCGGCGTGGGGTGGCGTCAGCGGGCGGGGCGGGCGCGGCGGTCGACGTTCTCCGCTGCGTCCGGCAGGGCGATCGGCGTCGTGCCCGCCACCTCGTCGCTGAACTCCTCGGGAGCCACGACCGAGATGGGCCGGGTCTCGTCGAGTGAGAGGGCGAACCGACGGGTCTCGGAACGGTGGACCCGACCCGACACCAGCATCCAGGTCACCCCGATACCGAACGCCACGAACGCGGCGATGGCACCGAGCCCGATGGCCGCACGGGGGCCGAACTGGTCGGCGACCCACCCCACGATGGGCGCACCGACGGGCGTGCCGCCCATGAGGATCGCCATGTACAGCGCGAGCACGCGTCCGCGCAGCGCCGGGTCGGTGGTGGTCTGCACGTAGCCGTTGGCCGTGGTGAGCGTGGTGACCACGGCGAAGCCCGTGAACATCAGGGTGAGCGCGTACAGCCAGTACGTCGGCATGAAGGCCGACACCGCCGCCGCGGCGGCGAAGAGCCCGGCACCGACGATTACAACCCGGATGCGCGCGCGGTCGCGCCGCGCGGCCATCAGGGCTCCGGCGAGCGACCCGATCGCGAGGATGGAGCTGAGCAACCCGTACCCGTCGGCGTCGCGCCCGAACTCGATCGCCATCGTCGAGGCGAAGATCGGGAAGTTCATGCCGAACGCGCCGAGCAGGAACACCATCGCGAAGGCGACCAGGAGGTCGGGGCGTCCGCGGACGTAGCGGAAGCCGTCCGCCAGCCGCGCGGCGCCGGGCGACTGGACGCGGGGGATGAGCTCGCCCGGTCGGATCAGGAACAGGGCGACGATCATCGCGAGGAACGTCGCGGCGTTGATGAAGAAGACCCACCCCGTGCCGACGGCCACGATCACGATCCCCGCGACGGCGGGGCCGATCATGCGCGCACCGTTGAAGGATGCCGCGTTGAGGGCGACCGCGTTCGCGGCGATCTCCCGCGCGACGATGTCGGAGACGAAGGCCTGGCGCGCGGGGTTGTCGAAGGCAGAGATGAGCCCCAGGGCGAACGCGAAGGCGTACATGAGCGGGAGGGTCATGACGCCCGTGAGCAGCAGCGTGCCGATCACGAGCCCGACCAGCATGAGCGCGCTCTGGGTGACCACCAGCAGGCGCCGACGGTCGAAGCGGTCGGCGACCCAACCCGTGACGCCCACGAGCAGCAGCGGCGGGGCGAACTGCAGCGCCATGGTGATGCCCATGGCGCCCGCGTCGTTGTCGGTCAGGCCCGTGAGCACGACCCAGCTGAGAGCGGTCGCCTGCATCCACGCGCCGACGTTCGAGACGAGGGCGCCGAAGAACCAGACGCGGTAGTTGAAGACCGAGAACGAACGGAACATCGCGGAGCTCATCGGTCGGCCATCCCGCGCATGATCGTCGCTGCGGCCGCGAGGGTCTCGCGCTGGTGGGGCTCCAGATCCTCGAGGGCGTGCTCGAGCCACGAGTCGCGGCGCCGCGTGGTCTCGACCACGACGGAGCGGCCCTCGTCGGTGAGGGCGATGTTGACCTTGCGGCGGTCGGTGTCATCGGGCGTGCGGGTGAGGTAGCCGAGCTCCTCGAGGTGGTTCACGGTGCGGTTCATGGACGGCGCGGAGACGCGCTCGCGCTCGGCGAGTTCGCCGAGCGTGTGCGGTCCGTGGACGTGGAGGTTCGCCAGGACGGCGAACTGCCCGTCGCTCATCGAATCGATCGCACGCTCGGCGCGCAGCCGCCGGGCCAGGCGGAAGGTCGCCATGCGCAGGTCGGTGGCGTCGTGGGCGAGGTCGGCGGCGGGCGGCGGGGCGGTCGTGGACGCGGTGGTGGGGGGAGGGGTGCTCATCGGTGTTATTTAGCATAGCTCATTAGTCTTGCTAAAGGATGGCTCGTCCGGACCCCTCCGGCGCGCCCGTAGAATCGCGACATGCCCGAGTTCACCGACGCGCACGGGGTCGCGATCGTCTACGACGTCCATCCGGCGCCGGGCCCGGCCCGGGGAGTGGTGCAGCTGCTGCACGGCGTCGGCGAGCACGCCGGTCGCTATCTCGAGATCATCGGCGTGCTCACGCGTGCCGGCTTCACCGTGTACGCCGACGATCACCGCGGACACGGCCGCACCGGCATCCGACAGCACGGCGGTCCGAGCCGACTCGGCAGGCTCGGCCGCGGTGGCCTGCGTGCCGCGCGCGATGCCTGCGCGCGGCTGACCCGCATCATCGAACAGGAACAGCCAGGACTGCCCATCGTGCTCCTCGGGCACTCCTGGGGCTCGTTCCTCGCGCAGATGCTGTTCGACGAGAGCCCGGAGGCCTACGCCGCCGTCGTGCTCTCGGGCTCGGCGCTGCGCTGGCCCGGGTCGCTGAACTCCGGCGATCTCAACGCGCCGTGGGCGGGGGCGGGCGCGAACGGCGTGGAATGGCTCAGCACCGACACCGCCGTGCAGCAGGACTTCCTCGACGACCCGCTCACCACCACCACGCCGTTGCTGCGCCTGTTCGGACCGATCGAGACGGCGAAGATGCTCGGACGCCCGCGCCGCGACCTCGGCGTCGACGTTCCCGTGCTCCTTCTGGTGGGGAGGGACGACACCGTCGGCGGACCGCGCAGCGTCCACCGTCTCGCCCACGCCTACCGCTCGCGGTCGGGGCTGCACGACGTCACCACCCTGGTCTATCCGGGCGCGCGCCACGAGATCTTCAACGAGGCCGTGCGGGGCGACGTCCACGCCGACCTCATCGCCTGGCTCGACGCGCGCTTCCCCCGCGCCTGAGCCTGTCGGCGTCGCCCTGGCCCGCTATCGCCGGCGCCGACGCACGACCGCGGCGGGGTCGGGGTCAGCGTGCGGCGCGACGGATCGCGGCGACGAGGGGGCCGGAGGCGAGCAGGGCCAGGGCCACGGCGCCGAACCCCGCGGCGAAGGTGACGGCGATGACCAGCAGCGTGAGCGGGGCGACGACGAGGCTGATGCCCACCACCGGCAGTGCCAGGGCCGCGCCGACGACGGCGCCCCCCGCCGCCGCCCAACGCAGCGGCAGCATCACGGTGATGCGGCGCGCACGGGCGAGCTCGGCGGGCGACATGCCGAGGCGGTCCAGTCCGACGATCAGCTCGCGGTCATCGAGCACCGAGGCCGCCTGACTGACGCCGACCGAGGCCGCGAGCAGCAGGAACCCGGCGCCGAGGGTGACGAGCACGCCGGTGCGGATGTCGGCGAACAGCGTCACGCCGGGCTCCGTCCCGGCCATGTCGGCGATCGCGATCCCGCTGCCGCCGACGACCGCGATGAACGAGATCATCGCGATGCTCGAGACCCGGCGCCACGCGGTCGCGGCATGCGCGGCGAGCTCGCGCCCCGCGATCAGCTGCGCCGCGGTCCGCGCCCGCCGAGCCATCGACCGCCCCCGGGCGGCGACGATCGGTGCGCCGATGAGGTTCACCAGGGCGAGCGCCCCGCCGAACAGGGCGAGCAGCACCACCAGCGCGGCCGCCGGTGCCAGCAGCGAGGCGACGCTGCCGAACTGGCCGACGACGATGCCCACCGCGACGATGCCGACGCCCGAGACGACCAGCGTCCTGACGCGGCGTGGTGGCGCCTGCGTGCGACGGCGGACGCCCAGCGGTGTCAGCCGCACCCGGCGCAGACTGGCCACCGCGCTGAGCGTGGCGATCAGCGCCACGCCCACGACGACGCCGGCGACGATCGGCCAGCCCGCCCAGACGGCGCCCGCTCCGACCGGGCCGCCGAAGAAGGGGAGGAGTCCCACCAGCGGCAGCGCGAGGCCGTATCCGGCGGCGCCGAGGAGCGCGCCCGCAGCGGCGACGACCGCGGCCTCACCGACCGCCATCGCACGGACCTCGGCGTTGGTCGCGCCCAGCAGCCGCAGGGTCGAGAGGCGATCGTTTCGGCGGCGACTCGACAGGCGGGCTGCGGCGGCCCCGAGCGTCGCGGTGGGGATCGCCAGCAGGATGAGCGCCAGCACGCTCAGCAGACCGTACATGAGGGACAGGTCGCCGGTGCGCGGGTCGGTGAGGAACATGCGCGTTCCTCCGGCCACGACGAGCATCAGCGTCGTCGTGACCGCGAAGGCGGCGAGCGGGAGCGCGATCGCGCCGGAGCCCTGCCCCTGGGGCCGCGCGAGCAGCACGGTGAGGGCGGCCAGACGCCGCACGGCGCCGGACGCGCTGCGGTCCGCGATCGGGGGAGCCGCGAGCGGTGCGACGGCGCTCATCGTGCCGCACCCGCACCCCGCGCGCCCGTCCCGCCGGGCGGGACGGCGGGGTCGCCGTCGACGATGCGCCCGTCGCGCATGCGCAGCACCCGGTCGCACCGTCGTGCGACGTCCGCGTCGTGGGTGACGACGACGAGGCTGCGGCCCTGCCCGGTCGTGGCGTGCAGGAGCGCGTCGAGCACCTCCGCCGACGTCGCCGTGTCGAGCGCGCCGGTGGGCTCGTCGGCGAACACGACCGGCGCCCCGGTCACCTGCGCACGAGCGATCGCGACGCGCTGGGCCTGTCCGCCCGACAGCTCGCCGATCCGGCGATTCTCCATGCCGGCCAGACCGAGGGCGCCGAGCCATGCCGCGGCGTGCGCCTCGGCGGCGGCGCGAGCGGTGCCCACCAGCAGCAGCGGCAGGGCGGCGTTCTCGACCGCGGTGAGTTCGGGAAGCAGCAGGTGATCCTGGAAGACGAAGCCGAGTCGATCACGCCGGATCGCCGAACGGGCGTCGTCGGGCATCCCGACGAGCTCCTGCGGCGGCACGCCCGGGGTCGACAGGCGCACCGAGCCGGCGTCGGGGGAGATGATGGCGGCCAGACAGTGCAGCAGCGTCGTCTTGCCCGACCCCGAGGCTCCCATGATGGCCACCGCCTCACCGGTGCCGACGGCGAGGTCGACACCGTCGAGGGCGGTGAGCGACCCGTAGCGCTTGACGAGCCCGCGGGCTTCGAGGACGGATGCGGGGGCGTTGGCGATCTCCATGCCCCCACTCTTCTCGGCGGTCACGGTCGTGGCGTCCCCCGCCGGATGTAGCGGCATCCGTCGCCCGACCGATCTTCGACCCGCCCGTGGTACCGCTCCGTCGCGGCGGTCCTAGGCTGGACCCATGCACGGCGAATACAAGGTGCCCGGAGGCAAGCTGGTCGTCGTCGACCTCGAGGTGCGGGACGGCAGGATCGTCGACTTCCATCTCGCCGGCGACTTCTTCCTCGAACCCGACGACGCGCTCGCCGACATCGACGCGGCCGTGAACGGGTTGCCCGCGGAGTCGGATGTCGCCGCGATCGCGGCCGCCGTCCGTTCGGCGCTCCCCGACGGCGCGCAGCTGCTCGGTTTCACGCCCGAGTCGGTCGGCACGGCGGTGCGCCGGGCGATGATCACCGCGCCCGGGTGGCGGGAGTTCGACTGGGAGGTCGTGCACGACCGGGCCGTCTCGCCGAGCATGAACCTCGCGCTCGACGAGGTGCTCACCACGCGCGTGGGCGACGGGCGGCGCAACCCCACCCTGCGCATCTGGGAGTGGAACGAGTCGGCCGTCGTCATCGGGTCGTTCCAGTCGCTGCGCAACGAGGTCGACCCCGAGGGCGCGGCTCGACACGGCTTCGACGTCGTCCGGCGCATCTCGGGCGGCGGCGCCATGATGATGGCGGCCAATTCGATCGTGACGTACTCGCTGTACGTGCCGGCGTCCCTGGTGGCCGGCCTGACCTTCGCGGACTCGTACGCCTTCCTCGACGACTGGGTGCTCGAGGCCCTGCGCTCGCTCGGCATCGAGGCGACGTATCAGCCGCTCAACGACATCGCCTCGCCCTCGGGGAAGATCGGCGGCGCGGCGCAGAAGCGCCTCGCGAACGGCGGCGTCCTCCACCACGCGACGCTCAGCTACGACATGGACGGCCAGGTGCTCACCGAGGTGCTGCGCATCGGCCGCGAGAAGCTCAGCGACAAGGGGACGGTCTCGGCGGCCAAGCGCGTCGACCCGCTCCGCAGTCAGACGGGTCTGCCGCGCGACGCGATCATCGAGCGGTTCATCGAGGTGTTCTCGAAGCGATACGGCGCCGTCGCCGGGAGCATCTCCGACGAGGAGTACGCCGAGGCCGAAGCCCTGGTCGAGTCGAAGTTCGCCACCGACGCCTGGCTCACGCGCGTTCCCTGAGCTCGCGGCCCGCCGCCGGGCGATCAGGCGATGAGCGCGCGGACCGACGCGTAGCCGTCGGCGTCGAGGGGATCCGGCGTCACGGGCCCGCCGAAGATGCGGGTCGCGCCGGGCCGCTCGCCCCACGCGGGCCAGCCCGGGTCGTGATCGCGCACGAACGACACCGCGGCGCCGTGCATGTCGTCGGCCAGCGATCGCGGCGGGTCCTCACCGGCGACGGCGGCCACGCCCGGAGCGTCCAGACGGTCCCACCAGAACGGCACGTCGAGGCAGTGCAGAGCCCACCGCCGGGTCGGCGACGGCCACGTGAAGCGGTACGCCCACGTCGCCGATCCGCCGCGCGCGTCGGCGACGCGCGGCACCGTCTCGCGGAACAGGCGATCGGTGGCGTAGCGGCCGAGGAAGGCGGCGGTTCCCCGGCGCCGCTGCTCGCCGTTGGCGCGGATGTAGCGCCACCGCGCGCCGTGGCGGACGCCGAGGAGCGCGAGGGCGAGGGCGGCGGGCACTGCGCGCAGCCGGTCGGCGAGGCCGTCGGTGATCATCGTGAACTCGTCGTCGGTGGTGCCGAGCACCAGCTGCTTGTCGGCGCCGACACCGCCCGCGATCGCGTCGAGGGTGGGGCGGGGCACCAGGTCGCCGTCGACGACGGGACCCCACGAGAGGCCGTCGGCCAGCCGCGCGCGCACCCACGAGAGGACGCCGCCGGTCCGCTCCGTCGCCATCTGCTGCTGCGCGTGCAGCACCGCGAGCTCGTCGACGGCTGCGAAGCCCGCGCGGGTGGGGGCGACGCCCAGGCGGTCCGCCAAGCGCGTCGTCAGCGCGGCGGCTCGCGCCGGGGCGACGACGGTGAGGGCTGATGACATCGCCAGACCGCGGCGGAACAGGTGCTGCGCCGCCGGCATCCCGAGAAGAGTCAGCACCGCGCCGCCGCCGGCGGACTGCCCGGCGATCGTGACGTCGTCGGGGTCTCCGCCGAACGCGGCGATGTTCGCACGCACCCATTCCAGCGCGGCGAGCCAGTCGCGCACACCGCGGTTCGTCGGAGCACCCGGGATCAGCCCGAACCCGTCGAAGCCCAACCGGTACGACACGGTCACCACGACGATCCCCGCGCGTGCGAAGGCGGCGCCGTCGTACCACGGGCTCGCCGGCGAGCCCTGCACGAAGCCGCCGCCGTGGATGTACACCAGCACCGGTCGCGCGGCGCTCCCCGGCGCCGTCGCGGCGAACACGTTGACCGAGAGCGTGTCGTCGCCGGGGATCGAGGGCTCGGGGATCAGCGTGGCGCCGTGGTCACCGCGCTGCGGGGTGGCGCCGTACTCGAGCGCGTCACGCACGCCGTCCCACCCGGTGACGGGCTCGGGCGCCCCGAAACGACGAGGTCCGACCGGGGGCTGCGCGTACGGGATGCCGAGGAAGGCGACCGTGCCGTCCGCGCGCCGTCGTCCTCGCACCCGGCCGGAGACGAGCCGGGCCACCGGGGCATCGACGCCCGCGTCGTGGAAGAGCGAACTCACGGCTCGACGGTAGCGCACCCGGGCGGGCGGCGGGCCTCGATGTCGTCCCGTCCGCGGATGGGGGCCGCCGGCGCGGGTCAGGCGATCCGGCGCACCTGCACGGTGATGCGGTCGGCCTCGGGATGCTGCGCCCGGATCTGGTCGGCCACGGCGCGCGCCACGTCGGGTGTGCGCGCGGCGACGCCGACGCTCACGGCCGCCGCGGCGGTCGTCCCGGTGGTATCCGAGGAGACGAACACGCCGTCGGACGGGGGCATGGTGTCGATCCGCAGCGCGGCCGACGCGGCGCCCAGGACACGCGAGAGAGGCGGGCGCGGATCGTGCACGGCGGCCACGCCGGGAAGCTCGGCGAGGGGGCGCGGGGCGGACGAGTCGACGACGGGGTCGGACGCGATCATGCGGGGTCCTTGGGCGGGTAGGGACGGTGGAGATCCTCGACGGTGACGTCGACGGCGACGATGTTGAGCTCGGTGTGCTGCGCCAGCGCATCGGTGACGGCGCGGCGGACGGCGCCGGCGGCGCTCGGGAGCGGCTCGCCCCAGGCGACGGACGCCGTGACGTCGATCGAGATCGGGGCCGCGGGCACCTCGACGTCGCCGACGATCTTGGAGTGACCGATGAACACCCCGTCGACGGCATCGCCGCTGGCACGGATGAGGGCCTGCACGGCGCCCTCGGTGACCGTGATCGACACCGCGGGGTCGGGATGCGACAGCGGGATGGACCGGCCGGCGCGCAGTTCGGCGCGCACCGCGGTCATCACGCCGTGGAACCAGCTCTCGGAGGGCTCGGGCAGGTCCGCGGCGTCGGCGGCGATGAGCTCCCGCGAGAGTCGTCCGGCGCGCGTCAGCGCGTCGAGGGCGTTGAGGCACTCCGGACACGTCTCGATCTCGGGGTCGTAGGGCGAGCGGCCCGACTCGAGGTACTCGCTGACCTCCTCGATCGTCTTCCCGCAGTCCAGCGTGACGTGGTCGGCGTCCATCATCGCCACCCCGCCATCTGGACGGTGATGCTCGCGCGGGCTCGAGACAGGTTGCCGCGAACGGTGCTGAGGGGAAGATTCATCTCTTCTGCGATCTCGGTATAGCTGAGTGACCCGACCTCTCGGAGCAGCCAGCAACGGCGTTGGGCTTCCGGCAGGGCGTCCAGCGCACGGGAGAGAGCAGTCAGCTGTGCGTTGCGGATGGCGGCGGCCTCGGGGAGGAGGCCCGTCTCCGCGGCCCTGTCGAACCCGACCAGTGTGTCATGAGCCGGTCGTTTTCTCAGGTGCGCATACGCTTCACGGCTCGCGATCTTCATGAGCCATGCCTTGACGGCGCTGTGATCGCGCAGTGTCGACAGCTGGCGCCACGCGGTGAGGAACGCATCCTGCACGACGTCATCGGTCTCGGTCAGCGTGCCGACGATGCGATAGACGAAGGCGCGGACGAGCGGGGTGTGCCGGTGCAGCAGCACGTCGAACGCATCGGCGTCGCCGCTGGCCGCACGCGCGGCGAGGATGCCGTCCGGGGCGGCCTGCAGGTCCGCATTCGACGCCTCGTCGTCGGCTCGCATCGTCCCCCCCCCCCCAGAAATCCGTCGAACTTTTTTGTGACGAATCCGAACCGGCCGCCCTCTTATCTGTAGAGCGAACGTAAACGCTCACCGAATGACGAGCCGAGAGCTTGCATCGGACCACGCAGACAGATAAGGAAACATCATGGCTGAGGACCAGAAGAACACGACCGCCGCCGCCGAGACCCCGAAGTCGCCGGCCGCCGCCCAGGCGTCCCGCGTCGACCGCACGTTCTCGTCGTCGCGGGTTCCGGCCGACACCGACGCCGCGGGCAAGACGACCATCTCCGATGGTGTCGTCGCCAAGGTCGCCGGTATCGCGGCCCGTGAGGTCGCCGGAGTGTACGCACTCGGTGGTGGCGGTGCCCGTGCCTTCGGCGCCATCCGCGATGCCGTCAACGCCACCGACCTGTCGCAGGGCGTCAAGGTCGAGGTCGGCGAGACCCAGGCCGCTGCCGACCTGACGATCGTCGTGGAGTACCCCGCGCCCATCCAGGAGGTCGCCGACAACGTGCGCGCCGCCGTCGCCGGTGCGATCAGCCGTCTGGTCGGTCTCGAGGTCGTCGAGGTCAACGTCGAGGTCAACGACGTGCACATCGCCGGCGCCGACGACGACAACGACTCGGAGTCGCGAGTCGCATGAGCGCCACCGTCTCGGGTGCACTGATCGGCGCGATCCTCGCCGCCGCCGCCCTGTTGTTCGGCTTCTGGGGATTCCTCCTCGTCGCCCTCTTCATGGCGATCGGTGCGGCGGTCGGTCGCATCGCGTCCGGCAAGCTCGACGTCCGCGGGCTGGCCGACGTGCTGACAGGTCGGCGCACCTCGTCATGACCGTCGCAGAGGCCATCCGTCCCGGTGGCGGCGTCACGGCCGCCACCGGCGCGACGTCCGGTGTCGCCGGACGGGTCGATGTGCGCGAGCGCGTGGTGCGGAAGGTCTCGGAACAGATCGCATCCCAGGTCATCGGAGTGGACGCCGACCGTGTGAAGGTCGCGGCATCCGATTACCGGGATGGGGTGGCCGTCCGCATCGACACGCCGATGCCCGTCCCGCCGCTGGACGACACCGCCGCGGTCCATGCCGCCGGTGCCGTCATCGACACCGTGCGCGAGATGCAGCGCCGGGTGCAGGAGCAGCTCGCCCAGGTGCTGGGCAAGCCGGTCACCCGCGTCGACATCACCGTGAGCGGTGCCACCACCCCCGTGAAGAGGAGAGTCAGATGAGCAGTCCGGTGCTGCGTCGCGTCGTGCGTCGGGAGACGCACTCGCCGCGCACGGTCGCGATGATCGTCGCGGTCGTGCTCGTGATCCTCGCCCTGGTGTACGTCGGTGTCGAGATCGTTCTGAACCTGCTCGGCCAGCCGGCCCTGCTGCTCGGCCCCGCCGCCTCCCTCGCCTGGGTCGTCGGGCTGCCGACGGAGGTGCCGGTGGGCGCGAGCATCGCCATCGGTGCGGTCATCGCCGTGCTGGGGCTCGTGCTGGTGCTGTTGGCCGTCACCCCGGGCCGGCTGTCCAAGCAGCAGCTGATGCTGGGTGAGAGCGCCGTCGTCGCAGACAACGGTGTGATCGCCTCGGCGATCGCGCAGCGCATCAGCGATGACAGCGGGCTGCCGCGCGATCAGGTGCGCGTGGGCGTCGGGCACCGGGCGGTCGATGTGACCGTCAGCCCGGCCGTCGGCGTCCCGCTCGACGAAGCGCGCGTGCGCGGCGTCGTCGACGACGAGCTGGAGTCGTACCGTCTGGCCACGCGCAAGCGCACCTCGGTGCGCGTCGAGCGTCCCCGTGATGGGGAGGAGAAAGCATGAACAACACCAATCGTGCCGTCAACCGCACGATCCTCCTGATCCTGGGTCTCGTGCTCGTGGCGATCGGCGGCGGCATCGTCACCAGCGCCGTCTGGCCGGCGGCCGCCGAGACGTGGACGAACATCGGCTCGGGTGCCGAGGGCTGGGCGAAGCAGGCGTGGGATGCCACGGTCATCGCCGGAACCAGCCTCACGTGGGTGGCCGTGGCCGTGCTCGCCGCTCTGCTCGTGCTCGTCGTGCTGCTGATCGTCCTCGTCGTCCGCAGCATCCACGGTCGGCGTCGGACCCCGCTGCGCGCGAGCGGCGCCGAGGGCGATCTCGGCCGCGTGACGGTCACCGAGGGGTTCGCCTCGGACGCCCTGAAGAACGCACTCGCCGAGCGCGACGAGATCCTCAGCGCCCGGGTGACGGCCAACGACGTTCGGCACGAGCCCGTGCTCCACATCAGCGTCACACCCCGACAGAACACCTCGCCCGTGCACGTCGCGGAGACCGTCGAGCGCCTCGTTGCCAATCTCGGCGTGCTCACCGGTCAGAAGCTGACCGCCTACATCTCGGTCCATACCGGACTGCGCGCGAAGCTGGCCCACGACCAGCGCCGCCTGTCCTGAGACCGCACCACCCCACCCGCCCCACCGGGGCATCAACCGCAGAGAGGAGCCCATCATGGGTCTCGACGACAAGATCAAGAACGCCGCCCAGGACATCGCCGGCAAGGCCAAGGAGGCCATCGGCAAGGCGACCGACAACGACAAGCTTCAGGCGGAGGGCAAGGCCGACCAGGTCAAGGCCGATGCCAAGAAGACCGGCGAGGACGTCAAGGACACCTTCAAGTAAGCAGCGACGAGAACGGGGGGATGCCGCTGCGGCATCCCCCCGTTCCGTGCGCGCCGGCACCCGACCGACCGGGGACGTCGCCGGGTCAGGACGATGTTTGGGGGATCGACCTGGCCCGACGAGGTCGCTCGGTCGCGCGCCGGCTCAGCCGTCGCGTCGGGCGCCGGCGGAGGGCGTGACGGGGAAGATCGTCGGGGCGGCGAAGCCAGCCGCGGTGAAGGCCTTCTCGACCGCGCGCGCGACAGCCTCGACGGACGCGGTCTCGACGAGGGCGATGGCGGCACCGCCGAACCCGCCGCCGGTCATCCGCGCCCCGATGGCGCCGGCACCGACGGCCGTCTCGACGGCGAGGTCGAGCTCGGGCACCGAGATCTCGAAGTCGTCGCGCATCGACACGTGCGAGGCGTCGAGCAGCGCGCCGATCGCGCGGGGGCCCGACGTGCGCAGCGTCTGCACCGTGTCGAGCACCCGCTGGTTCTCGGTCACGATGTGACGCACGCGCCGGAACGTCACGTCGTCGAGCAGCTCGGCGGCGCGGTCGAGGTCGGCGACCGCGAGGTCGCGCAGCATCGGAACGCCCATCACCCGGGCGCCCTTCTCGCACGATGCGCGACGCTCGCCGTAGCCGCCGGTCGAATGGGCGTGCTTGACGTTGGTGTCCATCACGAGCAGCGACAGTCCGGCCGCGGCGAAACCGAGGTCGACCTCCTCGGTCTGCAGCGAGCGGCAGTCCAGGAAGGTCGCGGCATCCGGTTCGCCGAGCATCGAGGCCATCTGGTCCATGATCCCCGTGGGGGCGCCCACCGCCTCGTTCTCGGCGCGGCGTCCCACCTGGGCCAGCGCGACACGGTCGAGGCCGAGGCCCCACAGCTCGTTCAGTGCCGATGCCGTCGCCCCCTCGATCGCGGCGGACGACGACAGGCCCGCCCCCACGGGCACGTCGGAGGCGAAGGCGAGATCGGCGCCGGTCAGCTTCGCCGGGTCCGCCTCGGTCGCCTGGATGAGCGCCCAGGCGACGCCGAGCGGGTATGCCGACCACTCGGGGACGGCGTGATCGCCGTCGACCGTGGGGAAGAGCGCGTCGAGGTCGGCGATCGCGACCTCGACCGGCACCGCGTCGAACGTCGAGATGACGCGCAGGCGGCCGTCGTCGCGCGTCGCGACGGCGACGTGGGTGCGATGCGGCGTCGCGAACGGGAAGACGAAGCCGTCGTTGTAGTCGGTGTGCTCGCCGATGAGGTTGACGCGTCCGGGCGCCGACCATTCGGATGACACCGCGCTGCCGAGGGAGGTCAGCAGGTCGCGGGCCTCGGCGCGCGGATCGGGCTCGGTCACAGGGTCACTCCTTCTACGGCGTCGCGGATGCGCGCGGCGGCGGTCTCGGGGGGGATGTCGCCGATCCAGGCGCCCATGGCTGCCTCGGAGCCGGCGAGGAACTTGAGCTTGTCGGCGGCTCGGCGCGGGCTCGTCAGCTGCAGGTGCAGGCGTGCGGTCTCGCGGGCATGGTTCACCGGCGCCTGGTGCCACGCGGCGATGTACGGGGTCGGTGTCTCGTACAGGGCATCGATCCCACGCAGTAGTCGCAGGTAGAGCGGCGCGAGCTCGTCGCGCTCGGCGGCCGAGGTCTCGGCGAAGTCGGCGACCTGGCGGTGCGGCAGGAGGTGCACCTCGATGGGCCAGCGTGCGGCGAACGGCACGAAGGCGGTCCAGTGCTCGCCGCGGAGGACGACGCGCGGCCCCGCCTGCTCGAACTCGAGGATGCGGGGGAACAGGTCGGGTGCCGTGCGGTCGATCGCGTCGAGCAGGCGCGTGGTGCGCGGGGTGATGTAGGGGTAGGCGTAGATCTGGCCGTGCGGGTGCGCCAGCGTCACCCCGATGGCCTCGCCGCGGTTCTCGAACGGGAAGACCTGCTCGATGCCGGGCAGCGCCGACAGGGCTGCGGTGCGATCCGCCCATGCCTCGATGACCGTGCGCGCGCGGGTCGCCGACTGCGTGCCGAACGAGCCGGAGTGCTCGGGCGAGAAGCAGACGACCTCGGTGCGTCCGACGCTCGTGCGGGTACGGCCGAGCCCGAGGTGCAGGAGGTCGTCGATGCCGCGCGGGGGGTCGGACGCCGCCGGGGCGCCCTCGAACGGGGTGGCGAGGGCGGGGCCGAAGGACGGCGACCTGTTCTCGAACACGGCGACGTCGTAGCGCGAGGGGATCTCCGACGGGTTGGTCGGGGTCTGCGGCGCGAGCGGGTCGAGTTCGGCGGGCGGGAGGAAGGCGCGGTTCTGCCGCGACGCGGCGATCGAGACCCAGTCGCCGGTGAGGATGTCCTGACGCATCGTCGCGGTCTCCGGGCGCGGGTCGAGCGTGCGCGCGTCGACGGCCCGTTCGGACCCGAGCGCGGTGTCGGGGTCGTCGTAGTAGATGAGCTCGCGACCGTCGTCGAGGCGGGTGGAGCGCTTGACGACGCCCGCGCCGAGCGGAACGGCGGGAGGATCGGGGATGTTCACGATAACACGCTACATTCCGCGCGTGATATCGTCAACACACTGCGGGGAGAGGGGTGGCCATGCGGGTGTCGATGAGTCAGGTGGCGGCTCACGCGGGGGTGTCGGCGCAGACGGTGTCGCGGGTGGCCAACGGCAGCCCGCGGGTCGACCCCGCGACGCGCGCGCGTGTCGAGGCGTCGATGGCGTCCCTCGGGTACCGCGTGCATCGTGCCGCGCGCGCCCTGCGCACCGGTCAGACCCGCACGATCGGCCTCGTCGTCTCGACCCTCGCCTCGGTCGGCAACTCCCGCATGCTCCAGGCCATCGCCGAGGCGGCAGGCGCCCGTGACTACGCCCTCGCGGTCGTGACGGTCGGCACACGCGAGATCGCCGAGGCCTTCGCGCGGCTGCGCGATCAGGGCGTCGACGGCGCCGTCGTCCTGAACGAGGCCACCCGCCTCGCCCGCGACACGACCCCGCCCCCCGACCTGCACCTCGTCGTGGTCGACTCGCCCCCCGACGACCGGTTCGCGATCGTCCAGACCGACCATGCCGCGGGGGCTCGGCTCGCGACCGAGCACCTGCTCGCGGCCGGCCACGCGACCGTGCATCATCTCGCCGGCCCCGAGACCTCGTTCGCTGCGCGCGAGCGCGAGCGCGGCTGGCGTGCCGCGCTCGTCGATGCGGGCGCGACGCCGCCCCATCCCGTGCGCGGGGACTGGACGTCGCGCACCGGGCACGCCGCGGGGGCGGCGCTCGCCGAGGCCACCGCCGTCTTCGCCGCCAACGATCAGATGGCCCTCGGCCTGCTGCGCGCCCTCGCCGACGCCGGACGACGCGTGCCGCACGACGTGGCCGTCGTCGGTTTCGACGACGTGGTGGATGCCGCGGAGTACCTGCCGCCGCTCACCACGATCCGGCAGGACTTCGACGTCCTCGGCACGCGCGCGGTCGAATCGCTCGTCGAGATGATCGAGAGCGGGGCGGCCGCGACGCTGCAGACGGTGCCCACCCGGCTCGTCGTGCGCGCCAGCTCGACCCGCTGACGCATGGCGGTCCGGTCAGGCGTTCGCCCGGCGGGCCTCCCACCCGGTGCGGACCATCTCGTCGACCGAGTAGCGGTTCGCCCACCCGAGGTCGCGTGCGGCCAGCTCGCCCGTGGCGACGATGCGATCCGGGTCGCCGGCGCGGCGCGGGCCGATCCGCGGGGTGAAGCCGATGCCGGTGACCCGGGCCATCGCATCCATGATCTCGCGGACCGACAGGCCGTTCTGCGAACCGAGGTTGTAGGCGGGCTCGATGCTCTCGCCGGCGGCGAGGCGCTGAGCGGCCACGACGTGCGCGGCGGCGATGTCGGCGACGTGCACGTAGTCGCGCACGTTGGTGCCGTCGGCTGTGGCGTAGTCGTCGCCGTTGATCTGCGGGATGTCGCCGGCGAGGAGCTTCTCGAAGACGATCGGGAACAGGTTGTGCGGGCTCGTGTCGTAGACCGACGGGTCGCCGGAGCCGACGACGTTGAAGTAGCGCAGCGAGGTGTGGCGCAGCGGCGCGAGGGAGTCGGCGGTGGCGACGGCCTGATCGCGCAGCAGCCATTCGCCGATGAGCTTGGACTCGCCGTAGGGCGAGGCCGGACGCTTGGGGAGATCCTCGGTCACGAGCGGCACGTCGGGGGTGCCGTAGACGGCCGCGCTCGACGAGAAGACGATCTTGTCGACCCCGGCCGTCGACATGGCCTCGAGGACGATGCGGGTGCCCTCCACGTTCTGCGCGTACGTGTGCAGGGGCCGGGTCACCGAGACGCCCGCGTACTTGTACCCGGCGACGTGGATGACGCCCTCGACGCCGTGCTCGCGAAGCGCGCCCTCGACGAGGGGTCGGTCGAGGATCGAGCCGCGGATGAACGGCACGCCCTCGGGCACGAAGCCCGCGTGTCCGCTCGACAGATCGTCGAGGACGACGGGTGCCAGACCCGCCGATGCGAGGGCGCGCACGACATGCGCGCCGATGTATCCGGCACCACCGGTGACCATCCAGCTCATGGCATCCATCCTGCCCGATGCGGGCGTCGGCCGATCACGCTCACTCCTCGCGGTGTCCGAGCTCGGGCCCGGCGACGAAGGCGGCGACGGGATCGACGACGTGCTCGAGCTCGACGACGACGATCTCGTTCGCCCCGGCGCGCGTCGCCGGTGCGGGGACGTACAGGGTGCGCTGCGGGCCGTTGCGCCAGTAGCGGCCGAGGAAGAACCCGTTGACGAACGCGTATCCCTTGCCCCAGGCATCGGTGTCGAGGAAGAGGTCGACGGGCTCGCCGAGCTCGAACGCGCCCACGAGGCCGGTCCGGCCGGCGCTCGCGTGATCCGCCGTGCCCGCGCCCGAGATCGCCGTCACCGTCTGCGGCAGCTCGACGGGGTGTGCCGACCATCCGGTCAGCTCGCGCCCGCCCAGGGTCACCGGACCGATGAGGCCCTTGCTCTCGCCGAGGCGGATGTCGTAGTTGACGCGTCCCTGGTCCTCGACGAGCACCGTCAGGCGCGATCCTCGGGGGACCGGCAGCGATCGCTCGTGCAGCGCGCGCTGCAGGCGCCCGATGGGCGCTCCGTCGACCGCGACCCACGCGAGATCGCGGACCTCCCCGAAGGCCAGCACGGCGGCATCGGCGTCTCCGAAGGCATCGGCGGGCAGCTCGACGTCGTAGCGCACGAGCGGTCCGAGCTGGCCGAGCTCCTCGAAGCTCGGCGGATGCGGCGCCGCCTCGGCGGCCTCGTCGCCGTGGTCGTGCCCCTCGACCAGCCAGTCGCCGGTGGGTCGCAGCGGCACCGAGAAGGCGGGGGCATCGGGGCGGGCGGGCGGAGCCTCTCCGGGCACGTCGGCGTAGCGGGCGATGACCTCGCGGAACGCGTGGTATTTCTCGGTCGGATGTCCCGACTCGTCGAGCGGGGCGTCGTAGTCGTACGAGGTGACGATGGGGGCGTAGCGGCCCTTGTCGTTGGCGCCGTTCGTGGTGCCGAAGTTCGAGCCGCCGTGGAGCATGTAGATGTTCACCGACGCTCCCGCGGCGAGCAGATCGTCGAGCTCGGATGCCGAAGCTGCGGCATCCGTGGTGTGGTGCACGCCGCCCCACCAGTCGAACCAGCCGTCCCAGAACTCCGAGCACATGAGGGGCCCGGTCGGCTGGTGCTCGCGGAGCGTCGCGAGGCGCGCGGTCGCGCGCGAGCCGAACGACCCGGTCGTGTGCAGGTCGGGGAGCGTGCCGGCCGCGAGCATGTGCGGCTCGGGCTGGTCGACGGTCGTCAGCGGCACCGTGATGTCGCAGTCGCGGGTGAGCTCGGTCAGCGTGCGGAGGTAGTCGTGGTCCGACCCGTAGGCACCGTACTCGTTCTCGATCTGCACCAGCACGACGTTGCCGCCGCGATCGATCTGTCGTGGGGCGACGATCTCGTAGACCCGGCGCAGGTAGGCGCTCACCGCCTCGACATACCGGGGCTCGGAGCGGCGCAGCCCGATGCCGGGCATGCTCGTGAGCCACACCGGCAGACCGCCGTTGTGCCACTCGGCGCAGATGTAGGGACCGGGACGGACGATCGCGTGCATGCCCTCGGCCGCGATGAGGTCGAGGAAGCGACCGAGGTCGTTCCAGCCCGTGGCATCCCACTCGCCGCGCACCGGCTCGTGGGCGTTCCAGGCGACGTAGGTCTCGATCGTGTTGAGCCCCATCAGCCGCGCCTTGCGGATGCGGTCGGTCCAGTGATCGGGATGGATGCGGAAGTAGTGCAGGGCACCGGCGATCACGCGGTGGGGGCGTCCGTCGAGGAGGAAGTCCGTCTCGCCGATGGTGAAGGTCGTCACGATGGTTCTCGATTCGTTCCGGGGCCGGGCGCGGTGAAAGCGCGTATGTTGACGTTAACACGGCGGCGCGCGCGGTGCCGGACCGCCCGGCGATCTGAGGCCGATCGCCGCTGCGACCGCCGCCCCGAGCGGGACGACGGTCGCAGCGGCCGGCTCTGTCGGCGCACGACGCCGGTCAGCGCACGACGACGGTCACCGGTCGCGACCGGGTGGCTCCCGCGTCGTTGGTGAACTCGGCGACGTACTCGTAGGTGCCGGGGCCCCGTCCGGTGACCGCGGTCTGCGCCCGTTGCGCCCCGGGCGAGGCGACCGTCAGCTGCTGCGTGTCGATCGCCTCGCCGTTCTCGTACAGCGTGTAGCCCGAGGCGTTGGTGCCCCACCACAGGTCGGTCGTCAGCGTGTAGGCGCCGTCGCGGTCGTGGTTGTCGTGCGAGACCACGGGGCGGCCGGGGGCGGCATCGGACACCGTGACCGTGGTGGACGCGGTCTGCGTCGTGCCCGCGGCGTTCACGAGCTCGCCGGTGTACACGTAGGTGCCGTTGGACCGTCCGGCGACCTCCACCGACGCCACCTGGGCCATCGGCGTGGCGGCCGACAACAGACGCGTCGCGATCAGCTCGCCGTTCTCGTACAGCCGGAACACCGACCCGTTCGTGCCCCACCACAGATTCATGGTGACGGTGAACGTGCCGTCGTGCAGACCGTCGTCCCAGCCGCTGGTGTTGTGCAGCGAGCCGCGGGCGGGGGCGCCAGTGGCCCCGTCGTCCTCGAAGACCACCACGCGCGTCTGCGCGGTGGCGACGAGGCCGTCGTGGTTCACGGCCCGCACGGTGAGCACGTGCTCACCGGTGAGGCCCGCGAGCTCGAGCAGCTCGTCCGCCGCGACGGGCTCGCCGTCCCAGGCGACATCCAGGGTGCGCACGCCCGATTCGGGGTCGTCTGCGGTGATGGCCAACGACAGCCGGTCGCTGTCGGCCAGGAGCAGCCCGTCCGCGGGGAGCCCCGAGATGACCGGGGCCGTCTCGTCCGTCGCTCCCGAGGAGTCGCCGGTCACCGCGATCGACGGCATCGGAGCGGGGGCCATGCCGTCGCCGATGAAGAAGCTCGGATGCGGGGGCTGGTTGTACCCGGTGTTCTGCCACGCGACCGCGACGCGGTACTGCATGTCGTGCATGAGCGTCGGGATGCGAAGCTCCGTCTCGTCGGTCGTGGCGTAGATGCGCAGCTCCGAGGAGTCGGCCGAACGCCACACGATCTCTTCGCGCCAGTCGCCGAACAGGTCGGCCTGCAGGTTGGGCGTGCCCTTCGTGCCGTTGTTCGAGCGCGCGCCCTCGTCCGAGAGCAGGAGCTCCTCGGCGCCCTCCTCCCAGTTCCACTTCGAGACCGTGGGGGTTCCCTGCGACGTCGCGGCGTTCCAGGAGTGATCGACGATCTCGCGCAGCGGGTCGCCGTCGAACCAGGCGAGGAAGTTCGCCGCGGGGATGCTGTCGCCGATGCGCTCGCCGGCGGCCGACATCAGATGCCCCTCGCGGGAGTTCCACGCGGCGTCGCCGCCGACGGCCCACCCCTCGGCTCCGGGATGCCGGGGATCGATGTCGCCCGACGCCGCTCGTCCGGTGTCGACGGTGGCGGGGATGTCCCACAGGATCTCGCCGGTGGCCGCATCGCGGAACGTCGCGCCGCGGTTGCCCGAGGCGGACATCGTCTCGTGGGCGGCGAAGACCTCGAGGCCGGGGCGCGCGGGGTCGAGGTCCGACACGTGCAGCGCGTCGCCGTGGCCGAGCCCGGTCGAGTACAGCACCTCGCCGTCGTCGTCGATGGTCGCCGAGCCGAAGACGATCTCGTCCTTGGCGTCGCCGTCGACATCGGCCACCGACATCGAGTGGTACCCCTGGCCGTAGACCGACTCCGACCCCTCGTCCTCGGTGTCGAGGACCCAACGCGTGCTGAGGGTCTGGCCGTCGAAGTCGAACGCGCCGATCACCGCACGGGTGTAGTACCCGCGGCTGAAGATCGCGCTGGGGCGCTCGCCGTCGAGGTAGGCCACCGAGGCGAGGAACCGGTCGACCCGGTTGCCGTAGGTGTCGCCCCACGACCCCACGTCGCCCCGCTGGGGGACGTAGTCGATCGTGTCGACGGCGGCGCCGGTGAGCCCGTCGAAGACGCTGAGGTACTCCGGTCCCTGCAGCACGTAGCCCGAGCTGTTGCGGTGGTCGGCGCCCGCGTTGCCGATGGGTCGGCCGGTGCCGTCGATCGTGCCGTCGGCCGTGCGGGTGATGAGCTCGGCCCGCCCGTCCCCGTCGAAGTCGTAGACCATCAGATCGGTGTAGTGGGCGCCGGCGCGGATGTTCACCCCCAGATCGATGCGCCACAGCCGCTCGCCGTCCATCCGGTAGGCGTCGACGTAGACGTTGCCGGTGTAGCCCGCCTGCGAGTTGTCCTTGGCGTTGGAGGGGTACCACTTGACGATGAGCTCGTAGGTGCCGTCGCCGTCGACGTCGCCGACGGTCGTGTCGTTGGCGGAGTAGGAGTACGGCTGGCCGTCCTTCGTGTAGGCGTCGGCCGGCTTCTGCAGGGGGACCGAGCGGTAGGCAGCGGTCTGCACCGAGACGGCATCCGACTCCGTCGTCTCGCGCTCGCCGTCGGCGCTCAGCCGGGTGACGAGGTAGGTCGCGTCGTCGGTCCCCTCGGCGTCGAGCAGGTTCGTCGTCTCGGTGACCGGCGCCTCGGTGATGCGCTCGCCGTCGCGGTAGACGTGGAACGCCGCATCGGCGGGGTCGGTTCCGAGCAGCCGCCACGACACGAGCACGCCGCCGTCGGTGCGGACGGCGGCGAGACCCCGGTCGAGGTACTCCGCCTGTCGCTGCAGCACCGTCGGTGCCGCCGTCTCGAGCTGCGCGGACGGTGTGCCCGCGCCTCCCGCGTTGACGGCGACCACGGTGTAGAAGTAGGGCACGGTGGTCAGCACGCCGCCGTCCACGAAGCGCGGCGCGTCGACGATCCCGACCAGCTCCCCGCGCTCGCCGGCGGTCTCGGAGCGGAAGACGAGCGTCGCCACGGCGTCGCCGGGGACCGTCCACGACAGTTCGATCTCGCGTTTGTCGATGCGTTCCGCGGTGAGGTCGGCGGGTGCCGCGGGCGCGGCGACGGCGGCGTCGATGAGGCTCGTCTCGACCGTCGCGGACGGGACGGACTCGAGGTCGGTCTGATCGATCGCGGTCACGTGGTAGGCGTAGTCGAGGCCGACCCGGGCGGTGCGGTCGACGTAGCCCGGCTCGGTGCTCGAGCCGATCAGCGCGGGGGCGGGGTCGAACTCCGAGCTGCGGTAGACGTTCCACCGCACTCCCGTCTCGGGCTCCCACGCGAGCGAGACGGTCGGAGCGGCGGGGTCGGCGTCGACGCCCGTCACGACCAGCCCCGACGGTCCGAGCAGGATGGGCGTGACCTCGAGGCCGTTGAGGCGGGTGCCGGCGGCCGCACCGTAGGCCTCGATGCTCAGCTGCCCGTCGGTGACGAGGAAGGGTCCGCGCAGCACCGCGGCGACCGACCCGCGGCCGGCGTTGCCGGAGCCTGCCTCCTTGCCCTCCACCCGGAAGCTGGTGCGGGTGGAGCCGATCCAGTCGCCCGAGAAGGTCTTGACCGAGTAGGTGCCGTTGGGCACGTCGAGGGCGAACGTCGAGCTGTCGCCGGGGAGGACGAAGTCGCGCACGAGGTCGTTCGACCCCTCGGCGGCGCCGCGGTCGCGTCCCGCGTTGGCGGGGAGCGTGTTCGTGAACCCGTAGCCGCGCTCGGCCGTGTAGCCCAGCGCCGGAGTGACCTCGGTGTATCCGGCGGCCAGCGGGTTGCCCGGCAGCTGGAAGTCGAAGCGGTACGCCGCCTGCTTGGTGGTGAACTCCACCGGCGCCGAGGGCTCGGACTCGCCGCGACCGTTGACGGCGACGACGCGGTAGCGCACGGTCGCCCCCTCGGGCAGGCCCTGCGCGAGGGTCGTCGGCTGGGTCACGGTTCCGACGAGCGTCCACGCGTCGGGGTCGTCGCCCGCCTGCTGGCGGAAGACCCGGTAGATGTCGGCCGTGGGCACGGCATCCCACTGCAGCGTCGCACCGGCGTTGCTGATCGCGCCGGCGACCAGGTTCTGCGGGGCGGCGGGAAGGTCGTCGGGCTGATCGGTGTCGGTGACCTTCTCGGCGAGCGGGTCGTCGAGTGCGGCGATGCCCTGGGCGACGAGGCGCGCCATCTGGATCGCGCCGTACTCCTGGAAGTGCGTGTCGTCGACCGTGCCCGCCGGGCGGTTGGGGAAGACGCCCGGGTCGACGTGCAGGAAGACCGCCTTGGCGGCCTCGGCGCCGATGCCGTCGAGGTACGCGCGGCTGGAGGCCGAGAGGTCGACGAGCGGCACGTCCTCCTCGGCGGCGAGCTCGGTCATCTTGGCGACGTACTCGGGGAAGCTGACGCGGAACAGGCCCGTGGCCGGGTCGACATCGCGCCGGGAGACGGGTGTGACGAGCACCGGGGTGGCGCCGCGCTGGCGCGCGCCGTCGACGTAGACGCGCAGATACTCCTTGTAGTCGGCCGGCGAGGCGTACCGGTCGTCGACGCCCTGCGTGGCGTCGTTGTGGCCGAACTGCACGAACAGGTAGTCGCCCGGGCGGATGGCGAGGAGCACCTCGTCGAGGCGGCCCTGCGTGATGAAGTTCTTCGAGGAGCGCCCGCCGATCGCGCGGTTGGTCACGGCGACGTCGTCGGCGAGGAACCGGTCGAGCATCTGCCCCCACCCCGCTTGCGGGGCGTAGGCGGTGGCGTCGTAGGTCTGCACGGTCGAGTCGCCGGTCAGGTAGGTCGTGGGGATCGATCCGGCCGGGCGTTCGCCCAGGCGCGTGATCGTCAGTGCGGCGAGGGATGCCGCGGTGCCGCCGACCTGCACGGTGAGGCGGCCGTCGACCAGAGCGATGGGGAAGGCCATCTCGAGGAACTCGCCGGCCGGCTTGGCGGTGGGCTGGACCTTCACGATGCCCTCGACGGTGAGGGTGATGTCGGTGGCGCCGCCGGCATCACCGGCGATGAGGGCGACGGAGTAGTCACCGGCGCCGAGGTCGACCTCGAACGTGCCGCCTTGAGCGGCCACGAAGTCCGACCGCAGCGCATCGTCGCCGCCGCGGTCGACGTCGGGTGTCGCCGCGGTCGGGGGTGCCGAGAAGCCGAAGCCCTGCTCGGGGTCGAACGCCGCGCCCGAGGTGACGCCGATCGCGTCCGCCGCGACCGCGCCCGGGCCGAAGTCGAAGGCGACCGCCTCGCCGGGGGCGAGGGGGCTCACCAGCGGCGACGCCGCGGAGACCGGGACGTCCTCCTCGGCGGCGGCAGCCGCGGCCGGGAGCAGCGTGCTGACGAGGACGGCAGCCGTGGTGACGGCGAGGGTGCGGTGGGTGGAGCGTCGGCGGGCGGGGACGGGGGGATGGCTCGCAGTCACGTTTCCTCCTGGACTTCATCGGCGAGAAGGGCATGCCGGACGACCTTCCCGAGAGCGGGAAGGGCGACAGGCGACCGGGGCGTCCGGAGGCGACCACGGGGCGGGGGATCGCGCTGCCGTCGATGGAAAGCGCATTCCGTACCGCGTGGACCGATCATCACACGTCGGCGGGCAAACGGCAACCGTCGGTGTCAGCGGGCGTCGAGGCGACCCCGCCGCCCGCTGCTCACGACGGGCGTCGCCAGGAACCCCGCACGCGCACCGACGCCTCGAGGCGCGTCGTCGCGGCATCGGCGCGTCGGGCCGCCGCCGCTGCAGCCAGGGCGACGGTCGATTCCGGGGCGAGCGCGAGCACCTGCACCGACACCTCGGTCCGATCCACGATCCCGACGTCGTGCAGCGACACCGACCAGCGCGTGCCGTCCCAGAAGCGGTCGTCCGCGATCGTGCCGTCCACGCGGAGCAGGCCGACGTCTCCGGCCCAGTCGAGGTCGAGCACGGCGTCGGCGTCCGGTTCGAGCGCTGCGGCGGGGATCCGCAGCCGGTACAGGGCCGCGCCGCGGTCGAGCGTCCCGGGGTCGGGTGCGCGGTGCCGCGGACCGGCGAAGCCGTAGTCCCGCGCGGCCGGACCGGCATCGCGGACGAGCTCGACGACGACGGGCATCCGCTCGGTCTCCGCAGGTCCCGTCCCGAGGTCGGTCCACCGGCGCGCGTCGGGGTCGTATCGGTCTGCGGCGGTGGCTCCCCGCAGCAGGGCGCCGTCGGCATCCCACGTCAGCTCGCCGTCGGTGAGCCACAGCTCGGGCCGCGCACCGGGGCGGACCCACAGCCGCTCGGCATCCGCGGCGCGGATCACGACGACGTCGAGATCGGGGTGACCGCGGTCGCCACCGGGCGCATCGCGCCCCGGCTCGACCGCTCGCGCGACGCCGTCGAGGCAGACCTCGACCGGCACGCCGGCATCCTCGAGCAGGACGAGCGTCGGGCGCTCACGACCCCGAAGCAGAGTGACCAACGACGCCGTCGCCCAGTCGACCCGGACGCCGCCGATCTCGAGCCCGACCGGCCAGCGGGCGAGGGTCCCGGGCGGCACGGTGATCGGGGTGCTCGGAAAGGCGGTCTCGCCGCCGTCGCGGCGCACGCGCAGCTGCACCCCGGACACGGCCTCGACCTGTTCGAACGGCTGGTGGTGCGAGATCACGACGACGCCCTCGTCGCCGTCGCATCGGAGCGCCCACCGGAGGGTCGTCCGGTCATCGAGCGACGCCGCGCGCACGTCGGGCAACGACGACGTCATGCGGGCGAGTCGATCGCCGAACGCTTCGAGGAAGGCGTGCTGGACGCGCAGCAACGGCGCGGACTCGGCGAGGTCGCCCGATTGGCCGATGGGCGCGTGGAAGTCGTACCCGAACTCGGGCATGTCGTTGGGGTAGCCCGTGTCGATGCTCTCCTGCAGCGCCGGCTCGGGGTTGCGACCGCCGACGAACATGTAATACCCCTGCCAGGCGGATCCGTTGCCGATCTTCAGGTGGGCGAGCGCTGCGACATCCCGGCCCGCCAGCACCGGGCGCCGATGGTAGGCGGTCGCCATCCCGCCGCCCAGCTCACAGGTGGCGGGAGGGAAGCCGTGCAGGTCGGCGGCGGCGCTCGCTGCCGCGAAGCCCTGGCTCGCCCGCACGTCGGCGCCCACCCCCGGGTCGTCCCAGTCGTGCGACGGGAAGTAGTGCGCGCGGAACGTCGGATCCCACGGTGCGTCCGGGTCGACCCAGAATCCGTCGGCGTACCCGCCGAAGACCGGGAGCACCTCGCCGTCGGGCAGCTCGGCGCCGCCCCAGGCGGTCGCCGTCCACAGCGGCGCCGACATCCCGGCCTCGCGCGCCAGGCGCTTGAGGGTGCGGAGGTGCTCGGGCCGGTCGTACAGCTCGTTCTCGAGCTGGATGCCGATGACCGGGCCGCCCGGGCGCGCGCGTCCGTCGAGGGCGGACCCGAGTTGCGCGAACCATTCGCGAACGAGCGTCAGGTACGCGGGGTCGTCGGTGCGGTGCGCGACCGGGGCGGCCTGCACCCAGTCGGGGAAGCCCCCGTTGCGCGACTCGCCGTGCGCCCAGGGACCGATCCGCAGCACGACGTCGAGCCCGGCGGCGGCGGCGACATCGACGAACGCGCCGATGTCGAGGTGCCCGTCGAATCGCGGGCGCCCGCGCTCGGGCACGTGATGGTTCCAGAACGCGTAGGTCGCGGCGATGCCCACCCCGGCGGCCGCGAGCTGTCGCATCCGCTCCTCCCAGCGGTGCCGGGGGAGGCGGCTGTAGTGCACCTCGCCTGAGACGGGGACCCAGCCGCGGCCGTCCCGCGAGAGCGCGCGATCGGTGACGGTGATGCCCCGCGCGCGCTCCGCCGGCTCGGGCAGCGCGGCCGGGGTCTCGGCCGTCGGCCAGCCGACGTGGGTGACCTCGTGCACCCCGCTCACAGGGCGCCGATGATCGCGTTGTCGAGTTCGTCGGCGTCGACGCCGGGTCGGAGTGCGCGGTTGGTCAGCAGCACCCAGGCGATGCCCGCGTCCGGGTGCACCCAGAACTCCGTCCCCGCCCAGCCGCCGTGACCGTACGCGTCCTGGGCGATGAGGCCCGGGGCGCGGCTGCGCAGGTTCCACGCGAAGCCCCAATCCTGTCCGCGCTCGGCCGGGTAGGGGTCGAGCCGGGGGATGTCGCCGGTGAGCGGGCGCAGCATCATCGCCAGGGTCGCGGGCGAGAGGATGCCGTCGCGGGCGCCCCCGTGGATGCGCAGCAACTCGGTGCCGAGGGCGAGCAGGTCGCTCGCCCGGCCCGCGAGGCCCGCCCCGGGGTTGCGCTGGGTCGCGAAGACCGCCATGTCGACCCCGGCGTCCGCGGCGTCGACCACGGGCGCGGTGCCGTCGAGATCGAGCGAGAGGCCGTCGGCCCCGATCGCGCCGGCCCACTCGGCGACGTCCTCGTGCCAGGGACGACCCGTCGCGTGCTCGACGAGGGCGGCGACCCCCTCGAAGGCGATCGTGGAGTACCGCGAGACCGAGCCGGCCGCGAAGTCCCGTCCGCGCCCCAGCAGCTCCTCCCGCAGCGGACGTGCGGTGTCGAGCGGCGGGTCGGCGATGCCGCTGGTGTGGCTGACGAGGTGCGCGAGCCGGACGACGTCGTCGCGCGCGGTGCCGAACTCCGGCAGTGCCCGGGTCAGCGGCGTGAGCGGGGTGAGCTCTCCGCGTTGCACGCTTCGGGCGGCGGTGATGCCCAGGAGCGCCTTCGTGATCGAGAACAGCGCGTAGCGGTCGTGCACGTCCGCCGAGACGGCGTCGAGGGCGAGAGTGCCGTGGGCGTCGGCGACGCCCAGCACGGCCGAGGGGAGGTTTCCGGCGGTCACGTGGCGGCGCGCCCAATCGAAGGCGGCGTCGAAGGTCGGCGTCATGCTCAGAGCCTACGGGAAGCGCTTTCTGCCTCGCCGTCGGGTGCTCGAAAGCGCAGGCCGAGGCCGACGTGGTCGCGCTCCCGTGCCCGCCCCCCGGCGATCTCGACGGGGGAGGCGTCGCGCAGCGCGCCGAGGTCGCCGAACCCGGCGTCCTCGACGTCCTCGACCCACGGCTCGGCGGCGGGGTCGGTGAGCGTGAGCGCGAGCTGCGTCGACAGCTCGGGCAGCAGGTGCGGGTGCACCGGTACGCCGGCATCCGAGGCGAGGGCGGCGATGCGTCGAAACGGCGTGATGCCGCCGACCCGCACGACGTTCGGCTGCACGATCTGCGCGGCGCCGCTGCGCAGCACCTCCGCGAAGCGGTGCTCGGTGTGCAGGTTCTCGCCCACGGCGATGGGGATGCGGGCGCTGCCCGCGAGCCGACGGGCGAGCTCGACGTGGCCGGCGATGTCGTCGGCGCGCAGGGGCTCCTCGATCCAGGCGGGACCCACGGCCGCGAGGACCTCGAGCGACCGGGTCGCGCGGTCGAGGTCCCACCGCTGGTTGGCGTCGATCATCAACTCGCGGTCGGGCCCGATCTGCTCGCGTACGGCCCGCAGCCGGTCGAGGTCCTCGGCGACCTCCGGTCTCCCGACCTTGACCTTGACGGCGTCGAACCCGCGGTCGATCCACCGCCGGGTCTGCGCGACGAGCTGATCGATGTCGTAGTGCAGGTTCACGCCGCTGCCATAGGCCCGCACACTCTCGCGGGTGCGCCCCAGCAGTGCCGACACCGGAGCTGCTGCGGCGCGCGCCTCGGCATCCCAGATCGCCAGATCGAGCCCCGCGAGGGCGATCGTCGTCACGCCGCCCCCGCCCGCCTCGTGGAGGTGCTCCCACATGCCCTGCCAGGCGGCGCCCGGCACGGCCGAGCGTCCCACCGCGGCGGGGGCGATGTCGTGTCGAAGGAGCGCGAGCACCGCCTCGGCGCCGATCTGCGGGGTCCAGGCGAACCCCCATCCCTCGGCGCCGTCGTCGCGCCTCAGGTGGGTCTGGATCACCCCGACCGAGGTGACATCGGGGCCCCAGGGGCGGGACAGCGGCACCCGGAGGAGGCGGGCGTCGAGGGCGGCGACCGCGCTCACAGCAGGGCGCGCCCGGCGTCGAGGATGTCGGCGAGGCGGCGCTCCTGGTCGGGCGTGGGGTCGACGAGCGGTGCTCGCACACCGCCGACGGCGGTGCCGCCCAGGCGAAGCCCGGCTTTGATCAGCGAGACCCCGAACCCGGGGGTCTCGTCGCGGAGCGCGACGAGGGGGGCGTAGAACCCGTCGAGCAGCTCGTGGCGGCGATCCTCGTCGCCGGCGACGTAGGCCCGGTAGTAGGCCACCGCGACCTCGGGGATCATCGCGAAGGCGGCCGACGAGTACAGCGGCACGCCGATGCCGCGGTAGGCGGCCTGCGTGAGCTCGGCGGTGAGCAGCCCGTTGAAGAACGCGAAGTCGTCTCGTCCCGCCGCGGTGACCGCACGCACGATCAGCTGGGTCGTGCCGATGTCGCCGGCGCCGTCCTTGAAGCCCACGACCCGCGGGTTCTCGGCGAGGTGCCGCATGGATGCCGGGGTGAACTGCGCGTTCGCCCGGTGGTAGACGATGACGGGCAGGTCGGATGCCGCCGCCACGGCCTCGACGTACGCGACGAGCCCGGCCTGCGGCCCGCCGACCAGGTACGGCGGCAGCACGAGCAGCGCGTCGGCACCCGCTTCGGCGGCGCCTCGTGCGGTCGCCACGGCGTGTCCGAGCGGGCCGCCGGTGCCCGCGACGACCGGCACCCGGCCGGCGACGGCGGCGACCGAGGTCTGCACGACCGCCGTCGCCTCGGACGCCGAGAGCGCGTGGAACTCTCCCGTCCCGCAGGCCGGGAACACCCCGCCGGCGCCGTGGGTCACCCCGCCGGCGACGTGTGCGCCCAGCAGGTCGTGGTCGATCGATCCCGTGGCCGTGAAGGGGGTGACGGGGAAGAAGAGGATGCCGTCGAATCTCATGCCGGCACGTCCTTTCGGGTGTCGGGCGGCGAGAGCGGCGCGGCATCCGCGAGCTCGGTGCGCCACGAGTGGCGAGGGGACCAGCCCAGCAGTCGTCGGGCCTTGGCTGAGGAGAACGCCGGAGCGGTGCCGGTGAGCACGGCGGCGACGCTCGTCGTCCCGGGGTGGAAGCGTGGGATGAGGGCGGCCAGCGGCTCGCGCGCGAGCGCGTCGTCGGCGCCGACGAAGAAGGTCTCGGCGTTCGGGATCGTCGGCAGCGCCGTCAGCAGCGCATCGACGAAGGACGCGACGTCGCGGGCGTCGACGTAGTTGAACAGGGCCGGGGCGGCGAGGCTCGGGTCGTCCAGTCGCTCGCGCACCGTGTTGCCCTGCTGCGTGGGGGCGCCCGCCCACTCCTCGGGTGCGATGACGTAGCAGGGGCGGAACGCAGCCCATCGCACGTCGTCGCCGGTCTGACGGTGCAGCATCCCCATCGTCTGCTCGATGACGAGCTTCGACAGCGCATAGCTGTTCCACGGCGCGGGCGGTGTCTGCTCGTCGAGGGGGAACCGATCGGGCACCCAGCCCCGCGGTGCGCCGTAGCCGAGGACCGTGGGGCTGGAGGCCGCGACGATCTTCGGGATGCCGGCGGCGACGGCGCCCCCGAGCACCGACACCGCGAGCGCGGAGTTCGTGCGCATGATGACGTCCTCGGGGGCGCTGAACGGCACCGCGATCGCCGCGAGGTGCACGAGCGCCCCCGCATGCTGGGCGCGGAGGGCCGACACGGTCGCCTCCGCATCGAGGAGGTCGATCGCGACCTGGTCGGCTCCGCGCAGCTCGGGCGCGTCCGAGAGGGCGCGGTCGAACGACACGACCCGGTGCCCGGCGGCGAGGAGCCCCGCGACGAGGCTGCGTCCCAGTCGACCGGCGCCGCCGGTGACGACGATGCGGGTCATCGCTCGCGGTCGAACAGGCGGATTCCGAGCTCGGAGGTCGCGACCGGCAGCCCCGAGGCGAGCGAGAGGTTGCCGGCGATGCCGACGGCGATCGACCGGATGCCGTCGCGCCAGCCGGCCGGCCGGCCGAGCGGGTCGTCGCCGGGTCCGACGAAGACATCGGCGAGGAGCAGCTCATCGCCGCCGCCGTGTCCTCCGGGGCCGCCCGCGATCGGCACCTCGACGGCGTCCTCCCAGTGGCGCTGCACCAGCAGCCGTTCGCCCTGCGGGCGCAGCGATGCGGGGCCCGTGGCGGCCACGGCCGAGGGGTCGAGCACCGGGTGCAGCGCCTCGTCGGCGAACACCGCGCCGCGTTCGACGACGTCGAGTTCGGCGCGGCCCTCGGTGCCGTTGACCGCGACCCGGTAGCCCTCCCAGGGTGCGTGGGCGTTGAGGGAGTACGACATCGTCGCGCCGCCGGCGTAGTCGACCACGAGGGCGAGGTTGTCCTCGATCGTGATCCCCTCACCGAAGACGTCGCGATCGCGGAGGTACCCGTCGTGCCGCTCGGCGTCGAGGTACAGCGAGCGCAGACGGTCGTCGTCGCGGAGGTCGAGCTCGAACGGGTCGTGGCTGCCGTCGTGGGTGCCCCGGTCGGGGCGCTCGCCGAGACCTCGTGCCCGGGCGTTCTCCGCGCCGTAGAAGCGCAGGCCGCCCGAGGCGAAGACGCGACGCGGCTCGTCGCGGAGCCACCAGTTGACGAGATCGAAGTGGTGGCTCGCCTTGTGGACGAGGAGGCCGCCCGAGTGCTCCTTCTCGCGGTGCCACCGCCGGAAGTAGTCCGCGCCGTGCTTCGTGTCGAGCATCCACGAGAAGTCCACCGACGTGACCCGTCCGATGCGGCCGTCCTGGATGACCTGGCGCAGCGCGCTGTTGCGGGGGGAGTAGCGGTAGTTGAAGGTGAGCACGACCGAGCCGCCGGTGCGTTCCACGGCGGCCTCGATCGCGGCCGCACTGGGGGCGTCGATCGTCAGCGGCTTCTCGACGACGACGTCGGCGCCCGCGTCGAGGGCTCGGACGATGAGCGGCGCGTGCAGGTCGTCGCGGGCGGTGATGACGACCCGGTCCACGCGGGCGTCCCGGATCGCCGTCTCGAGGTCGTCGGGCGCCCACAGCGTCGGGGCCGAGGATCCCCGGGCGACGGCGCGATCGCGGGCGAGCTCGGCGCGCACCGGGTTCGGCTCGCAGATGGCGACGAGTTCGGCGCGATCGGCGTACGTTCCGGTGATGGCGTCGACGTACATCTGGGCACGGTGTCCTGCGCCCACCAGGGCGTAGCGCGTGCGGGTCATGGCTCTCCTCCGGCGTGGGGTCCGAGAGGCGTCGGTGAGGTCGTGCGCTCTCAGGAAACGTTTTCTCACGGTAGCACGCGGCCTGTTCGGCGACCAGGGTGCAGACGCACCTGCGTCGTCCGGCAGGGTCGCCCGCGTCCGCGGGGTGCTTCGCCGATGGGCCTCCGGATGCGGGCGTCAGCGAGTCGGCTCGTGCGGGCCGAGCGCACCGGTGCTGCCGCGCACGACGACCTCCGGCGAGAGCACGAGAGCCGGGGCCGGGGTGCGTCCCTGCAGCAGGTCGCGCAGTGCCGCCCATGCTCGGGCGCCGAGCTCGCCCATCGGCACCGCGGCGGTGGTGAGCGCAGGCGAGGTGTACCGGGCGAACGGGATGTCGTCGAACCCGGCGATCGAGAGGCGGCCGGGTACCGCGACGCCTCGTTCGCTCGCGGCGCTCAGCAGCCCCATCGCCGACAGATCGTTGAACGCGAGCACGGCGGTGGCGCCGGAGGCGAGCACGTCGTCGAGGGCGCCGGCGCCGCTGGCGAAGTCGACGCCCGCCGGGATCTCGATGATCGTGCAGTCTGCGAGCTCGCTGCGCGCGGCTTCGAGGGCCTGGCGGCGCTGGGCGCTGGACGCGCTGTGCGGGGCGCCCGCCAGGTAGGCGAAGCTGCGGTGTCCTCGGTCGTACAGGTGGTCGACGATCGCGCGCAGCGGCGTGCGGTAGTCGGCTGCCACACTCGGGGCGCCTCCGGTCCGGTTGACCAGGACGACGGGGGCGACCTCGCGCACCACCTCGGACAGCTGCTCATCGCTCATGCGCGGCGCGCAGAGGATGAGCCCGTCGGAGCGGCGACGTGATTCGAGCGCGAGCAGGCGCTCGTCCTCGACGCGCTCGTCGGAGTCGGCGATCAGGACGTGGTAGCCGTCCGCGACGGCGGCGCGGCTCAGTCCTCGGAGCATCCCCTGGAACGTGGGGTTCGCGAGGTCGGGCACGACGACCGAGATCGTCTGGGTCCGTCCGAGCACGAGACTGCGCGCGAGCGGGTTGGCGGAGTAGCCGAGCTCGGCGGCCGAGGCGCGCACGCGCGCCGCCAGGGCGGGATCGACGGTGGCGTTTCCGTTCATGACGCGCGAGACGGTCGCGAGCGACACACCCGCGTGCGCGGCGACGTCGGTGATCGTCGTCTGCCTGGTTCCGGCCATCGTGATCGCCACCCCCTCAGCGTGTCGCCATACTATGCGAGGAAACGTTTTACGACGGGGGACGAAGATGTCGGCGACGGGTGCGGCGATGCCGGCAGAACGCGAGATCAAGCAGCGCCGGGTCGCCGCCGTCCGAGAGCGCGCCGGCGCCGACGCCGTCGTGCTCTCCTCGCACGAGGCGCTGTCGTGGTATCTCGGCGGCGTCCGGACCCACGTGTCGCTGGCGGGTCCGCCGGTGCTCGCCGTGCGAGCCGCGCACGACGGCGACACTCTCTTCGTCTCGGACAACGAGGCCGATCGCCTCATCGCCGAGGAGTTCGCCGCCGGTGACGGTGACCGCGTCGTGCGTGTGCCGTGGCACCGTTCGGTGAGCACGATGGCCGGCGAGGCGCCGGGCGCGGTAGGCGAGGCGGCGCTCGGCGACGCGCTGCGGGCTGCGCGCGCGGAGCTGCTCCCCGTCGAGGTCGACCGCTATCGCGCGCTCGGGCGCGAGGTCGCCGAGGTGCTCACCGAGGTGGCGCGGGAGGTGCGGCCGTCGACGAGCGAGCGGAATGCGGCGGCGATCGCGGCACAGGGACTCGTCGAACGGGGGATCGATCCGTTGGTCGTGCTCGTCGCCGGCGTGGACCGGCTGCCGCATCGGCATCCGCTTCCCACGACCGGGCCGCTGGGCGATCGCGCGATGCTCGTGGTGTGCGGGCGGCGCCAGGGGCTCATCGCCAATGCCACGCGCTGGGTGGGGCGTGCGGGCGTCGACGACGAGCGGATCCTCGCCGTCGAGGCGGCGTTCCTCGCCGCGACGCGCCCCGGGGCGCGTCTGGACCGCGTGTTCGCGGCGGGCTGCGATGGCTACGGTGCAGCGGGCTTCGCCTCGGACGAGTGGGAGCGGCACCACCAGGGTGGGCCGACGGGATACGCGGGCCGCGACCCGCGTGCGACCGCCGAGACCCGCGACGTCGTGTCGGCGCGACATGCTTTCGCCTGGAATCCGAGCGCACCGGGCGCCAAGGTCGAGGACACCGTCATCGTGTCGGAGACGGGTGTCGAGGTCGTCACGAGCGACGCGGATTGGCCGGTGACGACCGTCGCGGGTCTCGCGCGTCCTCTCGCGCGTCCGTACGACTGACCGCCGGACCGCAGCGCACGCGGGCTGCGCCTTCTGCGGCCGCTCGCTGGCGTGCGGGCGGTCGTCGGGGCAGATGGCCCGCGGGCTGCGCCTTTCTGTGGTCGCTCGCGTGGCCGTGCGATTGACCGCCGGGCCGGACGGCGCGGGCGGAGCCTTTCGCGGTCGCGCACCTTCGATATGACAGCCGTGCTGTATCTCGGCGCAGGCGGGCCCGTGGCCGCGGGTGACCCGGTGGGGTCGGACGAGCCCGCGGGGCGGGCGCGCGAGACGACGCGGATCCGCGACCGTGGTGGTACCGGATCAGTCGTTCGTCGGAGCCACGTGACCCCCGTCAGAAGGGTGGGTGAGCGGAGGGCGCGTTGGGCGGCGAGAACGTCGGCCCGTCCTCCCCGGACGGCATCGGACCGCCGGGTGGCTCGGAGTGGTCGGCTCCCGGCCGTGGTGGGGTGAAGCCGGGTGGGGTGAAGGTGACGAGGGGTGGTGGTGCGTTGTCTTGGTAGGTGCGGCCGGTGGGGGAGGTCCAGGTGAGGGTTCCGCCGGGGAGTTGTCGTACGCGCCATCGGGTGTGGTGTTTGGTGTGGTGGTGTCGTGTGCAGAGGTTGGCGAGGTTGTGGAGGTGGGTGGGTCCGCCGTGGGATGCGGCGATGGTGTGGTCGTTTTCGCAGCGGATGGCGGGTTGCCGGCATCCGGGGAATCGGCAGTGTCGGTCCCGTGCCCGGAGGAGCCGTTTCATGGCTGCGGTGGGAGTGTAGGTGTCGCATTCGAGGACGGTTCCGGTGACGGGGTGGGTGAGCAGCCGGTCCCACCCGGTGTTCTCGCCCGCGAGAGCACGTGCGGTGGCGGCGTCGATGGGGGAGCGGCCGACGAGGTCGGCGGGGTGCTCGTCCTGTCCCGCCAGGGTCAGCGCTGAGACCACCACCTGCACCTTCGCGCGGATGGCGCCGAGGGTCCCGTTGCCGTCTCCGGTGTCGGTGGGGTCCAGGCTGGGTGTTCCGGCGAGGAGGAGGTCGGAGAACACGTCCGCACGGACCTGATCGATGGTGCGCTCGTCGTCGGTGAACGACGAGCCTGGCGGGTCGATTGGCTCGGTCGCACCCGCCCGGTCTCTGGCGTGGACGATCTCCCGCGCCTGCTGGGTGAGGCGGTCCACGATCCCCTCAGCGATCACCGTCGGGACAGTCGCGACCACATCTGACATCCCGTCCGCCCCGGGCTGCACCCGAACGCACCGTCCCGCGGCTGCTTCCCGGTGCCGTTCGGTGAACGGGCGGGGGTGGAGGCGTTCGGCGAGCATCCGCAGGCGTTCCCGCACCCGGTTCGGGGTCTCACCCTGGCACAGGTCAATGGCCTGCCGTTCGAACTCCGCCCGCACCTCACGCGGCACGATCGCCCCGGCATCCTGAATCACCAGCACATGCCCCCGAACGAGCAGGCCCTCCTCCCACGCGACCATCGTCGCGGGATAGTTCTCCACCAAATCCCGTGCCTCATCGATCCGCCGCTGCAGCGTGCGGTCGGTCGCGACGAACACCCCCGCCAGCTCCGCGGCGATCGACCGGAGCGCCATCTCGTGGGCCTTCACCCGCTCCGATGCGCCCGCCGTCTGCCGCTCGGCGAGCTGCCCGGCTGCGGCGAGTACCCGCACCTCACGGATCTGCCCGAACCGCACAGCATCCTTCGCGGCCTCGGCGTCTCCGACGAGCGCGGCCAGCGTGGCGACGTCTGCGTCGCTGCCGTACCCCACGTTCGAATGCATGTTCGAATGATGTCACGGACCTCCGACATCGCCTCAGGTATCCGGGCAGACATGCGGGCGCAAGGCCTTCTGCGGGGTCTCCGGCGTTCACCCCGCCGCGCGGACCCCACGCCACTCCGCCGCACTGCCACGCCGGGCTCCACCGCACCACGCCCCGCGCGCTCCCGCTTCCGTCCGGCGCTCCCGCTCCCGGGCCCGGCGCTCGCGCTTCCGCGCCCGCGCTTCCGCGCTCAGCGCTTGGCAGGCCCCGCCGGTCGCACCATCGCCGTCGCGTCGGGGGCGGCGAAACCGAACTCGCGGTAGAGGGTGTGCGCATCGCGTGTGAAGAGAGTCCAGCGGAAGTCGCGCCCCGGGCCGTCGTCGATCATTCGGCGCAGCATCCGTCGTGCCACTCCGGCGCCCTGGTGCTCCTCGAGCACGAAGACATCCGCCAGGTAGGCGAAGCTCGCGCCGTCGGATGCCGCCCGCGCGAACCCGACCTGCTCGCCCGTGTCGACGCGGTACGCGCCGACGACCCGCCAGGCGGCGTCGAGCTGCGCCTCCAGCACGGCGCGTTCCCGCCACCTGCCCCAGTAGGCGGCCGAAGAAAGCCATCCCCACACCACGTCACGCTGGATGCGGGCGGGCGAATCGTCGATCTCGTACTCCACCTGATCATTGTGCGACGAGCGTCTGGCGGCCCGGGGCTGGTAACACGATGCCAATCTCGAGACGGTGGACCGGCGCTGTGACAGGCTGAAGCAATGACCCTCGATCCGTCGGCAGCACCGCGCCCTCCGCACGGTCCGCGCGATCCCGGTGACGCCTGGGTGGTCGCCCCGACCGGGGAGCGCTACTGGGGTCGGTTCGGGGCTGCCGGCCTGCTCGCCGTCGACCCCGAACGCGGCGTGCTGCTGCAGCATCGGGTGTCGTGGAGTCACTTCGGCGACACCTGGGGTCTTCCCGGCGGCGCCCGCCACGCGGGCGAGTCGGCGCGCGACGGGGCGTTGCGCGAATCGGCCGAGGAAGCTGGCGTGCCGGCCGCGGCCGTGTCGCCGCGGCTGCTGAGCGTGCTGGACGTCGGGGTCTGGACCTACGGCACGCTGCTCGCCGACGTCACGACCCCTTTCGAGCCGGTGATCAGCGACCCCGAGAGCCGTGAGCTCGCGTGGGTGCCGGTCGCCGAGATCGAGACGTATCCGCTGCACCCGGGATTCGGCGCCGCCTGGCCGCGGCTGCGCGCGCTGCTGCCGGTGCGCCCCACGATCGTCGTCGACGTCGCGAACGTGGTGGGATCGGTGCCGGACGGCTGGTGGCGTGATCGTGCCGGTGCGGCCGATCGCCTGCTCGCCTCGCTCTCCTCCCTCGCCGCGGATGGAGTGGATGCCGCCGACCTCGGCCTCGAGACGGGGACAGGGCACGACACCTGGTTCCCGCGGCTGATCGCCGTCGTCGAGGGCCAGGCCCGGGCCGTCGGGGATCCGGCGGGGATCGAGCTCGTGCGTGCCGCAGGCTCGGGCGACGACGCGGTGGTCGGCGCGGTCGAGGCGGCGGCCGCGGTCGGCGAGAACGTCAGCGTGGTGACGGCGGATCGCGAGCTGCGCGGCCGCATGGAGGCTCACGGAGCCCGGGCTCTCTCGCCGACATGGCTCCGCGACCTCCTGTGACCTCGCCCGACGCCGACGCCGACGCCGACGCCGACGTCCGGGCCTCGGACGACCGCGCCGCGACAAGACACGCCGACCCCGCCGCCGGGTGGGTCGGTGATCGTCGCCGCGCGTTCCGGCGGCGCCTCGTCGCCCTGGTCGGTGCCGGAATGACGATCGCCGCGGGTCTCCTCGTGCATCGCGTGCTGCCCGACACCGCGGCATCCGACATCGCCGGCGATGCCCTCTATGCCCTGCTGGTCTACTTGCTCGTCATCGCGGTGGCGCCCCGTCTGCGCATCCGGCTGGCAGCTGCGATCGGTGCGGCCTGGTGCGTCGCGGTGGAGCTGCTGCAGCTCACCGGCCTCCCCGCGAGCGCTGGTGCGTCGTTCCCGCCGGCGATGCTCGTGCTCGGCACGGTCTTCGACCCGCGCGACCTCGTGGTGTACCTCGTCACGATCGGGTTCGCCGCCGGTACGGATGCCGCGCTGCGCCGCATCCGCACCGATCGCGCGCTCACCGCACGATCAGCTCGCTGAAGCGCGTGCGAGGGAGCCCCTCGAGGCTCGGCGGGGCGCCTCGTGCCGGGCCGCAGCGGGTGCCGGCGGCGCGGAACCGCTGGAGCGCCCATCGGCGCACCCCCCGTTCGGCCAACAGGTCGGCCAGGGCACCGAGTCGTCCGGGGTCGATGAGGTCGGGGTGCACGGTCGTGCGCACCTCGACCTCGAGCGGGCGAGCCGTCGCTGCCCTTCGCCGCTGCTCGTCGAGCACGAGATCGAGCGAGCGCAGTGCCGCCGCTCCGCTCGGCCCGCGACCGGTCACCGTCTCGTAGTCGTCGGGAAGCGCCTTGATGTCGAGGCCGATGCCATCGAGCCGGGGCAGGAGCGGTTCGAGGAGCCCGGGGTAGGCGCCTCCGGTGTGCAGTCCGGCGCCGAAGCCGAGGCCGCGCACCCGGTCGAGGGCGTCGGGCAGTCCCCGCTGCAACGTGGGCTCGCCGCCCGAGAAGACCACACCGTCGAGCATGCCCACGCGGCCGGCGAGGAACCCGCCGACCTCCGACCACGGCATCCGACCCGGCGCACGCGGATCGATGAGCTCCGGGTTGTGGCAGTAGTGGCAGTCCCACGGGCACCCCTGCAGGAAGACCGTCGCCACGAGCCGGCCGGGCCAGTCGACCGACGAGAACCGCGAGAGCCCGGCGATCCGCAACGCATCCGCCCCGTGAGGGCTCATGGCGCCTCGCCGCATCACCGGACCGCCGGCTGCGCCCGGTCGTACGAGAACGACAGCCGTTCTGCCGCCTCGCCCTTCTTGCCGATGTTGAACGAGTCGACGGGGCGGAAGTAGCCCATGACCCGCGTCCACACCTCGCAGGTCGCACCGCACTCGGGGCACAGCGCGTGATCGCCCGACAGATAGCCGTGCTCCGGGCAGATCGAGAACGTCGGCGTGATCGTGATGTACGGGATGCGGTACCGCTCGAGCGATCGGCGGACGAGCGCCTTGCACGCCGCGGCCGACGGTGCCGCCTCCCCCATGTAGAGGTGCAGCACAGTGCCGCCGGTGTACTTCTGCTGCAGACCCTCCTGCAGGTCCATCGCCTCGAACGGGTCGTCGGTGAAGGCGACGGGCAGCTGCGAGGAGTTGGTGTAGTACGGGTTCGAGGTGGTGCCCGCGTGACGGATGCCGCGATCGCCGAAGCGCTCGATGTCGCTGCGCGCGAACCGGTAGGTCGCGGACTCCGCCGGCGTCGCCTCGAGGTTGTACATGTGCCCCGTCTGCTCCTGGAACTCCACCATCCGTGAGCGGACGCGGTCGAGCAGCGCCTCCGTCCACCGCATGCCCTCGGGGGTCGTGATGTCGTGGACGTCGGCGGTGAAGTTGCGCACGGCCTCGTTGAGCCCGTTCACGCCGATCGTCGAGAAGTGGTTGTCGAGGGTGCCGAGGTAGCGCTTGCTGTAGGGGAAGAGCCCTGCCTCGAGGTGGTGCCCGATCACCGCGCGCTTGGCTTCGAGACTGTCTCGGGCGATCTCGAGCAGGCGGTCGAGCTGCGCGTAGAGCCCGGCCGTGTCGCCGGCGTGCACGAAGCCGAGCCGCGCGCAGTTGATCGTCACGACCCCGATGGAGCCGGTCTGCTCGGCTGAGCCGAACAGGCCGTTGCCCCGCTTGAGCAGCTCGGTCAGGTCGAGCTGCAGGCGGCAGCACATCGAGCGGATCATGCCGGGGTCGAGGTCGGAGTTGACGAAGTTCTGGAAGTACGGGAGGCCGTACTTCGCGGTCATCGCGAAGAGCGCGTCGGCCTCGGCCGAATCCCAGTCGAAGTCCTTCGTGATGTTGTAGGTCGGGATGGGGAAGGTGAAGGCGCGACCGTCGGCATCGCCCTCGGTCATCACCGACAGGAAGGCACGGTTGATCATCGCCATCTCGGGGGCGAGCTCGCCGTACGTGAACTCGGCGACGCGGCCGCCGACCAGCGGCCGCTGATCGGCGAGGTCGTCGGGGCACGTCCAGTCGAAGGTGAGGTTGGTGAACGGGGTCTGGGTCCCCCAGCGCGACGGGACGTTGAGGTTGAAGACCAGCTCCTGGATGCCCTGACGCACCGCCGCCTCGTCCAGCGCGTCGAGCCGGACGAACGGCGCCAGGTAGGTGTCGAACGAGCTGAACGCCTGTGCTCCCGCCCATTCGTTCTGGAGGGTCCCGAGGAAGTTCACGATCTGCCCCAGCGCGCTCGTGAAGTGCCGCGGGGCTGCCGAGGCGATCGCCCCCGGCACCCCGTTGAACCCCTGTTCGAGCAGCGTTCGCAACGACCATCCGGCGCAGTACCCCGCGAAGACGTCGAGGTCGTGGATGTGGATGTCGCCGTCGCGGTGGGCGGCGCCCGCCTCGTGCGCGTAGACCTCGTCGAGCCAGTAGTTCGCGATCAGCTTTCCGGAGGCGTTGAGGATGAGGCCGCCGAGGCTGTACCCCTGGTTCGCGTTGGCGTTCACGCGCCAGTCGCGTCGCTGCAGGTACTCATCGACGGTCGCGGCCACGGGGATGGAGCGCGGAGCGGTGGGCGAGGTTGTCATGCGGATCCCTTCACGATTGCGAACCCCAGATATGGGGCGCGGAATCGATTCAGGCACTACATGATGTGGTGACTCCACCGGACGCGCCGGGAATAACCCCGCGCCCGGGGCGTCAACGCGAGAAGCGGAGGGTGACGATCTCGAACGGTCGCAGCGAGAGTTCCGCATCGATCCCGTCGTCGCCGATGGTGAACGACGACAGCGCAGATGCCTCGACCTCGCGCTCCAGCAGATCGGTCTGCGTCGCCCCTCCCGACCGGAACGAAGCCCGCAGCCGCGTGGCGGTGCGATGGCCGAGCGCTTCGTACAGACGCACCACTACGTCCCCCGAGCCGTCCTCCGCGAGCTTGACCGCTTCGATCACGACGCCGGGATCGGCGATCCCGATCAGCGGCTCGATCGTGCTGGTCGATCCGGTCACCGTGCGTTCGGGAAGATTGATGCGGTATCCCTCGGCGACCGCGTCGGCCACCTCCGCGCCCACGACGAGACCGACCCGCAGCCGGTACGAGCCCTGATCCTGCTCGGGGTCGGGGAAGAGCGCCGAGCGGATGAGTGAGAGCCGGACGATCGAGACCGTGCCCCCGCCGACGGAGCGCTCGGCGCGCGTGATGTCGTGCCCATAGGTCGAGTCGTTGACGACGGCCACCCCGAAGCCGGGCTCGGCCACGCGTACCCAGCGTTGCGCGACGGTCTCGAAACGTGCGGCATCCCACGAGGTGTTGGTGTGGGTGGCTCGCTCGATATGGCCGAACTGCACCTCGGATGTCGCCGAGTCGGTGTGCACGTCGACGGGGAAGGCCAGCTTGAGCAGCTTCTGCGACTCGTGCCAATCGAGGTCGAGCTCCACCGTCACGGTGCGCGAGCCTGAGGCCAGCGCGATGCGCTGCACGACGCGGGACGACCCGAACGAGCGCTCGACGACGATGGCGCTCTCCGTCGCGCTCACACGGTCGACCTCGGTGAGATCGGTCACGGTGTTGCGGTAGTGGACGTCGACGTCCCACGCGTCCCATTGCGTCGGGGTGTCGCGGTGGAGCTGCAGCAGCGCCGAGGCACCGCCCGGGGGCACGCTCTCGCGTCCCGTACGCAGGTCGCGAGCCGAGGTGATGAGCCCACGGGCGTCGACGACGACTCGGATGACGCCGTTGTCGAGCACCCACCCGTCGGCGTCCTCCTCGGGCCGGGTCTCGGACGCCGCCGGCGACCCGGCGTCCGCGCCGAGTGCGGGGACGCCGTCGCGCGCGTGCGGTGCGGCGTTCACCCGCAGAACCCGCTCGTCCCCGTCGTCCGTGCCCGGCGCTCCGGCGAGCGCCGACAGGGCGTCCGCGATGACCTCCTCGAGCTCGCGTGCGATCGCCGCGTAGTTGCGCTCGGCGTCGCGGTAGACCCACGCGATCGAGGATCCGGGGAGGATGTCGTGGAACTGCTGCAGCAACACGGTCTCCCACGCGCGCCGCAGCCGCTCGGCCGGATACTCCGCCCCGACGCGGACGGCGGCGGTGGCGGCCCACAGCTCGGCCTCGCGGAGGAGGTGCTCGCTGCGGCGGTTGCCCTGCTTGGTCGCGAGCTGGCTCGTGTACGTGCCGCGGTGGAATTCGAGGTAGAGCTCGCCCACCCACACCTCGGGATCGGGATACTCCGCCTCGGCGGTCTCGAAGAAGCGGCGCGGCGAGGAGTGCTCGACGCGCGGCGAGCCCTCGAGCGAGGACGCGCGGGCGATGGCCGCGGTCATCTCGCGCGTGGGACCGCCGCCGCCGTCGCCGAACCCGTAGGGAAGCAGTGACACGGTGCCGCGTCCCTTGTCGGCGTAGTTGCGCTCGGCGTGCGCGAGCTCGGCGGCCGACACGACGGAGTTGTAGGTGTCGACGGGCGGGAAGTGCGTGAACAGGCGGGTGCCGTCGATACCCTCCCACCGGAACGTGTGGTGCGGCATCCGGTTCGTCTCGTTCCACGAGGTCTTCTGGGTGAGGAACCAGCGCGCCCCGGCGGCGCGTGCGATCTGCGGGAGGGCGCCGGTGTAACCGAACGAATCGGGCAGCCACACCTCGGGGGTGTCGAGGTCGAACTCGCGCTGGAAGAATCCTTTGCCCGCGACGAACTGCCGCGCCAGCGCTTCACCGCCGGGAAGATTGGTGTCGGACTCGACCCACATGCTGCCCACGGGGACGAAGCGACCTTCCGCGACGCGGGCGCGGATGCGCTCGAACAGGTCGGGGTAGTACTCCTTGACCCACGCGTACTGCTGAGCCGATGATGCGGCGAAGACGAACTCGGGGTCCTCGTCCATGAGCGACAGGACGTTCGAGAACGTGCGGGCGACCTTCCGGACCGTCTCGCGCACCGGCCAGAGCCAGGCGGAGTCGATGTGGGCGTGTCCGACCGCGTGCAGGGTGTGGGCGCTGGCTGCCGCCGGCTTGGCCAGCACGTCTGCCAGAGCCGACCGCCCCGAGGCCGCCGTGCCCGCGACGTCGTCGGGGTCGACGATGTCGATCATCCGCTCGAGGGCGAGCAGAATGTCGGCTCGCCGGGGGGAGCCGGCATCGAGCTGTCCGGCGAGCCCGCGCAGCGCGGCCGTGTCGGCCAGCAGCGACGTGACCTCGAGGTCGCGCAGCCGGACGTCCACGGTGCGCAGCACGTAACCGGGGGCGTCGCCTGCGGTCTCGCGGTCTCCGACGGGCGTCGGCTCGAAGGTGAAGAGGCTCCCGACGTCGGGGTTCGATGCTCCTTCGATGAACACGTCGACGGATCCGTCGCCGGCGACCGCCTCGGCGACCGCGTTGTTCAGAGGCGCGATGCCCCGGAGCGGGCGGCCGTCGGCGGACCATACCATCGCCTCGCATTGGAACCCGGGCTGGCCGATGGTGAAGCCCAGGTCGACCACCACTTCCAGTCGTGCCCGCTCCGTGGCGGCGACCTCCACCCACGCCCGTGGCGCCTCGCCCGTCACGCGGAACCAGGTCGTGCCCCAGGGGCGCCCCCAGGCGTCACCGGCCGTGATCGGACGGTAGTCGCCGCTCGCCGCATCGGCGAAGGGCACGGGTTCCCCCGGCGCCTCCCAGTGGGTCACGGTCAACGGCCGGGAGTCGGGATGGACGGCCGGCGCGAGTCGTTCGCGGATGAATCGGTCGATGCGCAGCAGAGCGAGTGCGGAGCGGTCGTGCATGGAGGAGCCTTTCGAGATCGAGCGGAGGTCAGCCCTTGACGGACCCGGCGAGGGCGAACGCGCCGCCGGAGAACCGCTGGACGAGCACGTACAGCACCACCATCGGCGCCGCGTAGAGCACCGAATAGGCGGCGAGCTGCCCGTAGGCGATGGAGCCGTACTGGCCGAAGAAGTTGAAGATCGACACCGCGGCCGGGAACTTCGACGAGGTGAACAGGAGCACGAAGGGGACGAAGAAGTTCCCCCACGCGGTGGTGAACACGAAGATGAAGACGACGCCGACCCCCGAGCGCATGAGGGGGATGACGATCCGCGCGAGCGCCTGCATCGAGCTGGCGCCGTCCACCCATGCCGCCTCTTCGAGCGAGATGGGCACCGAGTCCATGAAGTTCTTCAGCATCCAGATCGCCATCGGCAGCGAGGTCGCCGCCATGAAGACGACGACGCCCCACACCGAGTCGAGCAGACCGAAGGAGACGAAGAGGGCGTAGACCGGCACCATCATCGCGGTGATCGGCAGCCCCGTGCCGAAGAGGATGCCGTACATGAACGTCTTCTGGAACCGCATCGTGTACCGCGACAGCGGGTACGCCGCCAGGATGCCGACCAGCACGGTGATGACCGCGGTGCCGAACGAGATGAGGATGGAGTTCAGGAGCGGTTGCCATGTCAGCTCCCAGGTCATCACCTGGGTGTAGTTGTCGAGCGTCCACGTCTCGGGGACCTTCATCGTGACGGTCGCCTCGCCGTCGAACGAGGCGAATGCGATCCACAGCAGGGGGACGAGGAACAGCACGCCGATTCCGGCGAGGATCAGGGAGGACAGGACGGTCTGCCCGCGCTTGCGCGGCGCGGCGACCGAGACGATCGCGGCCATGTCAGTCGACCTCCGGCTTGAGGATGCGGATGTACACCGCGGAGAAGACGGCACCGATCAGCAGTGTGACGACGGCGATGGCCGTCCCGTACCCGACCTGCGCGAACTTGAACGCCTCCTGGAACGCCAGCACCGGGAGCGTTGAGGACTGCGTGCCCGGTCCGCCGCCGGTCATCACCCAGATCAGGGTGAACACTCCGAGGGTCTGCAGAGTCGTCAGCAGCAGATTGGTGGAGATGGAGCGGCGGATGACGGGGATCGTCACCCGGATGAACCGCTGCCATGCGTTCGCCCCGTCGATCGTCGCGGCTTCGGTGAGCTCGGGCGGTACCTCGGACAGCGCGGCGTTGTAGACCATCATCGAGAAGGCCGTGCCGCGCCAGATGTTCGCGAGGATCACCGCGAGCATCGGGAAGTAGTACAGCCAGCTCGTCCCCTCGAGACCGAACCACCCGAGGAACGTGTTCATCGTGCCGTCCGTCTGAAAGAACGCGTACAGCGCGAAGGCGGCCACGATCTCGGGCAGCACCCAGGCCAGGACGACCAGTCCGCCGACGATCGACTTCAGGGGCTTGACGGCGGAGCGGATGAGCACCGCGAGCAGCATTCCGAGGACGTTCTGGCCCACGACCGCCGATGCGAGGACGAAGACGACGGTGAGCCCGAGCGACAGCCAGAATTCCGAGGAGCCGAACAGGGCGGCGTAGTTGTCGAGGCCGATGAACTGCGGGTCGGCGGCGCGAGGCCCGGTCATCGCCCGATCGGTCAGCGACCCGTAGAGGGCGTAGACGATCGGGCCCAGCATGAACGCAAGCAGAAGGAGCGTGGCGGGAAGGAGAGGCAGCAGTCGGAAGGCGGCCCGGGCGGCGGTGGACCGCCCGGGCCGAGGGGTGGACCCCCGGCCCGGGCGGTGCCGACCGCCGGTGACGAGCGTGGCGGTGGCGGTCATCGTGAGCTCACTCGGCCTGGGTGTTCTCCTCGCCGACGATGCCGACGAGTGCGGTGTCGTACGCGGCCTGAGCGTCGGCAGGGGTGGCCTGGCCGGTGAAGACCGACTCGGTCGCCACCGGGATGTTCGACGAGATCTGCGAGTAGTCCGGGGTCGCGGGGCGGAAGTGCGTGAACGGCACGAGCGAGGAGAAGAACTCGAACGACGGGTTGTAGTCGAGGTACTCCTGACTCTCGGCGACGTCCGTGCGCACGGCGATCTGACCCGCCTCCTGGTGGTACGACAGCGCGTTCTCGAACGTCAGGGCCTGGGCCATGAAGTCGAACGCGGCGTCGGGGTTGGTCGCGTTCGCGCCCATGGCGAGGGTCCAGCCGCCCGACATCGACGTGAAGCCGTCGCCACCGCCGTCCTGCGTCGGCATCGCGGCGAACGCCATCGTGTCCTGCCACTCCGGCCAGGCGTTCTCGCCCTCTATCCATTGGCTCGGCAGCCACGATCCGTCGATCGCGATGGCGAGGCCGCCCTGGGGGATGAGCTCGGTGCTCACCTTCGTGCCCCAGCCGGCGTCGAGGGCCTGGGCGGGGTCGGGCCCGAGCTTCTCGTCGGCGAGCGTCTTGTAGAACTCGAGCGCGTCGAGGAAGCCCTGCGATCCGGTGATCCACTTGTTCGAGTCGGTGTCGAGCAGCTCGTCCTCGGTGCCGTACAGGAGCATCTCGAAGCCCTGCATCGATGTGGCCTCGCCGAGCGCCTGCGAGGCGTACAGGTTCAGCGGGATGACGTCGGGGTTGCTCTCCTTCACCGTGCGGGCGGCGTCGAGGATGTCCTCCCAGCTCGTGGGCGCCCAGTCGTCCGGGAGGCCGGCGGCGGCGAAGATCTCCTTGTTGATGTAGATGCCGCGGGTGTCGGTGCCCAGCGAAACGCCGTAGGTCTTGCCGTCGTCGCCGAGGCCGGCCTGACGGGCGCCCTCGTCGTACTGCTCCCACTCGTCCCAGTCGGCGAGATAGTCGTCGATGGGCTGAAGGTATCCCGCAGCGGCATCCGATCGGATCTGGAAGGTGTCCTCGTAGATGACATCGGGCGCGGTGTCCTTCGACCCGTTCATCAGAGCGAGCTTCGTGAAGTACTGGTCCTGCTCGGCCTCGATCGGGACGAGCTCGACCGTCATGCCGTCGTTCGCCGCTTCGTACTCCTCCTTGGCCTTCTTCACGAGGGTGTCCATCGCCGTGAAGGACGTGGTCTTCTGGTAGGCGACGCGGATCGTGTCGCCCGCGGCTTCATCGCCCGCCCCGGCGCCGCAGCCGGTGAGGACGAGGGAGAACGCGGTGATCCCGATGACCGCCAGGGTCGCGGTGGATCTCTTCATGGTCGAAGCTCCTTTGCTTGGACGGGTGCGCAGGTGCGTGCGCAGGTCTTTTATAAACCAAATGGAATAAAACGGCAAGAGTCGCCGGGGCGGTCTCGTCTCCGGGTCAGCCCGGGACGTTCGCGATCATGAGGTCGGCGGGGCGCGCCGTCATGGCCGCATCGAGCACGAGACACGCGGCGCCGACGGCGGCGGCATCGGTGGCGAGACGGCTCCCCAGTACGCGGATGCCGCGCACCGTCGCCGTCTCGGTGCTCGCAGCCACGGCGCGCGCGAGAGCGGGACCGGCCGTCGGCGCCAGCAGCGCCCACAGCGGGCCTCCGACGACGACCACATCCGCATCGAGCAGGTTGTTGATCTGGACGACGGCGCGCGCGAGATTCGCGCCGGCGTGCTCCACCGCGGCACGCGCACGGCCGTCGCCCGAGACCGCCTGCGCGGCCAGCTCGCGGAGGTGCGCGCGGAGGGACGGAGCGGCCACCGGCGCCCCGGGCGCGGTGATGCCCCCGTCGACGAGCAGCCGCTCCGGTGAGATCGCTACCCCGAGGCAGCCGTGCTGGCCGCAGCCGCAGGGCGGACCGCCGGGTTCGACGACGAGATGCGCGACGTCACCCGCGTTGCCGGTGCGTCCGCGGATCGGGGTGCCGTCGACGGCGAGACCGGCGCCCACCCCGGCGCCGTAATAGACGACGATCGAGTCCTGCAGCTCTTGCGCGGTGTCGCGCCAGAGCTCGCCCACCATCGCCGCCACGACGTCCTTCTCGACGGTCGTGGCCAGGCCCGTCGCCTCGTGCAGGAGGCGCCCCAGCGCGAGGCCGTGCCAGGCCGCGGGCAGCAGCGGGGGTTCGTACAGAACGCCCCGCTCGGCATCGAGGGGGCCGGGAGCGGCCACCCCGATCCCGAGCACCGACGCGCGGGTGCGTCCCGCCTCGGCCAGGAGGGCCTCGACGGCGTCGGCGAGGTCGGCCACGATCTCGCTCGGGCTCCCGCTCTGCCGCGGCTCGCGCTCGATGTTCCCGACGACGTCTCCGAGCAGGTCGACCACCACGATCGTGTCGACGGCGGGGTCCAGATGGATGCCGACCGCGCATCGGGCGGTCGGGTCCAGCCGCAGGGGGGTGCGCGGCTTGCCCGGCCCGGAGGCGACGGGCGTGCCTTCTCGGACCCACCCCTCGGCGACGAGTCTGCGCGCCACGTTGCTCAGCGTCTGCGCCGACAGCCCTGTCTGCTCCGCGAGCTCGATGCGGCTGATCCCGTCGGGGGACCGGCGAATCAGGTCGAGCACGAGCGTCTGGTTGTAGGTGCCGACGGCCGGCAGGTTAGAGCCGCGTCTCATGGTTCCTCCCGTCGCACCCTAACGCCCCGGAGTCGGCGGGGACGACGAAGGCCGCCCGGCGGACCGGGCGGCCTTCGTGCGGAGCAGGCTGCGTCAGTTGTTGCCGCGAAGGATCGCGAGGATGCGCAGGATCTCGACGTACAGCCACACGACGGTGACCATGATGCCGAATGCGCCCATCCAGCCGAACTGGCGGGGGGCGCCGTTGCGGACGCCCTGCTGGATCTGGTCGAAGTCGAGCACGAGCGAGTAGGCGGCCATGATGACGACGAAGACGCCGACGATGACACCGAGCGGGATGCCGGCGATGGTGATGTCGGTGCGGAGGCCGAAGGCGCTGTCGGTGCCGCCGAAGAACATCAGGCCCACGTTGATCAGCGAGAACACCAGGTAGCCGACCATCGCCACGAGGAAGATCTTGGTGGCGCGCTTCGAGGCGCGGATCTTGCCGCTGGCGAACAGCGCCAGGGTCACGCCGACGACGGCGAGGGTTCCGAGGGTGGCCTGCATCACGATGCCGGGCCACTGGAACTCGAACACCGCCGAGATGCCGCCGATGAAGAGTCCTTCAGCCGCCGCGTAACCGAAGATCAGCGCGGGTCGGATCTTCTTGCGCGAGGTGAAGATGACCACCATGGCCAGGACGAAGCCGACAAGGCCGCCGAGGATCACGGGCATCATCGACATCGACTGCGCCGCAGCCGGGTCGAGGACGCCGCCGAGGGTCCACATCCAACCGGCGACGGCCGTCGCGACGAGGATCGCGAACAGGCCCACCGTCTTGGCGACGGTGTCTTCGACCGTCATGCGGTCGGTCTCCTGGGCACCGGCGGCGGGGGAGGCGTAGAGGCCCTCGAGGTGGGCCTGGGTCGCGGCGTTCACGCCGGCGTGCTGCGCCGCAGCGGTCTGGGTGCCGGCGGGCGGCGGCGTCAGACCCGGCCGCTGCTCCTTGAAGGCCGGGCTTTCGAATGCGGGGTTATTGAGGGCCACTGCTCTCACACTCCAAGTCGAGGGGTCGACGCAGCGTACGTGCTGCGTTGAACCAGCCTAGGGGAACCGGTTCCCCGCCGGAGCGTTCGGCGCTGTGAGCAGGCTATGAACGCGATCGCCCTGAGCGGAATCCGCCTCGGATCCGCGTGCGCGGCGCCCTACGCTGAGGACGTGTCCCGCCCCCTCGTGATCGGTCATCGCGGTGCGCCCGGCTACCGGCCGGAGCACACGCGCTCGTCCTACCTGCTGGCCCTCGACAGCGGTGTCGACGCGGTGGAGCCCGACGTGGTCTTCAGTCGGGACGGCGTCGCCATCGTCCGGCATGAGAACGAGATCGGATCGACCACCGATGTCGCCGATCACGCCCGCTTCGCCGACCGGCGCACGACCAGGGCGATCGACGGCGCCGAGGTGACGGGATGGTTCGCCGAGGACTTCACCTGGGATGAGCTGTCGGAGCTGCGGTGCCGCGAGCGCCTGCCGGAGCTGCGGCCGCACAGCGCGGCCCACGACGGCACCGAGCCGATCATGCGGCTGCGCGACCTCTTCGCCCTGGTCGACGACCACGCCGCCGCCGCGGGTCGCGCCATCGGCGTCGTCGTGGAGGTCAAGCACGCGACGGTGCTCGAGGCGGCCGGATTCGACGTCGCCGGACGCGTCGCGGACGAGCTGCGTGACGCGGGATGGGATGGCGGCGCGCATCCGCTGTGGCTCGAGTCGTTCGAGCCGACCGTTCTCGACCGCCTGGGGGCGCTCGGCGTCGGGGGCCGGCGGGTCTTCCTCCTCGAAGCCGAGGGCGCCCCGTACGACCTCGTCGTCCGGGACGGCCGGCGAGCTCGCACCTACGAGCAGTGGGCGACGCCGGAGGGGCTCGCGTCGCTGCGCGGGCGCTTCGACGGCATCAGCGTCGACAAGCGCATGATCCTCGCCCCGCGAGGCGAGCGCCGCGCCGCCGGTGGTGCGCAGCTGGTCGCCGATGCCCACGGTCGCGGTCTCGACGTGTTCACCTGGACCGCGCGACCCGAGAACGCCTTCCTCGTCCGACGGCACCGCGGCCCGGGCGGCCCGGCGGCGCGGGGCGAGTACGCGGCCGAGTGGACCGAGCTGGCGGCATCCGGCGTCGACGGGGTCTTCGTCGATCATCCCGATCTGGGCATGCGGGCCTTCGCCGGCTGACCGACTCCGATGCGGAGTCGGCGTCCGACTTGACAGGGGCGAGTGCTCCTCGGGAGGGTGATCGTCACCGGGCGGGTGCACGTCCGCAGACGAGGCGAGATGCTCAGCAGACCCCAGATCCAGCCGTACGCGCAGTTTCTCATGGGCGGCTCGGTGACGATGATCACCGCCACCGTGGGCATCGTCGCACCTGCGCGCCTCTCGGCCGCTTACCTCGGCGGGGTGGGCGTCATCCTCGCCGCGTGCGTCGCGATGGCGCTCGTGTGGCATCACAAGCCGACCCGCGGCACCGTGTGGGTCAGCGTCGTGCCGCTGGTGTCGATCCTCGCGTGCGCGCCGGTGCGCGGTGCGGCCATCGACCTGCTCCCCGTCACCGGCATGCTGGTCATCTTCCCCATCGCCTGGCTCGCGTTCGCCTTCCCGCCGCCGGTCGCGGCGGCCGGCGTCGTCATCGCCGGCCTGCTGCCGCTCGCGTCGTCCCGGACCGTGCCCGCCACACCGGGTGATTGGATGTCGCTGATCACCGTGCCCGCGCTCCTGGGCATGTTCGCCGTCGGCAGCCGGTTCGTCGCGGCCGATCTCCAACGCAACCGTTCACTCGCGCAGCGGGCCCACCATCGGCTCGCAGCCGCGCTGGAATCGTCCCATCGGGCCGATGCCGCACTCCGTGAGCTGCTCGACACGAGTCCGGAGGCGATCGTCGTCCTCGGTGACGACGGCACCGTGCTCCTGGCCAACGCCCCCGCCCTCGCGCTGTCGCAACGCGCCGGCATCTCGATCTCGCTGCGCCAGGACCGTCGGGCTCGGGTGTTCGGCGAGGACCGCACGACCCCGGTCTCGGTCGGGCCCGAGCTGTATGACGACATCCTCGCGGGCCGACTCGCCGAGCCGCGCCGGGTCTGGGTGGGGGAGCCCGACGAGCAGACCGCCCTCCGCTTCGTCGCCCGCCCGATCGTCCTCGACGGCGAGCCCATCGGCGTCATGGCCGTCGCGCAGGACATCACCGAGCTCGTCGAGGCCATCGACGTGCGCGACCGGTTCCTGGACACGGTCGGTCATGAGCTGCGCACGCCGTTGACCGTCATCCTCGGCAATGCCGAGCTCGCTCTGGCCGGCGCGATGCCGGAGCACCGGGACCGGTGGGAGACGATCCAGCGCGCGGCGGAGCGTCTGGAGCACACCGTCGAGCTCATGCTCGCGACCGGTCGCGCGCACGTCGCCCCGCGCTCCGGCCGCTCGGACGTACGACGGGTCGTGGATGCCGTCGTCGCTGGTCTGGACGATGCGCGGGACGACGTGGAAGTCGACGTCGTCGGAGACCCGGGCGCGGCGATGATCGGCGCCGGCGATCTCGCGGCGATCATCGCGGAGCTGCTTCGCAACGCCCGGCAGGTCTCCCCGCACGGTGCGACCGTGCGGATCGACATCGACGCCGTGGCCGACACCGTCCGTGTCACCGTCTCGGACGAGGGCCCCGGGATGACCTCCGCCGAACGGCGTCAGGCGTTCGACCGCTTCTACCGCACCGTGTTCGCACGCCGTAGCGCTCATCAGGGCCTCGGCCTCGGGCTCTCGTTGGCGCGCAGCCTCGCGGGCGCCCACGGCGGTGAGGTGGTGCTGGAGCCCGGCACACCCCGGGGCACGACGGCGAGGGTGACCCTGCGCCGAGCCCCGACCGACGGCGCCGAGGCGACGCGGCTCGATGACGTCACCGGCGTCGCCTAGGGTGTCGGGCATGGTCACTGCCGGGATCACCGCCGTCGATGTCCGCCGCTCCTTCGGAGGTGTGCACGCCGTGCGCGGCGTGACCCTCGAGGCCCCCGTCGGGGCGGTGACCGGACTCGTCGGACCCAATGGCGCGGGCAAGACGACGCTCCTCCTGATGCTCGCGTCGTTGCTGGCGCCCGACGGCGGCAGCATCCGCATCGCCGACATCGACCCCGTCGCCGATCCCGCGGCGGCGCGGTCCCGGCTGGGCTGGATGCCCGACGCGCTCGGAGCATGGCCGTCGCTGACGGTGCGCGAGACCCTCGCGATCACCGCCCGCCTTTACGACCTCGATCGTGCCGCCGCGGCGCGCCGCGCCGAGGAGCTGCTCGACGAGGTGGGACTGCGCGAGCTGGCCGACGCCCACGCGCGCGTGCTCTCGCGCGGTCAGAAGCAGCGTCTCGGCCTCGCCCGCGCGCTCGTGCACGACCCCTCGGTCCTCCTGCTCGACGAACCCGCGTCGGGTCTCGATCCGCAGGCGCGCATCGACCTGCGCGGCCTGCTGCGCCGGTTCGCGGCCGCAGGCAAGACGGTGCTGATCTCGAGCCACATCCTCTCCGAGCTCGAGGAGGTCGTCGACGACGCGGTCTTCCTCATCGACGGCGCGACCGTCAGCGCGGAGCGCGTCGCCGAGGCGGCGCGCCGCAGCCGCACCTGGCGCGTTCGCGTCGCCGGCCGCGACGCCACGGCAGCGGTGATGCAGGTCGCCGATGCTCTCGGGCTCGATGTTGCGCGCGTGCCCGTCGACCGACGCGACATCCTCATCCCGTTCGCCTCCGAGGACGACGCCGCCCGGGGACTGAACACCCTCGTGGCCGCGGGCGTCGCGGTCGCCGAGTTCTCGGCCGCGACCGGGCTGCTCGAACACACCTTCCTCGATCTCGGCTCATCGGACGGAGCACGCTCGTGAACGCCGCTCGCCTCTGGGCCGTCGCCCGCCTCGAACTCCTCCAGCGCGTGCGGACCGTGTCGTGGTACGTGCTGCTGGGGATCTTCGCCGTCCTGCTCGTCGGCGTGACCGCGCTGTCGTTCCTGTCCTTCGGCGGGATGGTCTCGGCGGGCGACCAGCGGGGGGCGGGCATCTACTCGACGATCGTCGTGGTGACCCTCCTGCTGGTCGTGCTCGTCTCGCCGACGCTGAGCGGGAACTCGCTCAACGGCGACCGGGATGCCGCGACGCTCGCGCCCGTGCAGGTGACGCTCGCGCGCACCTCCGAGATCCTGCTCGGCAAGGTTCTCGCCGCGTGGATCACGGGGCTGGCCTTCGCCGCCGTCGCGGCTCCCTTCCTCGTCATCGCGACCTTCGCCGGCGGAGTCGACCCGGTGGTGGTGCTCATCTCCCTCGCCGTCCTCGGCGTCGAGATCGGCATCATCGCGGCGATCGGCGTCGGGCTCAGCGGCATCCTCGCTCGCCCGCTGTTCTCGGTCGCCTCGACCTACCTCGTCGTCTCGGCCCTGGTCTTCGGCACCCTGATCGCCTTCGGCCTCGGCGGTACGGCACTGTCGAGCCAGGCGACGACGACCTATCGGGGGATGCAGTACAACACCGATGGTTCGCCCCAGTGCCGCGACGGCTCGTCGGACTGCTGGAACGATCCGGAACGCATGGTGTGCGGCGAGCCCGAGCAGTCGACCTATACCGTGCCCCGCTTCGACCGGGTGTGGTGGGTGCTCGCCGCCAACCCGTTCGTGATCCTCGCCGACGCGACCCCGGCGGAGTACGACAGCCAGGGGTACCCCGTCGACCTGTTCGGGCAGATCACCACGGGCGTGCGGGGGTCGCAGCTCGCGCCCGACCTCGACTCCGGATACGACGATTGCGCGGCCGTGCAGCCCGGGCCCGGGCCCACACCCGAAGAGATCCGGGACGCCACCGTGCCGAGCTGGTTCGTGGGACTCGGGGTGCAGCTGCTCATCGCGGCGGCCCTGCTCTCGGGCGCCTGGTCTCGAACGAGAACGCCGGCACGCGCCCTTCCGCCCGGAACCCGGATAGCGTGACGGCCATGGTCTCTCAACTCGACATCACCCGCCGCGAGGCCATCGACGCGTACCACGTGATCGGTGAGGCGCCTTCGCCCGATCTGCAGGGCATCGTGCGCCTGGCTGCGACGGTGTGCGGCGTCGACACCGCCGTCATCAACATCATCGACGACCGCTCGCAGCACCAGATCGCGGCCGTGGGCTTCGAGCCCGCCGTCTGCTCCCGCGAGGACTCGATGTGCGCGGCGGTCATCGCGCGCCCCGGACGGGTCGTGGTGCCCGACGCCCGGCTCGACGAACGGTTCGCGACCAACCCGTTCGTCACCGGCGAGGTCGCGCATGTGCGCTTCTACGCCTCGAGTCCGCTCATCACCCCGGCCGGCGTCGCCATCGGAACCCTGTGCGTCTTCAATGAGTCCGTCGGCGACCTCGACGAGTCCCGTCGCGAGGCTCTGGATCTGCTCGCCCACCAGGTCGTGGACCTGCTCGAGCTGCGCCGCATCAGCCGCCAGCTGAGCTCGTCGAACGATCAGCTCTCCCGTTTCGCCGGGCAGATCAGTCACGACCTGCGCAACCCCCTCACGGCGCTCAGCGGGTTCCTCGAGCTCGCGATCGACAGCCCCGACATGGACAACGCCCCGGATGTCGCGCGCGTGCTCGCCCGCGCCGAGTCGGCCGCCGAGCGGATGAACGACATGATCTCGGACATCCTCGCCTACGCCCGGGCCGGCGGCGCGAGCCCGCAGCGCTCGCGCATCGACCTCGCCGCCGTCGTGAACGCGGTGATCGAGGACCTCGACGCCTCGATCGCCGGCTCGGGTGCCGGTGTCCGCGTCGACGTCGACATCGAGCCCGTCGGCGATGCGACCCTGCTGCGCGCGGTGCTGCAGAATCTCGTCGCCAACGCGTTGAAGTTCACCGCCGCCGCCGGGAGGGTGCCCGAGGTCGCCGTGGTCGCGCATCCGGTGCACGGCGGCTGGCGCATCACCGTCGACGACAACGGCCCGGGTGTGCCGGTCGCCGACCGCGAGCGGGTCTTCGCTCTCATGGAGCGGGGTGACATCGAGGCCGAGGGCCTCGGCATCGGCCTCTCGACGTGCCGCCGGGTGATCGAGGCCCATGGCGGACGCATCGGACTCGACGAATCGCCCGCCGGCGGGGCGCGCGTGTGGATCCTGTTGCCCGATCAGTCCGAGCAGACGCCGCCCCGCTCCGGCTGAGCCCCCCGCCGATCAGGCGCGAGCGTCAGCGGCGCAGCGTGTGCGAGGGATGCTCGCCGTACATCGCGGCGTAGAGCTGGGCGAACCGGCCCGTGTGGGCGAAGCCCCAGCGCATCGCGACGTCGCGCACCGTGGCCGAACCGGGGTGGGCTGCGCGCAGCTCGTGATGCGCGCCTTCGATGCGCAACCGCCGCAGATAGGTGCTCGGCGGGATCTCGTACGCCTTGTGGAACGCGCTCTGCAGGGCCCGCACCGACGTGCCCGCGGCGACGGCGATGTCGCCGATGCTGATGGGGTTGCCGACGTTCTCCTCCATGAACGCCACGGCCCGGCGCACCGCGCGAGCTGTCGGGCGCCGCTGGTCGGTCTCGTCGGCATCGATGAGCGGGAACGCGGTGACGAGGGAGGCGACGGCCTGATGCATGAGCTGCGAGCGCATCAAGGGCGAGGCGGCCACCTTGCCGTCGGCCAGGGCGGTCGCCTCGAGGAAGCGCAGCGTCTCGGCTACCAGTCGCGGGTTGCCGGCCCGCTTGTTGAGTCCGGAGAACTGGATGCGTCGCGGCTCGTCGCCCAAGAGCGCACGGAGCACGTGCTCGATCACCTCGGTGGTGACACTGAACGTGCGCAGGTGCAGGTGTCCGAACTCGGCCGAGAACTCGGTGTCCGGGGGCACGATGAACGCTGTCCGGCCGTCCCCCGACTCGCCCCCGATCTGCCAGCGGTGCCGGCCCTGGGCGGCATGGGCGGCGATGAGCCGCGGGAACGACCGCGTGGAGGTGCGCATCGTGCCGGTGAAGCGCACCGCCGCCGTGGCGGCCGTCGGGTGCGCGAGGGCGGCCATCTCGTAGCGGAACGACGTGGCGGAGTCGACCGAGAGCGAGAGCTCCGTCTCGTAGAGGGAGCTCATGGACTGCTGGGCGCGGTCGGGGTCGTCTGTCTGCAGCCCCCGGCGCGCCGGCTCGCTACTCAATAACCAGCTTGTCGGTCGGGGTCTCCGCGGGCTCGGGGACGACGTAGAGTCCGGTGGGCGAGTTGGCCGTGTACATCAGCGCCTCGAGCCACGCTCGATTGATCGCCGGGGTCCGGCTGCCGTGGAACGTGAAGACGAGGGATGCGCCGGCGTGCATCCACACCGTCGTGCGTCCCTTGCCGACGCTGGTGTCGTCCTTCCACGTGAAGAAGAAGGCCTCCCCGCGGCGGAGCTTCGCACCGATCGTCATCTGAAGGTGCGCGAGGGTGCGGTCCTCAATCTCGACCCGGTTGCTGCCGTCGTAAACGAACCTGCCCAACATTCCTCCTTGCGCGCCCGTATGCGGCGCGACCACAAGCTTCCGCGATCCGATCGCGGGGCCGCGTGGAACTGTCCGTTCCGCGCGCGCACAGGCCGCGACGCGCACAGCTCTCCTGTGCGATCGCAGGATCGGTCGATTCAGCCGGATGGAGGGAGGGGGTTGACTTTCGCGGCCACGATCCGAACCGTCACCTGTCCCGCGCCCTCGGGCCGGGGCTCAGGCAGCGTCGCCGGGCAGGGCGGCGAGGGTGATGTCCACGCCCGGCGTGATGAGGAGCTCGGTCGACTGGGCGACGCCCTCACCGTCGTTGACCGTGAGCCACCCGTGTCCGCGCACCAGGGCATCGCCGATCTCGGCCCGGATGTCGTCGATATCGCGACCGCCGACACTGTAGAGACGCCCGCCATAGAAGACGTCGACGCGTTTGGCCACGGCACCCGCCCTTTCGTTCCGACGACACAACCGGCCGTGCCAGCCGAGACTACCCACCCTCGGCCGGGACGCAAGGGGCGTTCTCCCGGGTCGCCGACTTCACTAGGGTCGGGAGGGAGACGGGAAGGAGTTCCGATGGGCCGCTTCATCTACGAGAACCAGATCCGAGCCGATTTCGAGGATCGCACTCTCGCCCACTTGCAGACGGTGATCACCACCAAGCTGCGTCGCGGCGAGGCCTTCACCCTCACCTGGAAGGACGACGTCAGCATCGGCGACGGTCGCACCACGGTGTGGCTGCATCCGGGCTGCGGTCTCGTCTTCAAGTACTACGGCGGGCGCACGCCCTCGCTCAACCGGGCGTGGCTCGGTGCTTTGACCCACACGGCGAACTCGCCCTCCGGCCTCTACGTCGTGCCCGAACCGCCCGACACGCCTCGCGGCGGGGGCGTCTTCGACGCGGGCTGAGGAGTTACCGTACGTTGCCGGGGAGTCCGCCCATATACCGCAGCGGCGATGAGCCGCACCGTAGTGTGAGCCTCAGTCGTCGGCATCCGCTCGCGGCTCCCCGACCTCACCGGTCTTGATCGAGTCAGCAGGTGCTCCCATCGCTTCAACCGTCGTCGAGTCGCGTCTCGGCCCCATCCGCCGTACGTATGCCGGAACCGATGAGTTCCCCCCGATGGCGAAAGCGTTCACCGATGTGTCGCGGGTGGTCCGCGAGTCGGGCCTGCTCCGACGCACTCCCTGGTTCTACGGCCTGGTGGGGTTCGCTCTGCTGCTCGCCCTCGGCGGGTGCGTGACGGGCTTCATCCTGCTCGGGGACAGCTGGTTCCAGCTGCTCATCGCCGCAGCGCTGGGCATCGTCTTCACCCAGGTCGCGTTCCTGGCCCACGAGGCGGACCACCGTCAGGTGCTCGCGTCGGGTCCGGCGAACGACCGCCTCGCCCGCATCCTCGCCGTCGGCGTCGTGGGCATGAGCCTGTCGTGGTGGACCACCAAGCACGCCCGGCATCACTCCAACCCGAACAAGGTCGGCAAGGACCCCGACATCGAGATCGACACCATCTCGTTCATCGAGGAGGATGCGGCCACCGCTCGCGGCGTCCGCCGATTCATCACGCAGCGTCAAGGGTGGTTCTTCTTCCCCCTGCTGCTCCTCGAAGGCCTGAACCTGCACGCGCTGTCGGTGCGCCACCTCGTCAGCCGTGGCACGGTCAAGAAGCGCTGGCAGGAGGTCGGCCTGATCGTCGCGCGTTTCACCATCTTCGTCGCGCCGGTGTTCGTCTTCCTCCCACTCGGCATGGCATTCGCCTTCTTCGGTGTGCAGGTAGCCGTGTTCGGGCTCTACATGGGGGCCTCGTTCGCCCCGAACCACAAGGGCATGGCGATCATCGCCCCCGACGCCAAGCTCGACTTCTTCACCAAGCAGGTGCGGACCTCGCGCAACATCGGCGGCGGCTGGTGGGCCACCTGGCTGATGGGTGGACTGAACTACCAGATCGAGCACCACCTGTTCCCGAACATGCCCCGCCCCGCGCTGGCGCGCGCACGCGAGATCGTCAAGGAGCAGTGCGACACGCTGAACGTCCCGTACACCGAGACCAGCCTGTGGCGCTCGTACGCGATCGTCATCGACTACCTCAATCGCGTCGGCCTCGCCGCGCGCGATCCGTTCGACTGCCCGATGCGCGCGGAGTACCGCCCCGTCTGATCGAACGCCCACCACCGACATCGGCCACCGCTCATACTGAGTGCGTGGCCGATGTCGATTCCGGGGACGACTCCGAGCGCTGGCTCGTCGTCGACGGACGGCGGTGGCGGCGCACCGATCCGTCGTTGCCCGCCGAGGTCGTCGCGGCACTGACGTCCCACCTCGACCGAGGGCGATCGGCGGTCGGGGCCGCGAAGCGACGCGGGGACGACGACGCGGTCGCGGCGGCGCGCGAGCGCGTGGGGCTGGCCAAGCACGGGCTGGGGGAGCGCGGTCCGTACTGGTGGGACGAGCCCGAGGCCGATCGGCTCGAGCGGGCGCGCGAGGCGCTGCGCCGGCTCGACGAGCTGGACGGGTGACGCGCTGCGCGGCGATGCACGCTGCGTTCACGGTAGACGCGACGGCGGGAGTCGAACCCGCCGTCTGGCCCAGCTGCTGAGGCGGGCTGAGCGGAGTATCCGCGTAATTACGGGCAGTTTGGGGGTGCTACGCACTTGTGGGATCTCGGTGGGGGTGGCACGGTTGTGGCCAGGTGGTGGCCACGGTGTGTCCGGCGCTCAGGCGTGGACTTCTCCGTGGATGGGGCAACGCCGGCTATCGAAGGGCTCCGCGGGGTGCTCGCGAAGGTACCGTCCGTGGTCGTTGCGGGTCGGGTCAAGCACCCGCCCGAGGACGATGATGCGCGCGGCGACGCCGATGCGTTCGAATGCCGAGGCGACGGAGTGGGCGTGACCGCCGGTGACCCAAGAGTCGTCGATGACCAACACTCGATCGACGCCATGGGCGGGGGGAGCCACCGACCAGTTGTCCGGATTCATCTGCCGCCGAGCATTCCGGTCTGTCTCTGGCGGTCCAACGAACACGGGGACTGTGCGGGGGATTTCATTCGACAGCATCGGAAGGAGCAGGGTCTCAATGGGATGCGGGCCTGGACGTGTGCCGCTCGTGCTCGGCACGTGTGCGACACCGAACGGGCGCCCGGGGATCGTGCGGACGATGCACTCGCGGTGATGCGTGAGCGAGAGCCCGAACAGCGTCCGAAGTCGCCCGACCTGGTCGGGCGTCGCCCCGGGCTCCTTGTACTGACGTAGATCTTGGTACCCCTGGGAGTCCATCGGTGCCCAGCTCAGCGCGATGGAGCCGCCGGTGGCACGCGGGTATGGCTGCGCCATGTGCCCGTCACATGCGACGCATCGCAGGTAGTCCGGCGAGGTGGTGGGAGCCGTGCAGTCTCGACAGAGACCTGGATGGAACTGCGGGACGTTCCGGTACGCCCCTCGGATGGTCCTCTCGAGGTCGTCGAGGAAGGGCGCCGTCACGCTGACAGTAGGGAGCCGAGCGACCAGCCGGCCGCAGTCTCGCTTCGCCGCCTGTGGAGCTGGAGAACGAGCTGTGCGGCGTCTGCGGCGTCCTGAGCTACCGAGACGTCGTAGCCCGTGGAGATCAGCTCGCGTGCCCACGCCACACTGTCGGCGACGCGCTCGCTCAGAATCAGGGGCCGACCATGCTTCACCGCAGCCCGCGCCTGGATGCGTGTGCCTGACGTCTCCCCGGCCTCAGCGATGACCGTTGCGGACGAGAAACCGGACATTACGACGTTCCGCATCGGGAAGGTCTTCTTAGTCGCGGATGACCCCGGAGCGAACTGAGAGAGGAGCAGATGGGACGCAGCGATCTCGTCCTGTAGTGCTGTGTTCTCGCGGGGGTAGTAGACGCCGTGGCCAGTGCCGATCACACCGATGGTGCGACCTCCCGCGCGAAGGGAGGCGCGCATGGCTTCGGTGTCGACGCCTCGGGCGAGGCCGCTCACGACTGGTATGTGCTCCGCAGCGAGGTTCGATGCGAGATCTCGAGCGAAGGTGGCTCCGGCTGACGACGGGGCCCGTGTCCCGACGATGGCGACTGCGTTGGCGTCGAGAGGTGAAAGCGAGCCCTGCCAGTACAGGACGGGCGGTGCATCGTGAACCGTCCGCAGAGCGGCCGGGTAGTCGTCCCCCCCGATCACTGCGACGTGGATTCCACGCTCACTCAGATTGGCAAGCTGCTCTGCCGCAGCGTGTAGCTCTTCCTCACGGTCGCTGACGACAAGCTGGCCGTCGTAGGCCGCATCGAGGACGGCCAGCGGTGACCCGAGCTGCTCTATCCGCAGACGCGTCTGCGCCCAAGAGAAGCCTGGGCGCATCGCCAGCGCGAGCAGCGCCAGGTCGTCATCGTGAGCCCGCATGATCACAGGTTACCTCCGACCACCCACATGGATCTTGGTGGTTGTCATCATCGTGGTGCAAGGCGGGTGCCGGAGTGAGGCGCGCCAACATTTCTTGGGCGAATCGGCATCATCGCGTTCGACCGCCGTGGCGCCCCAGGATCTCAGTCTCGAAGCGGCGGCTCTCCGTCGTCCAGCCGGAAGGCACGTTTCTCGGACTGCAGCAGAGGCCGGTCGCCTGTCTCGAGTTTGTAGATCGCGACCACGACGGCCTGCAAGACCTCTTGCATGCCGTTCAAAGCTGCCTCGATCTTCTTGGGTGATGGCCTCATAGCCCCCACCTCGTTGACGATGCGCTCGCGGATCACCGCGAGCTCGTAGGCGATGGGCGCGAGACTTTCCTCGACCTGTGGTGGGTCTTGAGGGGATTCGAAGTTCATGTTTCCGACCACGGGTGCCGTTCTCTTGTGTTTGTACCTACGTTTGGCGTTACGCTATCAGCTGTGTCGAAGAAGCCGATGACCTCCCGCAATGTCCGAGTGTCGGACTCTCTCTGGGCGGCTGCCAAAGCGGCGGCAGAGGCCAATCAAGAGAACATCAGCGACGTCATTCGGCGAGCGCTCAGCAACTACGCGCAGACGAACAAGCGATGAAGCGCGCAGCTCACGCGGCCACAGCCGCTGTCCTGGTCGCCGTGCTGGGAGGGTGCTCCGCTCCCGCCGTTGACGAGCCGATCGAAAGCGCGGAGCCGTTGATCGCCGAGGCGCCTTCCGCTGAGGCGTCGTCGCCCCTCGCGACTGACAGCCCTGCCCACTGGGGCGACATGACCGCCCAGGAGTTCTACCTCGCGAGCCTCGCGGGCACCTGGTGGGGCGGGGGCGAGCCGAACGATACCGAGTGGCTCGCCGCTGGCTACACCGCGTGCGAGGAAATCGCAGCGGGCGCCGACCCCGCCGACGTGCGCCCGCTCGGCGGCGAAGGTGAGGACGCTGACGAGAACAACCGAGTCCTCGTGAAGGTCGCCGAGAACTCGCTCTGCTACCTCGACTAGAGGATGCGCTGTATGCGGCCAGTCGCCGGATCAATGTAGGCGTTCGACTCGACGCCGGTCACGGTATCGGTTCGATCAACGGTGGTGGCGCCCGTGACGCGGAGATCGCTACTCACCGTGACGCCGTTCGGGTCGTTGATGGTGGTCCCGCCCTCGGTGATGGTCAGGGTTCCGCCGCCGGCGAGCTGCACGGCGACGATGCCGTCGCCGACGTAGACCTTGTTCCCGGACCCGGCCGCGAGGCGGACGCCGCCGGATGCTGCGTCGGCCTCGACCTTGCCGCCGGTCGCAAACGACATAGCTCCGTCCCGGAGGGTGGCGGGGGAGTCGCCGCCCTTGACCTGGATCTCGCCGCCGTCGACGGCCATAGTGCCCTTGAGTGACACGTCGCCGGCGATGGTGGTACTGCCGGTGATGCTCGTCGGGCCGGTGAGGCCGATGGCGCCCGATGCGATGAGCCGGCCCTGCACCTCGAGCGTGCCGGTGACCCGCTCGGTGCCGGTGACGACGAGCCACCCCTCGACCTTCTGCGATCCCTGGACGAGTAGCGATTCGTTGCCGGCGAAGCGAAAGCGCCCCCGGGTCACTGAGGATGAGCGTCCGTAGACCATGGTCTGCAGGTCGAGGATGGCGTTCCACAGCTGCCTGACGTTCTTTTCCGGCTGATTCATGTTGACGCGGTTGACCAAGAGGCGGGGCTCCTTTCGGGTGCACGGTGGCTCGTAGCGGACGAGCCCCCGGTCAGGTGGGATTTTCGAGACGGCGGTCGGCGAGACTGTACGGGTTTGACGGCATAGAGCATGAACGGGGGAACCCGTACGGAGCTTTTTTGCCATCCCCGGCGGTCCTGACCGGAGGGGCGCGAGGGGGTGCCCCCACCCCTCCGGGGAGGGTCATCAGGCGCGGCCGCCAGTCACGGCGTGGGAGCCGTGATCGATGATCCAGTCGACGAAGGCGCCGGCGTGAGGAGCGTCGGGGGTGCTGTGGAGACGAGTCCACGCGGTGTACGCAGACCCGAAGTCGTTGGCTCGGATCGCCGCGATGAGAGTGGCTTTCAATGTCTCGTAGTTGTCCATTGGTCACTCCGGTGGTGTCGGTTAGATGAGGGGTCCACGCTGGGCGCAGGCGGGTCGTGGCGGTGAAAGGAACGCGCTCGCTGCCTTCGATCCGTGGCCCTCGCTCATGGCGCACGAGGCGGTGACGTTCACGCCCAGCGTGGAGGTTCACGGGGTCAGTCCTGCTGCGGATTGAGCTCGGACACGCGGCGCCCGTCTGGCCCGGTCGCCTCGACGTCGATTCGCACCTTCGTGCCGTCCGGGGCGGTCTGAGTGCGGAGGCCGGTGGGCTGCAGTGTCATGTCCAGGTGTGGGTAGTCGCCGTTCGGGCCGGGGTCGAGCGCGTCGATCGCCATCACTCGGCCGCTGCCGTCTTGGCCTGCTCGTAGTTGCCGACTGCCATGCGGAGGTTGCCCTTCGCCACGGCTTCATATTTCGCCCGGTCGTCGGCCTTGTCTGAGTCCCGCAACTGGATCAGGCGCTCCATCTGCGGATTCTCCTTGAAACTTCTCGCCTTCCCGCTCACCCAGTCGGGCACGCTGGTCGGCAGCTTGGTGCGGTCGCCGATGACCTCAGGGAGCTTGGCAGGGTCTTTGACCCAGCCCTTGATCGTGCTGTCGTAGAAGCCGACTCCGGCTCGATATTCGCCGTGCTGAGGCATGGTCAGTGTCCGTTCTTCTTGAGAAGGTTCTTCCACTCGCGCTGTGCGTTGGAGCCCTCGTTGCCGGTGGGGATGGTGAACCCGATCCCGTCGTATGCGGCGCCCTGCTTGACGCCGGTCATCGCCCCGCCCTGATCGGGCTGGGCAAGCTGTGTGCCGTCAGGCTTGTACGCGGCGTGTGCGCCGCAGTCGACGCAATGCAGGGTGGTGATGTCCTGCTCTTCGTGTTCGGTCACGTCCACACGGTCCGCGGCACAGTCGTCCGCGGTGTGGGCGAGGAACTCGGTCGGTTCGGTCATGATTCTTCTCTCGGGGTCGGACACCCTCGGCGAGCGCCATGGGTGGTTAGGGCTGGTCATTGAGGTCGAGCGGGGGTGTGGTGGTCCGGAGGGCGTCGGTGACGCCGCGTGCGCCGCACAGGACGCATATCCGGTCCGCGGTGATGACTTTGTGTCGGCGAGCGCGGCAGTCGTACGGTGGCGGCTCCTGAGGGTCGGTGATGGTCATGCGGTCAGCACCTCGGGGGTGAGGGTGAGGGTGAGGTCGTCGGGTCGGATCTCGCAGTTGATGCAACTGCCGTCACGGGTGGGGACGTGGGGGCGGTTGTCGCAGACGCGGCGGCCGTCGATGATGCGGTGCTTGAGTGCGGCGGGGCGTGCGCGTCGACGGGCGGCGCCGTCACGGCGCGCGTGGTCTTTGCGTGCCTCACCGCACGCGAAGCACGGTGACGAGTTCGGTCCGTTCTGGTGCTTCTCGCACTGCGTCGGATAAGCGGGGGAGTCGAGGCCATCGAGGGGAAGGGTGGGGGTCGCGCGTGCGCGTAGCTCCTCCTCTTTTTCCTCTTCCTCCTCGGGGGACCGGTGAGCGGTCCCCTTTGGACCGGTGAGCGGTCCCCTTTCTGTCGCTGAGCGGTCCCCTTTCTCGGAGGAAGGGGACCGCTCAGCGGTCCCCAGTGTGGATAACAAGGGGGTCGTTGAGCGGTCCCCTTTGGGGGTGAGTGAGCTGCCTGCACCGTCGCGCATGAGGTACCTCGCGGACATGCCTCGGTGGGCCTGGTTGTCAGCGGTGATGAGCTCGGCCGTCGTGAGCTCCTGGATGGCTCGCTTCACCGCAGAATGGCCGGCGCCGCCGCTCTTACCGATCGCCTGGGCGAGGGCATCGCGCCCGCCCCAGAAAGCGGGCGCAGCATCGCTGTCGATCGCCACCGTCGCCATGTAGACGTAGAGGCGGGTGGCAGGGTGCCCGAGGCCGACGCGATCGGCGACGGCGAACGCCTGTAGCGCGAGACCTGCGCCCATCATGACTCCTCCGGCGTGCAGACCTCGGCGAGCGCAGCGTTCGCTCGTGCGCTCGCCGAGGGGATGTGTCTGTTCGTCATGCCGTCGCATCGATCGGGTCGGGGGAGGCGGGTGTGATGAGCATCCATCGGCGTGCTCGTCGCCCGTGAGGGCCGCGGCCGGCGATGGAGTCGTACGTCACGTAGCCGGCCTGGTGGAGGTGGCTGACGGCCCATCGCACCCAGTCCTCGGCGAGGCGGGGGTGCGCGGTCGTTTGGACGTAGGCGGCGTAGATCTCGTTGTGCGTGCTGGGTCCGTTCTCACGGAGCACGAACAGGATCGCGGCGAGGTCGGCAGGGGGAAGGGAGGGGGCGGGCTGTGCGGCTTCGAAGCGTGCTCGGATGACTTCGACAAGCGAGCCGGCTAACCGGACCGCGCTGGCGGGCGTGATTGCTTCCACGCCGCTCTCTACCGCAGCGAGGCGACCCGGAGTCACGCCTGCTGCCCGTGCGGCCTCCTCGAGTGTCAGGCGGGCGCGGGAGCGCAGCCACAGGAGCTCAGCGCCGACGTGAGTCATGCCGCGCCGCTCAGCCGACCCGCCGCGCGCGCCTGGTTCAGCTTCTCTCCCATGCGCTGCAGATCGGCGATGAGAGCGGCCGCAGCGACCTGGTCGCCGGCGAAGTCGTCGATGTAGACGACGAGACGGTACCCCTCCTCGTCGTCGTCCATGACGGGCTTCGAGACCTCCATCTGGTAGGTGCTGAGGTCGCCGAACGAGCGATGTGCCTGAGCGATGATGTGGCGGTCGTGGATGCCGTGCCACACCTCAGCGCAGCCCTCCTCGGTGCAGGGCTGCACCGGGTCGGGGTCGATTGTCGCGACGTCGCCAGACTCGAGGGTGAGCTTGTACACGAGGGCGCGTCCTTCCCGAGGCAGACTGACCTCTTCCCAGCCGTCCGACTTCTGTCCGTCACGGATGAGCCGGGCCGCTTCCCGAGCACGTTGCAGGTCGCCGGTCGTGGCGCCGTGAGCGAGCACGATGATGATCGCGCGGTGTCGCGGGTCGAGGTTGACGCGAAGCCCCCATGCTTCCCGGTAGGAGTCGTGCGCGCCGACCTTGTACGTCTGGACTCCGAGCTGACTGGTGGTGTGGGAAACGCGGACGGGCAGGCTTCGAAGCTCCTCAGGGGAGATCGCGTCGTGCAGGCGGACCATGCTCGCGGTGGGCGCGAGGTGAAGTCGTCTGGGCTCGGGCGTGCCGTTCGAAGGCGTGGAGACAAGCGCGTCGACGTACCGCGAGGTGTCGGTCCGGTGGTCTACTGTGGTCATCGTCGGTTCCTCTCGAGGGTTATCGATCTCAGGCCCCGGCTCGACCCCGGGGCCTTTTTCTGTGGTCACGCCGTCGCCTTGAGCGGGGCGTCGGTGCGGGTGTGGCCAGAGCTCTCGACCCACGTCATGAGGTCGCGGCGCTTGTAGACGATCGTGCGGGCAGTGAGTCGACGGAACACAGGGCCCCCGCCTCGGTAGCGCAGCTGAGCGAGCGCCGGCACGTTCATGCGCAGCAGCTTCGCCGCCTCGGCCGGGGTGAGAAGATCGTCGTCGTTCATCTGAGGTCCCTTTCATGTCCATGACACGGGTATGTAAGGACGACGATAGGCCGACTTTCATACTCATGTCAACAACATGAACCCTGGTACGGTAACGAAATGCCTGAGCAGAACATCGACCGAGAGGGCGAGCCGATCACTGTCGCTCCTGGATTGCGCGTCTTCCCAGTCGTGCGCGGACGATGGCGGCTCGGCCCGGACACCGTTTCCGCGCTGGCCGAGGGCCAGGTGATCGAGGCGAATGTCTCGATCGAGTACAGCGCGAATGCTGGCCGCTACCGGCTCACCGCACTCGACCTGCGTGCTCCGCTCGACGGGCCCGAGATTACGGGTGCTCTTCTGCGCACCGTGCGCGTGCAGGAAGTCGTCAGGGCCACCGCGTTGAGCGCGATGGAGCCAGCCGAGCGGATGGTGAGGTCGGATGCAGTCGATGCTCTCTCGGCCGCACGCGAAGCGTCCCCGATCAGCGACTTCGCCGTGCCCGACGCTGTCTCGCTGCTGAACATCGCGATGCTCTACAGGTCGGCCGAGATCGCATCGGACAACCCTGGCCAAGCCGTGGCAGAGTTCTTCGGGATGCAGCGGCGGACCGCTGCCAACTGGATAGCTCGAGCGCGCCGAGCTGGTTACTTCGACCACGTCGTGTCAGAGGCGGAGCTTGCTTCCCTGGTTCGACGCGTTGTGCAGGCGGCTCGGGATGCGACCGCCCCTCGAGAGAGGCCACAAGATGGGGACGGTTGAGGCGTACCCGACGAGCGAAGGCCGGCGTTATCGCGTTCGATACCGGACGCCAGAGCGGAAGCAGACGTCAAAGCGGGGCTTCAAAACGAAGCGGGACGCTGAGCTGTTCCTGGCCAACGTCGACGTGTCGATCGCGCGGGGCGAGTTCATCGACCCGGCGAGCGCGCGGGTGACGGTCGGTGATCTGGGTCGAGACTGGTTGGCGTCGAAGTCGGCGACGTTGAAACCGTCGACGTTCCGGGCCGTCTCGGATGCGTGGCGCGTGTACGTGGAACCGCGGTGGGGTGTGGTGCAGGTGTCGGCTGTGCGGCATTCGGCGGTCGTCGAGTGGGTGCGTCAGTTGTCGGCCGGGACGGCGCCGGAGTCGCGGACGCCCGGGAAGCGCGGCGAGGCACTCGCGGGGCGCCCGAAGAGCGCGACGGTGGTGACGCGAGCGCACAACGCGTTGGCATCGGTGCTCGAGGTGGCGGTTAGGGACCGGAGGATCGCGCACAACCCTGCCAGGGGCGTCGCTTTGCCCCGGAAGGTGTCGAAGCCTCACCGGTACCTCACGCACGCGGAGGTGGACCGTCTGGCGGCTGCTGCGGGTCGGGGGAGCGCGGAGCGGGCGACGGTGATTTACGTGGCGGCGTACACGGGCATGCGGTGGGGTGAGCTCACGGGGCTGAGGGTGCGTGACGTGGACACGCTGCGGCGACGCCTGTCGGTGTCGGAGAACGCTGTGAGGGTCGGCGCTGAGGTTCACGTCGGAACGCCGAAGACGCACAAGCGCAGGTCGGTGAGCTTCCCGCCGTTCCTCGTGATGCCGATCGCGAAGCTGTGCGAGGGGAAGCCCCGTGACGCGCTCCTGTTTGGTGGTGGTCTCGAGCACCTGCAGCGGCCGCGCACGTCGGGTGCGTCACGTTCGTGGTTCGTCGCTGCGCTCGCCGAGGCGGGCCTCGAGCGGATGACGATCCACGATCTTCGGCACACGGCTGCGTCTTTGGCGATCGCATCGGGAGCGAACCCGAAAGCGGTGCAGAAGCTCCTCGGACACGCCTCCGCGGCCATGACGCTGGACGTGTACGCGGACCTGTTCGATGACGACATCGATGCCGTTTCGATGGCCCTCGATCAGGCACGCATTGCTGCGGTTGTGTCCAAATAGTGTCCACAGTGTGTCCACGAAGTCAGGTCGGCGAGCGCTCTGCCAGTCATAGAGCGGGAACGAGACCAGTTCCGGTTGGACGCGACGGCGGGAGTCGAACCCGCAACGCGATCGGTTATGAGCCGATGCCCGGGACCACCCGGATCGCCGCGATGATCCCCACGCTACGACGCCCCCGCGGACGAGCGCCAGCGTTGTGAAGGCCGGGGTCGCCGTGCTACCGCGTGTGACGCCGCCTCGTCACCCGGCGTCGTGGACGGTCGTCCGAAGCCAGTCCTGCGCACGCGCTATCAGCGCTTGCGCCACCGGCGCCTTCCTCCCCCAGTTCTCGAAGCCGTGCGGCGCACCGGTGACCACATCGGTCGTCACCGGGACGCCGGCGGCCCGGAGGGCGTCGGCGTACGCGCGGTCCTCCTCGGCGAACAGCTCGATATCGCCCCACGTCAGGAAGGTCGACGGCAGGCCCGACAGGTCGCTGCGCCGAGCCGGTGACGCCGAGGCCGGCACGTCGGGAGACCCGGGCGGGCTCCCGAGATACGCCGTCCAGCCCTCGCGGTTCGATGCGTTGTCCCACACGAAGTGCCGCCGGTCGTCGAGCTCCGACCGCGCCGCCGTGCGGTCATCGAGCATGGGCGCGAACAGCCACTGGCCGCGGGGCTGCACGCCGGCCTCGTCACGCACCCGCTGCACCAGCGCAGCCGCGAGCCCGCCTCCCGCGCTCTCGCCGCCGATCACGAGGCGGTGCGGGTCGACGCCGAGCTCACCGGCGTGATGCACGAACCAGGCCCACGCCGCGGCCACGTCGTCGTGCGCGGCGGGGAAGGGGTGCTCGGGCGCCAGCCGGTAGTTGACCGACACGACGACCATTCCCAGGCGCTCGGCCGTCGACAGGCAGAGCGCCTCGTCCTGCCGTGCGTCGCCGAAGAGGAGCCCGCCGCCGTGGATCCACAGCAGGCCCGCGCCCGACCGTGCGCCGCGGGGGAGGTACACCCGGAGTCCCGCCGATGCCGCGCGTGCTCGAGACACGCGCACGCTGCGGGAGCGGGGTACCGGCATCACCCGGACCGCGAGGCGCACCAGCCATCGCGGCGCGGTGAGCTGAGCGCGCCGCATCGGCTCGCGCAGCTCGGGCAGAACGAGCTCGATGTCCACGCCGCGAACGTCAGGCCAGCCCGGCGTCGCGCATGAGCTCGACGCCGAGCGGACCGGGGTTGTACGCGATCTCCCAGCGGAACCCGTCGGGATCGGCGAAGTACCCCGAGTAGCCGCCCCACTCGCGGCGGGCCGGCAGCGCGACGATCTCGGCACCCGCTGCCGCGGCATCCGCGATCACCCGGTCGACTCCGGCTTCGTCGGGCATATTGTGCGCCAGGGCGACCGGGGGGACGCCGGGGCCGGTCTGGGTCGCGCCGATCTCGGCCTCGAAGGCCGCCCGGTCCCAGAGCGACAGCATCACGGCAGGCCCCACGCGCACGAACATCACCTCGCCGGGGGCCTCGAACGCCGGCTCCCAGCCGAGCCCGTCGACGTAGAACCGGCGCGTGGCCGCGAGATCGCGGACGCCCAACGTGATGAAGGTGACCCGTGCATCCATGCCGCCGACGCTATCGCCCGGCGGCGACATCGGCGAGGGGAGGCAGCGTCGGTGCCCGCGCCTAGAATTGCAGGGCCATGCCAGAGCCCATCAAGCCCGTCATCGTCGGCTCGTCCGCGACCGTTCCCTCCGACGCCGGCCGCCCCGACGCCGATCTCCTCGAGGGGCTCAATCCGCCTCAGCGCGAGGCGGTCACCTACCGCGGTCCCGCGCTGCTGATCGTCGCCGGCGCCGGCTCGGGCAAGACCCGGGTGCTGACCCACCGCATCGCCTCGCTGCTGCGCGGACGCGAGGCGTGGCCGAGCCAGATCCTCGCGATCACCTTCACCAACAAGGCGGCGGGGGAGATGCGCGAGCGCGTGCAGCAGCTCATCGGCGACAGCGCGCAGGGCATGTGGATCTCGACCTTCCACTCGGCGTGCGTGCGCATCCTCCGCCGCGAGGCGCAGCAGTTCGGCTTCACGAAGAACTTCACGATCTACGACTCCGGCGACTCGCGCGCGCTCATCAAGCGGCTGGTCAAGGAGCACGAGGCCGATGCGTTCGGGCTCACCCCCGCGGGCGTGCAGAGCCGCATCTCGAAGCTCAAGAACGAGCTCGCCGACGCCGACTCGTACGCGCGCCAGGCCAACATGTCCGACCCCGCGGAGCGCGTCTTCGTCGAGATGTTCGCCGCTTACCAGTCGTCGCTGCAGCGCGCGAACGCGTTCGACTTCGACGACCTCATCGCCCAGACGGTGTACCTCTTCCGCGCCTTCCCGAACGTCGCCGACGTCTACCGCAAGCGGTTCCGGCACATCCTCGTCGACGAGTACCAGGACACCAACCATGCCCAGTACGCGCTCATCCACGAGCTGACGCGGCCGGTGCAGGGCTCCGCGGGAGACTCGTTCTCCGCGGGCGGCATGATGATCTTCGAGCCCGAGACGGCGCCCGAGATCGACGGCGCCTCGTTGACGGTCGTCGGCGATTCGGACCAGTCGATCTACGCGTTCCGCGGGGCAGACATCCGCAACATCACCGAGTTCGAGCGCGACTACCCCGGGGCGAAGGTCGTGCTCCTCGAGCAGAACTACCGGTCGACGCAGAACATCCTGTCGGCGGCCAACGCGGTCATCGCGAACAACTTCGACCGCAAGGACAAGAAGCTCTGGACGGATGTCGGCGCGGGCGACGCGATCGTCGGGTTCACCGGCTACTCGCAGCACGATGAGGCGCAGTTCGTCGCCGACGAGATCGAAGCGCTGCACCGCTCCTCGGTGCCGTATTCGCAGATGGCGGTGTTCTACCGCACCAACTCGCAGTCGCGCGCGCTGGAGGAGATCTTCATCCGCGCCGCCATCCCGTACAAGATCATGGGCGGCACGAAGTTCTACGACCGAGCCGAGATCAAGGACGCCCTGGCCTACGTGGTGGCCGTGGCCAACCCGGCCGACGAGCTCGCGGTGCGCCGCATCCTGAACCGTCCCCGCCGCGGCATCGGCGATGTGACCGAGACGTCGATCGCGCGGTACGCCGCCGACCAGCAGATCACCTTCCGCGACGCCCTGGCCAATGCCTCGGCGTTGGGCGTGGGCCCGAAGATCCAGGCGGCGATCAGCCAGCTCGACGCGGTGCTCGCCGAGGCGACCGAGATCATGCTGCCGAGCTCGGGGGAGGTGGCGCCCCCGACGGCGGTGACCGAGGGCCTGAACGTTCTGCTGAACAAGTCGGGGTACATGGACGCCCTGCGTATGAGCCGCGACCCCCAGGACGAGGCCCGTCTCGAGAACCTGGACGAGCTCGTCGCCGTGACCCGGGAGTTCGCGCGCAACAACCCCGACGGCACGATCCTCGACTTCCTCACCGAGGTGGCGCTCGTCGCCGATGCCGACGACCTCGACGACGCGTCGGGCACGGTCTCGCTCATGACGATGCACACGGCCAAGGGGCTCGAGTACGACGCGGTCTTCGTCACCGGCGTCGAGGAGGACCTGATCCCGCACCGGATCTCGGCCGGTGAGCCCGGGGGCCCCCAGGAGGAGCGCCGGCTGTTCTACGTCGCGCTCACACGCGCACGCAAGCGCCTGCACCTCTCGCTCGCGATGACCCGCGCCCAGTTCGGCGAGGTGTCGGCGGCGATGCCCAGCCGGTTCCTCCAGGAGATCCCGCATGACCTCATCGACTGGCGGCAGTCGCCCGGCGACGTGAACTCGCGCGGCGGGATGCAGTCCCGTGCGCTCAACGCACGTCGCGCCCCCGGCTCCGGCGGCGCGGGCAAACGCTACGGTGACGACCTCGTGCCGCTTCCGCGCCGCGAGCCCTCGAGCGACATCGCCAAGTTCGCCAATCGCATCCCCGCGAAGGTGCGCGACAACGGCGACCTCGAGCTCGCACCCGGCGATCGCATCCGGCACGACGACTTCGGAGAGGGGCGGATCGACGCCGTCACGGGGGAGGGCGCCAAGCGCGTAGCCCACGTGCGCTTCGACTCGGCGGGGGCCAAGAAGCTGCTCATCAAGATCGCACCCATCGTCAAGCTCTGACGCCCGCCGAGCTCCCGGCGGGCCCGCGGGTTAGGCTCGACGCATGGCGATCTTCAAGCGCTCTGCGCGAGACACCACCAGCCAGCCTGCAGCAACCGACGCGGTCGACGACGAGGTCACCGGTGCCGAGAACGGCGGCGCAGCAGACGTCGTCGAGCCCGCGCCGGAGGTCGTGCCCCACGTCGGCATCTCGATGTCGACGTTCGGCGCGCCCGCGCGGCCGGCCCCGCCCGCGCAGCCGCAGCGGTCGACGACCCGCCCGCCCGCCGAGGCCCCGGCGCGCACCGAGACGGTGAGCGGGATGCCCGACAACACCCTCGTGCAGGCCGCGCTGACGGTGCTGCCCGAGCAGCCGGGCAACGTCGACGTCATGAACGTCATGCGTCAGAGCATGCAGGGGACGCTGTACGTCCGCGTCCGGGGTGACGCTCGCGCGCTCACGGCGGAGGGAAAGCCCATCACGCTCGCCGTCTCCCACGTCGACGGCGCGCGCTTCCTGCTCGCCTTCACGGGCGGTGCCTCGCTCCGCGCGAGCGTCGAGGCGGACGGCGACCGCGACACGTCGGCGCTGGGGCTCCCCGTGGCGGGCGTGTTCCGCAACGCGATCGAGGGGCCCTACGAGGGTCTCATCATCGACCACGCCGTCGCCGGCTCGCGCATCGTGCTCCCGGCCCCGCTCATCAAGAAGGCCTTCGAGGAGGGCGACCCCGCTTTCACGATCAAGAACCTCCTCGCCGGTCCGCGCGACGCGCAGACCCCGGGCGCCGTCGGGACGGCTCTCGCCGCCGCGCCGTTGTGGGTGGCGGCCGGAACCGCGGCGGACAGCGGGCAGATCGGTCTCGCCGAGTCGCGCACGGCGTCGGGAGAGCGTCGCCTCGAGGTCTACTCGCACCCGCTCGAGGTCCTCGTCCTGCAGCGCGGCGACCGGCCGGTGCCGGTGACCGCAGCGCAGATCGCGCGCGCGCTGATCGGCAACCCCGAGCTCACCGGCGTCATCGTCGATCCGGGCGGCCCGTGGATCCACGTCGACCGAGCCGACCTCGGTCCGGTGCTGGTGCGGGCGGACGATCCCGAGGAGGCCCCGGCGGCCGCCACGACCCCCGCCGACGGCGGCTCCGAGCCCGCGCCGGATTCCGACTCGGACCGCTGATCCCGAGGGGATCTCGCATTCTGCGGATGCTGCGCGCTGCGGCATCCGCCGGATCGTGGATCTCCGCGTGATCGCCTCGCGGCCTGTCCAGGGGGTACCTCGGGTGCGCGCCGACCCCTAGGGTCGGGCCATGGCGAGCGAGCGCATCACCCTGACCGTGCCCGGACCCCACGGCGACCGTGAGGTCGGCGTATCGAGCCCGAACCGCGTGCTGTGGCCCGATGAGGGCATCACCAAGCACGAGTACGCCGACTACGTGCTGGCGGTGTCGGAACCGTTCCTGCGGGCGAACGGGCATCGACCGATCTCGCTCGAGCGTTTCCCCGACAGCATCGACGGCGAGCGCTTCTTCTCGAAGAACCCGCCCAAGGGGGCGCCGGACTATGTCGACCAGGTCGTCTGCACGTACAACAGCGGCAGGCGTCATCCGCAGGTCGTGATGAACGAGGCGGCTGCGGTGGTGTGGGCGGTGCAGATGAACACCGTCGTGTTCCACCCCTGGGCCTCGCTCGCGCGCGACACCGACAACCCGGTGGAGTTGCGCATCGACCTCGATCCGCAACCCGGCACCGATTTCGGGGATGCCGCCGCGGTGGCTCCCGCGCTGCGCGACGTGCTGGCCGAAGCGGGGCTCACCGCCTTCGTGAAGACGAGCGGGAACCGGGGGCTGCACGTGTTCTGCCCGATCAAGCCCAGCCACGAGTTCCTCGACGTGCGGCACGCGGTGATCGCGGCGGCGCGTGAACTGGAGCGGAGGATGCCCGATCGGGTGACGACGAACTGGTGGAAGGAGGAGCGCGGCGAGCGCGTCTTCGTCGACTTCAACCAGGCCAACCGCGACCGCACCATGGCCGGCGCCTACAGTGCCCGAGCGCTGCCCGCCGCGCCCGTGTCGACGCCGCTGACGTGGGACGAGCTCGAGGCGGGCGTGGAACCGTCGTCGTTCACGGTGCGGACCGTGCCCGGACGCCTCCGTGAGCTCGGCGACCCGTGGGCCGGTCTGCAGGACGCCCCGGGGCGGGTCGACACGCTGCTGGACTGGTGGCAGCGCGACCTCGACGCCGGGCTCGGCGAGCTGCCGTTCCCCCCGGAGTTCCCCAAGATGCCGGGCGAGCCGCCGCGGGTGCAGCCCAGCCGCGCCCGGCATCCGGAGGCCTGAGACGCGTCGTCGTCAGTTCGCCGACGGGCGCAGCCACTCGCGTTCGGTCACGACGCGGGCGACGGTGAGCCCCACGGCGAGGGCGACGACGACGAACACGGCCGTCACGCCGTATTGCACGGCGCTCAGGGTGTCCGACTCGATCGTGGCGACGATCGCGCGGTACGCCGATGCGCCGGGAACCATGATGAGGACCGCCGGCACCGTGAGGGTGATGCGCGGCGAGCGGACGAAGCGCGAGACGGCGAACGCCCCGAAGCCGACGGCGACACCGGCCGCCGCGGCCGCCACCGGCTGCATCGCGCCGTTGTCGATCATCAGCAGGCGCCCGACGTTGGCGACGGCGCCGATCGCGGCCGCGGCGAGGGCGGTGCGCCACGGCGTCGAGAAGAGCAGCGCGAAACCCATCACCCCCACGAATCCCGCGACGAGCCGCCCGAGCGAGAGGAACGGCTCGCCGAGTCCGGGGGTCGCGACGGCCACGGCGCTGGTCTGGAAGATCGCCGCCACCGCCCAGACGGCGCATCCGGTCGACAGCAGCACGAGACCGGCGTAGACGACGCGGTTGACCCCCGCGTTGAGGTCGAGGCGGGCCAGATCGAGGGCGCCGGTGACCAGCGGGAAACCCGGTACGAGATAGAGCACCGCGCTCGTGAGCGCTGCGCCGTACTGCGGAGAGGGGGCGCCGATGGATTCGATGAGGTGCGAGGCCCCGAGGAAGGTCAGCAGGGCCGTGGCGGCCGAGAGGAAGACGAGGAGGAACTCGTTCACCTGCAGCCGGGCCCCGCGGATGCGCACATACTGGCCCAGCGCGACCGCCAGCGCCACGCTCAGGCATTCGGCCCACCCGCCGTTGTTGAGGAAGGCGAAAGCCGTGCACGCCGCGGCGGCGGCGAGCACCCGCACCGCGGTGGGGTAGCGCGGCGGCATCCGTTCGATGCGGTCGAGCTCGCGCTGCAGCTCGTCGGCGGTGACGCCGTCGGCGACGCGGTGAGACAGGTGCATGACCTCCGCGATGCGCTCGGAGTTGACCACCGGATGCCGCACCTCGGCCACGCGCGTGCGGAACAGCTGCCCCCGCTGCGCGGTGATGACGATGTCGGTCATTCCCACGCGCGACTCCAGGCGCTCGAGACCGAGAGCCCGTGCGGTGCGGTCCATCGTGTCGCGCACCCGTGCGGAGGACGCGCCGGCTCCCAGCATGAGCATCCCCAGGCGGAGCACGGCGTCGGTGCGGGCGATGAACCGGACCGGTTCGAGGTGCAGCTCGGCGGTGCCGTCGGGCACCGGGTCGCTCTGGTCATCCCGCATGGTTCGATCCTCCCACCCGCATCGGGTGCGGGTGGGAGGATCGGCCGGGCGTATCCGGGCGTGGACCGTCAGTGCTGGACGGGACGCTTGCGGCGCGAGACCAGCACGAGCGCGCCCGCCGACACGAGCAGGATGCCGCCGATGAGCGCGCCGGTCGGCGCGCCGTCGCCACCGGTACGGGCGATGCGCTCGCCGGTGGGTCCGGTGGCAACGGCCTCTCCCGCCTGCGCGCCGCCGGGGCCGCCGGCGGTGTCCGCGTCCGGCCGGGCGCCGTCGCCGGGGACGTCCGGAACCGCCGGGGTCGTCGGAGCCCCCGGTCCTTCCCCGTCGGGGGTCTCGCCGGGAGCCGTGACCACCGGAACGAGGTAGACCCCGTCGGTGCGGTAGTCGAGCTCACCGTCGAACCCGGCGGGCGCCCCGGTGATCTCGACGGCGTCGAAGGCCGATCCAGCGGTGACCGAGCCGTAGGCGATGAGGCGGTGGGTGGCGGCGGGCGTCGCGCCGGCGAGGTCGACGCGCAGCGTGCCGTCGAGGGTCGCCTCGCCCGCGACGCTGAGGGCCGGCTGACCGCCCGAGGGAGCGAGCTCCAGCGCGGCCTCCCCGGCCTGCCGGTAGTCGCCGCCGACCACGAGGCCGTCGGTGGTCTCCGCCATCCGCCCCGCAGCCAGCGTCACGTCGCCGGTGCCGAGCGCGCCCGGGGAGCCGGCGACGACGGCGCCGGCTGCGATGACCGTGCCCCCGGTGTAGGTGTTCTCACCCGAGAGTGTGAGCACGCCGGTGCCGTCCTTGGTCAGCGACCCGGCGCCGTCGATGTCGTTGCGCCACTCGTCGGCGGCCGATGCGCCGCCGGCGGCGGCATCCATCGTCACCGTCAGGTCGGTGTCGAACGCGCCGAATCCGTTCGAGGCCTCGAAGAGGTTGAGCCGGCCCCAGCCCTCGGCGTCGTCGAGCACGGCGTGCCCCGAGGCGACGGCCGTCGAGTGCAGCACCCACCGCAGCTGCTGCTGGTCGAGGTAGGGCAGCCGGTGCTCGATGAGCACCTCGGCGCCGGCGGGGACACGCGCGGGCAGGGTCGTGTCACCGGTCGCGGGCAAACCGTAGGTCATGCGGTCGAGGTACTGCGCGGCGAGCAGGTCGTAGTCGTCGGCGGCGCCGTCCGCCGGGGGCAGGGTGGCCAGGAGCTCCTGGGCCTCGGCAGCGGCGCTCGCGCGGAGCGCGGCGTTGGCCGGGTCGTTCAGGCTCGCGGCCGTGAGCGCCGTGGCGAGGATGCGGCCCCCGATGACGTCGAGCGGGGAGTGCATCCCCGCGACGATCCGGCTGTCGCCGATCTCCGCCGCGTTCGCGATCAGCTGCGACTGGTACTGCGGTGCCGCGTCGGCGAGGGCCAGCGAGGCCAGGTAGGCCGCGTTGGTGTGACCGCTGGGGAACCCCCCGTCGCTCTCGGCCTCGGTGTCGGGCTTGCGCACCGGCAGCAGCGCGGGAACGATGAGCGCGTCGTCGACCCAGCGGAACGGACGCTTGTAGCTGTAGAAGTTCTTCGACGGGTTGGAGGAGGCCGACGGGCCGCGCACCGTGTCGACCAGCTCGACCACTGCTCCGAGGGGCGCATCGCGGTCGGCCCACGCGCCGTTGCCGTTGCCCGCATCGTCGTAGCGCACGGAGGTGGCGTCGGCGGGGACCTCGGCCGGGATGGTGGTGCCGGCGTTCATCGCCGCGCGGAACGCGGGGGCGGCCGAGCCGAGGCCGTCGAGGGCGCTGTAGCTCTGGTGGCGGCGGTCGAAGATCCACGCCGCCGCCTCGTCGGCGTCGGTGCGGGTCTGGGCGACCCGGACGTTGTGGGCGATGTTGGCCTCCAGCACGGCCGCGCCGACAGGGGTCGCCCGTCCGGAGTCCCAGCTCGCCCCGGGCTGCCAGAGCTCGAGCATTCCCGACAGCACGCCGATGGCCGGGTTCGTCGTGGGGGTGCCGTTGTCGGAGCTGTTGGCGAGGTAGGTCTCGACGAAGGTGCCGTAGGCGGCGGGGTGGGGCGCGATCGCGTCGTCGGCGAGGAGGTCGTCGCCCGCCGCGGCAGCGGGGAGCGCGCATCCGAGGGCGAGGCTCGCGGCGGTGAGCGCGCCGAGGGCGGCTGCGGGGGCGAGGGCGTGTCGTCGCGCCGGACGGCGACGGGGGGCTGCGGAGGGCATGCGTGTCCTTCGGGTGGGGGAGGGATGCCGCACCCGAGCGACGCAGCACGAGCCGCGCCCCTGGGCGACTCCCGCACGCTAGGCAGGACCCGGCAACACCCGATGTCCACGGCGTGAACGCCCGGTGACAGGCGGCGACTCAGTCGAGCACGTCGGCCAGGTCGTAGGCCACGACCGTCTCGAGCTGATCGAAGGTGCAGGATCGCGCGTCGCGGTCGGGCCGCCACCGTTCGAACTGGACGGTGTGCCGGAATCGGCGGCCTTCGAGCTGGTCGTAGCGCACCTCGAGGACGCGCTCCGGGCGCAGCCGCACGAACGAGACGTCCTTCGATGCGGCGAACCGCGAGCGGTCGGACTCTCCGGTGATGGCGGCGCCGTCGGCATCGCGTTCGACGAGGGGCTGGAGCTCGTCGACGAGGTCGAGCCGACGCTTGTCGCTCCAGGCGGCCACCCCGCCGACCCCGTGCAGGTCGCCGTCCTCGTCGAAGAGCCCGACGAGGAGCGAGCCCACCCCCGAGCCGGACTTGTGGATGCGGTACCCGATCGCCACGACGTCGGCGGTGCGAGCGTGCTTGATCTTGTACATCGCGCGCTTGCCGGGCGCGTAGGGCGCCGCGAGCGGCTTGGCGACGACGCCGTCCAGCCCCGCACCCTCGAACTCCGCGAGCCAGCGGCGCGCGGTCTCGACATCGTCGGTGGCGCGGGTGACGTGGATCGGATCGGGCACGGCGCGCAGCAGGTCGACCAGCTCGGCGCGCCGCACGGCGAACGGCTCGGCCAGCAGGTCGCGCTCGCCGCGGGCGAGGAGGTCGAAGGCGATGAACATCGCCGGCGTCTGCTCGCTCAGGAGCGCGACGCGGGATGCCGCCGGGTGGATGCGCTGCGACAGCGCCTCCCACTGCAGGCGGCGCCCGTCGCCGTCGTCGCGAGCCACGACGATCTCGCCGTCGAGCAGGCAGGGCTCGGGCAGCAGCCGCGAGAACGCATCGACGAGCTCGGGGAAATACCGCGTCAGCGGCTTCGATCCCCGGCTGCCGATGACCACGTCGCTGCCGTCCCACGCCACGATCGCGCGGAAACCGTCCCACTTGGGCTCGAACGAGAGCCCGCAGTCGGTGAGGTCGGGGTCGGGGACCGCGGGAACCGACTTCGCGAGCATCGGCGCGGGGATGTCGTAGACCATGAGCCGATCCTTCTCGCGAGGACGCCCTTCAGGAAAGGGGCTTGTGCTTGGGGCGAGCCCAGCGGGCCGGCAGATCGGGCCCGTCCCACACCTGGATGATGCCCCACACCACGGCCGTGATCGGCACGGCGAGCAGCGTGCCGAGAATGCCGCCGATCGCGGTGCCGGCGGCGAGGGCGACCAGCACGACGAACGAGTGGAGCTTCATCGTGCGGCCCATGAGCACCGGCTGCAGGAAGTTGCCCTCGAGCTGATTGACCAGGACCACCGCGCCGACGACGAAGAGCGCGTTGACCGGGCCGTTGGCCACGAGCGCCACGAGGGCCGCCAGGATGCCGGCGAGGGTGGCACCCACGATGGGGATGAAGGCGAGGAGGAACACCAGCACCGCGAGGGGGATCGCCAGTGGCACGTGCAGGATGAGCAGGAAGATGTAGATGCCGATCGCGTCGACCGCGGCCACCGCGGCGGTGCCCCGGATGTACGAGCCGAGCACGACGACGGTCTTGTCGCCGACGCGGCGGGCACGGTCCTCGTTCGAGCCGCGGAAGGGGCGCAGGAGGAACTCCCACATGCGCGGTCCATCTTTGAGGAAGAAGAACAGGATGACCACGAGCAGCACGGCGCCGGTGATGAAGGTCGCCACGGCGCTGACGCCCGCGATGGCGCCCGAGCCGAACTGCGCGCTGGTGACGAAGTCGCCGAGCGCATCGAGCCATTCGTCGATCTGATCCTGGTCGATCGAGAACGGCAGCGTCTGCGCCCAAGCGATCAGCTGCTGGAAGCCCCTCTCTGCCTGCGAGTACAGGTCGTCCCACTGATCGCGGACCGCCCACACGATGAGCCACGACAGACCCGTCAGCAGCACCACGATCGTGAGCAGTGTCAGGATCGTCGCAACCAGCGAGGGCACGCCGCGCCGCCGCATCGCGTTCATCGCCGGAGCGAACGCGCACGCGAAGATGAGGGCGAGGATCAGCGGGATCGCGACCACCGACACCTGGCGCAGCACGTAGACGATGCCGATCGCGATGATGACCAGGATGATCACCTGCACGGCGCGGATCGCGAGGCGTCCGAAGCCGTCGGCCCACAGGCTCGCCGGAGGTCGTTCGGTGCTGCGGTCGATGGCGTCGGCCACCGCGGTCTGGGGCGCGGGGCTCCGGCGGAACAGGGTCATGCTCCGACGCTAGCGGACCGGCCCGCCTGCGGGCGGGGGTTGCGCTCGCGGTCGGGGTGGCGCATGCACGCGCCCGCCGGCCGGTCACGCGCGCGGCGACCGTTGTTCACCCGCGGGTCACGGCGGCGTCGGTCCTCGGTCATCCGCGGCGGCGAGCGTGGGGTGGCCGCTGTCAGCGGCATCCGATCGTCCCCCGCGATACGAAAGAGGAACCTCCATGCACCGCAGAGCGCACCCGCGCCTCCGCACCCTCACGGCCACCGGCGTCGCCGCCGGACTCGTGGCGGCAGCCCTGCCCGCCGTGGCCGCGACCGCGACCGACGAGGCGGCGCCCTCGACGCCGAAGAACATCATCCTGCTGATCTCGGATGGCGCCGGCTACAACCAGTTCGATGCCGCGAACCTCTACGAGAGCGGCACGAGCGCGCACCAGGTGTCCGTCGACCCGGCCACCGGTGCCGTCTCGCATGCACCGTCGACACCCGGTCAAGGGTACGAGCAGTGGCCCGTCCAGGTGGGGCAGTCGCACCACTCCGCCTCGGGACGCGCCGAGTACGTCACCGAGCAGGCCTGGGGCGATTTCGCCTGGGTCGCCTCGGGCGCCACCGACTCCGCCGCCGCCGGTACAGCGCTCGGCACGGGCGTGAAGACGAACAACGGTGTGCTCGGGCTCACCCCCGGCGGCGACCGCCTGCTCACCGTCGGCGAGCAGGCCCAGGCCGTCGGTAAGAAGGTCGGGCTCGTCACGTCGGTGCCGTTCAACCACGCCACCCCCACGGGCTTCATCGCCCACAACGCCGACCGCAACGACTACCGGGGCCTGGCGACGGAGATGATCGACAGCGGGGTGGACGTGCTGATGGGCGGGGGACACCCCCTCTACACCGACGCGCACGAGCCCCGGCCGGCCGACTGGACCTGGATCTCCCAGCAGGACTACGAGCGGGTCTCGACCGGCGGCACCGACTACGCCTTCGTCGAGGATCGGGCCGACTTCGAGGCGCTGGCTGCGGGCACGGACGTGCCCGAGAAGGTGTTCGGGCTCGCCCAGGTCGCCGAGACACTGCAGTACAACCGTCCGGGCCTGGCCGACGACGACGTGCTGCCCGGTACCGACCCGGCCAACGACGTCGCCGACCTCGACACGCTCGCCCGCGGCGCGTTGAACGTGCTCGACCAGGGCGAGGAAGGCTTCTTCCTCATGATCGAGGGCGGTGCGGTCGACTGGGCCGGTCACGCCAACCAGACCACGCGCCTGATCGAGGAGCAGATCGACTTCAACGACGCCGTCGAGGCCGTCGAGCAGTGGGTCGAGCAGAACAGCTCCTGGGACGAGACCCTCGTCGTGGTGACCGCCGACCACGAGACCGGCTACCTCGCCGGTGCCGGTGCGGGACCCGAGGCGGGCTGGACGCCCATGACCGGCGCCGCGGGACAGCTGCCCGACCTCACCTGGCACTCGGGCGGCCACACCAACGCCCTCGTGCCGCTGTTCGCCAGGGGTGCGGGAGCCGACGTCCTCGACGCGCGCGCAGACCAGTGGGACCTCGTGCGCGGCGCCTACCTCGACAACACCGCGGTCGGTGAGACGATCTTCGACTTCCTCGGACACGGCGAGCGCAGCTCGGCGGATGCCGTCGCGCTCGAGGCCACGGTCGCGGGGCAGCACGCCGACGGTGCGCTGAGCCTGAGCGTCGCCGGTGACGGCGAGCGGGTGTCGTTCGACGGCTCCGGAGCGAACCTCGACGCGACGCTGCCGCTGGTGACCGTCGCCGACACGCGCAACGAGGTCCGCGCGCAGGGCCGCGGCTGGACCCTGGCCGGGTCGGCATCCGACTTCGCGGCCGGCAACCGCGCGCTCGCAGCGAAGAACCTCGCCTGGACGCCGCGCATCGTGCGCTCGGAGTCGGGCGCCGCCGCGGGTGGCCGCGCGACGCTCGAGGCTCCCGCGACGCTCGCCGCGGCCGACCGGACCTCGCGCCTGGGCGCGACGGTCGTCGGCGCCGACCTCGACCTGTCGATCCCGGCCGAGGCCGCCGGGGGTCGCTACGGCAGCGAGATCACCCTCACCCTGTTCGCGCAGGACTGACGCATCGGTGGGGGCGGGCCGGTGTGCCCGCCCCCACCACCCCGATCCGGAGATCCCCCCATGCCCCGCTTCCGTTCCCGTCGCGCCGCGCTGCCCGCGGCCGGCGCTTTCGCCGTTCTCACGGCGCTCCTCGTCGGCCACGCCGCCGTCCTTCCCCCCGCGGCCGCCGCCACATCGACCGTCGCCGCGCCCGTGTCGAGCTCGGCGCTCGAGGGGGCTGAGGCTGCCGAGGCCGCCGAGCCTCCCGCCACCGAGTGGGGCGTCGTCCCGGCGGACGCCGCGGGTCCCGATGGCCGCGTGTCGCTCCGGCACGTCGTCTATCCCGGCGCGAGCGTGAGCGATGCCGTCGCGGTGACGAATCACTCAGCCGAACCCGCCGTGTTCGCCGTCGCGACCGGCGACGGTGTCGTGGGCGCCGACGGCGCCTTCGACGTGCGCACCGACGATCCGGCGTCGGGCGGGGCCTGGGTGCGGGTCGAGGGCCTCGACGGCGGGGCGCTCGCGCTCGCGGCCGGGGAGACCCGGGTGCTGCCCGTGACCATCGCCGTTCCCGCCGACGCCACGCCCGGCGACCATCCCGCCGGCATCGTGGTCGCCCTGTCGATCGAGGACGCCGGGGTGACGCTCACGCACCGCGTCGGGGTGCGCGTCCACCTGCAGGTCGCCGGCGAGATCGCGCCCGCGCTGCGCGTCGACGCGGCGACGGCGACCTTCACGCCGTCATGGATGCCGTTCGCCTCGGGAACCTTGAGCGTGGAGTACCGCGTCACCAACACCGGCAACGTCCGGTTCGGCGCGAGCGCGGCAGCCGACGCGTCCGGTCCCCTGGGGCTGCTGCCCGGCGAGGCCGGGGGAGAGGCGTTCGAGGTGCTCCCGGGAGGAACGGCCACGCAGCGCATCGAGATGCCGTTGGCCCCGCTCTTCTTCGCGGCGGGCGAGATCACCGTCACCCCCGTGTCGCTCGGCGACGACCGGGTGCCGCTGCCGGAGGCGGCATCCGCGGGCTTCTCGACGCCGGCCGTGCCGTGGTCGTCGCTCGCGGTCGTCGTCCTCGGCGTGGGAGTCCTCGGGCTCGTCGCGATCCTCCTCGTCCGCGGTCGAGGCCGCACGCAGCGCCGTATCGACGAGGCGATCGCCGCCGACCGCGCCCAGCGCTGACATCCGGCACGAATCCGGGCGGTGGGTCGGCGGCATCCGCCCGCGGCGGGCTCAGGCGAACGCGCCGACGCCGGTGATGTCGCGTCCCAGCAGCAGCGCCTGCACGCTCTCGGTGCCCTCGTAGGTGTGGATCGCCTCGATGTCGGTCATGTGCTGCATGACGCCGTTCTCGAGCAGGATGCCGTTGCCGCCCAGGAGGTCGCGCGCGGTCTGCGCGATCCGTCGCGCGGCGCGCGTGTTGTGGTACTTCGCCAGGGAGGCCTGGGTCGGGCGCAGTCCGCCCGCGGTCTCGAGGTCGGCCAGGCGGCGGCAGTACAGCTGCATCGCGGTGAGCTCGTCGAGCATCTGGGCCAGCCGCTCCTGCACCATCTGCGAGTGGGCCAGGGGGCGACCGAACTGGATGCGTCGGCCGGCGTACGTCACCGCTGCCTCGTAGCAGGCGGTCGCGTGACCGAGCGCTGACCACGCGACTCCGGAACGGGTGGCGTAGAGGACGGTCGAGGCATCCCGGAACGACCGCGTGCGCTCGAGCACCGCGTCCGCCGGAAGACGCACGTCGCGCAGCGCGATGTGGGCCTGATGGATGCCGCGGAGCGAGCCCTTGCCGGTGATGACGGTTCCCGTATAGCCGGGGCGATCCTGCTCGACGAGGAAGCAGCGCACGGCGCCGTGGAGCTCGTCGCCCTCGTCGTCGACGCGGGCCCAGACGAAGGCGATGCCGCCCGAGGCGCCGTTGCCGATCCACTTCTTCGCTCCGCGCAGCACCCAGCCGCCAGCGTCGCGACGGGCGACCGTCTCGAGCGAGACCGAGTCCGAGCCGTGGTCGGGCTCGGTGAGCGCGAAGGCGCCGAGCACCTCGCCGCTCGCGAGGGGCCGCAGCCAGCGCTCCTGCTGGGCGGGGGATCCGAAGAGGGCGAGCGTGCGCAGCGCCAGGCCGCCCTGAACGGCATGAGCGGTGCCGAGCGAGCCGTCGCCGCGCGAGATCTCCATCGTCACCAGGCCCGCCCCGAGCGGGGTGATGCGGGTGAGGTCCGGGTGCTCGATCCCGTCGACCAGCAGGTCGAGCTCGCCCATGCGGCGGACGAGGTCGAGGGGATACTGCGCGGTGTCCCAGGCCCGCTGCATCCGGTCGCCCACCTCGTCGACGAACGCGCGGGCGCGGTCCCACGCGGCACGGTCCTCGCCGTGAACGTCCGCGAAGGCGCCGTAGTAGTCGGTGTCGCGGCGGCCCGTCAGCTCGTATGAGGTGACGCGCTCGCCGGGGAGGACGTCGGTGTCGTGGTCGGCTTCATCGCTCATGGCATCCAGTATCGCCGCGAATGGAACTCGGTGTCACGCCTGGGGCCGATCAGCGCACCATCCGCGCGTCGGTGATGAGCGGAGCGGTCGGATCGATCTGCTCGATCCCGTCGAAGGCGAACCCGTTGCGACGGTAGAAGGCGATCGCGCGAGGGTTCTCCCTCGCGACCCAGAGCTCGGCCGGCCCGGTGCCCAGGACCGCGTCGAGCAGAGATTGACCCGCGCCGCTCCCGTGGTGGGCCGCCGTCACGTAGATCGCGTACAGCTGGCGCTCCCGACGCGGCGGGGCAGCGCCGCTCGTCACCGTCGGACCCGCCCAAGCGAATCCGACGAGGGTGCCCTCCGCATCTGCGACGCGGACTGTCATGTCTGTTCGTGCGTCCGCCAGCACGTGCGTCCACATGCGGTGCCGTCCCTCCACGAACTCGGGCGTGAAGAAGCCCGCCGGGAGCAGGTGGCCGTAGGCCTCGCGCCACGTCTGAACGTGCAGGTCGGCCAGGCCGCCCGCGTCGGCGGCGCTCGGCTCGCGGATGGTGATGCCCATACCTCCATCCTCGCCAGCCACCGGACGTCGTGCGCCAGCCACACCGGCGCGGGAGCCTGCCGGTGTCGTCACTCTGCGTCACGGAACGCCCCGCAGGGCCTCGGGCCCGCAGCGTGCGTCCACCTCAGGAGAGGTCGTTGCGCAGGCGCCGCGTGATCTCGGCGAGCGGCATCCGGCGCGGGAAGACCGCCACGACCACGTCGTCGTGCGCCGGCTCCTCGCCGTCGGGGTGCACGCCGAAGCGGTGCAGGAGGTCGTCGAGGGCGACCTCGAGGGTGGCGCGGGTGACGCCGTCCTCACCGCGGATCACGCGGCGCAGCACGTGGTTGTGCACGGCCGTGACGGCGGCGCTGAAGGCCACCGCGTCCGCCGGGTCGAGGTCGGGCAGACGCCCGCGCAGATGCTCGGCGAACAGGCGCTCGTACCGGAACACCGTGACGATCTCGCGGTCGCGCAGGGCGGCCACGCCGCGCACGACGCGATATCGGCGGCGCGCCAGTCCGACATCGGCCGCGAAATGGTCGAACGCGGCCAGGACGGCGTCGCACACGGCCCGCCACGGACTCTCGTGGTGGGCCGCGAGGACATCGCGCAGAGTGGCGATCGCGACGTCGTGGTCGGCGAAGACGACATCGTCCTTGCCGCCGTACTGACGGAAGAAGGTCGACCGCGACATACCGGCGGCTCGGGCGATGTCATCGACCGAGGTGCGCTCGTACCCCTGCTCGTCGAACAGGGCGACGGCTGCGGCCACAAGGGCGCCACCGGCGGTGCGGGAGGCCTCGCTCATGGGCACCGAGCCTAGTGTCAAGGCGTTGCCGCCGTCCCCGGGACGGCGTTGGATGCCGTCATGACGCCGCTGTGGAAATCCGACGTGTCCCTGCCCGCGGGAACGCCCGTCGAACCCGGTCGGCGCCACGACGTGGTCATCGTCGGGGCGGGTCTGACCGGGCTCGCGACGGCGCTGGAGCTCGTGCGGGCCGGCATGGATGTCGCGGTCGTCGAGCGCGGGAGCATCGGCGAACTCGCTTCGGGCTCGAACACCGGCAAGATCTCGCTGCTGCAGGGCACGACCCTGTCGTCGCTGCGCCGTCACCATCCGGCATCCCTCGTGCGCGCGTACGCCGATGCGAACCGCGACGGGTTCGAGTGGGTCACCCACGCAGCGGACGAGCTCGGCGTGCCGACGACCGTCCGAACCGCGATCACCCACGCTCAGGGCGCGGACGGCGTGGCGGCGGTGACTGAGGAGTATCGGGCCGCCCGCGAGGCGGGGCTCGGCGTCCGGCTCGCCACTGCCGACGAGCTCGCCGCCGGTCCCGTGCACATGGCAGCGGCGGTGGCGCTCGACGGTCAGCGCGCGATCGACCCGATGAGCCTGTTGACGGCACTGGCCTCCGCCTTCGTCGCGGCGGGCGGGCGGCTGCACCTGCACACCGCGGTGCGCCGGGTGCGCGTCGTGCCGAGGCCGCGGGTCGAGACCGACGCGGGCCCGCTGTTCGCGGCGAACATCGTGCTGGCCACGGGCGCCCCCATCACCGACCGTGGACTGTACTTCGCGAAGATCAGCGGGATGCGGTCGGCGTGCGTGTCGTTCGACCTCGAGGGCGACGTACCCGACGGCATGTATCTGTCGGCCGACAGCCCGACCCGGTCGGTACGGACCGTGACGGCCGGAGACGGCGCGGGAGCCGATGGGGCGCCGCAGCTGATCGTCGGCGGGGCGGGACACCCGGTCGGGCGGACCGAGAGCGAGCTCGGCATGCTCGAGGAACTCATCGCGTGGGCGCGCGAGACGTTCCCCGTGGGCGCCGAGACCCATCGTTGGTCGGCACAGGACTACACCTCGCACAACCGCGTGCCGTTCATCGGGGTCATGCCGCGCACCCTCGGGCGCGTGCGCTTCGCGACCGGTTACGCCAAGTGGGGGCTGACGAACGCGCCGGCGGCGGCGCTGCGGATCGCCAGCGAGCTGCGCGGCGAGAAGCTGCGGGAGCGCACGGCATGGATGAAGGTCATCGGCACCCGGCTCACCGTCCCCGCCGACCTCGCCCGCGGTGCGAAGGAGAACGCGAAGGTCGGCGCCGTCGCGACGCGTGGCTGGGCCGAGGCGGTGTCGCGGTCGACGCCGGTCGCACGCCCCGCGGAGGGCGCGGGGACGGTCGCACAGCATCACGGACGCCCGGTGGGCGTGTCGACCGTGGCCGGCGAGACCCGGGCCGTCAGCGCGGTCTGTCCGCACCTGGGCGGAGTGCTCGAGTGGAACGACCTCGAGTGCACGTGGGACTGCCCCCTGCACGCCTCGCGGTTCACCGCAGAGGGCGCCCGCATCGAGGGTCCCGCCTCGACCGGCCTGCGCCGCCTGCGCTGAGCCGGATGCCGGGGCTCGACCCGGCTCCCGGTCAGTCCGCGGCGAGCAGCTGCTCGCGCACCTGGCGGCGCAGCACCTTGCCGATCAACGAGCGCGGCAGGTCGTCCACCGCGACGATGCGCCGGGGTACCTTGTACGCCGCGAGGCGGGTGCGGCAGAAGTCGCGCAGGCCCTCGACGTCGAGCTCGGCTCCCTCGCGCAGCACGACCGCGGCGACGACCTCCTCGCCGCCCGAGGATCGCGGAGCCGCCACCACTGCGGCCGACTCGACGTCGGGGTGGGCGTGGAGGGTGTCCTCGACCTCGCTCGGCGAGACGTTGAAGCCGCCGGTGATGATCAGCTCCTTGAGCCGGTCCACGATCGTCACGAAACCGTCGGCCCCGACCACGGCGATGTCGCCGGTGCGCAGCCAACCGCCGGGCAGCAGCGCGTCCGCCGTCTCCTCGGGCCGCCGCCAGTACCCCGAGAACACCTGCGGTCCGCGCAGCAGCAGCTCGCCCTCCTCGCCCGGCTCACGATCGACCGTCGGATCGTCCGGGTCGACGACGCGGATCTCGGTGCTGGGGAACGGCACCCCCACGGTGCTCGGGCGGCGCGACGGGCCGATCGGGTTTCCGAGGGCGACGGGGGAGGACTCGGTCATGCCGTAGCCCTCGACCAGAAGTCCGCCGGTGGCCTCCTCCCAGCGGGTGACGGTGGCGACGGGCAGGCTCATCGCGCCGGAGATGGCGAAGCGCACCCGCGAGAGGTCGATCGTGCCGCGCGATGCCGCGCGGGCGAGCTGGTCGTAGATCGGGGGCACGGCGGGCAGGAACGTCGGCGGGCTCTTCTTCGCCGCATCCGCCATCAGGCCGACGTCGAACTTCGGGAACAGCACGAGCTTGGCCCCGATGCTCATCGCGAACGTCAGGCACAGCGTCATCCCGTACGCGTGGAACAGCGGGAGCACGCCGTAGAACGTCTCCTCGCCCGGGGTGAGTCCGGGCACCCACGCGCGCCCCTGCATCGCGTTGGCGCGGAGGTTGCGGTGGGTCAGGACGGCGCCCTTGGGGATGCCGGTCGTGCCGCTGGTGTACTGCAGCAGCGCGACGTCGTCGAGGGTCGGGCCGGCGACCCGATCCGAGATACGGCGCCCCGCGGTCAGCTTCGACCACGGCAGGGCCGCTTTGGTCCGCGGCCGGGCCGTCAGCTGCTGCCTCGACGCCCGGGCCTTGGCGACCGGCAGGCGCAGCAGCATCCGCTTGCCCCACGGCAGCGCCTCGGTGACGTCGACGCTCACGATCCGCTCGACCCGGAGGTCCTCGGGGAAATCGCCGATCGTGTCGACGATCTTGTCCCAGACGACGGCGAAGCGCGCGCCGTGGTCTTCGAACTGGTGCCGCAGCTCCCGAGCCGTATAGAGCGGGTTGTGCTCCACGACGATCGCCCCCAGGCGCAGTGCCGCGTAGAAGGCCACGACGTGCTGCGGACAGTTGGGCAGGACGATGGCGACGCGGTCGCCGGCGGTGACGCCGAGCCGACGCAGCCCCTCGGCGGCTCGATCGATGTCGTCCCCGAGCTGGCGGTAGGTCGTGGCGGAGCCGAAGAATTCCAGGGCCGTGCGCTGCCCGTGCTCGGCGACGCTGGCCGAGATCATCTCGGTGAGGGTCTGGGTCACCTCGTCGATCTCGGAGGGGACGCCGTCGGCGTAGGCCGACAGCCACGGGCGGGACTCGAGGGCGGTCATGCCCCCCATCCTGCATTCCGTGGCATGCCGGCCGCTGAATACGGCCAGGGGGTTGCGCTCAGGTGGCCACGTAGAGCACGCCGGTGATGAACAGCGTGATGATCGTGGTCCACAGCACGATCGCGGCGCCCTGCCACGCCAGGACCGTCCGCGGCGGAACGCCCGTGGCGGTCAGGGCGGCGGCGGTGAACTGGGTCGGGAGCAGAAGCGGACCGAGAAGGCTCACCCCGGGGGTTCCGTAGCGGTGGTACGCCTTCTGGAACTTCTCGCTGCGCGCCGACTTCGGCTTCTCGGGCGCCCCGCCGCGGGTCGTGACGGCGGTCCGGACGCGAGAGGACACGAGAACCACGACCGCGACGCACAGGAAGTTGCCGATCGCGCCGGCGACGGCGGCGACGGCCGGGTGGATGCCGCCGACGATTCCGATCGCGGCGGCGCCCTCGCCCTCGATGAAGGGGACGGCGCCGGCGAGCGCGACGATGACGGGGCGGAGCAGGTCGGGCATCTGGGCCACGAGGTCCTGGAAGCCGAGAACGAGGTCGGAGAACCGGTTCGACATGACTCCATCACAGCGGCGCCCGCCCGGTCGCGGGAGTGCCGGAGCGTCACCTCTCATCGGGAGCTTCCGCAGGCCGGGGCATGACAAACGTCATGGTCGTACCCTGGCCACGTGAGCCCCCGCCAATCCCGCACCCCGTCGGCGTCGAGTCCCGCGACGCTCGCCCGGGAGGTGGTGGCCACCTCGTGGTACATCGCCGTCTCGATCGTCCTCTTCACGATGTCGGCGCTCGCCGTCTGGGCCCTGTGGGTGTTCATGGTGACGCGGCGCCTCGACCAGCCGCTTCTCACGGTGGGGTACGCCGCCGGAGCCGTCGCCGTCCTGGTCACGACGATCATCCTGCTCGCCCGATATCGCCGCGACGGCGATGTCAGCGACGCGGACCGGGTGCCGCGCCTGCGTCGCTTCACGTCGTGGCCGGTGGTGCTCGGGATCTTCGGGGCCGTCGTGATCGGCGTCACGACCACGTCGTTCCTCTTCGCCGGGTCGGTGCTGGCGACCGTGCTGTGCCTCGTGCGCTGGGGGCCGGGAGTGCGCTGGCGAGGCGTGGTACTCGCCGAGATCGCGCTCGTCGTCCTCTGGTTCGCCGAGAGGTCGCGGCTCGCCGCGACGGTGCCGGGCGCGGAATCGATGGGCTTCGCGCTCGCGACCTTCGGCATCGCGCTTCCCGGCACGATCGCGCTCTCGCTGTGGTCGTGGGACGTGGTGCTCGAGCTCAACCGCGCCCGCGCCACGGAGTCGCGTCTCGCCGCGACGCAGGAACGTCTGCGTCTCGCGGGGGAGCTGCACGATCTGCAGGGCCATCATCTGCAGGTGATCGCGCTGCAACTCGAGCTCGCCGAACGGATGCTGGCGCGCGATCCGGATGCCGCGGCGGAGCAGATCCGTCTGGCGCGTGCGTCCGTCGATGCGGCGCGCACCGGCACGCGCGAGCTCGCGGGACGCTTCCGCGGCGTGCCCTTGCCCGACGAGCTCGCCAACGCCGCCGACCTGCTGCGTGCGGCGGGTCTGACCGTCCGGCTCGACGTCTCCGCCGACGCCGTACTCGCGCCCGCCGACATCCTCGGTCCCGTCATCCGCGAGTGCACGACCAACGTCCTCAAGCACGGCGGCGGTGCGTGGGCGGAGCTGCGGCTGGGCCGTGACGACGGGTACTGGAGGCTGAGCTTCGCCAACGACCGGGGTCCGGGTTCTGCGCTCGGCGAGGGCTCGGGCCTGGAGAGCATCGCCCACCGCGTCGGGGTGGTCGGGGGCGACCTGCGCACCGGCCGTCACGACGATCGTTTCGATGTCGTCGTGACCGTGCCGGCGGTGTCGATCCTCCCTGCGTCCACGCCGCGGCCCGCGACGGGCGAGGGGATGCCGCGATGATCCGGGTGCTGATCGCCGACGACGAGGACATGATCCGCTCGGCGCTCGCCGCGCTTCTCCGTCTCGAGGACGACCTCGAGGTCGTCGCGGAGTGCCGGGACGGCGAGAGCGCGGTCGAGCGGGCGCTCGAACTGCGACCCGACGTCTGCCTCCTCGACCTCGAGATGCCCGGAATCGACGGGGTCGAGGCGGCCGCCCGCATCCGTCAGCGCATACCTGCGCGCTGCGTCGTCGTCACCCGGCCCGCTCGACCCGGCGTGCTGCGGCGTGCGCTGAGCGCCGGCGTCGACGGCTTCGTGCCGAAGTCGCGCCGCGCGGACGACGTCGCCGCCGTCATCCGCGAGGTGGCCGCGGGACGCCGCTACGTCGACCCCGAGATCGCCGCCGATGCCCTCAGCGACGAGCGCAGCCCCCTCACCGACCGCGAGCTCGATGTGCTGCGCGCCGGGGCCCGCGGCGAGACGATCGCCGAGATCGCGGCATCCCTGCACCTGTCGGCCGGGACGGTGCGCAACCACGTCTCCTCGGTGCTGGGCAAGCTCGGGCTCGCCACGCGTCAGCAGGCCGCGATCCTCGCCCGCGAGCGCGGCTGGATCTGACCCGGACCCCCTCCCTTCGGCGGGGGCCGGGCACGGGCGCGCCAGGTGCGGGTAGTAGGCTTTCCGATCGGGCGATATCTCGACATCGAGATTGTTCCCGCCCGTCACCCCACCGTCGCCCAGCGAAGGATTGCAGTGGACCTTTACGAGTACCAGGCCCGAGACCTGTTCGAGAAGTACGAGGTGCCGGTGCTCGCCGGCATCATCGCCGACACCCCTGAGGAGGCGAAGGCGGCGGCCGAGAAGATCGGCGGCGTCGTGGTCGTCAAGGCTCAGGTCAAGACCGGAGGTCGCGGCAAGGCCGGCGGCGTCAAGGTCGCCAAGACCCCCGACGAGGCCTACGCGGCAGCCGAGGCCATCCTCGGTCTCGACATCAAGGGCCACGTGGTCCAGCGGGTCATGATCGCCCAGGGCGCCGACATCGCCGAGGAGTTCTACTTCTCGGTGCTGCTCGACCGCGCCAACCGCTCCTACCTGAGCCTGTGCTCGGTCGAGGGCGGCATGGAGATCGAAGAGCTCGCCGTCGAGCGTCCCGAGGCGCTCGCGCGCGTCGAGGTCGGCCCGCTGCAGGGCATCGACAAGGCCAAGGCCGTCGAGATCGCCCAGGCCGCGAACTTCCCCGCAGACCTCGTCGAGAAGGTCGCGGACGTGTTCGTCAAGCTCTACGACGTCTACAAGGGCGAGGGCGCGACCCTCGTCGAGGTGAACCCCCTCGTCCGCACGGGCGCCGGCGACATCGTCGCCCTCGACGGCAAGGTCTCGCTCGACGAGAACGCCAGCGAGGTGCGTCACCCCGAGCACGAGGAGCTCGAGGACAAGGGCGCGGCGGACCCGCTCGAGGCCAAGGCCAAGGAGTCGGGCCTGAACTACGTCAAGCTCGACGGCCAGGTCGGCGTCATCGGCAACGGTGCGGGCCTGGTCATGTCGACGCTCGACGTCGTCGCCTACGCCGGCGAGAAGCACGGCGGCGTCAAGCCCGCCAACTTCCTCGACATCGGCGGCGGAGCCAACGCTCAGGTCATGGCCTCGGGACTCGACGTCATCCTCGGCGACGAGCAGGTCAAGAGCGTCTTCGTCAACGTCTTCGGCGGCATCACGTCGTGCGTCGCGGTGGCCGAAGGCATCGTCAAGGCGCTCGAGATCCTCGGCGACTCGGCCACCAAGCCGCTCGTCGTGCGCCTCGACGGCAACCAGGTCGACGAGGGCCGTGCGATCCTCGCCGACGCGAACCACCCGCTCGTCACGCTCGCCGCCGGTATGGACGAGGGCGCCGACAAGGCCGCCGAGCTGGCCAACGCCTGAGCCCCGGACGCGAAAAGGACCAACGACATGTCTATCTACCTCAACAAGGACTCCAGGGTCATCGTCCAGGGCATCACCGGCGGTGAGGGCACCAAGCACACCGCGCTGATGCTCAAGGCGGGCACCAACATCGTCGGCGGCGTGAACGCGCGCAAGGCCGGCACCACCGTCTCGCACACCGACGCCGACGGCAACGCCGTCGAGCTGCCCGTGTTCGGCTCGGTCGCCGAGGCGATCGAGAAGACCGGCGCCGACGTCTCCGTCGCGTTCGTGCCCCCCGCGTTCACGAAGGACGCCATGGTCGAGGCCATCGACGCCGAGATCCCGCTGCTGGTCGTCATCACCGAGGGCGTGCCCGTCGGCGAGTCGGCCGAGGCCTGGGCCTACGCCAAGTCGAAGGGCAACACGACCCGCATCATCGGGCCGAACTGCCCCGGCATCATCACCCCCGGTGAGGCGCTCGCGGGCATCACGCCCGCGAACATCACCGGCAAGGGCCCGATCGGCCTCGTGTCGAAGTCGGGCACCCTGACCTACCAGATGATGTTCGAGCTGCGCGACCTCGGCTTCTCGACCGCCATCGGCATCGGCGGCGACCCCGTCATCGGGACGACGCACATCGACGCCCTCGCGGCGTTCGAGGCCGACCCCGAGACGAAGGCGATCGTCATGATCGGCGAGATCGGCGGCGACGCCGAGGAGCGCGCGGCCGAGTACATCAAGGCGAACGTCACGAAGCCGGTCGTCGGCTACGTCGCCGGCTTCACCGCGCCCGAGGGCAAGACGATGGGCCACGCAGGTGCCATCGTCTCGGGCTCGGCCGGAACCGCGCAGGCGAAGAAGGAGGCCCTCGAGGCCGCCGGGGTCAAGGTCGGCAAGACGCCGTCCGAGACCGCCGCGCTCATGCGGGAGATCATCGAGAAGCTCTGACGCTTCACCGAGAGACGAGGGGGCGGATGCTGCGGCATCCGCCCCCTCGCTGTTCCCCGCACCGGGGCGTCAGGCCCCGAGAAGCGTCTCGAGGGGGCCGCGGGCGAAGAAGACCACGAAGCCGCCGGCGACGACCCACAGGAGCGGGCTGACCTGCCTGGCGCGACCCGACAGCGCGTTCACGAGCACCCACGACACGAACCCGGCGCCGATGCCGTTGGCGATCGAGTAGGTGAGCGGCATGACGGTGGCCGTGAGGAACACCGGGAGCAGCACGCGGAAGTCGGTGAGGTCGATGTGGGCGATCTGCGACATCATCATGGCGCCGACGATGACCAGAGCAGCGGCGGCGACCTCGGTCGGCACGATCGAGGTCAGCGGGGTGAAGAACATCGCCAGGAGGAAGACCAGGCCGGTCACGACGTTGGCCAGGCCGGTGCGGGCGCCCTCGCCGATGCCCGAACCCGACTCGACGAACACCGTCGCCGACGACGAGCTGGTCGCGCCGCCGGCGATCGCGCCCACCCCCTCCACGATGAGAGCCGACTTGATGCGGGGGAAGTCGCCCTTGGCGTCGGCGAGGTCCGCCTCCTTCGCCAGGCCCGTCATCGTGCCCATCGCGTCGAAGAAGTTCGAGAAGACGAGGGTGAAGACGAGCATCACGAGCGTGACGATGCTGACCTTGCCGAGATCGAACCCGAAGTCGACCGCACCGATCAGGCTCAGGTCGGGGATGCCGACCGGCGACCCGTCGAGCGCGGGCACGGTCAACCCCCATCCGCCGGGGTTGTCGGTGGCGGCGCCGAGGTGCCAGATCGCCTCGACGACGATCGAGAGCAGCGTCCCGGTGACGATGCCGATGAGCATGCCGCCCTTGACCTTGCGGGCGACCAGGATGCCGGTCAGCAGCAGGGTGATCACGAACATGAGCGTCGGCACCGAGGCGATCGAGCCCCCCGTCCCGAGCCCGACGGGGGGAGAGGCTTCGCCCGTGGCGGTGACGAAGCCGGAGTTCACGAAGCCGATGAAGGCGATGAAGAGGCCGATCGCGACGGTGATGGCCAGCTTGAGCTGCACAGGGACGGCGTCGAAGATCATCTTGCGCAGGCCGGTGGCCGCGAGGAGCACGATGATGACGCCGTTGATCATGACCAGCGCCATGGCCTCGGCCCAGGTGACCTCGCCCACGACGCCGAAGGCGACGAACGCGTTGATGCCCAGCCCCGCGGCGAAGGCGAAGGGCAGCCGGGTGATGAGGCCGAAGAGGATCGTCATGACACCGGCCGTCAGCGCGGTGGCCGCGCTGACGGCGGCGAAGTCCAGCGTCGTGCCGTCGACGTCGGGCTTGCCCGAGAGGATGATCGGGTTCAGGATCACGATGTAGGCCATCGTCACGAAGGTGACGAGGCCGCCGCGCACCTCGGTTCCGACCGTCGAGCCGCGGCGGCTGATGTCGAAGAAGCGGTCGATGGCGCCGTGGGGTGCGCGTTCCTGCGTAGTGTTCACAAAATCCTCCGAGACGACGCTAGTGCCCCGCGCGCGTCCGGTCCGACACGCACAGACTCGCTGGGTAGGGTCGATCAGGCATGAATCGCCTGCTCGTCGCCCTCCTCTCCGCCTTCGACGCCCTCGTCGCGGTGGCCGTCGGCGTTGTCGCCGCACTAGCGCCGCTCACCGTGCTGTGGGCAGCCGCCTTCGCGGGCGGAGCGGACTGGGCATCGCTGTGGCCGGCCGCCGTGCGCCTGTGGCAGTTCGGCAACCTCGTGCCCGTCACCGTCGTGCTCCCGCAGGAGTACACCGTCGCCACCGGCATCGCCGCGGATGCCCTCGCGATCCCGGTGTCACTCGCCCCGCTCGCCGTCGCGGTGTTCATCGCCCTGTTCGCGGCGCGTTCCGGCGGGCGAGCGGCCGCCGCGGGGGCCGGCTTCACCGGTGTCGCGGCGGGTGCTGCCACCGTGGCCGCGCTCTCGGGCGTGCTCGTGGCCACCGCGACGACGCCGTTCGCGAGCGTCGAGGCGTGGCAGGCCGTGCTCTTCCCGACCCTGGTGTTCGGGGTTCCCGCCCTCCTCGGCGCCGTCGTCCGAGCCTGGCGCGACGGCGACGACGGACCGGTCGACGCCGTCTTCGTGCGGCTCGATCGCGGGGGATATGCGAGTGCGGTGTCGGCTGCCGGCCGCGGTGTCGCCATCGCGGTCCTCGGTTTCGTCGCCGTGGGCGCCCTGCTGGTCGGCGTCGCCGTGCTCGCTCGCGGCGGCGAGATCGTCACCCTCTTCCAGGCCGCGAACGCCGACGCGGTCGGAGCCACCGCCATCACGCTCGGCCAGCTCGCCTATCTGCCGACGCTCGTCATCTGGGCGGGCTCGTTCGCCGCCGGGCCGGGCTTCACCCTCGGCGCGGGTGCGACGGTGGCCGCATCCGGCACCCAGCTCGGCGTCCTCCCGGGGATCCCCGTGCTGGGGGCGATCCCGCCGTCGACGCCCTCGATCGCCCTGCTTCTGGCCCTGCTGTTCGTGGCCGCCGGCTTCGTCGGCGGGCTCGCCGCTCGCCGCCGTCTTCCCGAGCCCGCCTCGCGCGCCGCCGCCGAGCCCGTCGCGCCCCGACTGGTCGCGCTGGGTGCGATGGTCGTCGTCGGCGGCCTCGTCGCCGGTGGTCTGGCGACGCTCGCGTCCGGGGCGCTCGGCCCCGACCGGCTCACTCAGATCGGACCTCCCGCCGGCGCCGTCGGGCTCGCCTTCGCGGTGGAGATCGGTCTGGGCGCCGCGATCGCGCTGCTGGGTCCGCGCACCTCGCGCCGCGAGCCGTCCGGCGCTGCGGAGCCGGACGGCGTCGACGCCTCCGGGCAGGCTCGGGGCGCGGACGCCGCCCCGATAGAGTAGGACGGTGCTGACGGTCGCGGTCCTCATCTCCGGCGGCGGCTCGAATCTGCGGGCTCTGCTGGATGCCGCCGCCGAGCCCGGATTCCCCGCTCGCGTCGCGGTCGTCGGGGCCGATCGCCCCGCCGACGGGCTCGCTCACGCGGACGCCTACAACATCCCCACGTTCGCCGTCCCGTTCCGCGAGTTCGCCACCCGCGAGGAATGGGGTGAGGAGCTCGCACGACAGCTCGCCGCCTGGCGACCCGACCTCATCGTCCTGAGCGGGTTGATGCGGTTGCTTCCCGCGGCGGTCGTCGACGCCTGGGCCCCCCGCATCATCAACACCCACCCGGCGTACCTGCCCGAGTTCCCCGGGGCGCACGGCGTGCGCGACGCGCTGGCCGCCGGGGCATCCGAGACCGGCGCGAGCGTCATCGTCGTCGATGCCGGCGTCGACACCGGCCCGATCCTCGCGCAGGAGCGCGTGCCCATCCGCAGCGACGACGACGAGTCCGCGCTCCACGACCGCATCAAGCCGGTCGAGCGGCGCCTGCTCATCGACGTCGTCCGCCGCATCGCCACCGGCGAGCTCGACCTCGCCGCCCCCGCTTTCCCGACCCCCACCGCGCCCACGGCCTGACCGCGCCGCAGGCCCCGCACCCGTACCGAGGAGAACCGCCATGGCCGGACCGAGCCACGACCCCGCCCTCTACCGCTCGCGCGACGTCGTCGCCGTGCGCCGCGCCCTCATCTCGGTGAGCGACAAAACCGACCTGCTCCCGCTGGCCCAGGCGCTGTCCGACGCCGGTGTCGAGATCGTGTCGACCGGCGGGTCGGCGGCCCTGCTGCGAGAGGCGGGTCTCGCCGTCGTCGACGTCGCCGAGGTCACCGGATTCCCCGAGTCGCTCGACGGCCGGGTCAAGACGCTGCACCCGGCCGTGCACGCGGGGCTGCTCGCCGACCTGCGCCTCGAGAGCCACGAGACGCAGCTCGCCGACCTCGCGATCGCGCCCTTCGATCTCGTCGTCGTCAACCTCTACCCCTTCGTCGAGACGGTCGCCTCGGGGGCCACCGGCGACGACGTCGTCGAGCAGATCGACATCGGTGGACCGGCGATGGTGCGTGCCTCGGCCAAGAACCACGCCAACGTCGCGATCGTGGTGTCTCCCTCGTCCTACCCGGCCATCATCGAGGCGGTCGCCGCGGGCGGCACGAGCCTCGCGCAGCGCCGCGACCTGGCCGCGCGCGCCTTCTCGCACACGGCCGAGTACGACCGTGCGGTGGCCACATGGTTCGCCGAGGCCACACTCGAGGGTGATGAGCTGCCGCAGCACCTGACCATCCGCGCCGAACGCATGGCGACACTTCGCTACGGCGAGAACTCGCACCAGCGCGCCGCGATCTACACGCGCGCGGGGGGCCACGGCATCGCCCAGGCGGAGCAGCTCCAGGGCAAGGAGATGTCGTACAACAACTACGTCGACGCGGATGCCGCGCTGCGGGCGGCGTTCGACATGATCAAGCCCGCCGTGGCGATCATCAAGCACGCGAACCCGTGCGGGATCGCCGTCACCGCGCCGCAGGCGCTCGACCCGATCGCGTCGGCGCACCTGCGGGCCCACGAGTGCGACCCCGTCTCGGCCTTCGGCGGCGTGATCGCCGCCAACCGCACCGTGACGCTCAAGATGGCGGAGAATCTGCGCGACATCTTCACCGAGGTCATCGTCGCCCCCGACTTCGAGCCCGAGGCCCTCGAGGTGTTCAAGCTCAAGAAGAATCTGCGCGTGCTGCGACTGCCGGCCGACTGGCGGCAGGAGCGCATGGACGTCCGGCTCGTCTCGGGCGGGCTGCTGCTGCAGGACGCCGACCGCTTCCCCGACGACATCGAGTCGGTCGCGAAGGACTGGCAGCTGGTCTCGGGCGAGCGCCCCGACCCCTCCGAGCTGGAGGGCATGATCTTCGCGTGGAAGTCGTGCCGCGCGGTGAAGTCGAACGCCATCGTCCTCGCACAGGGCTCGGCGACCGTGGGCATCGGCATGGGGCAGGTCAACCGGGTCGACTCGTGCCGGCTGGCGGTGGAGCGGGCGGGCGATCGCGCGTCCGGGTCGGTCGCGGCATCCGACGCCTTCTTCCCCTTCGCCGACGGCCCCCAGGTCCTCATCGACGCCGGCATCAAGACGATCATCCAGCCCGGTGGGTCGGTGCGCGATCAGGAGGTCGTCGACGCGGCCCGCGCCGCCGGAGTCACGATGTTCTTCACCGGCGAGCGGCACTTCTTCCACTGAGCTCCCGGTCCTCGACCGGGAGGGCCGCTCTTCCGCCCCGGAACGGCGGCCGGAGTCAAGAGGTGAACGGCGGACGGGCGCCGGGCGATAGGGTCGCTTCGGTGAGTGAGCCGTTTCGGGGAGGAACGTGTGATCTGGGAGATCGATGAGCGCGCTCGGACGATCGAGGGCCTCGACGCCGACGGGCGGCCACGGCCGGAGTACGCCGCATCGCTCGGATTGATCCGCGCCCCCTTCGGGCGGCGGGTGCTGGCGACGATCATCGAGGCGCTGGTGCTGCTCCTCGTGCAGACGCCGATGCTCGTCGTCGTGCTGCCGGCACTGCTCACCGTCGCGCTCGACCCCGACCCGGTCGCCGCTCTCGCCGGTCGCGACGACATCGTGCTCCTGATCGTCCTCGGTGCCGTCAGCTGGGCCCTCTCGACGGCATTCGTGCTCGTCCAGCTCATCCTGCTGGGCCGTCGCGGCGTGACGCTCGGCAAGGCCTTCACGGGCCTGCGGGCGGTCAACGTCCGCACCCTGGAACGCCCCGGCTTCTGGCGCGGCGCCGTCGTGCGCTACCTCGTCCTGTGCGCGAGCCTGGTGGTGCCGCTGGTGGGACCGCTCCTGGTCATCGCTCTGTCGCCGCTGTTCGATCGCGACCGCCGCGGACGCAGCTGGCCCGACCTGGCCGCGGCGATCTGGCTCGTCGACGTGCGCCGCGGGCTCCACCCGTACGACGAGAAGCGGATGCGCATCGCCCGCAAGACCGTCTCCACCGACCTCCTCGACGTCAAGACGGAGCTCCCCTCGCTCGCCACGCCCCGCGTCTCGTCGGGCTCGGAGGCCTATGTGCCGCTCGCCCGCAACAAGGGCGGCGTCCTCGGCGCGGTGCGGTCCCGCCCCGGCAACCCGGTCGTGGGCGAGACGGGCGACGAGGCCGCGGAGGAGCCCCGCCCCGGGATCCCGACCACCGTCGCGGCGACGCCTTTCGCGGCCGCGGCTCGCCCGCAGACGCCGGCTCCCGCCGCTGCCGCGATCGCGCCCGGAGCGATCGTCGACCCCGGCCCGGGTGCGGCCGCCTGGACGCCGCCGCCGCTGCTCGAGGACCGCGTGCCCGACCCGGGGCCGGCCCCCGCCGCATCCCCCGCCGCCGAGTCCGAGCCCGAGCCGGCCCCCACCGCGGTCCCTGCCGCCGAGCCCGAGCCGGCCCCCGCCGCGGCTGCCCCGGCACCGCATCCCGTCACGGTCGAGCTGACCCTCGACTCCGGCGAGACCGTGACCGTCGGCGGGGGAGGGGTCGTGCTGGGTCGCGCGCCCGGGACCGGGCCCGACGACGTCGAGGTCACCCCGGTGCCCGTGGTCGATCCGACCCGCTCGATCTCCAAGACCCACTGGGCGCTGCTGCGCCACGACGACCGCGCCGTCGCCGTCGAGCGCGGCTCCACCAACGGCAGCGTGCTGGTGCGCGGCGGCTCGGAGCAGCCGCTCGAGCCCGGCCGCCCCGTCGAGGTGCGCCACGGCGACACCATCCGCTTCGGCGACCGCCACGCGGTCGTGACCATCCGCTGACGTCGTCGCACCCGCTGACAGGAGCCCTCGTTGAGACTCAAGCTGACCCTTCAGCGCCGTGACCACACCGACACCGACATCGTCGTGACGTCGGATTCCACGGCCACCGTCCACGACGTCGCTCGCCGTATCGTCGACAGCGATCCGCGCCGCGAGGTCTCCGCCGGGCCCGACGACGTGCTGACCCTGACGGTCGCCCCGCCGACGTCCCCGGACTTCATCATGCTCGACCCCCACATGCTCGTCGGCGATGCGCCCGTGGGGTCGGGGTTCGTGGCGTCGGTGACCAACCTGGGGCCCGACTACGTCTCGAGCCGGGGCGCCGGCGGACCCGTCGCCGCGATCCTGCACGTGGTCGGCGGCCCCCTCTCAGGTCGCGAGTTCTCGCTGACCGAGGGGCATTTCACGATCGGACGGGCGCAGGGCAACGACATCGTGCTCGACGACCGGCTCGTCTCCAAGCGGCACGCCCGCATCGAGGTCGGCGCATCGGTCGAGCTCGTCGACCTCAACTCCGCCAACGGCATCGTCATCGACGGTGGCCTCGTCCAGCGTCTGCGGGTGATCCCGGGGCAGCGCTTCCAGCTCGGCGACAGCGAGCTCGTGGTCTCGATGGTCGAGGGCTTCGCGCCCGTCGAGCAGGACCCGGTGCTCGAGCGCGGCGGCAGTCTCCTGTTCAACCGCAGCCCCCGCGTCGAGCCGCGCTACGTCGGCGAGGAGCTCGAAGAGCCGCGGATGCCGAAGGATCCCGTGTCGCGGCTGTTCCCCTGGCCGATGCTGGTGGCTCCGATCATCCTGGGCATCGCGCTCTTCTCGATCACCAATCAGCCCCGCACGCTCCTCATCGTCGCGATGACGCCGATGATGCTCCTCGGCAACTTCATCTCGCAGCGCACCCAGGTGGGTCAGCGCCAGCGCAAGGAAGCAGAGATCTTCGAGCGCACCTTCGAGGAGCTCGAAGAGAAGCTCTACCGGTTGCGTCCGCGCGAGCGCGAGGTGCGCAACACCGAGGTGCCGCCGGTGGCCGTCGTGTTCGAGGAGGCGATGCAGCTGGGACCGATGCTCTGGACGCGGCGTCCCGAGCACTGGAACTTCCTGGCCGTGCGGATGGGCACCTCGGAGGCGCCCTCGCGCACGGGCGTGAAACGCGCCGACAACCCCGACGCGCTGCAGGAGTACGTCGAACGGGTCGATCGTCTGCGCGATCGCTACCGCATGATCGACGGCGTCCCCGTCCTCGAGTCGCTGCAGAGCGTCGGGGTCATCGGCGTCGCCGGCGGCGCCCGCGAGGCCGCCGACGCCCTGCGGGGCCTGTCGGTGCAGCTGTTCGGGCTGCACTCGCCGAACGACCTGGCCGCCGTCGCCCTCACCGAGCCGGAGTGGGCAAAGGAGCTCGAGTGGCTCAAGTGGCTGCCCCACACCTCGAGCGAGCGCAGCCCGTTCCGCGAGATGCCGCTGTCGGACTCGGCATCCACCGGAGCCGCCATGCTCTCGGGCCTCGAGGAGCTCGTGATGCGCCGCTCGAAGGCGGCGGCCGCCCCACGGCTGCCGTTCGACGACGACTGGGATCCGATGCGATACGGCACCGACGTGCGCCGCGCCGCCGAGGAGTCGACGTTCCCCGGGCAGACCGCGGTGGTCGTCATCGTCACCTCCGACGCGCCGGTCGACCGCGCCCGGCTCACGCAGGTGCTCGAGCGCGGCGCCGACGTCGGGGTGTACGGGATCTTCGTCGCCCCCGTCGTCGACGCGCTCCCCGCTGTGTGCCGCACGTTCGTCGATGTCACGGCCGGTCTCGACCGGGCGCGGGTGGGCACGGTGCGCAGCGGTGTGGAGTACCCGGTCACCGAGGTCGAAGGCGTCTCCAACGAGCTGATGACGGTGCTGGCGAAGCGGCTCGCACCGGTGACCGACGCGAGCACGATCATCGAGGACTCGTCCGACATCCCGAACTCCGTGATGTTCCTCTCGCTCGTGGGGTCGGAGCTCGCGTCCGAGCCGTCGTTCGCCGTGGAGCGCTGGCGCGAGAACAACACGATCCTCGACCGCTCCGGTGCCGCCATGCCGCGACTGAAGAAATCGGGCAACCTCCGCGCGATCGTCGGTCAGGGGGCCACCGACGCGATGACGCTCGACCTGCGCACCCAGGGACCGCACGCCCTCGTGGGCGGCACGACGGGTGCCGGCAAGTCGGAGTTCCTGCAGGCGTGGGTGCTCGGCATGGCCGCGGCGCACAGCCCCGACCGCGTGACCTTCCTCTTCGTCGATTACAAGGGCGGGTCGGCGTTCGCCGACTGCGTCGAGCTGCCGCACACGGTGGGCCTGGTCACCGACCTCAGCCCGCACCTCGTGCGCCGCGCGCTGACGAGCCTGCGCGCCGAGCTGCACCACCGCGAACACCTCTTCAACCGGAAGAAGGCCAAGGACCTCCTCGAGCTCGAGAAGCGCCGCGACCCCGAGACGCCCCCGGCGCTCGTGCTCGTCATCGACGAGTTCGCGGCCCTGGCGGGCGAGGTGCCGGAGTTCGTCGACGGCGTCGTCGACATCGCCCAGCGCGGGCGCTCGCTCGGCATCCACCTCATCATGGCGACGCAGCGTCCCGCCGGCGTCATCAAGGACAACCTCCGCGCCAACACGAACCTCCGCGTCGCACTGCGCATGGCCGACGAGTCGGACTCGAAGGATGTCGTGGACGACCCCGTCGCCGCCCGGTTCGACCCGAGCATCCCCGGGCGGGGCATCGCCAAGACCGGCCCCGGCCGACTCGTCCCGTTCCAGTCGGCGTACGCCGGTGGGTGGAGCTCCGACGAGGTCGTCGCCGCCGATGTCACCATCGCGGAGCTGCGCTTCGGGTCGGTGCAGCGCTGGGAGGTCGACGAGATCCCCGAGGACCCTGCGGCCGAGGTCGATCCGGGTCCCAACGACCAGAAGCGCATCGTGGCGACGCTCGTCGCGGCCGCCAACCAGGCGCGCATCCCCGAGCCCCGCCGGCCGTGGCTGGACGACCTGGAGACCACGGTCGACATCCGGGCGCTCCCGTCGGGTCGCGGGGGAGCGATCCTCATCGGCAAGAGCGACATCCCCGAGCGCCAGCTGCAGGAGGCCGTCTACTTCGAGCCCGACCGCGACGGCTCGATGCTCGTGTACGGCACGAGCGGGTCGGGCAAGTCCACCGTCCTGCGCACCATCGCGATCGCCGCCGCGACGACGGGGCGGCGCGCCGAGAACATCGAGGTGTACGGGCTCGACTTCGGCTCGGGGTCGCTGAAGAGCCTCGAGATCCTGCCGCACGTCGGATCGGTCATCCCGGGCGACGACGCCGAGCGGGTGCAGCGCATCATGCGGTCGCTCGGCGCCGTCCTCGACGACCGCGGCAAGCGCTTCAGCGCGGCGAACGCCTCGACGATCGGGGAGTACCGCGAGCTGACCGGCCGGGATGAGGCGCGCATCGTGCTGCTCCTGGACGGCCTGCCGCAGTTCCGGGCCGAGTGGGAGTCCACCTCCGCCCGGATGCCGTTCTACCAGGCCTTCATGCGGATCCTGGGCGAGGGGCGCCCGCTCGGGGTCCACGTGGTGGCCACCGCCGACCGGTCGGGATCGGTGCCGACCGCGGTGAGCTCGAATATCTCGCGCCGCATCGTGCTGCGCCTCTCGGACGAGAACGCCTACGGGCTGCTCAACGCCCCCAAGGACGTGCTCGACGAGCGATCGGCCCCGGGCCGCGCGATCGTCGACGGGTTCGAGACGCAGATCGCGGTGCTGGGCGGCACGCCCAACGTCGCGGAGCAGACCAAGCTGCTGGGCCAGCTGGCCGACGAGCTGCGTGCCCGCGGGGTCCGCGAGGTCGCCGAGATCGGCTCGCTGCCCACCCGCCTGGCCGTCGCCGACCTGCCGGCGCGCATCGGGGAGTTCCCCGTGCTCGGCGTCGCCGAGGACACCCTCGCGGCTCGAGGGTTCGATCCCGTCGGCACCTTCGTCGTCGCGGGCCCGCCGATGGCCGGCAAGACGACGGCGATGAAGGCGATCGTGACAGCGATGAGCCGTCTGGACCCCGAGGTCACGATGTTCCACTTCGGCGGACGCCGCTCGCAGCTGCGCGATTTCGCGCCGTGGATGCGCAGCGCGACGACCCCCGACGACGCGAAGGAGCTCGCGACCGAGCTGACCGAGCTCGTCGCCGACGAGGCGCTCGGACGCCGCATCCTCATCGTGGTCGAGGACGTGCCGCAGTTCGCCGACTCGTCGGCCGAGCGGGCGCTCAAGGGCCTGTTCCAGGCCGTGAACCGCAGCGACCATCTGCTCGTCGGCGACGCCGATGTGACGCAGGTCACCAGCGGCTTCGGTCTGGTGGGCGACTTCAAGGGTGGACGCAAGGGCATCATCCTCAAACCCGATGCCTTCGACGGCGATGCGGTCTTCAAGGTGCCGTTCCCCAAGGTCAAGCGCAGCGACTTCCCCGAGGGGCGGGGCATCTTCGTGCAGGCCGGTCGCGCGGTCACGGTGCAGATGCCCCTGGTCGACGCTGCGACGCTGCCCCGTGTGCCGGACGCCCCGTCGTCGCGTGCCGGGGACTCCGCGGATGCCGCGACCTCGGGCGATGCCGCGGCGGTGCCCGTCGACACCATCGTGGAGTCCTGAGCGTGGCCTGAGGCCGTATACCAGACCCCGGAGTGGGGAGTTCTCCCCATCGACTGTCCGGGGGCGCCGTCGGTAGGTTTCTGGTATCGGCTCCGGAGGGGGGTCGGACCAAAGAACGAGGAGGGCCGTCATGGCTGATTTCGGTGCGTCTTATGGCGAGATGGAGCAGGTTGCGAACTCGCTGTCGCAGGCTCGTGATGACATTCAGGG